>NZ_BAIV01000007.1 GCF_000517545.1 Bacteroides reticulotermitis JCM 10512 | reverse complement strand
CCTATCTTTGCTTGTACCATTTTTGAAATCAAAGCCGTTACCATAGACAGTCCCCCCAACCCTATCTGAAACTGACTTCAATTGGTTGCCACTATAAGCCATCATCAGATCATCTATCAATCCGTATCCCATGGCTGAAACATACCCAGAACGCTTTATCCCAAGAACATTACTCATCTTGTCGTATCCAGTTACCTGCTCATTGAAGCGATTCAGGTTTTGAGCAAGAAAATCACCTTCGCCATACTCCGCATTAATCAAACGACTCAGGTCGTCATAAGTAAAGTGGTAGCCTCTCTTTACATCTTCATAACCTGACTTCCAAGTCATACTGCTAATGCTACCGTTATAACACGGAGTTCCCAGCCCGCCTGTATAATGCAGTGTTTGTTCAAAAGATGTACTTGTGATTCCGGTCAGCCAACTACGAATATTATATGTATAAGACGTATCCAAAAGACCATTATGGAATGCCTTCCGAGATAAACGTCCTAAGTCATCATACATATTATTGATTAGCGTCACAGCCGGGGAATCTCCCCAATGATGCATCACCTTAACAAGCCGCTCGACATGATCATATTCATAAGTATAACAGTCACTCAAAGTATCATTATCCGCCCCATTCTGACGATGTAAATGCCGTAACAGATTCCCGTTAAAATCATACGAAAAGAAATCATGATCCAGACCACCCAAATGATTATCGGAAACAGATTGAGAAAGACGCCCACGGTTATCATAATACATCACTGAGCAATTGTACTGGGAATCAATATCGGTTTCATCATTACAATATCGGTCGTATGAATCCGAAAGTAGTTTACTTGTCCCTGTCAGCATTCCTTTAGCATTGGATGCTGTAGCCGCGAAACCGTCTCTACTGGCATACATAAACTCATCTTTTGTCCAAAGATTCCTCAGGTGCATAAAGTCGTAGTTATCATAGTAATTTATCACTTGAACTAATGGTTTCGGCCCCATTAATTTTGCTCCAAGATTTCCGCTAAACTGATATCCTCCATATTCAGCGGCCCCAACATACTCACAAACATACCAATTCGATAAAGTATTGAAACGCGTTTTTAAATAAGGATTATCAAACGGATCAATCACAATTTTGCACACCCCTTGCAGACAAACACGTCCGAACACATCCGGAATAGAGAATTTCCACTCACCTCTTTTACGCTCTTCACCATCCTGACTAAATATTAGATAATTGTTCGCATTATAAACATAGTATTCCCATGAAACTCCAGGACGTTTTTTAGCCATCAGATTTCCTGCCACATCATATTTATATAAATATGCATACATATCAAGATTCTCTACAGAAACTCTGCCAATACTCAGCCGGTCGGATAATGCAGGAGGAAGAACAGCACAGAGTTTTCCCAAATCATCATAAATATAGTAAGTATCTGAGAACTGCTTGACTTCTTTTACTTTTGATTCTATACAACGCTTCAAAACGGTTCTTCCCAAACGATCTTTAAACTCAAACAAAGTAACTCCGTCTTCGTCTTCCGAACGAGTTATCAGCAAACTTCCATCTTCGTACTGCCTACTTGCAGTAACATTTAATACATCTCTGACCCCATTTATCAACTGAAAGCTGAAGCAATCCAATGTGTCATTGCCAGCAATATTAACATACTCATCTGTTTTCAACGATCTTCCATATTCACGCCATACTCTTCCCGGATTATGTTGTCTGATGACTTTTTCCAAAGGAGAATTTTCATAAATAAGAGATAGATACGGATATAAATCCCCCTTATAGGTATTACACGCCAATTCCCTACAGGTATCTGTAGATATGAAATCACCTGTATCATGTGTGGTCACAGCTGGCAACCACGTATTGCTTTTACGCCCCAATCCATCATATTCTTGCAAGATTACTAAATCTTTATGATTTGGACTCATACCCTGTTGTACAGTTTCTTCCGAGCGTCCCAACCCGTCATAGTAATTAACCACAAGCATACCTTCCTCCTTCTTCCCTGTCCTGCTTTTGAAAACAGATACGGCATTTTTGCCGAAACGCTCGGGCAATAGATCATCCTCCCAATTTATAGCAGGAAAAGGAATAGCCGGCATTGGTTTTTCTTCCAGAGTAATCCCCTTTGTCTCTATTGACAAAGTCATTAAATAAAATAGAGGCAACGGTCTGACTGAATCCATCGGCAAGCCGGATCGATCGGTGGTAAAGGATCGATTGGAGGCAAAGGATCAATTGGCTCATACTTTTCTATTGCCCTAATACTAGCAGTTTTAGCTTTCAAGACTACACTATTGTCAACAGAAGTAAAAATATCCTCTCTCTTTTCTATTACAGTTGATGTCAAATGATATGTGCCAGCAAACAACAAAAGAGTATCAGTAAAATTCACAAATGACAAAGAATCCGGATCTACTTTTTTCGTATTCTGGTAATATACCTGGCTAGAGAGTAAATTCTCATCTGTTATTTTTAATTGACATAATAACTCATCCGGTGCTTGCTCCGTCCCTATCCCCAAGGTTGAATAATTAGACTTAAAAGAAATATATATCGGCTCTTTTACTCGAAACAAATATTTTGCGTAATTTACTGACAATGTATCGGACAAATTAGTATGATCCAAATATACTGTTTTAACCATCTCTCTCTCCAGTGTGTCGTACTTCAAATTATCTGTAGCATTCTGCGAAGATTTTTGTGCAAGTATTTCTTGCGAAAACCCCAATAACAGAATTAGAAGTAATATAAAATTAAATTGTTTCATAATTGTCCTCCTCTTTCTAGGATTTCCTCCTCACTTTCAACTTTAAAACCATAATAATAATTATAGTCATATATATTCAATATCCGCTTTTGATAATCCCCATTCTCCAACTCCATAACATAGCTCTCTATCAAGCGACCTAGAAAATCATACTTATAAAACACAGTGATTCCATTAGGCTTTGTTTCTGACAGTAGCCGCAGATCATTCGTATATTTGTAAATATAGAAATGCGTTCCGAAAATCTTATGCCTAATATTTTCTACTTTCTGGAAATTGATTGCAGATATATCCAATAAAGAAAAATCTTTCACATTCATCCCCAAGGCTTCTTCAACTTGGCTGAGAGTCGCATTTTCTATTCGTGATATTAATCGTTGACCTTCACCTCCCCATATTAAGACAACAAGCATTGATTCTTCATGAAGATAAATAGGATTCCCATAATTATCTGTAGCTTCTACTTCATAATGTTTATGTTTATAGCCATTTCTATCCGTACTAATCTGCTTTAGGTAAGGCATAGGTCCTTTATACTGATATACTTCTTTTAGAAAAGAATCACCCGTCTGCTCTTTCTTACTAGAAATCGGAGATAATATATGTGCTTCCTCCATCCATCCATATTCCGGTAGAGTTGCGGCATATACATATTCTGTCAAAGTCTTCCTCCCATCACTGTTTTTTCCAATAACTCGGCTCAACTGCTTATATTTATTGTATTGATATGCCTTTTTCACAACAAATTCCATATTCCCTAATTGAGGATAAAGAGTCTCTATCACAGAATCATTCAGATAGGAATGCGTATATGTACGAGTTAAAGTTCCCACTTTCTGGAACATGGAATTGTCCAAGTCTGCACAAAACAATAACACCATTTGATCGGCGGTTACAAATGAACCCGGATTTACTTCCTTATATCGGTAATTCACCTTTTTTCGTAGAAAATTGGTATTACTATAGTATTCTTCAGACAACAATTTACCTCTCTCCATAGAACGACTACTAAATGGTATCGTATAGAAATCTCCTTCCAACATAGAATAGAAAGCTCGTTCGTCATAATGGGTATCCCCATAAATATCCATATCGTAGTTAGAGTAGCGGCGCACAATATAGCCTTGTGACTTATTATCCTTATCAAACGTCTCTTCAATTACACAGGAATAACCCACATCTGGCGTATTCAAATTGGTAACTGAAGCGCAATATCCTCCCTTTGATTTAAAATATAAAGATATTGAATTCTTTGGATCAGATTCCTTATCTCTATTCTTTATAGTATATGCCACTTCATTAACAGGAAAACTTTTCAATATCCCACTACTTTCACCATATTGATCACGGGTATTCGAATAGTAATATTTCTTAGATCCAAGTACGTTATCTTCTTTATCCATATTAGTAACACGCTGAATACGCAAGCCCCCTGCAGTACCTTTTATATCCGTCAATGAAGTCAGAGAAGGAGCTACCATTTTGAATAGTTGTTCAATTGATATTCAAAACGACTTTTTCCACCAGTTGGATAAATGATCTCCGTTAAAACTTCTGCCAAAGTATATTGCAAATTACTATCAGTATGAGAAAAATCTGGTATCGCGGCAAATTCAACACTCCCTCCTGTATAATATCCCCACGAGTCAACTTCCGGGCGCACATAATCATTTGGCATATGTTTTTCTGAATTATAAAGAAAGCGATATTCAGGCACACGACCTCCTGTCAAATTCTCGGGTACATTATACCAAGTAAGGAGATGATACCCATGTGGATGCCATACATAATTGGGGATTAAATCCGGATTTCCAGGCCGTTCAGTAATCAAAGCCAATTTAATACGATTATTCTTCACATAGTCAAAATATATAGTTTTCAATGCCCTAGAATTCTTTCCTTTCACATAAATGCAATGAAGTATTTTATGTTTTAATTTCGACTTAATTGATTGGCGCAACGTTGCATGATTAGTATTATCAATTTGATTTCCTAAAAATAGAGTAAATTGATTAGCCGGATCTTCAAAATTCATATTATATATATCCTGCCAATCATAATTAGCATAGTCTGTCCATGCCAAATAGCCATCAACAAAGTTATCTCCATATCCGTATTCATTATAGTAATTGAATTCTAGTATCTCGTTTGGTGTTCTTATTGTTTTAAGATTAACCGGAAAAAGCAGATACCCGGTCATCCCTGAACGGCCTCTCTGTATTCCATTATAACTGCATGGTACATTGGTTACCACTTTCTGTTGAGGCACATAACGAAGATCACACATAATAGCTGAGGTGTCATAACTAAATTCTATCACCCGCTTGTCTACAGTCGTTATCTTAGACAATCTCCAGGTAGTGGCAATTAAATCACTGTTATATCGAGCATAATAGGGAATACTATATTCAGTTGCATTGACTCCACCAAATTCATATCTACAGCCATCGGGAGTAATCAGCGCGAATTTATTATAAAAACGATTATTTCTCGTACTTGCTCCCCAACTTCTGACATCAAGACGTTTGCCCACCTCCGATAGACTCACAAAACCTTCTCCATCAGTTGAGTTAAATTCTACGCGTATATCCTGATCGGAGATAACATGCCATTCTCCATCTCCTCCGTAATAGAAATTTCCAGAATAACCAGAAACGTTAAACGAAAATTCGTCTGCAGTTAATTCATAATAGTTACTCTCTGCATTCTGTATATGCATAGTTTCTGCTTCAAACTGTTCATTACTAATATTTTTTAGTTTTGAAGCATGTGCATAATAACCAGGAGCATATCCATTTGATTCACATTTCTCATCATACGTTCCACGAACAGAACGTGTTATATATCCACCAGCTATAAGATTCCACCCAAGCCCAAGACAACCTGACTGAGAATTTGGTTTAACCGAAGCCAGATGATAACTAGCAAAAAGTGATAGAGAATAGCCACCTGCGTTTAATTCATAAATAGGCACAGATATGTCCGGAACTCCTGTATATAAACTTACCGGTACCCTTCCATATTCTCCCAAACCTGCAATTTCCGGACTAGGTACATTTTTAATAGGTACTTGCCGCTGCCCCAAACAGTTAAAACTGAATATTGCCAAAAGGCAGATATCAATAATAGTCTTTTATTCATATTTTTTCTTTTATATATAATTAATTCGTGAAAGGGAAATTATAAATATTAGAAGGCCCCTAGCAATTGAAGTCGTACGCATATTCATGTGATAGGGAGCCTAATTATTATATTACAGATTCATCGCATTAGCGCCTAAAACGCCTGCCAAGGCCGAAGCCACTGCGATAACCACCTTAAGGATCACATCCCATACTGATTTCTTTTTTGCCATAATATACCTCCTTTCCGTTTTTTCTTACCCAAGAGGACACAGAGGGCACGGAGTTCTTCCCGGGAAAAACTCATCCGATGCTTCTCCGCATGATTCTCTTGCGGTGAAATTACAAACTTGAATTTTTGATTATTCTTTATTGATTCTCTTCACAAACAGATCACAATACGTGTACTATTCGTTTTTTGATTGAAACAGGGTCTCCACATCGAAGCAAGGACAAGCCTTAATCCATTCTTCCGGTTCTATTTCTCCGTTGCCGTTTAAATCCGGGCTGAGATCTCGATGCCCGCATACCCGACAACCTGGGAAACGTTGTTGTAACTGATGGATCAGCAAGAGCAGGGAAGCTTTTTGCGCCGAAGTGCGGGTGTCTGCCGGGCGTCCCCGACAGTCCAGTCCTCCTTCGTAGCAGACTCCTATACTATTAGCATTAAATCCTTTGACATGTGCACCGATGCGTTCAACGGGACGAGTGAGATGTACGGTGCCATCCTTACGAATGTAGTAGTGATAACCTGTCCCGGTAAACCCTCGACGGCGATGCATCAAATCCAAAGCTTCCGGAGAGAGTGTACAATCCTCCCGCGTGGCGGAGCAATGCACCACGATTAAATTAAGTTTTCGCATGTTAGTGGATGTTTCTTAGTTTAGTTAGAAATAGAATAGATAGTCAAATCAATCATTTACATATTGTGTACAAATCTATTTAGACGCTCGGATCCGGTGCTTCCCCACCGCCCTCATTACCACCTTCTCCGGGGTTTTCACCACCTGTTCCGGAGACAAGTTTGTCATAGCGTACACATTTGGCACCCGTCACCATGGAGCGAGTGGCAGTGGTACGATCGAGATTCCTAGTCGTGGCCGGCTGAAATCGAACGGTGAGCGTAGCTTGTGCAGCCGATACTTCATCGTACGTTTCCACCCCTTTTCCACGAGCCAACATTACCATACGGAAGGTACCCAGGCCATCGACACTCACACTTTCCGAAGATTGGAGATGCTGTCCCATCACGGTAACCAAGTTATCGAGTGCATTTTTCACGTCTCCCGGAGAGAGGGAAGAATAAGCAGCGATCTCTTTAGAAAGTTGTGTGGAGTCCACATTTCCCGAACGTACAACTCGAGGATAGAAGAGCTTTTTACCGCTCTTTTTGTCTTCCAGTACAGACTGGAAGGGTTTGTATAATACAGGCATAATTATAAGTTTTTTTAGTCGTTAGTAAATTTATTAGTTTGTGTCTTTAAGCTTATCGACAATGCAAATATAGAGTCTTATTTTCGGCTGTACAAGGAATTTTAAAAGTGTGCGTTAATAAGTTTACAAAAGCATCATCTTCTAATTTAATATATTAACATACAACATATTAGACCAAACAAATAATGGATATTTTATTTATTTAGCACACTCAATAGATAGTGACCGGGGAGTTTTATCTTCCCACCGCTTCCACGAATAACTCCCAAAGCACTCCAAACCTTTCCGCCAATCGCTCCGTAATTACTTTTCAGCAAGATGGCATACTGTTCGGCAGGTGGAATGTGATAAAGGCGAAAGTTTTCCAGCAGACCGGCTAGGTTGCGTGGTTGTCCGTCAGAAGGAGCTTGTATTCGATCAATATCCGCCTGCGTCAGTTCACATCTCTTCTTCATGGACTTTCCCCTGATTACGGCATTCTCTTCCAAACCTACTTTTCTGGAAACCTCTTCAGGTTCTACCCCATCTTCCGATTCACATTCATTAATGGGCACACTCCTATTCCCTTCTCCAAAATTTCTCCCTCCTTCATCATTCCCTCCTTTACCCAAAGGAGGGTTAGGGAGGATGTTTTCTTTTCTTTCTCTTTCCTTTCTTTTTATGGAGGTGTTTTTTGTTACCATATCCCCGGTTTGCGTTACATTATCCCGGGTTTGCGTTACAATTTCGGGTGATTCTGCAACATCATCCGGAGAAGATATTGAGCTTGCATTGGATGAACGCACACTTTCAGCAGACGGTTCTACCTCCTCTTCGGAAAGCAAACAGTAATCCGGAAGGATATGCTGCTGATTCCGACGACGCCTGGTTATAAAAAGAAATTGCCGCTGGATATCAGCAGAAGTTAGAATACCATAGCGTTCATAAAGCCCGGTGTCGAAGAAACCGTATTCCACCATCAAGCGGATCACGCGACGAACACCGTCATTATCCGTGTTGAAAAACTGATCGGAAAGCTCGTCATAGAAATCATCATCCGTATAGATGTAATAGCCCTCGCCCGAATAGATGTAGGACAAGGTATAGAGCAAGATCGCGAAGGCAGAATCGCCTTCACGCTTCATCACACGCCGCACAACACGATCGTGCATAAAATCAGTATTTAAGGGGAAATAGTCCAGTCCCTGCTTGATCCTTCCCATGATATAATTAGGTTTTGTGAATGGTTGTTTTTTATAAAAATAGTTCTCAATTTATTCGTCACCCGCCCATTCAGGATCGGTTTCATAACGTTTTCGCCTTTTCCGCTCTACGCGGGCGGCTACGATTTGACAGGCACGCCGGAGAAGTTTCCCCCGCAAAACAGGTCCTCTATACGGGTGATAACCGGATAGTCTTCTTCTTTCTCTTTTGCAAGGGCATGTTTCTCTGTTTTCCGATGAGCCCGGCTGGACGATTTGCGGCACTCTTTGCAATAGTTATCAGGAAGGCCAGTTTTCTTGTGTATATAGAAGGCCTCGGTTGGAAAAGATTGTTTGCAGCATCCGCAAACGAAAAGTGTTTGTTGTTTTAAGATATCCATCTCATTATTAAATTTTAAGTTCATAGATTAATAGTTTCCAAGTTAAATCTGCAATATATTACGCACAGGGCGTTTGTACACAACAAACAATCTTATTATTGTCTGTTCACCAAGCATTAATACCTAATATGTAGGGTATTAATAATAGGAAGATTAACTATTAACACCAGATCCAACAGGCATTAACAGCCACAAAAGCCCTTTTATGGGCAACGGACGAGGATTTCCCGTTCCTCTATCGTCCTTCTTAGAGTTTCGCTTATTCCACGAACGCATCAATTGGCATTTCTAAAACTAATTTAGATTTTAACCGCAGCAAAGATAAATTAATTTTCAAATAAAAAGAATAAGTTTTCAATTTAACCGTTAATAATTTCAGAAAACGTTATTTTAAGGCATTAAAAAGAGTCTCAGTTTTCAAAAAGAGCCATCATAGACATATATGTGAACTAAAGACTAGGTGTTTTGATAAAAAGACTAAACGGATATCAAGTTGAGAGGGTCAGGCACCACCAAATATTACGTAAGAAATACCAGGCTAAAACTTAATCATTCAACGGCTTGATTCGATGACGGGCACCATACATGCTACAGGGTGATGAGCCCTTTGTTTATAACAATTAATCCGACGGCATGAATGATGTTCTCTATCAGAAGACATGCTACGATGCGGCATTCGCCACAGAAAAAGGTAAATATCTGCTTTAATCCATGTAATCTGTGGCGAAAAGTCATTATCTTTGCACATTGCAAAAATTGGAAACAACAAAATCACGCGATATCAATGGAAAAGAAATTCAAAAGAACCACCGTCACATCGGCATTGCCTTATGCGAACGGGCCTGTCCACATCGGGCATCTGGCTGGCGTATATGTGCCGGCAGATATTTATGTGCGCTACCTGCGCCTGAAAAAAGAGGATGTTTTATTTATCGGAGGCTCGGACGAACACGGGGTGCCTATTACAATCCGTGCCAAAAAGGAAGGGGTTACTCCACAAGATATAGTAGACCGTTTTCACTCACTGATTAAAAAATCTTTTGAAGAGTTTGGTATCTCGTTCGATATTTATAGCCGTACCACTTCACAGACCCATCATCAGTTGGCTTCGGATTTCTTCAAAACGCTATATGAAAAAGGCGAATTTATCGAAAAGACATCCGAACAATACTATGATGAAGAAGCGCATCAATTCCTTGCCGACCGCTACATCACCGGAGAATGCCCACATTGCCATTCGGAAGGAGCCTACGGCGACCAATGCGAGAAGTGCGGTACATCCCTTTCGCCCACCGACCTGATCAATCCGAAAAGTGCCATCAGCGGAAGCCAACCTGTAATGAGAGAAACCAAGCATTGGTACCTCCCACTTGATAAACACGAAGGATGGCTACGCAAATGGATCCTGGAAGACCATAAAGAGTGGCGTCCCAACGTATACGGGCAATGCAAGAGCTGGCTCGACATGGGATTGCAACCACGTGCCGTTAGCCGTGACCTCGACTGGGGAATCCCGGTTCCGTTGAAAGATGCCGAAGGAAAAGTTCTTTATGTATGGTTCGATGCCCCGATTGGCTATATATCCAATACAAAAGAGCTACTTCCTGATAGTTGGGAAACATGGTGGAAAGATCCCGAAAGCCGCTTGATCCACTTCATCGGTAAAGACAATATCGTATTCCACTGCATCGTATTCCCCGCCATGCTGAAAGCCGAAGGCAGCTACATTCTGCCGGACAACGTACCGGGCAACGAATTCCTGAATCTGGAAGGCGACAAGATCTCGACTTCCCGCAACTGGGCGGTATGGTTGCACGAATACCTAGCCGATTTCCCTGGTAAGCAAGATGTACTTCGCTATGTACTGACCGCCAATGCACCCGAAACAAAAGACAACGACTTCACTTGGAAAGACTTCCAAGCCCGCAACAACAACGAATTGGTAGCAGTATACGGCAACTTTGTCAACCGTGCGATGGTGTTGACTCAGAAATACTTTGATAGTTGCGTACCTGCGCAGGGCGAATTGACCGATTACGACCAAGAAACATTGAGAGAGTTCGCGGATGTGAAAGCAGAAGTAGAAAAGCTGCTCGACGTATTCAAGTTCCGCGATGCCCAAAAAGAAGCCATGAACCTGGCACGCATCGGTAACAAATATCTGGCCGACACCGAGCTTGGAAATTGGCAAAGACCGATATGGAACGCGTAGGAACAATCCTAAACATCTCCCTGCAATTGGTAGCCAATCTGGCCATCGCCTTTGAACCGTTCCTTCCGTTCAGCTCGCAGAAATTGCGTACAATGTTAAAGATGGACAGTTTTGAGTGGACTGAATTGGGCAGAAACGACTTACTGGCGGCAGGCCATCAGTTGAACACGCCGGAACTCTTGTTCGAGAAGCTGGAAGATAGTGTAATTGAAGCACAGATTCAGAAGCTGCTCGATACGAAAAAAGCCAATGAAGAAGCGAATTATAAAGCCAACCCAATCCGTGAGAACATCGAGTTCGATGACTTCACCAAGCTGGATATTCGTGTGGGAACCGTGCTTGAATGCCAAAAAGTGCCCAAGGCCGACAAATTGCTGCAATTCAAAATTGACGACGGACTGGAAACACGTACCATCGTTTCGGGTATTGCCCAGCATTACAAGCCCGAAGAGTTGGTTGGAAAGCAAGTATGCTTCATCGCCAATCTGGCTCCGCGTAAGTTGAAAGGCATTGTTAGCGAAGGCATGATTCTAAGTGCTGAAAACAACGACGGAAGCCTGTCGGTTATCATGCCCGGACGCGAAGTGAAGCCTGGTAGCGAAGTGAAATAAATTCATATAGCATAAGAATACATGAGCGGAAGTACCTCATAAGACTTCTTCATGTATTCTTATCTTTTTATAGGAAACTTACCCCAACTGAGGGAAGAAAAGAAAATGAGCAAGGAACAATCTTTGAAAGAGAAAACGGCCCAAGGACTATTCTGGGGAGGATTCAGTAATGGTGCTCAGCAATTACTAAATCTTCTTTTCGGTATATTTATTGCCCGCCTGCTAAGCCGGGAGGACTACGGAATGGTAGGTATGCTCAGCATTTTCTCACTCATAGCCGGAAGTTTGCAAGAGAGTGGTTTCACAGCCGCCCTCGCTAATAAAAAGGAGATACTCCACAAAGACTACAATGCCGTTTTCTGGTTCAGTTCCCTTATGGGAATAGGGCTCTACCTCTTGTTATTTTTGTGTGCCCCCCTCATTGCCGACTTCTATAACACCCCGGCATTAACACCCTTGGCACGCTATTCATTTCTGGGTTTCCTCATTGCCAGCCTCAACACGGCTCAGAGTGCATACATATTCCGCAATCTGATGGTGAAGCAAAAAGCCATTGCCACAATGTCCAGCCTTGTCATCTCAGGAGTAACCGGTGTCACAATGGCGTTCTACGGAATGGCTTACTGGGGTATAGCGACTCAGAGCATTGTTTATATCACATCGCTGACCTGCTTTTGCTGGTATTTCTCCCCATGGCGACCCTCGATGCAAATCAATCTGCGCCCGCTCAAAGGCATGATCGCCTTCAGTTGTCGCCTGTTGATAACCAACATCTTTGGGCACATCAATTACAATATACTATCCGTTATTCTCGGGAAATTCTACACCGAGCAAGAAGTTGGCGACTTCAACCAAGCCAACAAATGGAACTACATGGGCTATTCCGTCATTACTGGAATGATCAACGGGGTGGCGCAACCCATCCTTGCCAGCGTTGCCGACGATCGTGAACGACAGAAACGGATCTTTCGCAAGATGTTGCGATTTACAGCTTTCGTCTCTTTTCCCACCCTATTCGGACTGTCACTAATTACACCGGAACTGATCACCATTGCCATCACCTCCAAATGGTCGGCAAGTGCGGAAATCCTCCGGGTACTGTGCATCGGAAGCGCATTCACCACCATCAGCGGACTCTACTCCAACCTGATTATCAGCAAAGGAAAATCGAATATATTCATGTGGAATACCATTGTACTGGGGCTGATTCAAATAGCCGTTATGCTCTATTGCTACCCATATGGCATCCCCGTCATGATTAAATTCTACGTGATCATCAATGTCAGTTGGCTACTCGTTTGGCAGTATTTCTTATGGAAAGAGATCCGCCTGAGCCTGTTTGAAATGCTGAAAGACATCTGCCGTATGCCCTCATTGCGACAGCTGTTATGCTTGCTACCCATTATGCCACGCAGTCGCTCACAAACGTATACCTATTGTGTACCGCCAAAATCCTGTTGGCAGCAACACTGTATATAGCCATCATGTGGGCAAGCGGTTCCGTCACATTTAAAGAAAGCCTGCAGTATCTATGGAAGAAAAAGCGATGAAGACAGTATCGGTCGTAATGTGTACGTACAATGGAGAAGAATATCTCCGGGAGCAACTGGACTCTCTGGTGCGGCAGACTTATCCAATCCACGAACTCATTATTCAGGACGACGGTTCCACGGACAACACACTAACGATTGCCCGGGAATATGAAGAGTTGCATCCTGAAATTCCATTTCGTATCTATCGAAATCCTCAACAACTGGGGTATAGCCGCAATTTCTTTTCCGCTTATCAAAAAGCAACAGGCGACCTGATAGCTAGTTGCGACCAGGACGATGTATGGGAGCCTCGCAAGTTGGAAGTACTGGTTGACAAGATCGAAGATTGCTCTTTCATCTTCCACAACTCGACTTTATTTAGAGGAGCAGAAGTATTGGGTAAACTGCATCGGAAGAAGCTGGAAGAGTTCCCCAGCCCGATCCATGCGTTGTTGGCTCCGCAGAGTTTCGGGCATCAGATCCTATTCACCAAACAAGCGTTGCCACTGCTCCAGCCTTTTGCAGCATACAACCTGTCATACGATTACTTCACCTACACTGTTTGCAGCAGTTTCGGGGCAATCAGATATCTGGACGACTCCTTGGTTCGTTGGCGCAGGCATGATCAAGCGACCACCTATTCCGGCAGCCGCGGATCGGAAAGCAAATTAAGCGGATATATCCGAGCGGTTTCTTCACTGAGCAAGCGTTCCAACAGAGAAACAACCCGCAACTATTTCAAGCTGTGTACCCACATCCGCTTTCGGGACCAAACAGCGGAGAAAGCAGCTTTTTATATGAGCAAAGGTGATCTTTGGCATATCTTCAAAACTTGCTATCTTTGCCTGAAACATAAGCGAGAACTTGTTACGGATAAAAAAGGAGCGATTCAAAGCCTTCGTGCTTTCTTCACCCCCTTGTTTTTCATCCGCGATCATGGACGTTATATATATAGAAATTAGTTTATTATGGAGAAAATACCGGTCTTCTTTACTTTCGATAAGAACTACGTGGTAGCAGCTCAAGTAGCCATCTACTCCATGCTTAAACAAGCTGCCCCTCGCTACACATACAAACTCTATGTGCTGCACACCGATATTCCATTGGCTGCACAAAAGAAGATAAACCGCCTTGTCGCCAAATTCGACAATGCCACACTGGACTTTATAGATACTTCCGCTTTCGACGACGATGCGCATATCCTGCAGAGCAAAGCTCATTTCTCTAAGGAGATTTACTATAAACTCATTGCCGCTGAAATATTTCCTCAATACGACCGGATCATCTGTTCGGATGTAGACGTTGCTTTCACGGGCGACATCTCCGAATCCTACTTCATGCATCCGGACCGGTTTTTTTATTTTGCCGGAGTGGGACAGATCTTAGAGAGCGACCGAATGAAGAATTACGATCCCGATTTCACCCTTGAAGAGAAGGAAATACTAAAGAAAGAAATTGCTGCAGGTTATCTGTTGATGAACCTGAAGGTGATCCGCGAGAATGCCATGCAGCAAAAACTAACGGATTACTATAAAGCGAACTACCACCGCCTCCGGCTACCCGAGCAAGACTGCATGATTCTATGCTGCTGGCCTCACATAGCTACTTGCCTCTGAAGTTCGTAGTCTGTACGAATTATTATCATACAGATACCCGAACAGCCTCTTTTTACAAGGAGAATGACGGATTCCCTCAACGACACGAGGAAGCCTGCCGGACTTTTGAAGAAGCACTTGCCACTCCGGTACAGCTCCACTACGTGGGTGGGAATAAACCTTGGAACAGCCTGTGTGTTCCTAAGCAAAGCGTCTGGTTATCCCTGCTATGGGAATCCGGATGTACCGCCGACTTCCTGCAAGCATTACCCGGCTTTATACGAAAAAGGTTAGAACGTTACAGTCTGAAACGGTTCTACACCAAAATCAGTAAACGCATCGCTAATAAGAAAACGAAATAGATATGAATAAGCAACCGGTTCGCGTCATCGCACTCTACTTGCCTCAGTTTCATCCGACTCCCGAGAACGACCAATGGTGGGGAAAAGGGTTTACCGAATGGACCAACGTCGGTAAAGCCAGGCCTTTGTTTCACGGCCATTACCAGCCACGAGTTCCCGCCGATCTGGGCTATTACGATTTGCGTGTACCCGAAACCCGGATCGAACAGGCCGAGATGGCACGTACCTATGGAGTGGAAGGATTCTGCTACTGGCACTATTGGTTTGGCAACGGACGCCAACTGCTGCAACGCCCTTTTCAGGAGGTCTTGGCATCCGGCCAACCGGATTTCCCCTTCTGTCTTTCTTGGGCCAACCATAGCTGGGAAGACAAGCAGTTTAGCAAAGAAGGTACCCATCAGGTATTGATGGAACAGCTCTATCCGGGCGAAGCTGACGAGATAGCGCATTTCAACACGTTGTTACCGGCATTCAAAGATCACCGTTACATTCAGGTGGACGGTAAACCGCTATTCATGGTATACGCTCCTTTCGAACTGCCGGATGCCGAACGCTTCATCCGTTTATGGCAAAAACTAGCTCAGGAGAACGGTTTGAAAGGAATTCACTTCGTTGGACAGACGAACAATGCAAATGATGTTGCGGCACTGCGAGCCATGGGCTTCGATGCTGTTAACATCGTCCGCCTATTCGATTTCTTTAAACAAGACTATTCATTGTTGGAGAAGATTCACATGAAAGCCATGCGACTCATCTTCAAGAAAGGACGTTTGGTGGACTATGCGAAGGCTGCCACCTATTTCTCCGGATCGGAGGACCGCGAAACCGATTGCTATCCCACCATCATACCCAATTGGGACCACTCTCCACGCTCCGGCAGAAGAGGCCATATCTTGATTAACTCCACCCCGGAGCGATTCAAAAAACATGTGCGGACTTCTTTCTCCAATGTTGTACACAAGCCGGCAGAGGAACGGATCGTATTTCTCAAATCGTGGAACGAATGGGCCGAAGGCAACTACATCGAACCGGATCTTAAGTATGGGCTTTCGTACCTGGAAGCCTTGAAGGAAGCGATTGATGAAACCAACCCTAAACAATAAGCTTATGACCTGCGCACCGATATTACTCTTCGTATACAACCGCCCGGCACATACCAGCCAAGTAGTTCAATCCTTGCAACTGAATCAACTGGCAAGCGAGAGCCCGCTGTTTGTTTATTCCGATGCCGCCCGGACAGATGAAGACGTGCAGGCGGTGGAAGAGACTCGACAACTGATACGTGAAATTACCGGATTCGCCTCCGTTACACTTATCGAACGGGACGAAAACTGGGGATTGGCACGCAACATCATCGATGGGGTTACCACTCAGGTCAATCACTTCGGACAGGTAATCGTGCTGGAAGACGATTTAGTAGTAGCTCCCTACTTCCTGCAATTCATGAATGATGCACTCGAAACGTATCGGGATGAGCCTTCGGTAGGACATATTCAGGGCTGCGACTTCACGCAGGATCCTTCTCTGCCCGATACCTTCCTGATTAAATGGACCGGCAGTTGGGGGTGGGCTACCTGGGATCGGGCATGGAACTTTTCAATCCCGATGGGCAAGCGTTACTGAATGAATTGGAAAAACAGAAACTTACGTATACGTTCGACTTCAATGGGAAATATGGGTACACCCGCATGCTACGCCGACAGGTAGAGGGTAAAAACAACTCGTGGGCCATTCGTTGGAACGCTTCTTTATTTCTACACAATATACTTTCGCTCAATGTTGGCAAGTCTTTAGTACAAAACAATGGATTCGACGGAAGTGGCACCAACTGCGGAGGAGGCGGGCTTTATGCTTCCAACCTCCACTTACAACCTTTGGAAGTGCGTAAACTCTCCCCCATTGCGGAAGATCCGAAAGCACGGAATGCGTATGTACGCTATTATGCACGTACCAATTCATTTACGGCAAAGGCTATCCGGCGCATCCAACGAACACTGAAAGGAGACTTCGGAGCATGAGAATATATTATTATCATACGCGCCCCATTCTCCCGGCCTTGGAAGAATGGAAAGAGTTTAAACATCCGGGACACATCCTGTATGGGCTGACTCATTTTGAAAGAAACGGAATCGACACAGTTATCCACCCTTTCAAAGCATACGCTTCCCGCCTCCGGTTAATGATCTACAACCTGATCACCATTCTGAGTTGCAAGCAATCTTACGACGTATTGTATGGTACTTCTTATCGGGGACTGGAATTACTCATTTTTCTACGCGCATTGGGGCTTTATCGCAAGCCGATCGCTATCTGGCATCATCAGGCCGTTCCGGCATCCAACGGATATTTAAAAAACCAAGTTTCTAAACTCTTCTACAAAGGGCTTGACTGCCTGTTTTTCTTTAGCCGAGCACTCATCGAAGATTCCTTGAGCACCCGCAAGGTGCGGGCAGAGCGACTTCATCTCATCCATTGGGGAGCTGATCTTGATTTCTATGATCATTTAATCCAGGTAGATAAACCCGGGAAAAAGGATTTCTTTATCTCTACGGGCAAAGAAAACCGTGACTTCCAAACGCTGCTACAAGCCTTTGCTGCAACTCAACAACCTCTTGAGGTTTATACGTCGAGTGCCAATGGCGACCAACAATACGACACAATTCTACAGGCGTATGCCGATCAACCGCATATTCGCATTCACTTCGTGAAAGGAATCATCCCTTATGAATTAGCTCTCAAAGTGGCCTCCAGCCAGGCAGTAGTTATCTCGTGTCTGGACTTTCCCTACACCGTGGGACTAACGACTCTGGTAGAAGCTCTAGCCTTAGGTATTCCGCTAATCACTTCACGCAATCCGAAATTCGAAATGGATATTGACCACGAAGAAGCGGGCATCACCGTAGCGTATGGCGATGTCAACGGTTGGGAAGAAGCTATACGCTTCCTTCAGCAACATCCTGAGAAGGCGGTCGAAATGGGACAAAATGGAAGGCATTTGGCCGAGCAGACATACAATTTAGAGAACTATACCAAGGAATTGGCCGATATTTTAAAGACTTTAGCTAGAAAAGCGTAACTTTGTGCAAACTTTATAACAGGCTATGAGGGTACTTATTATCAATACGTCCGAACGCACAGGCGGGGCCGCTGTTGCCGCCAGTAGATTGATGGAGGCATTAAAGGACAACGGCATTAAGGCGAAGATGCTGGTACGCGACAAGCAGACCGACAAAATCAGTGTGGTCGGTTTAAAACAGGGATGGACACAAATTTGGAAATTTGTATGGGAACGGATCGTGATCTGGAAAGCCAACCGTTTTCATAAGAACAACCTTTTCTTGGTCGACATAGCTAATACCGGCACTGATATAACCTCTCTTCCCGAATTTCAACAGGCTGACGTCATTCACCTGCATTGGATCAACCAAGGAATGTTATCGCTAAAGCATATTCGCAAGATTCTGGAATCCGGCAAACCGGTTGTATGGACCATGCACGATATGTGGCCTTGCACAGGTATCTGCCACTATGCCTACGACTGCGATCATTATAGCGATGAGTGCCATCACTGCCCCTTTATTTATGGAGGAGGCGGTAAGAAGGACCTTTCCAATCGAATTTTTCGAAAGAAGAGAAAGATATACAACATATCCCGCATTAATTTCGTCACTTGCAGCCGTTGGCTTAAAGAGAAAGCGCAGATTAGTTCCCTGCTTACCGAACACTCGCTAGTAAGTATTCCGAATCCAATCAACACCAACTTGTTCAGACCCGGAAACAAGAACGAGGCTCGTGTTAAGTGCCAACTGCCACTAAATCAAAAATTGATTCTATTCGGATCCGTTAAAATCACCGACAAACGCAAAGGGGTAGACTATCTAGTCGAAGCATGCAAACTGTTGGCCGACAAGCATCCGGAACTAAAGGAGTCTTTAGGAGTCGTCGTATTTGGCAACGAGTCTCAACAAATACAAGACTTGCTTCCTTTCAAAGTCTATCCGCTGGACTATGTAAAGGACGAGCACGTATTGGTTGACATCTACAATGCAGTCGATCTGTTTGTGCTCCCATCTCTCGAAGACAATCTGCCTAATATGGTGATGGAGTCCATGGCTTGCGGAACTCCTTGTGTCGGATTTAACACAGGTGGCATCCCCGAAATGATAGATCACTTGCACAATGGCTACGTGGCAGAATATAAATCGTCGAAAGACTTAGCCACGGGCATACATTGGGTGTTGACAGACCCGGGTTATCCTGAATTATCCGAGCAAGCCCATCGCAAAGTGGCGACTAACTACTCGGAGAGTGTTATTGCCAAGAAGTATACGGACCTTTACAACAAAATAACGGGGAAGCATGCATAACAACCACCCTACGCCTACATTTTCAATTATCACAGTCACCTACAATGCGGAAAAGGTTCTGGAAGAAACCATTCAAAGTGTTATTTCGCAAACCTATCGACATATAGAGTACATCATTGTAGACGGGGCCTCAGTGGATGGCACCTTGGGCATCGTTGAAAAATATCGGGCACAAATAGACAAGGTGGTGAGCGAACCGGATAAAGGTTTATACGATGCGATGAACAAAGCCATTTCCCTGGCTACCGGCGACTACCTCTGCTTTCTCAATGCAGGCGATTGTTTCCATGAAGACCACACGCTACAACAGATGGTGTATACACTCCGCCGTAACGATCTCCCGGATGTTCTTTACGGAGAAACCGCCATTGTCGACACGAACGGGCACTTCCTGCGTATGCGCCGCCTATCAGCTCCGGAAACCCTGACCTGGAAGGATTTTAGAAAGGGGATGCTTGTATGCCACCAAGCTTTTTTCCCCCGACGTACACTTGTTGAGCCCTACAATCTACACTACCGGTATTCAGCCGACTTTGACTGGTGTATCCGCATACTCAAGAAAGCGCATGCCACGCACAATACGCATCTGACAATTATCGATTATCTGGAGGAAGGAATGACAACACAAAACCGGAAAGCATCTTTAAAGGAACGCTTCCGCATCATGGCCAAACACTACGGTTGGATAAGCACCCTCCTCTATCACGCCTGGTTTGTCGTACGACTTATCACCAAGCCGGGACAATAGCTGTTACCAGCAACAGCTATTGCATTCGACTTATAATCATAGATTTTCTTTATCAAGACCAAACTCACTTTGCAGACATGGACAACCGAATATATCCGGTTCTTGCCTGATCTTTGAGTACGATTCCAATACGTGTATAAGCCGGTGAGTTTACCTCAATCACTTCATGCGTAAACTTAACTGCACCGGAAGCTTCAATAGAAATAACCATCTGTTCTGTTTCAGTAGTAAGCAAAAGATGTGTGTCGTCTAAAATACTCCAATTAGTTTGTGTTGTAACGGCTGTTTCGAATCGAATAGGAACTTTCGCTGTAAATTCATCATTGACACTAAAATTGCCTGCACCTTGGCGTTCGTAAACGAAAGTACGAGTAAGCTTATCTAAATTGGGGGTAGAATAAGCTGAAGTAAGATCAATGCTAAATACATCTTTTTCATTTGTAAATTCTTTCTTCAACACAACACCTTTTGCTTTGATACCTGTAGACTGGGTTACGCCGTCGACTAGCGGAACCGGATGCCCGAATGAGCCTTTAATCTTATATTTCTCAGGAGCACCGGAATCAAAATAATCACCCGGATAGGAGAAAGGACCACCTTGGTCTCCTGCCATCGTTCGGTCACCTAAAACAACCGCATAAGAACCGATGTCATTGTGATTATGACTTTCGGCGTTATTACCTCCTTTGGCCGAAATAGCCAAGCGACAGGAAGTACCTTCGGCCGGACGAGCAATAAGAACATCTGCTTGATTGTAATAAGCCCGAAGTAGGTCTGATTCATCTTGCAGAGCTTGTCGAATCTCATCATTCTTTTCTATCTTCCAAGCCTGAATAGGGAAGAATTCAAGTAGCTGAAGAGAGAAATTCTCTCCTACGGGAAAGGTCGATTGCTCTTTGGAAGAAACAATGCCAAGTGCCTGATCACAATAATCGATGATAGACTTATCCGGCGATAAGCTATTCGACAATCGGAGTAAGCGGGACAAATTCCATTAACTATTTGTATCTTCTTCCCATATTGAGCAATGCGAACAAACTTTGAATTACGGAAAAAATCAATCTTCCCCTGCGTTGCACGGCAAACCTCCTCACGCAATAAAATATAGGCGCGGAAACCGTAATTATAATAACCTACCCCTTCACTGCAATAGCCATCATCGGCATAGCCTTTCATTCCATATACGTTATACTTTTCCGCTGCAGCAATGAAATAAGCCCGTTCTTCCTTGTCAGGCAGTAGGGTAAGTGCCGCTCCCGTAACACCAGCTAAACAAACAGAGTTCCAATTGTTGGTTACCGTAAACCAGCCAAACGGCTTTGTCTCTTCCAGACTGCGGTAAACCGGACGAAACATCTTTTCACGGAAGGCGCACTGAACACGTGCTTTCACTTCGGGGGACAAGCGGTCGTCAAGCATGGCAACACATTGAGCTATGCCATTTCCAGCCGTAGCCACAACTAAATCTACATAGTAATCAGTCCCCTTATAGTTATTCAGGTTCCGATCATGAGCGGGAATAGACCAGGATTTCTGATTACATAGTGCTATCAACGCTTCCTCAATGGCACGAACATAACGTCTTTTGTTTTCCACACATTCGGCTAACGTAAGCCTAAACAGATATTGATACCGGGCATTCATCATGTCCTCTCCCGGCAAGCGAATATTAGTCTTATTCAAATGCAGGTATAACGAATCAACAAACGGAGGCATCCCCTTCTTAAGCAATAAAGGCGCCTCTTCCAAAAGCAATTGTTGCACATCATCACTCTGCTTGACCTTCTCCCAAAATGTGCGATCTTTATAGGAAACACCAATGCCTTGTGGTTTGTCTGATAACATCTCTGCTATCTCTCGAACACGTATCGGTGAGATATTTGTATGCTCCCTCGGTGCATCCTGCGCCATCCGGTAGATCTCTGTTCCCGCCAATAAGAAGGCTCCCGGTCCATAGACTTCGGTCATTTGGCGAGTCACCTTTTTAGGATCGGCACCAATCGGCTGTACATATCCCAGCTTCCCATCTTCCTCTACTGCTGAAAGCAATGCTTTCCACCCTTTGTCAACAACCGGAAGCATTTTCTCCGCAGGCAATAACCCTTCGTTAATGCCATAAGCTAAAGCATACACGAAGAAACCACTACCGCTAGTTTCGGGTGACGGATAGGAAGCCGGATCCAACAGACTCGCATGCCAGAAGCCATCACTACTCTGCAAACCGGCAATGCGATGACACAGCTTTTTAAATAACTCTTCATAAAACGGACGATATTTACTCTTGGCAGGAAGTTCTCGCAAGATCTCTACGAGCTCCGAGAACCCAACCATTCCCACGTCCCCAGAAAACCTTAGCCCCATTGGCCTCCTTCATTGTAAAATAGCGGTGGTCGCGATAGAAAAGGTTTTCGTCTTTATCAAATAAATAATCGTAAGTGGCCTTATATTCTTTATCCATGAAACGGATAAACTTCTTATCACCCGTTATATTATAAAGTTTCATATAAACAGGAGGGGCCATAAAAAGCGCATCACACCAGGTCCAGCGTTCTAACGTACTGCCATCCGAGTAGTCAAGTCTAAAAGACCCCGAAGAAGGGTGTGTAGCCACCCATTCGGCACGTGCCAACGTGGGAATAAGCATGCCTTTTCTCTTATACTTTTCGTACAGATAGAGATAAGCCTGAGAAATGCAGATATCGTCTGCATGATACATCCGCTGATCGACCTGCCAGTAATTGCGATTTCCAAGACGCAACAACCATTTATAATAGGAATCATCCTGATCTGTCTGCTCGGCCACTGCCGCCCAATGGGCAAGTCCCAAATAAAAAGTAGCATTCACCCAGTTAAGATCGCCGTAAATAGCCTTATTATAATGGGCAATCTGCCAGTCGGCTACCCGACGCATGGACTGTTTTACTTCAGACTTACTAAACGACTGTGCATTGATCGCACATAAATAGCTCATACACAAGATGAGAGTTAACAGTTTTTTCTTCATAATGCAATTCAATTACATGACAGCGATGTCAAGCTTTACAACTTATGCGTATTAAGTTTCTTATCTACTAATAAACCATCCACTAACTTCAGGTCGAAGGTGAGTTTCCGCTTTGCCTTGAACTTCAAGACAAATAGGTTAGTAGTTCCTTCAAGCGTCTTTTTATTTCCCACATTAATAAAGGTAGGATACAAAGATTTTAAGCCGTTACTATGCAGACGGTCATACGTGAGATTTTCCATTTCACCCATATGCTGTAATTCGACACCCGCGAATTCATAAGCTTGCTGATCATAGGGCAAAGCAAAACTCAGGGCATTGACAGCACTGAGATCAATGCCTTTCACCTCTATTTCAATAAGCTCATCCTTGGCATAGATTTTCTTGGAAGTACTGATTTCAACAGCACCGTTTACTTTTTCTGTTCCACGGGTACCTACACCACCTTCAAGTTGTGTAGCAACAACCGAGATATCATAAGCATCGATCAAGCCATTCTTATTAATATCTCCATTGCTGATATAACCTTCAAAATCAGAATCGCCCTTTCGCAGCCCCGTATAGTTTGTATAAGATGTCAAGTCATTACCATCAATCTTACCATCAAAGTTGATGTCTCCTTGAAGATAACTTTCTGTTCCGGGAACCTTGAATACATAAATCTCTCTGCCGGAGCCATAATTGCCAACAGCCTCCGTAACAGACAACCTGATATAACGAGCCGTAGGCTGATTGGCAAAGCTGAATACCTTGACATCACCGTTACGTTGCCACTCGAAGGCACCCGCCTCTATCCACTCTTCTCTGTTCATGCTATAGGCCACCTTTCCTTTCAGTAAAGTTCCATTGCCGGCATCCGTACGAGGTAAATAATGGAATTTATCCAATTGGCTAACTCGAACCAGATCGAGTGTTAATTCGAACGGAACTGCTTTTTCTCCGTACTTCGTATGCCATACATCCCCCGATTCTACAAAATCAACCAAACGCTTTATTCCATCTCTCCCTTGAGAAGCTGCAGTTGATTCAACTTTGATATCACGAATAGCAAACTCAAGCGGATCGGATTTGGTTATTGCGCTGAATTCTGTCCAATCAGAAGTGCCTGTTTTATTGACTGCACGCATCTTAAATGAATAAGACGTTTCAGGTGTTAAATCTTTAAAGACTAATTCCGTATGCTTAATCGTAGTATAAAGCATACCTTCAAAATCAATCTCGTAGAAGTCGGCATCAGCAACCTGATTCCAGGTTGGCTTCAGCGTATAAGCTTCTATATAATCAGTAGTGACTTGAGCCACAGGAGCAGACAAGGCTCCAGCGGTTATCCGATGTCTGTCTTCCGGAGTAAACCGAAAGCCCTCTATACGCAAGGTCGTTGCAGATGCTGTGACATCTTCTGCTCCTAATTTCACCAGCAACTGAGGATTTTTGGTAACCACCTTCTTCTCAAACTCACTCCCTGGTGTGGCAAATTTATTCAGATTAGGAGTTTTATCGTAGAAATACACATTCTCGCCTTCAATATACGCATCTCGCGATGCCACATTTGTCAATTTCACTTTTCTTCCTCCTACTTGCGCAGTTATTCTCTTCGGTTGAGCAGTGACATTGATCCTAAATTCAGTAGTCTTCTCTTTCACAAAACCCACAAAACTGCCTTTAGTCGGATGAATAGTGACAGTGACATTATTCTTATTATCAACAATTGATTCAATATCCGTTTTAACGCCTTCACCTCGCTTATACGATTCAGAGATTCCATCGTCATCATATTCGGTAAAAGCACTCTTACCATACGGGTAAATCTCATAAATTCGAACTCCGTCATTTATTTCACTAACATTGTTATTAGGGTTTGTCAATGGAATAATTGCTCCGTTCTTTACAAATATCGGAAGTTTCCAAAGGGGAGCAGCAAAATTATTGAGTATACAGTTTCCCTCGTATTTTTCTCCCGTAAAGTAATCAATCCAAGAACCTTCAGGCAAATAGATACCATCACGGATATCATTACCGGCTTCGTCCGTTTGAGTCGCCTGATAAATAGGAGCAACAAGAAAGTACGGACCGTACATATATTGATATTGTGTAGCCGCACTCCAAGTATAGGCATTGGGGCATTCGAGGAACATGGCTCTTATCATCGGCATACCACTTACAGCTTCCTCTGCAATGCTATAAGTATACGGCATAAGTTCCGATTTCAGCTTCAGATACCAGCGATTGATAGATGTACCCGGTTCTCCCAACGCATGCGGATATTTCTCATTCGATCCCCACCCGTCCATATTCAGTTCCATAGGAGTAAATGTCTTCCACTGGAAATCACGAGTGTTGACCTGCAGATTCTTACCCCCAAAGATACCATCCACATCGGAGGTAATATTCGGTTGCCCGGACAGCCCGGAGCCAATATAAGTAGGAATATGAAAGCGGATATACTCCCAGACACCACCTGTCTGGTCGCCCGATCATATCCCAGCATAGCGTTGTGTACCGGCCCATCCATCCAAAGATATGATAAATGGTCTGGCATCATTTCCATAGTAAGACATGATATGCCCTACGTCAGCTACTCCGTTCAAACCGAAAGAATAGCCTGCACCTACCCAAGCAACGTCAGTTTTAAGTACACGAACTCCGGCATCCCTCACTTCTTTCACTATATCTCTTTGTAGCAAAGCACTCACGCCTTCTTTCGGATGTAAATCCGATTGTGTCCACAAACCTATTTCCACACCATTTTTACTTGCATATTCACCTAATTCTTTCAGGTTTTGTATATTTCCGTCCAGTGTTTCCGTTTGTCCATACCCCGCTCCATAGCCGTCGTTCGATAGTAACCAGCCAAATGGCATATCCTGTTTTTTATACCGGTCAATTACAGCCCGCGCCGAGAACTGATAATTATTTTTCTCTCCGTTCAGCGACTCTTTAATTCCTCCATTATCCTTCTGACTCTCTTTGTAACGCTTACCATCTTCAAACAAAATACCGTTCTCATCTTCTTTCCAATAGTCCCGGTTATATGCGTTGAGATGTCCCTGATAGAAACCGAATTTTGGCAGTAATACCGGATTTCCTGTCAGTTGATAAAAATCATTCAACAGTGCTACAGCCCCGTCGCTTATCATATAAAAGACATCCAGATAATTCGATTCGTGATATAATTTCACCTTACCCGGTTCAGATAAACCAAAATCATATTTTCCTTTTTTAAACGTATACCACATCACTCCATAGCCACTGGTGGACCAGTAGAACGGAGTAGGAGAAGCGACTCCCCCATCTGTCCAGCTATTCTGATTTTCAATCGAAATAGATTTCCCTTTATGTGAAAACCGTCCGTTCTGCACTCCACCACCATAGAAATATTCCTCTGAATTCTCTTTCAATGTCAGCGTGACTTTATCTTTTTCGAAAACAGGTGTTTCTACTTCTTCCAGTACCACTGTATTCGTTGCTAAATTGACTACTTTAAGCAGTAATGTTCTTTTGTCTAGTTGGACCTTTATTTTTCCGGTAGTCATAAAGACAAAGTCTGTATTTTCATCCAATTCGAGTTTAGATATCTTCTTCCTGGGATTATCGACTAGTATTTGAGCTTCAGGTTTCGCCTCTGGGTCTCTGATAGTTCCGCCGGAGTTATCCTGAAATACCCTAAAGATATTTTCCCCATAGAAGTCCAAAGTCCTACGCTGGTTATCGAGCAATAGAATCTCAACAGTCGTTGGATTTATTTTCCTTGCATCAATGATTGTAGTTACATCTCTTGAGGCTTTTGTATCATCGTATTGACATACGGAATGGCCTGAGTTGATGAAGGCCAAAGCATAGTGGATAATCCCAATACAAACAAAAATATTTTCTTTTGCTTGCCAATTAAAGTCTGGTTTTTCATATTCTTATTTTATATATTAAGCTCATATCTGGTAAAAGTAGGACAAGTTGTATAATAATAAAATACAATATAGACAAAAAACATTCACTTTAGTTCCTGCTGGAATATTCAGTCATATTTTATGGACTATAAAGGCATATACTCGTATCATAAACACAAATAGAATCATCCATATACCTTATTTCATAAAGAATCTTCTTCAGATGAAAATATATACATAAATAGTCCATAATAAGTGCTTTTATATTCCAAAAGAACCAGAGATACACTTTTACAACAGAAAAGACATTTCAAAGCGATCAATAAACGATAAATTTGCCCATGTTCCATTCTAATATAAATAATAAATTCGATCAACATGAGAAACACAAAACAAATTATCATATCAATCACCTTATTAGCCGTAATGGTTTCCTTCTCCTTTGCTCAGGAAGCTAAAACCGAAATTTATTTAAAATATGGAGCCACCAACGAAGGCAAAAGACAAGATTCCGCTATGCAAAAATTCCGGGATAATAGGTTGGGAGTTTTCATCCATTGGGGACTATATGCTATTCCGGGAGGAGAATGGAATGGAAAAGTATACGCCGGAGCTGCCGAATGGTTAAAAAGTTGGGCAAAAGTACCTTCCAATGAATGGATGCAGTTAATGAGCCAATGGAATCCCACCAAATTTGACGCCAAGAAGTGGGCCGTTATGGCTAAAGAGATGGGAGCTAAGTATGTGAAGATCACAACGAAACACCACGAAGGATTCTGCTTATGGCCAAGTAAGTACAGTAAATATACGGTAGCAAGTACTCCCTATAAACGCGATTTGCTAGGAGAGATGGTGAAAGCATATAATGAGGAAGGCATTGATGTACATTTCTATTTTTCTGTTATGGACTGGAGTAACTCCGACTATCGTTATGACATCAAATCGCAAGAAGACAGTATCGCTTTTAGTCGGTTTCTAGAATTTACAGACAACCAATTAAAGGAACTGGCCGCACGTTATCCGACAGTTAAAGACTTTTGGTTTGATGGTACATGGGATGCCAGCATCAAGAAAAACGGTTGGTGGACCGCCCATGCTGAACAAATGTTGAAAGAATTGCTACCAGGAGTTACTATTAATAGCCGTTTACGTGCTGACGACAAGGGAAAACGACATTTTGATAGCAATGGACGATTAATGGGTGATTACGAATCGGGTTATGAACGTCGGCTACCTGATCCTGTGCAAGATCTTAAAGTCACACAATGGGATTGGGAAGCGTGTATGACTGTACCGAGAACCAATGGGGATATCACAAAGATTGGTCGTTGAGTTACATAAAAACACCGTTTGAAGTCATCGATCGCATTGTGCATGCAGTTTCTATGGGCGGCAATATGGTCGTAAATTTTGGTCCTCAAGCTGATGGCGATTTCCGGCCGGAGGAGAAAGCACTAGCTACTGCTATTGGCAAATGGATGCAATGCTATGGAAAAGCTATTTATGCTTGCGATTATGCCGAATTTGACAAACAAGACTGGGGATATTATACGCGCGGAAAGAACGGAGAGGTATATATGATCGTATTCAATCAGCCTTATAGCGAAAGACTAATCGTCAAAACCCCTAAAGGAATTTCGATTGAACAGGCCTCTCTACTGACAACCAATGAAAATATAGTGGTTGTGGAGACAACTCGCAACGAATATAATGTATCTGTACCCCAAAAGAATCCGGGCGAACCTTATGTAATCCAACTTAAAATTCGGGTAGCAGAAGGAACAAAAGGCGTTTATAAGGATGCCTTAACATAATTAAGAAAGATACTATAATATGAAACTCAAATATATACTCATTCTATTAACTCTTGCCGGAGGTATATGCTCGCTTACTGCCCGAGAAGTAATCCCTTTCAGTGAAGGGTGGTTATTCAAACGCGGCCCTTTCGCACAGGACCCGGCAGAAGTGGTTAATCAATGGAATGGAAAGTGGGAGATAGTGAATTTGCCTCATACTTGGAACGCCAAAGACATGCAGGTAAAAGCTGCTTCCTTTTATGAAGGAGTAGGTTATTATAAAAAGCAAAGATTCTTTGGCGAAGAGTTGAAAGATAAACGTATATTCCTCCGCTTTGAAGGTGTAGGCTCAAACACTGAAGTGTATGTCAATAGCAGACTTGTCGGCACGCACAAAGGAGGGTATAGTGCTTTTGCTTTTGAAATCGGCACAGCTTTGGTTTTTGGTTCCGAGAATGAAATCATGGTAAAAGCCGATAATACCGCATGCCCGGATGTTATTCCGGTAAATCATAATTTATTTGGGGTATATGGGGGAATTTATCGCCCAGTTTGGCTTATTACAACTGAACAAAATAATATAACCGTGACCGACTGCGCGTCTCCGGGCATATATATTACTCAAAAAAATGTTTCGAAACAGTCCGCTGACATTACAGTAAAAGTAAAGCTAGACAACGGTAGCCTTACCCCTGCCAACTTGATACTAGAAAATACGCTCTACACACAAGAAGGAAAAAAAGTTTCTTCTCACCGCCTTCCCTTGGAGCTCACTCCGCAAGGCACTCAAATTTATACTTCTAATTTCAAGTTAATCAAGCCTCATCTATGGCAAGGACGCAAAGATCCCTACCTCTACCGGATTGTTTCGCGTTTAATCGCAAATAAAGAAATAATAGACGAGGTCATACAGCCATTGGGTGTCCGCAAATTTGAAATTATTGCCGGTAAAGGTTTCTATTTGAATGGCGAGAAGTATCCGATGTATGGTGTAACTCGTCATCAAGATTGGTGGGAACTAGGCAGTGCGCTCACTCGCAAAGAGCATGACTTCGACCTAGCGCAAATCATGGATATCGGTGCAACCACCGTTCGTTTTGCCCACTATCAACAGTCAGACTACCTTTATTCCCGTTGCGACTCTTTAGGTTGGTTATTTGGGCCGAAATACCTTTTGTTAATCGCGTGACAGGACATGAAGCGGAAAATGCACAGACCCAACTTCGTGAATTGATTCGCCAGAGTTTCAATCATCCTTCTATTTATATCTGGGGATTACATAATGAGGTATATAAACCTCACGAATACACTTCAGGATTGACACAAGCTCTCCACGACCTTGCTAAAACAGAGGATCCTGACCGCTACACAATAGCAGTAAATGGTTATGGATATGCCGAACATCCAGTAAATCAACACACAGACATTCAAGGTATGAACCGCTATTTCGGATGGTATGAAAGAAAGATACAGGACATCGAGTCATGGGTAACAGGGCTGGAAGAAAAATATCCATGGCAAAAGTTTATGCTCACAGAATATGGTGCTGATGCAAATATAGAACACCAAACTGAATATCTCGGAGATGCCTTAAACTGGGGAAAGCCATTCTATCCAGAGACATTTCAAACCAAGACACACGAATATCAATGGGGAGTTATATCAAAGCATCCCTATATTATTGCTTCTTATTTATGGAATATGTTTGACTTTGCTGTACCAATGTGGAGTCGCGGGGGTATACCCGCGCGCAATTTGAAAGGGCTGATTACTTTCGACCGGAAGATCAAAAAGGACTCTTACTTCTGGTATAAAGCAAATTGGAGTAAAGAACCCGTTCTTTACCTAACCCAACGACGAAATACTGACCGCGAACGGAAACAAACTTCTATAACAGTCTACTCCAACATTGGCCCCCCCAAATATACCTTAACGGGAACAAACTGACTGGTATCCGACAAGGATATACAAACGTACACTACATTTTAGATGATATAACCTTAACAGAAGGAAAAAATCTAATAAAAGCCGTCGTAACACACAATGAGCAAGAACACACAGACGAAATTGAATGGCAATATGCTAGTGAAAAGAGACGCAGCGCTGACTCTCACGAAAGTAAGAAAGAACATGCCGGTTGGTAAAAGAAACAAGAATTATTAATCCACTTAAAACTTAGAGCCTATGAGGTAATAAATGAATTTGATCGCTTATGCGATAATTATAGTATCTAATAAAATCCTTAAATACTTATGAAAACTAAAATTTGCTTATTATTAATAATATGCTTTTCTGTCACAAAATTATGCGCGCAGAGTGGCACAGAAGTAATTGATCTCTCTTTTGAGAACGTACCATTAAAAGAAGCTATAGACAAAATAGAAAAAGCTTCTGAGTATACATTTTCATATAATGTCACAGAAATAGACATTAAACAGCTAGTAAGCCTACACGCAAAAAAAGAAGAAATACGCTTAGCTATCCGCAGGATGCTTGAGCCGACAGATATCTCATTTCAATTCCAGAGGCAACGCATTATCCTTACACAAAAAGAATTTGGAGCGAGTAAAAAAGGCGTTTTGAAGAAAATAACCGGTATTGTCAAAGATGAATTTGGCGAACCAATAATTGGTGCTACAGTACTAGTAAAAGGCACTATCAATGGTTCCTTGACCGATCTAGATGGAAAATATTCGATTGAAGCCAAAGAAGGCGAGACTCTAGAATTCCGTTATATTGGATACAAAAGTGTTGACCAAAAGATTCGAAAAGAAAGTTCATTGAATATAGTACTTGCAGAGTCAAATATAAATTTAGATGATGTTATAGTAATTGGTTATGGACAACAAAAAAAAGAAAGCGTCGTTTCATCTGTAAACTCCATAAAACCGGCAGAAATAGCCATACCGACAAGAAGCTTATCAAACATCATTGCAGGTCAAGTAGCAGGTGTTATCGCAATTCAACGCAGTGGTGAGCCCGGAAATGACGATGCTTCATTCTGGATACGTGGGCAAAGTTCATATGCCGGTGGAACTAGTCCACTCGTATTAGTCGATGGAGTTCCTCGCAAGATGAATGACATAGATGTAGACGAAATTGAATCATTTACAGTTCTAAAAGATGCAGCAGCTACAGCCGTATATGGATCAGAGGGAGCTAACGGAGTCGTTCTAATTACTTCAAAGCGCGGACGAGCACAAAAAACCATTATATCATTCAACGCACAATATAGTGTAGCTACTCCAACACGAATGACCGAATTAATGTCCTCACATGATTACCTATCAATGTGGAATGAAGCATCTTGGAATGATGCAGGTAATCCCGATTGGAATACATATGAAAAGCCATATAGCAATGATGTTCTCGAAAAATATCGCTCAGGAATAGACACAGATCTATATCCAAACTCTATTTGGACCGACTTACTATCAAAGAACACGCACAATCAACGCTATACCATAAACTTTCGTGGAGGCTCTGAAAAAACTCGTTTTTTTGCTTCAGGCGCATATTACTCAGAAGATGGAATATTCAAATCCAACCCACTGGACGATTACAATGCCAATATCGGATTAAAACGCTACAATCTTCGATCAAACATAGATATGGACATAAGTTCCACCACTCAACTTTCAATTGATTTAAGCGGACAATATAAAACAAAAAACAATCCGGGGAACTCATCCGATCAAATATTTAAACACATTGTTTTATTCCCAACTCACCTCGTCCCTATGCTATGGTCGGATGGGACAGCCTCAGTATCTGAAACAGATGCAGACGGACGCTATAATCCTTATAATTTATTAAACTTTTCAGGATACTCAAAATCGTGGTATGCTTCTTTACAGACTAAGGCAACTTTAAAACAAAAGCTTGATTTTATAGCAAAAGGACTTTCAATCCAAGGAAGCATCAGCTTTGATGCAGATTTCTCCTCTGTCATGAAACGTTCTATGTCACCTGATAAGTACATCGTATCAGGCAGGGATGAAGATGGAAAATTAATAAAGACATTGAGGACGGAAGGCAGTCCTCTAGGAGAAGCAAGCGTAAGTAGTAGCGATGGTACAAAGAAGATATACATTGAAGCTCAACTAAATTACAATCGCACTTTTGCACAAATACATGAAGTATCCGGAGTTGTTGTATATAACCAAAAAGAAACCCAATATCAAGGCTCCAGAAAGTCAAGTGGAGCTGAAGAGGTCGGAGGAATATCCTTACTACCCTATCGCAAGCAGAATGTAGTCGCACGCGGAACTTATTCCTATGACAGCCGCTATGTTGCAGAAGCGAGTTTCGGTGCTACCGGTAGCGAAAATTTCGCACCTGGACATCGGTGGGGAATCTTTCCGGCAGCAGGTATAGCCTGGAACTTACATGCAGAAAAATTTATGCAGAAAGAAAAAACTGCAAATATCTTTAGTAAAATTCGACTAAGGGTCTCATATGGACTAACTGGAAATGACAACACTGGTAGTAGTCGATTCGTATACAGAGAGTTACTAACTAATAGCGGCAATAGCTACCTCGGACTAACTCCAGGAACCGGTGGAGGAGCCACCAATAATTATGGATGTATCTATGAAAACACCTTTGCTGCTCCTAGCTTAAGTTGGGAAGTAGAAAAGAAGGCAAACTTTGGTCTCGATTTAGGATTATTTCGCGGACGGGTTGATATCACAGCTGACTATTTTACAAACAAGCGAGAAGATATTTTGATCACACGCGTCACCATCCCAACAGCGACTGGTTTCCGGATAAACCCATGGCAAAATTTTGGAACAACAACGAATAAAGGCTTTGATGGAAGCATTGTTATAAAACAAAACATTGGAGACTGGAAATTATCAGCCAGAGGCAACTTCACTTATGCCAAAAACAAAATAGAAGAAAAAGATGAAATACCACAGCAATACCCGTGGCTCACGCAAACCGGTACATCTATTGGGGTCAACAAAATCTACGTAGCGGAGCGATTATTCACCAACAATGATTTTTATATAACACAAAAAGCTGACGGTAGCTATAATTATCAATTGAAAGAAGGAATCGCGACCTATGATCCACAAGTAAAGCCCGGAGATATAAAATACAAAGACTTAAATGAAGATGGCTATATTAATGACATGGACCAGACTTACTATAGCGGAATTTATCCCAACAACCCGCAGATAGTATATGGTTTTGGATTAAATATTGAATGGAAAGGTTTCTACACTGGAATTTTCTTCCAAGGTGTTGGCAAAGCTTCTACTAACTTGAAAGCCAATACAAATTACTTTGTACCATTTGCTCTAGGTAAAGACCAATCATCCGCACGCGCAGAAGCCGCTAGCCATTGGAGTGCAAACGATCCTAACAATAGCAACGTATTGTATCCTCGCCTACATACAAATGATTATAAAAACAATACAGAGAATAGTACTTGGTGGTATCGTGAAGCCAGTTTTCTACGCCTAAAGAATTTCGAATTAGGTTATCAATTTAGCAAAAAGGTAATCCAAAAAATGAAAATGCAGAATCTGCGTATTTATGTACAGGGAAGCAATCTGGCAGTGTGGGATAATATCAAAATGTGGGATCCAGAGCTAGGTAACAGCGGCTCAAAATATCCCATAAACAGAACATGGACATTTGGTCTAGACGTTACATTTTAAAAACATAATAAACTGTTAGTGTTATGAAAAATATAAAATCAATAATACGCACAATAATAGCCATTGCATTAGTAAGTGGAATAACTTCCTGCAATGACTATTTGGATATTTCCAAAGAACTTTCAAAAAATCTAGATAAAGAAACCGTTTTCTCTACAGCTTCTTATCTTAAAAGATGGTATGGAGAAATCTATTCAACAATGCCTAATTACTCAGAGTCTGGGTTCGACATTCAAAACCAGGGTGGCTTCTATAATTCATGGGCAATATTATCCGGAGAGCTTGTATGTGCACATCCCAACGTGTTAAAGTATGGGCAAAATACTTTTACTACTAGCAGCTCTCAGTTTCATCGTTGGGCGAATTGCTACAAGCAAATTCGCCAAGGCATGATTTTTCTGGAGATGGCACCCCAATCTTTAGGAGACCCAGCAGACCAATCCGGCTATATTTCAGAAGAAGAAATGCGTCGAATGAAAGCTGATGTAACATATCTTATTGCATACAACTATTTTCTAATGTTTGAATTATATGGACCAACACCAATTATTACAGAGGTGGCAGATCCCGAAAATCAAGAAATAGACTACTTACGTGCATCCGTTGACGAGATGGTAAACCACATTGATGGTTTACTTGATCAGGTAATCAATGGTGAATACAAAAACGATTTACCTGAGACTATAAAAAAGGAACGGGGGAAGATTACGAACATGATAATAGCAACTATGATCTACTGAATATCCTCCGCCCGACAAAAGTTGCTGCGTTAGCTTTAAGAGCTCGTTTATGGGTATATGCAGCTTCTCCGTTATTTAATGGAGAATATGAGGAAGCACTAAAGATAGTAGATAAAGAAGGCAAACAGCTTTTCCCCAATAAAGATGAGAATAAATGGAAAATAGCTAAACAGCACTTAGAAGCATTATTGCAATTTGCCGAATCACGTGGGATGCATTTATATAAATCAAAAATAATGATCCCAATATGTCTATCTATGAATTATTCCAATATTATAATGACGAGATCATTTGGGCTAATGGCAACAATGACTATCAATCTGCAACTGCAAAAATGGAGGCGCGCACGATTCCGGGAGATATTCCGGGTGGTATGGGAAACGTAGGTACATATCAGGAAATGGTAGATATGTTCTTTACTGAAAACGGTTTGGATATTAATGAAGATAATACATATTCCGAAGAAGGCTTCTCAAACTGGCCAAATATTTGTACCAATACGACTCTCAATTCTTCTGTTACGACTAAGCATATAGATAAGCATATTTTCAATATGTACACTCATCGCGAGCCCCGCTTCTATGCTAATATAACTTATGAAGGAAAGAGCTGGCATATTCAAAGAGATCAAACCACTTATAAAGATTTTGGAGCCTATTTCAGTTTGGGAGGAAAAGCTTATCTAGATCAAACAATGCATGCCCGGACTGGATATCTACTTTACAAATTCAACCATCGTAGTATGCTCAATGTTGGTTCAAATATAAAGTCTTGGGCACGCCCGTGGATTTATTTCCGGTTGGCTGACTTCTTTTTATATTATGCCGAAGTCTGTAACGAGATTAACCCAAATGACGAAAATATTATTAAATATCTGGATGCAGTTCGCGATCGTGCAGGGGTTTCCGGGTATAAAACCCTTAGAGACACGGGAGCAAAAGATATTATTGGCAATAAAGAAAAACAACGTGAAGCCATACATCGCGAACGCATTATTGAAATGTTTGCCGAAGGTAACTACTATTTTGACATACGTCGATGGATGAAAGCAGGTTGGTCTAAGAGTGAAAGTACAGGTGAATGGATTAAGAATAATGAAGATAAAGCCATCATCCGTACATCTATGGATATCAGTAAAGCGACAGCAACATTTAACGACAAAGGGATTCCGACTTCTTTCAAAGATGAGTATGGGCCAGGTACTTATTATAATCGGATTGTAAAAGACCGATTCCCATGGAAGAAAGCGATGTTATTCTATCCCATACCTTATAATGAGATGCAGAAGAGCAAACTTATTGTACAAAATCCATTATGGGACTAATCCACTAACATCAATAAATATAGTAGGAGAAAGGAAGTTACTTCTTTCTTCTACTATATCGTATAAAAGAAAGTTCCAAGCCATAAGATATTCATCCAATATTTTAATAATAACTATGAAGCATACAAAAACAAAAGTATTACACTGCATATTCAATCTATTATTAGTATTTCTTCCAAGCCTCTCCATTAGTGCGTGCAGTGATGAAAAGGCAGAAGAGAATGGTTTTAAAGACGATTGGATCAGCATTTCGGCAGAAAGCATGCATATTCCATATGAAGGGAGCACAGAGAATCGTAACTTTACCCTTAATGAGGGAATAAATGTTTCTCAACTAATGTACACATTGAATAACAATGGAGAAGATTGGTGCACCGTCACTCTCAAAAATTCTCAATTATCAATACTAGTTGAACGCTCATATGCCGAAAACGAGCGCAATACTACCCTAACACTCATCTACGATGAGCAGCATAAGTGTAACATTGTGATCAAGCAAGCACCCGCACCTAGTGCATCAGATAAACTTATTAAAGTTCTTAGCGGAGTGGCTACTTCTGAAGAAACTAACGCCAAGGATGCAGACAACAACCCGTTAACATTAAAGATGTCATATGATGGCAATAAGAAGACTTTCTTTAACTCAGAGTACGGAGTGGTTTCCTACCCTTTTCACATCACATACGAATTAGAGAGTGGTCATATACTAAATAGTATAGTGTATACTCCTCGGACTGACTCCGGAAATAAATGGGGCACTTTTAATGAGTTCTCCGTAGAGATATCTACGACAGATCATCCCGATCAATTTGTTCATATAGCCGATTATAAAAGAGAAGACGCCGTACATACTCCGTTCACGATGAAATTGCCCGAGGGAATTGTCAACGCTCAAAAAGTACGATTTGTTATAACGAAAGCATATCAGGACAGAGTAAGCTGTGCCGAAATGGAGTTTTTCGAAGCAAGTGCCAACAGATTTGACTTATCTACGATCTTTGCCAATTCAATGTGCACACAGCTTAAGGCTAATGTCACCGAAAAACAAATCAAACAGATTCCCAATGAGTATCTACGAGCATTAGGGCTTGCACTATTGAACGAGAACTACAATTCCCACTATCGCCTGGCAGACTATCGTCCTTATCAGCATCCAAGCGTTATGGCCGCAATTAATAAAACCGCTAAATATAGTTTGCGAGATAATCCAACCGGAATTTATGCACAAAGAGGTGAAAAGCTGGCGGTTATAGTTGATAAGATATATGCTGATGGTGAGGTCTCCATGCTCATACAAGACTTAAACGGTGGCTATGGGAATTCTAGAAGTTACAAGTTGGAAGAAGGATTCAATGAAATTACGCCAGAAGTTGATGGCCTGATTTACATTCTAAACCACACAAAAGACGACATACCTCTTCTTCTGGATGAAGCAGGTGAAGCACAAAAAAAAATAATTCAAAATAAAACGGTACAAATACATTTCGCAATGGGCAAAGTGAATGGTTATTTCGACCTCCAAAGAAACAAAGAGAGTGATTGGAAAGATATCATTGAGAATGCCCAATACCAAGATATAGATGTATTAGGAAAGTATGCACACATCACTTGGAAAGTATCTCACTTCTTAGACAAAAAAACAGATATTATCCAAACGATTGAGAACTTTGATCGACTAGTATACCTAGAGCAGGAATTCATGGGACTCATAAAATATAAGAAGATGTTTAATAATCGCATGCACTTTAGCATTGACTACAAGGCATCAAGCCCCAACGCAACAGAATATCGAACAGTGTACACTCCCAGCTACATAGAACCCTTTTGTGTACCTGAGCGTTTTGCTGCTCGCTGTTGGGGGCCTGCCCATGAAGTCGGTCATTGCAACCAAACCCGCCCGGGACTAAAATGGGCTGGTACTACAGAGGTTACTAACAACATCATGTCTTTGTATATACAAACATCATTTGGAAGACCATGTAAGCTATTGGTAGATGGCTGTACTTTAAAAGATGAGAAAGACGAAATTATTGTTGGAGATTACAGCAATATATACGAAGCTGCCCAAGCTTTTATCGTGGAGGGCAAACGTGCTCATTGCCTCCCGGATATTAACAGCATAGTACGAGAAACTCAACTAGTACCCTTTTGGCAACTTAAATTATATATGATAGATGTACTTTATAACGGAGATTTCTACTATGATTTATATGAATACTTCCGTACACACGAAAGTCCAAGTGACAAGGGAGAGAATCAAGGTCTCAACCAATTAGATTTCGTACGTCAAGTATGTCTTATAGCTAACCTAAATATGCTAGACTTCTTTGAGAAATGGGGGTTTCTGACTCCGGTAGCAACTTATTTAAATGACTATGGAAGCAAAGAATTTATAATTACGCAGGCCCAAATTAATGATTTAAAAACGGAGATCAATGGGAAAGGCTATCCGAATGCCCCTAAAGACCTTCATTTGATTACTGAAGCGAATCTGAGCAAATATAAGTAACTATAACTTTACACATTGGAGAAAATAGTACTCCAAGAAACTCTTGAAATACTATTTTCTTCCTCAAACATTAATGCTATGAAATATTGGATATCCCCAGCCTTATTTGTGTTATGTGTCCTACAATTCAGTCTTACATCAGCATCTGAAAATAAAGACTGGTTAATAGACAGTGCCCCTTACCAAGCTAAAGTTACGATTCAAAATAAGCAGTTATGCATGTCTAACGGTCTGCTTTCTCGCACCTTTACACTTGTCCCCAATGTGGCAACTATCGCACTCGACAATTTGATGACTGGCTGTAGCGAATTGCGCGCAATCCGCCCCGAAGCCTTGTAGTTATTAATGGCAAGAAGTACCCAATTGGAGGACTCTATAAACAACCTGTTCAGAATTTCCTAGCGTTTAACTTCCTGGAACAGATGCAAAATTGCGATACCGCTTTTATCTACACCAGCCATGAAATAGGTCCTACAATTGAACGCTTTCCTTATCGGCCAAAGAAAGAATGGATATCAAACCAATATTCATGGCCTGCCCCTGGCCAGAGAGTTACATTTACGTATAAAGCAGCACCCAAAGCCCCTTCCGAAATACAAGCGATCGTTGTCAAAGTCATATACGAGTTATACGACGGTGCCCCGATTCTATCTAAACAGATTGAGGTAGAAAACCTAGGAAAACAAGCCGTGATTTTGGAGTCATTCAAGTCCGAAATACTCGCATTAACCGAAACAGCACCCAAAGTATATTATGGTGAACCACATGAAATCCGCATACTAGCGCAAGAGCCCGGAACCTATATTCAGAATCCTAAAAAGGAACCCGTACAAACCGATGCACCTCGGGATTATATCGACCGGTTCACTCAACTCTTTGTAGTGACTGACTACGCCATGGGAGGCGATATGGAAGCGATGAAAGACAACCCAGCCGTCCGTTGGGTATTCGACCATCCACAATACGAAGCAACCGGAATACGCTATTATGGACAATACAAGCCTGCGCGCTTAGAAGTATCTCCCCTGATAGGACCAAATTATGAAATAGAGCCCGGTAAAACTTTCCAGTCATGTACAGCCTTCGAAATGCTCCGGGACGCTACTGACAGCGAGCGCCGTGGGCTTGCCGAGTGTCGTTTTTGGAGAATGATGGCGCCCTGGACTCAAGAAAACCCAATTTTAATGCATGTGCGGCGTTCGGATGAAGAATCTGTTAAGTCTGCAATTGATCAATGTGCAAATGTAGGGTTCGAAATGGTCATTATGACATTTGGCAGTGGGTTTAACATCGAAAACAACTCACCTGAATATCTTAGTATAATGAAACGACTGAATGAGTACGCATCCTCCAAAGGAATCACTCTTGGGGGTATTCATTATTGGCCAGCAGAGGTGCGAAAGATAAAGATGCGGCAATCAGCCGAGAAACCGGTAAACCTGCTGTTACCCGAGAAGAAGGTAGTCGATTTGGAAAATCTCCTTGCTTAGCCTCGGAGTGGGGGAATACATATTTCAATACATTACGTAACTTTTTCAAAGAAACGGGGATGGGCATTTTTGAGAACGATGGTTCTTATCCGGGAGATCCCTGCGCATCAACGCAGCACAATGGCCATAAAGGATATCTTGACTCCCAATGGAAACAATGGGAAATGATTCGTGATTTTTACCGCTGGTGCCGGCAAGAAAGTATTTATTTAAATGTGCCCGATTGGTATTTCCTTTCCGGTTCAAATAAAGTTCCGATGGGATATGTAGAAACAAACTGGTCATTACCGCGTGAATATCAAGAAGTAATTGAACGTCAAAACATATTCGACGGTACTTGGAATAAAACGCCTAGCATGGGATACATGTTTGTTCCACTCACCCAGTATCATGGCGGTGGTGAAGCAGCCACAATTGAACCACTTTGCGAACATTTAGACCATTACCAAATACGACTACAAAACTTATTTGGTGCAGGCGTACAAGCATGTTATCGAGGACCTCGCTTATACGACACGGAGGAGACACGTCAATTGGTAACTCACTGGGTGGCTTTCTATAAAAAACATCGCAACATCTTGGATTCGGACCTCATTCATCTACGCCGTCCGGATGGCAGAGATTGGGATGGCATACTACACGTTAATCCGAATTTAAAGCACAAAGGATTTCTATCAGTCTACAACCCACTTCCGATAACCATCGAGCGAAATATTCGAGTGCCGGTATACTACACAGGATTGCATAATAGAGTATCAGTCAAAGAAAAAGATGGCAAAGCGATTGTACACACAGTCAAACGTGACTACTCTATACAACTTAAAATAAGCATCCCTCCAAAAGGGTTCAATTGGTATGTTTTTGAATAAATGATAATCAAGGTATATTCCCTTTTAAGAGCACAAAATTAACTAATAAACAAACTAGCCGCGAAGGAAATAATCAACTAATAAACTTTTAAAATTAACTATTATGAAAGATGTCAAAACAAATGCGAAGAATATAACTCTTCACTTATTACTACTTTTAGGAATATTTTCTACCATAGGTTGCAGTGATGATGATAAAACTACTGTAATTCCAGAAGATTGGATTCAGATTTCCAGTGAAGCTTTCTCTACAACTTATAAAGGTAGTATATTGGAACGTGATTTTGTGGTATCGAAAGGAGTCAAATCCTCTCATATTTATATTATCAGCCAAGCTGAATGGTGCTTAGCTCCATTGAAAATGGCTCCAAGGTCAATATCGAAATCAAGGAGTCGGCAGTTATAGAAGAAAGAAAAACCACCGTAATTCTAATCTATGACGAACAGCATCAGGTAAGTATCCCCATTACTCAAGGGGCAGCTCCTGCAGCGTTAGTTAAAGAGATAAAATTCCCAACAGAGTTACTCGGGCAGCCTCTTGGAGCAGGCCAGACATTCGACTTAAATTCAGTCATGCAAATACTACCGGAAAATGCAGGGAATAAGGTTTTAAACTATAACATAACAGGAGATGAAGGTGTCATTTCAATAACGGATGGTATACTGAAAACTTTATCAGCAGGAAGTGCTACAATTACCGCAGCCGCTACAGATGCTAGTGAGATTACAGCAGATATAACAATTACTGTAAATAATTCTCTTCCATTCAAGAGAGACTTATGGACAATAGATACTTCTATCAGATACGAAAATGCAGACAAGACAAATTATGTACCTGACAATACGACCGGATTACCGGAACACTTATTAGATGAAGCAACTACGACTTATCTATCGCTAGCCAAACCAGGTAAAACGGTAAACGGCTGTAACACTCCGGAAGGACATGAGTTGTACTTCGTTGTTGATACAAAAGCTGAACAAACTTTCAACTATTTCATTTGGTCGCACAGAAGCAGTAACTCAATGACGTACTTAAGAATATGGGGTATTTCTATCTACGGTAGTCACGACGGCGAAAACTTTGACGTGATTCAAGAAAGCGTTCCAATTGATTATAGTACGATTGAAAATAAAATAGCTATTCCAGAATCGACATATAGGTATATAAAAGCTAAATTAGTGGATTGGAGCGACCTGAATGGGATAACCTCTGGAAGTTCATTACAAGTAGCCGAGTTTAACCTCGGAAAAGAATAACCGACATAACATATCGCATTAAACGTAAGAGGGGCAAAATTGCCCCTCTCTCTTTGAACGCATAAGGCATTTATTAAGTTTAAACAGGAAGATTACTTTTTTTTACTCCTTACACTTTGTGGAGTTACTCCAAAGAAAGCCTTAAAAGATTTACTGAAATAACGCGGAGAAGAAAAGCCTAGCCGCATAGAGATTTCCGAGATATTCAAATCGAAATGATTATTCAACAGGTACATTGCTTCATCTAACTTCACCTTCAATATAAATTCGTTCGGAGTCAATCCCGTTATACCCTTAAACTCCATATATAGTTTGCTGCGTCCCATACATAACTCGGAAGCAAGCATCGTAACATCAAACTGCAAGTTTTCAAAATTCGTTTTCACAATACTCACGCATTTCGCCAGAAATTCTTTATCACGTTCATTTACTGCTTCCAAAGCGGGTGTCTCCATTATTACTTTGCCTGCATAGTAAGACATTAAGCGCTTCTTATTATTTAACAAATTATTACAGCGAGCTACCAATACTTTCACATTGAATGGTTTTGTCACATAATCATCTGCTCCGAACATAAACCCTTCAACAGCATATTCTACAGAAGTCTGCGCGGTCAGTAATACTACAGAAATATGAGAAAGTTCCACATTAGTCTTTATTCTATAACACAGTTCTTTGCCGGACATCTCAGGCATCATCACATCACTGACAATCAAATCGGGCTGTATTTGCTGTACCATTTCCCAACCTTCACGTCCATTGTATGCAATATACACTTCATACATCGGTGAAAATATCTCTTTCAACATAAGGAGTAATTCTTCATGATCTTCCACCAGTAAAATGACCGGTTTGTTTTCTTCCTCTGAAAACTCGGCATTAGTTACAGCTTCTTCGATTGGAGTACTATAAAAAGGTAATGATGCTATTTCTGGAAGAATAGCCGATTCTCGACCTTCCGTAGAAGCCATTTCCTCATCACTAAAATGTCGGTTTCCCAGAGGTAGAGATAGCGTAAACTTGGCACCTTTGCCTATTTCACTTTCCACATCGACTGTACCATGATGCATGGTCATTATACCTTTTGCCAGCGCCAGCCCAATACCGGTTCCCAAAGTAGTAAAAGAGGTCGTATCTGTCTGATAGAACCGATCAAATATTTTCGACAGATGCTCCTGCGAGATACCGCTTCCGGTATCACTCACTATAACAACGGCTTGTGAGGCAACCTTTCTTACTTCCACCGTAATACTTCCTTTATTGGAAGTATATTTAAAAGCGTTAGACAGTAAATTGAAAATAACCTTTTGTAGCTGCTTCGAATCGAACCATGCCGAGACTGTATCTTCCAGATGCATAAAACGATAAGTTATCTCTTTATTCTGAGCGTACTCATAAAAACATAAATAGATCTGCCGGGTAAAAGGCACCAGATTTTGTTCTTCAACTTTAAGTTTTAAGTAACCCTGCTCCTGTTTCCGAAAATCGAGCAGTTCTGAAATTAGATTTCGCATATGCCAAGCGTTCTTATAAATACGCAGGATGCGATTATGCACCATCGAACCCAGCTTATCCATTTGCATCAAAGCCTCAATCTGCCCTAAAATGAGAGTTAACGGAGTACGAAACTCATGAGAAATATTAGTAAAGAAACGTAATTTCACTTGATTCAGTTCCTCAATCCGTTCTTTCTCTTTTCGTTCAAACTCTAAAGAAGATTTTAAAGCAGCTTGCCTCATTTTAAAACGTATAAAGGTCAACAACAAGCCGCTCAGACAAATAAAATAAATCAGATAAGCCCAGATTGTCGCATAAAAAGGAGCTGAAATATGCAGTTTCAAAGATATTTCTTTAGCTTCTATTTGTTTACTCTCCAATACACGTACGCGAAGCGTATAATCTCCCGGCGGTAAGCTCGTATAAGTTATCAATGTACCATTGGTTTGCGTCCAGACTTTATCAAGGCCGTCCATGCGATACTCAAACAGGCAATTCCGATCGTTGTTATAGCTAAAAGTCGCGAATTCGATAGTTACATTGTTTTGTTTAAAGTTTAGATAGATGTCCGATGTTCTGGCCAATATATCGGTCAGGATACCAGAACCGTCATTGGGTACAACTTCTTTATTGAAAATAAGTAATTTATCGAAATTCAGAAAGTTTTTGGCCGGAAGCGCTTTTAGAGATCTCTCCTGAAATATAGCCAGTCCATTGGTTCCAAGTAGCAAAACACTTCCCTTCTCAACTCGAAACAAAGCCGATCCTTGACTATACGTTTGATTAAACAAATGATATGTATTTTCCACTTCTCTCTTATCCTTATTATAAACAGTGATTCCTTTACCATGCAAAAAAAACAAGCGATGGCTATCTATCGACTCACATATATAGTAACAATAATCACTCGGCAGGAGCTGGTTGCTGGTGCTATAAGACTTAAAAGATCGATCCTTCTCGTTATATTTAAAGACTCCCGAACCTATGGTAGAGAAATAGACTTCCTGAGCACTATCTTCAAAAATATGAACTATTTTAAATTTGCCAACTGCCGCATTGAGCGAACTTTCGGATGTATAACGAGTTACTTCACCCGATGGCAGATGAATACATATTACCCCCCCCATGGTAAGTGCCATCCACATCCTATCTTTGCTATCAATCAGAAAAGTCTCATACAGATACTCCCGCTAGCCAGTTCCCAAATTTTCGCATCATTCAAAAGTGGTGTAAACTTCTCCGTGACCGGGTCCATAAATACCGGTCCCCCCTGTGTCAATAAAGCAAGACCATTTTTATATGCTTGAATATCATTCACGATTTCATGCGGCAATGATGTCCGATCACCTTTTACGGGATGAAAAGTCCGGCCTTTATTCGATTCCAGATCCAAAACAAACAACCCTCCCAAATGAGTTCCAACATACAAACGGTTATTTTCTTTCCGGTAATAGATAGACTTCAGGTTATCGCTTCCAATACTATTTGGGTCTTCTTTCCGGTGTTGATAGCGGGTAAACTTCTTCGTGTCGGCGTGATAACAATTCAAGCCACCGCCTTCTGTACATATCCATAAGTTACCGTTATTATCCTCCGCCATTTTTCCTACTACTGGAAAGCTCAGGCAATCTTCCTGCAAAGGCTCCGCACTATAAAAACGATTCGTAGCCTTATTCGGGTTGAACATATTAACTCCTCCGTAGTAAGTCCCTACCCAAATATTACTCTGCATATCTTTGCAGAGTGACAAAACTGAACTATGGCTCAGAGTATTTGATGAATTACCATATCGGGTATAGTGTTCCCACTCGCCAGTAACCGGATTATAGCTATCGAGACCACGAAAGGTTCCCACCCATATATTTTTAAAATCATCTTCCAGCACACATCTAACTTGGCTATCCGATAAGTCTCCCCCCTCAGCCTGACTTTGATAATGCGTTACTTTCCGATTTGGAGAAATACGATACAAGCCATTCCAAGACCCAACCCATATGTTACCATCACTATCACCGGATATACATCTACCCCTGTTGAGCGATACTATTTTTTCTTGCAACGCATGGTTCTCACGCGAAATTGCTACCAAATAATCAAGAGTAACTACCCATATATTCTTCTTGTCTACATACAAGGCTTCCCCCCGTTTGACTTCTTCTTCCAGCAATGTCACCAAAGTCAATTCAGGCCTTGTTTTTGTATAATAATAAACACCGTTTTTACAAGTTACCCAGAGCGTATCTTCCGCACAAAAAAGCCCCTTTACATCACCGCGACGCAAGCAAGTAAATTCTTCTTTATAAAGATCTAGTTGTACCAAATCATTCCCAGATCGGATGTACATTGTGCCCTTTCCATCACCACAGAGTTCGCTAATCTCATTCTTGGTTAACTTTGTGCTATCTTGCGAAGGACGATATATCTTCAGGTCTTTGCCATTGTATCGATTCAAGCCTTCCGTAGTGCCCATCCATACAGCCCCTAGTTCATCTTGATAGAGTGAGAGAATGCAGACTTGCGACAATCCATCCGATAACCCTAAATGTTTAAAATACTGCTCTTTAGCAACGATTCCTAGTAAAAACAGAAAGCATAGTAGGGAAGAAAAAGTCCTTTTCATGGTTATAAGAATTAAGTCAAAAGCAAATTTACGTAAAAAAAACAACACTTGGTTGCATTTTCCTTTTAATTAATATTGTTTTTTTACTACTATTCGTTGCGGTCAGAAGATGAAAAGCCTTTGTTAATAAATAAAAGAAATAAGCCACTTATTTATCCATAAAAGTATCCTTTCAAAAATAGCACCATGTCCGGAAAATAAATATTTGACCAAACAAAGCGTTTCTTTGTTTCAAAAAAGTATTTTCTCTAAAATTACAAACCGAACATTTATCGGCACACTATTGAGTAAAGCACTAATAATCCTTAAATAAAAAGTTCCCATCTTAGTTTTATCAAATATTATTCAATATATTTGTGATATCAAAACAATATCATAAAACAATCAACTATGGGAACAAAAGAAATTACGTATGAAGGAACTGCAATCAATGGATTCGCAGCCTTATTAATCAACTTAATCGCGCTACCACTCTTGGCTGCAGTCTCAGCAAATATTGGAATGAGCAGTGGTGCTTCAATCCTGTTGACCACCATCTTCGCAGCAAGTTTTTTTCTCATGCTTCCGGGATATTTCTCACAAGAGCCCAACGAGGGACGCGTAATGGTTTTCTTTGGTAAATACAAAGGCACTTTTACCCAAACGGGCTTCTTCTGGGTCAACCCTTTCATGAATAAAAAGAAGTTATCGATGCGGGCGCGTAATATGGAAGCTAAGCCCATCAAAGTAAATGATAAAATAGGTAATCCGGTATTGATTGGCTTGGTACTAGTTTGGAAACTCGAAGATAGCTATAAAGCCATGTTTGAAATTGATGCGCAGACCATGGCCGACAATAAAGGTAATGGTTCAATAGGCGTAACCGTTGCCGGACGAATGAATGCTTTCGAAGATTTTGTGCGTGTGCAAAGTGATGCTGCCCTTCGCCAAGTAGCGGGTTTGTACGCATACGATGACAACGAAGCCGACACAAATGAACTCACTTTGCGTAGTGGTGGTGAAGAGATAAACGAGCAGCTGGAACAAAAGCTGAATGAACGCTTAGCCATGGCCGGCATGCAAGTAGTCGAAGCTCGCATTAACTATTTAGCTTATGCTCCTGAGATCGCTGCTGTCATGCTACGTCGTCAACAGGCTTCCGCCATTATCTCTGCTCGTGAGAAAATTGTAGAAGGAGCTGTATCGATGGTCAAGATGGCCCTACATAAGCTCTCCGAAGAGGATATTGTTGAGTTGGACGAAGACAAGAAAGCAGCCATGGTTAGTAACCTACTAGTTGTTCTTTGTGCGGATGAAGCAGCACAACCGGTGGTAAATACCGGCACTTTGAATCATTAATAGTAACTTGCTTGGTGAGCCGGAACCGCCAACAACTAACCGGCTCACCAAGCATTATTGATAAAACTGAATAATAAGCAATAAGATAGTGGCCAAAAAAGAATCTTCAACTAAAAATTTTGTTTTGCGCGTAGATACCGAAACAATGGAGGCCCTCGAGAAATGGGCAGCCGATGAATTTCGTAGTACCAACGGACAACTCCAATGGATCATAACCGAAGCCCTCAAAAAGAGCGGGCGACTAAAAAAGACTCGAAGCGCTTCAAGCTAGCCTTTTCAACTAAAGAGCACCTTTCGTACACAAAGTCTTTATCAATTCAGCCATTCCCGCAGAGGCTCCTTTCCGGATAACATGTATCTTACGAGAAGCATGTACATCCACCGGATTGGGATCGATCAGATAAACGGGTACTCCATATCCAACATAATTCAGCAGACCGGCAGCAGGGTATACATTCATCGAAGTACCTATAATCACAAACAAGTCCGCTTGCTCTACATACCTGACTGCCGTTTCAATCATTGGTACCGCCTCACCGAACCACACGATAAAGGGACGCAATTGAGTACCATCACCTGCCAGATCGCCGATGTTTATATCGAATTCATCCGGACTCAACTCCTTTATATAATGCGGATTATTTGGATCTCTGCTCGAGCAAACCTTAGTAAGTTCACCATGCAGATGAATCACCCGGCTACTACCAGCCCTTTCGTGCAGATTATCTACGTTTTGAGTTACAACCGTAACGTCGAATTCCTTTTCCAACTCAGCCAACAATTCATGCCCCCGATTTGGCTCTACCTGTAATAATTGCTTCCGCCGTTCATTATAAAAACGAGTCACAAGTTCCGGATCGCGTCTATAACCTTCAGGAGTAGCCACCTCTTCTACCGAATACTGCTCCCACAAACCTCCTGTGTCGCGAAATGTATTAATTCCACTCTCGGCACTCATACCTGCCCCCGACAAAACGACCAACTTTTTCATAACTATGCCTCCTTTAATTTAACGCTATACAAAAATAAACAGAAAGTAGAGAATAATAAAACTTTCACCCACATATAATTGAGTGCCCATAGGCTAAATTTAATCGTCCTACACCTGTTATCCTTGTACCTGAGAACCTATTGAACTTCCGTCTGACAACTGTCAGGTAAATACTTCCTGACGTTCTAGATCATAATCTTTCGCTACAAACCCAGCAAATATGCAAATAAAAGCAACGAACTTTCACAGATATAAGAATTTTTAAATACCAAAAGCTAAATCATTCAAATAAAACACGTACTTTTGCGTTTCATAAATTTGCAACCGATTGAAAGCTAAAACCATGAAGGCACAACGCTTACAATCTCCAACAAAACATAGTATATGGACAAATTCAGTTATGCAATTGGTCTCGGAATAGGCCAAAACTTAGTAAGCATGGGTGCTAAAGGCATCGCAGTAGATGACTTCGCCCAAGCCATCAAAGATATATTAGAAGGCAACCAAACAGCTATCAGCCATCAGGAAGCCCGCGAAATAGTTAACAAGTACTTCGAAGAACTGGAAGCTCAAATGAGCGAAGCCAACATAGGACAAGGCAAAGCATTCCTCGAAGAAAACAAAAAGAAATCCGGTATCGTTACACTACCCAGCGGACTACAATACGAAGTCATCAACGAAGGAAGTGGCAAAAAAGCCAAAGCTACCGATCAGGTAAAATGCCATTATGAAGGTACATTGATCGATGGAACACTGTTCGACAGCTCCGTTCGTCGTGGAGAACCTGCCGTATTCGGTGTTAACCAAGTTATCCCGGGATGGGTAGAAGCACTGCAACTCATGTCCGAAGGCGCCAAATGGAAACTCTACATTCCTTCTGACCTAGGTTATGGAGCAAGAGGTGCCGGTGAAACGATTCCACCACACAGCACACTAATATTTGAAGTAGAATTACTCGAAGTATTATAAATAAAAAAAATCAAAAGCGTAATGAAAAAAGTTAGTATTTTTATGGCAATTGCCGCTGCTGCAAGCCTTGCTTCTTGTACAGCTCAAGCACCAAAAGCAAATCTTAAATCAGAACTCGATTCTCTGTCTTATTCCATCGGTATGTCTCAGACTCAAGGTCTGAAAGGTTACTTGGTAGGCCGTTTGGAAGTGGATACTACTTACATGGCAGACTTTATCAAAGGTTTGAACGAAGGTGCTAACAAAACTAGCAAGAAAGACATCGCTTATATGGCGGGTCTGCAAATCGGACAACAAATCAGCAACCAGATGGTGAAAGGTATCAACCAAGAACTTTTTGCAGGTGATTCAACCAAAACAATCAGCAAAGACAACTTCTTGGCAGGTTTCATCGCCGGTACATTGGAAAAAGGTGGTTTGATGACCATGGAAGCTGCTCAAGAATATACTCGCACAGCCATGGAAAGCATCAAAGCAAAAGCTTTGGAAGAAACATATGCTGACTACAAAGTTGAAAACGAGAAATTCCTTACTGCCAACAAAGCAAAAGATGGTGTGAAAACAACTCCAAGCGGATTGCAGTACAAAGTACTTACTGAAGGCAAAGGCGAAGTTCCTGCTGACACTTGCAAAGTGAAAGTAAACTACAAAGGTACAATGATCGACGGTACAGAATTCGATAGCTCTTACACTCGCAACGAGCCTGCTACTTTCCGTGCTAACCAAGTAATCAAAGGCTGGACAGAAGCTTTGACTATGATGCCTGTAGGTTCTAAATGGGAACTTTACATCCCACAAGAATTGGGTTACGGTGCAAGAGAATCAGGTAAAATCAAACCTTTCTCTACATTGATATTTGAAGTTGAACTCTTAGGTATCGAAAAATAAGAGTAGACTAAATAAAAGACCTATTTTAAATTGAATAGGTAAGAGGTGCAAAGACTTTTGCACCTCTTTTTTGCCTTTTACCTATTTTTTTTCTAGAAAAAGAGAAAGATTTAAAATAAATATCTATATTTGTTTACTATTTGATAACAAGCGGAAATTAAAAATTTATTATTATGGAAAAAATAGACAACCTTGACAGGCAGATACTAGAGATCATTTCTCAGAATGCCCGTATCCCTTTCAAAGACGTTGCGGCAGAGTGTGGCGTATCACGAGCGGCCATTCATCAGCGCGTACAAAGATTGATCGATCTAGGTGTCATCGTAGGCTCAGGATATCATGTCAATCCAAAATCTCTGGGCTACAGAACCTGCACCTACGTCGGAATTAAACTGGAAAAGGGTTCCATGTACAAATCCGTAGTAGCTGAGTTGCAAAAAATTCCGGAAATTGTAGAATGCCACTTTACTACGGGTCCCTATACCATGCTAACTAAACTATACGCATGCGATAACGAACACCTGATGGATTTGTTGAATAACAAAATGCAGGAAATACCGGGCGTGGTAGCTACCGAGACTTTGATATCCCTGGAACAAAGCATTAAGAAAGAAATACCAATTCGCATAGAAAAGTAAACGTATGGAATTTCTGAACGAATATCACCTAGCAGGATTATTCATCGGAATTTGTACCTTCTTAATAATCGGTCTTTTTCACCCCGTGGTAGTAAAGGCCGAGTACTATTGGGGCACTAAATGTTGGTGGATATTTCTGGCTTTAGGTGTTGCAGGTGTAATAGCCTCATTAAGTATAGATAATGTAATACTGTCCTCTCTGTTAGGCGTATTTGCATTCTCTTCGTTTTGGACGATCAAGGAAGTATTCGAACAAGAAGACCGGGTAAAGAAAGGTTGGTTTCCCAAGAATCCAAAGCGCAAATATAAATTCTGAAAAGAGAAAATATAGTGGTTTTTTATTGAAAGCTCTTGCATAGTTCATCAAAAAGCACTACTTTTGTCACCGCATCCGATAAAAGGATACGCCGGACTTGTAGCTCAGTTGGTTAGAGCAACAGACTCATAATCTGGAGGTCCCTGGTTCAAGCCCAGGCTGGTCCACAAAATATAAATATAGGTTCATAAGCAGCAGTTTATGGACCTATATTTTTTATATCCTCCTCCGATCTTTCTGCCTGAAAAAGTAGAATAGGATCATCTGCAAAAGCATAGAATTTGGATCCCTCAATTTCTCTAAGACTACTCAAGTTTTTACTCTTTTTGCAAACGAGACAGAATCCATGCAGCGGACTTGCGTTCCTTATTCCATCGCCGAAACCTGAAAAAAATATTATGCAGGATGTTTTACTTGAGTATGTCGTCATCGTCACTTTTTTGCATATCTTTCATCATATCAATCGTTTACAATGCGCCTTCTTTTTAAAATGAGTTTTTTTTCGATGTGCAATCAGCATGGCTTGCCTTCTCCCCGAGAAAAAGAGTATCGAATGAACCAAAGAAGCTTTTTTAAATCTATAATGTAGGCCTCTATTCGTACATTTATGCAATCGTTTCTTCTATTTATTCCTTTTAATTAGCTAACTCACATATTATGCAACAGGTAACTCACAATATGTGGGACAGCCGTTGCACAATTGTGAGTCAACTGTTCCACATATTGTGGAACAGCAAAATTAATGGGCAAAAATGCCTTTTTGGGTTGATTAGTATTATCTATTGCAGGGGATTTTGCCAAATATACAGCTTTGGCTATTGGTGTTGTCTATCGAATAAATCAGTATCAGGAAAGTATGCGCATTGTATTTTACTGTCAATCAGCCTGTTCTGTAAAAAAGTGATTTAATCATATAGTCGATTACATTTGTTTGCTCACTTGAATAACATAGCTTGTAGGTTAATTAGCTATCGATGTAATGCATTCTCTAGCTTGCACTTAACGGAAGACGTAGTGAATAGCCTTTTTTCTAGCGAAGATTAACATAGAATTATGCATGGTCCACATCACTTTAGCAGTGAGCTAAAAGAGGTTCATACGTAAAGATTACGCATTTAGCCCTTCCGGGATTGATAGCATCTGCGAGCATTTTTTAGCAAGCAATCAAGTATTAACACTGAACTTCCAGGTTATTAACAGTTTACCTAACAGAGATTAATACTTGAGACAATACCTATTAATAGCTGAAAGATGGGACACTCATACAGAAACGTCGAATGATTAACCAATGGATTGTCAAGCATATATATTCATACACTTACAGAAGTTTAGCCAATACTTCAATTCCATTACTTAATTCTGCTTCCGATAGTGACGCATAGCCCAGCCTGAGTCCGGTGATAGGAGTGTCGAAGCTGAATCGATCGGAGGTATAAAAGCTAACTAATTGGGTGTTGGCCTGCTGCTTAAGCCGAAACAGGTCTACAGTCGCAACAGGCTTGATCCAGAAAGCAAGCCCGCCATCAGGCTTCTTATAGATAACTTTATCAGGCAGGTAATGGTCCAGAAGTGAAGCGAAGTAATCTCTTTTCCGCTCGTAATAGCTGAGCATTCTTTTCTGATGCCGCCGGATATCGCCATCGCCAATCAACTCCATGATGGACTGCTCCATAATCGTATCGCCTTGTCCGTCTATTATCTTTCGCAGTTGCCCGATCTTAATTATGAAACGGGGACTAGCGGCAATGTATCCAACTCGTATCGCTGGGGCAATCAGCTTACTCAAAGAGCCGATATAGACGTAGTTGCTTTTGTCCATGCTCTCGAACGAAGAGATGGGCAAGACGGGACGCTGTGAGAAATGGAACACATTATCATAATCGTCCTCAATAATCGTAAACCCATAGAGGTTGGACAGTTCAATCAGCTTCAGCCGACGTGCCAAGCTAAGCGTTGCCGTTGTCGGATATTGGTGATGTGGCGTCAGGTAGACAGCCTTTACCTTTCTCTTTTGCAGGACCGACTCCACCTCGATAACATCGATCCCTTCATCGTCAACGGGGATAGGAATGATGCGAGCTCCGGCATGTTCGAATGCTTCCCAGGCAGGCCTAAAACCGGGATTTTCCACCAGTATAACATCGCCCCGTTCCAACAGACAATGAGCCGTGAGAAACAAGGCCATCTGACTTCCTCTTGTTATGCAGATCTCATGCGAAGAGGTTCTCATGCTTCTGTTCTGATTCAGCATGTTGGAAATGACGTGACGAAACTTTTCATCCCCGAACTCACTCGCCAGATTCATAATCTGCCACCTCGCTTTACGGTTAAAGATCCGGCGATACGCACGGGCAAGTTCTTCCATCGGAGCGCATGAGACATCGGGCAATCCATCGTCGAAAAAGATAAGATCCTTTCTGTATATTTCGGTCAGCGGCTGTTGAACCTCTTCTTTTTCGCTCGCAGGAGTAATTTGTATCTTATCGGAGATACACGTTCGTTTCCGTTCTTCGGAAATGAGCCAGCCTTCGGCCAAGAGAATATCAAATGCCTGCACCACCGTGTTTCTGTTCACACGAAGTTCGGCTGCAACCTGCCGTGTACCGGGCATAATCTCGCCGGCTTTCCACGTCCCGTTTTTGATGAATCCGATTATACCATCGGCTATCTGTATATAAATGGCTTTCTTTGCCGTTCTATCTATCTGAGCTCGAAGCGGGGTTAAATCAAACATCTGGACTATCTGTTTTTATTCATTCTGAGCCACAAAGATAGTCCTATTGTTTCATACCTTTGCGTCCGATAAAAGAATTATTAACCATTTATAAAAGAGCAAACTATGCAAGGAAGAATGAAACAGCATCCGTTGAATGCAACCGAAATAGCCGAAGTATTGAATAAATCGGAGGTGGGCAGAATAGCAACTAACGACCCGAACGGATTTCCGTACATCGTACCCGTTCACTACATTTACTGGAATGAAAAGATCTACATTCACGGACTTGTAAAGGGACAGAAGATAGATTATCTAAAGCTGGATTCCAAGGTAGGGTTCGAGGTTGACGAAATGGGCGCGATCTTACCCGACGAGCATATTGTGTGTGATACGAATACCGTATTCCGCAGTGTTATTCTATTGGGGAATGCCCAGATGGTGGACGAAACGGATCTAAAAAGGAACGTACTCAAACGCGTTGTAGAAAAATATACCCCTGAACTCAGCCACCTCGAGTTTCCGGAAAACATGTTCAAAGCCACGGGTATTATAGAAATTACCCCGGTTGCCGTCACAGGAAAATATTACAAATAACCGCAAGATTCGGGTTTCCAATCCACCTTCTTTTGACTAACTTTGTACCCGGTAAGAGACAAATCGCAACGACAAAGAGTATGCCCATAGCGCATATTCCGGATTAGTTGCATGGGTCGAACAACAAAAAGAAAGGACTACGAATGAATACACAGCAGATCATCGATTTCGAAAGAATCAAGGATGCGATTGAATATCTCCATGCAAATTACAAACTGCAACCGAGTCTGGACGAGGTGGCAGAGCATGTACACCTCAGTCCGTACCATTTCCAGCGGATGTTTTCCGAGTGGACAGGAGTCAGTCCCAAACAATTCCTGCAATACATAAGCCTTGCGCATGCAAAAAGTCTCTTGAAGGAGACCCGTGCGTCGCTTTTTGATGCAGCGCATGAAGTAGGACTATCGGGTACAAGCCGTTTGCACGACCTCTTTGTACACATTGAAGGCATGACTCCCGGCGAATATAAGAACGGAGGCGAAAACCTCTCGATCAATTACAGCCTGGCCGAAAGTCCGTTCGGTAACATTCTGGTTGCTTCTACCCCAAAAGGCATCTGCTACATGGCTTTTGCCGATAAGGAAGAAGAAGCATTCGAATCCCTAAGAAGCACATACCCTAACGCAAAATATAGCAACACTACAGACCGGTTGCAACAAAACGCAGTTTTTGTATTTACACAAGACTGGTCGAACCCGGCCGAGATCAAGCTTCACGTGAAAGGTACCGATTTCCAACTAAAAGTGTGGGAGACTCTCTTGCATATTCCGGCAGGAAAGCTGACAACATACGGAGACATTGCCCAAAAGATAGATAGTCCCAAAGCCAGCCGCGCGGTCGGTTCGGCCGTCGGAAGTAACCCGGTAGCCTTCCTGATACCCTGCCACCGAGTTATTCAATCCAGCGGTATACTGGGCGAATATCACTGGGGAAGTTCCCGCAAGGCGGCTATGATTGGATGGGAAGGAGCAAAATCAGTAAACGACTAATTCAAAGCTGCTACCCTATCGAGCAAACAGAGAAGAGCACTAGTTGTTTTTCTGCATTTCGACATGAATAGCACCCCCGAAAGGATCGAAATCAAACAGGGCCTTGCCCGGGAGAATCTGTACTTTCAATTTCCGTCTCCCCTGACGAACAGTCAGTTTCCGGTTGTTATCCAATTCAATCACTGCCGTTAGCGGTTCTGTGAAGAGAGATGCATCCAGTTTCAGTTCAGGCAGAACCGTAAAACCCTTGGCGGTTTTCACGACTTCATACGTTATGGCCTTTTGCTCCCGAATGTATGCCGCCACTTCCCGAAAGGTTCCTACCCATATTTTATCTTCCTGAGCCTTCACCTTGCGTAAATGCTCCCAAAAGATTTCCGCATCGCTGAAATGATCGTACCCGTACGTAATTCCATGCGTCATCGTCACTCCCCAATCTTCCGCGGCAAGCAAGTCGTCGACACGTTTTTCAAGATTTGCGTGGGTGGACTTTCCGCCGACAGAAAACTGCAAGAGACGAGTTGCGATACGTCCTTGGGAGGCAACCATGACCGATGTATCGCTCTTGGCATTGCCCGGATAACAGAATGTACGCGGGAAAACACCTGTTCGACTGAAGATAGCCGTATCATTGTGTTGAATCTCGTAGCGTAGAGCTTCCCCATGCAAACGCGGCAGGCTTTGATGGCCCATCCGTGATTTGAAACCTCATGCCCGGCAGTGGCCAATTGTTGCAGTTGCGCCCAATCCATTCGCGGTTTACCGGCTTCCCGCATAGCCTCAGGATTTGTTTCCCACTGCCGAATGGTGTTTCCGTTTATCCAGAATGTTCCCTTAAAGCCCAGCTTTTCGAACATCGGTGCCACAAGTGTAGCATGCTCCTCCAATCCATCATCAAAAGTATAACTGATTGCGGCGGCTTTATCACCCCGGTACTTGGCTACGCGAAAACCGGACTTATCCGAATTCTGGATTTTGCTTAATACCTTATACATTTCCCGCCCAAGGTATTCTGCTCCTTTCTCGTTAAAGTGTGTCCGGTCACCTTGCAATTCGCCTTCGGACATATCGATCAGATATGCGTTGGGATCTTCCTCGGCTATTCGTCGCATCGCCGCGTCGACAAGCGGCTTATAATGACGGTTCGCGTGAGGAATCGAACCAAAGATGAAAGGCAAACGCATATAATCTTTCCCGGTCTTCTCTGTCAGATGTCTTCGGACATAAGCGACCACAGCTTTCAGGTTTTCATAATACTTCTTTTCGTAGCGGTCGTCACTTTCTCCTTGATGCCACAAGAAAGCATCGATTGTATAACCTCCCTCTAGTTTGGACAACGTACGATCAATCGCCTCATCGATGGCATCGGTAAAGGATAACAGCAGCGACCGGCCGCCTTTCTCATACGAAGCGGTCCGTGCCAGCCAATCTGCATTCGCCGACCAATAACGCCCTTTTGCCGAATCATTGGGGTATTGAATGGAAGTACCGCCAACAGCATATTTCACCACATAGAATTCTTCCTGCAACGCCTCTTCTAAAAGATAATACGTCACCGCATCGTAAGCCCATAGCCCATCTGTAAGCCTCCCCTTGGGGAAATAAGGAATAAACTGACCATCGCCACGATTCTGTGAAATCTTACAGAAGCGATACGCTCCGGTAGTAAAACCAACCGTATCAGTCGCCAATGCTTTCATATAGCCGGGCAAAAGGCGGTTATTCACACGTCCATCGGTATTCGACTGTCCGGCAGTGATTAGAACATGAGATTGCGCATGCAGTATTCCTAATTGGCAGTTGCCAATTAGGAATATTAAGAGTATCAAGACCCGGTGTTTCATCTTTATAAAATAGCGGACTTCCATTGCACGACATTAACGTTGTTCATAAACTTCCGCCTCCACGATGCGCAGTTGCCCTTTCGCATTAGCTGCGTTGGGATCTTTGAACAGATCAAGCTCGCCCGCCGTAGCAGCAGCCACTTCCACAATACCACCGAAAGCATCTTTGTCTTCACTCTGCCCAACTAGTTTGATGGTTACAAAGCGACCTTTAGTAGGCTGAACCGGAATGGAGATATAACCGAGTGACTTTTCAGTTTCGCCCTCAAACACTTTCTCATCGTCCACAAAAACCTGAATCGGATACGAACGCATACGCCATCCGGTAAGTTTGAGTTCGATCTCATTCACGAGTGCGTCATGCGCCAACTCGTACTTGATCCAACCTGTTGCGAGACGGCCATCGTTGCTCCATTCCGAGAGTTCGTTATCATCATAACTCTTGACGCAATCGGCCTCATTGCTACCTGCCGTAGCGGAAACAATGTCTACCGAATACCGTTTCACGGTAAAAGACTCCCCTTTAGGCGTTTCACCCCGGTCGAGATTCACCGGTTGGTAGTCGGCTGAAATATAGGTAGACAAACCCTGCTTTTGTACCATCGGAACCGAATGGAACGTAACCGCCGAAGAAGATAGCAAATCGCTATTGGTTACTTTAGCCGTCAACACCACTTTCCCGGCTTTCTTTGTCGAGCGGATCAGAACACGGTTTATCCCACATTCCACCGGCAACGTTTTCTCCAATACGTAGTTGCCCTCCTTGCCGCCATGGGCAATGCCACCACGCCATTCGCCTTCACCACGCAGATCAAAAGAGATCATGGAATTGTCTAAGGGACAACGACGCCCTTCCTTATCTACAACTTCAATTTCCACCAAGCCAAGTCTGCACCATCGGCTTTGAAACCATCCGGAGCGGTCATGAGTTTCATAGTAATATGGTGAGGTATTCCGGCCGTTTCTTTATTTCCGCGAGACAATTCTTTCCCATCAGCATCGTAGCTAATCGCTTCGAGCGTTCCTGCCTCCCACTTAATATTCGGGAATGTAAATAGGAAGCCTACACTTCGTTCACCAAATCCTTTCGACTTCCCGTTGACAAACAGTTCGACTTTATCGCCTGTGGAAACAACCATAACCTCTTTCTTCACACCCCCTTCGGCAGACGCAGGAGCAACTCCATAATTCCAGTGCCCACAGATGTAGGTTCCGTGTTTTTCAATATCCACCCAACCATTCCACATCACCTGATGGGCAAAGAACGCATCTTTCGGAACACGCATCGCATCGACAACCCCGCTGCGACGGTAACACTCTTCTCCGCGCCAATGTGAGTTTACTTCATGAAACTGAATTTTCAATCCACCGCTGCTAACTCGTTTTCCCATGCCGGGACGAACTCGGAAATAATCCCACCAACGGGTAACCAACTCCTTAAAGAATGAATCCTGGTTACGGTTGTACGGACTGGTATCTATATTTTTCTGATTTCCGGCAACAACCGAACGATAGTAACGTGACCCTGCTCCGTCTTTGTGATAGGGATAGGAAAGCTCGTCCCAGTACCAGCGTAACGCCTCGTCGCGACAATATTCGGTAGCGAACATGGGGATATGCGAACTTTTGTTGATATAAAGCATTTCACCACCAAACTCGGCTATCTTACTATCCAGCATCTCGCGCGAACCGATTGCCCGCCCACCAAATGGATCATACAAATCGCGTACGGCTTTTGAGTTCTGCCATATGTGGCTCGCTGATTGCATCATTTCCTCCCTCATAGAAGATGATCGACGGATTGTTACGGTTGTAAATAATGGCGTCACGCATCAACTCTACCCGCTGATCCCAACGGCGGCCTTCCACATCTCTCTCAGCATCCCCGGCAGGCATCAGTTGGATCAATCCCACGCGGTCGCAGCTCTCAACATCCTGCTTCCAAGGAGTTACGTGCATCCAACGGACTGTATTACCGCCCGACTCCACCAACAGTTTATTGCTGTAATCGCTAAGCCATGCAGGGACAGACTGCCCCACGGCAGGCCACTCATTGGTGCTACGTTCGGCATAACCTTTGATTTGCAAAACACGGTCGTTGAGCCAGAACATTCCATCGGCAAAACGGGTCTTCCGGAAGCCGGTACGCGTCTTTACCACATCCACCAGTTTGCCGTCGATCTTCAGCAGCGTATACACATTATATAAATAGCCGTACCCCCACGACCAGAAGTTGAGACCGGTTATTCGCTCGCCTGCCTTCATGATTTTAGTCTGCCCGGCTTCAATGGTTTCAGGTGTGGCATGAAATGTCTTGATGATCTTACCATCCAAATCTTCTACCTGTACCTCGAGCTCCACTGTCTTCTCCACGGCAAGGTCGTTGCGCACCTCTGTTTCCGCAAAAACAGCCGCACTACGTTTGGTTATGTCGATTTCGCGAGCGTAAACATAGGTTCCTGTTGTTTGCAGATTGGAGTATAAAGGTAGGGTTTGATAGACTTTAGGCGTAACGTGCAGATATACATTCTTCGGGATTCCTCCGTAATTCGCGTAAAAGTTGCGGTCGTTCCATTGATAAGTGGAACCCGTGGTGTGCTCGTGGTAACGCCAGGAGTTATCAATACGTGCCGCCAGCACATTATCGCCTGTATAATTGACGAAGTCCGTAATATCGAAACCGAAAGCCATTACACCATTCTCGTGCCAGCCAATCGATTTGCCATTCACGAAGAACTCACCACCGAAGCGTATTCCTTCAAACTCAAGGAATATCTTCTGTCCTTGGGCTGTTTTAGGCAGACGGAAATGTTTGCGATACCAAACGATTGTATCGGTGTGCTCGGAGATACTGACACGGAACGCTTCGTCTTCATTGAAAGCAGCGGGAAGGGTAACCGGTTTCCATGCGCGATCGTTAAAGTCGATGCTTTGTGCATTTTTCACATCGCCGATCATCAACTGCCAATCGCTGTTGAAGTTGTACTTCACCCGTTCGTTGCCTTTAAAGACCGGATGCGAAGTACTACCCAAAGCGGTATAGGGAACAACCAGCATAAGATATAACAGACTCGTAATTCTCAGAAAAGTTTGTAATAAACCCGTTTCTCTACGTTTCATAACATTAGTTATAGATTGATAAATTAAATCATTTGAGTGCCACGCACCATTTTTACGCTTGCAATTTTAAGCAAAAGATGAGACTACGGGTTGGATAAATTGCATGGATTGGATGGAATATTGTCCGCTATACAAATATTCCACCTAAAATATATAATTATTCCAGTGTAAAGGGAGCTACCGGGGCTAAGAAACAACAGCATATATAGGATGACATAGTATTGAGACTGTTTCACCGCAGAAACAGCGCATTTTATCGTAAACCAATTGGGGGTGAGCCGCAAATCCACAGGCTCTTGCCGATAATTCGATAAACAGGGGGCGATCACTCCTCCCGGTCGGACTGCTCTTGGATCTCTTTATTCTTATAAGCCGTAGGAGTAACGCCAAACTGTTGGCGGAAACACTTACTGAAATAATGCACATCATTGAATCCGACCTGATAGGCAATCTGAGAGATATTCAGATCGGATTGCATCAACTGGGCAGCCTGTTTCAAGCGTACCTCTTTCAGGAACTCAACAGGCGAAAGTCCCGTCAAGTTCTTCACTTTATTGTAGAATATGACTCTGCTTACTCCCACTTCACGAGTGAGTTCTTCTATTTTCAGGTTGCCATTGTCCAGATTCTTATAGATACTGTCAATGAGTCGTTTCATAAAAAGCTGGTCGTTGGTAGTGATCGTGCCAGCTAATGCCTGTTGCTCTCCTTCAAGCATCTCTGCAACCGAAACAGGCGGTTCTTGCGACGTCTCTTCGAGCAGAGTCGCAACGGCCATGAGCGATAATACGTTTGCAGCCTCTTCCGTCGTTCGAGAATGTTGGCCACACTGACTTTCAGGTAGGCGATGCTGAATGGTTTGGTCACATAGTCTTCCGCTCCCAATTCGATCCCTTGAATCCGACTCTCGATGGCCGACTTTGCAGTCAGCAGGATAACAGGAATATGACTGATCGTGATATCCTCACGCAAACTGCGCAAGAGTTCGATGCCATCCTTTCCCGGCATCATGATGTCACTTATGATCAGATCGGGGAGGCAGTCTTTTGCTTTCTCAAGTCCTTCCGCACCATCTGCCGCTTCGATGATTTGAGAAAAGACACCCTGAAGTGCTGTTTTCAAGAAATAGCGTAACTCTTGGTTATCCTCTACAATCAATACTTTCCCGAAGTTTTCCGAATCGGTAGTATCCCGCTCTACATGCGGTTCTTCTTCATATTCATGTGTCAACAACGGCAGTTCTTCTTTCCAGTCATAAATTTCAGGAACGTTTCCATTCGACCTGATAAACTCAGTACCCGCATCAAAGTGCGCCTTCCCTTTCCTGAAATGCAAAACAAAGCTAGTCCCCTCGCCCGTCCGGCTCTGAACCGAAACACTTCCTTTGTGCATATCCATCAGTTCCTTTACCAAAGATAATCCAAGCCCTGTGCTTGCCTGATTCATGTATTGGCTGACAAGAGCCGACTCAAACCGCTCGAACAGACGTTTCAGTTTATTCTCAGGAATGCCGGAGCCTTCATCCGTTATCTCAATCCGTACCTCATGCTCCCCTTCTGCTAAAACGATCTTGATCGGTTTCCCATTCGGGGTATATTTAAAAGCGTTCGACAACAGGTTGAACAAGATCTTTTCCAACTGATCGCTATCCGCCCATACGATGATGTCCGGTGCGTTACTCTCCAACGTAAAATCAATCTGGTGCTCTTCGGCCAATAGGTTGAAGCATTCCATCAGCTGGCGGATAAATGGAACCAACGTTATGGCTTGCACGCTCAGTTGCACTTTACGTTCCTGTATCTTACGGAAGTCCAGAATTTGGTTAATCAGGTTAGTCATCCTGTTGGTATTCCGATCGACTACACGAAGCTGGTTACGTATTTCGGGAGCAAGGTCGTCACGCTCCAGTACATTCTTTACCGGACCGGTGATTAAGGTCAGCGGCGTGCGAAGCTCATGGGAAACATTGGTGAAGAATTGCAGTCTCAACTCAGAAAGCTGATGCTCCATGCGTATTTTCTGCCGCAGCCGGAAATAGATAAAGATAGCCGCAGCCACCAATATGCCTAAAACGATATAAAGGCAGATTCCCCAAGGGGATTCCCAGAACGAAGGCAGAATGCGTATGGGCAGACTGCGTGTATTATCCACCCAGACACGATCGCTGTTCGTAGACCGCACTTCCAACACATAATCGCCCTTGGGGATATTGGTATAATTGGCGTAATCCGTATTCCCTGCTTTATGCCAAATACTCTCAAACCCCTTTAGTCGATATTCGTACAGGATGTTGTGCGGATCATTCAGATCGAGTGCGGCAAAAGAGATACTGAAAGAGTTCTGCCTATGCGTCAAGACAAGCTGAGGTGTTGCATCAAGGTTTAACTCAAGAATGCCCGTGCTGTCATTAGGCAAAACAACCTGATTGCCCAGTTGCAGCTGGGTGAAAACAATCGAAGGTGTAAAAGTCGATTTATGAACAGCCGCAGGATTGAAACATAAGACCCCTTGCGTTGTATTAAATAAAATCTTTTGATCGGCATCCGAATAGCATCCGTTGCCATCATTGAATCGGATGGACAGGGGAAACTCTTTTACGGAAAAGTTCTCGAAGTGTTCGTTCAATGGCGAGAACTTGCTTACCCCCTCCATCATGGACAACCATAAGTTGTCATCAGCATCGTCGAGTATAGATAGTACAATATTTGAAAGCAGCCCCTCCTTGTCAGTATATGACTTGAAAACGGCTTTCTCATTCTTATAAGAGATTAGCTTATGAAGTCCTCCGCCAAATGTAGCGACATACAATTCGTTTCGGGCGCTCAAGTGGACATACGTAATGTCGTTATTATTCAGACTCCCCTTATCACCGGGAATATGTGTGATTCGATTGAATCGGATTTGGGAAGGATCCCCGAACTTTTCATCAAAGACCAACAATCCATCAGACGTAGCGACCCATAAACGTCCTTCGCCATCGGATGTAATGCATCGTGCCTTAGCGCATGAGCGAATCGGATATTGCTTGAGCTTATTCCGATAATTGATGAAGCGGTAGCTCCCTTGGGTATCTTTTTCCAGATAGTTTATCCCTCCATCCCACGTCGTAATCCAAAGCCGCCGCTCCTTATCTTCATAGATATGCCAAATATCATTCGCGCTCAGACTATAAACATCGCTCCTGTTATAGCTGAAATGAGTCAACGCAAATGTGTCGGATCGACTGCCAGCTTTAGCAGCGATAACGCCATTCCCTTTAGTTCCGATCCAAATTGTACCTTCGTGATCCTGTGTAATCGAATAGGCATTTACCTGCATCCCGGATTCTGCCGACGAAAGAGTGCCGTTACTTTGCAGATAGCCTAAGAACTCCCGGTTCCGATCGTAAACCCCAACGCCCATATTCTGAAAACCGACCCATAACCGTTTATCACGGTCTATAAAGATGGCTCTGGAGTTTACCTGCCCCTTTTGCCATTGAGGAGATGCATACAGACTGAACTGCTTGTTTTTGAGCGTGATCTTTTCGAGCCCGTTGGCAAATGAGCTGATCCAGACATTGTCTTGCTTATCCAGACAGACATCCGTAATCACATCCAAATCGCCCCATCCATCAAGTAGTTGCCTGTTATAGAAGGGTACTAGTTGTTTACTTTCCCTATCGTACCAAGCAAAGCCGCCACCATTGGGGTGAATATATAAATTACCCCGGCTATCCTCAACAACTAGCTGATAATGATGTCCGTTGGATATTGGTTTCCCGTTCTTATCAGGAAGTATAAAGTGGGTGATTTTATCAGTTCGGGGCTCAAAGTGTGTAATCCCGACATGCTCTTGTTCGATCCAAACTTCGCCATGTTTGTCTACATAAGCATTCCGTACCCGGTTATCGGGCATCTCTCCAAATCGCTTTTTCGTATAATGCTTCCACTGCTGATTCGCTACCGACATGACAAAGAAACCATCATTCTGTGTTCCGCAAAGCAAAGTCTCTTTATCAATAAGGCGTAAGACAGAGATACGTGAGGCTGTAGGGAGCTGTATGGTGTCTAACTGACTGCGCTCTTTATTATATTGTCCGATTCGTCCGTTATCGGATGTAAAAAACAAGCCGGACTCTGTTTCGAGCATATCATAGAATCGATGTTTGCTACTCGCCTTAATCAAAAGCCCTTTATTCGACGTATAGTGGTAAATTCCGGTATCAGTCAAGATCCACTCATCTCCTTCGCGATCAAGTTTAACCGCATTTATTCTTTCGCTGGCGGGGATATTGAGTTCCTTCGATACATCCCGTAGATGCAGGCTCAAATCCTGAGCATTGGTTTGCGCAAGTAGTAAACCCTTATTTTCCGTAACGAGCCACACATGCCCATTGGCTTGAACAAAAAAATCATTGACAAGCAAATCTTCATTCGACACAACGGTTATCTGCTCAGTTAGCGGATTGAGGCGTGAGATGCGTTTATTGTAATCGAGCAACCAGATACAACCGTATTTATCTTCTTTGATCGTATTGATCCGGTTACCAATGAATAAAGGGAATTGATCGGCTTTGTGGTTTTTATAATTCCGAAAAGTCTGCCCATCAAACCGATAGAGCCCATCCCAGGTAGCAAGCCATAGAAAACCTTTACTGTCCTGCATGATTCGTCGAATCATTCGCTGTTCGAGCCCGTCCTCCGCTGTGTATTGTGTGAATACATGGGGAGGTTGCGCAAAAACCGCGATCGCATAGATATGAAGTAACACAAAAACGATTCCTTTGATTCTCATAGCTTATTTATCTACCTTTTTGCACGAGAAAAGAAAGCGGATTTCCTTTCCCGTGCCTTTAGAGAGCTCAAAGTTACAAAACTTACTTATCTACTGTATGTTATCCGACTAACAAAATTACAAAACTCTCCTGAGAACGATTCTTTCCCTCTTTCCTTCCTAAGCAGATAGTTACTTGGTAGGAAAGCAGGCAACCAAACCGATCGGAGAAGTGTTTTGTTGGAGCTAAAACGAAAAAGGAGTATCTTTGTACACGAATCCGAAAGATAGACTGATGATTTTCAAATCGATTATAACCGCTGTTTGTTTGCTCATTGCCTGCGCTTCTTGCACGGGACATAAGGGAAAAACCGAACAAGAGAGCGTTGATACGTTGTGCGCAGATAGTGCGGTGGCAAAGTACCACCTCCAAGCTCCTTGCGGTATGAAACCGCTGCCCACCAAAAGCCCGTTGGCTCTTTGCATGGACTCTCTGGGATTGGTAGATATAGCGGAGATAGATAGCAACATTCACATCCGGCTGATGTATGCGCAAGCGGATAACTTCACCGGCGAGGTGTTGTATGACGACCTGACCGAAGCCTACCTCCATCCCGATGCGGCACACGCACTTATCAAAGCGCAGCAAGCATTGAAAGCGTTGCACCCGGCGTACAGCCTCATCGTGTATGATGCCGCACGCCCGATGTCGGTACAGAAGAAGATGTGGGACGTGGTGAAAGGAACCTCTAAATCTAAATATGTGTCCAATCCCTCACGCGGAGGCGGACTCCACAACTACGGATTGGCGGTCGACATCAGTATTCTCGATTCGTTAGGAATCCCTTTACCGATGGGGACCAAGGTCGATCACCTCGGTGTAGAAGCACATATCACGCAGGAAGGCGAACTGGTACGTAGCGGAAAGCTAACCGAAGCAGAGCGCCGGAACCGGGTCTTACTCAGAAAGGTGATGAAGGAGGGCGGCTTCCGTACCTTACCCAGTGAATGGTGGCACTTCAACTATTGCAGCCGGGACGTAGCGCGACAGCGATACAAGGTAATTCCCTAGCCGAACGAACTCCTGAAACTGTCTATTTATCTCCAAACCCACTGCCTATGACACCGCTCTCTCCCGAAACATTGCAATTTATCCGTGAACACCGAACCGATGATGTGCGCAAGCTCGCCCTGCAAGCCGGAAAGTTTCCGCAAGTAGATATGCCGACTGCCATCACACAGCTAGCGGGACGACAGACCGCTACCGAAAAGATTCCGGCATGGGCAGCAATCGAAGCGATTCGTTACCCCAAACATTTGTCACTCGAGCAATGCTCTTCGGAGATTACCGCCCGTTACAAGGCCCGACTGCTGAAAGGCGAGTCGCTGGCCGACCTGACCGGTGGTTTCGGTATCGATTGCGCATTCCTCGCGGAGGGCTTTCAGGCAGTTGCCTATGTTGAACGTCAAGAGGAACTTTGCCGGATAGCGGCACACAACTTCCCCTTGCTCGGGCTCAACCAAATCCAGGTATACAACGAAGACGGGGTCGAATACCTCCGGAAGATGGCTCCGGTAGCTTGTCTTTTCCTCGATCCGGCACGTCGCAACGAGCAGGGCGGGAAAACAGTAGCCATATCCGACTGCGAACCGAATGTAGCCGAGTTGGAAGAACTCTTATTGAGCAAAGCCCGGCGCGTGATGATCAAACTATCACCCATGCTCGACCTGACGCTGGCACTCAAAGAACTACCCCACGCACAGGAGGTACACATCATTTCCGTACACAACGAATGCAAGGAGCTGTTGATACTGCTTGGTTCCACGCCGACGGCGGAGATCCCCGTGCATTGCGTCAACTTCACCACCCAAGGGGAACAAACATTTGTCTTTTCCCGCGAAGAGGAACGGGACTCCTCCTGCCCCTGCACCGATCGCATCGGTCAATACCTGTTCGAGCCGAATGCCTCTCTGCTGAAAGCAGGAGCCTATCGCCTGCTCACCTCCCGCTACCCCATACAGAAACTGCATCCCAACAGCCATCTGTACACTTCGGACAAACCGGTGGAAGCGTTTCCGGGAAGAACCTTTCGCGTCACCGGGCAAGGCACATTCAATAAGAAAGAGATGAAGGCGATCTTGGGCGGCCTCACGCAGGCCAATCTTTCCGTCCGTAACTTCCCGGCTTCCGTAGCCGAACTCCGCAAACGCATCAAGCTGGGCGAAGGCGGTTCCACATACCTGTTTGCCACCACCTTAAACAACGATCAAAAGATACTGATACGCTGCGAGAAGGCATAAAGCGTCATGCGAATGTAACCGATTTGTGACGCGTTATTCAATTAGCTGCAAAGGGAACGAAATGTGCTCCTCCTACTTTTGCGGCAGATTATTAACGCACACTAACATTTATGAAAAAAAGTTTCAGACTGGCTGCATTCGTTCTTCTATTCATGGGTACAGGCAACCATGCCTCTGCCGAGGAGAAAGTTAATGTAGCAAAGCAAGGCACGATCTGCGGACGCATCGTAGACACTTCCAAACAAACCCTACCCGGAGCAACGATCTACATCGAGAAGCTACACACCGGAGTAACCAGCGACATGAACGGCTATTATACATTCGCCAACCTGACACCGGGCACATACACGGTCAAGGTGAGTTATGTAGGCTATACACCGGTAGAGATGAGCATAACCATTCCTGCCGGAAAGACATTAGAGAAGAATGTAATCCTGAACGAAGGTTTGGAGTTGCAGGAGATTGTGGTGGGTGGAGCCTTCCAAGGACAACGCCGGGCAATCAGCGCACAGAAAAGCAGCATGGGGATTACCAATGTAGTTTCCGCCGATCAGGTAGGCAAGTTTCCCGATTCAAACATCGGCGACGCATTGAAGCGCATCAACGGTATCAACGTACAGTATGACCAGGGAGAAGCCCGCTTCGGACAAGTACGTGGTACATCGGCCGATCTCAGTTCGGTAACTATCAACGGCAACCGCCTCCCTTCTGCCGAAGGCGATACACGCAACGTACAGCTCGACCTGATTCCCGCCGACATGGTACAGACCATCGAAGTAAACAAGGTGGTGACTGCCGATATGGATGGAGACGCCATCGGTGGATCGATCAACCTGATAACCAAAAGTACCCCTTACAAACGACTGCTCAGTGCTACGGCAGGAAGCGGTTATAACTGGATCAGCCGGAAAGCGCAGCTAAACCTGGGATTCACATACGGCGACCGTTTCTTCAACGATAAACTCGGCATGATGGCGGCTGTCTCTTACCAGAACTCCCCGTCGGGTTCGGACAACGTAGAGTTCGAGTATGATACCGACAAGCAAGGGAACGTGGTACTGGTAGAGGCGCAGAAACGCCAATATTATGTTACCCGTGAACGCCAAAGCTACTCATTAGCGCTCGATTACGATATCAATCCCAACCACCGAATCACCCTGAAAGGTATCTACAACCGTCGTCACGACTGGGAGAACCGCTACCGGGTTACGTACAAGGACTTGGATAAAACCGGATTGGACAAAGACGGAGATATGCAGCAAGCAGCCCAGATAGAAACCAAAGGGGGCACACCCGACAACCGGAATGCTCGCTTGGAGTTGCAGCAGACGATGGACTTTAGCTTGGGTGGCGAACATCAGTTCGGTAGACTTTCTATGGACTGGGGCGCTTCTTATGCGCGTGCTACCGAAGACCGTCCGAATGAACGCTACTTCAGCCTGAAACAGGATTTCTTGGGATTCAACGTAGTAGATGCCGGAAATCGTTTCCCGTACATAGCGACCGATGTAAGCCTACACAACGGGGAAGCCGACGACCGGGGTAAGTGGAAAGTGAAGGAATTGTCCGAAAGCAATCAGAACATTTACGAGAACGACTGGAAGTTTAAAGTTGACTTCGAGTTGCCGCTGACCAACGGCTTCTATGGTAACAAACTGAAGTTCGGAGCTAAGTACGCATCGAAGACGAAAGACAAGGAAGTGACAGCGTATGATTACACCAAATCATACAGCAAAGTGTCCGGTACAGCTTATATGGATAACTTGGCGAGCCAGATCCGCGACGGATTCATGCCGGGCGAACCGTACAAAGCCACCGACTTTGTTTCCAAAGAGTACCTAGGGTCTCTCGATCTGAGCACATTGGAAGGCAAACAAGTACTCGAAGAGTCTTCGGGCAACTACCACGCCACCGAAAACATTGCATCCACCTTCTTCCGTTTCGATCAGAACCTGGGTAAGAAGATGAAGCTCATGGTGGGACTACGCATGGAAGCGACTCACATCAAATACAACGGTTGGAACTGGAACGTAGATGAGGCGGAAAATGAAACGCTTGATAACACCGGTGACAGCAAGCACAACTATGTCAACTGGCTACCAAGCGTGCTGTTTAAATACGATGTCAACGATGATTTCAAGGTGCGGGCATCTTTTACGGAGACCTTGAGCCGTCCCAAGTACTCAGCACTGATTCCTTGCGTGAACGTGAACCGCAAAGACAATGAGTTGGTGATGGGTAACGCGGATCTAACACCAACCATCTCGTACAACTTCGACCTGAGCGCCGATTATTACTTCAAGAGCATCGGATTGGTTAGCGCAGGTGTATTCTACAAGAAGATCAACGACTTCATCGTCGATCAGGTACTCGGTAATTATATGTACCAGAACTATGAATATAAGAAATTCACTCAACCCAAGAATGCCGGTGATGCCGACCTGTTGGGCGTAGAACTGGCTTATCAGCGTGACTTCGGCTTCATCGCCCCTGCCTGAAATGTCTGGGATTCTACGGAACGTACACCTACACACATACCCGGGTGAACGACTTCAACTTTGAAGGGCGCGAGAACGAGAAAGATCTTTCCTACCGGGATCGCCCAAGCACACGGCTAACGCTTCGCTCTACTTCGAGAAGAAAGGATTCAGCGCACGCCTGTCGTACAACTTCGCTTCGAGCTTCATCGACGAGATGGGCAAGGTTGCCGATCTGGACCGCTACTACGACGCTGTCAACTACATGGACTTGAACGCCAGCTATACTTTCGGCAAAAAGATAAAGACTACTTTCTACGCCGACGCCACCAACCTCCTGAACCAACCGTTGCGTTACTATCAGGGAACAAAGGACCGCACCATGCAGGCCGAGTACTATGGGGTGAAGGTAAACGCCGGAGTAAAAGTAAACTTCTAACAAACGAATAATCATTCCCTCAAACTCCATCCCATATGAAGATAAAAAACTTATTCCTCCTGCTCCTTCTCTCAGTCGCATCCACATTCGTTCAGGCACAACTGACCGACTATTCGGTATTCGACCGGAAATTCAACTTCTACATTGCCAACGATTTGGGACGTAACGGCTACTACGACCAGAAGCCGATTGCCGAACTGATGGGCACAATGGCGGAAGAGATCGGGCCGGAATTTGTACTTGCCGCCGGAGATATCCATCACTTCGAAGGTGTACGCAGCGTCAACGATCCGCTCTGGACAACCAATTATGAACTGATCTACTCGCACCCGGAATTGATGATCGACTGGTTCCCCATCTTGGGCAACCACGAATATCGTGGCAACACGCAAGCCGTACTCGATTACACGCAGGTAAGCCGCCGTTGGACCATGCCCGCCAGATACTATACCAAAACATTTAATGAGGCGGGGACTTCTGTTCGGGTGGTATGGATCGATACGGCTCCACTGATCGAGAAATACCGCAAGGAGCGTGACAAATATCCGGATGCCTGCCAACAGGATGCCGACAAACAATTGGCTTGGTTGGATTCGGTGCTGACAAGTACCCGCGAAGATTGGGTTATCGTAGCCGGACATCATCCGATTTACGCCTACACACCTAAAGACGAAAGCGAACGTCAGGACTTACAAAAGCGTTTGGACCCTATCCTACGCAAACATAAGGTGGACGTATATGTATGCGGACATATCCACAACTTCCAGCACATCCGCATACCCGGCAGTCGGATCGACTACGTAGTCAACTCAGCCGGTTCACTGGCACGCAAAGTAGAACCCATTGAGGGAACACAGTTTTGCAGCTCCGAGCCCGGTTTCTCGGTTTGCTCCATCGATAAAAAGGAACTAAACCTGCGCATGATAGACAAAAAGGGGAATGTACTCTACACAGTCACCCGCAAGAAATAAACTCTACTCTTATTGAAAAAGCACACTAACAAGGGGGGCTTCTCTTTCATCCTGAAGGAGGGGCCCTCGTCTTATCTATATAAATGGTATGCCATCGCTAACCCGTTCAACGATCACTTTTCGCTCGCTATTGTTTTTGAAGGTCTTCGCCCATGGAAGTGCAAGCCCGGTTTCTCAAAGCGATAATTCTCCCAGGCTATTCCGCTGATTCGACCGCTCGTTTGAAGTCAATAGAGTTCTTGTGTTGAGTAACCTAAGTACTTGCATAAGGCCAACCAAGTATCCGGTTGAGGTAACCTGAATACTGGATTAAGGTAACGCTACTACTTGATCCGGGTAACCGAAGTTCTTGATTCAAGTTAGTTGAGTTTCAAACTATTAATTCCTGACCGATAAAGTATTAACACTCCAAGCCCAAGCTATTAACAGCTGAGAACCTGCCTGCCATAAGCCGACAGCTAATGATATCAAACAAAGGAACTGATAAAAAAGAGCCTGATCTTTAGGGGGAAGAAGTTCAAATAGAGTCCGCCTTTTCCGTCATTTAAACCTTACTTCTCCCTCCCCCTACATACAAGAAAAAATATTTCATCTCTCATGCTCTCATCATTTCTCAATTAACAACCAGCAAATCAGCACATTAAAGAATGAGAGATACTTTTTAAAAGCGGTATCTCTCATCATTTTCTCGCATTTTTCCCTCTTTTTGAGCCTATCTCTCATCAATTTTGCGGGATCTCTCATTCTTTTTAGCTGTATTTCGTTGAGATAAGGCTACATCTTTCGGCATAAACGAATTGAATAATATGCTATATTTGCACAAATAACGATTCCGTCATTCTTTATGTAGCACATAGATAATTCTGTTTTTATAACTAATAAATAAACAGCTATGCATATCCTATTTATTCTATCGGCTTCTTTTCTTGTAATGACAAGCCAACAGTCTGAGTTGAAAAACACAGATTTACTTCAATCCTGGATCTTCCCTGAAGAGATAGGAAGTGTCAAAGAGACGGAAAAGACATTTCATGCTTTACAAAATGAGATACAACTATCAGAGGCTGAAAAACAAACCGTCCACAAAGAAGCGGCAGCTGTGAACCGGTCGATCAGAAAGAAATATGATGCTTTTTTAAATGACTGGACTGAAGTGATAACTAAAAACCCAAAAATGGTTCTTAGTTCCAATACGCAGGATTACACAAAGTTGCACGAGTTCGATAAATTGAAAGACATGGGCCCCAAAATCATTCCCCTAATTATGGAAGGACTCTTGGATGAACGTAAATTCTACTTATTGCAATTATATGATGCGATACAAGAAAACCCTCAATTGAAAGTTAAATATAACAGTGACAATGCCAGCTTTTTAGAAGGAGAACAGCATAGAGGACAAAGAACGATTCGTTTGTGGCTAACCAGCTTGCAGCAAAAACAGGATAGTTGATACTAATACTTCAGTAGCAAAGAGACCGATCCCGCAACCGATACTCGCTTTCCGTATTAAAGAACGAATGTGGAAAAGGCTTCTTCTAGCCTAACAGGATCGAGATGTTTAGTAGTCCTCATCTGTTTCCAAAATGAAAAAACATTGTCCGGGGATTAACTCTTCTGTTTGGGAATTGATCCAAGTAACGCCCGGAGCAAAACGTCACCGATCCGAGCGCAGATCAAAATTTGCCCTCGGATCGGTAAAGCTTCCCCGGGAGAGTAGCAACTCATTCCCTGAACATAGCCTAAAGCAGATATTACTTTTCGGAAGTAGGCCCGGCTTCTTTCGGTCGATCCTCTCGACCTAACTTCTCAGCCGGTTTCAAATTCCCTTCTTCCCCTCTTGGAGCAACCTTTTCGTTGCCATCCCGAACCGCCATATAGTGCGGAGAAAGAATTTCAATGCCCGCTTCATTCAAGATATCCTGTATGTTTTCGTATAACTCCGAATAGATACGAGCCATCTCGTCCGCATTCTTGATATACGCATTGATCTGATAAATCGGATACCAGTCGCTCAGCGAAGTTTCCAAAACAAACGGACGTGGTTCACTTTCCACCCCGCGGGTATTCAACGCCGCTTCGATCAGCATCTTATTCACCTGACGCCACGGGACATCATAACCGATCGAAATCTCAGTATGAATAATCAACCCGTATTCACGAGCCGAAGTCGTATAGTTCACTGTGTGAGAAGACATGATGAAAGAGTTAGGAACCGTAACCACCTCGTTTTTCGGTGTACGAATACGAGTTACAAGCGGTGTTTTCTCGATAATGTTTCCCACCGTATCATTGAGCTTGATCCGGTCACCCGGTTTGAACGGACGCATATAGGTGATAACTAACCCGGCGATAATGTTCCCAATCACTGTACTCGAACCGAGCGACACAATCAAACCCACAAAGACCGATATCCCCTGGAATACACCAGAACTCGAACCCGGTAGATACGGATAGATCATCGCAATCATAAACGCATACAACAGGAAGCGGATAATGTTGTATGTAGGCATCGCCCAATCCGGATAGAAACCATTGATTTTGAGTCGTCCCGATTCGATTTCACGCGAGAGATAAAGCACAAAACGTATCAGATAGCGCACTGAATACCAGATAACAATAATCGTAAACAGCTTAGGGATGTAATTAACCACACCCATACAAATCGTTCGGATCGGATTCCATATATATCCCAATATCTGATAAGCCAGCCCTTCTGTCTGTGGAAAGATGACAAAAATAAGTGGAATCGAGATCAGAAGTTGCAGCCCCATGAATAAATACCGCCCGATATTTGCCAGAAAAGTAAGCAGATTGACCTGCCGCTGCGTATCCAGCAATTCATATCCCTGAATCGAGAAAGCCTTTAGGCGCGTATCTTTCATGCGCGAGATACGAAGTTTCAACTTACGGTACAGCCAGTTGGTCAGGCGGAACAGCGCGAACTGGGCAACGAGCACCAATACAAAATAAAGAATACGTTTAGCCGTCCGCCAGAGACCATGCTCCGCTTTCATCTCTTTCAGCTTCGCGATAACGACCTGCTGCCTTACCTTCGCCAGCGAATCGCGCGACACACCCTCCACATGGCATCCTGATGGGTAACAGAGAGCAACACTTTATTGTCATACATCAAATCGGCAACCATTTCCGAATAGTCGATATACACGGAGTCGGGATTCAGGTTGAAACGCTTGCCAACCTCCTCGATTGCCGCACCGGTAGTCTTGGCCCGTTGCTGTGGCGTATGTCCGCCCCGCTTGGTATAAAACTGAAACAGCGTATCGCCTTCTACTATTACAGGCACTCCTTTGGTGATATGACGCAAGGAATCAATACGTTGCCGTTGCATTGCCAACTTCACAGAGTCCGCAGCAACCGTCTCGAGTTTCATCTGCTCCATCTCCATACGCATATTCGCCTCATTCAGCCGCGCCTCTTCCAACGTTCTTTGTAAAACAGCCAAACGAATAGAGTCCGAATCATGTTTCAAAGGTTTTTGAATAGCGATTGTGTCGCCCGCAAAAATATTCTTGATCGCTTGATCGAGTTGCGCTTGTACATTTACTGCAAATAATATTAAAACCAGCAGCAGAACCGGTCGTTTCGATTTTTTCATTTCCATATCCTTACTATTGCCAAATTATTAAAACATAGTCTGTCCGACACATCCCTTCCATAGAGCACCCTATACAGGCGTTAATGCTAAAAAAGAAGGTTCTTTTCTCTCTAGACCGGACAAAAAAAGGCCAATAAGTAGCATATTTTCATTCCGATTGAGAAAAACTTGTCCGCACAAATATAAAAAGTTATATTTGTGCAACATACAACTAGACCAAAATAATTTAAGAAAAACACATCTAAAACCTATTATTTACAAAAACATGAACAAACATTCTATTCTCATGCTGCTTGCAGCAATCTCATTTCTGTGTTACCCTTCCATCTCTTGCGACGCGAAAGGTAAGGTTAAAGCTAAGCACGTTATTCTCATCGGTTTGGACGGATGGGGATCGTACAGTTTTTCACAAGCGGACATGCCCAACGTGAAAAAGCTGATGAACGAAGGGGCTTATACTCTCAAAAAACGCTCCGTTCTTCCCTCTTCGAGTGCCGTCAACTGGGCTTCCATGTTTATGGGTGCCGGACCGGAAATTCACGGATATACCGAATGGGGATCTAAAACGCCCGAACTACCCTCCCGAGTGCTAAACCAGCATGGCATTTTCCCCACCATCTTCCAATTGCTGAGAGATGATCAGCCAAAAGCAGAGATCGGCTGTATCTACGAATGGGGAGGAATCAAATATGTGATAGACACCCTTTCGGTTAACTATCACGAACAAGCCCCCGACTACCAAAAGTTCCCGAAGGCGTTAACCGAAATGGCTACTACGTATATCAAGGAGAAGCAGCCCACGCTGTTCGCCATCTGTTACGACAACCCCGATCATGTGGGTCATGGAGCAGGGCACGACACACCTGAGTACTATACGAAGCTCAAGGAGTTGGACGTGTATATCGGGCAGATCATTCAAGCCGCAAAAGACGCCGGCATGGAGAAAGAGACCATCTTCATTGTAACAGCCGACCACGGAGGAATCAAGAAGGGACATGGCGGGAAAACAATGCAAGAGATGGAGACGCCTTTCATTATCTCCGGGAAAAATATCAAAAGCGGGATCTGTTTTGACGATATAAGCATGATGCAATACGATATTGCTTCGACGATTGCTACGATTTTCAGCCTCGATCAACCCCAAGCGTGGATTGGCAGATCGATGAAGTCAGTATTCAAATAAGCGAGGTATCCGATGCACATTAACTGTATCAAAAGGATGTCTTTAGTCCTCTAAACGACGTGATTTTGATACAGTTATTCTGTTTTTCCCTCCTGAATAACGAAGTTTGAAGATTATCAATTATCTTTGCCTACTCATTCATAAATACAATATATGGCTATTACAATTAAGAAAGTTTCGACGAAGAGAGAACTTAAAAGATTCATTCGCTTCAATTACAAACTTTACAAAGAAAATCCTTATTCAGTACCCGACTTATACGACGATATGCTCAATACATTCAATAAAAAGAAGAATGCAGCATTCGAATTTTGTGAAGCCGATTACTTCTTAGCATATAAAGATGATAAAATAGTAGGTAGGGCAGCAGCCATAATCAATCACAGAGCCAATGAAAAGTGGGATCAAAAGAACGTCCGCTTCGGCTGGATTGACTTTCTCGATGATCCGGAGATCTCATCTGCTCTCCTCCAGACGGTAGAGGATTGGGGGAAAGAGCGGGGAATGACACACATCACAGGCCCGTTGGGCTTTACAGACTTTGATGCGGAGGGAATGCTGGTCGAAGGCTTCGACCAACTCAGCACGATGGCTACCACCTACAACCATCCGTACTACCCCGAACATATGGAACAGCTCGGCTACCGCAAGGACGCCGATTGGTTGGAATTTAAGATCTTCATACCCGAAGCGATTCCCGATAAGCATAAACGTATTTCCGAACTGATCCAAAAGAAGTATAACCTCAAGATAAAGAAATATACCTCTGCCAAAAAGATAGCCAAAGACTATGGGCAAGCCATTTTTGAATTGATGAACGAAGCCTACAGTCCGCTTTACGGCTATTCACCCTTGACACAAAGGCAGATCAATCAGTACGTGCGGATGTATCTCCCCATTGTTGATTTGCGCATGGTAACCCTAATCACCGACGCGAACGATCAACTGGTTTCAGTGGGAATCTCCATGCCGTCACTATCCAGAGCCTTGCAGAAATCACACGGACGCCTGCTACCTCTCGGATGGTTCTATCTGTTGAAGGCGCTGTTCATGAAACATCGGTCTACCGTGCTCGATCTATTGCTGATTGCCGTTAAACCGGAGTACCAAAACAAAGGTGTTAACGCTTTGATATTTTCCGATTTAATTCCGGTTTATCAAAAATTAGGTTTTATATTTGCGGAAAGCAACCCCGAACTGGAAATGAACGGAAAGGTTCAGGCACAGTGGGATTACTTCAAAACTGAACAACATAAACGCCGCCGTGCGTTTATCAAAGAGATAAAATAAAAATAACTATGGATACGAACGAATTGATACTTACAGAAAACAACCCCGTAGAGTACACGGACGACAACATTCGCCACTTAAGTGACATGGAGCACGTGCGCACACGCCCCGGTATGTATATCGGTAGGCTAGGCGACGGAGCACATGCCGAAGACGGCATCTATGTCCTCCTCAAAGAAGTACTCGACAACAGTATCGACGAGTTCAAAATGCAAGCAGGCAAAAGGATCGAGATAACCGTTGAAGAGAATCTTCGCGTCAGCGTACGCGACTACGGACGCGGAATCCCACAAGGGAAACTGGTCGAAGCGGTCAGCGTCCTGAACACCGGAGGTAAATACGACAGTAAAGCGTTTAAGAAAAGCGTCGGTTTGAACGGAGTCGGTGTAAAAGCCGTCAACGCATTGAGCTCTCGATTTGAAGTACGTAGCTACCGTGACGGCAAAGTGCGAACAGCTACTTTCTCCAAAGGAGACTTACAGACTGACCAAACAAGCAAAAGTGAAGAAGAAAACGGAACCTTTATATTCTTCGAACCGGACGCAACCCTGTTCCAGAACTATACGTTCAATCCGGAATTCATCGAAACGATGCTGCGTAACTACACGTATCTCAATACGGGACTTACCATTATCTATAACGGACACCGCATTCTGTCGCGCAACGGGTTGGTAGACTTGCTGAACGACAATATGACGGCAACCTCTCTCTACCCCATCATTCACCTGAAAGGGGAAGATATTGAAATAGCCTTTACGCATACCGCACAGTATGGCGAGGAGTATTACTCCTTTGTCAATGGACAACATACAACTCAGGGTGGTACACACCAGAGCGCATTCAAGGAACATATAGCCCGCACCATCAAGGAGTTCTTCAACAAGAACATGGACTATACCGATATCCGCAACGGGTTGGTTGCTGCCATTGCCATCAATGTGGAAGAGCCGATCTTCGAAAGCCAGACCAAAACGAAGCTGGGTTCGACGAATATATCGCCGGGAGGAATCACCGTCAATAAGCACGTAGCGACTTTGCCAAGCTTGAGGTGGACAATTTCTTGCATAAGCATGCCGACATCGCCGAAGTGATGCAGCAAAAGATTCAGGAATCGGAAAAGGAACGTAAAGCCATTGCGGGCGTTACTAAACTGGCTCGCGAACGGGCTAAGAAAGCGAACCTGCACAACCGCAAGCTGCGCGATTGCCGCATCCACTTGAACGATCCGAAGGGAAAAGGATTGGAAGAGGACTCCTGCATCTTTATCACCGAGGGTGACTCGGCAAGTGGTTCGATTACCAAAAGCCGCGACGTGGCAACACAAGCGGTATTCAGTCTGCGTGGTAAACCGCTGAACACCTACGGGCTGACTAAAAAGGTGGTTTACGAAAACGAAGAATTCAATCTGCTCCAGGCCGCACTCAACATCGAGGACGGCTTAGAGGGACTGCGATACAATAAAGTGATTGTCGCTACCGATGCCGACGTGGACGGTATGCACATTCGCCTGCTTCTGATAACCTTCTTCCTCCAGTTCTTCCCCGAACTGATTAAGAAAGGACACGTATACATTTTGCAAACCCCGTTGTTCCGCGTACGTAACAAGAAGAAAACAATCTATTGCTACAGCGAGGAGGAACGAATCAATGCCATCGACGAATTGAGCCCGAACCCGGAAATCACCCGATTTAAAGGATTGGGAGAGATCTCACCGGACGAGTTCAAACACTTTATCGGCAAAGATATGCGCTTGGAACAAGTATCGCTGCGCAAAACAGACTCCGTAAAGGAGCTTCTGGAGTTCTACATGGGCAAGAATACCATGGAAAGACAGACCTTTATTATAGACAATCTGGTTATTGAAGAAGATTTAGCATCATGAGAAGAGCAATATTCCCGGGTACTTTCGATCCTTTCACTATCGGCCACTTTTCGGTCGTGAAGCGTTCATTGACCTTTATGGATGAGATTATTATCGGAATCGGTATCAACGAAAATAAGAATACCTATTTCCCTATCGAGAAAAGAGTAGAAATGATTCGGGACCTCTATCAGGACAACCCCTGCGTAAGGGTCATATCGTATGATTGCCTGACCATTGATTTTGCCCAACAGGTAGACGCCAAGTTCATCGTCCGCGGCATCCGTACCGTGAAAGACTTCGAGTACGAAGAGACAATTGCGGATATCAACCGCAAACTGGCAGGCATCGAGACCATTCTGCTCTTCACGGAACCCGAACAGACGTATATTAGTTCAACAACCGTACGCGAACTGTTGACCTACAACAAAGATATCAGTCAGTTCATTCCCAAGGGAATGAAAATCAATGAATAATTTAGTAATAAGAATATCAATGAAGAAATACCTTCTCGTTCTCTTTGTCTTGTGTGGCATGGCCGCCCAAGCGCAAAACCTGAATTCGCCGGCCTTGCGCAAGTTGCAAATGGCGGAATTCGCCATCTCTCATTTCTATGTCGATGAAGTAAACGAAGACAAGCTGGTGGAAGAAGCGATTATCAAAATGCTTGCACAGCTCGATCCTCACTCTACCTATCAAACGCTGAGGAAGTGAAGAAGATGAATGAACCGCTGCAAGGTAATTTTGAAGGAATTGGCGTGCAGTTTCAAATGATGGACGATACACTTCTGGTCGTGCAGCCTGTAAGCAACGGACCGTCGGAGAAAGCTGGTATTTTAGCGGGCGACCGTATCATTGCTGTCAATGACACAACGATTGCCGGTGTAAAAATGAGCACGGAAGATATTATGAAACGCCTGCGCGGACCGAAAGATTCGAAAGTCAACCTGACCATTCTGCGTCGTGGCGTGAAAGACCCTTTGGTATTTACGGTAAAGCGAGATAAAATACCTATTCTCAGCATCGACGCTTCTTACATCATCCAACCCAAGATCGGCTACATCCGCGTCAACCGGTTCGGAGCAACTACTGCCGAAGAGTTTCAGAAAGCAATGAAAGAGTTGCAAAAACAAGGCATGAATGACTTGATACTCGACCTGCAAGGCAACGGAGGAGGATATCTCAATGCAGCCATTGATATGGCAAACGAGTTTCTCGAACAGAAGGAACTGATTGTGTACACCGAAGGACGCACAACCAAACGCAGTGACTTCTACGCCAAAGGCAACGGAGACTTCCGCAAGGGACGTGTCATCGTGCTGGTGGACGAATACACAGCCTCAGCCAGCGAGATTGTTAGCGGTGCCATACAGGATTGGGACAGAGGAATCATCGTAGGCCGCCGTTCTTTCGGTAAAGGCTTGGTGCAACGCCCGATCGATCTGCCGGACGGTTCGATGATCCGCCTGACAATCGCCCGGTATTATACGCCGGCCGGCCGCTGCATCCAGAAACCTTACGAGGGTTCTACGGATTATAACAAAGACTTAATCGACCGCTTCAACCACGGAGAACTGATGAATGCCGACAGCATCCACTTCCCCGATTCCTTGAAAGTACAGACGAAGAAACTGCAACGCACTGTATATGGCGGAGGTGGCATCATGCCGGATTATTTCGTGCCGATCGATACGACTCTCTACACGGATTATCACCGCAACCTTGTAGGCAAAGGGGTAATCATTAAGTTCACAATGAATTTCATAGAGAAGCACCGGAAGGACTTAGCCAATAAGTACAAGAAGTTCGAAGCCTTTAGCGAGAAGTTTGTTGTTGACGACGAGATGTTGGCTAGCTGCGCGAGATGGGCGAGAAAGAGAAGGTGAAGTTCGATGAAAAGCAGTATCAGAAATCACTCCCACTTATCAAGATCCAACTCAAAGCACTTATCGCCCGTGACCTCTGGGATATGAACGAGTATTTCCGACTGATGAATACCACGAACGAAAGTATTCTGAAAGCTTTGGAGATCCTCAACTCGGACGAATATCAGAATAAACTGAAATAAAGAAAAACAAGCATCTCCTTCCCTGCCACTCGTGTCATTCAATGAATAAACGAGTGGCGGTGAAGGAGATGTTGTACGTACCCCTCAACTGAGATCAACCTCCAAGCTAGCGTGATAGGCTGCATCTATACACTCAGTAAGCCGCAGAACACTCATTTTAGGTGAGTGAACTAATGTAAGAAGACATATGATCATAGTCACTTTTTGCCGTAAACAACTGATTGATACGTTGATACAATGCGCCTACTTTTCTGAGACTAATCCATTCCATAGATACGACCCGATTTCCAAAAGCTGTGTACTATACCCAAATACTCCGGCAGTTAGTAGGAAACGACTCAAAGAAGACGCAAAACAAGGCCTCAGCGACCCGCATAAACTCACTACGCACCTTGACAAGCCAAATGTGCGGGCAACTACTGAAAAGGTATCCGAATATTTTGCTTATTTCCCTTTCAATATTTATCTTTGTTACTGACAAAGTTAATACGTCACATCCGTGACGAGTTCTCACCGCAGCCATGGCAAATTCTTACCACAACCGCGACGAATTCTAGCCACATCCGTGGCGAATTAATAATGCCGGCATCAAGTTCCAACAAGATAAGCAACGCAAACGAAGTAGAAAGACTGAAAAACGGATAAATGATCGCTTAACCGGAGCCGATTCACCGTTAGCATATCTACTTATCCGCTTCTCTCTGACAACCAATGACTCGTTTTGTGGGAACAGCATGCACTTACTTTATACAGTCATGAACATGCAACGATAAAGATACATTATGGCCATAAGATTTGAACTTTACAAGTCTCCCCGCCCCAAGGGCGAAGAAGACAAAGAACTGTACCACGCACGCGTAGTGAACTATCAGCACGTCGACACGAACCAGCTGGCAAAGGAAATACAAGAAGCCACGTCTCTAACCGAAGGAGATGTAAAGGCTGTATTGGAATCGCTCAGCCAATTCATGGGAACACGGCTTCGCGAAGGCGAACGAGTACACTTAGACGGGATCGGCTATTTCCAAGTGAAACTGAATAGCAAGAAGCCGATTACTTCGTCCAAGACCAAAGTGAATCAGATGGAACTGAAAACCAACATCTGTTTCGCGGCAGACAAGAAGCTGAAAAGCTCGGTAAGCGTTGTCAAACTGGAACGTAGCAAAGTAAAGACGCACTCGGCAACACGCTCTTACGAAGAAATAGACGCGCTATTAACCCAATATTTCAGCAAGCATTCGATATTAACCCGCACGGACTTTCAGGGTATCTGTAAGTTTACCGTCACCACCGCTACCCGCCAACTGAAAAGGCTGAAGGAGGAGAAGAAGATACTGAATATTAATACGACCTATCAGCCGATCTATGTACGCGCCGGGATATTACGGGAAACCGGAAATAGAATAGTGTAGAGGGTTACCAAAAAATGATGGGAGCCACTCCTTTGAACAGAGGTTTCTCCCATCATACATTCTCCTGATTGTCAATCTATAAAACCAAATACCTAGCGGTAATTTCTTTTCCCTCGTTTCGGGCGATTACCGCACGAGCTACGACATTCCTTGCCAGACTCAGTTAGTCTTTATTACAGCACCTCCCTGCGGCTGAATAGTCAGTTGGAACTTGCCGTCAGACTTCACATTACGTTGTTGCAATTGCGGTTCACGGTTTTTATCATCACTATAGAAAGAGACCGTTTTGCCGGCAAACATCGGTAAGTCGAGTTTCAACTTCAAAGGCTCTTTAGTCGCATTGACTGCCGCCACATACCAGCAATCACCGTGAAGACGGGCAAGCACTACATACTTGCCGGGATAGCCATCGATCAAACAGGTTTCGTCCCATTCGGTCGGCACCTGCTTCATAAAGTCGATGCAGACTTGCGGAGCATCGGTCAGGTTGTTAGGCGCCAAGGCAAAGTTCTGAATCGGATTCTGGAACAGAATAGTCGTTGCTAACTGGAACACATCGGTAGTCCGGCGTGTATTTCCTCCATCATTACCTTTATTCAAACGTCTGTTGAGGAAGCAACCTCCAAACTCCATCGATCCGACCGTATTACGTATAAACGGATGCAGCGTGGTGTTGAATGCCTCTTCATCACAGAAATGCTGATTGAAATAGATATTCTCGGAAGCCAGAACGGCTTCACTTCCCACATAGTTAGGATACATTCGCTCCCAACCCCGCGGCAGGGTGCAACCGTGGAAGATAACCATGAGTCCGTGATCATCGGCATCACTCAGAATCTCCTCGTACAGGCGCATCGTCTCTTGCTTATCACCCCCGAAGAAATCGACCTTGATACCTTTCACGCCCTGGCTCTGCAACCATTTCATTTCGCGTTTACGGGCAATCAAGTTATCCATCAGGTTCGTTGGCCCCTGTTCGATGTCGTTCCAATAGCCACTCGAGCTATACCACAAAAACACATCTATCTTTTTGCTATGCGCGTATTTGATGAGCTGCTCCATACGTTCGTGCCCAATATTGGTGTTCCACCAGTTATCGATCAACACATATTCATACCCCATCGCAGCGGCAAAATCAATGTAGCGCACTTGGTCGTCATAGTTTATGCTGCCATCCTGCCAAAGTATCCAACTCCACGTTCCACGTCCCATGCGGTAATTGTGTTCCGTTTTGTACAAGGGCTCAACGACATCCCACGCAACTGTGGTTGCGACAATCGGTTTCAAGGTTTCCCCTACGGTGATCGTTCGCCAAGGCGTAGAGCCGGGCAAAGCGAAAGCCGGAGATACGGTTCCGTTGCCGTTGTTCTCTTCGGGCATAGGGAAAGCGATTGTATAGAGATTCCCTTCGGTCACATCACTCAGGCGCGAACCGCAGTACCGACTGCCCACACCGGTTTCGCTCACAAGCACCCAACCGCTTCGCCAACCTTAAATAAACAGGGAAAGGTGTAGCCATGTCCGTATTGTGACCGTACATCCATCGGGCGTCGGCCTTATATTCTTCTTCGTAACTCGGTTTGGTACGCTTCCAACCAATCATCGCATCGCTTTGCGGAGTCAGAAAGGTTGTTGTTCCGGTAGGGAAACGGAAACCGGTTGCTTCGGCATCAACTACGACACCGGCAGTCTCCCCCTGACGAGGCAATGTATACCGGAAAGCCACATCGTGGTTGCTAACGCGAAACGTCACGTCCATCGGTTGTCCCTTGGCATTCGTGAAAGAACAAACCAGTTCGTTGGCTCGATAGTGTATACGGGAGGTTTTAATGCGCGATTGCACGTAGGTTGTATCAAGCGGCTCCTCGCGATGTTCCTTCAGCTTCATACCTTCGGTAAAGTTACCCACATTCGTTTCCAATCCCAACGGAGAAGCCGCGAGCATCTGCTTGCCGTTATACGAAACCGTATACGACGCTTTGCCTCCCTCCGGACACGAAACCAGAACCTGTAGTTTTCCATCAGGCCCGTTAACAACTACATTTTGCGCAGTCAGCGACGAAACGGCTGCCGCGAGTATAAAAGCGAATCCTTTGAATCTATTCTTCATGATATATGTATTTAACTTATTGACTATCGGGTAGGAACCACCGGCTTGATGCTTCCATCTTCATTGAATTCCAACCGATCGATACACACTTCTCGGTGAACACCGGGACCATTCTTTAAATAGTTCTTATTGATGCGATGGTAGACGATGTACCATTCATCGGTTCCGGGAACCTGCAAGATGGAGTTATGAGCAGGGCCGTATATTTCCTTCTCCGGGTTCTGAATCAAAATGACTGAGGGATCGGCTACTTCGATAGGGCCTAACGGTGATTTGGATGTGCCGTAAGCCACGTGATAATTGGGCGAACCGGTGTCGTCTACCGACCAGGTGAAATAATAAAGCCCATTCCGATAGAACACATAGGGTGCTTCGCGGAAAGCGTAGTCGCGTAGAGTTCCTCCCTGTGGAGTCATCACGGTCAGCGTCTTCTTCTTAATCGAAACCATATCTTTGTTCAGCTCCGCACCTGCCATATAGCCATTGCCCCAGTAGAGATACGACTTGCCGGAAACGGGATCGGTGAAAACATCAACATCGATCTGCTGCCCCTTTCCCGTAGGTGATTCTGTAATAATGGGATAGCCCAGATCTTTGAACGGTCCGGTAGGCGAATCACTCATAGCTACACCGATCTGTTTGCCGCCACCTGCTTCCGGATTTCCGCTGTAATAGAAGAAGTATTTATAGGCTCCTTTGATCAGCTTCTCTTCGATGCAAGGCGCCCAAGCATTGCCATTCGCCCAAGGTACTTGTTCGGACTTCAGATCCAACATGATTCCTTCGTCTTTCCACGTCCGCAAATCATCCGAAGAGAAGACGGTGAAGTACCAACCTCCCCAACCCGGTTGCCCGTCGGTTGTGGAGTAGATATAGTATTTCTTTGTTTTTTGTGCGTAGAGTACTTCCGGATCGGCATGAAAGCCGGGCAACACGGGATTGTTGGGCAGTTCGCCAAGTTCCTTCGGTTTACCCCATTTGTCGGTGACACGCAGCAGTTCGTCGCGAGTGATGGGAATCACCGTACCGTGACGAGGGTGGAAGTTCATCTTCACCTCTTTGTCTGTTACCTTGAAGTTGGTCAGGTCGGTAGTCTCCGTAAACTGATATTTACCTCTCATATACGTCGTACATCAGGATGTATGTATCTTGTCCGATCAATTTAAACACGCCGGCTCCCTCTACCGCGTCTTTGGTCTGTTGTTTATAATCGGGTTCTTCTGTCCATTGTCCGGAAGTCAGGGAAGAAGTAGTAGCTACTTTGATACCGTTGCCATTTCCTTCGGTCTTATAGAAAAGGTGAAAGATTCCGTCTTTGAGAACGATCTCTCCGTCAATGCAGGAGGTTCTGTTCTGCGGAAGAAACAGTACTTTCGGCACGTCTTCGAAATCGGTAAAGCTTTCATTGGCGTAAGCGTAGTAAATCACATCCGCTCCACCTGTGTACTGCATCGACCAATACACCATATACTTGCCTGCACCCGGATCGAAAACGGTTTGAGGTGCCCATACACGTCTTAGCTTTTCTTGTCCTTTATAACGTTTCTGCATATTCACCACCGAATGCGACCAGTTCACGAGATCTGTAGACTTCAACAGTACCAGCGCACGGTTAGAGTCCCATCCGTTGTCGGAAACCATATCTGTCACAACCATATAGAACGTCTTTCCGTCTTCACAGCGAAGGATATGCGGATCGCGTACGCCACCTGTGCTGCTGATAACGTTCGAGTCCATCACCGGCTCATTGTTGTTCAACGCCCAATAGGTGTATCCATCGGTACTTACCGCAAAACGAACAGCTTCCTCACTGATGTGATTGCCTGTGAAATAAGTGAATAAATAAGCGGCATAGTCTTTTTCCTCCACAGGCTTTTGCTGTGATAAGGCCGGTAATGCCGTTACCAGCATCAGACCACCCGCAACAATGAATTGTTTAATCATTCTTCTCATCATCTTCATTAATTTTTGTATCAAAGTTCATTGGAAACAAATGTAACAACCGAACGGGCAGGTACGGTGACAGGCTGGCCCTTCTTCAGTTTTTCTACCGGCAACAGGTTCTCGTCCGCCCGATCCGACGTACGGTAGCCCTGCCATGATTTCGCTTTAGCGTCGTCTACATCAAATGTAAATGTACGCTCCTTATCAGCATAGTTAATAACGACCATTACCCACTGCCTATTCGTGTTCTGATAGGCGGAACACATCAATCCTTTCTGCTCTGTATCTCCTTCTTCTACCTCCCGTCCATCTTTATCCTTCGTTCTGACCGACATACGGACGGCGCCCGGACGGATAAACCGACTGTAATTGCCGAGCACCCATAATAATTTAGAATCTTCGACCCTTCCGTCCCGCAAATCAGAATCGGTATATTCACGTATCAAGCCGTCTTTATAATCGCCACCGATGGCACGCCACCATTGCCAACTCCGGGCTTTCGCATACACAAGGTCGTGGTGAATGATACGTGCTACGTAAAGTGCCGTCTTCATGGTACGGTCGAACCCTCCGCCTCCGCCTATTTCCTGATCATTGCTCATGATGCAGGTTTCCGTTTGCCAGAAGTCCACCTTATATTTGTCTAACGTATCACGCAGCTGACGACGAAAGTCGCGCAAGCCTTTCAAGGGCGTATTCGTCCAATAGCTATGGCCAAGCATCAGTCTCGGCACATTCGGCGTATCGCCAGATACGTATGCACACTATCGGGATTGAAGAAAGATTGAATCTGATATCCTCGCTGCCAGTCCGTCTGGTGAGTGTGAAACATACAACGGTAGTCGGAGGACTCAGTAATCAAGATCTGTGTATTGAGGTTACGGTTTACGAACTCTTGGCTTATCAGTCGAACGGTACGGGCAATCTCCCGGTTCGTTGCCGGGTTACCTTCCTGTTTGGGGCCAACCCAGTTCCAATGTCCGTCCGGTTCATTGAAAGGAGAGATGTAATCGAAACGAATGCGTCATGCTTTTCTACTCCCTGCACGACATCTGCCAGAAAGCGGGCATAGGCGTCATAACAATCCTCTCTCAGGTTTGAAGTACCACCACGTCCGGTATTCGTAGCCAATCCGTTCTGCGTAAAGTAAACCGGAGGAGAGTTCAGAAATGCGAGAAACTTATTAACTCCACGTTCCTTGGCCAGCTTTAGGAAGTTACGTTGGCCTTGTTGTTTATCCCAGTCGTAAGTCCCGTCGGGTTGGAGAAAACATTCGGTACGCATCCACTTAGAACCTATCTGGCTGGCTTTCCCCTGCGCCGCACTACCTGCCCCGACATTAAACCGCCAGAGCGACAATCCGATCCCTTTCGGCTGACCGTTCGTACCGTTCTCTGTGCTAAACAACCAGTCAGCTATCCGGTTCTGCTTGTCCTGCGGCCAAAGTCCGATAATCTGCATGCTCCAGGCATCCGAAGCACTGAAATATTCCATCGTCTGCAAAGGAGCGGTCCGGTCTATCTGATAATGTACGGCCGGTTGCGAACATCCGTACTGTATGTTCAAACCAATCAGCGCAAGCACGGCTATCAGTTCTTTATAGTTCTTCATGAAATAGATTCTCAATGTGTTTGTGCAAAAATACGTCATATTAATTGATGTTGAAGACGATAAAACAATCAAAAACGGCTACAAATATTGCAAATCCCCACTAAACGTTGCTTTAGCGCTACTTTAAATTATAAAATATGGCAGACGGGAATTTCCTGTCTGCCATATATCTAGCAGAAACCTAAAGCGACTAAGCGTATTGTTGCTTACAATCCATAGGCATATATTTCGGACAATGAAGTGTTGAGACCTCTGTTACTATCCGTTATTTCTACCTTGAAGTAGCGACCTTTCATAGGAGTTTCCAATGTAAAGTTCTGCGCAGCGAGAATCTTCTGCATCGTGAATACGCCTACTTTTGTCCAGGTCACTTTATCATCACTTACATAAAAGACACCGGCCCCCGCATCTGTATAGCTTTCATTTTGCCTTTGAACCAGGCCGATCTGAGTAAATGTATACGATTTATTGGTATCAATAATCAAGATATGAGGCAGTGCATGCGTGCCACTTTGCCAGGATGAATGCCAATAGGTTGACAGATTACCATCCAACGCGCATTTAGCTACACCATTGCCAGCACCTTCACCGTTGGATTCTTGTGTATTCGCTTCGATCGTCCAGTCTGTACGAACCAACTGTGGACCAAGGATACGAATGGCTAAAGGATATACAGCTTTATCGGCAGAAATACCAAACAGGGAAACTGATTTAATGTGAATAGGCAACATATAATCACCCGGTTCTAACTGGTCAGCCTTTATCGTAACCCCCAATTCGGTGGTGGTAGTTCCCGCAGAAAGAGTCATCTCTTCCGGGAAAGAGTACGTACCGGCGGGCAAAGTGCGGAATATGGTTTTATTCTTTGTATTGTATGCGATCCGATACGCATCGTCTACTTCAAACTTGCAATCGATATCCCAGCTATTTTCCGTGTCAAGGCCTAGCGAAACTTTGGCTGAAACACCTGTTCCATAACTGTACTCTTTGACCGAAACCGCCGAACTCACAAACCCAAAGGAAGGCGTGATAACTCCGGTTATCTGCAAGAACAACTCATCCTTTTCGCTATTGATGGAGTCGCTTTCACTCATAACCTGAAGAGGAAGCACCCACACTGCACTTGGATTAGCCGCAATGGCTGTTTTGATATTCTCAGGATTCAACAAGACGTTGACCGGTTTATAACGGTCGTTAGCCGAGAAATCGAGATGAGTTGCTTCGATCGAATAGCAATCCGTACCGATTAGCTTGTAGTTCACAGCTTCCGGCGTACTATACTTCGTATCAAGTTCTTCTTGAGTAAGCACATGAATATCGACGTTAGCTGTCAAACTTGGATCACTTCCTGATTTTAAAATCGAGAACGTATATTTATAATCTTCACCTGTATCGTACAAGGTCACTTGTTGTTTACCACTATTCTTCACGTACAATACCTTATGATATTGTTCCGGGACAAGATTGTCCAATTCATATTTCGATTCGTCACAGGCCCCCAATAAAAGTAGGTACCTGCCAACAAGAATGTATTTCTCATTTTCATAATGCGTCGTTTTTAGCTAATTAATACCGGGGTGCCTGCACCATCTGTGGATTGCTATAAAGTTCATCCATATCACTTCTCGACCATACGGGAAGCAGATATGATCTATCATCCCATTTGAAAGGCTGGTCGATCAAGGTCGGAGTATTGAACTCCTCAAAACTTGGGTTCAAGGTGAGTCCATTCAACCCATAGCGAATACCTGCTTTAAGCATTTGAGGAGCAATAGCCCAACGACGCAAGTCGTAATAACGAGTTCCCTCCTCATACAGTTCGACAAAACGCTCGTTGCGTACCCATTCCATCAGACTCATATCCGTCAGATCAGCAGTCTCCAAGTCTTTGACTCCGGCACGTTCGCGAATCACGTTCAAGTTATCCAATGCGTTCGGAGCATCCTCCAAAGCCGCATAACATTCGGCCAAGTTCAAATAAAGTTCTGCCATACGGATAAACGGACGTCTTGATGGCGTATGGCTACGAGTACCACTTGCACTGAAGCGAATATTGGGATCAATGAACTTCTTCGACAAATAACCGGTACCGGCTATGTTACGTGAGTCGGAAGAACGCCATCCATTGGTATTGGTATTCTTAAAGTTTATCCAAAGCGGATTGCCATTATTAATCTTCTTGGCATATTCACTACCATCAAACGCAATCCATGCATAGAAACGGGCTTCGCGTTTGGCATTCAGTTTAATGATATCATTCTTCACATCGGCTCCATCCAATCCGCCGGTTGCAAGGCCGGGGCTGGAAGTTCCCTCATAAAAACGTGTATACCATGCTGTCTTTGCATAGAAGTCAGCATCTTTTTCCGGAAGTTTCCCATTCTCAGTATAGAAATGCTGCACAGCGTATAAAGTCGGTGCTAAACCTGCCCATCCACCTGTCCAACTTCCATCACTCTTCTTCACAACACGGTTTGGAAGTCTGGAGTCGGTAGCTTCTCCCCCATTGTTAACATCCGAATCAATCCGTTGTCCCCAAATAATTTCTTTATTATTGTCTCCTTCATTGGCAGTAACCAAATACTGGAACATACGAACACGTTCTTTAAATTCTTTGTTCTCCGGTGTATCTGCTTCTCTACCTGGAATAAAAGGCAACTCTATGCCATCACGTTCTGCCTTCTTATTGGCAGTTTCGATATCAAACAAGTCATATCCGGCTGTCTTAGCCGCAGCCAAAGCTTCCTGACAAGCAGTCAGGGCACGAGTCCACTTTTCCCGGCTATAGGTATCGCTCACCAATGCTTTACCATACCCCGGTGTTTCGTAATTCGTATTCTGCCAATTCGGCTCAGGAAAAGAACCATTCCACAGCGGAGAAGCGGCATACAACAATACGCGAGCTTTCAGAGATAAGCAAATAGTGGAAGTAGCACGTCCCAGATCTTCCGTTGCTCTTGTCGCAGGAAGTACAGATGCTGCGTCATTCAATTTACCGACTATGTAATCTACACAATAATCGAAGTGCGAGCGTCCCGGGATCTGATCGTTCGTGATATTCGGATCTACTTTCTCCGTGATAAGCGGGCAGGGTCCGAAAGCCTGTAATACACGGAAATGATAGTAGGCTTCCAAGAAATAGCACTCAGCCTTATACTGTGCTTTATCATCGTCTGTCACTCCGGTAGGATGCAACTTATCGATCAGACTCAAGAAGTGATGCACGTAACCCAACCAGTTGTAACTGGGTGTCCATATGTTTATATCATCACCACCCCAACTGTTGTAATAGGAAGGAGATATCGTTCCCCAGGCCATTTGTTGTTGATAATCATCCCACATCTTGGGCGACACAAGTTCGTCGGCCGATTGTTCGAATGCTTTGAATTCAAAAGGATGTACACGAGGTATATAACCATAGCAGGTAAATAAGAAGCTCAACGTAGCAGCTTCATCTTTCATGGTATCATCAAAGTCTGCTTGTGCCGGAGGAATGACATCCAGATAGTTACAAGAAGTCAGCAGGCAGCAAGGAATCAACAAGGTCCGTGTTATTCGGATTATTTTATCTATTAGTTTCATACTCTTATTTATTATTAAGTTTCGCTCATTCTGTTAAAATGTAAATTGAACACCTAAGTTAAAGGTACGTTGCAACGGATAAGCATTCCAAGAAAGCTCCGGGTCCCATAACTTGAATGGACTGAACACAGCCAGATTGTCTCCACTAAAGTAAACGCGGCAAAGCGGGAAGCGATAACCCAGTTCCAGACTCTTGAAGCGTAAGAAATTACCATTGCGCAGCCAGTAAGAGCTAGGCTGAGTATTGTTGGATGTATCGGCGCTAGTTAACCCTAAACGCGGATAAGCCGCATCCGGATTATCTACCGACCAGTGGTCGTCAGCAATCCATTGCATCAGGTTGCGTTCCAAACTTTCGGTAGTCATACCGTCACCACCACCGGAAAGGAATGGAGCATATCCGCTATTAACCATAATCTTACGTTTTGCCGAACCGTTGAAGAATACACCCAAATCAAACTTCTTATAGGTTAGATTCAGACCAAAACCGTACTGAATGCGAGGTACTTTATTATAAGCAGATAGCATCACTTGGTCCTCTGTTGTAATTGCTCCATCGCCATTGATATCCCGATACTTGATATCTCCCGGCATAATATTGGCACCCAACTGTGATTGATCCGGCCAATTAGCTATTTCTTCTTCACTGGTAAACAAGCCATCGGCTATATACCCGGTCAAAGTATTCAGCGGTTTTCCGGTCTTTGTCTGCCAAGTATATGGATAATCCGGTTCGTCTACATATTTATATTCATTCTGGTTGTAAGTGAAGTTCCCACGGAAATCAACGATCCAGTCTTTACCAAAGCGCTTATTCCAATTCACACTCAACTCTACACCCCGGTTTATTACTTCGCCGATGTTACTCCAAGGCAAAGAGCCCCAATATCCTAACATATTCGGCCATGAAGAACGTGCCATCAAAATACGATCGCGATGGTCATGGAAATAGTCAAAAGTAATATTCAACTGATTGAACAGCGACATATCAAAACCAATATCAAACTTCTTCACATGTTCCCAGCCGGCATTCTGAACAGCCAGTACGTAGAAACCGGGACCTTTTCTATTAATTTCATTCGAAGGAAGACCTGTCCAGAAACTATGAGCTGAGCCAATGCTAATATTGTTCTGGTATAAGAAGTGCGGAGCACCACCATTGAACTCATCACTACCAACCAAACCGTAAGAAGCTCTGAACTTCAAGTGATCAACGTATTTTCTTACCGGCTCCCAGAAGTTCTCAGAGCTTACTACCCAACCAACAGAAGCGGCAGGGAAGAACTCAAAACGTTCGCCGGATGCTAAACGCTCAGAACCGTTGTAACCAAAGTTAAACTCAAGTAAATAACGGCTGGCATAATCGTAAGTCAAACGCCCGGAATACCCTTGGTTACGGTTCGGCAACACATCACTGCGATATTCACGCATCATATACATAAGCATCGCTGTCACGTTGTGGTCACCAAAGCTACGTTTCCAGTCGGCACGGAAATCAAAATAGAATGTTTGATCCGCACTCTTGTTAATACCTGACTGACTAACATAATCCGACCCGGTTTGCAACACCTGAAGATCGTACTGATTTGCCTCCGAATCATAAGATCCGTCTTTTACCTTGTAGTAATAAGGGGTAATGGAACGGTTGTAATTAGATTCCGACCAGTTCTTGAAATTCACCAAAGCTTTTACGCTCAAGCCCTTGGTGATGAAACTTAGGTCCTGCGTAATATTCAGCGAGGTATTCAGTGTATTATAATTGTTCTCTTTGAAAGAACTCATCATGTAGCATACGGATTCTGTCCGTAAACACCTGATTTTATCTCCGCATTACCGAAACGTATATGCTTATCGCCATCTTCGCTTGGGAAATACGCAGGGAATGCTACCGGATTGGCCTGCATAACGATCTTATACAAATCGGAAGTAGAGTAATTTGGGCCCTTCTTGTTACCGATCTGTGCCATCATGCGCAAGTCAACAGTCGTTGTATTGGTCAACTTATACGAGATGTTGTTCTGAAAGTTATATTCCCAATTGTCGATGTTGGGATTGTAGTAATAATTAGGAGCGTCAAGCAGTCCGGTATCGTGGTTAGCCTGCAAACTCATATAGTAAGTTACACGAGATCCACCTCCCTGAACATTTACATTAGCACGTTGATTGAAGTTGCCATCTCTGAAAATAAGATCATACCAGTCAACATCCGGATACGCATAAGCATTTGCTCCATTAGCCGTATTGGTAATCTGTTCTTCTGTATACTTGGGAGAAGTAATCTGCGTTGCACTTCTAGCTTGAGCAGCTTCATTATACGCCCGCATATAGGTTGCTCCGTCCGCAAACTTCACCCGGTTCATCGGTCGGAAGTAGGACGTTTCTAAAGATACATTAATGGTTGCTTTGCTGTTTTCAATACCACTTTTTGTGGTAACCAACATCACACCGTTTGCACCGCGGTTACCATAAATAGCTGTTGCCGAAGCGTCTTTCAGCAAAGAGAAGCTTTCAATAGATTCTGCCGGAATACGATTCAAGTCATTGGATGAGATTTCAACTCCATCTAATAAGATCAACGGAGTGGAACGTCCACCGAATGTATTGATGCCTCGAATATAGAAATCGGAAGTCGAACCGGGTTCACCACTGTTAGTTACAGCAACAATACCGGATAGTTTTCCGGCAAGTGAACTCGTAAGAGAAGAGGAAGGCAGTTTCAGTGCAGCCCCTTTGACGGTCGCGATAGAACCTGTAACAGAGACTTTCTTCTGCGTACCGGCTCCGATTACTACTACTTCATCCAACATCTCATTGTCGGATTCCATCTTAATAGTCATCACACCCAAGTCGCCAACCAACACCGTCTGTGTTTTATATCCGATATAGGATATTTCTAATTGCGTCTGGCTAGTTACGCCGATCGAGAACTTACCATCCAAATCGGTTATGGTACCATCGCTCGTTCCTTTAATTCGCACATTGACTCCGATAAGTGCATCTCCGGTAGACGCCTCTATTACAGAACCAATCAAGCTACGCTTTTTGGCAGTTTTCTCTTTCGAAGCAGCATGTTCAACAGTATTTGCTTGTTGCGCGTTTCCCGACAAGCAGAATAGCAAGCACAGTGCCACTAACAGTTTTTGCTTAGAGTTACAACATAATCTTTTCATCATAGTATTATTTATTAAATAGATATTCCAGAAAACTAAGGCCTTGTGTGATCTTATAAATCACGGTGCAAATATAAACCAATAGTATAAACGGAGCAGGCAAAAATCATGCAGAGAAGCTATGTAAATCGTGCAATGCATGATTTACATAGCACAAATTATTTTTTTATTCCTATTTTTGGTCCTAAATATGAAGCCAATAAATGCAAACCATGAAACGATACACCATTCTGAGTCTTTTTTCCTTGCTATCTTCCTGCTGGTTGATGGGCCAACCTTATATAATCAAACGACTTGGCATCGAACAGGGACTCTCTAATAATTATGTAGTTAGCATCACACAAGATAAACAGGGCTTTTTATGGTTTGCCACAGAAGAGGGATTAAACAAGTTTGATGGAATCCGCTTCATTACCTACTACAAGAATGATCCGTCTAAAAATGCTCAAAGCATCACCGGCAATGAACTCAACCAAGTATATGCCGATCCGGAACGGCCCATTATCTGGATTGCCACACAGCGCAATGGTCTTAACGCTTATAACTATCAGACACAGACCTTCACCGCCTATCAGAATGACCCGCAAGATCCACATAGCCTGATTACAAATGACGTGACCGATATTGCTCCTTCATCCCAGCATGCGAATGGATTATGGATCAGCACCTATTATAGAGGTATAGATTATCTAGATATCAATACCGGAAAATTCACGCATTACAATAAGAAAACGCTTCCGGCCTTAAAAAGCGAACAGACCTGGACGGTATTAGATGGTGCCGATGGCAATCTGTATATCGGCCATGTCGATAGCGGCTTTAGCATTCTCTCTCTCAAAGACCGAAAAATAAAAAACTTCCAGCACGATACCAAAAGTCCTACCAGCCTGCCGGGGAACGAAGTGAGTTCTATTCTAAAAGATAGCTATGGCAACATCTGGCTGGGTACAGATGGAGGATTAGCCTTATACGATGCAAACAACCAAGGCTTCATTACTTTCCAACAGAACCAAAGCGATAAATATGGTACGCTTTCCAGTCGCATATTCTCTATCAAGCAACTAAAGAACAATAAACTCTGGATCGCTTCAGAGCTGAATGGCATCGCGATACTGGATTTAAAGCAAAGTCATTTTTTATCGCCCAAACAAATCACGTTCGAGTTTATTCGAGAGAGAGATGATAATCGCAGTCTGTCTAATGCCAGCATCCGATATGTTTTTCAGGATTCTTTCGATAATGTCTGGCTTGGCACATGGGGAGGTGGCATCAACTTTATCAGCAGTGAACCTCCTCTGTTTACTTCCATTGATTATTCCCCGATTCCCAACAATGACAGCAGCCTAAACAATAAGATAGCAAGCAGTATTTGTACCGATAATCAGGGCCTTCTATGGATAGGTACAGATGGGGGAGGAATAAATGTGTTTGAGAACGGCAAACGCATTGCTATCTATAAGAAAGAAACAGGCGAATTGCAATCCAACTCTGTTCAGGGATCGTTTCGGGATTCCAAAGGAAATTTATGGTTCGGAACTTTTCAAGGAAGCATAAGCCTTTATAATCCCCAGACAAAAACCTTCCGTTCAATCAATCCGATGGGCAAAGCTAATCTGGACGTTCGTACCTTCTACGAAGACAAACAACATCGTATCTGGATAGGATGCAGCGAAGGAATATTCGTATACGATCCTGATAAGATGGAGGTTATACAACATTATCATACCGGTAATAGCGAGCTGCACGGCAATCTTATCCGAAGTATTACGCAAGATGAAAAAGGGCGCTTCTGGATTGGTACATTCGGAGATGGCATCGGCATATATACTCCGAACTTCCATCTAACGCAGAAGTTTATCCAAAGAGAAGGTTTCTGCTCAAACACCATCAACCAAATAGTTCAAGACAGAAAGAAAAGGATGTGGGTTGCCACCGGTGACGGTTTGGTCTGCTTCCCTTCGTCGCAAGATCTGAAACACAATACGTATCAACGCAAGGATGGACTCGCTAACACGTATATCCAAGCGATCACTGAAGACCAACAAGGTAATATCTGGTTCAGCAGCAATAAAGGTATCGGATGCTATGCAACAAAAAAAGATTGCTTCTATCATTATGGGCACTCAGACAATATCCCTGCCGGAAACTTCATGCGGGGAAGTGTTACAGAAAGCACCGATGGCGCCATCTACTTCGGCTCTATCAATGGAATCTGCTGCTTTACTCCAAACATTGCAATGAGTGAAATCCAAATACCACCGGTAGTTATTGCGGAGATGAAAATCTTTGAACGGCTGGGTACGCAGGAAAACAGTGAAGCACTTGTCGCACTCACGGAGAAGAAAGAGATGGAATTAACCCATGATCAGAATACGTTCAGCCTAACGTTCAATGTGCAGAACTATTCTTTGGCGAATCAGATGGAATACACTTACATGCTGAAAGGGCTTGAGAACTCTTGGTACACTGTCAATGAGAACAACAGCGTCACCTTTCGAAATATCCTCCCGGGAAATATGAGTTCCTAATCAAAGCACGCCTGCATAATCAAGATTGGCCGGACGAAACAACATCTCTTATCATCCGGATCAATCCTCCCATCTGGCTCACCTGGTGGGCCAAACTCCTCTATTTCGTAGTTTGTGTAGCAATCGGCTATTTCATTCTTCGGGCATATAAGAAAAAGATAAACCTGGAAAGCCTTTACATGCTGGAGAAGAAAAACCATGAGCAAGAACAAGAGTTGAATCAAGAACGTATGCGCTTTTATACGAATATCACACATGAGCTACGCACCCCGTTAACGCTAATCCTCGGGCCATTGGAAGATATGCAGAAAGATACTTCCCTGCCAACGAAGCAGGCACAAAAGCTATCGGTAATCCATCAAAGCGCACTTCGGTTACTCAATCTGATTAATCAAATCTTGGAGTTCCGCAAAACGGAAACGCAAAACAAGAAACTATGTGTATCCAAAGGGAATCTAGCGGCACTGATTCGGGAGATCGGCCTGAAATACCAGGAACTGAATCGCAAACCCGATATTGACTTCCGAATTCAAATCGAAAAGGAAGACATGACCTTATTCTTTGACAAGGAGATAATGACCATCATTCTGGATAATCTCATCTCCAACGCAATCAAATATACAGCAAAAGGAAATATAGCGTTGCATCTGTATCGAACCACTCGCAATGAGGTTGCTTACACCGAGATCAAAATAAGTGATTCAGGCCATGGGATCTCGCCTGAAGCTTTGTCGCATATATTCGATCGGTATTATCAGGAGAGTGGTAAGCATCAGGCATCCGGTACAGGCATCGGACTAGCGCTGGTGAAGAATCTGATCGAACTGCATGAGGGAGAAATCCGTGTAGAAAGTGTGCAAAATGAAGGAAGTACGTTCTACATTAGCTTACTAACCGATAATATTTACCCGAACGCTCTGCATGCCGACTCTACCGAAGAAACGGAGCAAAAAGAGAATTTGGATATAACTTCCGAGGAGCTCCAAGGAAGTATCACAGAAAGCGGGAAACCTATTTTGCTGGTAGTAGAAGACAACGAGGAAATACAAAATTACATTGCTGACTCCTTCTCCGACTCTTTTGAAGTAATCACAGCTTCCAATGGCAAAGAAGGTGAGGTATTGGCCTTTAACAGTATACCGGATCTCATCGTAAGTGACATTATGATGCCCGTCATGGATGGCATAACTCTTTGCCACCACTTAAAGGAGGATGTACGCACCAGCCATATTCCTATTATTCTGCTAACGGCAAAAGACTCGCTGCAAGATAAAGAAGAGGGCTATGAAGTAGGAGCCGATTCGTATCTGACCAAACCTTTCAGTGCCTCTCTCTTACGAAGCCGTATTCATAACTTACTCGAATCGAGGAAGAAACTGGTTGCCCAATTCCAAACGAAGCATTCCCATCCAAGCCAGCCTCAGCTGGACGGCAAACGGTCGATTATCGAAGAGTCACTCAATAAGTTGGATCGCGAATTTATCGAAAAGATTATGCGCTTAATTGAGGAAAACCTATCTTCGGAGAAAATAGACATCACCTATCTTTCAGATCAAATGTGTATGAGTAGTTCTACGCTTTACCGGAAGATGAAAGCTCTCACCGGACTTTCCACCAATGAGTTTATCCGGAAGATCAAAATGCAGAATGCCGAAAAGCTGCTGCTTGAAGGAAAATATAATATTTCTGAAATTTCCTATAAAATAGGTATGAACAGTACCGGATATTTCCGTCAATGCTTTAAAGACGAATTTGGCTTATCACCTTCGGAATATCTAAAGCAGATTATGCAATGACAGTAGATAAGAGTCAGAATACAACACTTTCTTATACCCCAAACAGCCTCGTATTTATGCGGGTTTCCCCCCGATGGCAGTCTGCGTAAATACGAGGGAAGAGTTGTCCTCTTCGCCATATTGGCCTATCAACCGAGTTGAAATGAAAAAGAACATTACCATAAAAAAAGCACCTTACCCACCTATATTAATAAACAGTCAATCGAATTCCAATCTTAAAATTATCAGATTAGAATTCCAATCCAATCCATAAAGACAAGACAGCATTCCAACTTATAATTCCCCAAAAGACTATTAAAGTTTCAAAAAGATATTATTTCACACATCGAGACTTTTCACTAAAAAGAATTATCTTTGTCCCCATTGGAATACTCACGGGCACAACTTATGTCAAAAAAATATCTTATCGAACCACATACCGATTGCGCACACTGTAACAAAGAGATTGAAAAATCCTTTGTTCACCGCATTTTGCCCAAAGGACATCATATACCGAAAGATAAATGCACCCAAAACGGGATGCTCTTTATTATGAAAGGCGAGCTACTCATCAACAGCGAGGAATATCCCGGAACAACCTTACGCGAAAAACAATTTATTCTGCAAGCCATCGGATCAAAAATCGAACTACTCGCTCTCACCGAGGTAGAGTATGTGTTTTATTGGTTCAATGAGTTGCCACTTATTTGCGAAGAACGTTATCGGCATATCATCAACGAAACAGTCGCCCCCTTGACCTACTCGCCTATGCTGATGAATCAGCGCATAGCTAACCTCATCACAGACGTTGCTTCGTACCTCGAAGAAACCATCTCGTGTAGTAAATTTATTGATCTCAAATGTCAGGAGTTGGTCTACTTGATTATCCATTATTATCCCTTGCCCCAACTAAGTGCTTTTTTCTATCCCATCAGCACATACACCGAAAGCTTTCACTATTTTGTTATGCAGAACTATAGCAAAGTCAAGAATGTGGAAGAGTTCGCCCATTTAGGCGGATATAATACAGCTACTTTCCGGCGTCTCTTTAAAAACATGTACGGAGTACCTGTATACGAATGGATTTTAGAAAAGAAGCGTGAAGGTATTCTGGACGATCTACAGCGCACCAAACAACGGATCACTGAAATCTCTCAACGATACGGCTTCGATTCCTTGTCCCACTTTGCCCATTTCTGCAAAGACTCTTTTGGAGATACCCCGCGTACGCTCCGTAAGAAGGCTGCCAATGGTGAAAGAATTGGTAAGATTGCCGATTAAGGAATAATTTCTTTAATTCTTTGGACAATCAATCTATTTCCTGTATTTTTGCAGTCCGTAAGAGTTTAAAATCACGAAATTTTAGTTCTAACAATTAAATAATTTAAATTCAATCATTTATGTGGTTAAGTAATTCATCTGTAGGAAGGAAAGTGGTGATGAGCATTACCGGTATTGCCCTTGTCCTTTTTCTAACATTTCACATGGCGATGAACCTGGTTGCAATTATCTCGGCTGACGGATACAACCTGATTTGTGAGTTTCTGGGAGCAAACTGGTATGCTTTGGTAGCTACTGCCGGACTAGCTACCCTTTTCGTAATTCACATTGTTTACGCTTTCTGGTTGACTATGCAAAATCGCAATGCCCGAGGAAGCGAACGTTATGCAGTAGTTGAAAAACCTAAAACCGTAGAGTGGGCTTCACAGAACATGTTGGTACTGGGCCTGATCGTTATCGTAGGTCTCGGCCTTCACTTGGTTAACTTCTGGGCAAAAATGCAATTGCCGGAGTTGATGCATAACATGGGCATGAACGTTGATCCGCAAACGTTAAATTATGCAGCCGATGGGGTTTATCACATCCAACAAACCTTTGCTAACCCCGTTTACGTAGTGCTCTACCTGATTTGGTTAGGAGCTCTTTGGTTTCACCTCACACATGGTTTCTGGAGTTCTATGCAATCTCTGGGATGGAATAACCAAGTATGGCTTAACCGTTGGAAATGTATTTCCAACATCTACTCAACCGTTGTAGTACTGTGTTTTGCAGTGGTAGTAATCGCATTTTTCGTTAAGTCACTAATGTGCTGCGGTACAGCTTGCTAATTAGTTAATAGTAAATGATTAAATTGTAAACAAAATTATGGTTAAGATAGATTCAAGGATTCCTGAAGGCCTAGTGGCTGAAAAATGGACTAACTATAAAGCTCACCAGAAATTGGTGAACCCTGCGAATAAACGTCGTTTGGATGTTATTGTTGTCGGCACAGGATTAGCTGGAGCCTCTGCTGCCGCTTCACTTGGTGAAATGGGTTTCAGAGTATTCAACTTCTGTATTCAAGATTCTCCTCGCCGTGCGCACTCTATTGCTGCACAAGGAGGTATCAATGCTGCTAAAAACTATCAGAACGATGGTGACTCTGTATACCGTCTGTTCTATGACACTGTAAAAGGTGGCGACTACCGTGCACGTGAAGCGAACGTATATCGTTTGGCAGAAGTGTCCAATGCCATCATCGACCAATGTGTGGCACAAGGTGTTCCTTTTGCACGCGAATACGGTGGTACATTAGACAACCGCTCTTTCGGTGGTGCACAGGTATCTCGTACATTCTACGCAAAGGGACAAACCGGACAACAGCTGCTATTAGGTGCTTACTCAGCACTTAGCCGTCAGGTAGGTGTCGGTACAGTGAAATTATATACTCGCTATGAGATGCAGGACGTTGTCATCATCGACGGACGCGCTCGCGGTATCATCGCTAAGAACTTAATCACAGGTGAACTCGAACGCTTTGCTGCTCACGCCGTAGTTATCGCTACCGGTGGATATGGTAACGCATACTTCCTGTCGACTAACGCAATGAGCTGTAACTGTACAGCCGCCATTTCTTGCTACCGTAAAGGTGCTGTATTCGCTAATCCTGCTTACGTACAAATCCACCCGACTTGTATTCCGGTACACGGCGATGAGCAATCCAAGCTGACTTTGATGTCTGAGTCTCTGCGTAACGACGGACGTATCTGGGTTCCGAAAAAACTGGAAGACGCTAAGAAGCTTCAGGCAGGTACACTACAAGGTAAAGATATTCCTGAAGAAGAACGCGACTACTACCTGGAACGCCGTTATCCGGCATTCGGTAACCTCGTTCCACGTGACGTTGCCAGCCGTGCGGCTAAAGAACGTTGCGATAAAGGCTTTGGTGTGAACAACACCGGTTTGGCCGTATTCCTTGACTTCTCTGAAGCAATTAACCGCTTAGGTGTTGATGTTGTTCTTCAACGCTACGGTAACCTTTTCGATATGTATGAGGAAATCACCGACGTCAACCCAGGTGAACTGGCAAAGGATATCGACGGTGTGAAATATTATAATCCAATGATGATTTATCCGGCTATCCACTACACTATGGGTGGTATCTGGGTAGACTACGAACTGCAAACAACCGTTCAAGGCCTATACGCTATCGGCGAATGTAACTTCTCCGATCACGGTGCCAACCGTTTGGGTGCTTCCGCACTGATGCAAGGACTTGCCGATGGTTATTTCGTATTGCCATACACCATCCAAAACTACTTGGCCGATCAGATCACTGTTCCTCGCTTCTCTACCGATCTTCCTGAGTTCGTAGAAGCAGAAAAGGCGATCCAAGCCAAGATCGATAAGTTCATGGGTATTCAAGGAAAAGAATCGGTTGATTCTATTCACAAGAAACTCGGACGTATCATGTGGGATCACGTAGGTATGGGACGTACGGCAGAAGGCCTTAAAGAAGGTATTGCTAAATTGAAAGAGGTTCGTAAAGAATTTGAAACTAATCTGTTTATCCCTGGCGCTAAAGAAGGCATGAACGTTGAGCTTGACAAAGCCATCCGTCTGTACGACTTTATCACAATGGGAGAGCTTGTTGCATACGACGCGCTAAACCGTGAAGAAAGCTGTGGTGGACACTTCCGCGAAGAATTCCAAACAGAAGAAGGTGAAGCAAAACGTGATGACGCGAACTTCTTCTATGTAGCTTGTTGGGAATATCAAGGTGATGATGAAAAAGCACCTGTATTACATAAAGAACCGCTTGTTTACGAAGCAATCAAGGTTCAGACTCGTAATTACAAGAGCTAAGCGGTGAAGAGAAGTATTAAATATTAAAAGAATCAGAAAACAATGGATAAGAATATAAGTTTCACGCTTAAGGTATGGCGTCAGGCAGGTCCGAAAGCCAAAGGTGCCTTTGAAACATACCAAATGAAAAAAATCTCCGGCGATACTTCGTTCCTCGAAATGCTGGATATCCTGAACGAACAGCTCATTAACGAAAGAAAAGAACCTGTTGTATTTGATCACGACTGTCGCGAAGGAATTTGCGGTATGTGCTCTCTATACATCAACGGTCATCCGCACGGTCCGGCAACAGGAGCTACCACTTGCCAGATCTATATGCGCCGCTTCCAAGATGGCGACACTATTACTGTAGAACCTTGGCGTTCAGCAGGATTCCCGGTCATCAAAGACTTGATGGTAGACCGTACAGCATGTGATAAGATCATGCAGGCCGGTGGCTATGTAAGCGTTCGCACAGGTGCTCCGCAAGACGCTAATGCAATCCTTATTCCGAAGCAAATTGCCGACGAAGCCATGGATGCCGCTTCTTGCATCGGTTGTGGTGCTTGTGTGGCTGCTTGTAAGAATGGTTCCGCCATGCTGTTTGTTTCAGCTAAGGTTAGCCAGTTGAACTTGCTTCCTCAAGGTAAGCCGGAAGCTTTGCGTCGTGCTAAGGCCATGCTGTCTAAAATGGACGAGCTAGGTTTCGGTAACTGTACCAACACACGCGCTTGCGAAGCCGAATGCCCCAAGAATGTTTCTATCAGCAACATTGCCCGTCTGAATCGCGATTTCATCATTGCGAAACTGAAAGACTAAGCGAAAGCTTGATTTGATTAATAGCAAATCCCCCTGTCAGCATTGCCGGCAGGGGGATTTTATTTAGATTCGGTTTCCTTCATTCAACAGTTTATATAAGCGAGATCTATCCGATTGCTTTCTAATATCAATAGATTCAGTTGTACCATCAGGATGGACTAACAGAGAATAAGGGATTCCTCCAATAGAATAATACTGAAACAATCCCTTTCTATAATCTCTGGCAAAAAGACTTCGCCAAGGAATCTCCTCATTTTCAAGCATTCGGTTCCAATACTTCTCCTCTTTTTCTTGGTCAGTGGAGATATAAACCATATCAAGACGACTGCCAAAGTCATTATATACTTCTTTCAATAAAGGAATCTGCTTATGGCAGGGCGAACACCAAGAAGCAGAAAAGATAATCAACGTATATTTCGAGTGGGTCCTTATTACAGATTCCGGCAGATTACCTTCGGCACCCATGAGCTTTAATGTATCGACTGAAACTGGTTCGATTTCAACATTTATCAAATTAGAGATATCTTGTCCTTGCTGAGAATTCCGGATTTCATCGGAGAAAGAATTAAAAAGCACACGCAGCGTTTTTCTGTCGGATACGTTCAAAAAGGATGGCATTGCAGCTAACAGATAAGTAGAATAGGGATATTTCCGGATGACATCTAGCCGTTCAGAAAGAGTATACCGGGCAGTATCTTTAAAGTAAGGATAAGTGAGTGCGATTTCTAACTCTGATTTACACTTTTTGTTATCCAGCTTAAGATCGATCACATCACAGGTTATGGTTGGGTTCATGATAAAAGTATCAACAAGCAAGAAACCCATACCCGGGTGAGTATTTGAAATTTGATGTGTATAGCTCCCCCTTATTGAAGTGGTCTTATCTCTCAGCAGAATCATGTTAGATGTTCTATCTGAGACTTTACCGGCAGAGAATGTTAGCGTTTTCTCTTCATTCCTTTGATAATCAAATGGCTGCGTGCGAACATAATATCCTTCAACAACTTGATTAACAGAGTCAGGAACGAGGAATGTCCACTTGAACCCATCAGCTGATTTCCCGGGAATTTCCAGCCCATTATCATAGCCCAGAGAGTTCTTAACATGAGTGAATAAGGAGAGGTGATCGTATTTCTTATTCTCTATCTTTAATTCCAACACCGCATGGGATTCTCGAAAAAGATAGGTTGCTCGCGTACAAGAAACCAAGGATAGGATTCCACCCAATACCACTAACAAGAGTAATATTCTTTTCTTTTTTTTAATAGACAATAGATCTAGAGACATAATACCGAATTTTTATGCTAGTCGAAGCTATTTTACAAATAAACTTTCCGAAAGATAAGAATTATTACCTATATAACAAAAGAAATAAAAAATGCACAGAGCACCGATCTTGATCGATTCCCTGTGCATTACTTACTCTAAAACAGAGCCTTTACGCTAGTACGCCCGATTAGACTGTTGGATCGGGAGCTTCGCCTCCCCCTTCACCAGTTCCTGGTTTTTCATTACCCTGACTACTTCCATCCGTATAATCTGTATCCGGCTCGGTACGACGAGTTACGCTCATATCTCCCAAAGTGTTCTGGAAGATTTTCCCCGGATAAAACCGGATCTTTTTCTGAATAATCGACTTGGCAGACACTTCTTTTTCACTGTCTGCACTCTTAGCACGAATGGTAGGAGTGAAAATACCGAAATCACCTAGCTGAACGCTCTTTCCATCGTCAATGTCTTCCGCCATTTTATCGACTAAACCGGTGACTACCAGATCCACTATCTTGCGATGGACACCACACAGCTCACTCACCTTGCGACACATCTTCGCAAAATTCACTCTACCGGAACGAACCGATTTTGCTACATACTTCTCGTTTTTGTCTTTGTCAAAACCGAACACTCTCTTAGTTACTACATACTCTAAAGCCATAATTGTTAAAGTTTAAATGGTTAAAAAAATAAAGGTTATCTAGTTGCCATTCTCTTTGTTTGAATGACATTACAAAGATACGACAACGCGTATATCGTTCAGTCTCCTTTGGTCCCCCTTCTGTCCCCTTTTAAAGTGAGTTCAATTCAAAAACAGCTCATAAAGCGCTATATATAAGAAAAATACAAGATTGAGGCACATTCAAAAGCGTGCGTTAATCTTGCCCATTACGAGCATACATCTTCAAAAAACGCGAGGTTGTTGCGAGGATTCAGAAGCGATTTATGCGATTCAATCGTTGCAATATTTCACGAGATTTATCTTACAAAACAATTGTAAAGTATAATAACCAGAGAAACCTTTAAAATAGAATTAATCTGATTTCGCACAATTAGTAAAGAAGAAAAAAACGAACCGATTAGGCTAAAACGTGTTTTGCGTTTCTAATAAATATCATCATCGTTTATTAGAAACGGTTGTACAGTTTATAATAAACGTAACTTCAGCCTTTCATGAATATTTCTCTGAATTTAGCCAACAAAAAAGGCTACAAAACGTGATAGGTTTTGTAGCCTTAGCTTTGATGTTAACTCGATCAGAGCTTAATATTCATAAGGATCACCTAAGTGTTTTGTAATTATAGCATACTGCTTTGAAGTCAAATACCGATGATTATACGGCAGGTATCCCGTATGTATAAGCTCTTTTATCAGCGGATTACAGCCTTTAATCCATCGGCTTAGGCAGCGGACTGCATTTTTACTGGTCGCGCATCCGGGAAAGTACATCCGGGCAAGTTCGGAGAAAGAAAAAAATCGTCTCATTTGTTCAGGTTTTAGTTCGTTGTTTTATTGTTTACGACTACAAATATACAACATTTTAAAGCCTTTGTCAAGCCCCCCTAACGCATTAACGCAAGTTCTCTACCGGAGTAAATCATCCATAGTTTTCGCATAATCCTCTCCCATACTTTTACGATATTCGATGATGAAGCCGAATAGATTTTTGATAGGCTTTCAAAATCATTTAGCCTTTTATAAGAGCGCATACTGTACCCCAAAGCCAATTCATTGAGAGGATCTCTCTTCAAAATAATAAAGCAAATACGCAAAACATTGCGAAACTCATTCCGCTGATAATAATTCGCAAGGTCCTTAGGTAGTAAAGAGAGTACAGTGTCTTCTGAGTTTTGCTTATATTTATCAAATAGAGAATGATCTATATTCTCAAGCAATCGCCCTCTCTCCCAAATAGACAGAAAGAGTTCACAAGATTGAGGATGTTTGCGTAAATGGGCCGATAACCTATAATAATCACAAAAGCAGAGGTTCTCCTCAATCTCTATTTTAAAAGCACCTTTATCGTAAACCAATTTAATACCATCAAGTTCCGCAAGCACCTTACGAAGGTTACTGATTGTTACTCCTTTCAGATTTTTAGCTTTATCTTCACGCTTGTCAGGCCAGAAAATGTCATTCAACAAAGAAGAGCTTACCCCTTCTCCCTCTTCGGCGCTATTCAACAGTATATATAGAAAGATAAGCCTCAATTTATTACTAAACAAATACGTAACATCCCGCCCATCACGATTGTAGATGGTGAATATACCATATACATAAATCTGATTAATCTCCGTCCTTTTATGAGAAACAGGAACAGGAGTGCCTGAAGTAACTAGCTTATCCAATAAGTTCTCTTTGATCGGATTCCCTTCATAAACCATTACCGGAACTACCGGAGAAAGTTTACGCCTTTGCTTACGCCTGCTATACCAAAAGCCTCCGATGCCTCCTGAAATGAATAAAAGAGCGCCTATCCATAACACGACTTTCCATTCCTCTGTGGTTTTTGTTTTGAATAAATAAGACCCCATATCTGCTCTACCCACAGGCGAATCTGCCAATGTATAAACAGCAGCTTCAACTAGTTTTGCCTGCTCGTTAAACTCCTCTGTAACACAGTAGAATTCACTCAGCACCGAGTTGTGATATAAGGAAACAGTTGATGCAATTGAACCGGATGCAAAAGGAATGGAATCTCCCAACTGCTCTACCTCTCCATTTTCTATGGATATCTTATAAAGACGCAAACTTGCTGTTTTTTTATATTCAGCATACCGGATCACATAAAGAGATTTCTCATCTTTCGAAAGCAGCATTTGCCCGGAAGGTACACACTTCTCCTCCAGAGGATGACTCCAATTCCGTTTTATTTCCTGATGTTTTAAATCGACTCGATACAAATCATTATAGTAATTATGCCCGATACTCTGATCGCCCGACTCATTTCCTACCCCACCATAAATATATAGATAATCTCCTCCCCGCGAGGAGCCCATAGATGAAAAGAAGCGAGGTGTAATCGTGTCGCCCTTAAACTGTAACGTATCCCACTGATCAGTCGTTTCATTATACATCAGAAATTTATTGCTATACAGCCGATTGCCAAAACCACCAAACACGATGTATCGATTGTTTGCGCCATCCCAGAAGCCATTATGATGATGCAGTTGCACTTTAGTGTATGCCTTTCCAACAGGTCTCCACACCCGAGTATCCAGGTTTAAGGCTGCTATGGTAGTACTACCTACCGGTAGGTTGTTTATTTCGTAAGCATACACTTCACCATTCGCTTCATTAATAAAGCTTGTTCCCAAGAGCATGCTTACCGGCTGTTTGTTCGCATACGGTTTTTTCACCACCTGTCTCTTATCCGTCAGGTAAGTAAAAAGAGAATCCGGCGTTATAAACACCACCTCCTGCCTCTTTTCATAAAACTTAGATCCAATACATTGAGGTGTGGTAAAAGCTGCCACCTTTGTCCAATGATAAGAGTCATTAATCAGCCAATACGGATTATCCACCCGCCCTTGTACCCTGCCATTGCTATCATGCACATCATTCCCCGAGTTCTCTTTGAATTCAAACGAATAGAACTGTGTCTCACCCTTTACTTTCAAATGGCGAATGGCAAAAGCCGGTACATCGACCAAATGCTCCCTTCTACCGAAACTCATTAGAGGCTGTATTTGCTTGGGAAGATTTCCCACACCTACGCCCCGCTTCACTTTATCGGCAACAGACAACACACTTTCTTCCCCTAAGAAGTCGATTCGCAGCTTCACCGGCATCCATTGGGATATAATAGAATCGTTGGATAAACTGATGGAAATATGATTAACCTTTCCTTCCGTGTTAAAGTTAAAGGAACTGGAACTATCATTCACATAGCTGTACGTTAGACTGTATGCCTCGCCGTTTGCCGGATCGATGAGATGAAATAAATAGCCGAAAGTACTACTTTGAGAGATCCGCAGGTCAAATTCAATATCGATATGCCCCGTAAAAGCCGGACGTCGTTCTCCATCAAAGAGTCTATAAGAGGTGCGTTGCTCAATAGGAACCTTATTGCCATAAAATTGCAATCCCTGTGCATTCAATCGGGAGGCTACCAACACCATAATTATGAATACCAGCAAGTGGTACCTATATTTTGTGCTATCTATCATATTATTAGGGCTTACGTTTTTTTACGCTGGTAAAGATAGTGCTTAAAATCATATAGGGCACAATCGCCTGTCGGAAATAAATCAGAGGGTTAAAAAAAGGTGGCATGAATTAACCCCAATTTAATCCATTAATTAAGGGTACTTTGTTTTCTTTGTGGCTATTAATCTTAAAAGTATATCAGACAATGAAAACAAACCATTGTAACAAGGGAGTTTTATACATAGCACTACTCCTGCTTATTCACGCTAAAATTCCGGCACAAGAATCCCCCACAAACTATGCCCAACTTGTAGATACCCGTATTGGAAGCGAAGGCAACGGACTAAGCAGCGGATACACCTATATCGGTGCAAGTTATCCATTCGGAATGATACAGTTCACTCCCTCTTTCTTCTCTCCTCAGAAAGGAATCGTAGTCAATCAGATGTCCGGTTCAGGTTGCGCTCATATGGGCAACTTTCCTGTACTTCCCATCATCGGTTCTCTAACCGAATCTCCGAAGAACATGGATGACTATCCACGTTACATCTCTGTGAAGGAATCTTCGGCAGGCTGCTTATCTTTGCAAATGAAAGATGGTGTTATTTGTAATATCACAACCTCTCAACGTAGTGGAATTGCTCAATTCGTATTTCCTGCCAGCAGCCAAGAAGGTACCATACTGATCGGCTCCGGCGTAAGCTCGACCGAGCTCTCCAGCGCCTTTATCAAAATTACTTCACCATCTACCTGCGAAGGATATGCTGAAGGAGGTGATTTCTGTGGATACAAAACTGACTATCGTATATTCTTCGTCGCAGAATTCAACTGCCAAGCCAAAGAATACGGAACTTGGAAAGGAGGCAACCTAAAGAAAGGAAGAGAACAGATAGGAGGGGCTAAATCGGGAGGTTACTTCAGTTTTGATACGAAAAGCCGCCAAACAATAGAATACAAAATAGCTATTTCTTATGTTTCGATAGCCAACGCCAAAGAGAACCTTCGGCGTGATAACGACAATCGAAACTATCAACAGGTATTGGTAGATACCCGAAAAGAATGGAATAAGCAATTGAGTAAAATTGAAATTCACTCGGACCAGAAAGATAAACTGACCCAATTTTATACTCACTGGTATCACACACTAATTCACCCAAATCTGTTCAGCGACATAAACGGCGAATACATCGGAGCCGACTTCGCTGTTCATAAAACGCAGCCCGGAAAAGAGTGTTATACAACTTTCAGCGGATGGGACACATACCGTACTCAATGTCAACTGCTAGCCATGTTCTATCCCAAAGAAACATCTGACATGATGCAATCGGCTGTAGACTTTGCCGAACAAGCCGGAGGATACGCCGATGGATTGCCGCTAATATAGAAACTGGCGTGATGCACGGTGATCCCATGCCCATCATCATTGCCAATACCTATGCTTTCGGTGGACAGGACTTTGATATCCAGAAAGCTTATAAACATATGAAACAAGGAGCATGTGTACCGGGGACATTCGCACAAGATGTAGAGGTACGCCCAGGCTTATCCAATTACATAAAGAAAGGCATCGAAAATGCCTCTCTATGCCTGGAATACGCCTCAGCCGATTATGCCATCGGGCAATTCGCCCTGCAAGCATTACACGAGAGGCAAGAAGCGACTTCTTTTATCAACCGTTCCTACAACTGGAAAAATCTATATGATCCCTCTACCCGTTGGCTTCGCTCCCGCCATACGCATGACCTTAGTTGGAAGAATCCGGATCATGATTGGCGTGAAGCAACTAAAGAGAACTATTTCTGGATGGTGCCTCATGATCTAACAACATTGATCGATACCATCGGTGGCAAACAGGCAGCTTGCGCACGGCTGGATAGTCTATTCGTCCGTTTGGATGCCGGTTATGACGACCACTATTTCGCAGCCGGTAATGAACCGAACTTTCAGGTCCCCTGGATATACAATTGGACAAACCGTCCGTATAAAACCTCTGAAACAGTCCATCGGATATTGAACGAAATGTATACTTCTCAGCCTACCGGGTTACCGGGAAATGACGATTGCGGTTCAATGGGTTCTTGGTATGTCTTCGCTTCCATCGGTTTATACCCCATGATACCCGGAGTTGCGGGATTCAGCATCAGTGCGCCATATTTCGAGGACATCACTTTACATCTCCCGAAAGGAAAACTCCAAATCAGAGGAGGGGGTATCTCTAAACCGTATATTCAGAGTCTGGAGATCAATGGGAGCAGAGTCAAACTAACATGGATCGAATGGAAAGATATACAAAGCGGAGCTTCTATTAAATTTAAAACAGATCGGAGAATTAACCATAAATGGGGCTTATAAACAGAGATTCTCTTAATCCATATTTAGCAAGAACCACTTAAAGAAACATAGAACGAAACCTTTTTCAAATCTAGTATAATTATTAACCCAAAATCAAATGTTATGAAGAGACACTTATTTTATTTGATTCCGTTCTTGATATCTCTCGGTTGTGAAGATTCCAAGACGGGAGTGAGTGAGGAAAACTATTCGGTAGAACCCAAACCTGATTACTTTGAAGCAATAGATGCACCGGATGACTGCGGACAGTATTGGCTATTAAAGTCGCATATAGTTCCGAAAGGGTATTATGTATGCCTGATGCATAGTCTTGAGAATGACAACAATAATCCCGAGTTAAGAAAAGGATTACCTTATACGAATATGTGTCAATCCTTGGCCGGTATTGTAAACAGAGCGGTTGAGAACAAAGAGTCGGAGGAGGCCATTTGGCTCGAAGACCCCAACAATCGATATTCATACACCCTGTGCAAACAAGAATTAAAAAGACAAGGTGTTAGTGAAAGATCTCAAGAAGACGGCATTTCCCTTCTGAAATCAGGTCTTTTCTCTAACCTAATCAAGGGCTATGTACTGACAGACATAACCAACAATCCCGAAAGTTCGCCTGTTGCTGCTGTAGCGTCACATATACACAATGCCATCATCGTGGATATTCGGGACCAAACAGTGTATGATGAGATAGGGCTAAAGATGGTTTACGACGCAAGACAAAAGACCACGAAGGATGCCTGGGCAGAATTTAAAGACAAATGCAACAATAAATCATTGGTACTCATGGGCTCGTTAACTAACGACATGAAAGACTTTGCCATTGTGCATAACCTATTCGTCCTGAATATAAAAAACGACAAAGGACACAACTGGGAATTGCTCAATGAGGTACTGGATTGGCTGGAACCTTCTTCTCCAATATATGGCTGGGAAGATTTGGACGAGCACTCTTTTGTACAACGAATAAGCGAGAAAGGGCATTTAATGGTGCCATGCAATTACTATCTAAACATGTCGTTAACATCGCTCAACTATGCCCAAAGACAAAAAGATCTGCTCGTAAACATAATCAATCCGGGCAATAGGATCTATCCGGAGAATGATACAAACAAATACATAAGCTACTACTTGTCCGATGGAGACAACGTACAATGGATATTCCACATCTGGTATGACGGCTGGTTTAAACATGGGCAAACTAAGGATGTGAAATTGGCGTTTGGGATTCCTTCTACCAACCTAAGTATGATAGCTCCGCCGGTTTATAAAAACATAGTAGACCACCAAGGTGTTGAAAACACCCTCGTAGAAAACTGTGGAGGCGGATACATATACATCGATGATTTTGCCTCCCAAAAGGATACGCAAAAAGAGCTAACCACGTTAGCCAATAAAGTAACAGCACACATGCGTCAGCATCGTATCAAAGTGCTCGGTCTGTTCACCAACAATGCCCAATCGGTCAATGCGCAGAACGCCTATAAAACCTTCATCAAATCCAATAACCAACTTGAAGGGATTATTGTAGTGCAATACGCACCTTACAACGGAGGGCATGGACAAACTTATTGGTATGCCAACAACGAAGGCATAGAAATCCCAGTTATTACAGTCAGATACACACTTTGGAATTTTGGTAAGAATAATTCCAACGGACAAGGTACACCGGCATACGTTGCCAAACTGCTTAAAGACGAGCAACCCGATTTCAGCTTGATTGATATTCATGCTTGGAGTACATTCGCAGATATAGCAGTTCGGATGATGTGGTAGGAGAAGCAGCTAAAGGTAATGTTTCCGGTGCAGGCGCAGCTGCTATGTGCCAACGAAGAGTATCCGAAGATTTCAAGTGCGTCAGCTACAAGAGTTTATATGGAGGATGAGAATGAAGCACAATAAGGAGCAAACGATCAAAGCTATAGAAAAATACAAGTAGATAACAAGCAAGAAAATAAAGAGCTTTTTTCGGGTTAAGTAACCCCAAAATATAAGAATTAATAAGTTCCTCCGGTTAATTAACCCAATATTAATCATTCTTTTAAGGCTCTTGCATTTAATTCGCCAATAATAGGATACGGTCATATCACCACAATATAAACCCATAAAATTAATCTTATAATAATCACAATCTAAAAACCATGAAAAATTTAACAGTCAAAAGTCGTAAAGTAAAGCTAGCATTCTCGCTCTGCAGTGTGTTGCTCTCTTTTCTCGTTATTTGCTGTAATGACGAAATAAAGAGTAATACAGAATCTTCTTATCCGCCTAAATCGGATCTGGAATCAACCTTTGAAACCTTTTATCCGGATAGCGGTGGAATGGGTACTAAACTTATTTTGCGAGGAACCAACCTCGGTACAGACACAAACTATGTACGGGTAACAGTCAACGAGCTAAAGGCTAAAGTCGTAAGAGTCAACGACAATATCCTGTATGCAGTAGTACCGGCCCGCGCCGATACAGGATACGTCCGCCTATACATAAAGAAAGGAAAAGAAGAGGTAGAATATACTTCCGGAAAAGAGTTTAACTACTTATTTAAAAGCAATGTATCTACTTTGATTGGCAAGCCGAGAACCTTAGACTCAAATGAGGAAAGCACGACTCGTATTGATGGCCCTTATCAAGAGGCTCTTCCCCGTCGTCCGTGGCAGATCACGACCGATAAAGACGGAACGATCTATTGGTAGATGAAGGCAGAGACCGGAATAAGCGCGGAGCCCTTCGCAAAGCCTCCAGAGGTGAAGTGGAAACATTGGTATACAATAGTTCCGGGCCTTTTCAATCTTGCAATGGTGTAACGTTCAGCCTCACGCAAGATACTCTCTTTATGCCGAATCGATGGGTGAGTGGGGATGTACAGAATAATGTATGTGTGATGTACTCTACCCGAGATGCTAACTTCATTAATGTCAAATCGCTTATCGAGTTCTCGCAAGCCTCAACCAACTCGGTTGCCATACATCCTAAAACAGGCGAACTCTTCTTCGACCATAACGGGGAGGGAGCGGTATATAAATACAATAAAGAGGCCCCTAACCGATACGAGAAGATGTTCAATGTGCGAGGTAGTTATAACAACATGGAAATGCGGTTACTATTTAACCTCGAAGGAGATGTGCTCTATTTGGTACTACGCGCTAAACATTGCATCTATAAAGTATCTTACGACGCAACAACTCACACATTCGGCACTCCGGAACCTTTTGTAGGCGAATGGTTTACCTCCGGATATGATAATGGAGACGGACTGGCAGCACGATTCAATACCCCAAGTACTCCATGCTTAGACCCGGAAGGCAACTTACTTATCCCCGACAAAGGCAATCATTGTATACGCAAAGTAACCCCAAAAGGTGTAGTTACCCTGTACGCCGGCAAACCCGGTGAAGGTGGGCACAGTGACGGACTACCCGACAAAGCTAAATTTAAGAATCCGGAAGCCGTTACATTCTACAAAAACTCGTTGTATGTAGCCGATCGTGAAAATCACTGTATCAGACAGGTAGTCATCGAATAACATAAACTTTAAGTCTAAAAAGTATGAACAAGTATATAAAAACGGTATTTACATTGCTCGTTGTTTTCGCACTATGGAATATACCCATGCAACTATATGCACAGCAATCACAAAAAGAAAATTCCTCACTGGAAATACAGGGAATCATCAAAGACGAAACCGGTAATCCGGTAATAGGGGCTACGATCATTGCCAAAAATCAACCGGGACTAGGAGCCACTTCCAATATGGATGGACAATTTAAACTAAAAGTAACCGAGTATGATGTACTAGTAATATCTTACATTGGTTATGTAACCCAAGAACTACCTGTTATACGTATCCGAAATAAGAAAGGAGCAATTATCATTCTAAAAGAAGACAATCAAGTGATCGAAGAGGTGGTAATCACCGCAAGCGGTAGTCAGCAGAAAAAGACGCTGACCGGAGCATATACTACAATAGATATCGCTCAACTTAAGTCGCCGGGTGCGAATCTGACCAACTCGCTAGCAGGTGTTGTTCCCGGCATTATCGCAATACAAAGTAGCGGCGAACCAGGAGCTGATATGTCTGAATTCTGGATTCGCGGTATCAGTACGTTTGGTGCCAATCAGGGCGCATTGGTATTGGTCGATGGTGTAGAAAGAAGCTTCAACGAAATACCGGTAGAAGATATCGAGAGCTTTTCAGTGTTAAAAGACGCCTCGGCAACGGCCATCTACGGTCAGCGTGGGGCAAATGGTGTTGTACTAGTTACAACCAAACAAGGTGTACCCGGCAAGGTGAAGATCAGCGCAAAAGTACAGGCAGGCATTGATGCCAGAGGAAAAATGCCTGATTACGTTGACGCCATCACGTATGCCCAAATGGCCAATGAAGCATCCATCGGAAGATATGAATTGCCGCGCTATACACGCGAGGAATTAGACATTATAGCCAACAACATGGACCCTGACCTGTATCCCAATGTCAACTGGCGGGAGTTAATGTTGAAGAAGGTATCTCCGAAGTACATCGCCAACATCAATTTAACCGGCGGTGGTACCAATGTTACCTATTATGTTTCATTGGGTTATACGAGTCAGGACGGGATCTATAAGAGTAAAAGCTCAGAAAACAAGTACGATACAAATACGACTTATGAACGTTTCAACTATCGCGCCAATGTAAATATGAACATAACCAAATCAACACTTGTGAGAGTAGGGTTGGGTGGCTATTTAATTAACCGTACACAACCCGGAAGCACCGGCTCGGATATCTGGGGATCTTTCTCACAGCTGACAGCCCTCAGTATCCCGCGGCGTTACTCCACCGGGCATGAACCTTCGATAGGTGGTGTACAAACGCCGGAATATCACATGACAAAAACCGGATACAAAACCATTTGGCAAAATAAGATGGAGACGAACATCAGTCTGGAGCAAGATTTAGACTTCATCGCCAAAGGATTAAAATTTAAAGGAACATTCGCATTCGACACCTACAACAACAACGAAGTTAAACGAATCAAGACTCCGGAATTATGGGAAGCTGAAAAGGTGCGTGACGCCAATGGTAACTTGGTGCTTAGAAAAGTAAGAGACATCTCACTCATGGCACAAGAATCTAGCACTACAGGAACCAAACGCTATTACACGGAAGCATACCTTAATTATTCTCGCCTTTTCAATCAAAAGCACCGTTTCGGAGCGTTTGCAATGGTATATATGCAAGAAATGTCGGACACCAATCTCGGAACCGATATCATAGCTTCTATTCCTAAACGTAACCTGGCCTATTCCGGACGCTTTACTTATGCATTCAAAGACCGTTATTTAGTAGAGGCAAACTGGGGGTATACCGGATCGGAAAACTTTGAGAAAGGAAAACAGTTCGGATTCTTTCCGGCATTCTCGGCCGGATGGGTTATTTCAGAAGAACCTTTAGTCAAAAAGGTCGCTCCCTGGATAGAGACACTCAAAGTCCGTGCTTCCTACGGTGAAGTCGGCAATGACGTAATCGGCGGACGTCGTTTCCCATATATCGGCTTAGTAAATGAAAGTAGTCAATATGCATTCGGGGAATTCGGTACAAATACCATTAAGGGATATCGCAACGGGACCATCGGTACCCCCAACCTGACTTGGGAGGTTGCTAAGAAGTATAACTTAGGATTTGACATCAATCTCTTCGACGGGAAATTTACAGGCTCCATTGATTTTTATAAAGACAAGCGAGACGATATTTTCATGACACGTAATCACATGCCGGAAACTACAGGCTTGGCTGATAAAGTACCTATGGCCAATGTCGGAAAAATGGAGTCTAAAGGTTTTGACTGGAATGCAGCATATTCAGATAGAATCGGACAAGTTAGGTTCACAGTACGCGCCAACATGACTTACCAAAACACCGAAATCATCGACAAAGATGAAGCAGCCAATGAGTTATGGTATAAGATGGAAAGAGGGTTCAGAAGCGGACAAACACGCGGACTCATTGCTTTGGGCTTATTCAAAGATGAGGAAGATATACGTAGCAGCCCGGTACAAGAATTCGGTGGTAAGGAAGTATTACCCGGTGACATTAAATACAAAGATGTAAATGGTGACGGTAAAATTAACGATGATGACGAAGTACCTTTGGGGTATAAAATCCACCCCGGTGTTCAATACGGCGCAGGGCTCAGTGTAAACTGGAAAAATTTCGACCTAAGCGTATTGTTTCAAGGAAGCGGGAAGTGCGACTTCTTCATTGCAGGTAATGGTATTCACCCTTCAATGGTGGAGCCACGGGAAACGTATTGCAACTGGTTGCAGATGCCAACCGCTGGATACCCAAAGAAGTATCAGGAAATCCGGCAACAGAAAACCCCAATGCAACTTGGCCACGTTTGACTTATGGCAAGAATGATAATAACAACCGCAAATCCACATTCTGGCTACAAAACGGGCGCTACATCCGATTTAAAAATTTGGAATTAAGCTACAACGTACCCACTGCTCTCACACGTAAGTTCTTTATGAGCAATATGCGAATCGGCTTTGTCGGTGAAAACTTATTCACTTGGAGTCCCTTTAAATTGTGGGATCCGGAAACTGAAAGCGGAACAAGAGAACGCAACGGCTCTGCCTATCCGATTAATAGGACCTATACATGCTATGTTAAATTTGATTTTTAAAGAAATAAGTTTTATGAAAAAAATAATAAGATATATCGTCATTGCCGGTGCAGCATTATCATTTCAATCGTGTACCGATTTTCTAGATGTAGACAAGTACTTTTACGATATGTTATCGGTCGACTCTGCCTTCTCTAAAAGAGTGTATGTGGACGGATGGTTAGCTAACAACTATGATTATCTATGCAAAGCTGACTTAAGCGAATACTGTTCCAGATTCCAGTGGAGCAGTGATGACTTAATACATATCGATGCAAAGAGTTTGCAGCAATGTAATTACTCCGCAAGTAATTTCCCTCACGACGATTTCAACAATCACCTGCGAAGATGTTATGAGTGTGTCCGCAAAGCCTCTACTTTTATAGATAAAGTGGTGGAGTGCAAAGAGATGACGATGGAAGAAATTTCCGATATGCAAGGCCAGGCCCGCTTCTTACGTGCATTTGCTTACTGGAGTTTAGTTCGTACCTATGGACCGGTACCCTTAATTCCCGAGCACGGACTGGATGTGAGTCTCTCATATGAAGAACTCTCACTGCCTCGAGCCAGGTTCGATGAAATTATCGACTTTATTGATTATGATCTATCCATGGCAGCTCGTAACTTACCGATGACGCGTACGCAAAACAACTTCGGGCGGCCTACCAAGGGGGCTGCTTTGGCATTACGGGCAAGGGTTTTGTTGTTTGCCGCCAGCCCGATGTCAAATGGTAATGAAGACTTCTATAACGTCAAAAACTCTGATGGTACTGTACTATACAATATGCAATATGACGAATCAAAGTGGGCGCGCGCAGCTGCTGCTGCCGAAGATGTGATCAATCTGAACAAGTACGAACTGCATGTGATGGAACCCGATTCGAAGAATCCATATAGTGTTACACCCCCTTATCACGAGGAATACTCCAACTTAGACTTCCCAGATGGGTGGAAAGATATAGATCCCTACTCTTCATATAAATCTATTTTTGATGGTAGCATACGTGGGTCTAAAAACCCAGAATTGATCTTCACCAGAACAGGTTCCGACGGTGACTATAGCATACAAAACTTCTTCAACTACAAAAGTATGCCCAGAACTTCCGGAGGAGACAACAGACTGGCGGTTACTCAGAAAATGGTAGATACGTATTATATGGATAACGGAAAGTCCATAGAGGAAGCCGGCGATTACTACCTAAAAACGGGATTTACTGCTACCGCCAAAGAACCCGACATGGGAGTAGGGGCTCCTTTTATGGGTCCTAATGTTTCTAAGATGTACGGCAGAAGGGAATCCCGCTTCTATGCAAGCATTGCATTCAACGGAGCAATATGGGAATGTGAGAGTACCTCAAAGCCCACGGAAAAAAATTATCAATGCTGGTACTATCAAGACGAGTTCAACGGGAAGGAAGGTTATAAAACGCACCTACCACTCACCGGTATCGGTTTGAAGAAGTATACAAACAAAGAGGATTCCTGGTCTGAAGGCGGCTATCGTACATCAAAAACAGAGCCGACAATCCGTTATGCAGAGATTCTCCTTATCCATGCGGAAGCATTGAATGAGTTAATCAGTGGAGAGTCATACAGCATCAAAACATACAATGATCAAGAAGTACAGATTAGCCGGGATCCCACGAAAATCAGAACCTCCATGAAGCCTATCAGAATGCGTGCCGGCTTACCGGATTTCAATGACGCAACTTATAGCGACCCGAGTAATTTCCGAATCGCTTTGAAAAGAGAGCGTCATATTGAGTTGTTCACAGAAAACAGTTTCCGCTATTACGATCTTCGGAGATGGAAAGATGCAGATGTAGAAGAAGCAGAGCCTCTTGTTGGATGCGACATCGACACCCCAATGTCCGATGAAACCCGACAGGAATACTATATACCAACTCCTGTCACTTACATTCAGAAAGTCTTCTTACCGAAGATGTATTTATTCCCCTTTCCCAAAGCGGAATTGAAACGTAATATAAACTTAACCCAAAACCCGGAATGGTAATCTTAAAAGTAGAAGATATGAAAAAGTTAATAAATACAGCATTTCTTTTCCTTCTGATAATCGGAGGAAGTGCTTGCCAAGATGAGTTGGATAACGAATTGTTCCAAAAGTATTCTTATCTGAATAAAAATGGTTGGAAAGAGTGTGAAGTTAAAATCAAGGAAGATAATACAGGCATACTCCTACTGGACTTTGGCATCAATGGAAGTTCTGAAAACGGCAAGAATGTCGTGATTACAATCACCAATGATCCCGACACCCTGGAAGGATATAATTTCGACAGGTATAAGTTCCAGTATGATTCTTACTACCCCGAACTGCCGACCTCTTGCTATACGTTCGATCAGGAAGCGTATATAATTCCTGCCGGCCAACTTAAAACAACCGCGTCGATCCGCATCGACTTAAATCAAATTCAAGATATATATAACGACTATGTATTACCTATAAAGATTTCTTCTTCAATAGGAGAACCCATAGGACCTGATAAATACAGCAAATTACTGGCGAATATCAAGTTCACCAATAAATTCAGTGGAGTGTATTCTGGCAATGGCAAACTGACAATTGAGGAAACCGGTCAGAACACAGCTACCGGAAGCGCCAAACTGTATGCGATCTCTCAGAATGCCTGCTTTATGTATGCGGGAAATGCGACCTCAGAAACCGACCCTGCCAATTACAAGAAATATATACTGAATGTTTCTTTCAGCGACAACGAAAAAATCACGATCACAGACCCGGTAGGAAAATTAGACTTAGAGACAATGAAGGCCACCATCGCCAGAGAGTATAAATACCACAATACAGACACCCGCTATTATATAGAAACCAGTGTTCTGGATTTGAAGTACAAATACAGGAACCAGTCGGAAAGAGATCACCGGATGCTGATTTTTGAAGGTAAGCATACCCTGACGAGGAATGTGCTAAGAAGCGAATATCCCAATGTCATAGTAAAAGAAGAATAACCTAAATGATATCAATAATATTCACTAAAACAAAATCATGAAGGAGCAACTAAAACAAACATTGCTAAGCTGCCTACTGGCAATCCCGATTCTTACACAAGCAAGTCCAAAAGATGACATCTACCGTAAAGGGTGGATTGACTTCAACAAAAACGGTAAGATGGATGTGTACGAGAATCCGTCAGCCCCAATCGAAGAACGTATCAAGGATCTGCTGAGTCAAATGACTATTGACGAAAAGACCTGCCAAATGGCAACGTTATATGGTTCAGGACGGGTACTTGCAGACGCATTGCCTACAGACAAATGGAAATCAGAGATATGGAAAGACGGCATCGGAAACATTGATGAAGAACATAACGGACTAGGGACGTTCGGTTCGGAATATGCGTTTCCTTACGCCAAACATGTTAAAGCCAAACATGATATTCAACGATGGTTTGTAGAAGAAACTCGCTTGGGGATTCCGGTAGATTTCACCAATGAAGGTATTCGAGGGGTATGCCACGAAAAAGCCACCTTCTTCCCTGCCCAATGTGGGCAGGGAAGTACCTGGAATAAAGAGTTGATAGCTCGTATCGGTGAAGTGGAAGCAATAGAAGCAACTGCTTTGGGATATACCAATATTTATTCTCCCATCTTAGACATTGCTCAAGACCCTCGTTGGGGACGCGTTGTGGAATGCTACGGAGAAGATCCGTATCTGGTGGGACAATTGGGTAAGCAAATGATTCAAAGTTTGCAAAAGTATAAGGTGGTGGCTACTCCCAAGCACTTCGCCGTATACAGCATTCCGGTAGGAGGACGCGATGGAGGAACTCGTACCGATCCGCACGTAGCGCCTCGCGAAATGCGTACGCTCTATCTCGAACCTTTTCGGGTTGCCTTTCAGGAAGCCGGTGCATTGGGAGTGATGAGTTCGTACAACGATTATGACGGTGAACCCATCACGGGAAGTTACCAGTTCCTCACCCGGATATTACGCCAGGAATGGGGTTTCAAAGGTTATGTTGTATCCGATAGCGATGCTGTTGAATTTATTTCCGGTAAACATAAGACAGCAGAAAACTATGAAGACGCAGTTGCGCAGTCGGTGAATGCAGGTTTAAATATACGGACTAATTTCAGTCCTCCCTCCAGTTTCATCACACCATTGCGAAGTGCTATTGCTAAAGGGAAAATAGATCAAGCAATCATCGACAAACGCATCAGCGAAATCTTATATGTCAAGTTCTGGCTAGGTCTGTTCGATAATCCATACCGGGGCGACGGAAAGTTGGCGGAGAAAGTGGTACACAGCAAGGAACACCAGGCGGTCGCATTGGAAGCCGCACGTCAATCCATAGTGCTCTTAAAAAATCAGGATAACTTATTACCACTTCAAAAAACCTTAAAATCGGTAGCTGTTATCGGTCCGAACGCCAATGAACAAAAAGAACTAATATGCCGCTATGGCCCATCTAACGCTCCGATAAAAACAGTCTACACAGGGATAAAAGAAGCACTTCCCGAAGCAAAAGTTGTCTATAAGAAAGGATGTGAAATTGTGGACCCTCACTTTCCGGAAAGTGAAGTTCTCCCTTTCGAAATAACGCCCCAGGAGCAACAGCTAATGGACGATGCCATTGAAGCGGCTCAAGCATCCGAGGTTGTCATCATGGTATTGGGAGGTAGCGAAGTCACCGTACGAGAAGAGCGTTCTCGCACAAGCCTCGATCTGCCGGGTAGGCAGGAAGAACTACTAAAAGCCATTTGTCAGTTGGACAAGCCCATTGTATTGGTGATGATTGACGGTCGCGCATCCAGCATCAATTATGCGAAAAAGTATGTCCCTGCCATCCTGCACGCATGGTTTCCGGGAGAATTTTGTGGGCAAGCAGTAGCTGAAACCATTTTCGGCGACTATAATCCAGGGGGCAGACTAGCTGTCACCTTCCCAAAGTCAGTTGGGCAGATTCCTTTTGCTTTCCCATTCAAACCGGGGTCGGACAGTAGCTGCGGCACTTCAGTCAGCGGTGCTCTTTTCCCATTCGGATATGGGTTGAGTTACACAACATTCGAATATCGGAATTTAAAAATAACACCAGAGTTACAAGGGAAGGCAGGCGACATAACCGTACGTTGCAGCGTAAAGAACACTGGCAACCGAAGTGGAGATGAAGTCGTACAGCTTTATCTAAGTGATGAGGTCAGCAGTGTCACAACGTATGTAAAAGTTCTCCGTGGGTTCGAACGCATCACCTTGCAACCGGGCGAAGAAAAAGAAATCGTATTTACACTTCGTCCTCAAGATCTAGCCATTTGGGATAAGAATAGGACATTTCAGGTAGAACCGGGATTATTCAAAGTAATGATTGGAGCTTCCTCCAAAGACACGAAATTGGAAGGGAAATTCAGCATACAATAGGTTATTAATTAGTTAACAGATAGAACGCATGAGAAAAAAAACAATTTTAGCAATTCTGATTCTGGTAATTATCGGAATTCATTCAACACAGGCGCAGAAGAAGAGCAAAGCATACCTTGTTTCCAACGCTCACCTGGATACTCAATGGAACTGGGATATTCAAACAACCATCGATGAATACCTAAAACATACATTGATACGAAACTTCTACTTATTTCAACACTATCCAACTATGTATTCAACTTCGAAGGCGGAGTGAAATACCATTGGATCAAGGAGTACTATCCGCTGGAATACGAGTTAATGAAAAGCTACATTCAGGAAGGGCGCTGGCACATTGCCGGAAGCTCCTGGGATGCCAACGACACCAATATGCCTTCCCCGGAATCCTTTTTTCGTAACATCCTGCTAGGACAGCAATTCTACAAAAAGGAGTTCGGAATATCTTCGACCGATATCTTCCTGCCGGATTGTTTCGGATTCAGCTATACACTGCCAACCATTGCAGCTCATTGCGGGTTGATTGGTTTCTCCACACAAAAACTGCAATGGCGGCACGCCAATATGCATGGTAAGTCCAAAATGCCTTTCAACATCGGATTGTGGGAAGGCGTGGATGGTTCACGCATTATGGCAGCATTCAACGGTAAAAACTACGTTCATGAATGGAATGGAGGTGATTTGAGTAAAGATACCGATCTGAGAAACACAGCTAAAGACGGAGTAAACCATACAGCATATCGCTATTACGGTGCGGGTGACAGGGGTGGAGCACCCAACATTAACTCAGCCCTTTCCATTGAAAAAAGCGTGAAAGGGAATGGAGATGTCGAAATCATCAGTGCTACATCCGATCAGTTGTTCAAAGATTACCTTCCGTTTGATAAACACCCTGAATTGCCGGTCTACAAAGGTGAATTATTAATGGATATTCACGCCACGGGATGTTATTCCTCGCAAGCAGCCATGAAACTATACAATCGCCGCAATGAACAATTGGGAGATGCCGCCGAACGTATTTCCGTCATGGCAGACTATCTAGACGGAGCAACTTACCCGAAAAGTACGCTGACAGAAGCATGGCAACGCTTCATTTGGCATCAGTTTCACGATGATCTGACCGGAACCAGCATACCTAAGGCCTATACCTACTCTTGGAATGATGAACTGATCTCACAAACACAATTCAACGATATCATTCATACAGGCGTCGGATCACTCGCTTCCTGTTTAAACACGCAAGTGAAAGGAACCGCAGTTGTCGTTTACAACTCAATGGGCACACAGCGTAAAGAATTGGCGGAGGCTGTTGTCAGCGTCCCGCAAAAACCTACAGGCATACAGGTCTTCGATGCCAAAGGAAAAGAGGTACCCGCACAAGTGATAAACTGGACAAATGGAAAAGCAAAGCTTATCTTCAGTGCGTCTGTAGCCCCACTCAGTTGTTCAGTCTATGACGTCCGTTTCCAGAAGAACAATGTGCGTACGTCCCTGAAGGCAACCGCTAATACCTTGGAGAACAAGATTTATAAACTGACACTGAACAGCAACGGAGACATCGCTCCATCCTTGACAAACGGACAAACACAGAATTAGTAGCACAAGGAAAAGCTTTTCGTTTAGCGTTGCTTTTGGGTAATGAATCTAGCGAATGGCCTGCTTGGGAGATCTTAAAAAAGACTCTGGACAAGCCAGGTAAAGAGATTTCTGATCAGGTGAAAATCAGTATCGAACAAGAGGGACCTTGTATGGCTTCTCTGCGTATCGAACGTACATACCAGACTTCCAAGTTCGTACAGCACATACGCATGAGCGAAGGTGCTAACGATGAACGTATTGATATTATCAACGAGGTAGACTGGTCGACAAAGGATGCTGTCTTAAAGGCTGAGTTTCCCATGAGTATAAAAAACGAAGAAGCCGTCTATGACTTGGGCGTCGGAACTGTGAGACGTGGCAGCAATACCCAGACTGCCTATGAAGTATGCGCACAACAATGGCGGATATTACAGCTCCCGACAATAGCTATGGAATTTCAATTCTCAACGATTGCAAATACGGATGGGACAAACCGAATGATCATACGCTACGCCTGACCCTGCTTCACGCTCCTACAACCAAAGAGAGATATAAATATCAGGAAGAGCAAGATTTCGGACATCATACGTTTACCTATTCAATCGTAGGACATCAGAATGAAGCTTTGCAAGCAGGGATTAGCCATCTCGCCGAATCATTAAACAGTCAATTAGCTGTATTTACGACTCCTAAACACAAAGGTGCACTGGGAAAAGAGTACTCTTTTGTAAAAGTCAATACCCCTCAGGTAGCCGTTCGCTCACTGAAGAAGGCAGAAGATAGCGACCTGTATATCATTCGCTTTTATGAGATGCAAGGTAAAGCCGCTAAGCAGATCGAGGTCACCTTTCCGGCTAATATTGAATCGGCATACGAAGTCAACGGCATAGAGGAGAAGATCGGCAATGCTACTATACATAGCAACAAACTCAGCTTTGACATGACTGCCTACCAGCCCAAAACATTTGCTGTTCGTTTGCAAAAAAGCAATGTGAGAGCAGCTCCGATACAGTACACACCGCTTCAACTGGCATTTAATAACAAGGCTTTTACCCCTGACAACTTCGGCTACACAGTTTCATTTGATAAGAAAGGCAACAGCTTCGCAGCCGAACTGATAGGAAGTGAAATAACCAGCAGCAATATTCCTTTCAAGATAGGGCATTATGAAGAAAAGCACGTACTGAAATGCAAGGGAGATACGATTCGTCTACCTCAGGATGCAGGCGGAAAGAAACTGTACATACTGGCAACTTCGACCGATCAGGACCGCAAAGCAAGTATACTGATCAATGAGAAACCGTATGATTTCGAGATTCCTTACTATTCAGGATTCTATGGGCAGTGGGGGCATACGGGTGTCAGCGAAGGCTATATTCGCAACGCTTCGCTCGCCTATGTAGGTTCGCACCGTCACGCAGAGAAAGGCAACGACACTTATATCTATACCTATATGTACAAACTGTGTATAGAGCTTCCCAAAGACGCTCGTACCCTAATACTCCCTAAAGATGAAAATATTGCGATTTTTGCCATGACCTTATCCGATAACTATATAGATAAAGTCAATGCAGCCAATGAGCTACGCACACTTCCAAAGAGAACGATAAAATAATCAACCGACAGCCTTTCAACAACTGACAGCTATTTCTCTTTTATATAGAGAAATAGCTGTTACAAACCTCTAAAACATGAGAGTCAAACTAATATTTTCATTCACTTGCCTATTGCTTTCCATGCTAAGTTACGCTTATGACGGGCGGCACGGATGGTTCGTACAAAAAGCCCCTAAACAAGTTATTATATGCAGCAAAGAAGGGCTTAGCCTAGCCGAGAACATGTTATTGGAATCGCTCTCCGGCCTATGCGGACAAGCCGTAAACGAGGGGATTTTTAACGAAATGGTTTGGATTGACTTTCCCAATGCCTCCTATCAGGAGATTCGTCGAAACTCTTTAAATAGTTTGCAGGTCACACGCCCGGTACGAATGAACGTATGGGAACTCCTCGCCTACTTAAAGAAGAAAAAGATAATCAAAGGATACATACTTTACCGAGCTGATAATTCCATCGGGGAGAGCTATTCTCAACGACAATATATAGATTATTCCTCCAATATAGCCACAGTATATGCCGGATTACTAAAGGGAGTATTGGTGGAAGAAAGTATGGAACAACGAGCTAAAGATAACGGACTGAGAAAACTCAAAGATGCACGTAACGAAACACCTGAAACCTGCTTCAGACAATGTAAGGAAAGGCTTAATCGTTCCTCTGCCCTGAGCATTGATCCGAAAGTAAGCAATTGCCGTGATATTGCCATTGCCCAAAAACTGATGCTATATTATGGAACCGGAAAGTTTTCCGAACAGATTCTGGAATGGGTTACTCCACTCTCACCAATCTTAGGCTGGAATTGTGGAGAAGAGGATCAGTATACAGGAGCTATCACCCGATGGGGGCATTACAACACCGCCTCCAACTGGTGTCAGAATCTTCCCGTCATCATGGCAGCTTCTGATCAGATAACTCCCCTGTCCATACATGAAAAGGCGATTGATGAAATAAACTGGAAAGATTCTTCAGCTTTTCATTCATTTGTTATCAGCGATGGGGACAATATGCAATGGACCATGGGCGATTTTCTCGACAACCCTCTGTATTATGGGAATAGAGACAGAAATAACTCTCCTGTCTCGTGGACATTGTGTCCCATCAACTATCCATTGTGAGTACTTCAACCTGGAACCGCTTCGTATCGATGAAACCAGACAATTCCAGTGTGATCGAATACGGAGGCGGATACCAATACCCCGATGAATTTGCCAAGAATCGTACCAATCGGGAAGAACTTCTTACGGAATTCGCACGTCGCATGAACTGGCATTTCAAGAAACTGAACATCAAAATATTTGGCTTCATCTGCAAGAATGTATTCAGTCCGGAAGCCAGGCAAGCCTATGAGATTTATGCACGGGAAATAGATGGGTTGACCGGCATGATTGCTATTCAGTACAATCCATACAATATGGGAGGCGACATGATATGGGTGAAAAATAAAGAGAATATCGATATCCCGGTAGTAACCGCTAAGTTCTCTATCTGGTCGGGGTTATTCAATGATCCGTTGTGCGGTGGCCCGGATTATGTGGCAGGTCTGATAAACCGGGATGCTGCCCAAGCTGCCAAGCAAAAAGAGAAAAGTAATCCATTATCATGGACAATCATACACGCATGGTCGGATTTTAGCAAGACTGCCAATTCTACAGACTTACCGATCAAAGGGTATAACGCAGGCAAGGTTTCTGATCGCTTGCTGTCACCTCAGGTGAAGAATGTGTCCTTGAATGAACTCCTATGGCGTATACGCGAACGACATGCAAAATGAACATGTATGAAATAGTAATCACTACCAGATTTGATTAATAAACAAATACGCATACAGAATCGTAGCACTTACATTAATGCCGTATGCAGCTCTCTATTCATATATTGTTGAAGATAGAGCGATTAAAGGCATGACAACAATGCTTCCATAAATTCCGCATTCTGCTGTGAATAAAGGGGCTTCGTCCATTTAAGTGTAAGCCTGTTTCCTTAAAGAGTTTATATCTTAGAATATCTGGAGGAGTTGAACACTTGTTTTAAGTAATCCTGAATACTCGTTTCAAGCTACTTAAGTAGTTGTGTGAGGCAACTTATATACTTGATCCAAGTTACTTGAGACCCTGCCTATCAATACCTGACATATAAGCTATTAATACTTGAAAAATGAGCAATAACAGGCCAATACCAAGTGATTTTAAAAGCATTTCTTATCCTATAATCATCTCTTGCGAACGTAACAATAATTTCAGCCCTACGAATGGATAGCTAACCAATATAAATTGATAAATTTCGTTTCACCAATACATTGATCAGAAGAGGTATCGATCGGCAATTTCAATATTACCTGTCAGTTGAATGCTATCGGAAGCCTTCCCGATAGTGACTTCAAAGGTACCGGGTTCTATTTCGTTGCGCATTTCCCGGTTGACGATTTTAAAGTCTTCAGCCGTCAGTATGAAAGAAACGGTTTGCTTTTCACCCTGCTTCAGGAAGAGGCGTTGAAACTTCTTCAGTTGCTTTAAAGGCTGAGACACCGAGGCGTATTCGTCCCGCAAATAGAGCTGCACCACCTCTTCCCCGTCACGTTCCTGTGTTTTGTACACAAAAAGAGACGGTAAAAGTGTGAGCATTTTGCTTTTCGATGCGCAGTTCGGAGTAGGCAAACTCGGTATAACTCAGCCCGTAACCGAAGGCGTATAGCGGTGTAGCGGACATCTCCACGTAGTCATGACACGGAGGAGCTTTCTTATTATAATACACCGGAAGTTGCCCGACAGACCGGGGAACGGAGACGGGTAAACGTCCCGCAGGATTGTAGTCGCCGAATAAGACATCCGCAATGGCATTGCCTCCTTCCTGCCCGGGGTAATAAGCCGTTAGTAGCGCATCTGCCTGTTCAGCAGCCCAGTTCTTGTCCAACGGACGGCCTTCGACATAAACGACAACCAACGGCTTGCCGGTCGCCTTCACAGCTTCCAGCAAGGTTTGCTGCCCACCAAGCAGGGAAAGCGTAGCCCGGTCGAATCCTTCGCCACTTTCCATATCGCTTAGGATTCCCTTGTCGGCAATCGCAGCGCCTGTCTCTTTATATTGCGTCTTGAAGTCGCGCGCGCTACTTCCACCGACCACGGCAATAACCACATCCGAACGTCGGGCAGCAGCAACGGCCTTTTCGATTTCCATCGCTGTGGTATCGCGAATGGCACAACCCTTGACGTACTCCACCTGCGAAGCGGGAAGTTTGGATCGAACTCCATCCCATACGGTTTTCACATTTCCAGCGGCCTGTGGAGCGGTATAGTCGCCCAATAGATTATAGCAGTTATCCGCATTCGGACCGATGACCGCGATGCGTTGCGTAGGGCTTTTACTTAATGGCAAGAGGCCGCCTTCGTTCTTCAGAAGTGTGATGGATGCCTGCGCCAACCTGCGTGCCAAGGCGATATGTTCCCGGCTTCGCACCTCTTTGGCGGCTACTTCCGGAACGGTATAAGGATGCTCGAACAATCCCATTGCAAACTTCATCCGCAACACACGGCAGACGGCTGTGTCGACAACTGCTTCCTGCAACCGATCTTCCCGGATGGCACGGATCAGATGGGTATACGCATCGCCGCCTAAGTCTACATCTACCCCGGCGGTAACAGCTTGCAGGGAGGCGTCTTCAAGGGAAGAGGCGACCGCATGGTTTTCGTGTATACCTTCGATGCTATATAGATCGGAGACGGTAAAGCCCCGGAATTTCCATTCGTTGCGCAAGAGTTGGTCCAACAGATACGAATTGGCAGTACAGGGAATACCGTCGATGGAATTGTAGGAGGTCATAACGGAGAGAGCACCCGCTTCGATTGCTTTCCGGAAAGGAGGAAGGAAGTTTTCGTGCAACTCCCGCATTCCCACCATAGCCTGATTGCCATTCTGTCCGCCTTCGGGAACGGCATAAGCGAGAAAGTGTTTCAACGTAGCAACAGTGCTGTATGCCTGAGAGAGGTCGCCACCGCCCAATCCTTCCACCATGGCCGCTCCCAAGACGCCGGTTAGCACGGGATCTTCGCCAAAGGTTTCTTCCACCCGAGACCAACGGGGGTCACGAGCAAGGTCGAGTACGGGACCGTAACTAATATGTCCGCCTTGCAGACGCATCTCTTTGCCAATAGCTTCCCCCGCCTCTTTCAGCAGTTCCGGCGACCAACTAGCTGCCATACCAATGCCTGTCGGGAATACGGTTGTACCGATTGCCATATGCCCGTGAGGTGCTTCTTCGGCCAGAAAAATCGGAATGCCCAGCCGTGTATGTTCCAGCATATAGCGCTGCAAAGCGTTTCCTGCCTTGGCAGCCAAAGCGGGATTTAGCCCGTTGGCCAGTGTCTTTTTAGTCCAAGGGTCGGCACGGTAGGTTGCCCAAAGCATACCGATAGGTCGCTCCGCAATCAGTTGTTTGAACTTCGGTGAGGGAACGACTTCCTCTCCCTGCCGTTCGTACATCTCCCACCCCAACGCAGAGTAGCTGACCGACTTTTTCCTCGGTTGTCATCCGTGAAAGCAGGTCTTGCACGCGTTCTTCCACCGGAAGTGCGGGATTCTTATAAAGTGGGCGCACCGGTTTTTGGGCAAGAGCCACACAACTCGTCAGGCCCAGCAGCGATAAGCTTATCAGTTTTTTAGTATTGAGTTTCATCATTCGAATATTTGGTAATAGCAAACATTTCTTCTCGCCCCGCATGAGATTTCCCGAAGGGCGTCCTGAGAAGGTATACAATGAAAAAGGTCCGTCTTGGCCTCATCAGAACCGGATAACGGCAAGGATGGTAAACCACGACGGACCTTTTCAAATCAAATAATCACATTAGAACGGACACTTTTGGTGGTCTACATATTGTATGGTTCCGGAAGGTACGGCATTGTATCCGTGCCCCGTCATATCGAGTACTGTACCATCTTCCTGTGTTTCACCGTCGAAGCGCCAATACGAGATCAGCCCTTTGCTTGTTGGGTCAACGTAGCAGATACCGTCTTCAAGTTCGGCAGGGGTACGAGCCACATTCCACACCCTGCACTCACTGACGTAACCGTCGAAGAAACGTGCATGACCGGCGGAACGGCCAATCGAGAATGTGTCTTCCCACGTATGTCCATCGTAGGCCATGCTCAGGTTGATGCTTCCCCCATTTCTGGTTTCCACAAAGTGAATCTGTTCGCCATCTAAGTAAAGGCGAAGGTACTGACCGTCGTAAACGGCTGCAAAGTGCAACCAATGGCCGGTGTCGAACTCTTTATCAACCCAAGATTCGTAGTGGTCTTTTTTGTCGGGATGAGAAGCCGCACCGATAGAGCCTTTCACAAATTGCAGTTTGTTGGTCGGGTTGCCCGCACCGTCACCGAAACGGAAGAGGAAGTTCTCCTCGCAGCCACATAAAGAGCTAATACCGTTGGCACTACTCGGCGTATTCGGGAAGGAGACCGGAAGAACTTTCATCTCCAGCGTCATCTGGCCGAGCGCTTTTACGGGACTGTCTGCTCCGCCGAATGACGGGATATCAAAACACCCTCTACGAGCTAAGTAAGCGGCCTTTACGTTGATCACTTTCGTAAGCATCACATAAGCGGTGCGCGCACTTTCCAACACTTTCAGGTCGCCTCCTTCTACCGAAGTGATCGACACCGGTAGGCAGTAGGAAACACCTTCTTTCAACATATCGGAATTGGCACTCACCTTGATTTGTGTCGATTGAGATTTACCCGCATCAATCACTACCTCCGATCCATCGATGGTGTAGCTACCTTCGGGCGGCAGCTGACTCTTACGACCGGTAGACGCGTTGAACGCATCAAGCTGATCAGGAGCCGGTTTCAGACTAATCTTAACATCGGTATCGGCCTTGGTGGTCGATGTGACCGTAAGTCCGATGCTCGACGGGCCATCCACCAGAAAGCGAACACTGGGTGAAGTCAACGTGCCTGTCATATAGAGTGCATCGCCAAAATCCGGCCCTTCTTTGCAGCCTGTCGTACAAAGCAGCAAAGCAAACAAAGATAATAATGTATATTTTTTCATATTCTTCCCGATTTATTTTGCATAAACATTAAAGATACCACCATACAGAGTTACCCGGCTACTACTTCCTTTCGGCTTAACCAACCGGACGTATTGAGCGGTAAGAGGTGCATAGAACACGCAGAACTTGGAAACACTGCCGGTGATCTGACCAGCCGACTGCCACGTTGTACCATCGTTGCTGGTGAAGATAGTCATACCACTCGCCAGACAGCCATACTCGTAGCTTCCCCAGCTATAGGAATATCCATAATAAAGGGAGATGGCATCGAATGTGTAGGGCTTACCCATATTGATATCCAATTTGATATCTTCGGTGGCACTGATATAGCAATACGACGACATATCACCGTCGAACATAGTTGACAGCGGTTGATAAGAGGTCGACACTGTACCATTGGTTGTTGCCGACCAGCCGGTTTGACTTGCTACCAACGTACCGGTGATATCGCTTTCAACCGCTTCGTGATTGACGTTATCTTCCGTAACGGTAACAACCAGATACGTAGTGGAAACGTTCGTACTCGGCTGAGAGGACCCACCCGTTGACGTGGTAAGGCGCAGCGGAATGAGGTATCCATTGGAACTTCTGAGAGTCGAAACAATGCTTTCATCTTGAGACATAGTCAGTCGAAGCGTATCCATGGTAGCCATGCTACCCACGGGGATGGTCATCGTAGCGTTCTCGATCACAAGCGCTGCTGCCGGTATCTCTTCATACTTGGTTTTATGCTGTTCATTGTAGGCAGCAATCATTGAATTGTCAATCTCTACCGTAGCCTGAATGTTTGCCGAAGCCTTTTGTGTACACTTCAGAGAGGTCTCGAACTTCAGGTTACTGATGCTACTGATCGGTGTTTGGACAATTTTATAGGTAGCCGACTTATCCGGCATATACACACGGTTGTATGGGTCGCCGGGGAAATCGTATGTTTCTTCATCGCTACAGGCAGCAAGGCTTGCGGTGCAAAGAGCCAGCATACCTATATAAAACAGGTTCTTTATATTTTTCATATCTATTCGTTTCATTAAAATAATTAATTAATGAATTGCCGGATTCTGAATCTGAATACACTCGCGAAAGCGCTTGTACGGACTCGGGTTATTGTCGTGCACATTGTAGTCACGATGGATAAAGAATGCGCCAAAACCACCCTTCTTACCCGTGGTGGGCTTGTAGCGGGCTTGTGAATACATCGTACTCATATCGCCTTGCCAGTTATCGCCCATGTTACAACAGTAGACAACCTTTTCACTGGGCCAACTACTGCTCGTACCACCTCCGTAGGCTTGCTTGAAGTAGTAATTGCAAATGGCATACAATTCCGACGAGGGGTCGCCCGGTGCATCCACACAAAGCATCTTGTCGGTATCGGTCACATCTTTGCCATATCGTTCCTGAATGAGTTGCAATCGTTCTTCTTTAGTGATATCCGGATTCGGTCCCATATACTTGGCCAGATACTTCATGAAATAGTTGAAATAGCTACCGCTCAGGAAGTCGCCTTCGGGTTCATAATCGGCATCGAATCCATCGAGGTCATTCTCGAACACCTGATCCAGAAAGTATTCGGCATACATCTCGATCGATTTGTTGATAGCCGCATTCTTTTCTTCGCCTGCCGGCATTTGGCGTGCCTCGTTATACGCCTGTTTAAACGCATGATCGTCTGTTTCGGCATCGATACGGGTAATGGCTACGGCAAACATCTTCGTTCCTTTTACTTTCTGCACGAAGCGTATTTCTTCCCAAATGGCTGTGTTCTCCTTGGCGGGTATTCCACCCCACATGGAGCAGATATCCAGGCTATCGGGAAGTCCCAAGAAACGTACGCCCAACGAGTTCTGTTGTCCGTATTGAGCAAACCATCCGAAAGAGATCGGGTGATCGCTCGCCTTATAGTCGCGTAGGTTTTGATAATATAATTCACTGTATGTATAAGGGTTCTGGATCGACTCCGATTCCTTATCGGTATCGCACGATGCCATCAGTCCCCCTATCGTTGCAAGAGCCAATAGATATTTAATTGTTTTCATAATCAGCTTATTTACTTATTAGACTTGTTTGTTATCTCCGGGTATCCCACCAGAGCCTGGTTCCGGCAATGTCTCCATTCCCACCCAGTAGGGATACGGCAGCCTGCGTATTCTGAGAGTTGTCGGAGTACTCGGTTGTCGGAAACTTCAAGCGGCTGATCAGTGCATTGCTCGCAACTTCCGTAGCATACTGATAAGAGTTAATTCTCACAAAGCCGGGATAGCCCGTACGCCGCATCTCACTCCACGCCTCTTGTCCGTCGGGATAAAGGGCGATCCATTTCTGAATCATGATGCGTTCTAGTTTCTTCTCCTCCGATACAGCCTCATCCCAGGCAATGGTCAGCTGAGAAACGAAACTGCTCACGTTCGTTCCCCGATTGGTAGTTGGGTCGGTATACGTGGTAAGGGGCAAGCTCACGGCGTCAGCAAGGTAGTTATCTACACCGGCAGCACCTTTCGAGGTGAAAGAGGTCCGAACAGCTTTCTCGTAGTAGCTCTTGACCGTTTCTGTCCCCAGATTCAACCGTAGCTTCGCTTCAGCAAGCAGGAAGTAGGCTTCGGACGCATCCATCCATTGCATATTGCTGTTCGTTTCGAAGTTCAGGCCGGAAGCGGCTTCTTTATAAGCGTCTTTCGAGATATTCGTCATACCGTTTCTTACGCCGTAATAGGCACCGCTCTTGGTTGCCGGACGGAAATACTTGGAGGTACGCGGATCTTTATAACCGTTCAGGTAGCAATCCATGGTAGCACCCATACGCATATCCTGAAAGCTTTCGCTCACTTCCCATATCGGATTGATGAATGTAAACGAGGTTGTCTGATGCAGGATCGCGGACTCACTGACAGTGGTTATCAGGCCATAGCTATGATTAATGGCAGCAGCAGCTTCTGTCTCGGCTTTGGCCCGGTCGACAAAAGAGATGCGCATAGCCAGACGCAGACGGAGCGTATTGGCAAACTTAATCCAGTTCTTTACGTTACCGCTATAGATATAATCGTATTGCTCCATATAGTTAGCCGAGTTTTTATCACTGTAGGCTACCAACGCCTCAATGGCGGTATCCAGTTCTTCGAAGATCGATAGTACACATCCTTCTGGCTGTCGTAAGGTACTTGAATCGAAGTACCAAATCTCGTATAAGGAATCGGTCCGTACATATCGGTAATACGACTCATACCCAACACTTTCACAACGGTAGCCATGGCGCGGGCCGGAGAACTTTCTTCGGTCACGTCGACAATCGATTTCCAAGGCTGCATGACATTGGTAAACGCGTCATTGAAAGGAGCGTTATACCAATCGCGATAGAGCGCATAATGGTCGTTGTGGTAGGTGGTGTAGCTAAACGTATTGATGTTGGCCATGTAGCTGGCGAAGATGTCTCCGGTAAGCATCTCTGTAATCTGATACCTACCGCCCAGTCCGACACCGTCCGCACCTTTACCGACAATAAACACACCTTTCTCCATTTGAGTGAAGTAAGCACCTGTGTTCAAATTGTCTTGTTCCATTTGATCGGGTGTCACCTCATTCGGATTGATGTTCCATTTTTCAAACTGACTGGTGCAGGAAGTGAAAAGTAAGCTTCCTGTCAGAATCGCACCGTTGACAAACTTTGTATATTTCAATAGTTGTTTCATCTCACAAGTTCTTTAGAAGTTAAGTTTAACAGAGAAACCCAAATTGCGCAGACTCGGCATCATGAAGTAGTCCATACCCGTGAAGTGAGTACCTGTACTGGCAGTCAATTCCGATCGTAGGGAGCCTTGCAATAAAGCATAAAGAGGTTGCGTCCGGTAAACGCCACATTCATCCCCCGAATCCAGGAACAACCTTGGTGACAGGTACGTCATAGCCGAAGGAGAGTTCCGCCAAGCGAACGTTCGTAGCGCTGTACACATACATGGAGCCCGCGCCTGTACCGATCGTTTGGTAATACTTCTGCGCAGCGGGAACGAGGTAGCCGTTAATCATTACACCGCCGGCATCCCGAGCATCGGCAGTAGCTTTCGATGTACCGTAAGCGTCCATCATGCTTGCGTCATGGAGACCCCTACACCGCCTATACGGGCATTGATGAGGAAGCCAAGCGTCAGTCCGTTCCAACTGAAGGAGTTACGCCATCCTAGGGTGTACTTAGCCTGCGAGTTGCCGGCATAAATCCAACCGTCTTTCTTATCACCGGCTTTATCGTCAACAGCTACTGTATTGTTCACATAATCCACATCGATGTAACCATGCTCATCGGTACGCAGTGCAGTCACATAAAGATCACCGATGGAACCGCCTTTGATCAAACGGGTCTTCACGTTGCCAATACCCCCAAGGTCGAACATATCTTGCCCTTCCACCGCTAAGCCACCACTCAAGGTAGTAGGTTCCAAAAGCTGTTTGATCTTGTTGCGATTGATGGTGTAGGTAAGCGTTGAGTTCCATTCGACAGGGCCGAGTGGCTGATTGAGCGATAGGCTTGCTTCAAGACCTTTGTTGTCTACCCGGCCACCATTGATGTAAACCGAAGAATATCCCGAAGAGCTGGGAAGCGAAGGATTAAACAGCTGATTGTAGGTCGATGTTTTATAAAGAGATACATTCAACATCAATTTGTCGCCCCATAAATGAGACTGCAGGCCAACCTCCCACGCTTTGGTGCGCTCGGGTTTGATATTGGTATTCGGATACGTAGTCGTTGTAGTCGGTGTACCCGATTGATACGGATAGGTCTGGTAGGCGATGTAACGCGTAGGTGCATTACCTACTTCACTATAAGATCCACGCAGCTTCAAGAATGTCAATACATCGTTCTTGATCGGTAGCAGGTCGGTCAGAATAGCCGATAAGCCGACCGAAGGATAGGCCACCGAATTATGATCCGTCCATGCCAAGGCAGATGCCCAGTCGATACGTCCGGTTACGTCGAGGTAGAGTTTGCTTTGCCAACCCAGTTGGGCGGTAGCGAAGAGCGACTGCGTTTGATCGTGATAGCCATCCTGATCGAATTCCGCATTCGCCTGATTGAGATTCTTCAGGGTAAAGCTGTTTGCTACCGAGTTCAGGTCACCCCCTACACTGTAGTATTGATAGTTCACATCCTGAATGCTGGTACCAACGGTACCGGTCAAAGAGAAATCGCCGAAGTATTTGTCGATATTCAGCATCACGTCACCATAGAGTTGACGGGTAGACGCATCGGCTTTGAAGTAAGCACCGTTTTTCTGAGCGAAAATGGCATCTGTAGAGGCGGAATATTTCTTCTCATTGATAGCCGAGGTATAATCCATCTTGGCACGTGCACCGAGGGTAATGCCCTTAGCTATTTGATAGTTTAGGCCACCGCTAACCAGAAAGCGATTTTTATGATTGATGAAGTTATCGCGGTTGGTAATCCAGTAAGGATTTTGCATACCGATACCCATATTTCCCCACGGCCAGTATTGTGTTTTGAATCCACGGCTCTCATCGTACATTTCGAACAACTGATAGGTCTCAAGGCTATAGCTTGGTGACATCAGGTAGGTGGAAACAATGGGGTTGAAGTATTGTCCCTGAGAGATCATATTCTGTTCGCGCACATTCATGTAACTGGCACTGAGGTCGAGTTGCATCTTATCATTCAGCATACTGGTCGTGTTGCGAATGGTAAAGTTGTAACGATCGAGTGTATTGTTTTGTACGAGGCCTTCGGCATTGGTGGCAGCCATGGAGAGGAAGGTTTGGTTCTTTTCGGTACCGTTGCTAATGGTCAGCGAGTTTGTTTCGTTCCATCCGGTCTGGAAGAAATCCATCGGATCGTAGGTACTTGGCTGAGCCAGCTTCTGTCCCCAGCTCTGAAGCATACCGTTAGACGCTCCATAGGTGTTCTGGAATTCCGGGGTGACAAACGGACTATAGAATGAGGTACTGTTGGCGTAGTTGACGCGCAACTTATCTTTCGATCCTTTTTTGGTAGTAATCATGATTACCCCATTGGCAGCATCGCTACCGTAGAGGGCGGAAGCGGCGGCACCGCTAAGTATGGACATGTTTTCAATGTCTTCGGGGTTGACCATGGAAGCACCGTCACCGGACTGTCCCATACCGGTGTAGAAGTCGTTAGGTTGGGTGGTTTCCAACGAAGGCATGGGAATACCGTCGATCACATAGAGCGCGTTGTTGTTCCCGGAGATGGACTTGGCACCACGCATCACAACCTTGGCTCCACCCCCAATACCGGACGAGCTGGCATTGATTGCAACACCGGCTACTTTACCGGAGAGGCTGTTCACGAAGTTGGCATCTTTCACACCTATAATCTCACTGGCGGAGAGTGCCTGTACATTGTAGGAGAGGGCTTTCGCTTCTTTCCGAATACCGAGGGCGGTAACCACTACTTCATCAAGCACTTCGGTGTCTTCATGCAATGTAATATCCAATTTGGATTGGCCGTCAAACACAACATTCTGTGTCTGATAGCCCACGTAGGAGATGGTTAGTACTTCGCCTATGTGAATATTATCCAAACGGAAATCACCGTCTATAGCCGTAATGGTTCCCTGACCGTTTTTAGGAACAACGGATGCACCGATAACCGGGCCCGTTGCGTCACTAATAACTCCGGTAACAGCGTATGCCTTACCTTTACTTTCGGTGGCCTTCTTAACAAACAGCACAATTCGTTGCCCGGATATCTGGTAATCAATAGGCAGATTCTTCAAAAGCAAATTCACAACTTCGTTGATATTAGAAGAGGTTATTTGTATTGACACTTTCCGGTTCGAATTGATGTCGTTGTTATAAAAGAATTTAAATGTGCTTTGCTTCTCAATACTGGTAATCACCTTTGAGATAGGAGCATCTTTAAAATCAAGTTTAATGTTTTGCTTGCTGGTCTGTGCAATGGCAAAACTGGAAATCAAGAGTAACAATATTGTCGTATAAATGCTCTTTTGGAACTTGTATTCCAAAGGGAAACAATATTTCTGACAAAAATCTTGATACTTTCTTAAATTTGTCATACATTTATAAATTAGAAATTAAGGATGATGGCATTCGCGTGCCATTGTTTTCACAAAGTCTTGTAAGAAGCGGGAAAGTATTGGTCGTATTTTCTCGCTTTTTCATGTTTATTCGTAGTACTACACCATAGGCTATCCGTTTTAAATATTTTACAATAGTTTATTATCTCATTATTATGTTCTTTCCATTCCGCTCATACTTAAACGGCGTACTGATCTTCATGGTCTCCAAAATGGACTCTAACGACTCGTTTGTTTCGAACTCTCCGGTAAAAGATTTATGAATCAACGCATCGTTCATGATGATGAACTTGACATTGAACTGACGCTCCAAGCGTTGGCAGATATCCAACAAAGGCGTATCGGACAACACCCAAACGTTCTCGGTCCAACGGATTTCACGTTCGGCATCAGACAGGTCGGTCAACAACATTTCACCGTTTTCGGCATTATACGTAAGTTGCTGGTTGGGTTTCATCAGGAGGTGATCTTTCTCATTGCTTACGTCGATAGAACCTTCCAGCAAGGTGGCCGTAATTTGAGGAAACATCGAATTGGCGTTAACGGTGAACTTGGTTCCCAATACTTCTATCTTCAATGCTCCGGCACGTACAATGAAGGGATGCCGCTTATCGTGGGCTACATCAAAGTAGGCCTCTCCGTCAAGAAAGACTTCTCGCTGACTACCCGAAAAGTTATCGGGATAGATGAGCTTGGAACGGTTGTTTAGTTTGATAACAGTCCCGTCGGGAAGCGGTATATGCTGCACATTGCCGGTATTATTGCTTGCCACGATAAAAGAAGGCTCGGTCTCAGAGACCGTTGTATACAATAAACTCCCTATCGCCAGAAGCAGGGCAGCGGTAGCGGCTACCAACCCAATCCGGTACTGACGGATGCGACGAAGGAATATCTCTGCGGAATGGTCATTTGTTGTAAGTCGCCCCATGAGCCGGGAGAAGGAATTCTCTGCCGAATGGTGGTCATCAGGAGTGGGGGACTGAACTTTGATACGTTCAATCAGTGCATCTATTTGGCTGTTTTTTTCTTGTTCTTCAGTATTCATGTGGATCGTTTTCTATATACTTTATACTATATAGAAAACTCAAAGGGGCAAAGTACTAAAGGGAGAATGAACTTTTTTTTATTTTTTTTCGAGGAAAGGCTCAATTGCCTGTTTTATTTTGGCTTTGGCAAGTAGTGTTTGCCGTTGTACGGTACAAAGTTGTACGCCTAACGCATCCGCAATTTCTTGTTGGCTCATCTCATCTTCCCTCGACATTTTAAAGACCATACGACAACGTTCGGGTAAGGCATTGACTGCTTGTTGCACCGCATCGCTCAATTCTTTGTATGCTAGTTCGTCCAGGGGAGAATCGGGCGCAATCGTTACTTGCATCTCTATTTCCGGAAGGTCACTCCGTTTGGACACATAGCCGCTTTTCAATACATTGAGACAGCCGTAGCGCACGGCTTGGTAAATATAAGCTTGGAAATTGGGGATGCCGGTAAGTGTGGTTCTGTCTTTCCATATATTGAAGAAAACATCTGCCACAACATCTTCTGCGCCTGTTTCGGAACGTAAAAACAACATGGCAAACTGAAAAAGACGATCATAATAATGCATGTACAACGTACGAAAAGCCCGGGAATCTCCCTTAGCTACTTCTTTGAGTGTTTGCCACTCATTTTCTATACGTCGTTTACTATTCATCATTTTTATATTGAGAAGACAGGATGTTTTTCGGTCGCAAAGAAACAGACTTTATTTATTTTTTCCTAAGCTTTCTTAGTAATTTTTCGCTAGCCTACAACATCGCTTCTCCTCTTTTCAGGAAAAAGAGAAGGCACACAATCGGCTTCCCACCGAGTTTAAATGAGCTATTGGGAATGCCTGAAAAGAGGTGAGATTTGGTTAGGGCAACAGCTGATATACCCCACCTACCAATACACGGATAATTCCTTTCATCTCCAATTCAAAAAGAATGCCACTCATGCGTTGCACCGAGATATCGGCTTCTACAACCAGGCTATTGATTTGCAAGTCGCCTTGCTTCTCCAAGATGGAAACGACCTTTTGTTCTTCTTCGGACAGATCGGGGAAAAAGCCGCGCTGTACATGTGCAGCTTTCGACGGAGGGACGCTGTTCCATCCCATGGCAGATACAAATTCTTCCGCAGAAAGGAGAAGCGAAGCTTTATTATCGCGGAGCAATCGGTTACATCCCGCAGAGTACTCGTCATTGATCCGCCCGGGAAAAGCAAAGCAATCGCGATGATAACCTTCGGTAAGTTCGGCGGTAATAAGTGAACCGCCTTTTGCAGCAGATTCAACCACGATGGTGGCGTCACACATGCCGGCAACAATGCGATTACGGCTGACAAAGTTATAACGATCGGGGGCTGTTCCGGTCAGGAATTCGGTAAGCAAACCTCCATTCGTTAACATATCAACAGCCGTTTTCCGATGTACGGACGGATATATCCGGTCTAAACCGTGAGCCAGTACGGCAACGGTGGACAATCCGTTGGCCAATGCTCCGCGATGGGCATGGATATCGACCCCATACGCCAAACCGCTGACCACAAGCACATCGGGACAAAGTACTTTCAAATCGCGCAGAAAGGAGGCACAAGCCTGTTCACCATACCCCGTAATATGCCGGGTACCTACCAGATTGATAACACGCAATGCGTTTAAATCGGTATTTCCTTTGAAGAAAAGAACAATAGGTGCATCCTCGCACTCACGTAAACGGAAGGGATAATCTGCATCATTCAGGGTCAAGCAACGGATGCGATTCTTCTGAATGAAAAGAAGTTCTTGCTCGGCACGTGTAAGGGCTTGCGGATCGTCCAGCGCCTCTATGATTCGCGAACTGACTTCCGGCAAAGAGTCAGGCAATGATTTCCGGTGACGAAAGACGTCAACAGCACTTCCCATACCATCGACCAACCGTTTGGCACTAATATGCCCAACGCCATGAATCATCGTCAGGGCGATGCTATAGAGTTGTTCTTCTTCGTCGGCAATCATTCGAGGTACGGAGCAAATACGTTGTCAAACAATTCGCTGTTACTCAACCGTCCGTTTACCACACATACCGTCTCTACAGTGGCTTTTACGACTACTTTATCATCACTCTTACGGAAAATATCCTGATAGAAGACATACTTGATGCCTTCTTTTCTCAAATAGAGTTTGGACACAAATTCATCTCCACTTTTCAATGGAGTTTTGAAAGCCATATTGATACGCGCCACTACAGGATCCACCCCTTGTTCATGAAGACCGGCAAAGCTCAGCCCTGTCATTGTCAGGAACTCATGCCTTGTATGCTCCAGGTAATGCTGATAATTGGCATTGTTCACAATACCTTGCAGGTCGCACTCATAATCGCGCACTTTCATCTCTAATTCATAGACATATTGAGCCATGGGGTTTATCCTCTTTTTTGTTCGATATCCAGTCCTTTAAATCGCTTCAGTTCTTGCGTGGATACGAGCTTATACAGTTTATCATTCGGGCGTATCTTATCGAGTTTCATCGAGAAATGCTCTCCTTTCTTTACCGTCTGCACCGGCTTCAATTCAACCCGTGCTTCGTCGAGCGTAGCGAATATGGCTCCCGTGGTAGGGCCTGTTATCAGAAGCTTATCACCTACATTCAACTCAGCGGCTTCTACCAAGAATTCGGCTACTCCGATGTTGGAGTAATGTTTGATTCCCTTACCTACATAGATCTTACGTTCCGTAGCTGCCGAACCGTAATTCCGCGTCCACTCACCCAAGCGTTGCCCCAAGTAATAACCATTCCAGAACCCCCGGTTGAATACCGTTTGCAAACGTTCGTCCCAAGCCGCAATCTTTTCATCGGTAAAAGAATCGTCTAAATTAGCCTGAATGGCTTCTTTATAGCATTCTACGACCGTACGTACATACTCAGGACCACGGGCACGCCCTTCAATCTTAAATACACGTACACCTGCATCCATCATCTTATTCATAAAATGAATGGTTTTCAGGTCTTTAGGCGACATAATGTATTCGTTGTCGATCTCCAATTCCACATTCGTCTCTTTATCACGAACGGCATAGGAACGGCGACATACTTGCATACAAGCTCCCCGATTGGCCGAATGATTCATCTCATGCAGAGAAAGGTAACATTTACCGGACACAGCCATGCAAAGTGCTCCGTGGCAGAACATTTCGATGCGAATCAACGCTCCGCTCGGACCACAGATCTGCTCTTCACGTATCTGGCGATAGATTTCGGCAACCTGATCAAGGTTGAGTTCGCGAGCCAGCACCACCACATCGGCAAACTGAGCGTAGAACTTCAACGCCTCCGCATTGGAGATATTGAGCTGTGTAGATAAGTGTACCTCTTGTCCGATTCGACGGGCATAGTTCATAACCGCCACATCGGCCGCAATAATAGCAGAAATGCCGGCTTCCTTAGCGGCATCTACAATGGTATACATCAACGGAAGATCGTTATCATAAATGATGGTATTCACCGTCAAGTAGCTCTTCATACCATGCTCTTCGCAAGTACGCGCAATTTCATGCAAGTCGTCAACAGTAAATGTATTGGCCGACCGAGCACGCATATTTAAATTTTCGATTCCAAAGTAAATGGAATCGGCCCCAGCCTGAATAGCCGCAGCGAGCGACTCACGTGAGCCGACAGGAGCCATGATTTCAAAATCATTAATAGTAGAACTCATATAATTAGTATAAAAACATCTGCAAAATTAGCTTATTTACTCTGGGCGGCAATTTCTTCCTGAAGTGTCGTCATCATCTCCACACTCAACTGTTGTCCCACCTGCATACCTTCCGCTGCCATCGTTGGAGTTACTTCGCCCAGTTTCTTGCCGACCGGTGATTCATAAAACAAGACAATCTGTTTTAGTTCATCCAAAGTAAGGTATTTCTTATAAATAGGAGCATATATATCGACTAACTTTTCGCCATATAATGTACTCCACTTGGCAGACTGGGCGGTCCAGAATTCTTCCGACACAGCTGGATATTGTTGCTTAAGCATATTCATGATTCGGGGTACCATGTCCTCAACCGTAGCTAAAGCACCCGACAAGACCATCATCTTTTTCAATGATTCTCTATACGCTTTATCCGGCTCCTGCGCAGTGATTGTAGTCGTAGAAGCAAACAATAGAATCATACACAAAGCCGATAAAATCCAACTCTTTCTCATATAATCTTATTAGTTAAGTAAATGAATGCGTACAAAGGTAGGCTTTTTTCCGTATTTTTGCAGCGAAATTCAGAAGTTACTTCAGTAAGTAAACAGTAAATAACAAACCGTCTATGAAGATTAATCATATAGATTTGGGCCAAAATCCCATTTTACTCGCTCCCATGGAGGATGTAACCGATCCCGCTTTTCGCTTGATGTGCAAAAAGTTCGGAGCCAATATGGTATACACCGAATTCGTGTCGAGTGATGCCTGATACGCTATGTCAGCAAAACAGCTCAGAAACTAAGCATCAGCGATGAAGAACGTCCGGTAGCCATTCAGATTTATGGAAAAGATACCGAGACTATGGTGGAAGCCGCCAAAATCGTGGAACAAGCCCAGCCCGATATATTGGATATCAACTTTGGCTGCCCGGTGAAAAGGGTTGCCGGTAAGGGAGCAGGAGCAGGTATGCTGCAAAATATCCCGAAGATGCTGGAAATAACCCGTGCGGTTGTCGATGCGGTCAAGATACCGGTAACGGTGAAGACTCGCCTGGGATGGGATGCCGATAATAAGATTATTGTCGATCTGGCCGAACAGTTGCAGGACTGTGGCATTGCCGCGCTAACCATTCACGGTCGTACCCGTGCGCAAATGTACACCGGAGAAGCCGATTGGACACTGATCGGAGAGGTGAAAAACAATCCGCGCATGCACATTCCCATCATTGGCAACGGAGATGTCACCAGCGCCCAACGTTGCAAAGAATGCTTCGATCGCTACGGTGTAGACGCTGTTATGATCGGACGCGCCAGCTTCGGACGTCCATGGATTTTTAAAGAGATCAAACATTTTCTGGAAACCGGAGAAGAACTTCCTCCGCTCAGTTTCGACTGGTGTATGGATGTACTCCGTCAGGAAGTAGTGGACAGCGTCAACCTACTCGACGAACGCCGGGGAATCTTGCACGTACGCCGTCACCTGGCTGCCAGCCCGTTATTTAAAGGCATTCCGAACTTCAAAGAAACACGCATTGCCATGCTACGGGCCGAAACACAAGAGGAGCTATTCCGAATATTCGAAACAATTACCCCCAGAGTTTAACACCGGGGACAGAAGTAAATGTATCCGGAGCCTATTTAAACATTGGCTCCGCGAACCACTTCTTGAACATCCAAGTCACCACCACATACAGTACGATTGCAGAGAAGAATCCCACAATGGCATCAATCACATAATGCGCCTGAATGTATACGGTAGCACCGCAGAGTAACATATAGAAAGGAATTAGGCAAGCAAACAATTTCTTACTGCCCCGCCAAGCCATAATCATCAGAATGGTAGATATGCCTACGTGAGAACTAGGGAATGCCGCTGTAGGACGCTCGCCAACCTGTTGGGAACCTTCTACTAGGTTATAGAAGAAGCCATGCTGATATCCCGGGCCCGGCAGAAGTTCCTGATGATAATTGAAGTAATCGCCGATAGCAGGGAAAATCCCCTTGGATACATTATCAAAACCAATGGCAGGAAAGTAAAACTGCGGACCGGCCACCGGAACAAAGATATAAATAAGATAGTAGATAAAGAAAGAAGTCACCAGCACAAAAGACATCTTCTCAAACCATTCGAACCGATAGATAAAGTAGAATAAGGCTACGATCAACATCATCGGGTAGTAGAAGAAGTACCCCATATTAAAGGCTTCGCTCACAATCAAATGCGGGAAGGTATGACAAAACCAGATAGCGGGTTGCCCGTTGAATATGAACTGTTCAGCCGTGGCAAAAACATGGTCGAGGTTCGGAAAGAAACGATTGAACTCGAAGGTATCCGGATACCAGTATGAGAGCAAACTCATCTGGATAACGATACGCACGAATGCCGAAAACTTACAAGGAGCCAGCCGATATAAATACATCAGCAGAAAGGTCATTGCAGCAATCATGGCCCGATCCAGAAGCATATGCCATGGATGATCCATCTGTTGAAATAAAAATAGAATCAAAATCGTAGTCAACAGATTGTAAATCAGTGTGACCTTCTCCACTGCGAACAACCCTTTACGGGTTTCCACACGTTTAAATAAGTCTAAAGCCATCCTTCGTCTTTATACCAAGCAATGGTTTCACGGACCCCCTTCTCTAAATCGTATTGGGGTACATACCCCAACTCTTCGACTGTGGAGGTGATATCACACTGCCAGTTACGTTGTTTCATTATCTTATACTTATCAGAATTCAGCGTACTGCTTCTACCCAAGCGCGTTGCTACAAATTCAGCGAGCAAAGATATAACTTTTAGCACAATTAACGGACATTTCAGATGAATAACAAACGGATTACCCAGTTCTTTTTGTATCAAGTCCGAAAAAGCGCGGCTCTGATACACCTGGCCGTCTGTAAGGAAGTAAGATTTTCTACGCACATTCTTTTCGATACCCAGAAAAATCGCCTGCACAATGTCCTTCACATAAACAAAGGTTAGGTCTTGCCGGCGGTAACCGACAGAAAAATCCATATGTTGCCGGATAGACTTCGCCATCAGATAATAATCGGATTCACGAGGCCCGTAGACTCCCGTAGGACGATAAATGACATAGGGAAAATCGGGCATATCCTGCACATAACGCTCTGCCTTGAGTTTACTCAATCCGTAGGCAGTGTTGGGTAACGGTGCGTCTGCATCGCAGATGGGTGTATAAAACTTTTCGCGCACAGGCCCGAATACGCTCAATGTGCTGACAAAGATAAATTGCTTGGGAACCATCTCAAGGGAAATCAGGGTATCAACAAACGTTTTGGTCTGAAGATAGTTTACCTCTTCAAACTCCCTCTTATCGATACACTTGGTCACACCTGCACAATGAACAATATAATCAAACTTATGATATACTTTTTTATACTCGGAAAGCTGGGCGTGCAATACCTCCGGATGCGCAAAATCCAATTCCATAAATTGAATACCTTCTTCTTTCAGGTATCTCCGGCTGCTGGTTGAGCGAACGCCCGCCCATACCGCGTATTTCCGCCTCAACGCTTCCTCTACAATGAAACTTCCGATAAAGCCACTCGCTCCGGTGACCAGTATATTTCCCATCATGTGATAACTTCTACATAAATAATTCTCAAAACACATGTTTCAAAAAACACGCAATGCCTGCAATTTCTCACAACTTACCCAAAAACAGCTAGGCTACAAGCAACCATTTCTTCTTAAATCTGTTTCCTTATGAAGGGGTTCCCCCTTTTACTCTTTACTATATTATTGTTAAGAGTGAGGCAAATGTACACGAAAATCTTGAAATATTGATATTTAATCGTTTACTTTGTAGTAATAATAGCAAATTAAGACTAATTCAATTATGGCGAAAAAGAAAGAAAAAAAAAGAAAAAAAAGCCGGCAAGAGAATGAGTAAAAAACAGTTGGCCGCATTATTGATCGACTTTTTCCATGCCAAACCCAAGGAAACGCTTAGTATGAAATATATCTTTTCGGAACTGCGCCTTAATACGCACCCGCAAAAGATGCTATGCGTCGATATTCTTCATGAAATGTTGGATGATGATTATATCAGCGAGATTGAGAAAGGTAAATTCCGTGTCAATATGTACGGAACCGAGCTGGTAGGAACTTTCCAACGCAAAAGCAATGGTAAGAACTCGTTCGTTCCCGAAGAGGGAGGCGATCCTATTTTTATAGCCGAACGCAACTCCGCGCATGCTATGAACCGTGATAAGGTGAAAATCATGTTCTATGCCAAACGCAAGAACCGAGAAGCTGAAGGAGAGGTGATCGAGATATTGGAACGTGCCAACGATACTTTTGTAGGTACACTGGAAGTAGCCAAGTCATACGCATTTCTGGTTACCGAGAACCGCACCCTTGCCAATGACATCTTTATCCCAAGAGATAAGCTGAAAGGCGGAAAGACCGGTGATAAAGCCATTGTGAAAGTAACCGAATGGCCGGATAAAGCAAAAAATCCCATCGGACAAGTTATCGATATATTAGGTAAAGCCGGTGACAACACCACAGAGATGCATGCCATCCTGGCTGAGTTCGGACTACCGTACGTATATCCGCAGGCTGTAGAAAAGGCGGCGGATAAAATCCCGGCCGAAATCAGTGCAGAAGAGATAGCTCTCCGTGAAGATTTCCGACAAGTAACTACATTTACCATCGACCCGAAGGATGCCAAAGACTTCGACGATGCACTCTCCATTCGCCCGCTTAAAGATGGGTTGTGGGAGGTAGGGGTACACATTGCCGATGTGACTCACTATGTAAAAGAAGGTAGCATCATCGACAAAGAAGCCGAGAAGCGGGCAACATCAGTTTATCTGGTAGACCGTACAATCCCGATGCTTCCCGAACGGTTGTGTAACTTCATCTGCTCCTTACGTCCCCATGAAGAGAAGCTGGCCTATTCTGTCATCTTCGACATCACCGAAAAGGGAGAAGTAAGAAACTCACGCGTTGTTCATACCGTGATTAATTCCGATCGCCGTTTCACCTACGAAGAGGCACAACAAATCATCGAGACCAAGGAAGGGGACTTCAAAGAGGAAGTGCTCACACTCGACACCATTGCCAAAGCACTCCGTGAGAAACGCTTTACTGCAGGAGCTATCAACTTCGATCGCTACGAAGTGAAGTTCGAAATTGATGAGAAAGGTAAACCTATCAGCGTTTATTTCAAAGAATCTAAAGATGCCAATAAATTGGTTGAGGAGTTCATGCTTCTCGCCAACCGGACGGTAGCTGAAAAGATCGGTAAAGTACCCAAAAGCCAAAAGGCCAAAGTATTACCGTACCGTATCCACGATCTTCCTGATCCGGAGAAGTTGGACAACCTGGCACAATTTATCGCACGCTTCGGCTACAAAGTGCGGACCAGCGGAACCAAGACAGATATATCAAAGTCTATCAACACCTGTTGGACGACATTCAGGGGAAAAAAGAAGAAAATCTGATCGAAACGGTTTCCATCCGCGCCATGCAAAAAGCACGCTATTCCACACACAACATCGGGCATTACGGATTGGCCTTTGAGTATTATACACACTTCACCTCGCCTATCCGCCGCTTCCCTGATATGATGGTTCACCGCTTAACAACGAAGTATCTGGACGGAGGCCGCAGTGTTTCCGAAACGAAGTACGAAGCACTTTGTGATCACAGTTCGAATATGGAGCAAATTGCCGCCAATGCAGAACGGGCTTCCATCAAGTACAAACAGGTGGAATATATGAGCGAACGCCTCGGACAAGTGTACGACGGAGTGATTTCCGGTGTCACAGAATGGGGTTTATACGTTGAACTAAATGAGAACAAATGCGAAGGAATGGTCCCCATCCGCGATCTGGACGATGATTACTACGAATTTGACGAGAAGAACTACTGTTTACGTGGCCGACGCAAGAACCGGGTGTACAGCCTGGGCGATGCGATCACCATCCGTGTGGCACGTGCTAATCTGGAAAAGAAACAACTGGATTTCGCACTTATTGAGAAATAGAAATGAAAACTTATATTATTGAAGATAAACAACGTCTCGAATCAATCATTCTTCGCTGTGATACCTGCTTTGTAGGTATCACAGATTTAAAGGGAAATCCTTATGTCATTCCGATGAGTTTCGGTTATGCCGATGGAGTGCTCTATCTTCACTCCGGACCTGAAGGCAGTAAGCTGGAGATGCTAGAGCGAAATCCCAATGTATGCATCACGTTCAGTGCCGGACAAGAACTGGTTTACCAGCATGCGAAGGTAGCGTGCAGCTACAGCATGCGCTCTGAAAGTGTCATGTGTCGGGGGCAGGTGGAATTCATTGAAGAAATAGAAGACAAACGAAAGGCATTGGACATCACGATGCGCCATTATACGAACAATGAGTTCGGTTATTCCGAACCCGCCTTGCGAAATGTCAAAGTCTGGCAGGTTAAGGTTGAGCAAATGACCGGCAAAGTATTCGGACTACGGGCTCATGAAAACCCATAGGACCAAGAGCCGGAATCCATTCAGCGCCCCGTCACCCCCAAAGGGGCAACTTGTCATCCTCCATTCGAGATAAACCATTTCCGCCTGATACAATAAAACCCTATTGTATCAGGCGGAACTATTTTATTGTATATAATCGGTAAAGCCCAACGTATTTCCCGAAGGATCGGAGAATTCGACTGCCCACCCCGTACGTATCTTGAACGGTTCACTCAGAAACTCCACCCCTTTATTTTTCATCTCGCTGTATAGCATTCTAACATCAGCAACCTCCAGCCACAGGGTAGGTTGAGCTGTCGGAAATTTATTCTTATCTTTCAAAATAATGGCTGGTTCCTCATCGCCCACACTAAAAGCCACCATTCCCTGAGCCTCAAATTCAAATTTCAGAGTCAAACCGAGCACGTCCGAATAAAAGCGTTTACTCCCCTCATAATCATCTACCGGCAGGAAGAAGTTATCATAATTCCGTATCTGTTCATTACGATCCTCGTCTTCCGTTATTGTGAGAATAAAACCGTTGTTATCACAGATTGCAAACTCTTCTGCCCCGTACGGAGTCGTATGCATGGCTTTCACTAAAAAGGGCGCGTCTTTAACCCGCTCGTACAAAGCCTTTTTATCCTGCATCTTAATGTAGAAGGTCAAACCGGCCTGCCCATTCTTATTCTTCAAATCAGGGTATTCTTCCTGTAGGCTATCGAGTTGTTGAAACATCAGGTTAACATCTCCCGCACGAATAATGGCAAAGACAAGTTCTCCATGCTCCGGTACACAGGCTATTTGCTGAAAGCCCAATACTTCCGTGTAAAACTTCACTGTTTCATTTACACTCTTCACACCCAAATTGGGCACTAACGATTGATACTTCATTTTATTCTTTGTTTTGTAGAGTCTTCCATGGGAGAAGAATCTCCCAGAAAGGCGCATTGATTAATACACTTCTTTGATCCGATCTCTTCGGAATACAAAAATAAGGAGAGTAATTAGAAGAAGCGGTGTAAAAAAACGACTTTATAGTTTAAAGTAGGAAGGAGAATCACCCGATAGAGTTTTAAACTCTTTGATTAGATGAGCCTGGTCATAGTAACCACAATCGATAGCGGTATGAAACAGACTAGTATCCTTGTTTCGCTCCAGATAGGAAACCGTATGTTGAAACTTAACAATCTTGCTAAACGCTTTGGGCGAGGTGCCAACCGCCACTTTAAACTTACGTTCCAGATGCCGGAGAGACAGGCAACTCTTATAGGCTACTTCAGTTAAAGGAAGCAACCCTTTTGTCTGCCGAATTAAATCCACCGCGTAAACAATTTGTGGTTCAGGCTGAAAGTCACGTTTTAGTTTTTCGAGAAAGTACGCATCAAGATGCTGTATCCGCTCTCGGGTAGTCGGTTTCTGCGGTAATTCAACATAGAAACGCTCATCAAACAGTGTTTCTACCAAGACTAAGCTTACACGCAGATCGGTAAATTCAGAAATTGGTGTTCGTGTGAAAGCCGTAAATCCCGCAGGCTTGAAGCGCATGCCGAGCATATCTACTTTATTTACATACGCACTTTCCAGGTAGGTAGTCATTGTACCTATTATATTGGGAGAAGTGGGTTGCATCCCCAGCAGGGCATCTTCTTCAAAAGAAAAGATAATGTCTACACAGCCATCCGGAAGAACCCGATGAAGTTCTGCCTCCTGATTGTAACCACTTGCAGTCCAATAGGTCTCTATATACGGAGCAAGCAAGATATCCGGTTGAAATTCTCTGTATAGCATCCTCTTTTAAGATATCGGCAAAAATACATTTTTAAATTCAGACTTGATTGAAAGTCGGCCTATCTTTGCAAAAGGAGCTACCCCTTAAAAGTGTGCATGCTGAAAGTACTGATGTTAAATAGCCAAAGTTTCTTCAGAAAACAATGAACCGGGATGCAACTAAAAACGATAGGGAGCAACCGTATTCTACAGCTGCTCCCCATTCACCCTCTCACTCTTTATTCGTTTTTTTCATAGAGGATATTCCTCAAAAGCATATAAGATAGTAGACAAGTAACGCTCACCTGTATCGGGCAATAAAGCCACGATTGTTTTCCCCTCATTCTCAGGACGTTTAGCTAATTCAGTAGCCGCATATACAGCAGCCCCCGAAGAGATGCCCACCAATAATCCTTCTTGCTTCGCCAGCTCACGGCTGGTCCGGATAGCTTCATCATTTTGCACCTGAAGAATTTCATCCACAATAGAAGGATTATAGGTTTTAGGAACAAATCCGGCACCGATTCCCTGAATCTTATGCGGACCCGGCTTACCACCGGAAAGCACGGGAGAGTCTGCCGGTTCAACAGCTACGATCTTGATACTGGGATCACGCATCTTCAGCGCCTCACCTACTCCGCTCACTGTACCACCGGTACCTACTCCGGCAACAAAAATATCTACTTTGCCTTCTGTATCTCTCCATATCTCCAAACCGGTAGTGCGCAAATGCACGGAAGGATTGGCCGGATTTTCAAACTGTTGCAGAATAATGGCATCTGCTGTAGCAGCCTTTAGCTCTACGGCTTTAGCGATCGCCCCCTTCATTCCTTCCGAACCGGGAGTCAATACGAGCTCGGCTCCTAAGGCTTTCAGCAGATTTCTGCGTTCAACACTCATTGTATCGGGCATTGTTAGTACAAGTTTATATCCCTTGGCGGCAGCTACAAAAGCCAATCCGACTCCGGTATTTCCACTTGTGGGTTCGATAATGGTCGCCCCTGAGTGAAGGAGGCCCTTTGCCTCAGCATCTTCAATCATAGCCAATGCGATGCGATCTTTCACGCTTCCGGCAGGATTAAAGTATTCTAACTTCACAACCAATCTAGCCTTCAGCCCTTTGCTCTTATTATAGTTACTGATTTCTAATAAAGGAGTATTTCCTACCAAATCAGTCAGTTTTTTCGCAATCTTTTCCATATATCTTTGTTTTTAAATTCCTTGACTTTAAGATGTTACAAAGATAGGGGGATTTCACCCTCCGGAAATACCACATCTATGGTAAATTCATACCACAGATATCTGAAAAAACGATCGATTATAGCTGATTGACCTCTTGATCGATGTAATTGGCTCTATTTTTAAGCCATTTTTTAAGCTCTGCCACTTTCGTTTCAAAGGAGCGCGTGTTCTCCCACAACTCACTATTTTTAGTTACCGATGGTTTCAGAACAGTGGCATAACTGTCGACATAATGCAGGAGTGCTTCCAATTGATTGGCTTTAAAAGACTGCCAGTGTTGTTTATAAAGAGCTTTCACCCGGCTATCTCGCAGGAATCGTTGGAAGAATGCGGTTCCGGTTCCATTCATCGCATTAGAGAAAAGCGATCGGTTATAATTCCCAAAGTGTTTGTATGTCTTTTCATAATCGTACGCCCAGTCAAAGTCCCAGATAGGCCCCATCACATATTTCCCCTGACCTTCTTTATGCATAAAAATGCTTTTCGGATGATTAATCTCCATATTGTGAGTCAGATTAAAAACGATCAGGTACTTCACGACCGATTCAATATCAATCTTATCCACATAGGAATTACCCTCCAAAGGTTCTTTGGCAAACTGCGTAGCAAATTCATTAAAGTCGTTCTTCCAGTCATCAAACTGTGTCTGACTCTTCATATCCGGATCTTTCACCATGACCGGCAAATTAAAAGCGGTCGACTTGAACTGCCAGTCTTCATCAAAATAAGAGTCCAGTTCCCACATGATACTATTCGCTTCATCAAGATCCACACGGTTCTCTTTGACCTCCACCTGTTCGGTCAACAAATAAGATCCCTTATACTTCCCATTCAGAACGACATCAACAGGTATGGCATGATTCGTAAAAGGAAGATCTAAAAGCCGTCCGATTTTAAACGCTACGGAATTGAGCATCAATGTCGGATCGATATGATTGGCTAACAATACGAAGTTCTTCGCCTTCCCCAGTCCACAGATCTCCGATTTCTTATCAAGCTTCAGTCGATAAGGTTTCTTAGGATATCCCCAGGTAGAGTTACCCCGTCCGCGGATTTCAGTTTTACCAGTGTAGTCGGCATACACTCCTTTTCCGTCGACAGTCAAAGTAGCCGTAAGATAATTCTCCTTGTCAGGGATCTCAGTGATTGAAGGGTCTTCGAGCGTTATCGCAAATTGAGGAACAGCGTTGTACAGAAAGTCCAGCGCGACTATATATTCGTAGGATTCTCCGTTGCGCATGGTAAACCGATAGGTCTGCGGAGTACGAAAATCATTCTCCGTTACCCCACTTGTCTGCTTCACGCCATCTACGGTAACCTCAACCGCATGCGTTGTAAACTCCGGTATCAGCTTGGTGACCGGAAATGTGGCAGCAGATAATACTTTGTTCGCACTGATCACACAGGCGGCATCAGTAGATAATGCCGGATTGCGGTTCTTTGAAAAGCGGAAACCGGAAAATACGTCCGTATCTTTGAGTACCATTTTGATTGTGTAGGGTATTTCGCTCCCGTCTTCGGCTTCAACAACCAGACTAAGCGATTGTGAATAATTGTTGGACGTCACGCCCGATACTTGTTCTTTCCCACCCATAGTCACCCGCTTACCGTTAAACTGAAAGGTGGCAACCAACGCATTCAGGTTATCATATTTATCCAACGGCAATGAAATCACATGCTCCTGAATCACCCCTTCGACAGTCTCGCTAATCGCACCGGGATTAAGATCCGCACGAATCGAAAATTGCAGCAGTTGCTTGGTAGAGGAAAGAGAATCGTCCTTTTCGCAGGCAGATAATAGTACCAAAATGGCTCCCAGAGCCAGTAGTAGTTTGTGTTTCATAGCACTAGATTGAATGATTATCTGCCAAAGATAGTCTTAAATAGCTAAGAAATCTTCCCGAACCGGACTAAATGTGTCGATAAGCACGCCCGCCTCCAAGCAAAGGCAACCGTGCAACTCATTCGGTGCGACATAATAACCATCGCCCACTGACAGTATTTCTTTCTTCTCGCCAATTGTCAACTCAAATTTGCCGCTAGCCACATACGTTGCCTGGCTATGAGGATGCTCATGCATAGTCCCCACGGCGCCTTTTTCAAACTCAACTTTAACGACCATCAACTGCGCGTCATATCCCATAACCTGTCTGCGGATTCCCGGAGCAGGCTTTTCCCATTTCAACTCTTTATCGAACTGGAAACTTTCACTTCTAGCTTTCATATGTATATCGTATATTTAATAAGTAGGCAAAGATAACTTTTTGTTTCTTTAAAAGTAATTATCCGAATTGTTTATATCGTCTGATTCCGATATGCGAGGGCCGGGATTTTTAAATGCAACTTAAACTGATGGCTGAAATGCGAGAAACTATTATACCCTACCTGATAGGCTATTTGAGTTATACTTAAATCCGAATATCGGAGCAACCGACATGCCTGCTCGATCCGCAAGCGATTCATATATTGAAAAATAGTATAGCCATACTTCTTTTTAAAAGACCGGCATAAAGCCGAGGCATTCAGATTGGCATGCGCAGCTATTTCTTCCAGCGCGATTTTCTCATGATAATGCTGACCTATATATATTTGTGTACGCTCCAACGCAGTATTGCCGGCATAAGGAAGTATCGGAGAATTAATTGTATCCTTATTAATAAGGAGTTCTTTTTTATCTTCTTCGCACAACCGATGAAGGATTTGAAGCAAGAAGCTTATTCGCAAAAGATGTTCCGATTTCTCCAGCTTCTCTACAAGCGGCTGCAAATCCGCAATCAGATGCGTAGAAGTAAACACATACCCCGATTGACTACCTTTCAGAAAACAAAACAGTTTATGAAAGTCGGGGACATCTTGCATTTTCCACGGAAACAGGTCATGTGAGATATGTATAAAGCTTCCCGCCGTATCTTCCGAACAACGTACGACTCCATGTGCCAGGTTGCTTCCGAAGAACAAAGCGCTATTTTCCGATACAGTTATCAGCATATCGTTGATCATAATATCCGCTGAACCCTTTTTCACCAGACACAACTGATAACAATCATGATAATGATAAGTCGGCGTAGGTTCCCTCTTACCCAAAGCCAAAGAAACAATATCTACGGCAGTTGAATAAAGATAAGACTCTTGCTTTCGGATCGCTTTATTTCCCATGATGCAAATATAGTGAATATAGTAGCAAATATAGCGAACTTTCCACTTCTGGCAACAAGCTACTTTTGCACCGTAAAACCATACTCAAAAGAAAATGACCACACCTAAGGAAAAGAAAATGCTTTATTGCAATATACTATTGCTTCTATGCGCACTCCCGGCAATTATAAGCGGATTCATATTAGAATTTAAACAAGGGGACACCACAGGGATTAATTGGACTTGGATACATATCGCAACCTCACTCGGAGCATTGCTTCTCACCTGCATACATGTGCAGCTACATTGGGGAACCCTAAAAATGTGGAGAAAAGGCCTTGCTCAGTTACGAACTAAAAGTACTAAATTCATGACGTACCTCTATCTATTGACTCTGGCAACGGGTATACCGGCTACCATTTATATCATTGCGGGACACGGGCATACCCATCTGGGCGGTATTCACGGAAAGTTCGGGATAGTGGCGGCTATATTCATGTTCCTTCATATATGGAAAAGGCTAAAGTGGTTCAAGAACCGGACAAGCCAATCCGCTGCACCACTCAGGCTAAAAGTCGATGCGGACAAATGCAAGCGTTGCAACCTTTGTGTGAAGCGTTGCCCGGCACAAGTCTTTGAAAGACAAGAGAAGCAAGTTGTAGCCTTGCATACCGAGTACTGTTTTCAATGTAGAAAATGCGTTGCACATTGTCCGACTCATGCGATTTACGAATGAATAATCCCGCACCCGCTGGCAATCACAGATAGCTAACGGGTGTTTCTTTTCAGGTAATCGACGATGAGATAACAGGCAGGCCCCAACACCTGCCCATGATCGAACCCTTTCAGTTCATACAAAGAGACTTGTTTGTTGCCAATGCTTTTTAAGACAGCTTCCAGCAAAGCATTCTCCTCATACCGGGCAGCCATTTCCAGTTTCCGATCTCCGGTTATCAAAACAATAGGCGGTGTATCCTTGCGAGCTTTATTGGCTGGGGCGTATTCATCAATTATAGGAATCCCATCAGGCAAGCCACGCTCTTTGCGGATGGTATAATGGGTAAATGTTTGTCCGCTGACAGGTAAGTAAGCAGCTACCTTGTCCGCATCGGCACCATACGCCGCCATGTATTGTTTATCCATAGCCAACATCAAGGCAAGATATCCTCCCGCCGAATGTCCTGAAACAAAAATGCGATCCGTGCGACCACCATACTTCTCAATATGCTTGAAAGTCCAGGCTACCGCCGCAGCAGCATCGTCAATATAAGCCGGATTCTTTGCTCGGGGACTTAACCGGTAATTTACCGCTATTACCGCAAAGCCTTGTTGGGTCAACTCCTTAGGGATTTCTTTATTTCCTCCTTCCAATCCGCCTCCATGGAACCATACGATAGTTGAAAAGTCTTTCTGATCCACCGGATAATAGACATCCAGTTTACAACGTTCTTTGCGATAAGCATCAGTCTCAGAAGCTGAAACGTAGAGCACGTCTTTATCCGTGCGATACGTATTTTGTGCCTGAACGAAATAAGCACACAGCAAGAAGGATAGGAAAAGGTATTTCTTCATAGGAGCTATTTTATCAACAATATAATCTACATAGAGTACATTTTACTCACGTTACAAAAATAATGATAACTAACTAAATCACCCTAATCAAGTGAAATCTTTTTTATCCAGATTCTTTTATTTTAAAGAAAAAGGATACCTTTGTAATGAAAGAAAAATAATCAATGTAGAATAAATTGATTCGTAACCTTTCAGGATACAAAATCACATGAGTATAAACGTAATCAAAAACTCTAATGAAATTTAGTAACACTAGTTTCAGCAAGATGCTGCTGATCGGATTCTTATCTCTTTGGATATATCCTTCTATTCTTTCCGCACAAGATGTTTCGGGTACATGGAGCGGAGAGATAGTGCTCCCAACCGGGAACCTGCCCATTGTATTTCATATAACCTCCACTCCTTCCGGAGGGTACACCACTACAGTCGATAGTCCGAATCAAGGAGCTAACGGTATAGAAACGGAATCTACCACTCTTCAGGATTCTATATTGAACATTAAGATTCCCCTCATTCAAGCCCTTTATCAAGCAAGTTGAATGCCGACCAAACAATTACCGGTACGTTTGTGCAGGGCAGGCCAATCGTATTGGATCTAAAGAAAAGAAAACGTCCGCAAGAGCCTGTCGCTCCTTTCCCATATAAGAGTGAAGAAGTGACCGTGCGAAACGAAGCGGATGGTATTAATCTTGCCGGCACACTGACTCTTCCCGAAAAAGGGACTCAGTTTCCAGCTGTGGTGTTGGTAACAGGTAGCGGTGCACAAAACCGGGATGAAGAATTAATGGGGCACAAACCTTTTCTGGTCATTGCCGACTACCTGACTCGCCACGGCATTGCCGTACTACGCTGTGATGACCGGGGAACAGCCGCTTCACAAGGCGATCATGCCACGCTACAAACGAAGATTTTGCCAGAGATACGGAAGCCGCCCTGAATTACCTGCGCAGTAGAAAAGAAATAGATACGAAGAAGATAGGTATCATCGGACACAGCTCCGGCGGAACGATTGCTTTCCATGTAGCAGCCAGAGATCAACGTGTCGCATTTGTCGTCTCATTGGCAGGAGCCGCTGTGCAAGGCGACAGTCTCATGCTAAAGCAAGTAGAACTAATCTTCAAGTCTGAAGGTATGCCGGATGCTAATTGGCAAACCACCAAACCAATACTTCAGAATCGATATGCTATATTGCAGCAGGCCGATAAAACAACCGAAGAGTTGCAGAAAGAACTGTATGCCGATGTTACAAAAAACATGCCGCCCGAACAACTAAAAGACATGAATACTGTGCAGCAATTATTCAGTCAAATCAATTCGATGCTTACTCCGTGGTATCTCCACTTTATGAGATATGACCCGACACAAGACCTGAAACGGATCCAATGCCCCGTTCTTGCACTAAATGGTGAAAAAGACATTCAGGTAGATGCTACTATGAACCTCAAAGCCATTCAACAAAGAATCGGTGAAAACGGAAATAAGAATGTAACCATAAAGGCCTATCCGAAATTGAATCACTTATTTCAAGCTTGCGAAAGAGGCAAGCTGGAAGAATACGCCCAATTGGAGGAAACAATCAGTCCGGAAGTCTTGAAAGATATGATGGAGTGGATACTGAAGTAATCCCACTTCTCAGGAATTAACATCCGTCATTTCAAGTATCAATACCTGGCAGCATAACCATTAATAGCTCTCACATCAGGTATTAACATCCCGGATCCCGTGTTTGAATAACCTATTTTCAGACAATTGGAACCCGGAAAATCATCTAACAAGAACTGACTTATTATCTAGCCGAGCTTATACCGATTGATTTAGATCAAAATCGGTATAAGCTCGACCCACCCTGAAGGATTTTGTTTTACCTTTGCACTCCGGTAAAAAGAAGAAGGTAAAAAGGTAATAGGTAAAGTTTGATATGAAGAAGAGTCTGATTGCACTGGCATTCGGCACCTTAGGATTGGGTATAGCCGAATTTGTAATGATGGGAATCCTCCCCGATGTAGCCAAAGATTTAAATATTAGCATTCCGGCTGCCGGGCATTTCATTTCAGCCTACGCATTGGGCGTTTGTGCCGGTGCTCCCATCCTGACCCTTGCCCGCAAATATCCGCTGAAACATGTTCTACTCGTATTAGTTGCACTTATTATGTTTGGTAATATCTGTGCCGCCATGGCCCCTAATTATTGGGTATTGCTAGCAGCTCGTTTCATTTCCGGACTTCCACACGGAGCCTACTTTGGAGTGGGTTCCATTGTTGCCGAAAAATTAGCGGATAAAGGCAGAGGCTCCGAAGCGGTCTCCATCATGGTGGCAGGTATGACCATTGCCAACTTGTTCGGTGTTCCGCTAGGTACATCTTTAAGTGCGATGATTTCCTGGCGTGTCACCTTTTTGCTGGTCGGAATCTGGGGATTAGTCATTCTTTATTATATATGGCGATGGGTTCCCCATGTAGAAGGCTTGAAAGACACAGGATTCAAAGGACAATTCCGCTTTCTCAAGACTCCGGCTCCCTGGCTCATTCTAGGGGCAACTGCTTTGGGCAACGGTGGTGTATTCTGCTGGTATAGCTACATCAATCCATTGCTGACCAATGTATCGGGCTTTTCTGCCGCAAGCATTACCCCCTTAATGATTTTAGCCGGATTCGGTATGGTAATAGGCAACCTGGTTAGTGGACGTTTATCCGATCGATATACTCCCGGACGTGTGGGAACTGTTTCACAGGCATTAATCTGCGTAGTGTTGCTCCTCATATTCTTCCTCTCTCCATATAAATGGCTATCTGTTTTATTAATGTGCATCTGCACAGCCGGTTTATTTGCCGTTTCCAGCCCGGAGCAGATCTTGATCATTCGGGTAGCAAAAGGTGGAGAACTGTTGGGAGCCGCTTCCGTACAGATCGCTTTCAACTTTGGTAATGCGATCGGTGCCTATGTAGGCGGGCTGGCAATAAGCGAAGGCTATCGTTATCCGGCTCTGACAGGAGTTCCCCTTGCCTTTGGCGGATTCATTTTATTCTTCATCTTTTATAAAAAGTACCAGACAAAGTATCAATCGCACACATAACGCCTCTCGTGCATATGCCCTCCCAAAAGGATCTTGTAATTTTAAGCATAGATATTTTGTTCTTCAAAATTTAATGCATTATTTTGCAAGCCGTCCGTATCGGCAACGAAGGATTGATTCATAAAAACGATTGTAGCATGGAAAAGGTTACGATATTGGTTATTGAAGATGATGACCGCATGGCAGAACTAATCTGCCGGGGCCTGGAAGAAAACGGCTTTGACGTAACACTGCGCACAAATGGTTCGGAAGGACTTTCCGCGGCTTTTCGCCAACGCTTCAACTTGGTCATTACAGATATAATGCTTCCCGGACTGAATGGTCTGGAACTCTGCAAACAACTCAAACAGACCGATGACGCCTATCCGGTAATTATGCTCACCGCACTGGGAACTACAGACGATAAAGTCGATGGTTTTGATGCCGGGGCGGACGATTACATGGTCAAACCTTTCGAAATGCGCGAACTTACCGCACGCATTCATGCCTTGCTCAAACGAAGCAAAGCGGTACACGCCGGTAGTCATATTCTCCACTTTGCCGATCTCGAACTAAACGTGCAAACCAAGTCGGTGAAACGGGATGGAACGGAAATCAACCTAACCCCCAAAGAGTTCAACCTGCTGGCTTATATGATGGCTAACCCCGGAAGAGTACTTTCCAAAGCCGAAATAGCCGAAAAGGTATGGGATATGGATTTCGACTCCGGTACCAACTTTATCGAAGTCTACATCAGCTACCTCCGACGAAAAATAGATAAAGGCTTCAATCACAAACTGATCCATACCAAATCTGGGATGGGATTTATCCTGAAAGAAGAACATGAAAATCCAGAATAGGCTAACCCTCCTGTTTTCATTCCTATTCGGTATCATCCTATTTGGATTTATCGTAGGAGTCTACCAGTTTTACAGCAACCGGAGCCGGGAAGATTATTTTCAACGGTTACACCTGAAAGCCGCCCTGAAAGTAGATCTGATTGATGGAGAGACTATCGCCCCCGATGTTCTCCACGCATTTTACGAGAACATTCCTCCCAACTATGAACCGCAAGTTACCATTTACGGAGAAGACGGACGCTTGATCTACCGGGATAAGAAAAATGCCCTCCCTGAGAAGGAATACAGAGATTTACTCCCCCGCATTCATAAATCCGGGCCCTGCTGTGTCTGGCATGAAGACAAACAAATCTACGGTTTTGCCATCGAAGGATATAAAACCAACTACATAGTCTTTGCCACCGGCAAAGATGTGCGTGGAGAAGAACAGCTGCAAACTCTCAAAATGGTCTTTGCGGTAGCCTACCTCATTGTCATGCTCTTCATCGTCCTGACCGTACGCCTGCTTACCAAACAAGCTTTTCGCCCGGTAGCCCGGATGACTGCGCAGGTAAAAGACATCACCCATTCCAATCAGCTAAACATACGGCTGGACGAAGGAAACCGGAAAGACGAACTTGCCGGATTGGCCATTACGTTCAATCGCATGATCGCCCAATTGGAAAAAGCCTTCAATGCGCAAAAGCAATTTGTCTACAACATATCGCACGAACTACGAACGCCCCTATCCGCCATCATTACGGAGTTGGAGCTTTCACAAAATAAACCGAATAGCAAAAAGGAAGATTATGAAGCGGTAGTCGATTTGGTTCTCAAAGACGCCCGTCGCCTGGCCAAGTTATCTAACAACCTCTTGGATATGGCCAAAACCAACTATTCGCCTACCGAGATAGCCATGCACGAGATTCGGCTCGACGAATTGTTGATCGATGTATGCCACAAGATCAGGAAGTCTTCGCCCGGATACACCGTTCAACTGATCTTTGACAAAACAGATATCGAAGACGATCGCCTCATCTCCGTAAAAGGCAATGAGTACCTCTTAAGTGTGGCTCTCGGTAACCTGATCGACAACGGTTGTAAATTCTCGCCGGACCGGACTTGTGAAGTACATATATCCTACGAGAACCAAACCATCATTATCCGCGTGATCGATCAGGGTATTGGAATCAGTGAAAAAGACATGGAATCGATCTTCACCCCTTTCTTCCGCGGAGAGAATCAAAGCTTTGCCGAAGGAAATGGCATCGGACTATCCCTCACGCACAAAATAATTCAAATGCATCAGGCGAGATTCACGTCACATCACAGCCCGGCGAAACCCTGTTTACCGTCAAACTCAGCAACCTCCGCTAATATCCGGCCGAAGCCTTCTCTACGACCGGATATACAAACGATTTAGAGTCTCGGAGAGCAAATAATCTATCAGATGCAACCTTCAGCCTCATCTCTCAACCGACCACGTTTCTAATGATTTTCTAATTTTTTTATAAGGGATCTCTAACGACAACGAGCGGCTAATCTCCCTATCTTTGTCATGTCCGCAAGAGATGAAGGACATAACCAAAACGTATAACTCTTTAATGTTAAACAAGTATGAAAAAGTTAGTATTAAGCGCAGCTCTCGTTACTGCCATGTTTTTGGGTACCGCAAGTGTTTATGCACAAGTTCCTGTTAAAAAGGAAGTAAAGACAGAACAGACTGCAACAGCTAAGAAAGCAAAATCAGATAAGAAAGAGTGCAAAAAAGAATGTACTAAGAAAGCTGAAACTGCAACTCCTGCTGCTAAAGTAGAAAAGAAAGCTCCTAAAAAATAATCCGGATCTCGATAGCTTGAATACACATTCATGCAGTGAATAAATAGAACCTTATTTTTAGGACAATAGTGGGTGCGTCGAGCAATCGGTGCACTCATTATTTTTTTATTAGGATTTAATCGCCCCGCCCTTTTCGGGATCACTGGCAAAAGTATAGGGATTGATGCATCCTGATTTTTTCTGAGTACTACTCAAATTCCGACTCCTTTTGCAACTCGTACTATATCCCTGCATCCGATCTGCGTCTATATTTTCAGCTGCGAAGCTTGATTGAACACAATGATACATCGCTCTTATGACTTAATCACTTTTTTGCATATCATGCAGTATATCAGCCAATTGCAATGCGCCTTCTTTTTCACGGTCATATTATTCTGATGAGCGATAGCCATTGCTCGCTTCTCCCCAGAACAGAGTCTTCAATCCACCAAACAAGCCTATTCTTTAGCCGTATCGTGCGCAATGATTCGTGGATTTAAGCAGTCTTTTTCTATGTTTATCTTCTTCTATTTCGTGTTCCACATCTGTGCGACGGCTGTTCCACATTATGTGGGACACGTGTTTCACAATATATGAGTCGGCTGTTCCACATCTGTGGAACAGGAAATAAAACAGGCAAAAATGCTTTTTACGAGTTGTTTACTACTAGCTGCCAAGTGGATTTTGCCAAATACACAGCCTTTGAAAATCGGCATTATCTATTGAGTAGATCAGCCTGAGAAAAGTAGGCGCATTGTAGTAGGCTTTCAATCAGCGATTTACAGCAAAAAGTGATTATGACATGAAAGTGTTGTATCATTTTGCAACCCACTTAAATTGCATTTTTTATCGGTTAATTAGTTTATAGACGCAGACTATCGCCCTAGATTTAGGCTGGTTACAAAAATACCGTACATATGGTATTTCAGATCTTAATCTACCCCTGTATCTTTGCACTGTCATAATTACAGACAATGAAAACAGTATCAAACCTAATAAAACGAATGTGCTGCTAACAGCACCCTACATTCCATCAATCCACTTCTAACCTATTTAGGTCAATTGTGAACATTCATTTGTGAGACAGAATGAATGGCCAATAAGCTTCTATTGTTTTTGCGCGCAAAGATTTAAACACTTTATAAAAAAACGTATTAATTATGTCTAAAAAGATTAAGCAAATTGCTATTTACGGAAAAGGCGGTATCGGAAAGTCAACAACAACATCCAATATCAGTGCAGCATTAGTCGAAGCAGGATACAAGGTATTGCAATTCGGCTGTGACCCCAAGAGTGATTCAACCAATACGCTGAGAGATGGAAAGTACATCCCCACCGTGTTGGACCTGTTAAGAGAAAAACCCAAAGTAGATGCCCACGATGCCATCTTCGAAGGGTTTAAAGGAGTCTATTGCGTTGAAGCCGGAGGACCTGCACCGGGTGTGGGATGTGCCGGCAGAGGAATCATCACGGCAGTTGAACTGCTGAAACAACAAAACATCTTTGAAGAGTTAGACTTAGACTACGTCATATACGATGTGCTGGGTGACGTTGTTTGCGGAGGTTTTGCCGTGCCCATCCGGGAAGGAATCGCCGAACATGTCTTCACCGTATCATCTTCTGACTTCATGGCCGTATATGCTGCCAACAACCTGATGAAGGGAATAAAGAAATACTCCAATTCGGGAGGAGCGCTATTCGGTGGCATCATCGCCAATTCAATAAACAGCCCTTATCAACAAGGTATTATTGAGGACTTTGCCAAGCAAACGAGCACACAAATCGTAGAATATGTTCCCCGCTCCATTACGGTGACTCAGTCCGAACTTTCGGGACGCACCACAATTGAAGCACAACCCAATTCCAAACAAGCCGATGTTTACAGAAGCCTGGCTCGTAAGATACACGAACATACGGAATCCCGGGTTCCGACTCCTCTCGAAATAGACGATTTGAGAGCCTGGTCGGCCAGATGGGCAGATCAACTATTGGCCATCGAAGCGGGAGAAGTTCGGGGAGTTCAAGCTAATATTTAAATGTATATGGAAAAAATCAATTTAAATACAACCGTTGTCGAGAGTCGCGAACAGCGTCTGGGCACCATCATCGCATGGGATGGAAAAGCTTCCGAACTATCCGAAGCGTCTCAATATCAAAATGGATGCGGCTCGGGAAGAGGATGCGGACTTTGCGAAGTACGAGGCCCTTTCAGCCAAGGATCGGTCTGTAGCGAACAGATGGTGGAATGTCAGGCCGGACATATTCGGGACGCCGTGCTCATACAACATTCGCCCATTGGTTGCGGGCTGGGACAGGTTGACTATAACTCACTCTACCGCAACGGAGCGGCCATGCGTAATCTGCCGGTTGAGAATATTCGCGTCACTTGTACCAACCTGATCGAAAGCGATATGGTGTTCGGGGGAGCTGCTCGCCTGGCACAATCCATACAAGATGTATACGACCGCTATCACCCAAGCTATATTTGTCAGTACTTCATGCGCCACCGCTATTATTGGCGACGATATCGACGGAGTTTCTTCGGAATACGAAGAGAAGTTAGGAATACCCGTAATCCCGTTGCACTGCGAAGGATTCAAATCGAAGCATTGGAGCACCGGGTTCGACTCGACTCAACACGGCATCCTACGCCAGATTGTACGCAGGAATCCGAAGAAGCAGGAAGATTTGGTGAACGTGATCAACCTATGGGGATCGGATGTGTTTACCCCGATGCTTGCTAACTTAAACCTGCGCGTTAATTATGTAGTCGATCTGGCAACTGTGGAAGATCTGGCTCAAATGTCGGAAGCAGCTTGTACGGTCGGCTTCTGCTATACCCTGTCTTCCTATCTGGCCGCAGGCTTGGAGCAACACTTCGGAGTACCGGAAATCAAAGCTCCGCAACCTTATGGCTTTGCCGGTACAGACGCTTGGATTCGTGAGATAGGACGCGTAACCAATCGTGAAGAACTGGCAGAAGCATACATTGCGCGGGAGCATGCCCGTGTCAAGCCCAAACTGGAAGAGTTGAAGAAGAAACTAAAAGGGTTGAAAGGCTTTGTTGCCACCGGATCGGCCTACTCGCACGGACTGATTTCAGTACTTCGCGAATTGGAGATCGAAACAAACGCATCACTGGTATTCCACCACGATCCTATTTATGACAGTGGAGATCCTCGTCAAGACTCCTTGGGACACCTCATCGAGAATTATGGCGATGTACCATCCTTTAGCGTGAGCAACCGTCAACAGTATCAGTTCTACGCACTCTTGCAGCGAACTCATCCCGATTTTATCCTGATTCGTCACAACGGGTTGGCACCGCTGGCTTCCCGCTTGGGTATTCCGGCAGCACCATTAGGCGACGAACATATCGCGGTAGGTTATGACGGTATGCTCAATCTGGGCGAGACCATATTGGATATCGTGGCACATAAAAAGTTCCACGAAGACTTGTCCAGGCACGTAAAGCTGCCCTATAAGAAATGGTGGCTGGATCAGGAAGATCCCTATATTTTAGCAAAAGAACCGAGTTTAATTGAAGCAATCTAAAAAGTAAAGTATGTCAATCGAAAACAAAAATACGATAGAGAAAACCAACTCTATCAGTCAGGTGCGGTATGCCTGCTCAATCGCATCCTTATATACAGCATCCTCTATTCCGGGCGTTATCCCCATCACCCATTGCGGCCCGGGATGCGCCGATAAGCAATTCATGGGACTTGCTTTCTACAACGGTTTTCAGGGAGGCGGTTATGGTGGAGGTGCAGTCTCGCCGAGCGTAAACACCACCGAAAAGGAGGTGGTATTCGGAGGAGCCGACCGGCTACGCGAACTGATCAAAGCATCAGTCAAAATAATGGATGCTGATCTGTTTGTCGTCCTCACCGGCTGCATTCCCGATCTGGTTGGAGATGATGTTCCTTCCGTGGTATCCGAGTTTCAGGAGAAAGGGCTTCCCATCGTTTACGCTGAGACAGGAGGATTCAAAGGGAATAATTTCACCGGGCACGAGTTAGTTGTCAAATCCATCATCGACCAATACGTAGGTCCTTATGAAGGAGAAAGAGAACCGCATACAGTCAACATCTGGTCCTTACTACCCTACCAAAACACTTTCTGGCGAGGCGATTTGAGCGAAGTAAAACGAATACTAGAAGGTATCGGACTGAAAGTGAACATACTCTTCGGGCATCATTCCAAAGGGGTAGAGGAATGGAAAGAGATTCCGAAAGCCGGATTCAACCTCGTACTCTCTCCCTGGTTGGGATTGAAAACTGCTCAATATCTCGAGAAGAAATACAACCAACCCTTCTTGCATATACCCACCATCCCTATCGGTGCACAGGAAACATCACGCTTTCTGCGTGAAGTGACCGAATATGCCGGTTTAGATAAGGAGAAAGCAGAAGCATTTATCCGCGCTGAAGAGAAGGAGTATTATTACTACCTGGAGCATTTCGCCGATTTCTATTCCGAGTACTGGTGGGGACTGCCCGCTAAATTCGCCGTTGTCGGAGATAGTGCGTATAATTTGGCACTAACCAAGTTTCTCGTCAATCAACTGGGACTGATACCTGCCCGTCAGATTATTACAGAGAACCCACCGGAGGAATATAAGAAAGCCATAGCCGATCAATACAAGCACATTGCCGAAGATGTATCGCTCGACATTGATTTTATCGAAGACGGATATACAGTAGGCAAACTCCTTGAAGAAACCGATTTCGGGCATAAGCCTCCCATTATCTTTGCGACCACATGGGACCGGGATGTTGCCAAGAAGCTAAACGGACATATTGTAGAAATCGGTTTCCCCGCTTCCTATGAGGTCGTTATTGCCCGTTCTTACATCGGCTATAAAGGAGCATTAAACCTTTTGGAGAAAATATTCACCACCGTAATCGGCAAGAGCGCCTGAGCTCTCTTTGCCATCATCAAACTGTCGGTATGGAAAAAGAAACAACAGTTCAGAAAATGCAGACGATAGGTTCTTCCGACTTCAGCAAACACCCGTGTTTCAACGAAGAATCCAAGCATCGTTACGGCCGAATCCATCTGGCAGTTGCTCCGAAGTGCAATGTACAATGTAACTTTTGCAACCGCAAATTCGATTGTACCAACGAGAGTAGGCCCGGAGTGACTACCTGTGTGCTAAAGCCGGAAGAAGCATTGGTGCATTTGGCTAAGATCGAGGAGCTGACTGATAACCTGGCGGTTGTCGGCATTGCCGGACCCGGTGATCCTTTTGCCAATCCCGAGGAAACCATGGCAACACTCGAACGGGTGCACGCCCAATATCCGGAGAAACTGTTATGTGTTTCATCCAACGGGCTAAATATATTCGATTATATTCCCCGCCTGGCCAAGCTAAATGTCTCGCATGTTACGATAACCGTTAATGCCGTTGATCCCGAAATCGGAGCTTCTATTTATGAATGGATCGTCTTTCAGAAAAAGGCCTACAATGGAATAGAAGGAGCGCAATTATTGCTACAACGCCAGACGGAGGCTATCCGCGAGTTGAAGCGATATGGCATTGTTGTAAAAGTAAACACTGTGGTCATTCCCCGTGTGAACGAGCATCACGTACCCGCAATAGCCAAATATGTAGCTGCACTCGGAGCCGATATTCAAAACTGCATCGCACTGATTCCGGTCAAAGGTACTCCGTTCGAAGAGTTATACGAGCCTTCGGCATCCGATATGCGCATGGTTCGGGCAAAGACCTCTATTCACATCAAGCAGATGAAACATTGTGCGCGATGCAGAGCGGATGCAGCCGGACTGTTGGGAGAAGACATCAACAACCCGGATTCAAGGAGAGAGAATCCACAAGAGATTCAGTTTAAGCAAGGACGTTACATTGCTGTGAGTACTTCGAACGGCATATCGGTCGATACGCATTTGGGTAGAGCCTCGTACCTTGCCATCTATGCGTGGCAGGAAGAGAAACCTCGACTCATCGAGAAACGGGATATATCCGTGATACGCAACGCTCCCGACCGCTGGAACGAACTGGCGAATCTCCTATCCGATTGCTTTCTCCTGCTTACCAGCCGTGTAGGAGGTAAACCGTTGAGGTCGCTCACAGAGAATGGTTTTCTGGTAGAAGCCGTAGAAGGCAACGTCAGCGAAATCGTAAATTCAGTCTTTAAAAACAAAGTCATCCCCAGAGAAGCTTTGCGAATGGTTGGTTATTGCGATTCCGGTAACGGTTGCTGATGCCGGGTAAAAGCTGAAACTCCAAAAAATAAAAGTATGTATAGAATAGCAATTGCAAGCAGCAATGGCGAAAATGTAGATCTACATTTCGCGCAGGCGGCATCTTTCCTTATATATGAGATAACAAAAGATGGTGTTGATTTCATTGACGACCGTCCCGTTGTGCTTCCCGAAAAAGAGCATGTCCACAATGAAGAAAACATGGATGCAGTGATAGAGTTACTCAATGACTGCGTTGCTGTCTTCGTCCTCAAAATAGGTATGCGATCTTCCCGACAACTTTACGCACGTGGACTGAAGTCGTTTGAAGTAAGTTACCCGCTTCACCACATTTTCAGAACATTGGTGGACAACCTCCAGCGGGGAAAGATAAAGGTACTATAACCCGCAAGAACCAACCAGCGGCAACCCGGTTTATCGCCCACGTTGAACGTTTGATAATCTAATGATTTTCTAACTTTTTTATAAGGGAATTCTAACTCTAACGGGAATAGAACCGCCGTATCTTTGTCACGTCCGAAAGAGATAACGGATACAACCAAAACGTAATAATTCTATTAAATTTAAAACAGTATGAAAAAGTTAGTATTGAGCGCAGCTCTCGTTACTGCCATGTGTTTGGGTACCGCAAGTGTTTATGCACAAGTTCCTGTTAAGAAAGAAGTAAAGACAGAACAGACTGCAACAGCTAAGAAAGCTAAGAAAGAGTGCAAGAAAGAATCCGCTAAGAAGGCTGAAACTGCAACTCCAGTTGCTAAAGTAGAAAAGAAAGCTCCTAAAAAATAACCGGGATTTAAAAGATCGAGTAATATTCATGTGGTAATTTTTAGGTGAATGATGGGTGCATCGAGCAATCGGTGCACTCATTCTTTTTTATACAACATACAACAAGAGCACAGCATGGGTCAGCGGAACCCGAAAGAGGCTCTTCACGCCTACAAGAAGACAGCCCTCGAAAGGGAAAGAAACACGGCCTCCAATAGAAAGTGCCTGAACTTAACTTCATTCGTACAAAAAATGATTATCTTTGCCCACCTAAACAAGATAATTAGAAATATACTAATAAGATTATGGCATTGCAATGTGGTATTGTAGGACTGCCGAACGTAGGTAAGTCCACTCTTTTCAACTGTCTGTCGAACGCGAAAGCGCAAGCAGCAAACTTCCCCTTTTGTACTATTGAACCAAACGTCGGCGTGATTACCGTTCCCGATGAACGACTCAACGCATTAGCCGAATTGGTACACCCCCAACGCATACTTCCTACTACCGTAGAGATTGTAGATATTGCCGGTTGGTGAAAGGTGCCAGTAAAGGAGAGGGATTAGGGAACAAATTTCTTGCCAATATCCGTGAGACTGATGCCATCCTTCACGTACTTCGTTGCTTTGACGATGAGAACGTGACACACGTAGACGGAAACGTAAACCCCGTTCGTGATAAAGAGATTATCGATTACGAACTACAGTTGAAAGACTTGGAAACCATCGAAAGCCGGATTCAGAAAGTACAGAAGCAGGCACAGACCGGTGGTGACAAAACCGCTAAACTAACGTACGACATCCTCGTTCAATACAAAGCTGCTTTGGAACAAGGTAAGTCGGCACGTACCGTATCCTTCGACACGAAAGACGAACAAAAGATCGCTCATGAACTTTTCCTGCTGACCAGCAAACCGGTATTGTATGTTTGCAATGTGGACGAAGCCAGTGCGGTGAACGGAAATAAATACGTAGAAAGCGTGCGCGAAGCCGTAAAAGACGAAGATGCCGAGATCTTGATTGTTGCCGCCAAAACGGAAGCAGATATTGCCGAGTTGGAAACGTATGAAGATCGCCAGATGTTCCTTGCCGAAGTAGGTTTGGAAGAATCCGGAGTAGCACGTCTTATCAAATCAGCTTACAAACTGCTGAACCTCGAAACCTATTTCACAGCCGGCGTACAAGAGGTGCGTGCCTGGACATACGAAAAGGGATGGAAAGCTCCACAATGTGCCGGAGTAATCCACACAGACTTTGAGAAAGGATTTATTCGGGCGGAAGTTATCAAGTTCGCAGACTTTATCCATTACGGTTCGGAAGCGGCTGTCAAAGAAGCCGGCAAAATGGGCGTGGAAGGCAAAGAATACATCGTACAAGACGGTGACATTATGCACTTCCGTTTCAATGTCTAAACCTCTTTCTGCCGGCAGGTAGATACAACAGGGGTAGGCAGCCTCATAAACGAAAGAATAAATAGAATGGAGTTATGAAAGACGACCATACATTTACTCATATATCGGACAATCACGCGACTCCCCACACCGGGAGAAAGCACTACCTCATTATAGGAACAGGTGGCGTGGGCGGCTCTATCGCAAGCTTCTTGTCGCTAGCCGGCAAGAAGGTAACTTGCATCGCCCGCGGAGCGCACCTGCAAGCCATCCGGCAAAACGGTTTGAAGTTGAAGTCGGACTTAAAAGGTGAGCACGTACTTCCTATTCCGGCTACTACGGCCGAGGAGTTTGAAGGAAAGGCTGATGTTATCTTCGTCTGTGTAAAAGGTTACTCTGTCGGCTCTATCACTGAACTGATTCAAAGAGCGTCACACAAAGACACGGTAGTCATACCGATTTTAAATGTGTATGGAACAGGTCCGCGAATTCAGCGACTGGTTCCGGAAGTAACGGTACTCGACGGTTGCATCTACATCGTAGGCTTTGTATCCGGTATAGGAGAGATCAGCCAGATGGGAAAAATATTCCGAATCGTGTACGGAGCACACCAAGCCACAGTCGTTAAACCCGGCTTATTGGAAGCCATCCAACACGACTTACAGGAGTCGGGTATTAAAGCCGATTTATCTTCAGATATCAACCGCGACACCTTCATCAAATGGTCGTTCATCTCTGCCATGGCAGTAACCGGAGCTTACTATAACGTCCCCATGGGCGAGTTACAGAAACCTGGCGAAATACGCAATACATTTATCGGGCTCTCACAGGAAAGTGCGGCTCTAGGCAAGAAGCTAGGAGTCGAATTTCCGGAAGACCCCGTTACCTACAACTTAAAGATAATCGACAAACTCGCTCCCGAAAGTACAGCCTCCATGCAGAAAGACTTAGCAAACGGGCACGAATCGGAGATACAAGGTTTGCTTTTCGATCTAATTACCGCTGCCGAAGAGCAAGCTGTCGATGTTCCGACCTACCGAATGGTAGCGGAGAAATTTACCCAAACAGATCATTAACTTAATCCATTATAGAATGAATACGATGCTATTATCCATCCACTGGAATCCGGACCCCGAACTATTCAAATTCTTCGGCGTCTCTATCCGTTACTACGGCTTGCTGTGGGCAGTCGGTATCTTTCTGGCTTACCTTGTTGTACACTATCAGTACCGGGACAAGAAGATAGATGAAAAACTGTTCGATCCTCTGTTCTTCTACTGTTTCTTTGGTATTCTGATCGGTGCCCGGCTGGGACACTGCTTCTTCTACAACCCCGACTATTACCTGACAAGCGGCAAAGGATGGCTGAGATGATACTCCCCATCAAGTTCCTGGCTAACGGAGGATGGAAGTTCACCGGCTACGAAGGGCTTGCCAGTCATGGAGGAACATTGGGTTAATCATTGCGCTCTGGCTCTACTGCCGGAAGACGAAACTTCACTACATGAATGTGTTGGACATGATTGCCGTAGCTACTCCAATCACCGCCTGCTTCATTCGGCTGGCTAACCTGATGAACTCTGAGATTATCGGCAAACCAACCGATGCACCTTGGGCATTCGTTTTCGAACGGATCGATATGCTGCCACGCCATCCGGGACAACTCTACGAAGCAATCGCTTATCTTCTCCTATTCTTCATCATGCTCTATCTTTATAAGAATTATGGCAAGAAGTTGCACCGCGGATTCTTCTTCGGACTTTGCTTGAGCTATATCTTCACTTTCCGTTTCTTCATCGAATTTGTGAAAGAGAATCAGGAATCATTTGAAGACGGCATGATGTTCAACATGGGACAATGGCTGAGCGTTCCGTTTATCCTCATCGGATTCTACTTCATGTTTTTCTATGAACGAAAGAAGAGGATGGAGAAGAAATAAAAAGACAGAAAGAATCCTACGGCGAACAAGGAACTTGGAAGCCAACAGGAAACTCTTTCTATACACCCAAAATATAAAGCTCCCGATTGCATCGGGGCTACAAAATCGTAAGAGGGAGATAGAGGTTATTTCCCTCTTACGATTTTCTTTATGTCACTCAATTTATTCAACGCTTCGATTGGAGTGAGGTTGTTCACATCCAAATTCAGAATCTCATCCCGTATCTGGCAGAGTATCGGATCATCCAACTGGAAGAAACTGAGCTGCATACCACTTCGGTTTTCGCTCACCTCCGCCAATGGCTTACCGGAAATTCCCTGCTGCCGATTGTCAGTTTCCAACTGTTTGAGAATTGCGTTGGAACGCTTCACAATGCTCTTCGGCATACCTGCCATCTTCGCCACATGAATACCAAACGAGTGTTCGCTACCACCACGCTCCAACTTGCGGAGGAAGATGATTTTATTGTCTATCTCTTTCACCGAAACATTGTAATTCTTGATTCGCTTGAACGATTTCTCCATCTCATTCAGTTCATGGTAGTGAGTTGCGAATAAGGTGCGTGCCCGGGCCTTGGGATGTTCGTGAATATGCTCCACAATGGCCCATGCAATGGAAATACCATCGTATGTGGATGTACCGCGTCCCAATTCATCAAACAGCACCAAGCTGCGTGAGGAGATGTTATTCAGAATATCCGCCGCCTCATTCATCTCCACCATGAAAGTAGATTCGCCCACCGAGATATTATCGCTGGCACCTACACGCGTAAAGATCTTATCAACCAATCCGATGTGTGCGCTCTCAGCCGGAACAAACGACCCGATCTGAGCCAACAACGTAATCAACGCCGTCTGTCGCAAGAGAGCAGACTTACCCGCCATATTGGGACCGGTAATGATGATGATTTGTTGGGTGGTACTGTCAAGCATCACATCATTGGCTATATACTTCTCACCGATAGGAAGTTGTTTCTCAATCACCGGGTGACGACCCTGACGAATGTCGAGCACATCATTGTCTTCGATTATGGGACGGATGTAGTTGTTATCACGCGCCACATTGGCAAACGACAACAAACAGTCCAACCGGGCAATCTGGTTAGCGTTAATCTGTACTTGGGGAATAAATTCCGCCAATGCTTGCACCAACTCCGCATACAACCGAGTTTCCAATGCAATGATTTTATCTTCGGCACCTAGAATCTTTTCTTCGTAGACTTTCAATTCCTGGGTAATGTAACGTTCGGCATTGACCAATGTCTGCTTCCGGATCCATTCTTTCGGAACCTTTTCCTTATGTATATTGCGCACCTCGATATAGTAACCGAACACATTGTTATAGGCCACTTTCAGACTCGGGATATCAGTCTCTTCACTTTCACGTTGTTGTATCTGGAGCAAATAGTCCTTGCCGGAATATGATATCCGTCGCAACTCATCCAGATCGGCATCTACACCGTCCTTAATCACTCCACCCTTATTAATCAACAACGGAGGATCATTTTTAACCTCCTTATCAATCCGGTTGCGGATATCAAGACAAAGATTCAGCTGCTCGCCAATGTGGTTCAGACTGGCATTATCAGCATCCATACAAGCCGCCTTGATCGGTTCGATTGCTTGCAGAGCCACTTTCAGCTGAACGACTTCTCGTGGAGAAACACGTCCCACAGCTACCTTCGAAATGATACGTTCCAAATCACCGATCAGATGTAGTTGCTCCTCAATCAGCTCTTTGAAATCAGGGTGGCGGAAGAAATACTCCACCACATTCAGCCGGTCGTTGATCGGTTTCTCATCTTTCAAAGGAAACACCATCCAGCGTTTCAGTAAGCGGGCACCCATCGGACTGATCGTTCGGTCGATCACGTTCATCAGGCTGCTTCCCCCGTCGTTCATACTACCGATAAGTTCCAGGCTACGCACCGTAAACTTATCCAAGCGAACATATTTATCTTCTTCAATACGTGCCAGAGAGGTGATGTGTCCAATCTGCGTATGCTGTGTCATAATGAGGTACTGCAGTACAGCACCGGAAGCGATGACACCATTCTTCAGATGTTCCACACCAAATCCTTTCAGGTTCTTGGTCTCGAAATGCTTCAGCAGACGTTCGCGGGCAGTAGATTCGGTAAACACCCAGTCGTCCAGTTCAAAAGTAAAGAACTTACTTCCAAAATTCCCCTCGAACATCGGACGTTTCCCTCGTTCGAAAAGAATCTCTTTGGGCCCGAAGTTATTCAAGAGCTTATCTATATAATCGAAAGGACCTTCAGCGGTAAGAAACTCACCGGTCGATATGTCCAAGAAAGCCACTCCACAGGACCCTTTGCCGAAGTGTACGGCAGCCAGGAAGTTGTTTTCTTTATAATTGAGCACATTGTCGTTGATAGATACACCGGGGGTAACCAACTCCGTAATCCCTCGCTTCACCAGTTTCTTGGTTAGTTTTGGGTCTTCCAATTGGTCACATATAGCTACGCGCTTCCCGGCGCGAACAAGTTTCGGCAAATATGTATCAAGTGCGTGATGCGGAAAGCCGGCCATCTCCACCGTCTTCTCTTTCCCATTGGCACGTTTGGTCAGTGTAATACCTAAAATCTCCGATGCGATAATGGCATCCGTAGAATAGGTCTCGTAAAAGTCACCACAACGAAACAGCATCACGGCATCCGGGTGCTTGGCTTTCAAATCCAGAAACTGCTTCATCATGGGGGTAAGTACGATATCTTGGCTCACAGCTTTCTCCTTTTCTTTGTTAATGAGGTAAATAATGCGATTCTCGGAACAAAGATAATTGTTTTCCGGCAGAGAATCAATGAAACTCACCGATTCCATTTTCACAAATTATGTTTCCTAGTTTTAAAAAAGCAGGGTCTTTTTCTTAATTACAGGCCCATATTTATTAAAACGTGTTATTAAACATGCTTTTTTCTTTGGAATATTTGCAAGTTCCGCAAAAGTCCGTACATTTGCAATGTGTTTTTCATAGTATTAGATTTAAGGTTAACAAAGGTTGGAGCAAGGCGTTGCTCCTTTTTTTTTGCCCATACGTTTCCTTTATTCTACTATCTTTCCGGCATCCCGCAGATAATTTAGAAACTTAGTCCAATTCGCTTTTCTTTTCTCGAAGTTTTCATTCCTTACTTTCTCCGATTCAAGTTTATTCGCGCCCAGTGATTCCAACGAGGGATAACCATCGAGTAGATAGTATTTAGTATCAATGATCACTAATACCAAGTCATTATGTACCAAACTTGAATATTGCAGTTGCATAGGGATGGATTCAAAAACGGAGCTACCATCTAAATAGAATGTTGTGGTAGAAAACAACCCGATCTTACTCTGAAAGGATTCAATCGAAGAAAGGCTTTCAGAAACAATTTGCCCGGATCTTAGAACAAGCTCACCAGTCGCGATATTGAAGTGGCCAATATCATCTTTAACATTAACAGCATACTTGCTCGATTCAGCATCGACCGAGTCATTATTATCACTACAAGAAGCAACCGACCAGAACAACAGGAATAAAATGAATACGTGTTTCATGTATCTAGCTTATTTATTAATACTAAGCAGCGAAGGTAACTAATTCTCACTCCGCATGAAATACCTAAAACAGGCTATATTTTTCAATATTCGAGTAAGTACAACTAGCCACTTTTAATGAGATTGCCATCCGATTCATGTATTTATCGAGTTACATATCCTATGCTTCAAGTCAAACACTGAAAAATATGCCTCCCTAAAAGGAGCCGTTTTTCAGCAATCTGCCACAACCTTTTACACGGATTATGGTGTCGTAAAAGGAATATAACTTGACTCGTCGTCACAGTCACTTTTTCGTGTATCTACCAATGTGTCAGCGACTTATTTTGCGTCTTCTTTTTTAGGTTGCTTCATCACAATGAGTGATACGCATGGCTTGCACCTAAAAAGATAATTCATTCAGGAAATCAATCCCAAAAGAGATCCCGCATTGTATAAATCTAATTATCAGATAAATACGGCAAAAAGTGATTATGACATGATTAGTTTGCACTTACACGCTTAAAAGCATATTTTAGTTCAAACGAAGCTCGAATTTCTGTTTTGATAAGTAACCACAAGATTTCGCAGGTGATTCTGATTCAATCGCTCGTATTTACTAAACCTTGTACATGAATGAGGTAAACCTTGTACATGGTTGGGGCAACTCTAGTACTAGGTTGGGGTAACTCTAGTACTAGGTTTGAGTAACTTTAGTACTAGGTTCAGGTTACTTGAGTACTAGATTATTAATACCCAAGCGATAGGCTATTAATACATCAGCCCTAGTCTATTAATACTTCAAAGCTTAACTAAAACAAGCCAATCGACTGATTCTATAAGACCAAGGAAGCG
>NZ_BAIV01000008.1 GCF_000517545.1 Bacteroides reticulotermitis JCM 10512 | reverse complement strand
ACTAATGCTACAAATAGAGTTTTCATAATCTTTATTTTTTAGATGAATACTTAGAAACAATTTCTAGTACACATAAAACAAGGATTATGCCAGAGTGAGGCAAGATAATATAAATAACTAATTATAAGTGTGTTACGTTTTTATTTAAGGAGTTTATTGTGTGGAACGACTGTGGATATTACACAGATTATGAGGAATAAATACACAGTTACCCCACGAAAAGTTGCTCGAAGTGGTTCGAAAAGGAATGTGGAAGTAGATGTGTAACTACATTCCTTGGCTATTTCAAGGTTCCGTAAAGGCTATTCAGGTAGCTTATCGCCCGAAGAAGTGCGAGGTTTAGAGAATCTGACTTGTGCAACAACCAAACACAGTATGACTAAATTCAGTATAAATGTAACTTTGTAATCGATAAACATAAAGACAATGTTTATAACAATCAGCACTGCGACCAAGATGTAGATTATACTTTTCATATACATATTATTAAGAGATACAAGTAATTATACTGATCAAAGATATTATTTTCTCGAGTACGAAATAGCAACAGATATTATCTTTTAACGTTTTTTATGTCTACTGCGGAGACAGTCAACGATTTCTCTTAATCGACACGGAGTGTTCAGTGTTTTTATCAATCGTTTTTGATCCGTTATCAGAAACCATTACCGATGGAAAAAGCTATATTCTTGCACCGAAATTACCGTTTTATACCGCTAAACTATTAGGGGAGAAATCAGCCTGAAAGAGTCGATCTCTCCCCCATTCAATTTGAGTTAATAAACTCCAGTCTGCTTCAGTTTGTAATGCTCCGCTAAGCTAGAATCAATTTGCTTGCCCTCAGCGTCAACAATGATCAGATACCCCTCGGCTACAAAGAAGTGCGAAGGCGCGTCTTTCACCCCTTCCAACGTAACAACCGAGCCTTTATCATCCCAGGTAAATTTCCCGGAATACTCACTCGGGTTCAATTCCTTACCACCCTTGAGGTAAACGTTTTTAAGGGTATAAGTCTCATCTTTTTTCAGATATACAGTCACTTTGATGCCTTCACAGTCGGCACAAGGCGTAACCCCCTCATACACCCCATAGTAATCGAGTGAGTTACGGGCATTATGCGTATCCGCTTCAATGGTTGAACCTTGTGCAGCAGGAGTAGATTCCTGTGCGTTCTCCGAACTTTTAGGGCCTGGTTTACAAGCAGCTAAAGCCCCTGCTAGCAAACAAAATAGAATAAGTTTCTTCATGCGATATAATCGTTTAATTGATATTTCTATAAAACAAACGAACCGTTTTATTGTTTCGCATTTCTCTCCTTACATATCTACACCATCAGATCTATTGTTCTCTCAGACTTCCATGGCAGTAGCCAGCCCGGTTTACTGCATCTTTTTTACTGCAAAAAACTGGAAATTCGAGGTTATTTTCTTCTTACTACCACCCTTGTTAATCGTCTTTTTACCTATATTTGCAGCCCACTAATAAAGAATTAAGATGATCTCTATTGTAAAAACCATCCTAATATTTATCCTCGCCGGGATTTGCGAAATAGGCGGCGGATACCTGGTTTGGCTATCTGTTAAAGGAGGAAAACCTCTGTGGTATGGCCTATTGGGAGGTGGCGTACTCGTCCTATACGGCCTTGTGGCAACGCTACAAACCGCCAACTTTGCGAAAGTATATGCAACATACGGAGGCTTCTTCATCGCCCTCTCTCTCGTATGGGCATTTATCTTCGACAAATATACGCCAACGAAATATGATATAATTGGTGCTTTGATAGCTATATTAGGCGTTTGCATCATCTATTATTCGCCGCGGACATAGCTTTTTTACTCAAAAGATAGCGAGTATCACAGAATTTCCGTATGTTTGCACTTCCGAATTGTTAGCTCAGTTGGTTTAGAGCATCGCCTTGACAGGGCGGGGGTCGCCGGTTCGAGTCCGGCACAGTTCACATCCTATCCCGTTAGCGCTATTAACAGTCCTACCATTTACCATTAACTAAAACTTATTTAGTCCGATTCGCTTGAATCAGACACCCTGTCGCTCAGATTCGAGTTTCGATCGCATTTGAGTCGCTGTCCTGTACACCTTCCCGAAGGTTGCTCCCTCGTGGCCGGCAAGGTGAAGCGAGGAAAATGATCGAGCAATACCTCGAATCTATTCAAGATACGGCTCGTCGTCTTTTTACGACAATGAGTTATATATTAACCATATTTCAAATTACATCCCCATCGGTAACTTCAACAGATACCAAACGACAAAGAATAGCGTCCATGCTGCCAGAATGCTGAGCGAATAACGCCACGTGTACTTCAACAACGAAGCATACGTAAGCTGTCGGTCATACTGCCGCATATACGTCAGCACCAAAGGCATATAGAATAAGAAAGGCGTAATCGCATTACTTGCGCTATCGCCAATTCGGAAAGCACATTGAGTCACATCCGGAGATACCCCCATCTGGATAAACATCGGCACAAAGATGAAAGCCATGAAAGACCACTTCGCCGTTGCCGAAACGATGATTAAGTCGATAGTTGCTGTAAACAAGATAAACAATACCAACGCCATGAGCGGGCTAGGCTCGAAAGAAGAGAGCAATTCCGCCCCCATGATAGCCAAACACTTGTCGAGATGCGAATATTCAAAGCAGGCAAACATTTGCGCGGCAAAGAAAGCGATCACAAAATACACACCAAGCAGTTTCATTGGTTGCGCAAGCCCTTCGATCACATCATTATCGGTGCGGTAACGTCCCGAGCTAAATCCGTAAGCCATACCCGTGATTCCCGCTCCCAAAGAGAGAAGGAATAAAATTCCCGCAATAAAAGGCGAGTGCATCAAACCACCGTTTACGCCACGCAGTATGCCGTAGGAAGAAAAAGTCAGCCACAGAATCAAGGCAACATACGCACAGGCCACAATGATTGAGATAACCAACGCCCTCCGCTCCTTACGCGATAACGGACGGTATGCTTCCACTTTGATATCCCCTTCATATTTTCCCATGGTAGGAAGCAGATACCGCATGGTTACCCAGTATATAACAGCGGCTACCACCACCGTGGAAGCACTCATAAAGAAGTAGTTACACAGCGGTTCCGTATTTCCCTGATAACTCGGCAACGTCAACGCCGCCTCCTGCGTGGTATGCGCCAACAGCGGGTCTACCGTACTCAGTATCACGTTGGCACTGTACCCACAGGCAACCGAAACATACGCCGTCACAATACCCGCCAACGGATTCAGCCCCACCCACTGGAAGAGCATGGCCGCTATGGGAAGCAGAATGATATAACCACCATCGCCAATCACATTCGACAACAGACCGAGTATGATTACCAGTAAAATAATTTTCTTTTTCTCTTGTCGGTTGCCCACTCCGATGCGAATACACACATCGATAAAACCCGAGTGTTGCGCAACCCCCAAGCCGAACATAGCTACAATAACCATCCCCAGCGGAGCAAAACCCGTGAAATTCTTGATGGCATTACGCAGCCACCACCGGATTCCCTCCGGACTCAACAGACTTTGCACACGAATGTCCTCCCCTGTCTGTGGCAGCGTAACCTTTAGCCCGTAGATATCGAATATCCACGAGAGAAAGACCACCGCCATTGTCAGCAGCATAAACATCGTTGCCGGATGCGGCATGAGCCATTTATTCTTCATCAGCCTCCAGGTTGTCCAGGTCGAGAATACGAAGTTCCAACGCACGTACCGCCAGGCGAGTAGCGTTTACCCCCACCCGTTCCCCGTTCGGGAAGAGTCTGCCTATGAGATCGTTCTGCCGTTTTTCGAGCGATTTAACCCCGAACGGCATCCCTTTCAGACCCGCAATCATGTCCTTGGTATAACCCAAAGCCAGGTGGCGAAGGAAACGCTCGTCATACTCATCAATATCATAATTGATCACCGCCTCCTGTCGTTTGGCATCATTCACCACCGATTTCTTAAACCGATCGACGATCTTTTCCAGAATCGGATAGTTGAATACCAACCGCTTACCGTCCATCACAGCCTGTACATCCGTTTTGGTCAGCAGCTCACCCGTCTTCAGGATGATTCCGTCGGCTCCGGCATTGAGCACATCCACCCATAACTTCTCGTTAAGGATTTCTCCGGTAAAGATCAGCACCCGTACCCCTTTGTAACGCTTGAAGATATTGCGGCAGATATCCACGCCAATCGTTGTCGATCCGCCCAAGCCCAAGTCCAGAAGCACCAGATCGGGAACCTCTTGCTCCATCAATGGCCAGAACTCATTCTCGGTCATGGCCGTACCGATGACCTCCGCGTTTGGAATCTCATGGCGGAAGATCTCCTCCGTCCCTTTCAGCTCCAGCTTCACATCTTCTACAATGATTACTTTAAATTTCTCTTCTTCCATTTCCTATTTCTTTATACTATTTTTTGTGTATCATCTCTATCTGCGGGGAACCGTAAAGTAGACCATAAAGCCACCCCCTTCAGCCGGTTCGGCATTGATCCGGCAGCCGCGTCGTCCGGCAAACTCGTCATGATCGCGGATAATCTGCTTGCAAACCAAGTATTCCGTGCCACAGAGATCCCCCTTTGTGCCCGACGTCATGCGAGCCAAGTTCGGGTAGAACAGCTGATTCAGCTCCTTCACGCTCTTCTCACGCCGCCTGTCGATAAACAGAAAGCGTATGTAGCCATCATCTACAAGCGCTTGCAGGCGAATTTCCCCTCCCTCCGGATAAGCCAACGCCTCGTCGATCAGGTTCTCCAGCAGGAAGCGCAATAAATTGACATCCCCAATCACCCTTTCGTCGACCGGTTCAAGTTCCAGTGTGACAACCTCCGGCCTGTTTTTCGCCAGCTTCCGGAAATACTTCTCAGTCGAAGCAAACAGCTCCTGCACCGGAATCACCGTACGCCGGAACGTTACCTCCTCCAACTGTCGGGAAGCGCACGAGCTCAGGATCGTAAAGATACCCCGGTAATATTCAATCAGCTCCGTAATCGCTTGTACCGACTCCCACTCCTCCTTTTCGGAAAGCTGTAACGAGTTGAGCCTGCCCACAATCTGTTTGATCTTATTCGGATAATAGATCGTCTCATGCTTGATGGTCGACAAACAGTTGTCCAACACCATATTCTGTACATGCAGCATACTATCCTCCCACGAAGCCCGTCGTGCTTCCTCATGCGCCGATTCGATGTCCCGGTACTGCGTGGCCAACTTCACCACCGCATTGAACACCACGATGGCTACATACCGAGCCACCAACTCGAGCAACAAGCGGTCCGTTTCCTGCTCCGTGCCCTCCACCCTTTCCAAGGTAAGCACGCCCACGCAACGGTCCTCGCCGGCAACCTCCACAGTCAAAGGCATATACTGAAAGCGGCCGTTGCCACAATATTCTTTTTCATCGAAGCAATCCTGCACCATCTCCGGCATCGATTCCTGCGACGGATTCGAAGCATATTCCAAGCGATGCGCCGCCTCGTTGTAGACAGCAATGCCGATCCGGTCGATTGCCAACACCTCGTTTACCGAGCGAAACGCCTCATTCACCAGGCGCAACGGTATCTCACGCAGTGTATCCTCCTCCCGTTGAAGCGCTTCCGCTTCCTCTTGCGGGCGTGAGAGCGAAGCCGCGAACACCTTCTGATTTATTTCGAGTACCTGTTCCAGATTCGAACGATTTTGCTGCCGCTTCCTTATATAAAGCAAATAATAGCCGATAAGGTAAGCCATCACCAGCAAGGCACAGAGAATGATTCCCACCGTTTTGTTGGTTGTTGAACGTTCCAGTAGCCTGCAATACCCTTCGAGTGTCTGATCCTCGCCCTGCAACTTATACAGATCCGTAAAAGCCCCGTTGTTGTAGCTGTATTCGTCCAGCTTCTTCAAAGCTAGAAAAGCGACAGCCGCTTCGTTTCGGATATCAAGAATCACGTGATAATCCGTATCAAAGAGTTCGACCCACCAGATAACTTCCGCCGGAGTCCCCTCGCCTACCATCTTCATGGTTTGCGGATGTTTTATTTTCGAGTATTTCAGGTAATGTTTGTTGAGCGTCATCATCGCCGAATCGATGTAGACCAGTGCCAACTCATAATTCTCGTCCACATTGGCGTAATAGGCAGCATTGGCATAGTCCGACGCCTTGTCCAGCAACACATCGTAGGTCGAGTCCGTGTGTACCGAAGCATTCCGGGCAATCGGTTTCGGGAGTTCCATATCCTGCGAACACGCCGTGAAAGCCAGCGGTAGAAGCAGGCAGAGCCATACGCCAATCGTCTTTCGTACCCCGGTGGCAGGCGGAAGAAGAAACGGCTCCCCTTACCCGGTTCGCTTTCCACGTTGAATTCACACACCCGGAAGAGCTCGTTTGTTTTGCGGTATTTCTCAATGATTCCCTTGCAGTTCATCAGTCCAAAGCCGCTACCCTTATTCTGTTTCAGTGTTTCCGGGTCGGCAGCCTCCTTCATACCGATGTCACGCGAATCGTAAATCTTCTCACCGATGATGCGTGCCACATCTTCCGCCGAAATTCCCGGTCCGTTGTCCTCCACCGATACTTCGACGTAAGACTCCTCTGTGCGAGCATACACCCGTACCGTTCCCCCTTCGGGCGTGTATTTACGGGCATTCTCCGCCAGGGTATTGATCATGAAGAGCGTCAACGCTCGGTCCGCCTTGATCGTTGCCGAGGTCGGTTCGATATGCAACTGCTGACTCTTCATTTCGAACGTGCGGCGTCCTTTGCCCAAGAGTTCGAAAAGCTCATTGAGGCGGAACGTTTCGATATTCAGGCTCAGCGATCCCTGTTTCATCTTGATCCAGAGAGCCAGGATGTCGTTGTACTCATTGATGGTAGTCACCAATTCGTCGATGTACTGGTACTTCTCCTTTTTTATATTCTCATCGCGTATGTACCCCTTCTCAGTGAGTTTGTGCACCTCGTTCAGGATGCGGTCGATGTACGGATTGATACCGTTTACAATCGCCATACACGCCTTTTTGATGATATTCTGTCGTTTATTTCCGGCTATATGTTGTTCAAACACATACCGTTGCTTCTCCAGCTGACTCCGTTCGTCACTTAGCGAAGCCACCATCTGCTCGTTGTCAGTTGCCCATTCGATGTAAGGTTCCAATAAATGTACCAACGCCCTTTCGTCCCGTTTGAGTCGGGAAGAGGCCACCATGCTGGCTTTACCATCCTCGTCAACCTCCAAATGCATCTTCCCCTTGCCGAAGAGTTGATCGATGCCCTGTTGGATGAGCGGCACATCCATTGGGATAGACGACGTAATGTCACTGCATAGCGATAAGATCTGCTGCAATCGTTCCACATCCGCCCGGTTGCGTATCTTCGACCGGTTGTTGAACCATCCCCAGAGCGCGATGAGTAAGATCAACCCCGCGATGACGACAAACAGCACGATCGACATTTGCCGCGAACCCGCCTCCAGTGAAAGGTATCGGCTCTCCAATTCCTTATCCTGTCGCGTATAATTCAAGATATCGAGGTAAATGTTCCGGTTGTAGTCCGATGCACGCTTCATCCCCAGCCCGGCGTAGGACACACTCAGCTGCTCACGTATGCGAGAAATCCATTCGGGAACCGTCTTGACCTGCTCTTTGATCATCCAGGGGACGCCTGTGTAAAGCGTATCGCCCGCCATAAACGGACTCAGCTTATCGAGTGTATCCGCTTCGTGATGATAATACAATATATGATGCTCGTTAACGCAGTCGAGTGCCTTCGACAACGTATCCAACGCTTCCGAATAACGCTCGTGGGCATTCAGGTATTTGCCGATTGAAACGTACGCCCCTGCTATCTGGTAGAGATCGTTGTAAACACGGAATTTCTCCAACGACTTCTGCGCCAGACGGAGCGGAAGAAGCGAGTCGACCGGATAACCCAACCGATTCAGGATATGTCCACGTCTTTCCAGGAAGAAATTGAAGCTTGTTGGTGATGCCATCAGGTTGGCCATGCCTTGCAGGCCGTTGCCCTCAAAATAGGGATAATCGCTCTGTACCGCCAATCGCCAGGTGAGGTAAAGCTCATCGAACTCACGCAACTTTCTGTCCTCGGGTGTGGGAGCGTCTGTAAGCGATGCCGACCCTTTAATATAATGGTAGTAAAGCAGCTGATTGGTGTCCGCCAGTTGCTCTTCTTCGGAGATAGACTCCAAGGCGTCCACAGCTTCGGGACGTTGCTGCAAATAATAATAATAGACAGAAGAGACGATGAAGAACTCGGTGAAAGCGTAGTTGAGACGCAAGCGGTCGTGCCGGTCGGCAAACAGATCGCTCTCCTCGCGAATGCGCTTCATACGGCGCAGGGCACTGTTGCGATAGTCGTAGTACTCCTTGTTCATGGCTGTCCGCTGATAGATCTTCATCAGCCCCACATCGGCTATGAGCAGCTCCAGCTCGTTCTTGGTGTATTTGTAGACCTCTTTGTGCAAAGATTCGGCACGTTCGAAGTCCATATTCATGAAAGCGCAGAAAGCCAGGTTATTGGCAGCTTCGGCTTTGCCCGAATTGTAGAAATTCACTTCCCGGTACGCCACAGCGGCATACTTGTACGACGAATCGAGGTCACGGTAACGGAATGCGTAGGCCCGTCCATTCAGCGAATCAATCAGGCTCACCTCTTTTGTAGGCACCATGTCGGTGCACGCAAAAAAGGAAGTCAAGATCATTACACATACTATGTATAGAGAGAAACGTGAACTCATCTTGCCGTCTAACTTAATCAGATAGCAAATCTACAAATATTTCCTGATAAGTTAGATATAAAAGTATTTTTTCTACAAGAAGTCTTTTAAAATGCTGAGAGAATTCATACCTTTGCACGCAAATTAACCAATAGGTAACAACTATTACAAAATGAGCGAAAAAGCACCCTTTATGGTATTTTCGGGAACTAACTCGAGATATCTTGCAGAAAAAATCTGCGCGAGCCTCAATTGCCCTTTGGGAAACATGAACATTACCCATTTCGCTGACGGCGAGTTCGCAGTTTCTTATGAAGAATCAATTCGTGGAGCACACGTTTTTCTGGTTCAATCAACTTATCCATCTTCTGACAATCTAATGGAACTACTCCTGATGGTTGATGCCGCCAAGCGTGCGTCTGCCAAAAGAATTGTAGCCGTTATCCCCTATTTCGGATGGGCAAGACAGGACCGGAAAGACAAACCTCGTGTATCCATCGGAGCCAAGCTGGTAGCTGACCTTCTTTCAGTAGCCGGTATTGAGCGTTTGATTACGATGGATCTGCACGCTGACCAGATTCAGGGATTCTTTAACATTCCGGTTGACCACCTCTATGCTTCGGGCGTATTTGTGCCCTACATCGAGTCGTTGAACCTGGAGAACCTGGTGATTGCCACGCCCGACGTAGGTGGTTCAAAGCGCGCCAGCACTTACTCTAAATTCTTGGGCGTACCTCTGGTACTTTGCAATAAATCGCGTGAGAAAGTCAACGAAGTGGCTACCATGCAAATTATCGGTGATGTGAAAGGCAAAAACGTCGTTCTTATCGATGATATTGTCGACACAGCAGGAACCATAACCAAAGCCGCCAACATCATGTTGGAAGCCGGAGCTATTTCGGTACGTGCCATTGCCAGTCACTGTGTGATGTCCGATCCCGCTTCATTCCGGGTACAGGAATCCAGTCTGGAAGAGATGGTATTCACCGACAGCATCCCCTACTCCAAGAAATGCGCCAAAGTGAAACAGCTGAGCATTGCCGAGATGTTTGCCCTGACCATTCAACGGGTGGTAAACAACGAATCAATCAGTTCACAATACATTCTGTAATTGTCGACTGACAATTATACAAAAGGCGGTGCATCGAGCATCGCCTTTTTTGTTGGCTATACACGTAGCCGGCCGACACACTGCTAACAGCGAAATAGCTCCTAAAAACAAAGATAGTTGCCGGGATAAACCTCGACAACTATCTTCTATTTCTATCTATCTAATTCTTGTAAACTTCGACCCTTTCCGGGCATCCGTTGGCTGAGCGATTATTGCATCTTGCCGAACTTATAAGTTCCTTTGCGAATCACCTTACCGTCCTTATCTGTTTCCACGAAAGGCCCGTTGCGTTTGCCCTGTTTGAAGAATCCGTCGTAACGAACGCCATCTTTATCAATCTGCACGCCCTGTCCGTCTTCCAATCCATCGACAAAGCCACCTTTATATTTCGTTCCGGCAGCTGTCGTGAGCGTACCTTGTCCGTTGGGACGGTTGTCCTCCCATTCGCCATCGTACACATCGCCGTTGCTCCATTTGTACGTACCCCGTCCGGAACGTTTGTTGTTCCGCCAGTTACCTTCGTAAACCGTTCCGTTGGCCCAGGAGAAAGTTCCCTTTCCTTCCTGCATACCATCTTTAAATCCACCTACGTACTTATCGCCGTTGGCATGGTAGTAAACACCTTGTCCGGTACGGTCGCCAAGCAGGTAATCGCCTTCGTAACGGTCGCCCGTATGGAAGAAGTAGGTGCCTTTACCGTGTTGAATATCTTCCTTCCAATCACCTTCGTACTTGTCGCCGTTGGTGTATTCAAAAACACCTTTTCCGTGACGCACATCGTCTTTCCAGTCGCCATCGTATTTACAGCCATCGTCCCAAACCATCGAGCCTTTGCCGTTTTTCTTATCTTTCAGCCAACTGCCCGAATATTTGGCTCCGTTGACCCACGTATAGGTTCCCAGGCCTTCGCGTTTATCGTTAACCCAGTTACCTTCATACAGGTCGCCGTTGTGGTAATACATCGTTCCCACGCCGTGTTGGTAATCCTGAAACCACATTCCGTCGTAGCGGTTGTTGTTGATAAAATAGTAGATTCCTTTGCCGTGTTGCTGATCCTGATACCACTGTCCTTCGTATTTTTCGCCATCGGGGAATGTGTAAATGCCGTATCCCTGACGTCTTCCTTTCTCGTATTCTCCCTCGTATTCATCGCCATTGACAAAGACTGTTTTTCCTTTGCCGTTGGGTTTGCGTGATTTCATCTCGCCGGTATAAACACTACCGTCTTTGAACGTGTAGTTTCCGATGTTGATGTCCGAGGAGAAAGTGTCTTTCAGCTTACTAAAGAATCCCCCTTTATTGTCTTGCGCCTGGCTCCATCTTGCGATAGAAACGCCAGTAAAAGTGCAGTATATAGATATTTCTTCATTTAGTTGATTTGTTAAAATAAAATCAGGATAGGACAAAGATAGTATTTCTCTTTTTAAATCTCTCCCTTGGCAGGCAAATTATGGCAACTTTTTACCTGCGATGACCTCTTTTAATGTCTCTTTGCATAAATGGCGACGCGCCAGTTCGCGGATTTCCGAGGAGGTAACCTCGTTGAGCGCCTCCAGCGAGCGATTGAAGTACGCATCGTCCAAACTTGACACATAGATGAATGTCCAGGCATCCGCCAGCGAGAAAGGCGATTCGTAGCTGCGGCACATTTCCCCCAACATATAGTTGCGTACCATCGTCAACTCCTCCACGGGAACCAAATCTTCATGCAGCCGGTCTATTTCGCGATAGACTTCGTTGATCAACGGCTCCACATATTCGTTGTCCGCTTCGGTGGAGATAACCAACATACCACTGTCCGGATAGAAGCCGATACCTGCGGAGATGCCGTACGTATAGCCTTTATCTTCGCGAATGTTCGACATCAACCGGCTACCGAAATAGCCACCGAAAAGCGTCATTAACACCCGTGTTTTAAGGTAATCGGGGTGTTGGCGGGTGATGGTGGTGCAGCCCAATTTGATCGCGCTTTGCAGAGCGTCTTCCCGTTCAACGGTGATCCGCTTCTGTGGGACGGCTTGAAAACTGTATGCCGGTAGCAAAGCTTTCGGCAACGGGCGTCCGAAAGGAACCCCGAAAGCGTCCGTCACCCGGCTGATCGTGTCGTCGGTGACATATCCGGATAGAAAAATGGCGCAATTGTCCGAATGGTAATACTGCTCGTAAAAGGCGCGGAGTACGTCGGGAGTAATTGCCCGGTAATCGGCTTCCGACACCAGATGGCCGCAGGGATGCCCTTCGCCGTAGAGCGAGCGCAGCAATTGTCGCTGTGCCAGGAAGTCCACTTTGGTCAGGTTGACCAAGTGTTGCTGAATATTGGTGTCGATAACCGTCTGCAACTCCTTAGCCGGATAGGTGGGTTCCTTGATCACTGATTCCAATACTTCGAGCGTTTCCGCCAGGTATTTGTTGAGCGAATACAAGGTGATGTACGCGCATTCGGATGAACTGGCGAGTTCGAGCCATGCCCCGTAATAGTCGAGTTTTTCGGCTATCTGCTGGGCGGTGAATCGAAGGGAACCTTCACGCAACATCCGGTTGGCGAACAACGCCTGCAAGGGTTGTGTCTGATACCAGCGTCCCCCGGTAAACAGGATGTCGATGCGCACGACCTCTTGGTCACCGGCATTGATTACGGTCAGCGGAACCCCGTTGGGCAACGTAGACCGCACCGGAGGGGACATGCTAAAATTCTTCAGTTCTTGTATATTGGGCTGTATCTTACGATCCATGAGCTTATTTTCTGTTGTTCAGAAACGTTTCGGCACGCTTCAGATCCTCGGGGGTGTCGATGCCGATTGTCTCCACATCGCTAAGCCCCACTTTGATGGTATATCCGTTCTCCAACCAACGCAATTGTTCGAGCGACTCGGCCAGTTCGAGCGAAGATTGGGCTAAAGCGGTGATCTCTTTCAGCACACCGGTACGATACGCGTAGAGTCCGATGTGCTTGTAGTAGGTATGATTTTTCAACCAATCTTCCTGCCCGGCATTGCGCTGGTACGGATGATGGAACGGCTGAAATAGAGCGCGTTCCGATTGGCGTTGAGTACAACTTTGGGTGAGTTGACATTTTCGAGCGCGGCGAAGGGTTCGTCGGCTGTAAACGGTTTGACGAGTGTGGCGATCTGGGTGGTGGGGTCGTCGAAGCACGCCCGAACGGCTTGCAGTTGCGAGTGGGTGATGAATGGTTCATCGCCCTGAATGTTGACTACCACGTCGAAGTCGCCCCCGATCTTGCAACAGGCTTCGTAACAACGATCCGTGCCGCTTTTGTGATCGACCGAGGTCATCACGACCTTACCTCCGAAAGCTTTCACGGCCGTTTCTATTCGCTCGTCGTCGGTAGCTACATAGGCATCGTCGAGCACACCTGCCACTTGTTCGTACACACGTTGTATGACTGTTTTTCCACCCAACAGGGCTAACGGCTTGCCCGGGAAACGGGTAGAGGCATAGCGGGCGGGTATAATTCCGAGAAATTTCATAGCTGTTTTTCTTTTAGTTCTTCGAGTCCTTTCACGACATATGCACGCGTCAGATCGTCCGGTTTGAGTATCCGGCCGTCGTACGTGAGCAGGTCGATATCCAGGCTAATTTTTTCTTGTTGCTTGTCGGCCGGCTGGCGTCCGGCAGCGGCTTCAATAGCTTTCAGGCTTCTCCGCACCTCTTTCTCCGCTTTATCGACGAAGAATACGGCGAGTTGGTTGGAGAATTTCGCCGGGTTTTTCACAAACAGCGGGTCTGTTTCCTGCTCGCTCGTAAAGTGGATGCCGGGGAATAAATCCGTCAGTTTCCGCTGTGCCAGGAGTAGGTTCTCCTTCCGGTTGTGATTACTTCCGATGCAGATGAGACACTTATGCACGACGTAACCCCGGATTAGTTAAACAAATCGTCCAATCCGGTCTCTTCCACAGGTTCGCCATCGGCTCCTTCCGAACCGGCACACGGGTCGAATCCGTTAGGCAGCTTGAAACGCTCTTGCTGACTGTACCCCAAGGAGGCATCGTCGTAGACTTTCTTCATGTATTTCGCCCAGATGGGAAGTGCCAGGGATGCGCCTTGCCCGAAGGTCATGGTATCGAAGTGAATGTCGCGTTCCTCACCGCCTACCCAGCAACCGGATACGAGTGATGGGGTGAATCCCATAAACCATCCGTCGGAGTTGCGGTTTGTTGTTCCCGTTTTACCCCCCATGTCGGCTGTGATTCCGTAACGGCGAACACGTCCGCCTGTTCCCTCGTTGATTACGGCACGCAGCATCACCAGCATCTTGTACGCACTGGTCGCGCTGATTACTTCGGACATTTGCGGGTTGAACGTGGATATCACATTGCCTTCGCTATCCTCGATGCGGGTAACGAGCAAGGGGGCCACGCGGATGCCTTTGTTGGCAAATGCGGTGTAGGCACTTACCATCTCGCCTACGGAGATTTCGCAAGGTCCGAGACAGAGCGAAACGGTGGGTTGAATATCTTTGTTGCGTACGCCGAAGCTGTGGATCAAGCGTACCAGTTCATACGGGTTGAGTTTGCCCATGAGGTAGGCCGAAATCCAGTTGTCGGAATTGGCTAACCCCCATTTCAGGGTGACCATTTCGCCGTAACGTTTGTTGTTGGCGTTGCGTGGCGACCAAGGTGTACCGTTCTCGTCGAGCAGGGTTTGTTCTACGTGACGGGCCTGATCGCAGGGTGAAAATCCGTTTTCCATCGCCAGGGTGTAGAGGTACGGCTTGATGGTTGATCCCACCTGACGGCGTCCTACCATGGCCATATCGTACTGGAAGTAGATATAGTTGGGTCCACCGACATAGGCTTTTACATGGCCGTTGAGTGGGTCCATCGACATGAATCCGGTGCGGAGGAAGTGCTTGTAATAACGCAGGGAGTCCATCGGCGTAAGGATGGTGTCGCGTTCGCCTGACCAGCTGAATACGGACATTTCCTGAGGCGTATTGAATGCCTTGCGGATGTCTTTTTCGGAATAACCGGCGTCTTTCATCAGGCGGTAACGGTCGGACTGTTTCATGGCTCTTTCCATGATGTCGTCGACCTCTTTTTCGGACAACATATTGCTGAAAGGCGCTTTCTTACGGCCTTTTTTCTCTTTGAAGAATTGAGGTTGCAGGTATTCGCCCAAATGCTCTCTGACGGCTTCTTCGGCATAATGCTGCATCCGTGAATTGATGGTTGTATAGATTTTCAGCCCATCGGTGTAGATGTTGTAGGGCGTTCCGTCTTTCTTCTGGTTTTTCAGGCACCAGCGTAAAGCGGGTTGGTTTCCCACGAAAGTGAATCTTCGTAGTATTTCTGCATCTGCCAGTTGCGGTAATCGCTTCTGGAAGGCTTGGGAGCGGACATAATGCCACGGAGGTATTCACGGAAGTAGGTTGCCAGGCCTTCTTTGTGGTCAACCCGGTTGTAGGCAAGTTTGAGCGGCGTTTTTTGCAGGGAATCGCATTCGGATTCGCTGATGTAGCCGGCTTTGCGCATCTGATCGAGCACGACGTTACGACGACCTCTGGCACGTTCGTTGAAGCGTACGGGGTTGTAGAGCGAGGGGTTTTTACACATCCCGATCAGGGTGGCGGCTTCTTCGATCTTGAGGTCTTTCGGCTCTCGTCCGAAGTAGGTGTATGCAGCGGTCTTGATACCGACAGCGTTGTTGAGGAAGTCGAATTTGTTGAGATACATGCTCAGAATTTCTTCCTTGGTGTAGTAGCGTTCGAGCTTGACGGCAATCACCCACTCGATCGGTTTCTGGAATAGGCGTTGCATGGTGTTTTTGGCCACTTCGTCGGTAAACAGCTGTTTGGCAAGCTGTTGCGACAGGGTGCTACCTCCTCCGGCATTTTTCTGAAACAGCAATCCACGTTTCACCACTGCACGGGTCAGGGCCTTGATATCGATTCCGGAGTGTTCGGCAAAACGGACGTCTTCGGTGGCGATAAGGGCATTGACAACATTGACCGATAGTTCGTTATAGCCAACGTAGACACGGTTTTCCTTGCTGTAAGACCATGTACCGAGCACTTTACCGTCTTCCGAGAGTACTTCGGTGGCAAATTTATAGTTGGGATTTTCGAGTTCTTCCACCGGTGGCATATAGCCGATCCAGCCTTTGGAGATAGAGACAAAAAGCAGGGCGATAATCAACCCGAATATCGCCAAAAGAACCCAGAGAATTTTTATTATTTTTCGAATCATGATTTTTCTAACTTAAACAACGCTTTGATTGACGTTGCAAAGGTAGTTAAATTCCAGTATTCAGCCAACGAGTTTGACAAATATTTCAGCCCAAACTGACAATCTTTAGCAAACTCAGTAGCATGCTTCCAGCTGGCTTTCGTTTGCCCAGGGGTAAAGTTTAATTTGCCCTCGGCAAATGGTCTCGGAGCCTGGGCATTTGAAAATCTGCCCGGGGCTCCGGGGAGTCATCCCCTGCCGGAGCAGTGTTTGTGCGGAATGTGGCCTGCTTTTGTTGGACAGCATCGGGTGGGAAATCAGCTTGGCTTTGCTTGCCGTGAATGGCTTTGGGGAAAGTGGGTTCCGATCAAGCTGTGAGTGGAAATCGGGACGAAGAAAACTGGGCTTGGAAGGCTGTGGCTGTGATATAGCCTAGACCGGAAGTTGAGTTTAGGCAATTGACGCTGTGGGGTTCTGCCGATAGAAAACTATGCTTGGGAGCCTGTGGCTGCGATATGATGCAGGTAGGATACTGTATTCTGGGGCCTGTAGCTGCGATACAGCACCGCCGGAGGTTGATTCAAAATCAGGAGCAGAGAAACGCTTATAGTTTTTTATATAAAAAACAGCGAGGTGAATTCCCGCAAACGGGGCGGTCGAAAAAAACAAGAACGCTGAAAGCCTCCAAATCGAGATGCTCTCGAAAGAGAGTGTCTAGCGGCGAAAAATCCCATATATATTGACAACGTCGATATATATCTTTTCTGTTCTCTTCTGTTCTTTTCTGTTATACGCGCGTGTACAGCCAATTTTGGCTTGATTCACAGGAAGATAGGTCGTTTTTTAACACTTTGCAGTTTGCTAGTCAGAGATTGAGCAGTGATTGACCAAGCCGTGAGTAAGCAATGAACAGCGACTGATTAATATAATTTCACACTTTCATTCGGGTTATGCCTACTTTCGACCTTGTTAAATCCCGTTTAAGCCTAGTTTCCATAGGTTTAGCTTCCTCTCCCCGCGCCTCTTTCCCGACCTCACGATCTTCATTTTCCGCCCTATTCATCGAAGGAAATCGGCTTTATATCCCTTCGGAATTGTCCGTTTTTCACTTGGCAATCATCCCGAATAAACACTCATATTCACCTATTTAACACTACTAAATCAGCACTCTTTTTCATCTTTTATCCATACTGAATGGCAGCCAACTTTTATCTCCAATCCATACCGCATAGGATCACCCGTGCCCCTCCCCGCTTCTACACCGTTTAAATCGGTATAAAGACTACTACAGCCCCGGTTTATTTTCTATTATCCCCCATTCGCACAGCATATATGCCGGAAAAAGCACGTTGAGTTCCGGATGCACCCGCTAACATTCATTCATTCCCTACCTCCGCGTCCGGCCAACATCGCTCTTTCTATCCGTCCCACTTCCCTGTCAAACAACGGATTCCCGCTTCCAAACCATCCATTTACCCACTCTCTTCGATAATTATTTATCTTTTTCTTTGCCGGTTTCTCACAATTTCTTCGTACCTTTACACTCCGGTAAAACTAGGTCTACCCATATAAATGATAACAAAATGGAAAACAGAAGTTTAGTAACCATTGCCGAACATTCGAAAGAGAAAATACTCTACATGATCGAAATGGCGAAACAGTTTGAAATGAACCCTAACCGCCGGTTATTGCATGACAAAGTCGTCGCTACTTTGTTCTTTGAACCTTCCACCCGCACCCGTCTGAGTTTTGAAACCGCCGCCAACCGCCTTGGAGCGCGTGTTATCGGATTTACCGATCCCAAAGTGACCAGCTCGTCGAAAGGAGAAACGCTGAAAGACACCATCATGATGGTGAGCAGTTACGCCGACATTATTGTAATGAGACACTACCTCGAAGGCGCCGCTCGCTACGCCGGTGAAGTAGCCCCCGTGCCTGTGGTGAACGCAGGAGACGGAGCCAACCAACACCCCTCGCAAACGATGCTCGACCTCTACTCGATCTACAAGACGCAGGGTACCTTGGAGAATCTCAACATTTATCTGGTAGGTGACTTGAAGTACGGACGCACCGTACACTCGCTGTTGATGGCCATGCGCCACTTCAACCCGACCTTCCATTTCATCGCCCCCGAGGAGTTGAAAATGCCGGAGGAATACAAGCTGTATTGCCGGGAATACGGGATCAGATACACCGAGCATACCGACTTCACCGAGGAGGTTATTGCCGATGCCGACATCCTCTATATGACCCGCGTGCAACGCGAACGCTTCACCGATCTGATGGAGTATGAACGGGTGAAGAACGTGTACATCCTGCGCAATAAAATGCTGGAGAATACGCGCGACAACTTACGCATCCTGCACCCGCTACCCCGCGTGAACGAAATAGCGTATGACGTAGACAACAACCCCAAAGCCTACTATTTTCAGCAGGCACAAAACGGGCTGTATGCTCGCGAAGCCATCCTTTGCGACGTATTAGGCATCACTTTAGAGGATATTAAAAACGAAACGATATGAGCCAGAATAAAGAAGAACTGCAAGTAGCTGCCCTCAAAAACGGGACAGTGATTGACCATATCCCTTCGGAAAAGCTGTTTCAAGTCGTACAGCTCTTACGGGTGGAGAATATGAGCACCAACATTACTATCGGGTTCAACCTCGACAGTAAAAAGCTTGGAAAGAAGGGAATTATTAAGATTACCGACAAATTCTTCGGCGACGAGGAGATCAACCGTATCTCCGTAGTGGCTCCGCACGTGAAGCTTAACATCATCCGTGACTACGAGGTGGTGGAAAAGAAGGAGGTGCAGATGCCGGACAATTTGTACGCGATCGTGAAATGCGCCAATCCCAAGTGCATCACCAACAACGAACCCATGCCGACCCTATTCCACGTGATAGACAAGGATAACTGTGTGGTACGATGCCATTATTGCGAAAAAGAACTGAACAGAGAAGACTTGACCATTCTCTAAGGTAGTATGTAAACAGAGGAATTGAGAAAACAGAAAATGAAACAAGACTGGAAACCGGGAACCATGATTTATCCGCTGCCCGCCGTATTGGTGAGCTGCGGTAGTGAGAAAGACGAATACAACATCATCACGGTGGCGTGGACAGGCACTATCTGCACCAATCCGCCCATGTGTTACATATCCGTACGCCCGGAAAGACACTCTTATGACATTATCAAGAAGAATATGGAGTTTGTGATCAACCTGACTACCTCCGACATGGCCTTCGCCACCGATTGGTGCGGGGTACGGTCGGGGAAGAAGTATCACAAATTCGAAGAGATGAAGCTCACGCCCGGCCCTTGTTCCGTGGTGCGTGCCCCACTCATCGAAGAGGCGCCTCTTTGCATCGAATGCCGGGTGAAGGAGATCGTTTCGCTGGGCTCGCATGATATGTTCATAGCCGATGTGGTGAATGTCCGCGCCGACGAACGCCACCTGAATCCGAAAACGGGCAAGTTCGAGCTGGCGGAAGCTAATCCGTTGGTTTATGTACATGGCGGCTATTACGAACTGGGCGAGAAGATCGGAAAATTCGGCTGGAGTGTAGAGAAGAAACGCAAGGAAAAAAAACGTATAGAATGACTGCCATGAGACGGAAACTGTTGCTAATTATACTACTGGCTATCACTCTTTCAGCTTGGGGTAAAGACAAGCTGTACGACAAAGTGGATCGTCCCAATCACCGGCCGGTTAACTTCGGTGTGAAGACAGGATTTAACTCCTCTATGTTTATCGTATCCGAACTCAAAATACAGGACGTCACCATCAACGAGGTGCAGAATAACTATAAAATAGGGTACTTCGGTGCGTTCTTCATGCGTATCAATATGAAGAAGCACTTCATTCAACCGGAAGTATCGTACAACGTGAGCAAATGCGACATCAGCTTCGACAAACTCGGCGCTCAACACCCCGATATCGAACCCGATTACGCCTCGGTGACATCGGTGCTGCACAGCATTGATTTCCCGGTACTCTACGGCTACAACGTGGTGAAACAGGGCCCGTACGGTATGTCTATATTCGGTGGCCCTAAATTCCGCTATCTCTGGGGACGGAAGAACGAGATTACGTTCAAGAACTTCGACCAGGAAGGAATCCGCGAGAATATCCATCCGCTCAACGCCAGCATTGTGGTTGGTGTAGGGGTCAACATCTCCCGTATCTTCTTCGACTTCCGCTACGAACAGGATCTGTTCAACATCTCGAAATCAGTGACTTACAACAGCACGACTACCGGGGTGAGCGACATCACCTTTCGTCGTCGCGACAGCGCGCTGAGTTTCTCGCTCGGGGTGATTTTCTAAGTGCGTCTTTTCCAGAGAGAAAGGTTGCTTTTCTCGGATTAATAGCTTATTTTTGTGTGTAGTATTCATCTAAACCTAAGGATTGATGATAACGAAACTAGGCATTAAAGGATTTAAGTCGATCAAGGATCAGGTAGTAGACCTAGCTCCGATCAATATAATGATTGGTGGCAATGGTATTGGAAAGAGTAACTTCATCGCTAGCTTCACGTTTATACGAAATCTGTACGAGCAGAATCTGCAAAACTATGTACTCGCCGAGGGAGGAGCCGGCCGCTTGTTATATATGGGCAAGAAAGAGACGGACAGCATCTCTTTCGATCTATTCTTTGCCGAGCGGAATAGGAACGAGCACAACCGATTCATCGTGGTACTGAAAGAAGCACACGATACTTTATTCATCGAACATATTGAAACATCACTCTTTAATTCGAGTCAATTCGATATGCATCTGTATGATACGAACCAGAAAGAGTCCAGTTTTAAGGCGACAAACAAGGTTCAGACCTATTATATCAGTCGGATTCTGAGCGATTTAGATGTGTATCACCTGCATGACACAGGCGATCGTTCGCCGATGAAAGGCAACTGCAACATCAACGATAACGTAAGCTTGAGAAGCAATGGGGCTAACCTAGCCGCTTTTTTGTATTACCTCAAGGAGAAGTACCCGAAACATTTCGCTCGTATCGAAAGAACGGTCGCTTCGGTTTCTCCGTTCTTTGCAGGGTTCAACCTCGCACCCAATCGGCTAAATGAAGAGGTTATCCAACTGGAATGGAAGCAAAAAGGGGCTCGTGACAACTATTTCAACGCCTATCAACTGTCGGACGGTACACTCCGCTTTATTTGCCTTGTCACATTGCTGTTGCAACCCACACCGCCCCAAACGATCATTATCGACGAACCGGAGCTGGGACTGCATCCGATAGCAATCCGGAAACTATCTGATTTAATCATTCAGGCGTCGGAAAAATCTCAGATCATCATCTCGACTCAATCGGTGAATTTGGTAGACAATTTCAGGCCGGAAGATATCCTAGTGGTCGATCGGAAAGATAACGCTGCCGTGTTTCAGCGGCAAGATACTGAGTCGCTAAGCCGTTGGCTGGAAGATTATAGTTTGGGAGAAATCTGGGAAAAGAATATAATAGGTGGACAACCTTTAAACTAAAAGCGTATGAAAAGGGTGGTATCCATTGTCGAAAGGGATACGTGCCAAATGTTCGCGGTTCGACACTTGGATGAGCAAACTGGAAGACGGACTAAAGAATGATCTTTTTTAATCTTTTGCTTAGTTTTCTTCCGCTCTCAGCTTGTTCTTCATTTATTTTCATTAAATTTGTGCGCTTAATAGGTATGTCGAAGTAGAAAACTTAATCTTATTTATATATAAAGAGAATGAAAAGAGACGACTTAATTTTCGAAATCATCGAAAAAGAGCATCAACGTCAGCTGAAAGGTATCGAGCTGATTGCATCCGAAAACTTTGTGAGTGACCAAGTCATGCAAGCCATGGGTTCTTGCCTGACCAACAAATACGCCGAAGGGTATCCGGGTAAAAGATATTACGGCGGTTGCGAAGTGGTAGACCAAAGCGAACAACTCGCTATCGATCGCCTGAAAGAAATTTTCGGGGCCGAATGGGCAAACGTTCAACCACACTCAGGTGCACAGGCTAATGCCGCTGTATTCCTGGCTGTACTGAACCCGGGCGATAAGTTCATGGGACTTAACCTTTCGCACGGCGGACACTTGTCACACGGTTCGATGGTAAACACTTCCGGCTTGATCTATACGCCTTGCGAATACAACCTGGACAAGGAAACGGGACGCGTTGATTATGATCAGATGGAGGAAATCGCTTTACGCGAGAAACCGAAAATGATTATCGGTGGTGGCTCTGCTTACTCTCGCGAATGGGATTACAAACGGATGCGCGAAATTGCCGACAAAGTGGGTGCTATCCTGCTGATCGACATGGCTCACCCTGCCGGACTGATCGCTGCCGGATTGTTGGAGAACCCAGTGAAGTATGCGCATATCGTAACTTCGACTACACACAAAACTCTTCGTGGACCTCGTGGTGGCGTAATCTTGATAGGTAAAGATTTCCCGAATCCATGGGGCAAAACAACTCCGAAGGGAGAAATCAGAATGATGTCTCAGTTGCTCGATTCAGCTGTATTCCCCGGTGTGCAAGGCGGACCGTTGGAACACGTGATCGCTGCCAAAGCGGTGTCTTTTGCTGAAATCCTGCAACCCGAATATAAGGCCTATGCCAAACAGGTGCAGAAAAATGCGGCCGTACTGGCACAAGCATTGATCGAACGTGGCTTCACCATCGTTTCCGGTGGTACAGACAACCACTCGATGCTGGTTGACTTACGCAGCAAATATCCTGAACTGACAGGTAAGGTAGCTGAAAAGGTGTTGGGTGAAGCTGATATTACGGTAAACAAAAATATGGTTCCGTTTGATAGCCGCTCGGCTTTCCAAACTTCCGGTATCCGCTTGGGTACTCCCGCCATCACAACGCGTGGTGCGAAAGAGGACCTGATGTTGGAAATTGCCGAAATGATTGAAACTGTATTGTCGAATATCGAAAATGAAGCGGTTATCGCAAAGGTTCGCGCTCGTGTGAACGAAACGATGAAAGGATACCCTCTTTTCGCAGACAATTAAGGATATTAAGATATTCCATTTCGCTATTAAGTTCGTAAAGCGAAAGATTTTAAGTTTAGAGGAACCGATCTTTCGTGAGAAAGGTCGGTTTCGTTTTATTAACACAATAGCGTGAACTTTCTACGTAATGCTTTGTTTAGGTTTATGACAGTGGATGTCTCCCAATACTTCAAGAAACTAGTCAGACTTATATATAGCCATCCCCCTCACTATTCCCGTTGCAGGTAAAAATGAGGGGGATTTTTTTTATTTGCCCGTAAATACTGCGCCGTTAGAAACGGGGAAGTACGTATTTATCTTCGTAGGAAGTAAAATTAAGTCCGGGTAATGAATGCTCGGTAGCAGGGCGTTCCAGCGATTTGATCAACGAGTAATCATCGGCTTTCACCGCATAATAATTGTCGGAATGTGCGGAGTTGATCCGAATGGTCCAATCGAACATATTTCCGATAATCGTAATCGCATCCTTTTCCGGATTGAATGCCGGCACTCCTACTTTCACCACTTCATACGAGCGGCTGTTAAGCACGTAAAAGGCATTGTTGACGTCGGTCATGAAAGCCAATGTCTTTTTATTCCGGAACTCAGTCACGTAGAGATGCTTCAGCTCAAGTCCTTCGGGCAGTTCGACCGCGCGTACATACGGACGGCTTTTCAATTGCTTGAGATGGAAAAGGCGGTGGTTGGCATCGAGCAGCAAATAACCTTCATCGTACTCTTTCTTCACGGTCGGGTTGCCGGCCACTTCGAGTGCGGGGAATGTAAAGCCTTTCTTCAGCATGGCTTCGGTAAAGAGCTGACTCTTTTCCGCGTTTACCTGATTGGCGGCAATGTCAACAAACTCGATCCCCTGCTTGGTGATGCGGAATACATCGTCCGGCATTTTCAGGTCAACTCGTCCGGACATCGATTCCATCAGAGCGTATAGAGCTACCTTGGGAGCGTTGATGTCCGAAGGTACGCTGCGGAACGTGAAACTCTCCACCTGCGCCATTTTAGGCGTTACCGCCACTCCCTGAATGGTATCAGGGAAGCGTTCGTCGGCCATCAGCTGACGGGCGTAGAACATGGGCAGAATGCTATCGAACTCGGCCTGGGTGTAAACATGGCCGGAAAGATCCTGGCGGATCATCCCCTTTCCTTCTTGCGGTACCATGAGGGCAAAGTCTCCGATCACACCGCTATACAGTGTAAACGGACTTTTATCGGATTTGGTTGCAAAGAAATTGTAGCACCAAGCAATTGCCATACCAATAGGAAAGCAATGGTGGCGTACAGTAATATAGTACTAAAACGTTTCATCTTTCTACTTTTATATTTCAAAGTTCAACATTCCCTAGTCTTGCTTACCTGCCTTGAAACGCAGGATGGACAGCCACGAGAAAGAGGCGGTCAGCAGGGTATAAACAGCCAGCCATGGCAGAAACTTAACGTAAGCTTCCGGTGTAGGCGATAGGAAAAACACACGCAGCAGCAACACGGTTATCACCAGATTGAGTACCCGACGTTTCCAGGCCGGTTCGAGACAGATCCAAGCGACCAACAAATAACCCGCGATGCCTGCCAGATACCAAGTCAGTCCGGTAAGCAACACATGGCTGATTAGTTCCGGAGCAAAGACTCCACTCATGTAGATACCCATCAACAGGAAGTTGGAAGCGAAACAAAGCACGAGCAAAACCAATCCGGAGAAGAGCATGGTCATCACCATCTTCAATTCCGGGTAAGGAAGGTGAAGAGTCAGTTTCAGCGATTTGCGTTGCATCTCCGGTACAAATTGCACAATAGCCATTAAGATACCCACCAACAGGGGAACATACTGCAAAAGATCGATAAAAATGGCATCGCGTTGCAGCATCACTTCCCAGATATGTTCGGCTCCTTTAAGTTCGATGACCCGATTGATGCGGAGCATGCAATAGCCGGCAAATCCTAGTGTCGTGAGAACGGCCAGGAGGAAATACCATCGCGTCTTTATCCATTCTTTATAAAATATAGCGTTCACTTTCGTTTGAATTAAGCATTAATATTTTCCGGTCAGGCCTATGAAGGCGTCTTCCAGATTGACTTTTTCACTATGCAGATCGCTAAAAGGCGCTGCCACGGCTTTGAGCTGCTCTTCCACTTGTTGCGGAGCAAGGAAGGAGAATAGCTCCAACGTATTGCGCAGCGTAGAGGGATGGTAGAATCCTTTGGTCGGCAGAAGCTCGTAGCCTCGGGAACGGTGCAGGTATAGCGGCGTACGTTGTTCAACAGCTCGTCTATGGGTTGCTGAATGAGTATCTTGCCATAATCCATCATGATGCAGTCATCGATCAGGCGTTCCATGTCCTGAATGATGTGCGAGGTGAGAAACACCGTTTTATTCTCCGAACGGGCATAGTCGCGGAGGTAGTCCACAAACAGACGGCGGTAGCCGGGGTCGAGTCCCAACGAGAAGTCGTCGAGCACCAACAGCTCGGGGTTTTGCGCCAGGATGAGTCCGAGTGCCACCTGCGACCGTTGTCCGCACGACATGCGTGAGATGCGTTGCCCGGGAGCGACTTTGAGTCTGTTCATCAAGTCGTAATAGGCTTCCTTTCTCCACTGCCCCGGATAGAAAGCCGAATAAAACTTTTCGATCTGTGTGATACTCATGAACTGATACTGTACATGGCCCTCGATCAGCAGTCCGATGTTGCGGCGCAGTGCGGGGTCCATGGTTTGTATCTCCTGTCCGAAGATGCGACATTCGCCTGAACGGGGTTTAAGATACCCACTCAGGATGTTGATGGTAGTAGTTTTGCCTGTACCATTCTTGCCAAGCAGACCGAGGATGCGCCCTTTGGGCACGTTGAAACTGAGGTTCTCGTAAATTAACCGTTTGCCGTAATAGTGCGTCAGGTTTTTACATTCTATAATTGATTCCATAGTTTGAATGAATTACAATAGTTAAAAGAAAAAGAGAAAAATAAGCGGGATAACGATTCCGGCTACCAGTTCCACACCTCCTCTGCCGATGAGTCCTTTCTTGCCTTTCAGCATCACGATGCCCGAAACGGTGATGATGATGAGCCCAACCGCAAAAATATCTGCGAAATACGTCCACCACTGACCGGGATTATAATGCAGGCGCGTCATGGCTCCTATCAACGGGCGACGGGTGAGCGATTCGTACACAGCGTCTCCGGTGCGTACATCGACCACCAGATTCGATCCTCCCTTGAGGAATACCTTCATCACATCCGTTTGCGGGAAATAATGCTTCGTATAGTGTTCTTCTTCACCGAAAGGTGCCAGCAAAGCCAGCACCTTTTCTTTAGTCATCTCCGACTTTCCGGGTAACGTTTCCGCTATTTTATACGTTTTGCGTTCGATGGAGAAGTTCGGGTTGATCGTATCCCGGTGATTCATCACGATGCCGGAAATGGCGTAAATCAACACCATACCGGAAAAGAAGAATGATAAATCCCGGTGGATAATCCGGCTCCATTTACGCAAGTCGCTACTCTTGAACTTCATAGGAAGTAGCTTCTACAAAGTAGAAAGATAGATACTCTTTTCCTGATTTGGCTTTACGATCGGCAATTTTGGCACGGAAATCAGCGATCCGGTCGGCAGGTGTGTTAGCAGTTTCGCCACGTGCTTTCTTCTCGGTAGAGCATCCGGCTTCACCCTCGCCATGTTTCTCGTTCGCTTTCGCTTTGAGTTGTGCTTCCCAGTTCTGCAAGTACGCTTCGTCGATGCGTTGCTCGTTCAGGGTTCCGGTCACACGTACGATAGCGTTCACACATTTGGCATCGAATGCGCCAGTGCACCCGCTTCCACACGAATTGTCTGCGTATCATCGCTTCCCATCAGGAAGATCTTCTTAGCACCATGTTTGCAGGTATGTGTGCACACGCCTTCGATGGTCACCTCTTTCCCAGCCAGGTTTTCAGCATTGGCGAGCAGAGAATCGATCTCTAAAACGTTACTTGCCACTTGTTCGGTTGAAGCGGCTTCGCCTGCATTCGTTTTCGCCTTGTTTCCGCATGATGTTGCGGTGAAAGCCAGTGCCACGATTGCCGCGGCGATTGTCATTCTTGTTGTTTTCATCTTTACTTGTTTTCTTGTTTATTAATTAGTTATGCTTGGTATTATTTATAAAACACTGGAAAGTGTCAGAAGACAAACCCCAGTGATACTTCTCCAAAATTGGTAGCGCCGCATGTCTTATATGCCTGATGCAACCAACGCCCGGAAGCGAAAAGCGCATACTTGGGCGAAAGGGTGTAATCTCCTCGCAAGGAAAGGCCGACAGACGCATGATCGTCGCTAAGGTATTCGATATTAGACATCACCGCCTGGCCAACGGACTTTGTACGGTCCAAGCCCGGCAGGGAATACTCCGATTTCAAGTTTGAGGTATATCCTCCCTCCGCTCCTGCGGTCAGCAAGAGTTTATTCACTCTGCGAGTCGATTGCAGCTTTAGTCCCGCATTGATCGCGGATATTTCCATCAAACGACTGGCACCTTTATACTCCGGTTTGATCTGGCTATAGCCCACGGTCGGCAATAAAGTCCATCCCCACCGGAGGTTGGGTTGCCCCACAATTCCGGTTAAGCGGACTTGGGTGGTGGTATTCTTATATTGATTCACACTCGTAAGAATGGGATATACATTCCCGGTAGGATCTCCGAAGATGTTTTCGGTTCCTTCGCGCAGGGCGATTTCGGAATTTAGTTTGGCTCCATATTCCCACGTTCCGGCCTTAGCTGAGGTCCAGGCTATTTCCACCTTGAACTCTTTATTGGCTATCTCTGTGAGCGGAGCATAGTTAATGCTCGTTAGCTCTTTAGTAAAATGGAAATAATCGAAACCGACCGACGCTGAGAGTCCATATCCCCGACGGGGAAGCAGGTCTATGCTTGCTCCAACTCCTCCACCGGTGTAATTGGACGAGAGTTGTGTACCGGCAAAACGCACATAGTCGATGCCAAAGCCGAGCATCTGATAAACCGAGGTTGCTCCTTTTTCGGCAAGGAACTTGATATCGCTTCGTTGGTTATACTTCCGGCCTGTCAGCGACACGCCAAGTGTATAATACTGATTTAACTCACGCGCCACACCCAGACTTGCCTCCAAATCGGAAACAACATTCCGAGGACGAGGATCCTGATCGCGGTAGTTGATTGAAGCCCGGTAACTGAGTTGTGCTCCGATGGTCCACACTCCAACCGAGTGAGCATATCCTCCCAAAAACTTATACTCTTCTCCTTTCATAAATCCACCGATGGAATCGCCGGTTACATAAGGATAGAGCAGTTCAAAATCGGTATTCTCATTCCATACTACATTCTCCTGACGACCGTTGGTATAGGATACTTCGCCAAAGACGCGATCCCGATCGGTTAGTTTGAGGAAGGAGGTCGCTTGAAAACTGAAGTTCTTACTTCCATTGCCTTCCTGAACCACCGCGGCATCACCCCGACGTTCATACTGTCCATTCAAGCTTACCGATGTCAGACTAAAATCGCGGATGTAATAATGCATCGCGGGATTTGCCCATAGCTGACTCCGAAAAGTAGTGAGGGGATTATGATGTAACAGTAGCCTCTGTTCGATTGAAAGAGAGTCTACCGCTACATTCCCCGCCTGTAGAACAGGGGGGAATAATATACCTAACAGAATTGCCAAAAGAATACGTAACTTCATTCGATCTTATTTATTTAAGCAAAGAGGGAGTAGCTGAAGGAGTAAAGTCTACGGAAGAGTTGTTGGTATCTTGCAATACTTCACGGCCATCTTCTGTTGTATAGGCGACTTTACGTACCACTGCTTTGCTATAGTTCTCGGCAACGGTAGCGTTGACACCGTAGTACGTGTGTCCCAGATCCAATGAAGCCGAAGTTACATTCCATACAAAACCATTCTTTGGGCCTAAATTCACTGCGTCGAGAATCCATGTATTGGGGAACTTATATCTCGTCTGCTTTAGCGTATTACCCGAATTTACCCAAGAGACTTCATAAGTGTAAGCTGTTAAGTAAGCTTCTGGCGACACATTGGCCGGCAAGCGTCCGATGGCAAATGCTGTATTACCTTGTTTAGCTAGAACCCAAATTGTTTTGGTATAGTTGTAAAGCATATTCAGATTAGGAACCTCCGGGTTGTCAACATCAGGAGCCGCTGCACTGGTGCTATTGGTAAACCATTCAAAATCGGCTTTACTCAAATCGGCAGAATTAGCATTCGCTTCTTTATGATTCAGTGCGTTGTCACAGATGATGATCGATTCTCCGGGTTTTACGGGATAATCTTTCCCAGTACCGGGAACCATAGCTACCACATCTACTGTCATTGCTTCATTCATGATGTCCGGTGAATAGTCGAATTTGGAGCTTGTCTTAAAGTAGGACTGCAACAAAACTAAGCCATCGGCATACTTCACTTCGGAAGAGTTGTTATAGATGCGGAAGTATTGATCGCCGTTATAAGCTTTAGCAGCAACCGTATTATATGTTCCTGTACCGAATACTTCGGCTATTACAAAATCTTTTTCAGCGGTATCTCCACTCACATATACAGCAAGATCAAGGTTCAAGAGCCCTTTCTGTACAGATACATTTTGCTTTGTACCTTGTATAGTAGCATTCTCAATCACCTTCACGGTCTCGATATAGGTGGTATCTTTTGTCTTATCTTCATTGGTGATGATCTCGTCTATCACTTTTTCTGTATAAGAGTATGAGCCTTTACCGATAAAGGTTACGTTATACAAACCATCGGGCATTAGTGGGTTCTGGCTGCCATAAGCTACGGTGTTTTCCAGTCCGGTGCTTACGTTGGAAAATGTATAATTACCACTTTCTACTTTTAGGTTCTCAACATTCTGTGACGTCAGTTTGAGGGCAACCTCTGTTTGGCTGACTCCATTATCATCGCTACATGCTGTCGTAAATAGTAGCATACCACCTAACAGCAACAGTAAACTCACATTTCTCATCTTCATTCTATTTTTTAATTAAATACTATTATCTTACTTTCAAAAGGTCAAATTGGCCTCCATACCGAAATACGGGGAGGACGTACGGCGTATCAACTGATCATTACGTGTATACTCGGGATAAACATTCAAGATTCGATTCACAAATAAAGATACGTCCATATACTTGCCAATCTTCTTGGTTGCTTTGAGGTTTATGTCCATAGCAAAAGGAACAGTTTCTTTATTAAAGTAGGTCGATGAGTATCGGTTTATCAGATGTTGCAACTGCATATCCGTAGCATCTGCGGCTGTGAATTCAGATATGATGCCGCGCTTGTTGACGTAACTGACCGGGACTCCGTCGTTCCACAAGTTACGGCTATTGGTAAACCAGGTACACTCGGCCGTGGTAGAGAATATCAAACCTAACTTGGGGAGGTATGTATCGAACATGAAACGGGTGTTGAAACGTTGCTGTTCGGTACCGTCTTCCCAATCATAGAGTCCCACATATTTCAACTGCTCGCCATTAAGCAGGATGGAGGATTCTTTATATTGAGGATCACGCGTACTATATATCGTACGGAACCAAGCTCCGTTCACGGTTATTTTGGTTTTCAGGAGATCAATACGTTTGGAAGAGAATTGAAACTCGACTCCTTGCTTACGGACACGGGTTCCGTTGCCAACCTTTGTATAGGTATTGATCAAAGTGTCGGGTGTATAGCTCATGTCTGCTTCGTACTTCTTATAATTCAAGGTGCGGTAGTAGGACATATCCCGAAAAGCATTATTCATCTTTTCTTCAAAGTAGGTCACCGAGAAGTTGTTACCTTTATGAGATAGCGACCAACGTACTTCCCATTTCCGGTTACGTGCGGGTTCGAGTGCAAAGTTCGTATTGTCCCATTTATAGGTCATCACGTTGATGCGACGAAGATCGGGATCGGTATGGTAATAGTTCAGCTGTACAATGTCGATATACTTCATATCGGGGTACATCTGCGCCAGTGTAGGCATTTTCGACAGCCAACCTATCCCAGCGGAAATCTCCATATCCCAGTCTTCATTAGCCCCTAAAGCGGGTAATTGCCATTGAAAATTAAAACGGGGATCGATATATACCTTGCCTTTCATGCTGAACTGCTCGGACAGATTTAGCATGCTTGTTCCGATAACTCCGGCTACTAATTGGAAACGATGCGCACCAACAGGCAGTTTGATTCCCTCTTCTAGATAGAAAGAGAGTCTCTCTCCGGCCGGAATATCACTATATTTCCGGGGGCGGCTTGTGGTTGCCGGATTCAGTGGACGGGTAAGATCGTAAACACGTCCGTCTCCTAGATTCTTATCATAGTTCCATTCAACACCGGCCTTTATGGCGTGAGTGCTCTGCCCCCACTTGAAACCAAAATCACCGGACAGCTTCACGCGGGCGTAAAGCGGTTTGCCATCTACAACCATATTGGCGATGTAGCTATAGGGTAGGTAAAGCCCATCTCTCTCTCCTTCTTCCAAACTATTGGGAATGCCCATCGGGCGATCTATGGCAACGGACTTGACCTCTTCGATGCGATCGAATGATTGCGATAAGGAGGCTTCTGCACGCACCGCTTTTATAAAGGATTGATCGGGTTTCCACTGCCATCCACCATTCAAACGGTACTGATCGTATGAAGACTTATACTTGTCTTCTTTGATGGTGATATCTTTATCGCGTTTCACATTATCAAAAGAGCCTGTATAGTCTACGCTGGCATTCCACTCCATACCTCCCTGTTGCATTTGGCGAACAGCATTCCAACGTAATGACGCTGTGAGTCGTTTGTAGTTCTCACGGCTGTCGCGCGGATCTACTTTGGAATCAAGGTAGTTCAAATCGGCATTCAGAATGTCGTTGCCGCTATGAGTGAGTTTGATACCTTTTCCGATTGAGATAAGTTTGCTAACCTGATCGGCTTTGAAACGTGCGGAAAATGGAGTCTCTGTATTCTTGCGTTTGATAACCACCAACCCACCGGTCAGATTCCCATAGGACACAGACGGAATACCGCGGACGATTTCCACGCTTTCGATGTTATCGGTGGAAATGGCGCGCATATCTACTCCCTTGGAAACGGATTCTTTGCCGTCTCCTTTGGTGGTTCCAGGTATGTATTGCAGGTTGGCATCGGTATTAATCGGCATCCCGTCTACCACAAAACCAACGCCTAACGAGGCTATGGCTTCGCTTGTGCTACCGGCTTCGCGTATCCGGATGAGATTCGACTTCCCCATATTCGGGTCGGTTGTCTTTCCTCCGGGGAGTAGTTCCAATAGGTCTGTAAAACTGGTGGGCTGCAAATGTTGCATGGCTGTCCGGTCTATCTTCGAAGCACTCGTGATGCCTTTGGATTCGGAAGCTGTGACTACAACCTCATTGAGAGAGGTGGAAGAGGATTTAAGAAAGAAAGGCCGGGTAAGTTTTTGAGTGATGGAGAGCTTTTGATCCGTTTTATCGTATCCTAGATAGGAAATTACAATCCGATATTCTCCGGGAATGATTTCGGAAAAATGATACTTTCCGTTAACATCGGTAATGGCGGCATACTTTACTTTGTCATTATCAATAAGTTGTATGGTAGCAAAGGCTAGAGCCTCTTTCGTTTGTTCATCTCTTACTTGACCACTTAAAGAAACTATTTGCTGAGCGACAACCGGAAGAGAACTACTCAATAAAAACCAAAAAAAATATACGCAACCTTGCTTTTCATCTAATTAATTTTACCGGGGCAAAGTTACGTATATTGGCCACTAGCCGTCAATACCTCAAAATAGGTATATATCTACCAAGTATACCAAAGAATAGGTATATGTTGGTATTCACCCGCAAAGATGGGCATCCATCTCTCTTCACGAGGTAACTATATGCAGATATTTACAAATAGATTGGTCGCTTCTAAGCTTTAGCCGCCTATGCAATCATTCTCATATACGTAATGCCAATCTATCATTCATAATGAACACTTATAGTTTCTACAGGTATACCTGCCCCTGGATAGTAATTAATCAATGAACAGGCTCCTGTTGGGTCTGAAACAATAAGGTCTGATTCTAATCCACTAATCAAATAATAGTAGTGGATATTGTGGTTTTGAGGATCTGTGCCTATCAAAAACTGTTTATGAGGCACATCAGTAGGCGTAAAATAACCAGGAAATTCACCTCCTAGAACTCCAGACTCCACATTTACCTCTTCATCAAACTTTAGGTATTTAACTTTAGAAACTTTATACTCTATCGTACAAGGTGGAAGATGCACATCAAAATCAATAGCTTTCCAATTTGAATAATAGGTCTTACCGCCAATAATGATAACTCCTCTTGCTTCTAATCGATAACTTCCAGTTTGAGATATTTTCACTCTTGCCTTTGAACGTTTTGATAAATCAGTAAATGTAGCTACACATCCTCCTGGAATTTTCCATTCATATCGATCATAATATTGCTTTCCTTTCTCATCTACTTGAATTTCTATCACTTCCGTTTTTTGCAAAGGAAAAGGTATTCGCGGCTTGAAAAACTCTATATTATACGGAAGGCCAAGTACTTTAATGGGAATATTGACCTCTCCAATGGAGAATACATTCCCATTATGATTATATTTGCCATAGGTTTTAACACCCAGGCTGTAATCTCCTGTCTTAGTTGGAGATTGTAATATGACCTTTATTTTAGAGCCTGATAAATATTCATCGGCTTTCCTGAAAGATGTATGACTCCATTCGTATCCCTTAGTCAAATTGGGAACTACAATATGATCGGTCGATATCTCGAATTGCGTGTTTGGTAACACTGAAGTAGGGGCATCAATCTTGATTTCTGGAGTTTTACATGTAATCCGATCACTCCTGCCAACAAAGAACTCGCCACCATATTCTGAAGCTACTGATATATCCACATAATCAGCTGGCTTTCTTATGAGTACTTCAAAAAGAAAGTCACTAGTATTTACTGGCATAGTAATAGTATGTTCTCTCAAGTATGTACTTCCATAAGCTACCAAAATAGCATCGCTACTAGGCACTATACGAACTCTGGTATTTATAGATAAAGCTCTATCTAATTCGACTTTATACGTCTGCCTTGTACCAACAAATGGTTCTGTATTTCCTTTAATAGCTCGGATTACATTATTAACAGACCTCGTTGTTGAGGTATCTTCTATCTCACTGTTTTCAATTAAACAATCCTTAAATGCTTCATTTTCCTCATCACATGCACTAAATAAACAGATGCTAAACAAACAAATCATAAGTTTCTGGATCCTTTTTTCCATGTTCATCAGTATTAAATTTAGCCAAAAATAGCAAGCATTATTTAATTACAGAAATTTATTGTTTACATTTCAACTATTCAACAGCAAAATACCTATAAGTAGGTATGCGAGTTTGATGATAGACTAGATGATATCGTGTTATTACACATAAAAGGCTCCCTTATTTGAATCATCCTCCAGCAATGGAAAATTTACAAATAAGAGAGCCTTCTATCAAAAAGATCTCAAAGAGACCTTATATTCTTGTAAGATATGTTCTTTAACTCAGTCCTTCAATTTCTCCGTCTACAATATCGATATGCAACGCTTGAGGATCTTTCGGTAGTCCCGGCATACGGAGTATCTCACCGGCAATGGCAACAATCATCTCAGCACCGTTATTGATCACAATGTCTTTGATGTGGAACTCAAAATTATCCACCGCACCGTAAATCTTCGGATCGGCAGAGAAGGAATACTGCGTCTTGGCAATGCAAATCGGATAATGGGTAATACCCATCTTCTCGATGAGTTTAATGCGGTTACGAGCTATACTGCTATACGTAATCACACTGGCTCCATAAATCTGAGAAGCTACTTTCTCGATCTTTTGTTGTACGCTGTCTTCTTCTTTATAAGTGAAGTGCAAAGGTTTAGACGGCTGCTTCTCGATGGTATCTACCACCAGGCGAGCCATGTCTACGGCTCCTTCGCCTCCTTCGGCAAAGGCGCTGTTGATGGTAAAGCCTACACCTAACTCCGCACAGTGTTCGCGTAGCAGCTCCATCTCTTCGTCGGTATCGGTCGCGAAACGGTTGAACGCAACAATTACGGTCTGCCCGAACGAACGGAGGTTGCGGATGTGCTTATCGAGGTTACGAAGCCCTTCACTCAACCCCTCCATGTTGGGTTCGGCAATCCGGTCGAGACTAACTCCTCCGTGCATCTTCAAGCCTTGTGCGGTAGCAACAATTACAGTCAGGCAAGGTTGCAGGCCGCTCTTACGACACTTGATGTTATAGAATTTCTCCGCTCCGAGGTCGGCACCGAATCCGGCTTCCGTTACCACATAATCTCCATAGGTCATGGCCATCTTGGTAGCCAGAATCGAATTACATCCATGGGCAATATTGGCAAACGGGCCTCCGTGAACAAAGGCCGGCGTATTTTCGGTAGTCTGAACAAGGTTGGGATGGATGGCGTCTTTCAACAGCACGGTGATTGCTCCTGCCACACCGAGGTCTTTCACCGTGAATGGCTTATCGTCGTAGGTGAAGCCTAAAAGGATATTCTCGATGCGTCGACGTAGGTCTACATTATCTTTAGACAGACAAAGGATTGCCATTATTTCCGATGCAGGCGTGATGTCGAAACCGGATTCTTGCGTGATTCCATTGCTCTTGGGACCTAATCCGACCACAATGCTACGCAATGAACGGTCGTTTACGTCGATCACCCGACGCCATAATATTTCTTTCAAACCAAAGCCTTTCGACTGATTCTGATACAGGTAGTTGTCCAACAGCGCGGCAATCATGTTATGCGCGGAAGTTATGGCATGGAAGTCTCCGGTAAAGTGCAAGTTGATTTTCTCCATGGGGAGTACTTGGGCATATCCGCCTCCGGCCGCTCCTCCTTTCATCCCGAAACAGGGACCAAGCGAAGGCTCACGAAGAGCGACAATGGCCTTTTTACCGATTTTATTAAGTCCCAACGCCAAACCGATGGAAACGGTCGTTTTGCCGATTCCGGCTTTAGTGGCTGTAATAGCAGTAACTAATATAAGCTTACTCTTTTTCAGCTTCTCTTCATCAAGCAGGTCTTCGGGGACTTTTGCGATATACCGACCATAGTTCTCGATTTCCTCGTACGGCATCCCGATACTCTGGGCTACTTCTTTGATTTTTTTCAGTTCTACACTGCGTGCTATTTCGATGTCTGACTTCATAAAGAAAAAGAATTAGTAGGGTTTTGTTTTCAAACCACAAAATTAGCAAATTGCTTCGTACTAAAAAGGATTCGATCTCAAAAAAGCGCTAAAATAGGCTATTTATCACTTTATTCGCTGAGTTTGGTGATCTTCATGCAAAGAGGTGATTGAGAAGGGATACGTATATAAAAGTGATTCTTACGGAAAGGGTATTAATTCGTTAGAGACATACAGTGTCTTTCTCTATAATTACATTCGAACATCGAGTGGTTTATAGCCGGTTATCTCATTTTTATTTCTATATTTGTACGCAACAAACCTTTGCAAAGATGAAGAAACTGTTTCTATACCTTTTGCTGGTACTTGCCAGTACCTTTGCGAATGCACAGTCTGAAATTCCTTCCGATAACATTCGCCAGACTCCCGACGTCAATATCAAAGAGATTGGCGGCTTCTTGTTGGACATGGGATTGATGAATGTAAAGCCTCCCCAATTGCCCGAATTGAAATTGGATATGCCGAATGCGACGAAAGATTACAATCAGATCTTTCGCTTCAATACCGATGCTATATATACGCAGGGGTTCTCAAACGCCTTTTCTACTTCCGGGTTCTACAGTCCGGGGTATAGCTGGGGATTTGACTCATCGGCTCAGTTTATGCAGATGGGTAGCTTCAAACTGAAGAACGGTATGCGAATTAATACCTACGGCGATTATGACGAGAAGGGTTGGAGAGTGCCTAACCGCAGTGCTATGCCGTGGGAAAGGAACAACTTCCGGGGAGCCTTTGAACTGAAATCGTCTAACGGTGCTTTTGGTATTCGCTTTGAAGTGCAGCAAGGGCGGCATGCCCCCTACTGATTCATCGCACGGTCTGCCGCCAATTGGGAACGGACGATACGATCGCACCACGCGTCAAACTCGAGGTCCGGAGTTTGCGTTACCGAGTGGGTCAACATATACTCCACCGACTGTCTCAATCCGTCGGCCATGGAGACATGGCATACAAAATCCGGCACCAACCGCTTAATCTTTGAATTATCGAAGACTGCGGTAACCGCTTTATCACCGAGTAGTTCGCCCATGAAATCATATTTCCCCTGATGTCTGGCCAAGAACTGAGAGGCAACATACAAAGCGTTTAAAGGTTTGCCCAATGCATCGGCGATGACTTCGTAAATCTGATTCCACGTCATACTCTCATCACTGGTAATATGAAAAGCATGCCCAATTGCATGCGGATTGGCCATCAGCCCGACGTATCCCTTGGCAAAATCTTTGGAATGCGTCAATGTCCACAGCGAGGAGCCGTCACCGGGAATGATTACCGGCTTTCCATCCAGTATACGCTGAAGCACCTGCCAGTTTCCATTGTTTCCATGCAGGTTCACGAGTGCTTTCGTCCCGTTGTAAGTATGGCTCGGGCGTACGATGGTAACTGGGAACCCTTCCATGCGATAAGCCTCCATAAGCACCTCTTCAGCGCGATCTTGTGCCGGGAGTATTGCCAATAGGGATTTGTCAAAGGGGTGCTCTCTGTGATTCGATGATCTGCCGAAGGCTTCTGGTAAGCAGAGGCGCTACTTATATAAATGTATTGCTTGGTCTTCTGACGAAACAGACGGATGTCTCTCTCTACATCTGCGGCCGTATACCCGATGAACTGGGCTACAACATCAAAATGATCGGCTGCTATCGCATCGGCAACAGCTTTTTCATCCTGAATATCGGCAATGATGCTACGCACTCCTGCTGGCATCTTCTTCGTTCCCCGGTTTAGCAAAGTTATCTCCCACCCTCTTGCCAAGGCCAACGCAACGACGTCTGTACTAATAGTACCTGTTCCTCCAATGAATAATGCTTTCATACTCGTTCATGTAATTTGTTTCTTCTAAAAAACAAATATAAGAATAGTTTGCTTGAGTTTATCGCAAACCGCTGCAAAAAAGCTTTTTACTTGCTTCATAAAGGTAGTTCTCGGTTGCTTTTGCCCAATAAAGGAAACCCAAACGCGGCATACGACATCAATTAAGTGAGCAAGAAGCCTTAATATAGATAGAATTGGATACTCCAAATCTTAATCTATGTTATAAAACACACTTTTCCCTTTGGATAGTTTGCAAATGTCGCAAAAGCCCGTATCTTTGTACTGTGTTTTTCATAGTATTAGATTTAAGGTTAACAAAGGTTGGAGCAAGGCGTTGCTCCTTTTTTTTTGCCCATACGTTTCAACCCTCCACTCAATTGACTATCTTTGTTTAAAAATAGAGCCTTATGAAAGACATCTTGATAATCGGTGTCAATGGATTTACCGGACGGCAGATACTGAATGATCTATCCCAGCAATCAAAATATAAAGTAACCGGAAGTTCGCTACATGCGGATGTGCAGCCAGCGAATGCAGCCAATTACCGTTTCATTGAGACGGATATACGGGACTTCGCAACTACCCGGCAGCTGTTCGAAGCGATTCGTCCGGATGTCGTTATCAATAACTCCGCCTTATCCGTACCCGACTACTGCGAACTGCACCGGGAAGAAGCTTATCAAATGAATGTTACGGCCGTAGAACAGTTGGCTCATCTCTGCGAAGCATACGGCAGTCGTTTCATACATCTTTCTACTGACTTCGTTTTCGATGGGGAAGCTATGCAACTCTATACCGAAGCACACACGCCTGCCCCGGTTAACTATTATGGATCTACCAAATGGAAAGGTGAAGAAAAGGTAGCCGGTATCTGTAGCAATTATGCGATTGTCCGGGTGGCCATTGTGTATGGGAAGACCTTACCGGGACAACATGGTAACATTGTGGAGCTGGTAATAAAGCGTCTGCAGGAAGGGAAAGAAATCCGGGTAGTGGCTGATCAGTGGCGTACACCCACGCATGTGGAAGATGTATCTCAAGGGGTATCGCTGTTAGTGGAAAGCAATGCAAACGGAATCTTCCATATCTGTGGCAACGACTGTCTGTCGATTGCGGAGGTTGCTTTGCTGGTTGCCCAATCGATGGGAGCTGATCAATCGCTGATTCAGTCGGTCACAACAGACGAGATGAATGAGGCAACCCCTCGCCCTCGCTTTAGCGGAATGAGCATTGAAAAGGCTCAAAGCCTGTTGGGGTACTCTCCGCGTTCGATGGAAGCGGGTATCAAACAAATAATCGGTGAATTGAATCGTCCGAAGGTATAAATCCGAAAGAATTTGCGTGAGTTGTTTACGGCCTAGTGCTGTCGTCTGACAGCTGAAAAGCAAACTCCCCGGATTCGTACGTTAATGCGTATCAACCCGGAGAGTGAGTAGTTGTTATCTACGTCTATCAGTTTACTTCATCGAACCACCGACAATATCCAGTAATTCGTTGGTAATAGCTTGCTGGCGTGACTTATTATATTGCTTCGTCAAATCTTCGATCAGTTCATCCGCATTATCCGTAGCTACTTGCATAGCCAAGGTTCGGGCAGCGTGTTCAGAAGCATTTGAGTCGATTGCCGCCGTGAAAAGCTTTTGGCTCAGCACAGTCGGTATCAAATCGGCAATGAGTTGTTCGGCATTAGGCTCTATGATGTAGTCATTCACGATCGCATGTTCTACCTCTTTCTGATCAATCTCATCAACAGTAGCTGTGAGGTCAATTGGTAGATATGTTTCATGAATCAAGGTCTGTACGCCCATTGACCTGAAGTGATGGAAAATAAGTTCTACGCGGTCTATCTCTTCGGATATATACATATCCATCAAGCGACGAGCCAAGGCAAATGCTTCCTGGTAAGTCGGTTTGTCAGCCAGGCTTTGGTAAGTTGCATGTGCTTGAAATCCGGCACGTTTGACAGCTTCTTCTACTTTCTTACCAATCGGGAACACTAAGACGTTCTCTTTACCCAACGAACTGTATTCATTGATAGTCTGAACGGTCTTCTTTATGACATTGGCATTGTAAGCACCACAAAGTGATGTATTCGAAGAAAAAGCCACAATGCTACGCGCTTAACTTCTCGTTCTTTCACAAAAGGAGATTCTACCGATAGATCAGCACTTAAGAAGTTAGAAAGTATCTTGTTCAACTTCTTCTGATAGGGTAGCATGTTTTCGATGGCTCCTTGTGCCTTATGTAATTTGGCAGAAGCCACCATCTTCATTGCTGAAGTGATTTTTCGGGTACTTTTTACCGAATTTATTCTGGTTTTTACTTCTTTCAGTGAAGCCATGACAATTGATTTTAAGTTATGAATGATGAACGATTAACGCTTGAAAGCCCCAAATGCCCATCATCCAAAATTATTATACGTATTGCTTTGAGATCATGCTGGCCGTCTCTTCGATAATCTTAGCTACATCATCGTTGATCACACCGGTCTTCAATACATCCAACACATCTTCTTGGTGATTCCGTTGCAACGCATCAAGGAAGTTACGCTCAAAGTCTGCTACCATCTCTAATGGAACATCGCGCAGCAAACCGTGAGTACCGCAATATAGAGTCGCAATTTGGTGCTCTACAGACATTGGCTGGTATTGTCCTTGTACTAATAAGAGAGAGTTCTTACGTCCCTTGTCAATTGTCAAGGCAGTTACAGCATCCATGTCACTGCTAAACTTAGAGAATGCTTCCAATTCACGGAATTGGGCTTGGTCAATCTTCAGGGTTCCGGCAACTTTCTTCATAGCTTTCACTTGTGCGTTACCACCCACACGCGAAACTGATATACCCACATTGATTGCGGGACGAACTCCTTGGTTGAAGAGGTCGGTTTCGAGGAATATCTGTCCGTCGGTAATTGAAATTACGTTGGTTGGGATATACGCTGAAACGTCTCCGGCTTGTGTCTCGATGATAGGCAGAGCGGTCAAAGAACCTCCTCCTTTTACGATACCTTTCAAGCTTTCCGGTAAATCGTTCATCTCACGAGCCACTTCTTCCTGGTTGATTATCTTAGCTGCACGTTCCAACAGACGGGAGTGCAAGTAGAAAATATCACCCGGATAAGCTTCACGGCCTGACGGACGACGTAGAATCAAGGATACCTCACGGTAGGCTACTGCCTGCTTGGAAAGGTCATCATAAACTACGAGGGCGTGACGGCCGGTATCGCGGAAGAACTCACCGATGGCAGCACCGGCAAACGGGGCATAATATTGCAAGGCAGCCGGATCACCTGCTGTTGCAGCTACTACAATCGTATAATCCATGGCTCCGTTCTCACGAAGTGTGTTTACGATTGAAGCTACTGTAGATCCTTTCTGGCCAATGGCTACATAAATACAGTAAACGGGTTCTCCTGCCAGGAAGTTACTACGCTGATTGATAATCGTATCAATCGCAATCGCAGTCTTTCCGGTCTGACGGTCACCAATGATCAACTCACGCTGTCCACGACCAATGGGGATCATGGCATCTACTGCCTTGAGTCCTGTCTGCAAAGGTTGATTCACAGGCTGACGGTAGATTACCCCGGGTGCTTTACGCTCCAAAGGCATTTCATATTGTTCGCCTCCAATCAGTCCTCTTCCGTCTAGGGGTTCTCCCAGCGGATCAATCACACGTCCCAACATTCCTTCACCTACACGGATTGAAGCAATGAGTTTGGTTCTTTTTACTGTAAAGCCTTCTTTAATTTTATCGGTCGGACCTAACAGCACAGCACCTACATTATCCTCTTCAAGGTTCATTACGATGGCCTTGATACCATTATCAAATTCCAGCAATTCATTGGCCTCGGCATTCCGCAGTCCGTAGATACGCACTACACCGTCGCTAACTTGCAACACCGTACCAATTTCGTCGAGCTGTACGTTGGCATCGATTCCTTCAAGTTGCTTGCGCAATATATCCGATACTTCGCTAACTTTTATATTCTCAGACATTATACAATTCTCCTATTCTTATCAATAAATTGTTGTTTTACTCGCTTCAATTGCGTAGCAATACTGGCATCCAACCTATAATCATTGATATCGAAAATGAAACCACCTTCTATGGATGGGTCCACCACCGTATTCAATTCGATTTCGGCATGCAGGATACGTGCGGCAGTAGTACGGATACGCTCTCCGGTAGCTTCGTCCACCGGGACTGCTGTCGTGAGCTTTCCTACACCAATGTGCTTCAGGTTCCGGTACAAATCCAGATACATAAGCGCCATAAACTGTAGGTATCCTTCCCGACGATGCTCCAACACTAGATTTATAAACCGGGTAAAGGTGTCACTAGGGGCTTTATTGCCACTGGCGGCGGTACAAAGCAGCTGATGCTTTTCCTTCACCGGGAGTATAGGGTTATCAAGTGCTTCACGCAAGCGAGGCTGGGTACGAAAGCTATCGGACAATGTGACAAGCTCTTGATAGAGCTTATCTTCCACGCCTTTTTCCTGCGCGTATCCCATCAGTGCTTTTGCATACCGCATTGAGAGTATTCCGACTTCCATTTTCCTTAGTTCCTATTCTTTGTTAATACTTCATCCAGCATTCGATCGATCATGCCCATTTGAGCATCTTTATTGCTGAGGTTACTGCGAAGTACCTTTTCAGCAATGTCAACCGATAGAAGAGCTACTTGGCGGCGAATGTCGCGGATCGCTTCTTCCTTCTCAATCTGAATTTGTTGTTTTACCGCATCAAGCTCTTTCTGAGCAGATATTTCGGCTTTCTTACGGGCCTCTTGAACAATTTTATCACGTTCTTGCATGGCCTCTTTCAGGATTCGTCCTTGTTCCTTGTTGGCAGCAATCACAAGAGCCTCTCCTTCTTCCTTCAATCGGGAAAGTTGGACGTTGGCTTCTTTGGCTACTTCCAAGGACTGGTTAATATAGGCTTTACGGTCTTCCACCATCTTAACGATGATGGGGAAACCGTATTTTGCCAATACTATAAACACAACCCCGAATGTGAGAACCATCCAGAAAAGGAGACCACTTTCAGGTAATAGTAATCCCATAACTATTCTTTTTTATAAGAAGAATACGAGTAAACAAACTACTACAGCAAGCAAAGCTACACCTTCAATCAAGGCTGCTGCAATAATCATATTCATACGAATATCTCCTGATGCTTCCGGCTGACGAGCAATAGCTTCCATAGCCGAACCACCAATTCTACCAATACCTAAACCAGCTCCGATTACTGCAAGTCCTGCACCAATAGCTGCACCTAATTTACTAACTCCTACTGCTGCTGCAGTGGCTTGTAACAATACTGATAAGATCATAATTTTCAGTTTTTAAAATGGTTTATATTTTCTTGTTTATTTATTTACGCGTTGCGTTTACTAACAATCGCTCTTATTTTTTCTCTTCGGTTTCAACCTTCACACCCTCCTGCGCCAAACCGATAAATACGGCTGAAAGCATGGTGAATACGTAGGCTTGAATAAAGGCTATAAGCAGTTCAAGCGCATTCATAAAGATATTGAATACCACAGAAGCTACCGAGAGCGTTCCATTCAGTGCCGGTCCCATACTTGCAGAGATAAAGATCAAACAAGTCAGTACCAACATAGCCATATGCCCTGCCAACATATTGGCAAAAAGACGAATCATCAAAGCAAATGGTTTTGTAAAGACACCAAAGAGTTCAATTACCGGCATCATCGGGATCGGAACTTTCAACCACCAAGGTACATCCGGCCAGAATACATCTTTCCAATAATGCTTGGTTCCGAAAATGTTAACTGCCAGAAACGTACAGATGGCAAGTACCATCGTAATGGCTATATTACCCGTAACATTGGCTCCTCCGGGGAAGAATGGAATCAATCCCATCAGGTTGTTGATGAATATAAAGAAAAACGCTGTCAACAAATAGGGAGCAAACTTACGATAGTTCGGTCCTGCACAGCTCTTTATGATATCATCGTTCACCATCATGATAAACATTTCCATGAAACCGATAAAACCACCCGGTGTTACTGAATCATGTGAGTGCTTGCGATACCAACGTGACACACCCAGCACAATCACCAACAGCAACATGCTATTAAAGATCAGGGCGAAGGTTACTTTCGTTATGGATATATCCCAAGGGCGAACTTGCTCACCTGCTGCGTTGTATTCTACCAATTTGCCTTCATATTTACTTCCGTCCGGTGCGATAGAAAGCCCTTCATAAGTGCCTCCATTCTCTGCCAAACGAGAAGAGAGAAATGTATGCCAACCGGTAGTGCTACTATAAACGATGATAGGCAATGGTATGGTAAGATGCGTTTCACCCCACGTTGTGATATGCCATTCGTATGAGTCGCCAATGTGTCCGAATACAATTTCTTTCACATTAACCGTCTCTTTTTCCTGATGCGCTTTGGCTACCGTATCTGTCACTTGCACTTGCTCTTGCACCTGTTCTTGTGCAGAAGCCGGAAGCCCAATCACCATCAGGCAGGTCAAAAGTAACGGAGTTACTAGGTTACGCAATTGTTTCATTTCTATTTTCATTTTTACTTTTCCGTTTCCGGTTCATCTCAAACGAGAAAAAGAACCAAGTTTCGTATATCAAATACAGCAGATAGAACGCGATGAACGTTAGCAAGAAGGCTCTTGCCTCTTCACGAACAACCCAACAATAGATCATCAACAGGAACAGTGAGAATATCATCTTCAATACTTTCATGGCCATATACATCAGCAGCATTTTCTGCGGGGCATGTCGGCGGCAAGCATCGAACATATAAATACCAAACAAACCGAAAAGGTAAAAGAATACCGGTATAAACGGGTAACCGCTGAAATAATGCCCAGGTAGGGCCTTATGTAAAACGACTGCTCCGACTCCTCCACAAAGTAATGAAAACAAGGTAAGTAAGCCGATAAAGTTCCGTTTGGTTTTAGTTATATTCATCATGTCACTGTGTCTTTCTATAATAAGGTTTCGTTTCTTTCAATCTTAGTGATGTGCTTTCAGGAGATACAGACGGAAGCTATCCCATCGCTCAGTTCTATAAAACCGCCCTGAATATCCAGCGAATGTTCTCCATCATCCATTGTAATGTAACTCAAAGTCCCCGCTACCAGCGACGAGACAATGGGTGCATGCCCCGGAAGTATAGAAAACGAACCGATAGTTCCCGGCAATGTGACTATTTTCACATCTCCATCAAATATACTTTTTTCGGGCGACACAATACTCAAATGTAGTTCTTTCATCACTTAATCTCTTTATTCTATTCTACAATACTCGTTTTACTATTTTGTCTGTTCCAACAGCTTCTTGCCCTTCTCTATCGCATCTTCAATCGTACCAACGTTCAAGAAAGCTTGTTCGGGCAGGTAGTCTACTTCACCGTCAAGGATCATTTTAAATCCTTTGATTGTATCTTCGATAGCAACAATTACCCCCGGTACACCGGTAAACTGTTCGGCTACGGCAAATGGCTGCGACAGGAACGTTGTACACGACGTGCACGGTTTACAACTGTTTTATCTTCTTCGGAAAGTTCTTCCATTCCCAGAATAGATATAATATCTTGCAGTTCTTTGTTACGTTGCAGAATCTGTTTCACACGCTGTGCGATGTCGTAATGCTCCTGGCCCACAATGTGCGGGTCGAGAATACGCGAAGTAGAAGCCAATGGGTCTACAGCGGGATAAATACCTAGCTCGGTAATTTTACGATCGAGCACAGTGGTTGCGTCCAAGTGACTAAAGGTTGTTGCTGGTGCAGGGTCGGTCAAGTCATCCGCAGGTACGTATACAGCTTGTACAGATGTAATTGATCCTTTGCGGGTAGATGTGATACGTTCCTGCATAACACCCATTTCGGTAGCCAACGTCGGTTGGTAACCTACGGCTGAAGGCATACGTCCCAAAAGAGCGGAAACTTCCGAACCTGCCTGAGTGAAACGGAATATATTGTCGATAAAGAACAAGATGTCGCGTTTTTCTCCTTCGCTTCCCGCGTCACGGAAAGATTCGGCTACTGTCAGCCCGGAAAGAGCAACGGAAGCACGTGCTCCGGGAGGCTCATTCATCTGTCCGAAGATCAAGGAAACTTGTGACTTCTCAAGTTCATCGTAGTCGACTTTCGATAGGTCCCAATCGCCTTTTTCCATACTTTCTTTGAAAGCTTCTCCGTAGCGGATAACACCGGACTCAATCATTTCGCGCAAAAGGTCATTACCTTCACGAGTACGCTCTCCTACTCCGGCAAATACGGAAAATCCATTATGCTTTTTCGCAATATTATTGATAAGTTCCTGAATCAGTACGGTCTTGCCTACACCGGCTCCACCGAACAATCCGATTTTACCTCCCTTGGCATAAGGCTCAAGCAGGTCGATAACTTTGATTCCGGTAAAAAGGACTTCCTGTACAGTGGTCAGTTCGTCGAACTTAGGTGGCTCACGGTGAATGGGATATGCGCCATCACGATCAAGGTCTTTCATTCCGTCGATCGAATCGCCAACAACATTCAATAAACGTCCCTTAATTTGTTCGCCAATCGGCATTGTGATAGGATACCCGGTAGGACGCACTTTCATACCCCGTTGAAGTCCATCAGTACTATCCATGGCTACAGTACGTACAGTATTTTCACCAATGTGCTGCTGCACTTCTACAATAAGTATTTTGCCGTTTGGGCGTTTAATCTCCAGTGCATCGTGGATGCTTGGTAATACTAATTCAGCATCCGCACTTTCGAAGTACACATCAACCACAGGGCCGATAACCTGAGAGATATGTCCGATAATTTGTGACATAAGCAATCTTTTTTATATTGTTTTTTTCTTTTCTATTGACTGATAATATGAGAAGAAAACTTCGTGTTTTATCATTACTACACCGAATACATTTAACGGCAAACCTCTATACTTTGTTCAGATTTCCGTTTATGTCGTAAATTATAGTAAAGATGTAACACTGCAAATGTAGAAACAAATTAGCATCATCGTTCCCTTTTTCTTATATTTTTTTGTTCAATAACACTTATTAGCCCTATAAATACTACAAACGATTCCAATTCCACGCATTCAGAATTCAGCGGTGTTGCAAACGCTGGAGAAATAAGGCGTTTCCTTCCTAAAAGACTTCTACCTTTGCTGCAATCCGTTTGGCCTTATCCCGCAGTGCGTCTAGGTTTTCTCCCAAAGGTGCATAGCAAAGCACCACCCCCATGCGACGGTTGATACGTGTGTACGGTTTGCCGAATATTCGCAAATAAGTATCTTCTTCCTGAGTCACTTGTTCCAACCCGCGATATTGCGGAGACTCATCACTCGAAATGGGTGAAAGAATAACAGCACTGGCTCCCATCCGCTCCAGTTTAATATTTGGTATAGGCAGTCCGAGCACAGCTCTGAGATGCAGTTCAAATTCGTTTAAGTTCTGCGTACCGGCCAAAGTGACCATACCGGTATCATGCGGACGCGGAGATAGTTCGGAGAAATAAACACCATTTTCATGGCTTAAGAAAAACTCGACTCCCCAAAGTCCCGCACCGGTTAACGCCCGGGTAACCTTTTCCGCCATCTCTTCCGCTTCTTTTAAATGCATCGGATCAATTGGTGCCGGTTGAAAGCTTTCACGGTAATCGCCTCCTTTTTGAACATGGCCGATTGGAGGACAAAATAAAGTGGGACCATTCTTCTGAGTAACTGTCAGCAAGGTTATTTCGCTGTCGAACTTTATAAACTCTTCGATGATAAGTTCACGTATATCTCCTCGACTGCCACTGCATCCATATTCCCAGGCATGTTCCAGTTCATCGGCCGTTTTCACAAGTGATTGCCCTTTGCCGGAAGAAGACATCAATGGTTTCACTACACAGGGAAAGCCTATTTGAGCTGCTGCTACTTTCAACTCTTCCAAAGTTTTGGCATAGAAGTATTTCGCTGTTTTCAAACCCAATTCTTTGGCTGCAAGGTCGCGGATTGCTTTTCGATTCATCGTGAAGTTAACAGCGCGGGCACTGGGGACACTTGAATGCCTTGCTTCTCAAAATCGTATAGGCACTCCGTGCGGATAGCCTCGATCTCGGGGACAATGATATCCGGATCATTCCTTCTTACGATGGTTTCCAATTGTTTTCCATCGAGCATATCGATTACATCAAATTCGTCGGCAACTTGCATAGCAGGCGCACAGGAGTAGCAATCACAAGCAACAACGTGTTGTCCTTTACGTTTAGCAGAAATAGCGAACTCTTTTCCTAATTCTCCGGAACCGAGTAACAGAATTCTCTTCATTATCTTCAGAATTTTATGTTAAGTGTGCAAAAATAGCATATTTCATCGAACTTTGTATATGCTACGGATTAATACTTTAACGAATATTAAGGTACAGCGTTATTTCTGATAGGAACAATTGTAGCCAAACCTTCTACTCATTGACCTTTCAAAAGGTTTTAACTTACTGATTTTGAATTGAGATACAATTGATAAGGGCTGACTTGCGCTGCTAGTTCAATTAATCGGATATAAAATGAAAGGAGCACTAACCTATAAATAGATTATTTCTTTCTTCGGGGCTTGACAGAAGCACTTTGCACAATGATACAACACTCTTATGACTAAATCACTTTTTTCTGTATCATTCAGTATATCAGCTACTTATTTTGCGTCTTCTTTTTTTAGATCACTTTATTCCGATGTGCGATAGCTGTTGCTCATTTTCTCCCCAAAAAGGGTTTTCAATTCACCAACCCAACCTTTTTAGAACCGTATCGTACGCAACTATTCGTAGATTTAAGCAGTCGTTTTTTATATTTAGTTCCTTACTATTCCCTGTTTCATATTATGTGCGACGGCTGTTCCACAATATGTGCGACACGTGTTCCACATTATGTGAGTCAGCTGTTCCACAATATGTGGAACAGGAAATATGATGAGCAAAAAATGCCTTTCACTAGCTATTTACTACTAGCTGCCAAGGTATTTCAGCCAAGTACACGGTCTTTGGAAATCGGCATTATGTATTGAGTAAATCAGTCTCAGAAAAGAACCCGCATTGTATCAAATTAGCAATCAGCAACTTACGGCAAAAAGTGATTATGACTTGATGTCGTTTTACATTCTATCACTCTAGGTTTTATGCTGAATTCAGTTAAGGGAAGTAATGAATATCCTCTTACTGCTACTATGGATTAATGAAGCTTTATGTATAATGCCCATACTTTTGCAGGTGATCCTATTTACTGTTTCAGATAGTATACCGTAAGGCAAGAAACCTTTTTCCGGCAACCGAAGAAATATAACAAGCAGAGACAGATAGGCTGAGAGTCGGTCGAAGTAGATGCAAACGTTGGACACACAGGCATTCAGATTGATTAGCGCGCCCAAAACTAGGAAGATATCTCCCGCAAGGCTGTTGCGTGCCGACGTTATGACTTCTTTGAGAAAGTCAGGCAAGTGGGTGTAAACCTCGTCAATAACAGTGTATATAGAAGATCTGGTATCTTTATTATTTACTTACAGACACTCAAGTTGTTCAGTCGGAATTTTATTTGAAGCAGACATAAAGGCAACGTTGACAATGCTATCAGTAAACGACCCTCTTTTGTCGCCTTTTTAACAAACTATTCTATTCGTAATCAAATGATGTAATTCTTTTATTGCCTCTTGTGTGACAGCAACTGTTTCGACAAAAAACACTGCTATAATCAAGGTTAATAACCAGAGCTTTCTACTTGAAAAATAATTTACTTTAGATGAGTTTATACCACGGCTGACATGGATTCATTCCGTTTGTCTTTTTGCCAAGAGTGATAGTCGCCCATCAATAATGGCGCACTTTTGGGTACTTATTATGGAAACGGAAGCCTAAACCAAGCATCAGGTAATTGGGAGTCTTAAAGTTCTGTAGATTGTAGCCTATGTGCAGAAAAGAACTCTTGGTTACTCCTATCTTCAATGCCAATATCTGATAGAATCCTCTCATATCCCCTCGCCCGATAACATTCGTCCCCATGCCCATACTGATCGTAAAATACGGCATGACATATTCCGCACGTCCTGAAAGCCCCAAGGCCAATTGATGTTGAATCCCAGGTTTGTAAAATTGATATTGTCCGGACCCACCGCCTCCGTATTCAGAGATGTAATCTTCCGTATATACATTGGCACTGCCATCGAACACACCGTCTAAAGAAGCTCCAACTCGAAATTTATAGCCGACATTATACATCGGAGCAAAGTTAAACCCGGCTACCGGATAAGTCCCCGGAGATGCAATCTGTTTTTCTCCCAAGAACACCCCTTTCCTACGCCATGAGCCGAATAAGACTAAATCATAGCTGATATGCCGCGGAAACCGGGGGATGGCGGGCTGCGAGAAAGAACGAGTCAAATCAATATCTTCCCTATTAAAGTTATATGTTAGCCCGATCTTCGCTCCGGTCATATTGATTCCTGCATTGGGAAACTTCGTATTTCCATTCGAAAAGTGCGTAAAATCACCTCCCAATACCAAGTCTATGTGCCGGCTGAGCGTCCAATTCAGATAAATACCGGCATTGATATACGCATTCATCCGGGAACCGACTGCCCCATTATAGGAGTTATAATTATTATCATAGGGTTGCCAACCGGCTGATATACCGAAGTTCCACTCATAGTTCAATGACAACCGAGGAGTGAAGCGTGCAATCCGAGCGCCCTGAAAAAGATAAAATGCCATCGGGTCTCCCAACTGCTTACGATCGCCGAAAGTATTCAAGGATACTCCAAACCCTTGATAAGCTCCCCCGTAAATCCGGTCCGCACAGGTATTGGGACGGAATTGGAAAGAGTACTTCAAATGTCCGGAAAAGGAGGTTTCAATGGACTTCCAACGCTCGTTATCTCCTTTCAGAAAAGGATTGGTTGGGATGACATATGCCGGACGACCTTCTACCTGAATGCGATGAATAAAGCTTCGGGTTGAATCTGCTGCGGATGTTTGTGCCTTGAGAGATGCTAGTGGTAAGAAAAACCAGATAAAGCAAAGAGTTATGTGTCTGTATCCCGGCATTTTGTATTTCATTTAGTTAGTAGAACTACACGATTACAGCTTGAGTTTCTCTATAAATTTCGAAACGTGATAACCATCCATCAGTCCATGATGGCAGGTAACCGAAATGGGCAACATGAGCCGTTCTCCGTCTTTAAAGAACTTTCCGGTTGATATTTTGGGTACACTGTCGCCCGATCGCATATTGGTAGGGTGTTTCATGTCGGTAAAAGTCAGCCAGGGAACGGCCGAATAATGAATGGCATTGGGATGAAAAGTTCCTTCTTTATTCAGTCCGGTAGTTTGCTGTAAACGTTCCATTTCGGCCTTTGCCTTCCGAATAAAACCCATTTCATCGGGATCGTAGTCAAAAGAAGCAAATGAGAAAGTATGATCAGGGCGGGCAACAGTCGCCTCGGGAAAGAGGCTGTCGTAACACACAACCTGGTCGCCTTCAATGCGATAACGAAACTCCTCAACTTCAGCTGCTGCTGTAATAATTCGGTGTAAAACCAACAGAAAAAAAGAAACGTCTTTGCTTTTCGCTTCCTGATAAGAACGCGTACATTCTACGTTGACTGTTACTCCAAAGAACGGATCATCAAAAGCGCTAAAATGCTCGAAATGTTCCCTTCGATTCCAATTGGGCAAGTCTATAATCTTCTCAATCTGATTCATAAAACAAGTATTTTGTTCGGCCGTTTGCTAATGATGATGCGATGAGGACAAGTGGCCAATGCTATACAAACAACCGCTCGATCTTACCCGGTCAAGCGGTCGTTTCTTTCTATATCTCGAATGTGTTCTAAGTCCTATCTATTTATTGATGCTGTTCACGCAACAAATCATTCACAGTCTTCACCGGATTGAATGTAGTCAAAGGAACTTCCACAAATACGGTGTTCCAGTCACTCATAGCTCCATTCCAAAGTCCGGGAAGTTCGAGCGCTTTGAGCTCTTTACCGTTCTTCGATTTGTAGGAGATAAATCCGGTTGCCTTATCCACATACTTATCTAAATCAAACTTATGGCCTTTATAATCGCGCACGGCACAGACCAGATCAACGGGATTAAAGTGTGTTCCGTTCTCAAACATATCTTTCTTGGTGGGATCGTCCATGTCGATTTGCGAGCTTTCAAGTATTTGCAACGAAATCGTTCCATCGTTGTTGTACGCCAGGAATGGCCCCCCACCCGGTTCGCCCACATTCTTCACCATACCGCAAACGCGCATCGGGCGATTCAGTTTCTTTCTCAGATAGATGATTAGTTCGGCGTCTTCGAGGTTTTTGACCTCCGGATTCTTGCAATACAATTTCTTCTGTACAAATTGGAGAATCTCCAGCACCTGTTCATGTGTATATGTACCTTCATCCAGAAGTTCCATGTATTCAAATGCTTGCTTCTGAAGCGAAACCAGTACGCCGGCAATCAGTTTTTTGTAAGTAACGGTATCTGCTTTCAACCTGTCGGGCACTACGTTGTCGATATTCTTAATAAAGATAATATCCGCATCCAAGTCGTTCAGGTTCTCAATAAGGGCTCCATGGCCACCGGGACGGAACAAGAGTTTGTCATTGTCGCGGAAAGGCTCGTTATCCATATCGGCGGCTATTGTATCGGTATTCGGTTTCTGCTCGGAGAAGGTGATGTAGTAATCCACTCCGTAGCGTGTGCCAAATTCACCGGCCTTCTCTTCTACGAGTACTTTAAACAGTTCCCGATGTTCGGAGGATACGGTAAAATGCACATTTACTTTGCCACTCTTTCCGGTAGCATACATCATACCTTCCACCAAATGCTCTTCAAGCGGTGTACGTGCCCTTCGGGGTATTTGTGAAACTTCAGAAGTCCTTTGGGAAGTGCTCCATAATTTAGGCCGGCTGTTTCGAGCAGAGCGGCAACAACTGCTTTATAATTTCCTTCTTCGAGTAAAGCCGGAATATCGTTGCCTGCTGTACGCAGACAGGCGGTGTTCAAGTCGTCATAGAAAGCAAAATTGCCGATTCCATCGAAGAAAGCCTCCTCAAACTGCGTGGTGGGTTTCTCGTAATCGGCTGATAAAAACTCAAATAGATCTTTGAACATACGACTCGCTGCTCCGGAAGCGGGTACAAACTTAACGATTGTCCGATCCGTATTTCGGTAAGCATCCCAATTCTCCAGATACTCGTTCCGTTGCTCCTCGGTAGGAGCCAATATACCTTTTTCTAATGAAGCAGCAGCGTCAAGCTTTAAAAAAGGAAAACCTTTTTGAAAACAAGCCATCTGTTCGGCTATCTGCGCTTCAGAGATGCCTTTTTTAGCAAGCAAATCTTTGTCCTGTGTTGTTATCATAATACCTACTTTTTATTAATTGATGCCCAAAAATACAAAATGTTATTTACTTCTTACCGAATAATCAATAAAAAAACTACTTTTACATCGAATTAATAGGATTAGCAATGAATGACTTTTTTACTAAGGGGGAAAAGAAAGTTCTTTTTTCACTCTACAGACGACTAATACAATCCGCAGGAGACAGCATATTCTTGAAAGATTGCCAGAAACTGAAGAAGCATCTTATCAAAGCAGCTGAATGTAACAAGCTCCAACGAAATAATTTCGGAATGAATCCGGTGATCAGAGATTTACAAACCGCGGTCATCGTATCCGAAGAGATCGGGATGAAAGGTTCGTGTCTCATCGGAATCATGCTGCATGAAATCGTCAAAGGAGGAATTCTCAAGATTGACAGTGTGCAGTCGGAGTTCGGTGACGACGTAGCCAGCATCATCAAAGGGCTGGTCAAGACCAATGAACTCTATGCCAAGAGTCCGGCCATCGAGTCCGAGAACTTCCGCAACCTGCTCCTCTCCTTTGCCGAAGATATGCGGGTGATCTTGATCATGATTGCCGATCGTGTGAACATCATGCGTCAGATTAAAGATACCGACAATGACGACGACCGTTTGAAAGTAGCCTACGAAGCAGCCTACTTGTACGCTCCATTGGCGCACAAGCTGGGGTTGTATAAACTGAAATCCGAATTGGAGGACTTATCGTTGAAGTACACACAACGAGATACTTACTATTTAATAAAGGAGAAGCTGAACCAGACCAAAGCGTCTCGCGATAAGTACATCGCGTCCTTTATCGACCCAATCAATAAGATGGTGAAGGAAGCCGGTTTGCAGTTCGACATCAAGGGACGTACCAAGTCGATTCACTCCATCTGGCAAAAAATGCAGAAGCAGAAGACTTCTTTCGAAGGAATTTACGACTTGTTTGCCATTCGTATCATCCTCGATTCGGACCCTGATCCGGCGAAGGAGAAACAAGAGTGCTGGCAAGTATATTCCATCATTACAGATATGTATCAGCCCAACCCGAAACGTCTTCGCGACTGGCTTTCAATTCCGAAAAGCAATGGTTACGAGTCTCTTCACATCACAGTAATGGGCCCGGAAGGCCGATGGGTGGAAGTACAAATCCGCACACGACGTATGGATGAAATAGCCGAACGCGGTCTGGCAGCCCACTGGAGATACAAAGGTGTTAAAGGGGAAACAGGCCTGGATGAGTGGCTGACTTCCGTACGCGAGGCTTTGGAAAACGCCGAAAGTGACTCCATGAAAGTGATGGATCAGTTCAAAATGGACCTTTACGAAGACGAGGTATTTGTGTTCACACCCAAAGGCGACTTATTTAAACTAGCCAAAGGGGCCACTGTACTCGACTTCGCCTTTCATATCCACAGTAAGCTGGGATGTAAATGTATCGGCGCCAAAGTAAACGGTAAGAATGCACAGATCAAGCAGAAACTTAATAGTGGAGATCAGGTAGAGATTACAATCTCCAACACGCAGACACCCAAACAGGACTGGTTGAATATTGTCACAACTTCCAAAGCACGCACCAAAATCAGGCAGGCATTGAAAGAAATGGCAGCACGTCAGCACGATTTTGCCAAGGAAACACTGGAACGGAAATTCAAGAATCGCAAGCTGGAATATGATGAAGCAACCATGATGCGTCTTATCAAACGTTTGGGATTTAAGAATGTGACGGAGTTCTACCAGAGCATTGCCGATGGCGGATTGGACGTTAACGGACTGTTGGACAAGTATGTTGAACAACAAAAACGTGATAACGATCCGCATGACGAGATAACCTACCGAAGTGCGGAAGGCTACAACCTGCAAGCCATACAAGAGGAAACAACCTCGAAAGAGGATGTGCTTGTGATTGACCAGAACCTAAAAGGACTTGATTTTAAGTTGGCTAAATGTTGTAACCCGATTTATGGGGACGACGTCTTTGGTTTTGTCACGGTTGCCGGAGGAATCAAGATTCACCGCATCGACTGCCCGAATGCCGGTCAGATGCACGAACGTTTCGGTTACCGGATCGTGAAAGCCCGCTGGCAGGTAAATCGCAAGGAACGCAATATCCGATTACGCTGCGTGTGGTAGGACATGATGATATTGGGATTGTGACTAATATCACTTCGATCATCTCCAAAGAGAATGGGATCACGCTCCGCTCCATCGGTATCGAATCGAACGACGGTTTATTCGCAGGTACGCTAACAGTCATGCTGAGTGATACCGGACGTTGGAAGCTCTGATTAAGAAACTGCGTACCATAAAGGGAGTTAAGCAAGTAAGCAGAAACTGACTTTAGCCAACCGGAGAGGTGATGCTCAAGCAGCTTCTTAGAAGGGCGATTCACAACTTACGATAAAGAAACAAGGTAGCCTGTATATACGGAGTCAATGGTTGACGTTACTCCAGTTATACAGGCTACTATTATTAATAAGGAGTACCAAATAACTCCATACGCTCGCATCATGAACCGGACTTGGAGGCTCCTCACCCAACGTCTTCGAACTTTGCAAGAGATACCGAATAGATATTTTTTGGAAGTCCAACGGGTTTTCATCCCGATTGAGAAGTGTATATGCAACTCAAAGTTAGCAAGCATTTTAGGAACGAATGACTCTTAACAACGCTCGACTTCTCCCTTCGCTTTCCGAGTGGTAAGTTGTGAATCGGAAGAGTTCAAGCGTTCCTCACGGCTTTCTTCTCTTACTTTACCCGGGGCTTTGGGAGGTAATGCCCTGGGCTCTTGAACTGTTTGCCCCGGGCTAATTCAAATTTGCCCGGGGCAAACAATCGGTATAACTTTAGCTGATTGCTATTTATACATCCTTGATTATCATTGAGTACGCTTTCGTTTCAACCCGCTTTACAGCCTTTGGGTTTACGTACTTTGGCCGATCTACCTGATCTTCATTTTCAGGAAATAGGGATAGGTAAGCAGTAGAAAGAATAGTAACGAGGCTCCGGAGGCAAGTTGTCCGATGAGAACCAACTGATCCATATCTACCACACAAGAAGTGGCCATACCGAGTGAGAAACCAATTTCACAACACAGCAGATGGGTCGTATTGGCTGTTCCACGTTGGCAGTGCTCGGATAGCTTCACAAAGATGAGCAGAAATTCGGGAATAGCCAATCCCAAGCCCAAACCGAGAATGACGGCAGGAACCAGCATGGGAATACACGGTATTAACATGACCATGCCGATAACCAGCAAGCTAATACCCATAATAACCGTTCGCAAGGTTTTATCTTTCAAGCGCAGCATACGGAACAATAAAAGAGAAGAGAGAAAGCCTACTCCGATACCCAAAAAGAAGGGCAAGGGCCTGCCTATTCCACCCAATATGCACGAATTCAGGTACGGATGTACCGATGCGATAAGCAATCCCGGAATAAATGCGATTAAGATGAGGTTGAGCGAGGGCAACCAGGCTCGCGGCAATAAAAAACGGTCTAATGAATAAAGCTTGGTCACGATCGGAGCCCGGAAAGGAACATATACGCCCCAAGCAGAAAGTATTCCTATACTGCCCACCGTAATGGAAAGATAGAGCGAGTCGCGGAAACCATACGTTTGATAAAACCAGATTCCCAAGGCCACACCTGCAATCATCCCAAAACGGGTGATCCACGAAAGGCTTACGTTGCCGGCACTACGCAATGTGGAACCGGTAACGTCAATAGCCAATGTAATACCTGCTGTGGTAGCCAGTCCGAAGGCAACGCCCTGTGCAGTGCTCAATAGCAACAACTCGGTCAGGCTGCTGACAAAGGCATACCCGACGGTAGCCGCCATCATTGCGGCCAAAGAGAATATGCACACAAATTTACGCTTATACGCATCGATCAGATACGCATGGAAAGGACCGATAAGAAACATTCCTAATGTGAAAAACAGGAACATAATTCCGGTCTGTGTCACAGGTACTCCCAGACGTCCCGCCATCTCTAACGGAAGAACGGGGAACATCACATACAAGGAAATAAACATCAACAGATTAGCTAAACAGATCCTCATAAAATGATTCGTCCACAATGTTGGTGCCATATAAACTTTTAATATTGCTCTTTCTCGTTCGGGAAGTCGCAGGTCTTTACGTCAGACACGTAATGACTGATAGCCTCGGTCATAATCGTATGCAGATCGGCATAACGACGCAAAAAACGGGGACGGAATCCATTGTTCATTCCCAGCATATCCTGAATAACCAATACCTGTCCATCGACATCGCCACCTGCACCAATACCAATAATGGGAATTGTCAGTTCGGAAGCTACACGGGCGGAAAGGCTCGCGGGAATTTTCTCCAGCACAATGGCGAAACAACCTGCTTCTTCCAAGAGCCGGGCATCCCGAATCAGTTTCTCAGCTTCGGCATCGTCCTTAGCACGCACGGTATATGTACCGTATTTATTGATCGATTGAGGCATCAAACCCAAATGTCCCATGATGGGGATTCCGGCGCTCAGGATGCGTTTGACGGTACCTATTATTTCTTCGCCACCTTCGAGCTTTAACGCGTCGGCATGACTCTCTTTCATGATGCGGATGGCAGATGCCAAACCTTCCAGCTCGTTGCCCTGATAAGAGCCAAACGGCATATCAACGACTACCATGGCGCGTTTTACACCACGTACCACAGACTTGGCGTGATAGATCATTTGGTCGAGCGTGATCGGTAAAGTGGTTACATTACCCGCCATCACATTAGAAGCCGAATCTCCCACCAAGATGACGTCCATCCCGGCACCGTCTACGATTTGTGCATGGTGTAGTCGTACGAAGTGAGCATTGATATTTTTTCGCCTCTTTGCTTCATTTCAATCAGGCGATGGGTTGTAACTTTTCTTGTGTCATCTGATATATAACCAGCCATGTCTTTTCTATTTTAAAATTAAAATTAATTTTCTGCAAGAACTCCCTGTGGAAGCTGCTTTTAAAAACCGGCGCAAAGTTATAACATTTAATTCAGATCAGACAAAGAAAAGCTAATATTTCATCTTACCGGTGTATGGCTATGAGTTTGGCGTAGGTGAAGTCGGTGAAGTCGTCCATAATATAATGGGCTTTCCCGCTAATGGCTTCACGCGTGTTGGTGGTAGCCAGTCCGATCACAGTAGCTCCGGAGTCCATACCTGCCTGCAAACCGTGAAAAGAATCTTCGAATACATAGGTGTGTTCGGGAGTTGTGCCGAATATTTCCATGCCCAGCAAGAAACAGTCCGGCGCGGGCTTTGAACGCGCGAACATCTCCCCGGTAAGGATTCTATCTACATTTCCCTTAAATTCCGGATGTGCCCGATAGACATTGGCCATCTTCTCTTCATTGGAACTGGTTACTATCGCGATTTTCACCCCATTCTTCCGTAGATCGCTCATAAAAGATTCAACACCGGGGATGTATTCGTAGGCCATTTCTTTCTCAAAACGATTGAGGTCGGCTGTGATTTGTTCTTGTTCTTTGGCTTTATCGGCAAAGTGGTTTTCGTAAATCTGGGCCAGTGTCTGCCCTTTAATACGGCGTCCGAAGTCGGCTTCGTTTAAGTACTTACGGCCTTGTTCATCCCAGAAAACGGTGTACTGCGTCTCCGTATCCATAACTACACCATCAAAATCAAATAGCACGGCAATATTCTTCGTCATATCCATACAATCTCTTTATATAAAACTTACTAGTATAATTGCAGCAAAGTTCCGAATAAACATCGGATAAGGCAAATTATTTATAACTTTGCCCCACTTAAAAAAATGTAATGGAAAAGAACACCTCCCATATATTAGGCACCGAAAAGATTGGTAAACTACTATTGCAATACTCTATTCCGGCTATTATCGGAATGACACTTACTTCGATCTACAACATCATCGATAGCATCTTTATCGGTCACGGCGTAGGGCCTATGGCTATTGCCGGATTGGCCGTCAGTTTTCCGCTGATGAATCTGGTGATCGCCTTCTCGACACTTGTTTCTGCGGGAGGGTCTACCATCGCTTCCATCCGCCTGGGACAAAGGGATCAGCAGGGAGCGACCGAGATTCTTTCACATACTTTTATGCTTTGCCTGACCAACTCGGTGCTCTTTGGAATTGTTGCGTTTATATTTCTCGACCCTATCCTGACGTTCTTCGGTGCCAGTGCCGATACGCTTCCGTACGCACGCAGCTTCATGCAAATCATCATACTGGGTACTCCGATCTCCTACACGATGATCGGACTGAATAATGTGATGCGGGCAACCGGTTACCCCAGAAAAGCAATGCTTACTTCGATGGTGACGGTTGTAGCCAATATCATACTGGCTCCGATCTTCATTTTTCACTTGGGCTGGGGTATGCGCGGAGCGGCTCTGGCAACGGTTATCTCGCAGACAATCGGTATGATATGGGTACTCAACCATTTTATGAATCAAGAAAGTACGGTGCATTTTGAGAAGAAAGTGTGGAAAATGAAGAAACGCATCATCAGCAGTATCTTCTCCATCGGTATGTCTCCTTTCTTAATGAACGCGAGTGCTTGTGCGATTGTGATTGTGATCAACAACAGTCTGCAAAGTCATGGAGGAGATATGGCTATCGGTGCTTATGGTATCATCAACCGCCTTCTGACTCTTTATATAATGATTGTTCTGGGACTGACGATGGGTATGCAGCCAATTGTAGGGTATAACTTCGGAGCACAGAATATAGATCGCGTCAAACAGACGTTACGTTTGGGCATTATTTGGGGAGTGATTATCACCAGCAGCGGTTTTTTGATTTGCGAATTGTTCCCGCATGCTGTTTCCGCCATATTCACCGATAGCGGCGAACTAATCGATATCGCTGCTTCGGGTATTCGCATATGTGTGCTGATGTTCCCCTTCGTTGGGGCGCAAATCGTTATCGGTAACTTCTTTCAGAGTATCGGGAAAGCTAAAGTTAGTATATTCCTTTCACTTACACGTCAATTACTCTACTTACTCCCTTGCCTGCTGCTTTTTCCGCATTGGTGGGGAGTGAATGGTATATGGGGCAGCATGCCGGTTTCTGACGCACTGGCTTTCATCACCGCCGTTGGCAGTCTACTTATATATATAAAGAAGATAGGTAAACAATCCCTCGCGAATTAGGAGCTAATATGGCTATATATGACATTCGTTCTGTTTCCTCATTGGAATAGGACGAATCGTCCTGTTTTCTGTTCTATAATTCCTATTTACTCAATTTATTTGTGGGATTTCGAGACAAAACTATATATTTGCATCCGGTTTTCAAGACTTTTAAATATTCTATAATTATGCTGAAAGGGAACTTATATACAGCGCTATTCTGCCTGCTCCTTACCGGATGCGACATGATAGATTATCATCCTTATGATGTGCGGGTAAGCGGAGAAAGAGACGTTAATGCACACAATATCGAACAGATAGAGGCCAATTGTAAAGGTAAAACATCGCTTCGCTTTGTAACCATGGGCGACTCGCAACGTTGGTATGACGAAACGGAAGATTTTGTGAAAGTGATTAATAAGCGGACGGATATAGACTTTGTCATCCATGGTGGAGACTTGAGTGATTTCGGTCTGACTAAGGAGTTTATGTGGCAACGCGATATCATGAATCAGCTTAAAGTGCCTTATGTGGCACTGATCGGTAACCACGATTGTTTAGGTACGGGAGAGGAAACGTTTAAGGCTGTCTTCGGACCGACCAACTTCTCTTTTATCGCCGGTAACGTGAAATTTGTCTGCCTGAATACCAATGCACTGGAGTATAACTATTCAGAGCCAATCCCCAACTTCGATTTTATCGAAAAGGAATTCGAGGATCGGAAGGACGAATACGAGAAGACGGTTGTCAGCATGCATGCGCACCCCTTTGCCGATGTATTCAATAACAATGTGGCCAAAGTGTTTCAACATTACATTACGCAGTTTCCGAATTTGCAGTTCTGCACGGCGGCACATAATCACAGCTTCAGCGATAAGGAGCTTTTCGAAGACGGAGTTCATTACATCACAAGTGATTGTATGAAGAACCGCAGTTACATAGTGTTTAACATAACCCCAGAAGGACATAGTTATGAAGTGGTTGAATTCTAAATATCTCCTACAAGTAGGAGCATTAACCCTACTCCTGCATTTGCCACTCACAACTTCGGCAAGCATACAAGCAGACACGTTAATCCAAAATATCCCGACTGATCTCGTCACGCTTGGTTGCGCGTCGGGCAATGAGGTAGATTCCCCAATCGTTTCGGAACTTCCGGCAACCCCCACATCGTATGACCGCCGGGTGCACCGCTTCCGGAAAAGTTGGCAGAGTATTATCCCAACCCATTCTAAGATACAGTTCGCCGGCAATATGGGATTGCTTTCGTTTGGTACAGGTTGGGATTACGGTAAACATAACCAATGGGAGACGGATCTGTTGTTTGGCTTTATTCCGAAGTATTCTTCCAAGAAAACGAAGATTACCATGACGCTTAAACAGAACTATATGCCTTGGAGTATCGATTTGGGAAAGAACTTCTCAACCGAACCGCTGGCATGTGGCTTGTATCTGAATACGGTATTCGGCGACCAGTTTTGGGTTAAGGAACCGGAAAGATACCCACGGGGGTACTACGGTTTCTCCAGCAAAATACGTATTCATGTCTATCTCGGACAGCGTTTGACCTATGATATAAATTCAAATAAACGGTTCTTGGCGAAGTCGGTTACCTTCTTCTATGAGCTAAGTACCTGTGACCTCTATCTGGTCAGCGCGGCGACTAATAGTTATCTTCGCCCCAAAGATTACCTGAGTTTATCTTTCGGACTAAAATTCCAATGGCTATAACCAATCAATACTACAATTATGATACCTACACTCATCAACAATCCATTATTCCGGGGTATTAGCCCGGAAACCTTGGCAGCCAGTTTGCAAGAAGTGAACTTCCTGACTCATTCCTATAAGAAAGGAGAAATTCTGGCAAGACAGGGGGATGTGTGCAATCGCCTGATCATCCTGACCCGTGGAAGTGTACGGGGAGAAATGATTGATTATTCCGGGCGACTGATCAAAGTGGAAGATATTTCGGCTCCCAGAGCGATTGCTCCGCTATTCTTATTCGGTGAAGAAAATCGTTATCCGGTTGAGGTAACGGCTAATGAGTCGACAGAGGTTATCGAAATACCCAAAAGCAGTGTGCTTGCTCTCTTTCGTAAGAATGAGCGGTTTCTGGAGAATTACATGAATCTATCGGCCAACTATGCCCGTACCTTATCCGATAAGCTGTTCTTCATGTCTTTCAAAACCATTCGTCAGAAGATCGCTTCTTATCTATTACGCTTGCACAAGCAGCAGCAACAGACCAAGATCACCCTTGATCGCTCGCAACAAGAGTTGAGTGATTACTTCGGGGTTTCGCGTCCTTCGTTTGCCCGCGAACTGGCTCGCATGCAGGAAGACGGCATTCTGATTGCTAACCGGAAGGAGATCACAATCCTTCGTAAAGAAGACCTGATACGCCTGATTCAATAAATAGGCCTCCGGTTCGGGGAAGCGGCTTTGCTTTTCCGAACCTACTTGATAGTACGGCACATACTCCTTCCCCTTCCCCACTTTTCAAAGAATAGACGCTTTGTCGTCACGTTACACCTGGCTGATTCCGCCTGAACACTTTATTTATCAGACTTAGAGCAACTTTTGCGTACCCCCTCGTTACATTGAATATCCACTTCGCTGCCAAGAGTCTAACGTCCTCAGTCATCAACTTATCAAGCAAATACACATCATCGGTTGACTGAAAATCATTCGAAAATACTATTCAACGACGAATAATCTCAAAAAAACACGTCTTTAGCTAAAAAAAAGACCCATTGTAACATTGGTTACAGAACTACCCCTAACCTTTGCCCTACTTTTGTGTTTATTAAAGAACCAATCAATACGTAATAATTATGAATATGTTCTGTTATCAATGTCAAGAAACCGCAATGGGTACCGGATGTACTCTAAAAGGTGTGTGCGGCAAAACTGCCGAAGTAGCTAACTTGCAAGACCTACTACTTTTTGTGGTACGCGGTATTGCTGTGTATAATGAACATCTGCGCAAGCAGGGAGAACCCTCTCAAGAGGCTGACAAATATATCTACGATGCTCTGTTTGCAACCATAACCAATGCAAACTTTGACCAGGCGGATATAACTGAAAAAATAAAGAATGGCTTGAAACTAAAGAAAGAATTGAGTCGCAAAGTGGAACTAACCAACGCTCCTGACGAATGTACTTGGGATGGCAGTGAAGAAGAATTCGAAGAAAAATCACTGACTGTCGGTGTACTCCGCACTCCGAACGAAGATATCCGTTCATTGAAAGAACTGGTTCATTACGGTTTGAAAGGTATGGCAGCTTATGTAGAGCACGCTCATAACCTAGGTTATGAATCACCTGAAATCTTTGCGTTCATGCAACATGCCTTGGCTGAGCTGACTCGTGAAGATATCACACTGGACGAATTAATCGCTTTAACGCTGGAAACCGGTAAGCATGGCGTTTCGGGTATGGCGCAATTGGATGCAGCCAATACTACTAGCTATGGTAATCCTGAAATATCTGAAGTAAACATCGGTGTAGGTACCAATCCGGGTATCCTGATCAGCGGACACGACTTGAAAGATATCGAGGAACTGTTGCAACAGACCGAAGGTACTGGTGTAGATGTATATACTCATAGCGAGATGCTTCCTGCCCATTACTACCCGCAATTGAAGAAGTACAAACACTTGGTCGGTAACTATGGTAACGCATGGTGGAAGCAAAAAGAAGAGTTTGAAAGCTTCAATGGTCCGATCCTGTTTACCAGCAACTGTATCGTTCCTCCACGTTCGAATGCTACCTACAAAGATCGTATTTATATTACCGGAGCATGTGGTTTGGAAGGTGCTATCTATATTCCCGAACGCAAAGACGGCAAGCCCAAAGATTTCTCCGCTCTGATTGCTCATGCTAAACAATGCCAACCACCTGTATCGATCGAAACAGGAACGTTGGTCGGAGGTTTCGCTCACGCTCAGGTAATCGCTTTAGCTGACAAGGTTGTCGAAGCTGTAAAAACCGGAGCAATCCGCAAGTTCTTTGTAATGGCAGGCTGCGACGGTCGTATGAAGAGCCGCGATTACTACACAGAGTTTGCTGAAAAATTGCCCAATGACACAGTTATCCTGACTGCAGGATGTGCCAAATACCGGTACAACAAATTGCAACTCGGTGATATCAATGGTATCCCACGCGTGTTGGATGCCGGACAATGTAACGATAGCTACTCTTTGGCTGTCATCGCCCTAAAACTGAAGGAAGTCTTTGGTTTGGATGATATCAACCAGTTGCCAATCGTTTACAACATCGCTTGGTACGAACAAAAAGCAGTAATCGTGCTCTTGGCACTGTTGTATCTCGGAGTGAAGAATATCCATTTAGGCCCAACTCTTCCGGGATTCCTGTCACCCAATGTAGCTAAAGTATTGGTCGAAAACTTCGGCATCGGAACTATCAGCACAGCTGATGAAGATATCATGCGTTTCTTGTCATAATCGCATACTTGTTTTCCGGAAGGAGTCATTGGCAGAAATGCGAATGGCTCCTTTTTTATTAACCTGAAAATCACAAAGCAATAGAGTGCCCGAAACCAATTAACTACTCTTTTTTTAAAATACAGCTAAAAAGTTATTCAGTTTCTTGTCAGAATTGTATATCTTCGCAACGACCCTCGGTGATTAATCATTAAACTGAAAAACATATATATATGATATTTACATCAGAAAACATCTTACTTATTGGTTCCATTCTACTCTTTGTAAGCATCCTGGCAGGTAAAACCGGTTATCGTTTCGGTGTGCCCGCTTTATTACTATTCCTCCTGGTAGGGATGTTTTTTGGTAGTGATGGATTGGGGTTGCAATTCAGCAATGCCAAAGAAGCCCAATTCATTGGCATGATAGCTTAAGCATCATTTTGTTTTCCGGTGGCATGGACACTCAATACAAAGAGATTAAGCCCATTATTGTCCCGGGACTTGTACTCTCTACTTTCGGCGTACTACTTACCGCCTTATTCACCGGTCTATTTATCTGGTGGGTTTCCGGGCAAAGCTGGACCAACATTCACCTGCCCATCACTACCTCCCTGCTGTTAGCCTCTACTATGTCGTCTACCGACTCAGCCTCCGTATTTGCCATACTACGCTCGCAGAAGATGAGTCTAAAGCATAATCTGCGTCCGATGCTTGAACTGGAAAGTGGAAGTAATGATCCGATGGCGTATATGCTTACCATTGTCCTCATACAGTTCATTCAAACCGCCGATATGGGGATAGCTCAATCTGCACGTCCTTCATCATACAGTTTATTGTCGGAGCCTTAGCCGGATATTTGCTTGGCAAACTAGCCATCCTCATGCTTAATAAGATCAATATCAATAATCCGGCTCTCTACCCGATTCTGCTATTATCTTTCATATTCTTTACCTTCTCCATTACCGATATACTGAAAGGCAACGGCTACCTAGCCGTCTACATTGCCGGTATATTGGTCGGAAACAGTAAGATAACGCATCGCAAAAACATATACACGGTCATGGATGGACTGGCTTGGTTGTGCCAGATCGTCATGTTCCTCTGCTTGGGATTGCTCGTCAATCCGCACGAGATGCTTGAAGTAGCAGCCGTCGCTTTGTTAATTGGCATATTCATGATTCTCATTGGCCGCCCGTTGAGCGTATTTCTCTGTCTGCTTCCTTTTAAAAAGATAAATATGAAATCGCGTGTATTTATCTCCTGGATTGGTTTACGAGGTGCTGTACCGATTATATTTGCTACCTATCCGGTAGTGGCCGAGGTGGAGGGATCCAATGTTATCTTCAACATTGTATTCTTTATTACGATACTCTCGCTGATCATACAGGGCACCACTGTTTCCACCGCCGCCCGGCTTCTTCGTCTCTCCACGCCTTTGGTAAAGACCGGTAATGAATTCGGTGTAGAACTGCCGGAAGAAATAGATACAAAAGAGCTTTTGGATATGACAGTCACAGAAGCCATGCTAGAGCAAGCAGATACCCTGAAAGATATGGAGCTACCTCAAGGCACATTGGTCATGATTGTAAAACGGGGTAATGAGTTTCTCATCCCGAATGGAACGTTATTGCTGCATGCGGGCGACCAACTTCTGCTTATCTCTGAGAAAGATCAGGAGAAGGCAAAAATACCCGACTAAATCCGCACGGACGATCTATAATTATGTGCACTAAAACACCAGCCTTTTTGCAATATATTGCAAATAAAGCGGAAATAAACATGAATAAATGACATAGAAAAAGCACCTACAGGCTATGTAAGTGCTTAATTATCAGGGGAGCGGTAAACGAGACTCGAACTCGCGACCCCCAGCTTGGGAAACTTGATAATAACTGGTGTATATTTCTATTTATAAGCCTATTATAAAGGGATAAGATTCTATTTGACCCTGTAATTGACCCGATTAATAATATTTTTGAATTTGCGTAATTTGTGATACGATTAATTAGGCCACGTTGAACGCATTTTTAAAATCTGAAGATTGACGCTTGCTCCAATACTGAATTTCCGTCCCTTTAGATTTCATGGCATCTAAAAAGACTGGGTTAGGCTCAGATATTGTGTCATTTATTATGGCTAGACCTCTAACATTCTTCCCGTTAGTGTCTTTCTCTCTTGACTCCTTTACGTCTCCCCAACTAAACAAGAATCTTTCTAATCCATCTTGCCTTATCTCATCAAACGTTTTTATAAGCATCTCATCCGCTCTTCCTGCAATCTGGAATTCAAATTTATACTCAAGCCCAGATTTGCCCTTTACAATAAAATTTGGAGTATATATCATTTCTTTTTTGTTGAAAAAGCGTTCAACATCTTCTCTGAAAATAGATTTAATATTAGGCTTTGAAAGGTATTGCATATTGGAAATGTCCAATATAGCCATCAATATGTTATGCTTAGCCTTGTAGAAGTCGCTCATATCACATTCTACCCTTATCTCACCATTTTTAATTACGACTCCATTTAAATTCGAAATTGAGTTTGCCAATTCTCTTCTTTTTCCCTTGGATAAGTCGACTCCCATTAAAGATAGGTTGTCGATAGTTTCTCCATTATCGGTTAAAACTACCACATCCCGTGACTTCTTAACGTAAAGATCAATGCTATCATTAAATAAGCCCGCATAGGGAGTTGAAACCATGGACCATCCCGTTTCACGGTTCTCTGTTACAAATGTATTATCTTTAAGCCATTTGTAGTAATCCGATATTTTGTCATCAATCCAATTCATCGAAATAAACTGTTGGGTCTCTAATTAATTCAATTTCGTTTTTCAAGTTAATATACTCGTTAAAAGCTTGTACAGCAGATGCAAAGTTAGAATTAATATTGGTATTGTCTATTGATTTGATGAGGAAATCGCTTTTACTTAGCGGAATTGCCCAATTTGATCCGTGTCCTTCAACATATATATGAATATGGCTTTCATTTATCCACATATCTGAAAACTCTTTAAAGTACATTGGGACATTATCTTTATATGGAGGGTTTCTATGTCTTCCATTATAATCGATTCTAACTATTGGCGTATAATGCTTATTTTCTTGATGGTGCATAGATATCTTACAACCTGCAAGCGTATTAAGCGTTATTTTATACTCAAAAGTAAAATCCACTTCATTACTAGATAACTTCAATTGCAACGCATTTTCTTTGCTGAAATTAAAAATAAGTTTCTTCCCATTTATGAGTTTCTTACCTGATATATGCTTTTCAAGATTGAGCCATTTGTCTATTTCGCTCTTTTGTATAACCTTTCCCATGGTACTTTACGTATTTGCTACTTTATATTGGACCTAAGTGTATATTTAAATAGGTATTCCTTAGTTGGTAGACATTATTGAGCCTCAATTTGCTCTGATATCATAAATCCATTTGAATACATTCGGGTTGGCCCAACGTATATTTCGGCACGTCTTTTATTTAGTTGAAAGATGGCGCTAACCTGCATTGTTCCGCTATATATATATCCTCCATATTTTATTATATCACTTTCGGATGTTCCTAGATCAGCGTAGCTATCTATTACGGGGTTGCCATATATGCTTTTGTAATTATCATATGCGGACTTAAACATCGTAATAGGATATGTGTAGTCAACTTTTGTAGAGAACACCTTATTAATATTTTTCTCATAGGTTATCTTCCGAACTTTATTGTCCTTAATATAGTAAGTAGAAATTACGCCTGATTCCTTATATGATAATACATCGGGCGATGAATTGTATGGAGTTCCTTTTGTTCTTAATACTTTATCTTTGCTATCTCCAATTAATGCAGTCGCAAGTTCCGTTTGGACTACATTTAATTTTATTAACCCGGTTACTATCTTTTCCCTATCTGTAATCGCAACCTTAATAGTGTGCTCACCCAAAGAATTAGCATACCATGTGTATGTATTGTCCGATTGGGGTATCGTGTTTATCTTTTCATCATTGTCATACCATGTCAATAAAAGGTTAGGATTGTCAGATTCATATACGGCCGTTAATAATATTCTCTGGTTCTTTCCTATTACTTCATCACTTGATTTTATTGTTACCAAAGATGGCATATAGTCCGGCTCTTCTCCATTCGAACACGAGAATAAAGAAATTACCATTAGTATTAGCAGATTCTTGTTCATTGTTGTATGTTTAATTTATAAAATGTATTATCGTATATATGAGGCATGATGACGATAGGAATATGAGGATAGCGGACATACACCCGATATTTTTGATATCCATATTGGAAGCCTTAAACATCATTTCTTTCTGCTGATCCGTTAATATGGTTTTATCGTTCATTGCTACCCTATCTATGTAGTCCTTGAAAGTGTTAAAATCGCTGTTTATATGACTTGAATACAACCGTTTAATTTCGTCTAGAGCATCTTGACCCTTAGCATTGATAAACGTTTTCAAAATAAGATTGTCTATTTCGCTATTTTCCTGAATTTCAACCGTTATGGTCTTCGCCTCTCCCGCCTTGAACTTCTTCCCGCATTTAAGACATGTTATATTCACATCCCTACTTCCTATCGTTCCTGCTAAAATACCAATACCGCCTACAGCTAACGATCCAACCAGAGCCTTTCCCCCACTGAACCCCTTTTGCTCAGCATGTATATCTTTTGATCCGCAACTCGGACATCCCAAATACACGTCTAGCTTAGTCTTTATTGGCATTCCACAATTAGGGCAACTGTCAGCCTTATCACTTACCTGTTTTCCACATTCGGGACAATTTATTAGCATTACAGTATCCTCCCGTGAAACGTTACTCTATATACCGCCTTTATATCCTCTTTCCGAATAGGGAATTTCGGGTAATTGGGGGATATGCACCAAAGAATTTCATCATCCTTCTCGTCTATCGCCAAATGTTTTATCATTCTATCATCATTGGTGACTATTAGATAGGTTTTGTCGGGATCGACCATGTCCCATTTGTCTACAGGTACGACGCCTACTGTGTCTCCGGAATTTATTTCGGGCTGCATACTGAATCCAACCACTGGGAAAAGCCATTTAGCGTAAATGCCTGGCAGGTCTATCCATCCCGTTGGGCTTTCCTTGGTTTCAATCATCTCTGACCTACCGGCACTTACAGGTAGATTTTCAAAATAAGGAATTGATCCTTTTGTCGGAGTTTGACTGATTTCATCTTTTGTGCTGTCTTCTTTCAGCATTTTGCCTTTTCCAGTGATAATATAGTCAACATTGACTTCCTCGTATGCTTCGCACAAGGCATATATTTTATCCAGGGACACATTTTGCTTTCCCGTCTTGATGTGGGATTTAAGATTTTTGTCTATTTTTAATTGGGACTTGATGTCTTCATTGCTAATATTTAGCTCTTGCACAACGTCCATAAACCTTTTAGATATAACATTTCTATTCATGATTTCTTTTTGGGTGTATAAAATATATGCTATATTTGTAATCGAATCATCCGCAACATGATTTCTGTTATTGTTAAACTCTCCAAAGTTACGGTTTGGATGATAATTTTGTAGTTATGAATAATGTCGATACTCTTACTAGAATGAATCTTGATCTATTGGCTTCAAGCCTTGCATCTCAACTTTATCTATACTACCGTAAAGAAGAGATAGAATACTTTCTCTCACTTTTGAACGGTAAATTGGAATTAGATAAAATGTCTGACTCAAATGACCTAAACAAGAGGAGTAATATATATCACATAGTTCAATCACTTGAGAGATAACGCTATTAATGCCTTTTTTATATCCTCATAATTGATATTTTTGAAATCGTCTTTCATCCCATTTTTGAAATAGATGGTAACATGTCGATTGTAGGATATGTGAGATATTTCCCGTAAATCAATGAAAAAGACATCATTAATTGTCTCTTTCTTTACTTCAATAAAATAATCCGTATGTTCCATTTTAAAATATTTATAATATGATTAAATTCGATTCAAACAACAAACCTGTATTAGATGAAGAGTTTCTCCAATATGAGAAAGAGTGGCATCAACTTAGAAAGGATACCATAGAATACGGGAACAAGAGGCAAGAAGAACTCGATGAAAAGTTTGGGCTAACCGATTTCCAAAAAGCATGCGCCTTTGATTATCTCGCTAAAGCTCACAAAGAGACCGCATTCTTCAAAGATTTCTAAGAGTTTCCTTCAGAACCTCTACGGCTACGGATTTTATTAATTGCGTAGCCTTTTCTTTCTGCTTTTTGACCATTCCTCCTGTATATCCTCCACTAATCCAAAACGCGAACCCTTTGGGCGTAAACTTTGGAGTTATAGCCCCATATATCCCCCATCCTTCTTCTACATATCCATCATTCTTTACTTCATCAAATAGGTATTTCCATAGCATCCCCTCTTCATCTGTAAAATGATGAAGATAGACACTCTCTTTCTCTTCTGCGAGCTTCAAAATGTAGTCTTTAAATCCTTCTATATCTTTCATCCTCTTTTATAATAAGGTATAATCATCGGCAATAGTTAAATAATGTTATCGGTATATATTTTATATGCCGATAGTTTTGTGGCATATAAAATATATACTATGTTTGCATTGTAATCAAATCAATAATCAAACAAACGGATACAAAAATGGCTGTCACGACAAAACCGTGACTACATCCATTCAGTACGGTGGTAAAGGTAGTGATAGTCATTCATGTATCCAAATAAAAACGGATAAAATCAAACAAGTATGAGAGAAGAAGTCAAAATTGAAACTTTACGAGTTGTCACTCCAAGTAAGCCAAAGATAGTACAAGGAGATAACAGACAAAAACACCGAGTTGTATCCTTATGCTCGTACTTTAATAAAACGAATATGGAGCATCTTTACAAGGTGAGGGTAAAGACATTGGTGGATAACCAAGTTTTCCAAGTGTACGCTGAATCTAAAAATGTGTAACCATGAACGAAATTCAATTATTCAACAATCCGGAGTTCGGAGAAATTCGAGTCGCAATGAGCGAAAGCAGCGAACCGCTTTTTTGCCTGGCTGATCTATGTCAAATGTTAGCTTTAAGACAAGGAGATGTGAGACAACGACTTAGCGATGGGGTGGTTTCAACCCAACCCATAATTGATAGCTTAGGTAGAGAACAACAAGCCAACTTCGTAAATGAAGATGGGTTATATGACGCAATTCTCGAAAGCCGCAAGCCAGAAGCGAGAAAAATACGCAAGTGGGTAACAAGCGAGGTTCTCCCTTCCATCCGCAAAAACGGCGCATACCTCACTGACTCCAAAATAGAGGAAGTGCTCACCAATCCCGATACCATTATCAAGCTGGCCACGCAGCTAAAAGAGGAACGTGCAGAAAAGCAACGACTGTCACTCATCGCAAACGAGCAAAGCAATCAACTTAAACTGCAAGCTCCAAAAGTGGAATACTGCGATAAGGTTCTATCAAGCAGTGGACTCCTTACCGTCACTATGATTGCTGACTGCCTCGGGATATCCGAAATAAAGCTAAACAAGTTGTTGAGAGAATGGAATGTGCAGTACAAAGAAAGTGGGACTTATCATTTGTACACAAAATACAAAAACTACGGATACACCGAGACCAAACCATACCCCTACACGGATTCAAACGGCAACATAAAAACCCGTCAACACATGTATTGGACCGAAAAGGGCAAAAAGTTCATATTGGATTGCTATGCAAGGTATCAGCAATTACAAAATATAAAGAAAGGAGCGATAGCATGAAAGAAGTAACAATGTATCAATGCGGATTCTGCGGAAAAACGTTTAACGACCTATTATTGGGTTTATCCCACGAGGAAGAATGCTTCATGAATCCAAAGGCGAAAGGTTGCTGTACCTGCGATTGCTACGGAACAATAGGCTCTGAAAACGGGATTGTCAGATGTAAGAATGGGATACATATAGGAAATAACAGACGCATGTGGCCAGGCCTACAAAATTTCTTTCCGGAATATAAAAGAGGATGCCCTTTATGGAAAAGAAAATCGGAGGAATAATCATACCAGAAAGGAAGTTTAATCATGGGAAAGAAAAGAGTTCTCGGCGAGGTTAAGCCTATTGATAAAGTCTGGCTGAGTAAGAAAGAGCTATGCGCCTACCTTGGAGTCAGTGACAGGTATATTGAAGCCACAATTAATATCAACCCCAAGATAGAGGTATACAGGATAAGCGAACGCATCTATCTGTACAACAAGCAGAACATCGACGAGATGATAAAGAAGGCGAGGATATAGTAATGAACACAAAGAAAATTGAAAATCAGCTAAACGATCTTTATAAAGAGCTTGAAGATGTGGTGTCAATGTCGGGCGAAGAAGTATGCCGAAGATATAACGCTGATGACAAGGGTGAGATCGTGGCAGGTCTTCAAGCTGAGATTGAGGATTTGGAAGAAAAATTACATGGGTATGATGAGTGCGAAGACGATGGCATGGACTACATAAACTTACAAATCTCTCAAGGACTCCCCGTTACTCACTGGTAATTAAAACACAACCACGCATCCTATATAGGCGTAGAGAATATTCTATATAGGAACAAGGCGAAGAAATTCGCAAAGACATACAAAAACAGCCGCACAATCAGGATAGCGGGATATAAATAGACTGGTCGAGCCGAGCAAAGGCAGGTGTGTCGGTCGTGTCTTGGCGGTACAATAATGTACAACGAAAGAATTATCCCATTGCCGGCACACATACACCTTTATTATTGTAATGCAGCCGCAGACCGTTCCAAGCCGGAAAATGCAGAGGACAAAAATTATCAATCATTTAAAACTTGAAATTATGAAAATCAAAACAGAATTTGACATCAACAGGGCACGACCAAAAGAATCTACCGTGAATATTACAATAGAAGGTCTTCCCGTCGTTGAATTAGACTACTTAAAAGACATCCCTGAAACCATCAAAAAGGACTTCACTGAGAAAATATTGATGATATGTCATCCGACTAAGAAGGATGCAATTAGGGAATATTTAAATGAGATGTTTAATCAGCGTACTTCTTGATGTATTCAATAAAGTAATCAATGAGGTATATGAACCTTTCGAAATATGAATCATCATCTTCCGAAGAAAATGGTAAATCCATAGGCTTATTACTATCAAGCATTGTGAGATACTTGGCCAGAGGCAAATTTCCATCAAAAGCATGCACTAAGTGTTTAAAATCCATTACAGCTTTGCTTATACCCGGATAGTCATCCCCGAGTAGATCCTTTTTTACTCTCATTTGTGGACCTTTATTGCGGATGTCATTCACCCTGATCTTGAGCAACTCCGCTTCTTGGATATAGAATTCTTTTGTTTTCATATTTCTATTAATTATAAGTTATGAAAAAAGTAACGATCGCAACTTCGTCAATGATGCAGCGTAATCAACCGTCGCAGTCGTCTCGAGATGATCAAACAGATCTTCTAAAGAGCTCCAACGGCGCATGTCCCCAAAGTGAAGGATTATCTTCCAAAGGCGAGGGTTCTCCTGAAAAAGAGGTAGAATTGTCGCAGACAAATTTGAGTAAATATCCCGATGGTACACGGGCTCAGCAAGTTTATCCGCAACAGATTTCAGATATTCCGAACAGGTCTCTTGAGCAGTTCCAAAATTTGCATTGCGACACGCTATTACATGAACCTTGTATGAGATGCGATTGTGATTGTCCAAAGCACTACTTATCCGAAGAACATCGCAAAGAGCAATTAGCCTATCTAAATGGCAGATAGATGAAAGGTCGCATATGGCCTCTTCAAACCATTGTAATCCTATCATTTCACTGGTCATTGGTCCATTAACTAAATGGTGACAATACTCATGAGCGAATTGGTAAATCCAGCGCCACCATTCATCTCCTGTGACATGTAGCATTATGAGATGGTCTTTATCTCCTACCTTATATATTGTTGGGCACTCACCTTTATATAACAAGGTACAATTGCACGTTTGGAATACATCATCTCCAGTCCAACAAGAAAAGTCGATTTGAACTTGCTGGAGCAGACGATGCACTATTTCCTTATCATATTCTCCAAATCTCGGATCTTTCCCAACATAAATGTTTGTAGATATTTGGTCGCTTCCCATAATAATAATGATTTAAAATTTGACTCAGCAAATATAATTTATTTCTCAACACGGTGTGCATATTTGATTTAAAATTTGACAGATTTATTCCTAATGCACATCATCCCGGTGTAGCTTGACCGCTTATCCGGGGACTAAGCGATATTTATAACTTAAAAACAAATAACTTATGAATTTAAGAATTACAAATTTGAATGTCCATCTACATTTTTATGGGCCTATTCCAAGTGCTAACGCAGTAAATGAGTACTCTGCCACAGAACAGAGCAAAGGAGAGTATTACACAGATAAGTCCGCTACAGATGGTGTATACTTCTGTACAACCAACGGGCACTTATGGGATGCAAGCCGCTTTGAAGAATGCAAGAAAGCGGAAACTATCAAAGGTGTTGCAATTGTCAAAGGTGAGCACCGCTTTATTGTTTCCCCGAAAGGTTCAAAAAACATGATACTGTTGGATGGAGACAAGACATTGCCCGGGGCTATTTACGAGGACTACCAACAAGCTCTGAAAGACAATGAAGGATATGCCAATACCCGAAAGCTCCTTGAACTAGGAAGCCCTGCCGCCGAGTTCTGTAAAAGCCTTGGCGAAGAATGGTATTTGCCTACGATGAGTGAAATGCAGCTCATGTGTGAGCATAAAGCGGATTTGGATGAATGTTTATCCAAGATTGGCGAAAAGATGCCTGATGAGTGGCATTGGACCTCGACGAGGATTTCTGAAAGATGTCATTTCGCATTCTACTGGGTCGATGGTTACAGGGACTGCAGCGTTCAGAGCAGCATCTTTCGGGTCCGTCCAGTTTCCGCTCTTTCTCCGTCACTTTAACTTTTTAACTCTTCAACCCCGTCAGTTCTCGATTACTGGTACAACTGTAAAATGTTGGCGGGGAGCAATGGATGTGCCATCGACCTAACGGGCGTTAATTAGCAACTTCGCCGCTCTTGATTGTGAAATTAGGGGCGGTTTTATTTTGCCAACAATAAACAAATATAGTCATGGATAAAAGCAAGATGAAATTGATCACCAAACTCTTTGAAGACATCATTGAGTTTAACGCAACTCATGCAACGGATCTATTCTTTGGATATTGTCCTCACATAAGGGCGGTGTGGTTTAGAGGATTTGCGGGAGGATGGAATTATAAAAATGATAGTCCGGATTTAGATTTTACATTCTACTACGATGGTGCACTAGCTAGTAATCCTGAGAAACTAAATGAAGTATATAAATACATGGAGGACTCAAAATGAAAAAGGTAATAAAAAACGTCGCACTGCTTGGATTACTCTCCTTGCCGTGTTTTCTAGTTCTCAATGAGCCGAACCCCATCACTCAGGAATTCAATTGGTGGGTGAACGTTTTGGGGATTGGTTACTGCGCATGGTTCTTTAAACGAATTAAAAGAGCGTTTTCTCCCTTAATAGATGATTGACTCTAAATATAAACAATTATAGATATGATAAAGACAAGTATTGAAAAATTAGCGAGTGAGATTGGGTACGACATTGGTAACTCTGACGATATTGCTCAATCCAACTTGCTGAACGGACTGGCAAGAGGCTTATGCAATTCTATGGATGAACAAAACTTCCATACTCAATTAGCTTACATTGCAGATAAATTAGACAATAAGTCAAAGAGGTTGATAAAAGAGCTTTATGAATTCATAAAGCTACAAGAAAACGAGAATTAACTTTTAAAATATATTGAATTATGGGATTAGAAAATTATGAAGTATTGGAAGTAAATGCACAAGAATCTCAAATTGTGCAATTAGACGCCGTAGAAAGAGCGAATGTAGATTCGCAGGTAGCAACAGCAAAACAATATCCGAGAGATATAAGAAGAAGCATTGATAATTCAGTGGTCATGGCCACCATGAACGGGGAAACGGCACAAAGTTGCGGGTATGCCCTTCCACGTGGAGGAAAGCCTATTACTGGGCCGTCCGTCCATTTGGCAAAAATCATAGTTTCCAATTGGGGGAACATGAGAACGGAAGCTAAGGTTGTACAGATTACCGAAAAGCAAGTGATAAGCCGTGGCACGGCGTGGGATTTGGAAACAAATGTAGCGTCAGCATTCGAGGTCAGAAGAAGTATTATAGACAAGTATGGGAAAAGATATAGCGATGATATGATTACTGTCACAGGAAATGCAGCTAACTCAATCGCATATCGTAATGCTGTATTTGCCGTGATTCCAAAGGCTATAACGGATAGAGTATATCACGCCGCACAAAAGTTTATCACCGGAGATTTGTCGGATGCAGACAAGCTTCTAAAGAAAAGAGCGTCTGTGATTAACGCCTTCAAAAATGATTATGGAGTACTGGAAGAGGAAGTGATAAAACTGTGTGGGAAACAGACATCTAACCAGATTAACGCAAACGAGCTTTCCCTATTAATTGGGATTATCCAATCTCTAAAAGACGGGGACACCACCGTAGACGAGCTTATGAAGCCTATACGTGGGACGAAAGAAGCCAGACATGAGAATGTTAAGTCTGCGTTGCTTGACAATGATAAAACGGATGACAAATGATTGAGCAGAGAACCAAGGATTGGAAAATACAACGTCTTGGAAATTTTACAGGCAGCGCAATCGGCAAGCTAATGAAGAGTGGTAGAAAGAAAGATGAAACTTTCGGAGATACCGCTCTTTCTTATATCTATCAGATTGCCTCTGAAAGAAATTTGAAAGACATTGTGGTTGAAAATGATGATGTTTGGCAATCTTATGAAGAGCAAACATCTGCATGGAGCAGGGCAATGCAATTCGGTATAGATTGGGAGCCAGATGCAAAGAGTGAATATATAAAGCATACAGGTAACCAAGTGGAAGATGCTGAAAGTATTTCTCATGAAACGATACCTTTCTTTTCCGCATCCCCTGATGGGATAATATACGAATCGGGAAATGTGGGAGTGTTGGAAATTAAATGCCCATCTCCTGCTGTATTTATGAAATACAGGAGTGAGATTAAAGATAACGCATCGTTACTCTTGATCAATCCCGATTATTTCTTTCAAACACAAGCGGAGATGATGGTCACAAAGGCTTCCTTTTGTGATTTCGTAGTCTTTAATCCATTCCTGATAGAATGGATTCACGTTGTTAGGATAACACCAGATCAATCATGCTTTACGGAAATAGAACGCCGGATAAAATTGGCTAATGATCTTATAAAAGAAATCCTAAAATGATATGCCTTACCGACATCAAAACTGCTATCCGCCTGTTAGAGCGGAGTGCGGAACTTATCGAAAAGAATTGCAAGTACTCCGAAACGGATACTGCAAGGCAGAATAAACAATTAGTAAAGAAACTTAAAAAGAAAATAAATGAGACCAATCATTAACATTAAGAATTTGAATGTTTACTTGAATTATCCTACAGGGGATAAAGTAAGCGAATTGCTAAACGCTAAAGCATCAGCGACAACATCAACAATGAGCAAGGATGCAAAGTCCTATCCAAATGCATATGCTCCGGATGGCGTATACATTGCTACAAAAGAAGGTAATTGTTGGCTACCTTCCCACTTTAAAGACAGTGGTGAAACTCTTAGAGGGGTAGCCGTCATCGGAAAAGGACACAGAATTGTAGTTGCGCCAAACGGTTCTGAAAAAGGCATCGTATTACTAGATAGCAACAAGACTCTTCCAGGAGATAGATATAGTGATTACACTCAAGGATTGAAAGATAACGACGGGTTAAGCAATACTGAAAAATTATTGGATTTGGGAAGCCCTGCAGCTAAGTATTGCAAAGAGTTGGGTGAAGAATGGTATTTGCCAACCTTTGCTGAAATGTGTCTAATTCACGAATACAAGAAAGAATTGGACGAGTGCCTGTTATTAGTTGGCAACTCTCTTTATGATGGATGGCATTGGACTTCTACCCGTTATGGAGATACTAGCCATTTCGCATTCGACTGGAGCAATGGATGCAGGTGCAGCGGCGATCAGAGCGGCGGCGATCGGGTCCGTCCGGTTTCCGCTCTTTCTCTGACAATTTAACTATTCATCAATTTAACTCTTTAATAAATAATTCATATGGAAACAAAAGGGCTTTTTACAAAGGACACCGTAGTAGATGTGCTGGAAGGTGTATTCATCTACACTGAAAATGGAAACTTCATATCTCCTAAATTTTGGGGAATTCACGAAGATCATGAGAAAGCAACATGCGCTGCCATCGTCAACAACGGGACTATCCTGCTTATCCACCCACAAGATATCGAAGAAGGCGATGTGCAGCTTCTTGATTGGGAAAAAAGTCAATCAGGAAAGATGCATGAAAGCGTCAAAGATGGTTTAACTGATTTCAATGGTGCAGGTAATACAAAATCTCTTGCCGAAGCTGGCAGTGAAGTAGCAAAACAGGTATTGGATTTACCCTTACTAGGTAAACCTTGGCACATTCCGACGCTTGGGGAGCTTCAATTAATGTATGACAATAAAGTCATGCTAGGAGCAGCATTACTTATAGCAGGGCAAGCACCGCTTAAAGACTATTGGTACTGGACGTCCACCCGCAGAAGCGAAAAAAGTAATTTCGCATTCTACTGGGGCAATGGATTCTGGGGCAGCAGCAATCAGTACTGCAACTATCGGGTCCGTCCAGTTTCCGCTCTTTCTCTGACAATTTAACTATTCATCAATTTAACTCTTTAATAAATATGATTGCATCCGAAACTCAGGTATGGCGAGATACTGAAAGACTAGTAAGCTATCTCATAGATATAACTATGTTGTTTCCAAAAGCATACAAGTTCACCATTGGTCAAAAGATCACCAATGTGTCACTTGAGCTTTTTGAGTATATTCAGTTAGCCAATATGACAACGGATGTGAATAATAGAAAGAGGTATCTGCAAGGCTTTCAGGTAAAGTTTGAATTACTGAAAGTCTTGCTTAGGTTGAGTACTGAGAAGAAAGTTATCACACTCAAGCAAACAGCATCAATTACAACGATTGTTGTAGGGATCGGCAAACAGATATCCGCTTGGAAAAACAGACAATAGTCTGAAAGCCGGAATTCATAACATTACGGTGTTAAGAAGAGAGCAATATTTTATGAGAAAAGGGCTATCCACTTCTTACAGGAAGTTAAGGACAAGTTAGTGATAGCAATAATTCGCATTCAACTGGAACAATGGATACAGGAACAACAACAATCAGAACAACAACAATCGGGTCCGTCCAGTTTCCGCTTTACTCAAAAATACAAGATGGATAAAGATTCTAGTATACAGCTTTCAGATGTTCTTGAAGCTTATTTTCATTGCCGAAAGAACAAGAGAAGTACAAGTGCTGCAATTGCTTTTGAAATTAATTATGAAGCAAATTGTTTAGACCTTTGGAGAGAAATAGTAGAAAGACGCTACTTCCCTAGTCCAAGCATAGCATTTGTGGTCAATAAGCCGGTTAAGCGAGAAATATTCGCTGCTTGCTTTCGAGATAGGATAGTTCATCACCTGATAGGTTTGCGGCTCATACCTTTATTCGAGGGTGAGTTTATTGATGAAACGACTAACTGTAGAAAAGGAAAAGGCACATCATGCGGTATCAACTTGCTATACAATAGTATTCAGAAAGTATCTAAAGCATATACCTCTGACTGCTGGGTGCTGAAACTCGACCTAAAGAGTTTCTTTATGTGCATAGACAAGGGGCTGCTATGGGATCGCTTGAGCTTGTTTATAAAAGACAGGTACACAAGTGATGATATTGAAACCCTGCTATACCTAACAGAAGTCACACTTAAAAATGATCCGTCCATTGGATGCAAACTCCGATCGCCAAAAAGTAAATGGGATGATATACCAAAGCATAAAAGTCTGTTCACTGTAAAGAAAGGACTTGGACTTGCGCCTGGTAATCTCCCTTCTCAGATATGGGCAAACTTCTATTTGAATCCATTCGATCATTGGGTGAAAGAAAGATTCTCTGAATACGGCAGGTATGTAGATGATTTCTATATCATTAGCCTGATAAGAACGCCTGATCGCATTCATTCCTGAGATAAAGGAATACTTAAGTACTTTGGGATTAACGCTGCATCCGGATAAGATATACCTTCAACACTACACGAAAGGAGTTAAGTATATCGGGGCGGTCGTAAAAAAGGATAGGAAATACGTATCAAATAGAACGGTGGGCAACTTCCGATCAGCGATACACCGGTTTAATAAGTTAGCTGAGCAAGAAGGATACGCTGAAAGACATGCTGAACTCTTCGCTAGCTGCATAAACTCGTACTTGGGGTTCCTAAAGCAATATGCTTCATACGGCATTCGTCGTAAATGCGCAAGCATTATAAGCGACAAATGGTGGAACGTCATGTATTTCAATGAGCATTTTAGAAAGATATCAATAAAAAATAAATTTAAATTAAAGAACAATGAGAAATTGGTTTGAATGCAAAGGAGGCGAATATGGATGAGATTTGGAAAGATATAATCGGGTATGAAGGGGTGTACCAAGTGAGTAGCTTGGGAAAAGTACACTCCATCCAAAGAAAAATAAAATATAATGGCAGAGGCAAAGGAAGCGGAGTGCACTCTTACCCATCAGTCGAGTTGAAGCAATGCTTGAATTCTGTTGGGTATTATCAGGTTTCCTTGTCGATAAACAACAGCAGGAAGAGGTTCATGGTGCATAGGTTGGTTGCAGAAGCATTTTGTCCCCGTCCATTAGGAAGAATTATGTTAATCATATCAATGGTGATTATTTGGATAATAGATGCGATAATCTCGAATGGATTTCATGTGTTGAAAACGTGAGACATGCAATTGTGAATGGGCTTAGTAATATATATGGAGAAGACAGTCATTTGTCTAAATTCACAAATGAACAGGTCGAAATAATTAGACATATTAAAAACAAGGGAATATCTACTAAGGATTTAACCGTTTTATTAGGTGTACATAGGTCTTGCATCAATAGAATTTACAGCGGAGAGACATATAACGAGAGTAACAAAATTAAAACTTACAAATTATGAACACGTTTTTTGAATGTACCATTAGATGCGAAAAGATAATGGAGAATGGATTATCTAAAAAAGTCAGCGAGAAGTATTTAGTCGATGGACTTTCCTTTACTGAAGCTGAAGCCCGTATTATTCAAGAAATGACACCGTTCATTTCCGGTGAGTTTACAGTAAAGGCTGTCAAGACAGCGAAGTATAGCGAACTATTCACAAGCGAAGAGGAATCTGCCGATCGTTGGTTTAAATGCAAGCTGATCTACATCACTCTTGATGAAAAGAGCGGTGCGGAGAAGAAGACTTCAACGTACATACTTGTTCAGGCCGCCGAATTGCGTGATGCCGTGAAAAAGCTTGATGAAGGGATGAAAGGAACAATGGCCGACTATCAGATTGGTTCTGTAGCCGAAACGCCTATTATGGATGTATTCCCGTATGAAGCAAAGGCAGAAGATCAGTCGAAATTGTAAAATAGCGCATCCCTATAAGGTTTTTGTAGAAGTTTACTTACCGAGGGATTCAGGGTAGTTAGTTCATATGGAAGAACGCCATAGCACTTTGGAAAGGGGTGTTCGATTCACCCACTGCCCACTACTTTAATGTTAATATAACGCTAAGCGTCCGGTCTGTGAAGATAGGACGTTTTTTTATTTGTAACTAATTAAAAACTAAATATATGAAGAAGAAAAAAGTAGAAAGGCATAACTTTAACAAAGGGATAGCCTTGCACTTAGTGTGTTCTACGGATCAATTACGTGTTGTGATGCAGTGTATTTACTTCAAAGACGGATACGCTTATGCAAGCAACGGACATGTGTTGATAAAAGCAAATATGTCTGAGATTTCGTCATTCAGCGATGCAGAGATATCAAATCTTGATGGAAAATTCCTGCACGGAGACTCTTTCAAGGAAATTGTAAAATGCGATGTTGCGAAAATCTCCGATGATGGATTTATCTGTTCAAATAGTCATTCTGAAACCCTTTACAAGTTTGTTATGCACGAGAAGTATCCGAATGCCGATAAGATATTTGCAGATCATAAGAATAATGCGCTTAATAAAATTTGCGTCAATCCATTATTGCTTTACTTGTTGCAAAAGGCAGTAAATTCGAGTACCGTTATACTAGAATTTGACCAAGATTATTTGGCAGTACTTGTGAGATTCGTCAACCAAGAGTCAGGTGGATATATGAAATCAATCGGGCTTTTGATGCCGCTTTTAGATCCGGGGGATTAAATCATGGTACGAATAAACATAAAGCCAATGTCCGTAAATGACGCATGGAAAGGTCGGAGGTTCCGTACGGATGAATATAAGCGGTACCAGAACAATTTGCTTTGGTTACTTCCAAAGATAAAACTTCCTCCCCCGCCCTACGAACTATATTTCAAGTTCGGCTTTAGTAGCAAGCTATCCGACTGGGATAATCCAATAAAGCCAACGCAAGATATCCTAAGCAATAAGTATGGCTTTAATGATAAGCTCATTCGTCGGGCGGTTGTTGAAACTGAAATAGTCCCAAAGGGCAAGGAGTATATAGAATTCGAGTTTAAAACGTTAGAAAACAAACAAGATGAAAGGGACCAATAAACTAAACACAATGACCAATATCGTGTATATAATGGTCGATATGCTAGAAACAAACCTCTTAGATATGGAGGCTGAATACAAAAAGCAAGGGTACGCACTGCGTCACGACGCAAAACGAAATTTCAACACGGCAATATCAGCAATAAACAAACTAAAAAAGGACGTGAACCATTGCTCAAACGACACGCAAGAGAACTTCGGTAATGATGCGGACATGATAAATGCTCTGCTTCTTACCATGATTGACCGATGTGGGGATGATGATGAATTCACGTTCAAGCTATACAATTACATCAAGGCGTTTCCGTCCAGGCTTAACCTAAGGTTAGATTTGGATAGCGCATTTGGGCATTTATTTAATAAATAGAAATCATGGAGACGGGAAGAGAATTAATCGCAGAGCTTGGGCGATGCAAGCTGTACAAGGTGCAGTTTCTAACCCAACGTCGAGGCTGTCAATGTTGCGGGGATTGTAATTGTGAATCTGACTTTAAACAGGAGCCAGTAACAATGTTTCGCGTGAATACAGGAAGAAGGAATCATGATTATGACACCATAGAGGAAGCTCATCAAGCCATGCTTGATATCTATCGGATACAACAAAAAGAAATTCAGAGGCTAAAGGGTATGAGAGGAGAATCATGGAAACAAGGATTAGGAAGAAGCGAGTGAAGGGAGAAGTGAAAATGCGCCTAGGTAGAAGAGTGCATGTTGTATACTTGGTTCAGGCGTATGTAAATGGGTACTGGACTACTGTAGGATCCTCGTACAATGAAGATCATGCTTTTTTAATAATGAGAGAGTATGTTAGAAAAAAAACGGAATTACTCAATGAAACGATATAGAATAGTCCAAGGAAGCGCATATAACGGATGTTTCCCTATAACAGTGTGGTGGGTGCAAGTTCGCAAAGATGGCTTCTTTAGTGATAAATGGGTTAATGTAAAAGGGTTCGATACTTACCAACGAGCCTTAGACTTATACAACTTACTTCAGTGAGATACAAAGAGATCATAACCCTAGCCGCCTTGATAATCCTCATGGCGGCTTTTTGTTTTGCAGGCTACTGGATAGCCGATTACTATTTACGCAGTTTAATTTAAAGAATAAGAGATGAAAGAAATAACGATATCATCAGATGAAATATCTGCATTAGAAAGCATGAAGATATATATATCGAACGAAATCATTAATGCAGAAGTCGAAGAAAATTCTGAAAAAGAGAAAATTTTCATGAAAATGGAATCGGCTTTAGATTCCATCGTTAAAAAGTATAATTCATAACTAAGTAGATATGAACAAATTTAAGGTTGGAGATATAGTTTCCTATCGTAATACGAGAGGAAGCATAAAGAAGGCTGAAATCACTTCCTTTGAAACTGTAGGCAATGGGAAAGTATGGTTCCATGGTATTGATACAGATACTAAAGCGAAAGTTTGGTATCCTGTACATATATCCGAAAAACTAACTGAACACCAATTTAAGATAGGCGATCATATCGACTACCTTATAGGCAATGAATGGCAGCGTGACTATGCAACGATACATGGATTTCATCGAAACAGCAATTTACCTATTGCTGAGACCAATCGTCCAGGGCACGACGGTTGTAAATGGTCATATACGTTTGATTTATCAAAGATAAGATTAACTCAATAACAAAAAGAAAGGAATAAAAGTATGAACATAAAAGAATTACTAAACAAAGAGCTCTCATTTGAAGAAATGAATGAAATATTGGGTGAGTTAATGAATTACGGTTGTAATGTTCCAGCCGATTCAAGTGAAAGATTCGATGTATATGATGAGGAAGGTGATCTATGTGATTTCAGAAAGCATATAGGAATGAAAGCACTAAACACGCTTTCCGGCATCCTTTTTCTAAAGGAACAGATAGACGAAGAGCGTGGCGAATGGAGAGGTAGAACCACAGTGCAGCAAAGTATTAAACAAGCATTAGGAATTAACTAATAACTAAATAGGAATGAGCAAATCCGAACTCCCTGTAATATTGCTTCTCCTATTTGGTCTGGCAATATGCTTTGTCGGCATGAAAGTAAAGAGTGAAGCCGTTCAGGCTGTTCTTTGCTTTCTGATGCTGTGCGTGTTCTTGGGATTACTAACTATATTATTTACATCATGAATGAAAAATTATATTTCAGAGATAAAGAATCTGTTTTTGTAGAATGCTTAGATGATATCTTAAGTCAAGCAATTGAAGATGCGGCAAGAGAAGTAGATACAATGGATGCTCATAATATGAGCCTATGTGAAGAGTGCGGTGGACAGATCGTTGATACTAATTCGATACTTAAATTAAAGAAATAGATACATGAAAGTAAAAGATTTGATTAAAGAATTGAAAAAATATCCCCAAGATGAGGATGTTTGCGTATTTGATTGGAGAAAGAGTGCTCACTATGGCAATGATGAGCCCCACTCTGATGCGATATATGAAGATATATCAATAGAAAGAATAGAACTTGATCATGAGGATTCCGAGTTTATTAAAGAGGTATATGGAGTTGAATCTGCATCTTGGGTTGCTATAACATTTGAGAATGACGATTATAATGATGAGGGTGAACTGTTGGTAGGAGAATAAATTATGAGCACCATCATCGCCCAAGCCGACGATTACGCAAAGCATAATGCATCGGACACCAGGCAAGCATGGATAGACGGATATAATGCAGGAATGAAGAAGAGGTCGGGCAAAAAAGAGCTTGACCTCTCTTTCGTTCAAGAGGATTATATGGATGTCATGGATGCTTGGATCAACTACAAGAAAGAGAGGAAGCAAGCCTATACCCAACGAGGAATAGAAGTGTGCTTCCACAAACTATATGAAATGTCTAACGGAGATCCGCAATTGGCCGCCCAAATCGTCGGGCAGTCAATGGCCAACAATTGGGCGGGTTTATTTGAATTAAAAAACGGGTATGGATTTAGTAATAAGCAATCAAGGGACGCAGGAAATCATCCAAACATTTTTGACGTCGCCAACAAAATACTGCAAAAGAATCAGTGACAACATCATGTCAATAAAAGAAGCGATAGATGCGCCCGCTATCCAATTGTCTGAATGGATGAGGATAGATAACGAAGTCACGCAATCAATGATCGTTTCATTCATCAGTGCGATGTTGCAGTACTTTGGTAGAAAAGAGGAGGATATGAACTCCTTCCAAGTAAAAAAGATCGTGGACGACATCATATCTAAATACTACTACTTTAGAATCGAGGATGTGTGTCTTTGTTTCAAGATGGCTCGTACGAACATTAAAACCTACGGGAAGTTCTACGGTGTCATTGACGGTGGTACTATTATGGGATGGTTTGCAGCCTATGACAAACAGAGAGACGAGCACATAGCGGCGCATCAGCCGACTCACCACCTACAGATTACACTAACTCAGTTACAAGGGAAGATTACGAAGAGATAGCTTTAGCGATGGCTGCAGGTGGAGATGCAAGAGGGGCTAATGCATATGCCAATATCATAGAAACAAGAAAGCGATTTGATGGAATGCGTATTGATGTAGGCAATTACAAATATAATCGTGCTCATAAATTTGACGAAAAGTACAAGAAAAGAAAGTATGGTTATAACCAATGAATAAGCGCGTCACCATCCATTGGGCAAAAACATGTACGCCCGAAATAAAAGAGAGAATATGCAATAGGTTCGGTATTCCTCGATACACAACGATCAACGGTGAAACACCCTGCGAAATCAGAGACGAAGATTTAGAACTTCTCCGGCAGGTTGAAAAGAAAGGATTTATCGAATTAAGAAACAAGTGAGCTGCATCTTTGATGTGGCTTTTTAATTATATCATTATGAAAACATTAGAACAGGTGCTTAAGGACCTTGAGCGTCTATCAGGCATTGATTTATTTGTAATAGATCTATTTTGTGGTGCAGGCGGACTATCGGAAGGCGTAGAACAGGCTTCCGTTAACGGGGAGAAATGCGCTAAGGTAGTTGTTTGTATAAACCATGATAGAAATGCGATCCTTTCGCATAACGCCAATATGCCCGATGCGCTTCACTTCATCGAAGATATTAGAACAATCGAATTATCACCGGTTATTTCAATCGTTAATCGCATTCGTACACTTTACCCGAATGCAAAGATTATGCTTCACGCATCATTAGAATGCACTAATTTCTCAAAAGCAAAGGGCGGTCTACCTCGTGATCCGGATAGTCGTACTTTAGCAGAACATTTGTTCCGCTACATAGATGTGGTAGATCCTGATTACATACAAATTGAGAATGTAGAAGAGTTTATGTCATGGGGCGATATGATGATAACGGCAAGCCGATATCAAGAGATAAAGGACGCTTATATCAAAGATGGGTTAACAATGTCAAGAAGTACGGTTATGACTTTGAATACCGCATCATGAATTCTGCCGATTATGGAGCATATACCAGCCGTAAACGGTTCTTCGGTATATTCGCAAAGAAAGATCTTCCTATCATATTTCCAGAACCCACACACTGCAAAGAGGGAAGAAAGGATATGTTCACTAAGCTGGCCAAGTGGAAGGCGGTTAAAGATGTCCTGGACTTTGAGGATGAAGGCACTAGTATCTTTGGGCGGAAAAAGGAACTTGTAGAAGCAACGAAGGCCCGCTTACACAGTGGACTCGTTAGGTTCGTAGCAGGTGGAAAAGAAGCTTTCATGGTTAAATGGAATTCTATGAGCCAATCTGGTAAGTACCATGCTCCGGATATGGAAGCACCAAGCCCAACTGTAAGTTGCCAAAACCGATTGGGTGTTGCTAAAGTTAGTTTTATGTCAAAGCAGTTCAGTGGACACCCATCGAGTAAGAACGTTAGTATAGAACATCCTTCAGGAGCAATAACTTGCATCGATCATCATGCGATAGTAAATGCCGATTTCCTTGCTGCATATTACGGGAATGGAGACAATGTAAGCAAAGTAGATAGTCCATGTCCTACCGTACCAACAAAAGACCGGTTCAACTATGTACAGCCTAAGTTCCTTTCGATGTACTACGGTGGCGATAACCACGCTGGTTCCATTGATAAACCCGCACCAACGATCAGAACAAAAGACTGTTGCTTATTGGTTGATTCTCGTTTTTTATGTTCTTACAATTTCAAGGATGATGGCAAGGATGTGAATGCTCCATCACCAACAATTTTGACCAAGGATCGGCTTTCACTGGTTTCTCCTTCGTTTATCGGCCAGCAGTTCGGGCAAAGCAAGGCTGCATCTACCAACAAACCATTAGGATGTGTAACTGCCAACCCTAAATACTCGCTAGTAACGCCATGGGTAATGAACACCAGCTTCGGGAACATAGGAAGTTCGATCGAAGACCCATCCCAAGTAATCACAGCTAACCGCAAGTGGCACTATTTAGTGAATCCTCAATACAGTAGTGCAGGAGGTGATGTAAACGCACCATGCTTTACTCTGATAGCCCGGATGGATAAGATGCCGCCATATCTCGCAGAATGTACAACAGACCCAGCAGATATTCCTTCATTCATTCGCATAGATGGAAACGTAGTAATCTATGAAATATATGATACTGATTCACCCATGACTGTGAAGATAAAGGAGTTTATGGCTCTTTATGGTATTCTTGATATCAAAATGCGTATGCTGAAAATCCCAGAGCTAAAGCGCATCATGGGATTTCCCGAAGACTATGTTTTAATCGGCACTCAGGCAGAACAAAAGAAGTTTATAGGCAATGCCATTGAGGTTACACAAGCCCAAAAAAATACGGAAGCTCTTTGTAGGAAGCTACGGTTACTAAGAAAAATTGCAGCGTAGATTAATTCAAAACAATAAAGAAATGAGCATAATTCATAAACACCCGCAGAAAAGTCGGGCTAAATGTCCTAAATGCGGAGGCAATAGTTTACTTATCATGGAGACCATAACCGCAACAACTTCGGTTCAAGTAATAAATGGGGTTCTATCCAAAAATACTTATAATAATGAATACGGAAATGTGCTTTACGTAGAAGGTGAATGCCTTCAATGTAGGCATACTTGGAGATTTAGAAAGATAGGTAGTATGAATGGGTTATTTGAATAGTATAATCAAAACTAAATAGAAATGAAAGAATACACACAGTTTTTAGAAACTAAAAAGCAAAATCGCATAGAGAGTGGATTTGAAATTAACGAGAACCAGATGAATAATAAACTCTTTGATTTTCAAAAGTATTGTGTAAAGCGTGCACTAAAAGTTGGAAGGTTTGCGATGTTCGAAGATTGCGGACTGGGTAAAACTATTCAGCAATTGGAATGGGCCAACCAAGTAGTTAATCACATCAATATGCCAGTTATTATACTTGCACCACTTGGAGTAGTTCCCCAAACTATACAAGAGGGCGCAAAGTTCGGATATGTAGTACAAGAGTTGGGATTAACCGTTTTCGATCAAGACCTAAATCCTGGCATCTATATAACTAACTACGATAATTTGGATAATATAGATGCCTATCTTTTTGGAGGAGTTGTTCTGGATGAGAGTTCTATATTGAAAAACTTCGATGGTAAAACAAAGCAGAAACTAGTTGATGAATTTAAAGATACCCCCTATAAACTAGCTTGTACGGCTACTCCCAGCCCCAATGACACAATGGAGTTATGCAATCATGCCGAATTTTTAAACGTAATGAATCGCAATGAAATGCTTGCTATGTATTTTGTGCATGATGGCGGTAGCACATCCTCATGGCGATTAAAAGGGCATGCGACTCAGGCGTTTTGGGATTTTGTATCTACGTGGGCAGTGATGTTATGTAAACCGGATGATATCGGATTTGATGGATCCGGCTACATTCTTCCTGAGTTAAATATCATTGAAGAAGTTGTAGAAACAGAAAAGAGGGATAACGGTATGTTATTCAATGATACAGCAGTTTCCGCAACTACCTATCATGCAGAACTAAGAGACACAATACAGGAAAGGTTATTGCGTGTCGCTGAAATTGTGAATGAGTCTGATGAGTCATTTATTATATGGATAGGACATGATGAAGAGGGAAAAGTGCTCCGTGACTTAATACCAGAAGCTATCGAGGTGAAAGGTAGCGATAATAAGGGATACAAGAAAGATAAGCTATTAGGGTTTGGAAAGGGTGAGTTCCGAGTGTTGATTACCAAGCTTAAAATAGCTCAGTTCGGTTTAAATTATCAGCAATGTCATAACCAAATATTTGCTTCACTTGATTTTTCATTTGAATCCACTTATCAAGGAATTAGACGATCATACCGTTTTGGACAGGAACACGATGTAAATATCTACCTAATAGTCACTGATACAATGCAGAACGTCAAAAAGACAATTGATGAAAAGCAAAAGCAATTCAACGACATGCAGCGCGCTATGAGTAATGCGACTAATCGAAATATAAAGAATCAAATAAAACTTCAAAAGATGGATGTAGTGAAAAGTTATAAGTCAGATAATTGTGAGATCTATTTAGGCGACTGCGTGCAGTTAATTTCCAATGTTCCGGATGACAGCGTCGGATTCTCTATATTCTCTCCACCGTTTGCGGAATTATATACTTATTCTGATAAGCTGGAAGACATGGGCAATTCTAAGGATTACAAAGAGTTTTTCTTTGCTTTTAAATTTCTCGTGAAAGAGTTGTATCGAGTAATGTGGAGCGGCAGAAATGTTGCCGTCCATTGCATGGATTTGCCTATCCAAAAAGGGAAAGAGGGGTTCATCGGACTACGAGATTTTTCAGGTATGATTCTGGAGGCCTTTGCAGAAGCGGGTTTTATATACCATTCACGTGTAACAATTTGGAAAAACCCTGTAACAGAGATGCAACGTACGAAAGCTCTGGGGTTGCTTCATAAGCAAGTAAAAAAGGACGCTGCTATGTCTCGGGTCGGAATACCTGACTACTTAATGGTGTTTCGCAAAGACGGTGATCACGATCATCCGGTGCGTTGCGATATATCCGTTGATACATGGCAAAAGTACGCAAGTCCCGTATGGATGGATATTGACTATTCCAATACGCTAAATGGAGTCAAGGCCCGGGGAGAAAACGATGAAAAACACATATGTCCTCTTCAGCTTGATACAATCAACAGGGCTGTAACTCTTTGGAGTAACAAAGGAGACACCGTGTTAACTCCGTTTCTTGGAATTGGCTCCGAAGTTTACCAATCTATACTTTTGGGTAGAAATGGAATCGGATTTGAACTCAAGGATAGCTACTTCAATGAAGCTGTCAAGAATTGCAAGGTGGCTGAAATGGAGAAAGGACAGAAAACATTATTCGCCGTCTAATTCGATAGAGTGCAATATATTAATGAGGACCTAGATGAACCACGTAATAATTGTCGCTAAGAGAGTCAGTGAAGCGATCACGATTGCTATAATGGTATATCTGAAAGATCGATCCGCTGACTTTCTCATTTCTTCTCTGTATCTGCGTTCTTCGATAATTTCTTGCTTTTGTTTTTGGATGAGGTCAAATTGCGCATGCATTACTTTGATGGCATTTCTTTCATCAGTATCCTTGCGATCTCCCATACCTAGAATCATTCCATATGGCTCCAACTTATCGTAGTTAACATCATGATATCTCATAATTATAAAATTTAGATAGCAAATATAATAAACAGAATGAAAAAGTACAAATGCAATTGTGAAAATATTCCGATTGGTTCATATGATAACCAGGTAGCCCTGCAAGCTCCTATATGGTCACAGAAAAATCGCATATCAGTTGATAGTTGCCTATCCCCTGAAATTAGATATCTATGGCTTTGTGGCGTTCGGACGACTGGGTGTTGTTGTGGGCATAATCAATTAGAACCTATATCGGGGTTGAACCAAAATCCGTGAATATAATGCAAAAACTTGGGTATGAGTTGTGCGAAGATGATCTATCTAGTAGCACTCACGGACTGAATTTTATACCAAAATCAATAAAACAAATAAGTAATGGAGATAATGAAAACGCTAATAACAATCCTAGTTATAACGGGGGCAATAACTTGGTTGGTTATCCTGCTATGGCCCATACTAATGATGTATAGCCTCGCTAAAGTATATGTATTCCCTTGTATACTCATTCCCTCACGTAATTTAATTGTGGCTTATTTATGGTTCAAAATGCCAATCGAAGAACTAAATGAAATGTGGGAAAAGTTCTCACGCAAGGGATATCGAAGAATAAGGGGCAGGCGCAGGCTATCGTGGCTTGGAAGATATATCCTTGTTAAGAGGGTGAGGAAATATAGAAATAATTTAAATAAACGGAGAAATGGACGTAGAGAAAAATAAAGAATACATATTGGACTACTTGAACAGTGGCGAGAAGATAGAAAAATTGCTTGAAGAAGTATCTCGGCTATCTTTCAATAATGGTTGGAACCACTGCTTGGATAAAGCGGAACAGGTACTCTCTAAAGATGAATATCAGAAGTTAATTAATGGAATAAAATAAACGATTATGAAAGTTGAAGAATTTATTGAGCAAGAAAGCTTTGTCGTAGTCAACCCTGATTATCCTGTAATCTCGGTAGAGAAAGCGTGGGAAGCTATAGATATGGAACGCCGTAATGTGAAAGAAGAGGCTGTAAGGCATTTACTAAATTTGTATCATCCTACGACCATGAATCAGACGAAACGGTTATATCCGATGATGCCAAGCATTGCATCGAGTGTTTTAAAATCGAAATGGATATAGAAGACTAATAATATGTGACGTAAAAAATGAAATGGAGGAGTAAATTATGAGTTTTAAAAAAGGTAAAATAAGGGCAAGTGAGGGTATTATACCGATTCACGTGGTAGTTTTTACCAAACCAAATAAACCAAAAAAGAAAAGAGGTCATGATACCATCAGGCAATAACTAAATAAAAAGGAATAAGTCATGAAACAGACATATATCAGTATACCAATCACCGGTCACAACATAGACACTCAGAGGCGAAAGGCGGAACGGATTAAGGAACAAATACCTAACTCCATTTCGCCTTTTGACATCGTAGACGGTACAGATGAGTCGTATGGATACTACATGGGGAAAGACATAGAATACCTATTGGATAACTGTGATACGATTTTCATGTGCGATGGATGGGAAAAATCAAAAGGCTGTAGTTTGGAAAAGTGCGCAGCCGATATTTACGGACTTAAAATACTATTTGAAAATGAAAGTAATATTCTTGGATTTTGACGGGGTAATAACTACCCTAAAAAGCAAATGGCATATTGATTTAGAGAAATGCGCCATTGTAAAAGATATATGTGATGCTACGGGGGCAAAGATAGTCATATCTTCCTCTTGGCGTAGATACTCTTTGGAGCAGACAATAAAGGCGATAACTGATGAAGAACGCGCATTTTCCAATCCACCGTTCCCTATACCTGAGTATGTCATTGATGTTACTAGCCGGATGTATGGGTTTAAGCACGGGGAAAAAGAGAAGCATTGCAGATTACAAAGAGGTAATGAAATTGAGAGGTGGCTATCTGAACACAGTGACGTGACTCATTATGTTATCCTAAACGATAAGTCCGACATGCTTCTTTGTCAGAAGGAGAACTTCATTCAGACGGATGCTTGTGCGGGAATAAATGAGAGCGATAAAGGGAAAGCGATTGAAATATTAAACAAAAAGTAATATGGGACTATTTATAGGATTTATTATAGGTCTGATAATCATCATATCGACCTCTTATTATATACAAAAACCGTGGTTTCGCCAAGATATTCAAATCAAGGTTTCTCCGAAATGGAACTATCACCTGGAATACCACGTATACGTTCGAAAGACTCTTTTCATATATAGAAAAGTCGCAATTTGTAAAAGTGACGTAGAGCTGAAAGATAGTATAGAGAGAATGCGCCTCGTTCATAATAAATACAACTTATCTGATATATATCATGGGGAAAATGAAGAAGATTAAATTACCGGTCGGGCTCAATCAGTTTATGTCTGAGTTCGTAATAACCATGCTTGTGATAATTGGGACTTTTGCATTGGCGGCAGTCTTGTATTCAATTGCGCCTAGGTGGTTCTTCCATATTGTCGTATATGGATTATTGTTTGTGATTGTGGTGTACCAATGTACCCCGAAATGGAAATACTATCACTATTCGTGTAGATACAAAGATCGCCTAATAAGCGGCACATACCGATCTAAATCCAAGATAGTCCCCATCAAATTCATTTGTGACCATCTAGGAGTTAGCATAATGGACATAACTATATTTAGTGTGGTAGAGATTAGTAAGAAAGATTTTGAATCAGTAAAAGAGCAAAGCGATGAGACATGAGAGAAAAGCTCCGGCAAAGGAGCGCAAAGTTGATACGGATATAAACGCAAGCCCTGATAAGATTCAGGCAGCCATTTCCGCACAGAAGAAAAAAGAAAAGAGCAGGGTTTCGCTTCGTATTGACAGCAGGACTGTCATTCTCGTTCCGAAGTCCAAGTGCAATAAAGCATACGCAGACGAGTACCGTAATCGTATGCAGGAAAGTCAAACAGGTGCAACTTACAACTATATTAATAATGGCAAATAGCGAATTATTCGAAGACAATGAACTGTTATCCAAATCTATGGTCGCAGCTTCAAAAGTAGAGTTCCTTGCAAATAGCGAGGAGCTCTTTTTGTATGCAAAAGCCCTCTACGAAGCAACCTTGTGGGGGCGTAAAATAGATAGAGAGCGTGCAAAGAAAATCAAACGAGATCGGATTTCCGCCTTGTTAAGTGTCACTTAAATAAGAACGTATATGATATTCTCAGTGAAAAGAATAATAAACGGCAAACCTTATCTCAGAGATGAGGACCGTATGATTGCCAGCAGTTGGATGAAGCGGAAAGTAAACTCACTATTGGCGTTACAGCAGGACGCTATGATTCGACTTGTTCGATAGAGGGCATCCTCATTGAGGATATCGGCGTTTCTGATAGCTTCCTAGAGGAAATAAGATACAAGCGTTCACAATTAAATTGAAAACAAACAATGGCACAATTAACAATAAAAGGTAAAATAATAGCTGAACTTCCTGAAAAAGGCGGAACCAGCAAGAACGGGAAAGAGTGGAGAAGCAAAGAGTATGTAGTCGTTGAGCATGGTGAATACTCTAAGCGGGTATGCGTCCAAGTTATGAATGACAAAATAGATGCTTTGGGACTCGCCGTAGGGCAAGAAGTTGAGATTCAATGTGATGTTGACGCACGAGAATGGAATGGGAAATGGTTTAATTCCATTACGTGCTGGAAAGCAACAATTACCGGTGTATCGCAGGCTCCTACGACGTCACCACCGCAATACGCATCAGAACCGCCAAAACAGCCCGCCGTAAGTCAGAATAATGACAGAGATGATTTGCCATTTTGAGGATAAGAAAAGCCCCGCTATTCATCACGAACTTCGGGGCTCCAAATCTTATTAAAAATGAAAAGTAAAACTTTCCGCTATAAATATACTATTTTTTCCTTATCCTGTATACAAGCCAACCGATGATTAATAATACCAGTGCAACTGACACACCTAGCGCAAACATGCCAAAGTCTTGTTTTAACTTCTGCCACCGAGTAAGAGGTGGCGTTGTCTGGGTATTCTGCTTAACGAAATATTCAACGGTGGATTTAAGCGAATCGAGTGAGGATTTAACCTGCTCGAATTGCAACAAGACCTTTTCGTCTGTCACCGACTTCTCAGTGGTATTACTATTCACTTTGCCTTTCGTCTCGGTCGTAGATGTAGGATGCTGCTTACCCGTCGAGTCGGGTGCTGAGTATTCTGTCTTAAACTGAGTAAAGCCATAGGTGAAGTTGTTGACCCTTTCGTAGACTCTTTTTATATCCTGCTGCATTATGAGTAACAGGCTATCATTAGATTTTTTAAACTCATCCTTTTGCTCTATACCTTTTACCTCTGTATTCGTCTTGGTGGATGGCTGAGAGCTCCGGCATGACATGCACGCCGAAGCAAGAATTAAGATGTATAGTAGCTTTTTCATCTCTCGAACTTTATATCGTTAATCCGGTTAAGCCATCCTTTTCTAAATTTCAAGTTTGCCGGCCGCTTACGACATATCTCCTCTACGAAATCAATTCGTGCCTGTTTGATAGCTTTGAATAGTTCCTCCGGATTCTTCGAGTTGACCGCTGCTAATGTCTTAGGACCTACTAAACCATCAGGAACAACACCTACTAAGTCTTGCGGAATCTTGATACCATGAACACCTGATGCCCATACCCAGTCGACCAGAATGTTAGCAACTGATTGACTCTTTATCTCATCAGCTTTCCATCGATCCCAATACAGCGTTTTGAAAATCTCGTTCCATTCCGCATCGCTCAGGTTCTTCAACCTTTCAATTGTCGGCTTGGGATAGCCTTTCTTTCGGCAATAGGCTTCATAGGTAGCTATTGTTACACCTTTATTAGTTGCACCTCCCAAATCATCGGGATCGTTCACAAAACCGCCTTCCCACTTCCGGATAAACGGCACTAGTTTTCTGTAGTCTGCCATACTTTAGTCCTCTTTATTCTTTTCTTTAGTTATTACTCCGTCTATATCTTCCTTGTCTATGCTGAATACCTTTTTTGCAAATACACCTATGGCAATAGCCAGATTAAAGTTGTACCCTTTCGGCTTTAAGATATTGCTTATAATTGAACTACCCTCTATGAAGCATACAAATAGGCACGAATAGGTATCAATTCGTATCGACATCCCCGATGCTTTCTGAACCATCACCACCATGACCACAAATGAGAAGTATGTCACCATCTTCCCCATAGTGGCACGCCAGGCACGGCTGAATCTGACGTGCTCTCCCATTAGTATACTCTTTCTCACTCCAGTGATAAGATCGCATAGAATGACACAGAACATGGCTATTAACCACGGTATCATCATCTGCAAACTGTCAATCACAAAACTTCCTGCTATAGGTGCAAATATCCCTGCCGATATCTGATGAACTGCTTTTTCTTCCATCGTGTTATTTTTCTACTTCTCCCAACTTTCCATGCACTCTCTCGCCAATTCCTTGCAGCTATCGGCATACTCACAATACTCGGCGAATTCGTCCGTTTTTATATCTCTTTGACGTTGTATTGCCAATTCATCAGAGATACCATATCTCTCCCGAATTAGGGATTCGATAACTCTTTCATAAGTCGGTAAACCCTCGATTAATACTGTATTGTATTCGAAAATTACGCCGATTTCCTCTCTCTCTACTTCTACCACATTGTAATTAATGTGATACTTGCCGTTACCCAAATCTAATATAGGGATTGGCTTCATATTTGATTCTGTTTTCATCGTTAACTTTATTTTAGGGTAAAAAGCAAAGCCGGGAGCCGATACTCGCAGTCGCAGCCGAAGCCGCGTAACCCGTATGCGCGCACGAAAGACCCGCAAGCGCACCGGCATGCGCATAACCGCCAAGCAGGACAACCCTTTGAGCTTCCGAGGTGGCAGGGATATTGGTATAGAAATAATCACAGAAGTATGTGTTTGATGACCCGCCAACCTCGACAGGCATTATAACTCCGTGTTCTCCACCTATAATCTTCTTAACATACCCATCCGTGCGTGAAATATCCCCCATCTTCACATAATTGTCATAGTTCACATCTTGGAGGTTTGCGGGATTATTGCAAGTATAGACTTCACTTAACCCGCCTGCCTCGCTACTTTGAATGCGACATTTAACTCCATCTGTCCACTTCCATATATGTCCAAAAGGATTTTCAATGCCTCTATAGGCCGGCACGGACAAAGTATCCCTTGTCGTTCCATCTTCGTTTTTAGTAGTATAGCTTACCACGCCCGTTTTATTACCCAATGAATTTGTTGTTCCGCAAGGGATGAAAGGATTCGTACCATTAAATCCATTCCAATCACTCATATTAGTCACACCATTCCCTAATCCTCCCTGCTTGTATCCATTAGCGGTTGGAGTAGCATTAAAGGGCAATTGGCAATTGGTATTAGCGTACTCAATCGTATACAGCCAATACAATGCCTGATGGGCTTCGTATAAATATGCGTTCCAACCAGCCCCATTCATGCCTGCGTTACCACGTCTACGGGCGTATGCACGGAAGTTTGTCAGAGATGTATTTGTTCCCGGTCTGCCGAGTAATGTCCTATATGTACCATCCATGTCGCCGTGTTATTTCCGCCCCTAAATGCTGCCGAAGAATTAACAACGGATGCTAGTTTAGGCAGAGAGGCGTTAGTTCTATCGATAGATGCTTCATACGCTGAGATGTACATTTTAGGCACAATATGGAATCCGGATATAGGCATTTCAGATATGTAAACTCGAAAGAGTGTACCCTCTGTTTCGAACTTTCGATAATGTTTTGGTACCTCTACCATTACCATACCATCTGTTCCGTCTAAATTGGCAGCCGTCCCGTCCTCTTTCAAATTACCATTGTTGGCGTTTAAGTAATAGTTTACCTTTCCATTGTCCAATAACAGACATTTGCGCATTCTTGATTGAATAGGTAGCTGAGCATGTAGCGATAGGTTGCCGATCCTAGTCTTTGCAGAATCAGCAATAGAATCGTTTATTTCTATTCCGTATGAATAGTGCAGGTAGTCGGTACCCACAATTGCCGAAATTGTTTCTTCTGCATCCGACAGCCTACCATCCACGCTATCTAGCGTTACATTTAGAGGGACTTGCGTCTCAGGGTCAACCACAGCCTGCGGGATTGTGGCTGGGTAAATGGTATTCCCGTTGCTCTTTATTTTGTGAATCTTTGCCATAACAATTTATTTTTAAATGTTTATATTTTCGTAATCTACATTAGATGCCTCTTCAGATGTTATGATAATAAGCTCAGATATTCGATCACCCTCACCTTTAGCATAATCTCCCTGATCTTTGGCGTATGCTGCATTAGTATTTGCTTCCTGTGCTGCGCTATGGCTTACTTGTGCAGCTTCTAATGCTTGATCTCTTGCGTCATTTGCGAGGTTAGTAGCTTCATTTGCTTCATTAGTGGCTGTAATGGCGTTATTTGTAGCTACTAAAGCACTATCCACAGCTTCGTTCGCTAATTCGGCGGCTTCCAATGCCGGTCTTTTAATATTATCTATTTGCTCAGAGGTGAAATCTTCATAAGTGAATGGATCTCCCTTGTCTCCTTTCTGATAGTATGGAGGGACATTCACATCCGGACTTGATTCATCGGTTTCACCAACGACGATATTAATATCCGTTTTTTGAACCGTAACATAATTGCATATACCATCTTTAAAATCGGAATCTGTGAGAAAGTACTCTCTTTTTACGCTTAGTGGACCAAGAGCGAATCTAGGATTATCCAAAGCTACCATAAGATACCCGTTGTCAAGCCTGCGACAGTTGGAATATACTGCACCGTCAAAGCTTGCAACAAACTTATTACTTCCCACGGTCATATAAGTGAATATGAACGGGGTAGTCAAGTCTACATCCGTAGTGCTTTCTATGATTTTGAAGTCCGATTGATAATTTACGTTCATAATCTTTAAGTGTTGAATATTTCGTTATATTCCGTATCACTCACTTTGTCATACTCTAAAATCCATTGCTGAATCTCAGCGTATGTTAGGAGCGTTTGATACGCTTCATCCGGCTGATTAGTGTACTTCCACTCAATGCCAGTTTCGCCTTTTCGGAAAGTAGGTGTTAATCCTTCGGCTTCTACACCCGTGTTCACTTCTCCAATCCACCAAACGCCATCCTCGATCTTGGGAGTGACGGACGTTGTTATGTTACTCGCAATAACCGCTTTTAGTAAGGCTACGGAGATTTTCCCGGGTGCACCCTCACTTTGTGCAACCAGCACGAATGAACCATCATCTGCGGATGATAGTGCCGGAAAGTTTTTTATGTCTATAGTTTCTGCCATATATTTATTGTTTATTAAATCCAAACCGGGTATAAGATTGCCTCTTGATTAGTCGGCGAGTCTGTCTTAAACTCTCCCGCATTTCTGATATACCATGCGTATGTATCTCTCAGAATAGGTAGGCATTCTAATTCGATGAACGCATCTGGGGTTAATCTAGCATAGAGAACATTCTTTCGATTTCTCCAGTGGATGTATTGAGGCGCATTGCAGTAGATAGCTAAAGTCTGTGCGCCTGTGCCATCAGGAGTAGACAACTTAATTATCAACTTCATCCCTACAAGATCTTTTGTTGCCTTTGGAAGGCGACAACTACGATCAGTAGTAGAACTTCTAATCAGAATATTATAATTTATATTCTTTTTTATATCCACGTCCAGATCTATCCTAGCCGTTGTTGATGTCATATCAACCGTTTTAAAAACGTCTGGTGTTCTCATCGTCCAAACCCCTCTAGTTCCATAAACATCGCCTGTTTTTCCATTTATGTAGAAGTTGGGAGTGAATGTATTAGGGACTAATTCAATGGTTAAGATGTCATCAAATGAGCCTGTATTAAATGCCCGCATTAAGAAACCAGAAGATCTACCATTTGAATAGTTAGCTGGAAGTGTAATAGTTTCATCAGTATTGGTAAACACCATCGTCTTAGTCAATGCCGACCCTTCTTCATAATACACATATATTAATTGATAATCATCACCTATAGTAAAATTAGTGTTAGTATTTAATATCTTAACTCTGAAAGATGGAGTAAATGTTCCAACTGGAGAAGCCACCCATGCTTCATCAATTGAAAGCATATCCGTTATGTATATCTTATAATCCATAGGCATAACATTTATTACTGTGGATGACGGAGGTGTGGTAGACCAAACTGACGTGTTGTTGAACTTGAATGGATACGTAGTGTTATTAAAGTATTGATAATCGGTACTGTCTTTTCCATCACCATCAACCCCGTGCTGAGAGAACATGTAATCTCCTTGGTATATGAATGCGCCAATTGTGCCGAAGTCAATAAGAGCTGCATTAGCTATAATCAAGTTCGTAAATACAGGAGCCATACTATTTGCCCTAATCCAGTGGGGGGACTCATTCCCGACAAACACCTCATTGCGTGGGTCATTCTCGTTAGTACCAACCCAATAGTTATTCCCGCCAAATTTCTTAGCAATATATACATCTGCTCCTGCTTGCAAAGCTGAGTTCTTTATCAAAATAACATCTATGTACCTGACTTTCTCAGGCTCTAACTTAGACAAGTCAACGACCCCATCGTCATTGCGGTAAGTCTTTCCGATTTCGAATCCATCCCATTTTCTGTATGCACTACCTGCCACACCAGCTTCCCCATCAGAAACGACATTGACCGAAGTGCTAAGTATGAACGGTTCTGAGAAGTCAGAAACTTGGTCTGCTCTTTTGGTATAAGTGCGGATAACGTAGTACTTGGCCATCTCGCTTGCTACGTCTATTGATATTGAGGATGCATCGACTGCGTTGTCTATGACAGAATAATTAATTCCATCATCGGAACCCCAACAAACGATATTCGCGTTTACGGATGTACCGTTTGCCGATTTATGATAAACAGTGAATATTTCAGGTTCATATACCCCATTAAGCTTTTTCCCGATCTGAGAAACGGATGACACAAGCATGTTCGCATCTTTGCCGTTAATGCCGTCAGCCCCGTTTATACCATCCTTGCCGGCGATCTGAATCGGATTACCCCATGCCCCAGATGAAGCACTAGCAGCTACCTTTTGAGACATCCACCTAGAACTAGATGTAGCGTTCGTGTGCCAACCACCTGTAGTACCATTCCCTGTTGGTGCAGTTGGTTCGGTTTCGCTATCATGATAGGTGATGTATACAGAATTACCGTCTGAACCCTTTGCGCCATCAGTCCCGTCATTTCCATCCACGACCATTAATTCCCAAGCTGTGCCGTTATAGATATACACTCCTCCGTTATCGGTGTCACGATATACCCAGTTTACCTGCGGGCTAGCCGGAGGTGTAGAAGAATCGCCTTTCCAAACGATAGATATTCCGTTAGTACCATTCTGTCCGTTAGTCCCATCAACTGTCATTTGATACCATGCCCCCGATTGATACACATAGCTCTTCTTGTCGGTGGTATTTTTATATGCCCAACCATTCTGCGGATTGGCAGGATGGGATGCGAATTCACCTTTCCAAATGATGGATGTACCATCAGCCCCGTCTTGCCCGTCATGACCATCGGATCCGTCCTGTACGACGTATATTGTTTCTTCATCAACCTTAACTACGAACTGGCCTCTCTCATCGTAAAGCCTGAAAGCAACTTTTTGAGCTATGCCGGATGTATTTATCGGAGACTCCAACGTATAGTATTGGAAAGTGCCCCCGTCGGTGCTATATTGCAATGTAAATCCTTCGGGAACGCTTGTGACCGTTGATGCCGTTCCATCGAATTTCAACAAACGACATGAGATAGTAGCTACGGCGGGATTGCCTGCCTTATCTTTCTTGATTACGCTCAACGACGGCTGTAACTCATAGATCACTGCATTATCACCATTTGCTCCTGGCTTTATCTTGTTGAGTGATAACACGATTGTACGGGTGTGCGTTATGCCTTTGCGTATGGCAGTTGCTGTTACGTTGATCTCTGTTGTATCAGGTACAGATGAAGCCACAGACTGATAGTGATAACGCCCGTTGTTTTATCAGCAGACATTGTTATTCCGGTAACAGGTGCTAGTGTCAACTCGGATAATGCCAACTGCTCCGTTCCGTAGAACATCATCAAGTTGGTCGTCGCAGGAAGCCCATGCGCTACGTTTCCCGAAGCATCACAGGCTAGATTTATCATCCATTGGTGAAGTCTACAACAATGGGAGATTGCCCGTTTCTAACAGCCGTAACCTTGAAGGCCTTCTCAAAGATTGCATTACCTTCGCAGTTGACTGTGATACCTACGCTGATGTTATCTACGTCGATTATCTCAGTGATCTTGACGATACCGTTTTCGATCACCGCAACGCATCCGATTGGATTAAGTGTCACCATGTAGGCCCCCTCTTCATATGTCGGGGAATAGAACAGCTCGGTCTTGCCTTTGAATGCTTGAATGCGACTCGTTAGCTTGTTGATTGATGTCACAACAGTCGCCTCACCGGTTACCACTGTTTTATCCCCTGAAATGACGGTGACTTCTTCTACGGTGCCGCCAATGATGTTGTTATCATCATCAACGACTATGGCCTGCTCGTATGTGGAAAGTATCACGCTGTACGCGTCCTGTCCCTTCAACTCTTCCTTTTGAGATGGGGTAAATTGGATGATGGAACCCATTATATAGAGATTCCGCATAAATCCGCTATAATCAGACATGTCAACACCTCCGATATTGAGACCCTCGGTGTTTCCGATTTGCATTGGTATATGCTTATCCGGATTGATAACCCACGTATTAACGCCGCTTAGAAAACGGATATATTCTCTGTTGATATAGAGCAATGATTGACGGCTCTTATCATTAAAGTTACCATATGCGTAAAAGTTCATGCCCTTTGTAGGGTGAACAGTCGTTCCGGACTGGAGTGTATATCTGAACTTCATTACGCCGGGTTGATTTACTAGTATTTCAGACGGTGTAAAGTATGATGTAGCGAATCCTGAGTAATTCAGGAAGCCGTTGGTATCGTATGAATCTGAATCTACGTTTCCGCCTTCAAGGAAGTGGAATATACCACGACATATATCACCTGCCTTTAATGTTCCGGCTTGACCGTCCAATAAATCAAGTTCGATGGTCTTATTAACGATGTCCACCGCTTTGACTGTACCGAATGCAAATGTTCCGGCGAATTCCCCCGTGACAGTATCAATACAGTTAAATGTGATCTTTGGAACAATAAGTTCTTCCCTGACTTTTATCCGATCCACTTCAAACTCTGTTTTATTATTGGAGTCAATTGTAATAGCAGCACCTCTGCCGACAAGCATCCCGGACATGAAATTGCCGATTTTCAACCCCTTGAAAAAGGTTAATATGTAGTTAGTAAAATCTTCAATATCCCTACGAAGAAATATCCTAGATCCTACAGTCCTAATCATTTGAGATATTTGCTGCATATTATAGCCACTACCAGACTGTGTCCCATTTGCTATTGAGTCAATCTGATTTTGTATTTTTTGTAAAGTACCCACCTGCTTATCTTCGGTGAGGGTAACTTCGAATGAAGGTTTAATGTCTTCGCCTTCAACTATTCGCAAAGTATTAATGGTTATACTTCCATCAATCATCAAGTCATTATCCGTAAATAGCATTAAATCCCCTTCAACCAAGGACGCATATAAGTCCGGTCTGCGAGCCATATACACCTGAGAAATATTCATCTGATATGTATATCTCACATAGTCGTTTAATTTGAGATAGTCCTGCCCTGCCTTAAGAAGCCTTTGAGAAGCGGCCTTTATATATACGTCGGGCATATTTATATTTAGGAGCACGAATTTATCATCTGCCAGTATTTTAAAATCCGAATATGGATAATATAGCATGGTGCTATCGTCATATATCCTAGTGCATGTCAAAACGTACTTATTCCCAGACTTCTCACAAGATTTTACTTCAAATTCTCGTCCGCCACACATTCCATCTTTCATGCTGATCATTGGGCTTTCGGATGTCCTATAATCCCATAGATTGAATCCGATATCTTTTAGCGTAATCTTGAATGAAGGCACAGTTTCTCCGTCGAGATAAACACCGTTATCGGTTATTGCAGTGCCATCTATATTCGTTGATCCTCCTGAAATTTCATCGAGATTGCCATTATCTCCAGGATCAACTGATACTGGTATTCCCGCATCTATTAGTTGTTGGGCAGTAATACCCTCCATAGATGGGAATATTTCATCTTTTGCGCTATCGCTCCCATCAAAGAATATACTTCCTTCCATTATCCCCAACTCGCCAATATTAGCACTATCCAAGTAGGGGTCTATCGTGTCAATAGGGAATGATGGAAGCATCAAATTCTGAACAGCCATGTTATTAGGGACCAAAGACCCAGATGGCGTTTTATACTTTAGGGGAACGTTATCAGTCTCTATACCTGATGTGATTACTATTACCACTCCGTTATATACAGCGTCTCGCATTTCCTGACTTGATGAAAAATACATCAATCCAATGCCCTGAAAGTTCGGATGAGGAAGCATTGAGTAGGATTTTCCACCGATGGTAACGGGAATAGCAGTCGTTCCCTTAAACTTCATTACAAAGTCAAATGCAATGTTCACGCTATATCTATTGCCCGTACCATCCCATCCGTACTCCGCATTCAAAACGGGCGCATTGATAATTGGATTGACCATTGTAGCGTAATAAAGCGGTGGCAAGTTCCTTTGACTACCATAAACCCTCAATCGGGTGATAATCTGCTGATCAGATTGAGTTACCCGTTGGATTTTAACAAGTCCATTCCCTTTCCCATACTGAAACACATTATCAATAACAGCCCCTGCGGTGCCTATAACGATAGTTCTCCCTTTTATCGTAAAATTTGCATTGAATTGAGACTTTACCAACTCCAGTGCACCCCACACTGTAATCTTACTAACAGATATATTGATGTTCTTTATGTTCACATACTCAGGATGGACAATAACAGTCCATGCCTTGCCGCTCGTGTATATACGATTCAAATTAGCTTGAATCCTGTCGGCTAAATCCTGTATGTTACCGGCATAAAAAGAGAAAGTGGGGAGGGATGAAAAGTGAAGCCCGTTGTCGTTTAAAATATAGTCAAGGAATTCGCATCTAGCTAATTCATCACTGAAACTATTAAACTTCACGCTTTCATATGTAAATGAATCTCCAACCGAGTTGACTGTAGCCTTCTTTATTACCGATGGATCGTAATTTAATGTAAACACCTCATTCCTATAAGTGAAGTGATCACCTATCTCAAAAGTGACAGGGGTGGGTGATTTGATGGTCGCAGACACGAATCTTTCACCCATCCAACTGCCACTATATTCGAGCTTACGTATTTTACACCGCTCTACTAAACCAGATTTATCGAAAACTATCCACATTGTGTTATGTCGTTGTGAGTCCTATAATGTTGTTATTGCCATCATATGATGGAACTACTCTTGTTCGGGGATCTGTCACTCTGAATGAAATAGTAAAATTTGCGATTTCTTCGTCATTTTCACGATTGAATTCCGGTTCGCTAAACCCTGTAATGTAGATCTTACTACGCCCCATCTTTATATATGGATTATAAACCTTCAAGGAAGCTCCAGTACCATCATGTCCAAGGAGATAGTCTATAAAAACTCGCACTCCATTTTCTGCATCCGCTCCTTTGTAGGAGAAATCCACATCCAAGTCATACGCTTTTACAGTCAAGATTTCAGGGATAAACACATCTTCTCCGTCCTCGTCAGGGTAATCATCCATAGGCAGCTCCTTTACATCCCCTGATAGTTTAAATGGAAATGCAACACATCCCATCGAAAAGTCAGTAAGCAGGTCTTTTACGGGTGATCCGTCTTTTGCCTTTTGGAATAATATGCTATATGCCTTTACTGTCATGTACGTGTCGTGTTAAATAAAAAGGCTCGCTACCGGTAAATAACCGAATAACGAGCCTAAAACCCCTAATACCTATTGAAAGAATACTTCATCGCAAATATAATAAAATAATCGCTAAATATACAACTTTATAGAAACATATTTGATATTTACGCTAATAGAGCGAATATTAGACATCCTTTGAACACCTAAAAAGTGATTGGAGATTGCCCAAAATTCGAGTGGATATTAAATAAAATAGATAAAATGTTTGACCGTTTGCAATTAATTCCATTCATTTGTGATAATTTTTAAATTTACATAAATATGGGAACATCATTTTTTGGTATTACAGCGATCGTCGTTATCGTGTTTGGAATTCTCCAAATAATATTATTTTTTAAATTATGGGAAATGACAAATAATATTAGGAGAATAGGGGAAAAAGTTTCGCGTATAGCCCCAGATCCGCATTATTGCGCAAAGGCGGAGTTGATTTTAGGGAATAGAGATACATCGATGGACATAATAAAGAGGAATTTCATTGAAGATGTTTATGATGTATATAACAATGTAAAAAAAGCAGCCAAATCGATGAGCTCTACATCCCCTGAAAAAGATTACGAGATCAAATATAATTATTTGCTAAAATGCTACAAGGAAACATATGGAGACATTTACGATGAGTCCATTAGGTCTATAGACACACGTGTTTTATCCAATTATGAAGAAGCCAAAAAGTTCTTTGAATGTAGCATTGGCAAATATTGGTTTTGATTTCTCATTCCAAGTAGCGAGGTTAATAATCCTCGCCTATTCTAATTAAGACATCACCCTCGTTGCTAACTTTGCAATGATCTCCGTGCTTATATACATAAATCTTTGCCACCCCATCCTGCACCACGCGAACTTTTGCGCTTCCATATACATTAATAAAAACCCTCGAGAAGTCTTTTGCTGATATTTCAATATCAACATTGTCACGCAGATATATATCGCATGAGGAAAATTTATCAAAGGATAGTTTACCAGAAGTACTCCCTAGTAAAATGCAAGGAGATGGAGAATTAAACTCATCAATGGACTCATCAATAAACATCGCATTCTCAATCAATAATTGCCGATCAAAATTATCTTTGATAAATTCGTTGCTGGGGTATTGATTCCTAAAGCAGAAATCAATACCACGTTTGTACATATCAATAAGCCCCTGCTTATCCATGTCGGATGTCCATTCGCCTTTCCATTGCTCGCAAAGCCCAAATAGTATAGCCCTCTCTTTTAACGTCTTGTTAAGTATGTCCATATTATGTCATTTTAAAAGTTCTGGTACCATTAGACACGGAATTGAGTAAATCCATAATTTCTTCCGCCGATGCCGCGCTTCTTGCTGTGTTAGTCGATATCCTACGCAGCTCATTTAATTGGGCTTGAGCTAAAACGCTGATCTTCGGGAAATCATCAGATACATATTTACGAACTTGCTCTAGTTGTTTAGCTAAATCAGCCCTCATTGAATTCACGTAGGAAGATACTAGATTAAACTGATCCTCTGTAATAGAAGATGATATACTAGAGGATAGCCCAGAACTAGAACCTGAATCCTTCAAGCTGATTCCGTGTTTATTAAGGTACTTATCAACGTCATTAAGGGCAGCATTGTACTTATCAACCGCACTAATCCCACTCATTATAATGCCTGCAATACCTTCGACTTCGCTTGAGTCTAACTTTTTATCTTTGCCAAAGTACCCGCTTTCTCCATCTTCTCCAAACAATGCTTTTCTTACGTCGTTCATCATCGGCTGTAATATCTGAACCTTAAGCACCTCGTTCATTACGCTGCCCATGATATCCGCCACTTTGTTTTTAAATGCAGTAGCCCCATCTTCTCCTTTTTGCCATGCTTCATATAGAGCGTCTCCCAATTGAGATGCCCAATCTTTGAGATCAATACCATATAAAGTATTCGCTAGATCTTCTGAAAAATATCTAATTTGCTCCCTTAATTCAGATATTTGATTTTCATAGTCTAATATCTTGCTTTGGTCTGATTTCTTTTTATCACTCTCGGCTGACCTCTGTTTCTCGAGTTCCGCTAGTTGCTCCTTTAGTAATTGCTGCTGATACCCATAAGCCCCACCCTCTTGGTAAGCCTTAATTCTCTTTTCTAATTTAGATACTTCAGCAGAATATTTCCTCAAATTTATATCATCAAAGAGCCCTATCCTATCTTTACTGCGGATGGAGTTTATCTGATTGGTCAATTGCTCAATCCTTTTTCCATCGTTTTCCGCATCAACCAATTTGAGGTCAGTTCCACTACCCAAGAACCGATCTAATGACTTTTCGATCTGTTCGTATATGTTTTGTAATTTCTGGGCTTCTTGCTGGCTCCGCTTAATAGCCCTATCCAATTTCTTATCGTGAGCCTGAGCGATAGATCCTATAATACCAGTTATTCCAGAAATAGAGGATGTAATTCCACCCAAAATATCACCACTAGCAAAAGATGCAAACCCTGAAGCAACACCACCGAGACCGGAAGCAATACCCGCGATTTCGTTGAGAGCATCCGCGGCCCCCTCATTCCCTAATGCATCGAACATTGAAGATAGACTCCCTGCAGCGGATGAAGCGGCGTCAAATCCTTTAGCAACAAATGCAGCACCTCCAGCAGTAGTTTTAAAGGCCTCTTTTATTTGATCTTTAGTAGATGCGAGTTTTGCATCTGCTTTTGATGATTCATCCTTAGCCTCGTTAAGTGTTTTATATTTGGGTACGAGCTTATCTACTACCTCACTTTCATATCTTATACCATTGCCGAGATCTGTCGTTTCTAGTCGAGTTTCCCGCCCGCTTGCTCCGCTCAAAACCTTACCACCAGCCTGAATAAAATCTAATTGAGATTTAGCTCTATTCGCTTCTTCCTTAGCTATTTTGTGACTCCGATAAGCTTCCGTTAATTGATTGAGTCCATCGGTTATAGCTTTAAAAGGATTCCTGTTTTCATTTTCTTCTCTTATCTTTCTCAAAGTAGACATAAGAGATTTGAAATCCTCTACTGGGAGATTCTTACCTGCGGTATTCTTAAACTCTTCCAGCTTTTTTAGTATTAAATTTATGGTAGAAGTCGATAGACGATCTAAATCCTCAAACGTCTTTGCCCACAAATCACTATCCTTAAACTGATCAAATTCCAAAGACGCTATCTCTTCTTGCGTTTTCTTTCTAACTTGATTAATGACATTCTGATTTACACCTCCGGGAGCAGCCATAAGATCGGAAATAGCCTTTTCACCTTTTCTGATTATTTCGACTCTCTTATCTTCATAATCTCTGTAAGTTTTGATAAGTTCTGCCGCATTCTTTAGACTTTCAGCTTTTATCTTTTGGTTCTGATCTTGGTATTCATTAACCATTACCGAAAGCATCTCTCCATATTCTTTTTTGATATTTTCAGGGGACATCCCTATAAGTGTAGAGAAAGATACATTTACCCTACTATTTTTTGACATCTCTTTCTCTATATCATTACGGAGCTGTTCAATTACGGAACTAAACTGGATATCTCCACCAAAAGCGGCTTTGACAGAAAACGCCTTATTTCCCGTTGTATCAAACAGTGATTTATACAAATCCCATTTTTGAGTTGTCTCAGAAAGGTACATTTGCATATCAGAAAGTGCCCTTTTTGCGTTATCTTGTATACTCTTTTGGTTTATATCAAATTTTATATTTTCTGCAAGATTTATACTAGACCGCTGTTTCTTCTTATCCGAATTTAGTTTATCTATGATTTTATCAAGATATGCAGACGGATTATTCGGGTCAAAGCCATCGCCAAACAATGGGGAAAATATGGGGCTGGATTTTAATTTAGTCAACGCAGCATCTTTCCCTATGGTTTCAGAATACTTCTCATACTCCGATATAAATTGTTTAACTAGATCAATACGCTCTTTCCATTTATCTGCCACAGGGTCTTTCGCGCTTTCGGTTTTCTCTTTTTCCACCCCTCCCAACGCCTTGTATATTTTTCGTGTTTTTTCAAGTTCATCATTGGTATCTTTCCAATCTTTTGCAGTGAAAAGATTATTTTTGTCCCTAAATTTAAGTTTTTTCTCTAACTCGTCAATGCTCTCTTTAAGTCGATCTAGGTAAGCGTCAAATCCCTCATCATCTTTTGGATTAAGCCCCTTGAATCCCTTGGACATACCAGATGCAGTCTTAAACCATGACTCTTGTATATTGTCTTGGATTCCTTTGTCTATAGCCAATGCACCGTCATAAAAGGTTTTAGCTGCTTGAACCCTCGCTTTTGCGGCATCCAACAAATCTTTATAAACTTTAGACTCACCTGTTTTTCCATCGCCCCCATTTGCTTCATACGCCTTATACGCATTAAATAGATCTACTCTGGCTTCTTCAAGAACCCTCTGCGCATTCACTCTAGATGAAGTCGCAGTAGCTCTATTCACGCTATTTAACAATTCGACTTTTCCACGTAATAACGCTTGTTCGTATTCCGTGTTCTTGAATAAAGCTGGGTATACTTTTTGCAAGTTTTCATATGCCCTCCGCTTATCCATTATAGACTTGCCCTCATCAAACATTACAGAAATATGCCTCTCACTCTTTTCTTTAGATTCATCTAACTTAGAGTTGAACTTTTCGAACTCTACATTGAGGCTTCTTACGGCTTCCTCTGCCGTTACTATACCTTTTTTAGCATATGCAACGGCGGCCACAACCGCGCCTATAGCAACAGCGGCCAAAACCCACGGGTTGATTGACATCGCTTTGTTGAGAAGTAATTGGGCTCCAGCCTGTGATTTTGTGAGAGTTATTAAATTCTTCAGTTGCGCCGATTGCAATGCAGTGATGGCTATATTGGCTTTGCTAATGCTGTTTGAAGCAATTACTGCCGTTTTATAAACACCATAAGCAGCAACCATTCCGGTTATAGCTGATATAAGCCCTTGCCAATGCTCCATCGCTTCGCCGGCTATATCAAGCATTCCTCGCAAAGCTCCGTTGTTCCCCTCAGCTATACTGGATAACATGACATCCCATTGGTCTTCGAGGTTTATCCATTTCCCATAAAGGCTGTCAGCCAACTTTTCCTGCATGTTAAAGAAACGTCCGCCATCATCTGTCATTTCCCATAGTATGTCTTGAACATCTGAGAAAGATACTTTCTTTTTAGAAATCATGTCCATGACTTCACCTGCGCTAATCACTCGCCCTTCCAATGCCCCGAACTTATCAGCCAATGCCTGAACCATCGGAATGCCGGCTTCTGTGAATTGCCTTAATTCCTGCCCACGCAAGAATGCCGCACTCCGAACCTGACCGTAAGCCAGAATGATACGATTCATATCCACACCAAGCCCGGCTGAAATATCAGCAAGCCTTTTTGTGGTATCAAATAATTCATTATACGGGATATTAAATGCAGTAAGTTGCTTCGCATATCCTGTCAGATCCATGAAACTGAAAGGCGAAATAATGGCTAGATCTTTAATTCTTTGAAAAATTGTCTCCGCTTTCGTGCCATCCCCTATGATTGCACCAAGAGCGATGCGCTGTTGCTCGAACTTACCTCCAATTTCAATTACACTCCTTAGGAACCTCTCTGCTGCATATACAGAATACAGCCCCATCAATTGATTTCTCAGCTCTCCCGCAATGCGGATATTCCCCGACATCGCAGAATTAAGATTGAGTGATGCAGCCGCATGGGAATTAGCTCCACGGGCAGCCCTTTCTCTAGCGGATGCTAGATACAATTCTGCCTTGCTTGCGTCAGCCGCCCGTTTACGTGTTAATTCAGCTTGAGCGGACGCATAGGCCTCGGCTTTAATTCTTGCGGCATTAGATCTTTCAAATCTGGCGTCATCGGCTGTAAACTTTCCATTTCCCACACCGGCAGTGCGTATTGCCTCCTGAACAGCCTTGGTTGCGCTCATTTTGTCTACTACAATATCAATCTTGAACTTTTTGCCAGCAAGAGAGTCTTTTATCTCGCGAGCCAAGTCTGCTCTTGTAATTGTAGGCTTAATGCCAAATTTTACATTAAGGTCCTTAATCCTTTCCTGTGCTTGCTTCTTAGCCCTTTCAATAGAATTGAGGTCGTTCTTATACTGTATGCCAAAATACAAATCGCCGAGCTTTGCCATGTCTTTATTCTATTATTTGTGTTGTAGTGCTTTGTATCGTTCAATAGCCGCTTGAACTTTTTCATCAGTCGGTTTACCGAGATTCGTCTTACCTTTTTTCTCGCCTTTTTTATCCTTCTTCATGTAATTAACCGGCTTATCGGATGCTATTAAATCAATCTGCGCACTGGTCATGACGCAATTGAAATAATACATCGGCACAGTGATTAGCCCAAAGAAGAAAGTCTTAGGCTGCATCATCCATCCGTACTCTTTTGCGAATTCCCAGATTGCGCCGTAATTTGTTCTTGACGGATAGCTAACATTTCTTTCTTCGTCATCCCCATTATCGTATCCTTCATATCTGTCATTAATATGATATTCAGATAATACTCCGAAAGCTGAATTTTTTTTTTACCCATTGCGATGACATCTGAGAGGTCACCCTCCGTGTATCTTTTCACAAAGAAAAACCACCGCCATAGGATAGGATATATAAGCCATAGTCCCCAAAGGCTATTTACTACAATCGCCGCAGCTACTTTATAGCTTATAGTGCTGTCATTTCCCTCTTTTAGCATCAGCCTGGATATCTTTCGGTTTGTGATCGGATGCAACCACTTGACTTTATAAGAATCCTTTCCTATATTTACTTGGTCTGAACCATTCTCTATAATAGAGCTTAGCTCTTTCTCTGCTTGCAATTCTGGCTGAGTTATTTGTTTTCCCATACTATTTTGCGTATTGTGTTAGGTATTAAAAAGAAAGAGGCGGCGGCTACTTTGGCTCACCACCTCTTATCTGTTGATTTATCGAAAAAGTATCTTATCCACCAGGGGCGACCGTCTCCGTTAGATAAGCAATAGCGACTCCGTTCTCGTTTTCCATCGGGTTAATCTGTAGGTTGAAATAAGCGGCGGTCTCAGACCCTCCAGCATTAAAAGATGCATAGATTTCCACATTCGGCATTAAGATAAGTTCCGAACCAGTCTGGCTGACATACAGCAAAGACCCGGTAACTTTCTTCACGCTGAGATTATAACCCTGGCCAGCGAAATTTTTCCCTTTAAACGTATTGGTCATTGTGATTGCCGCACCTGCTTTATTCAGAAAAAGATCCGTGATAGTTCCATCAATAGATGCTACCTGAAGCGCAATATCTGGGTCTCCAGATGTGGCAAAAGATGCCCATGTTCTCCCATCAATCAGTTTCGTACGGTTGACGGTAGCTGATCCGGTATCAATAGTCGCTTGGCTCTCAATAATAGGGAGCATTTTATCCAATGCAGATAGAGCTGCAATGTCGTCGGTTGCTGTGGGGTTAAAATAAACCTCCTTCGGGTTGTCGAAGACGGTTTTAAGGTCTTCTACAGGTGTTGTAATACTAATTGCTGCCATAATGTTTTATTTTTAAAAAGTTTATGTTTTGTGTTTAATCAATAATTATCGTCGCATATATCATCAGGTAATGAAATCCCTTGTCATCGCTTCCGCCTGCCACCAATCTCGGGGAAATAGCCCTAAATCGCAAGTCTTTATTTACGATGGGGAATAGCCCCATGACAGACTGCATAAGTGTTTCCAGTTTATCCGTAGCCTCAAGCCCGCCTTGTCTGTCTTTCTGAAAAAGGTCAATCCTCAAAGCTGAATCAAAGTAGGCACCAGTATCAAGCATTGTGCCAGGCAAATCAATCACAATGAAGTTTTCTGCTGGCTCAGTAGCCGTAGGCCTGTTTGACGTGTACACCTTACTTATGCCAGATAATCTTGAATCTAGGTATCGCAAGACTTTACTTCTTGGGAACGCTTGTGCCATTAGTTCATTGGTTTTATGTTGTTCGCCAATATTTGTTTTGCATTTCGGAATGTGTCGGTCAAGACGTTACCATCAAGTACCGTCTCGATGTATGTTGAGTATTCCGTTCCGCTACACATAACTATTTCAACACCACTCTTCACCTTGGAGTTATACGCCCGTAAGAACTTGAAGGAGTGCTCATGCCCATATTCCCCGTCGGTGTTAATCCTACCTGTCATTGACCTAGTCCGTCCGCCGTAGTCTGGCGCAAGACTAACAGATTCCCCCTTTTTCAGTTTCCCCCTCAATGGTGATTTTATCCCATCATTTTTGTAATAATAAAATAGAGTCCCATTAAGGTACACTCCACATGCATAGCCTGTTATCGTGTTTCCCGTGAATGGTCCTACGGGAGATTTGTATCTCTTAACAGCATCATCCACAAGCATCTCGCAAACTTTTATAAGCTGATTAGCTATATAATCATTTGCGATCTGTTGAGCTTTCTTAAACCCTCTATTTAGTACTTGCGTATTATTTGCCATGTTAGTTTGGTGTATAATTAAAATAAACCGTTGTTCCCAAATTACCGGGATTACAAACCTTTATTTCGCATTTTGTGAAAGAACCCGAAGGATCTATCACGTCCAATGAATCTCCAATTTTAATCCCCTCTATAGTGCCAGGTATTGACAGTCCATAATCCGCAATAATAACTTCATTAAAACGAGATGCCGCATTTTTGTACTTCCGGCATTCTCCCTCGTAAATAACGACTTGTTGTCCGTCATCCCAGTTTGTTGCACCCTCTTCTCGGTAAATTTTACACGTGTGAGGGAATCGAGGATTATTTACCTTCGTCTTGGCCATAGTCTCATTCCTCTAGATGAAATTCGGATAGACGACCCAACCGTTAACTCTCCATACATGTTGTAAATTGAATTAGCCATTGATATTAATCGGCTATTATCGGAAGATGATTTCTGAGAACCTCCCTCTTTATGCTTCCATCCCGCATCTGCGTCTTCCACACTCCCCGAAGTACTCGGAATAGTAGTGCACCACATATATGCATCAGCTCTGCATAAGTCAAGTTGTCTCTTAGAAAGCTCTGAGACAGGGGTTCCTGCATTTATTCTCCTACCAATTAAAATCGTATTTAAGGCCTCATCAGTCACATCATAACCAACACAACCCCTCAGAAAATCTTCTACGGGAGTTGTGATGGTATTTGTATTTTGAGCATTATCGGACATACTACTATCCTTGTACCGTTAAGTAATAGAACCATCGAGTCTTGTTAGGCACTACTAATCCGGTAACCTCAGACTTAACCACCTGTGTCATGGTTTCATCATTGAAGACTTGACGGATAAGAGTTCTGCCACCGTCGTATAAAGCGACGCGCGCTCCCGGAGTTTCCATATAGATAGGTTTTCCAAACTGAACATCGCCAATGGCACCATCAGGTACATACACGAATACTCCGTTATTGAAGCTACGCACGTTAGTATAGCTTATCTTGTTCGCTTTATCGAACTTCTCGATAGAGGAAATAGCGTCTATAACATCAATGCGAGCACCGATACGAGCTTCTATCCACGACTTAATGGTGCTATCAGCCTGCATATTGGCAAAAGCCAACTGATTCCCTGCATCAGTAATATCCGGACGAACTGCGACGGAATACATAGTACGTATGTAAGGAAGCTCTATGAAAGCGTCAAATGTCGCCTTATTAACCTCCCAGTGTCCCTGCGGTGCAAAATCGTTATCCTCTGCATTCCGCTTCGTGTCCTTCATGATCTTAATCGGGTCTACCGATACACCTACATCAGCATCCTGTGTTACATTACCGTTTGCATCAATCGTGAACCATTTGGATGTTTTCTTGTTCTTTGCCGGAACAGAGAAATCAATAGTCATTGGGGTGCCCAATGGATTATTATTGGCATTAATATCCAACTTCCCAAAATTAGATACAATTTGGTGGCGTTGATAGCGCATCGTATTATAGTTACCACCCAAAAGGTCATCAAGTCCACTGAACAATAGCTCCATAATCACGCTTTCAATGTCAGAGGTAGATCCTCCAATAGCATCGGCAAGCATCATCTTCTCCTTTATTGTTTTACGAGAAAGCACAACTTCATGTTTGAATATAGGTAAACCTCCTTGTTTTAAGGTGACCCCGTCAGTGGACTTAGTAGGCCCGTCAGAATCAATATCCACATAAGTTGCCATAGTGTAAACCCTCAATGCACCCTCTATCTGCTCATAAGTAGGATTGATGGGAACGTTAGGATTAATAGGAAATCCCATTTGAGAATATATGGCCTCCGCATTATACTTGATGGCAAACATATCTTGGATGTATGCTTGTAATGCGCCATTACCAGTGTAGCCTAAAGAAGCGAGTCCTTTTGCTACCAAATCGTAAAACTGTTTATCTCTTTGATACATAAAATCCTCCTTCCTTAATCTTCACGTACAAATTCAATCATTGGTAATTGAGCTTCAATGGATTTCGGTAAACCTCCACCTGCTACTCGATCAGCATAGATTCTACCACCGCGCACAACTGCGCAAGTAGCATGAATACAACCGTCGGGGATGCAAACATCCTCGAAAATCAATCCGTTAACATCGGTCAAGTTTGACCCATCTGCCGCTTGGCCGGCAACCGTTACTTCAAAATCGGCAGTTACTCCGGTTGTTCCAGTATCGGTAAATACGGGAGCCGCAACCGCACCGGATGCGTTCTTAGTGAATGTCACCACAGCACCGTTCGCAACAGCAGCCCAGCCTGTGTAAGTTTCTGCCGCAATTTTTGTAGCTACTTGTTCAGGCGTGTCTCCTTCTGCAACTGCAACTGTTTTTGCAGTACCTCCATTAAGTTTGATAGAGATATTTCCTGCGGCAGTTACTCCGCTTAGCACCGTAAGAGTGTCAACCTCTGCAACTCCTACATTGCTGTCGGCTGTAATGATCGTAACTTCCTTGCCGGCTCCGTTGAACTTTACCATCGTTCCGGCAGGAATCACTGTGCCCGGAGCATATTTAGTGTGATCAATAAGACCTCCACCCTGATACAGCTCTCTGACACGCGCCCAAATCACATAACTACCCCCAAATTGGGCAGCGGTTTGAGCAATTGTGTTAAATGTTCCTCTTTGAAAAGCCATTTTTTACTTGTGTTAATGTGTTAATCTTTGTCTTGCGGCAATCTCCCCTGCGCCTGCATCTTCTTTCTGAAAGCTTCACGCCTGGCATTTGCCTCTTCTGAACTTACTTGTATCTGGCGCTGGTTTTGTCCGCCTCCATAAGGCGTTGCCCCGTCACCGATATAGGCTTTCAGCTTCTTCTCGTATGCGTTTTTTGCAGATTCAAGAAGCTGCTCTTGGGTCGCACCGTCTTTTACTTCAATAGAAGCCACGGTATCTTCCCAAATAGCCTTGTTAGACACTTTCAGTTCGCCCGCTTTCGCCTTAACAATGTCACGTAATCCATTCACAAGAGAGTTCTTCTTCTCTGCTTCACGTTCTTGTTTCATTGCTTCGATTTCCTTCTTCATTTCCGCAAGTGCCGGGTCCGGTTTATCCGGTTGTGGCTGCGGATTAGGATTAGGGTTAGGATTCGGTTGAAAAGCCTTTTTAGGCTTTTCTACCTGAGTGGCTACATCATGGCTGTAATTCCCATTTAAGGATTTCAGAAACGCACTATGTCTATTCCAATAGGCATCATCCGGCTCTGTTCCCTCTGCTGGGAGATTGCCTGCAACGTAGTCGGTTAAAGTTCTGTCTGATAAGCTGGTTTGTCCAACTTTAGACTTCAATTCGGATAAGATTTGTTCTTTTTCCATCGTGTTATTTTGTGTTTGTGTTGTAACAAAAAGAGGTCTGACAAATGCTATCAAAAGCAATTATCAGACCTCTTTGTCCCTATTATAATCTAGTTGCGGAAGAAGGGATCGAACCTTCGACCTTTAGGTTATGAACCTAACGAGCTACCTCTGCTCTACTCCGCTATGTTTACCCTCTGCGCGTACATCAACATCACATCCGCATTTGTGGCATCTATAAATCATAGAAACCTCGCCTTGTACATCTTTCACATCCCCAAGTACCCTCTTGCATTTTGGGCATCTTACTGGGGTTTCATATCTGCTAGCAGAAGTTATGTTGGTTTCAATTCTAATCATTTCCGTGATTTATTTCGCAAATATAGCGATTAATAATTAATAAACAAGCAAATAAAAGTGAATTTTACGCTATATGTGCGCTTTAATTCGTTTTTTTCTGTATTTTTGTAGATACATTAATAACAAAAGGAGTATAAGGCTCGGATTAGAAGAATAAAAATCTTCTGGTTCGGGCTTTTTGTTTTATGAATATTGAGCAATACACAGGAGAAAAAACCATTGACGGGAAGGATATACTTACATATGAGTATATCGAACAACTGAGGGTTGCAGACGATAAAAAGCGAAACCCTTACAAAATTATTTCCCAACGAGGCGGGCAAGAAAATTTGCTTTCCTGCAATGCCGACATCATTATTGGCGGAGGTAGCCGAGGCGGAAGCAAAAGTTACTCCTTGCTCCTAGAAGGTTTGAAAGATCTAGATAATAAAGAATTTAAAGCTATATTATTCAGAAAAGAAAAAGATGATTTATCTGATTTGGTAGATACATCAGACTCCGTATACGGAGATTTTGGCTCGTACAATCGCTCGAAAGACGATATGACTTGGAACTTCAGCTCTGGCGGATCTCTCAAATTTCAATATTATTCTGACGCTATTGAAGACTTCAAAAAAAGAATGCAGGGTAAACAGTATTCATATATAGGTATTGACGAGATTACCCATATCGAATATCCTAAATTCAAGTATCTGATAACTACCAACCGTAATGCCCACGGAATACGGAATAGATTTTGGGGAACTTGCAATCCTGATCCCGACTCATGGGTTGCCCAGTTTATAGATTGGTGGATTGACGAAGATGGATTCCCTATTCCAGAGAGAATTGGGAAGATTAGATATTGCTTTATGGATGGAGATAACATCAACGACGTATACTGGGGAAATACAAAAAAAGAGGCTTACGAACAGTGCAAGGATATTATAGATCGCATTTGGGATGAAAGTTATTCCCGGTATGGGAGGCCTGAAGATCTTTTCGTTAAATCGGTTGCATTTGTGGAAGCTAAACTAGCAGATAACGTTCAATTGATGCGCTCAGATCCGACGTATCTGGCTAGCCTTGGTGGACAATCTGAAGAACAGCGTTCACGCGACTTAGAGGGTAATTGGAAATTCAAGTCTAAAGGTGACGACATGATTAAGATGACTCACATGGATGACTTCTATAATAATGCTCAACAAATAGACGACGGGGTTCGCAGGGTTTCATGTGACGCGGCATTTGACGGAGGAGACAACTTAGTCATGTGGCTGTGGGTTGGTTGGCATATTAAAGACGTTTACGTTTGTCGAGCAGATAGTCAGGAAACCGTTAATAACGTAAGGGCAAAGCTTAAAGAATGGGGAGTATTAGAAGAAAACTTTACTTATGACTTGAATGGGCTTGGGCAAATATTCAAGGGGTTCTTCAGATCTGCCATTCCTTTTAATAATAGGGAATCAGTAGATGAAGAAAACAAAGGGCTTTATGATACAATAAAATCGCAGGCAGCCTATTTGTTCGCAAAAAAAATAATCAATAGAGAAGTTTCTATAGAGCCGTATTTACTTGATCTTCGATTCTCTGCAGGAAAAAACAAAGATATCCAACTTCGTCAAATACTCATGAATGAAAGGAAGGCTATCAAAGCGAATGATAAGATGGCTGATAAAGGATTTGTTTTGATAAAGAAGAATCCAGATATGAAAAAGATCGTAGGACACTCGCCTGACTTCATAGAAGCGATGTTTATGCGAATGATATTCGACATAAAAAAGAAGAAAGGCGGCAGGCCAAAATGGAACATGAGGTATGTCAACCCAGCGAGATTTAGATAATAGTAACACATAACACAATCACAATATGAAAGCGAGAGACATTAAAACCAAAAGAGTATGGAAAAGAGTTCAACCTACGGGATATCTCCAACAAGGACGGTTCTCTTCTGTTGAAGAGCCCTCTGTCTGCCTAGATGAGAACTTGACGTTTCAAGTGATTACTCAGGCCGACTTTATGAGAGAGTTTTACCCATCTGGGCACTCCATCAATGACCCTGTATTATATCCGGACGTTTATAGAGAAGAAATGGAACCGGTACTAGATGAGAATGGGGAATCAACCGGTAAAATGAAGCGCAATATATACAGAGAGCTTGTCCCTAGATATTCATTTGCGTTTCAGCAAATTATTGCATTAAAGCAAATAATCCATGGCACAGGAAATGATATTCAGTTCCAGCTAAATACAACCAACCCAACGCAAGATCAAACAGATGCATTTTATCTATTCAGAGCAGGCTGGCTTGAAAAAGATATGGAAATAGCCTTTTACGAGGGAGTCAAGTCAGTAAAAACGACAGGAGACTGCGCAACTGTTGGATTCTTGAATGAGGGCACTTTCGGGTTTAAGTCTTTATCATACATGAATGGCGATGTATTGTATCCGCATTATGATTCAATTACCGGTGATTTGCTGTTATTCGCTCGATCATACTATGATTATGACGAAGATGGAAATAAAATCACAGAATGGCTAGAAGTGTGGGATAACACATTTTTATCTAGGTATAAATGCAATATAAGTAACAGCAAGACTATATCTGATAAGATACTCGGATTATTTGGGTTAGATGGATATTCCCTGGTATCAAAAAAGGCTCATGGGTTCCCGTTTATTCCCGTAGCATATCATAGGGATGACAACGGTGCATGTTGGTCGCCTTCTCAAGATAGCATTGACGGATACGAGATGTCATTCTCCCAAATGGCGCAAAACAACCAGGCTTACGGATTCCCAATACTGCTTTTACAAGGAGATGGAGAGAACTTTGATAAAACGGTAGACCTGAATGGTTCGATCAAAGTTCTAGCAATGGGGAAAGACGATAAAGCGGACTACATAAGTTCTCCTGATGCTTCTGAATCATTTATGAAACAAATAGATACGCTTTATAAAATGATTTATGAGCAAAGTTTCACGGTGATACCACCCGAATTGAAATCTGGAGACTTGCCGGCTGCAGCACTAAAAATTCTATATTCTCCAGCATATGAAAAAGCAATGACGGATGCGGCTGATTATCAAAAATATCTCAATGGACTAGTTAAGATATTTACATTTGGATACGGACTAGAAATGAAAAACACCATTAATTTTGCAAATCTTCCAATGATATATTGGATTAAACCTTATATCCATGTAAATGATAGTGCGATGGTCGCAGATCTTGCTTCGGCAGTAGTAAGCGGATTTTGTTCAAAACAGACAGCATCGGAGACTATATCTATGTATACGACCCCAAGTGAGTGGGACCGGATAATGAGGGAGAAAAAGAAGAGCAGCAATCGGATTTATTATACGAACTGAAACTAGAAAAAGGAAACAATGATATCTCCGAATAATAAAGACATAGAAGATGCTAAAGAGTATCTGAGGCAAAGATTAAACGCAGAACTTTCCATACAACATAATCTAGACGTTGCTATGGATAAAGCGGCGAAAGATGTTGTAGCTATTTCTTTTAAATATACTATTCCTGCGTCTCAATTTAAGTTCTCTGCGAATAAAGACATGAAGCTCGAAATTGATAAAGTCCTGAGTGATTTAAAAAATCAAATAGAAGACTATACCGAAACACTCGCGGTATCTACCCATCATGATGATAAATCCAATATACTGGTCTATATTAACCGGGACATAAGCGAGAAAAACATGACTGAAAGAATAGAGGATTACACAGCACGATATGGTAAAGAACTAGAAATAGCGATTGCAGCTGGTATTGTAATGGGGTTATCACAGTCAAAGATAGTATCCGGAATTAAAACATGGCGATCATCTCCTTTTGGGAACACTTCTATACTGGTTGCAGAAAAAAGGGGCTATGATTTAAAAACCAGATTGGATGTAGTTACGACATTCGGTGTTGGGAGGACTGTCAGCTCATATACAGCTCTAAATACATTATCAAGGAATACCGTCGCTGAAGGATGGATGGAATATTACGTTGGTAAAGCGATAAAAGATGGGGCAATCGGATTTATGTCTTACAGGGGTAGCCGCTATCCTTGCCAACTATGCGATGATGAGACAGCTATCTACATAAGTTTAAATTGGATCCATATCCACCATATCACCCTAGATGCTGCTGTTATATAGTTCCAATTTACGAATAACTAGAATAAATATGAAAAATAAAATACACGAGTTTAATCCGGTGGTCTATCCACGTAAACTGTGGGTAGTCATAACTGACAGTGAAGTTTTTTTGAACGACAATTTTGAAACAGAGTGCGACATTGATGATTTTTCCTATAAGTATGGAGCAATAGTATTTCCCGCTTCTCTAAAAGAAACAAACGATCTAGGAGCGGTAGTCGTATTCCCCTCTAAAAAGGAAATGACGGTTAAGAATATAGCGCACGAGAGTGTCCATATTGCGTCTGTGATCTTTAATGACTGTAATATGACGATGGGGTTCGATGGAGGAAAAGATGAACATTTTGCCTATCTTGCTGGCTGGGCAGCGACTGCATTAACCATGTAAAAACGGGTAAGTTTAAGTAGCTTCCCCTGAATTTGATTTTCTTATTGCTATTTTCATCCTGCGCCAAGACCTGTCAAGTCTTAATGTCTTATTCCTTTTTGCTATGACAAAGGATAAATACTTTTTTATGTAATCACGAACCTTTTCACTATTATACAGCCTCTTTGATAATACAGGTATTCCCATCTCTGATAATAATCTAATTTCTGACGTGGTAAAAGAAAACTCGCGATGCCATCCTATGATACACATGAGTTTCATATAGTCAGATTGAGTAATTTTGCAATACACCATGATTACTCCGTCCATATTACTAAAATTTTATCGTTAAAGACACGTATATATCCTTTTTATCTGGTTCATACATCCCCATAAATGTGTCGCCAACTGAGAGTGATATATCGTCTAATAACACTCCGTTCTTCTCGCAAAACGCTTGTATCTTGGCGGATATCTCCTTTTCAAGTTCGGCTTTATCTGATTTTATTTGATTAATCGTTTCCATGGAGAGCCGTATTTATTTTGTCTGCATCTTTTTCGCTAATACCATTGGATATGCCATCCGATCCGCATACGTTAAGGCCTGCATCTACGACAACCTTATCCCCATTATTCAATATAGAGAACCGTACCATACCATCACATAAAAGCCTCTCACTTATTGATCTCATTAGGGAGTCCATATATTTTCTTCTATGCCCGCCTATCTGGCGAACATGGGCTATTCCGTTCTCTAGAGCCATCACAATGGTTACAACCTCTTGGTTTGCTTTTTTAAATTCCTCTTTTGAATACTCTCTTCTGATTCTGATTTCTCGAGGCTCTGTTTTTTTCTGTTTTAAAATGAAGTTCCCAATCTCGTTGGCGTATTTATTATCGGTTTCAATTGCATTCACTCTTACTATCCCATTGGATAATTCAAAAAGTGTTCTTAGAATATATTCATACTCACAGACTTGTTTCTGTAAATCACAGATTTTCTCTATATCATTCATGGCTATCACCCTCCTCTTGAAGTTCTTCCTTGATCTCAATAATTTTCTTTTCTTCTTCAATTATCTTGGCGTCCTCTTCATCGGATATAGTCTTAGATGCAGAAATAAAACGCTCGTTCATTGCATTATAAGATTCGAAGAAATCGCCGATGAAATCCAAATCAGGCATGCCATTTGAAACAAGATAAACCATCGTAATCCAGCTTTCAAAATACGATTTGAATTGCTTGTCGTTAGCCATCATACGAATGCGTTCAAACTGTTCGTTGTCGCTTCTGAATGAAACGCCCCATATTCCTGAGACAGCTTTAATGCGAATGTGATCAAACTCTTTACCTGATTCGCGGGTAACCGTAAAGTTCCCAAATTGTAGCGGTTCTTTTTTCATATTTATAAATCTTTAAATTAATCCCTGTTTCTTTAGCTCCTCTCTCCTTGCTGCATCTTCGAGCTCATCTTTGACCGTAACGAAATTGGCATCAACCGGAGACAGTAAGATGCGTTCTTTGGAATTATACTTCTTCATAGTCTCGTTTGTCATATTTCGTTTAGACTGCGCTTTCTGACGAAGGAAACTCTCCCGATCTCGCTCTCTATCGGTTTTGATGACTTTCATCTTCTTCATAGCCTCTTTCACAAGGGAGATATCAAATACCATGGTAGCATTGAACTTTCCTCGTTTTGTGTAACATCCTTCCAGAAGCCCCATTTTAGCCCAATTGGACACTGTGCGGTAACTTATACCCAAATATTTGCAAAGTCCTGTATACGTATCTACATACCATCTGCCATCAATAGCATATGGCACCTTTTCTTCGTAGTTCGGGTTTTCTCTTTTCTTCCTATTTTGGATCGTATATTTGCTTTCAATGGACTTAATGACAGCCGCCCCATATATAGCATAGCTTATGCCACCCGACATACGTTTCTTCTGATACCCGGACTCACCAAGTATTCCTCCGAACACCCGTTCATTCTCTGCTTCTGTGTCATTTGATATACACCATTTTTTATATTGGCGATAGAGAATCGTGGCGTTAACCCATCTTGGGAGAGTATCTGTTATATCTTTGTTTACCCGGTTATATTTCATCCTCTTCATGAATCTCATGACTGAATTGCAATTAGCCTGGTACTCATCCGTTTTATCATCAAGCCTCAGGCGATCGGTAAACTCGTATCCGTTTTTTATAAATCGATCCCTGCCGTCCATTATCCAATTGAATATCCCGCTATATTCTTTCTCGAATATTCTGGATAGTTGCTTGTTTTGTTTATGGACCGGAATCTCTATCTTAAAATCAATAATAACAATCCGGCGTTTAAGAGAATGCGTCAAATTACCCATTTCCGGTAAGGCATTGACATTTACCATTTGTAGTGGTATATTATACGCCATGAAGTTCTCTCCGTAAATCTGCCGAGCTTCAGTAGGTTCTCCGGATGTCAGAGCTTTAAAAGCATCTTCGTTTTTAGCAAGGGTTACGATCTGGGATTCAGAGCTGTAATTCACCCATAGGCCATCCATTGATGCTATATTCTTTTTCCTATCCCCGCCTGATATAAGAGACATTATGGGATAGTTACTGACATTCTTACGCCCAAATATGCCGATCACTGTCTCGAAAACGACACTTTTTCCGTTGGCTCCAGTCCCATAAAGAAAGGAAATGTGTTCTAGTTTAGCGTCTCTACGATTAATTAGCAGACAACCCAAAGATTCTTGCAATATGCGCTGCTCTTCTTTCTCAGGGAGAACTGAATCTAAGAACATTCCCCATTGAAGAGGAATATCTTTCGCATTATAGTCGTAGTCCACATAACTCATCTGTACATATTGGGGCGAGAATTTATGAGTAGTTCTATTTTTTGTATCAAGGATACAGTTCCTGAAAATCATAATAGTTCGGTCCGGGTATAATTCCTTTCCCGCAATTATTCGGCGGCATACCTTAATGACTCCTTCCACCCTAGCATAATCCCCATTAGGTAACTTACATTTTTTCATGAGGTCATAGATGAGATTACCAAACTCGTCAGGGGACATCGGCTCATAAATACGCCCATTGAAAAAGTAAGGGACTCCCTTATACCGACCTATTGATGATTCAAGAATAGCTTTACGAATAAGGTCCTGAACCGAGTCTACACGCTCGGGTGCTTTCTTTAAAGAAAGAGATGAAGACAACTCATTAGAGTCTATAAGATAGAACACTTCATCTAAAAGCTTATCGTATTGAATCAAGTCCATAATGAAAAGTATTTCATTGCAAATATAACGATTATATTAATAATATCAACATGAATAACGCTATTTGTGCGATTACATACATGTGTGCAATAAATGAATGACTTCAATACTAGGGATAATATCCTGATATTGTGATACTTATACTAAATAATCAATATATGCATAAAAAAGCCCATCATACACTGATATAAACCTATGAAACAGCACTTTACGGAAATGCTATACAAGATCATACACTGAATCATACACGTTTAATACTCTGATATACAGATGTATAGTAAAATAGTGTATGATATGTATGATATTTCAAGAAAACTCTTTTATAAAATATAGAAAAATATATGCTCGCAAAAATACATAAGAAACACCATACATTCATACACTAAAAATATAATCATCTATTATACAGCATATTATTCATGTATGATATACCTTCTTTTCATACACTAATCATACATCAAGTATACATATAAACTACACAATACAGGAATTTTCAAGCATTATAAGATGATTTATACCATTTTTGTAGTTAATGGCAGTTAATAATGCAAGATGAAAAGATGATCAAGAAAAAAAATAAAAAAAATCTAGAGATTGACCGATAGGTCCGGCTCGACCACTATTCAAGAGGGGGGGGTACCCGTCTTCAAAATAGAGTCGTAAATGTTTATATTATACTTATAATATTAATCAAAAACCATCCTACAAGGCTTGTAAGGCGTGCAACCGCTTAATGTATGTAATATTTACTGTTTGACTCCTCGATGTGGGCATCTATCGCAAGTTATAGGCAGATAGAAGTGTATTCGCTCTTCCTCCGCTTTGTTATCATCGTTCTTCATCTTCTGGAGGTCAGCGATAGCAATCAAAATGTCTTTTTTGTCCTTACCGTAAGAATTTTCCTCTAGTGTAGCTAGCTTTCTTAGAATATAATCTTTATCCTTGTAGTTATTCAAAGACGAATCATCCATATCATCAGTATTTTCTGGGTTTAATCCTTGCTTGTATTTCAAACTTTGGATAAGCGTTGTTATCTGCGGGTTTTTCCTCAGCATCATATTGCACGCTCCGGTTACATTCGTTGTTAGATTCTTGTATATGGCTAAGTAGGCTTCATTTTGCGGTATGTCGTTAGCCACCAAAGTAGCAAAGTATACATCTTGTGCTGTTACTTTGAATTCCTTCATTAATAATTGCGTTGTGTTTGCTGCCATTTCGTTAAGTGTTATGTGTTTACTTATTCGCAAATATAGCGATTATCTACTTATTATGCGCTATGTGTTTTATAACATATTGTTTTGATAGGCTTTCTATTAGGATATTCAACCTCTCTTTGAGTCGCTGATATATTGTCAACTCTTTGCTTCTCTAGTTGATTAATCGCATCGAGTGAGCCTCTATTAATGTTATGGGCTATATTTTTCTCATACTGTCTTTCATACCTGATCTATCGTGTTTTATATTATATATTTATTTGAAAATAAATCACTTAAATCATTGTATATTAGAATTTTATTCGTATATTTGTAGTGTAAGAAAGAGCTAAAATGATCGGACTTACAAAGCGTACTTTAGATATTGAAAAAGAAAAGCCCCAACCGGTTACTTGCAATAACTGATCGGGGCGTGAAGTTGAAAAGAAACGAGTTCTTTCCCACGTAACAGGTCAAAGATACTTCCTTTCGTTTACTTCACCAAAATTTCACTTATCATTTTTTAGTGCGCTATGAATTTGAATTATAAACAATTTAATTTATAGCATTATGGAAAGAGAAGTTTTATTTATGGAATGGAGAGGTTTTATTCTTTCCTCTTTAGAAAGAAAGGGATGCAATTCTAAGAGACTACTTTTAGCGATATGCATAGAGTTTAGAACGAATAAAAAATATCGGCCAACCGACAAAGGTCTATTGAAGTGCGCAAATGATATCTTCGAGAAACATCTTACCACACAAAAATAACGAGTGAATTAGTTATTCATCACCCAGCATCCCTTTCTGGCTGCATAATAAATAAATGATTATGAAAACTATTTTATTAACAATCGTGCTTATATTTTCCTTGTCCGCATCCGCAAAGGTTGTGAGAGTAGAAACAAAAACCATTTCAAGCTTCATAACAGAAAAGAAGAACGGGAAAACATCGTTTTTCATAGAACTTAAAAACGGCAACCGCTTAGTCCTGCATACGGCCTCTCAGTTGCATGCGGTTCAGCAAGTTTTTTGGTTTAAGTCAGTCATGGAAATTGACGTTAAAGGTATTTCTAAATAGCCCTTAAAATATAGCATCATGGAACTAAGACAAGCTTTTGAAAATAAATATCCTAAATATGCCGGCCGCATTGAACGGCTATACAGAGAGGCTAATGATTGTGAACTAACATTTGCAAACATAACAAAGCCTAAGTTATCCCGGTTTGCTTCGTTTTTAGTAGATCGGTTATCAAGAAGTAGTTCTAGAACCTATTGCGCTATGTTCAAGGCTGTTTTGAATCTATACAATGAGGAAGTTGATCTTCCAAGCGGATATGCTTCAATTCTCTCATTAAAAAATGATGTGAGCGAAAATGCGTTTTTGAATGATTCTGAGATTCAGAAGCTGATTAAATTCGAGCCTAGCACGAGAAACGAAAGACTTGTGCGTAATCAGTTTGTTTTAGGATGTCTAACCGGCGCCAGGCATTCCGATTACATCAACTTTACTCATGGTAACATACAGGACGAGCGGATAGTGTATGTATCTCAGAAAACACATATTAGAGCGGAGATACCTTTATCTCCAGTGGTCGAGCGCTTATTGAAGGAAAATGAAGAATACTTCATGATTGACAAAGAAGTATCATCTCCGACCTTTAACGCAACGATCAGATCCATCTGTAAACAGGTAGGCATAAATGAACGGATCAAATTGTACCAGGCCGGTGAATACGTCGAGGGTGAGAGATGGGAATTCGTAAGCAGCCACACTGCTAGGAGAAGTTTTGCAACTAACTTGTATCTTCGTGGTGCAGACTTGTATTTGATTAGCAAACTAATGGGTCATTCTTCGGTGAACCAAACAGAAGGGTATATTTGTTGCGGTGTCAGAGATATACCTGATGCTATAATGAAGTATTTCGGATCATTTAAATAATAGTAGCATACAGAAAACGGGAATTACTGATAATTACCCGTTTTTTTGGTAGTATAGCGACAAAACGCTATTTTTGATGCGAACTTATTGCATAATTATGGAAATTGTATCTGAAAGACTAATGACATTCGTCGATTACCTCATTGACTCCGGAAGGGTCAAGAACGGTTTTGCCTTTGAACAAGCGTGCGGATTTTATAGAGGGTTTCTTACGAATTTAAAGCGAGGAACAGGGTTAACTGATTCACACATGGTGAAGATATCGGAAATCTTCCCTGAGCTGGATTTCGATTGGCTAATAAAAGGGGAATCTAGTATGACAAGGAAAGCTCCCGGGGTAGATTATAAAAAGGCCTATGAAGCATCTATGGAGCAAATTACAGCATTAAATGAGATTATTAAAGAGCTCGAAAAAGAGTGATTTACTCGTATGACTTTAATTTAGGTTTTTAATTAAAGCTCTTTTCTATCTCTTTTAATAGGATCCTCGCTTTTTCCATTTTTATTCCTCTATTGTATTGAATTAATATATTTATTCTTTTAAATAAACTTGTTTAATCATATTGTTTAAATATTCAGGCAACGATCTCCACGGATGTAGAATCTCCTTTGTAGTGGTTAAACTACTTAGAGATTCAACGTTTGTAACATTCAGTATAACTGACCCCCTTTCAAACGGCTGCAATATGATAATCTTTGCAGCTTGGCGTTTAATCGCATTATCGCAACCTTGCCGTGTAACGCCACCATCTCCTACACGTCCGCTTTTGCATTTAGCCCCTCTAGCGGAATTATATCTTTGTTCGAGGTGAATCTCCCAGCTCAACCATTTTTCTGCGGCTCTTTTAAACTATATACCGCTTGGGATTACGTACAAAACAAAGAATCCGCAACAGGTGGAGCTGCTACGGATTCTGAACTTATTGCAATCCCTTAAAAACTTAAGGGGAATAGCCATTTTTGTGTCAACAACTCCACTTGTTACAATGCAAAGATAGAGTGTCTTTTCATAATATGCAATACGCTGAATATCTGCGATATATACATTGGAAATTAATGTTTTATATTTCCTTTTAATGTCCCCTAATGTGACTTAAACTATTGCCTAATTTATACTCATTCTAAATAACAATCATCCTGGTTCTGCGACTCGCAACTGATGGATATCGGGTGTTGTTAATTAAGGTTAATTGCAATATAATAAATGTGCATATAATTTGCACATTAAGTAATTATGCTTATATTTGTAGCATAATAAAAGAGTGAGACACACTTAAAAACTGTATGTGATATGAAAGCTTATAGATACAACGCCAAAGCAAGAGAAGATCGCCAATTTAACAATACTGGTGTAGAGAAGAATCCTAACGGACTTAAGTATTATGCTTCCAACATGAAATACGTTGAAGCTTATAAGTACATTCGTTTTGAGGATGGTGATATTAATTATGAATGTGATCTCGAAGTAGTAGAATTGTCCAATGCGATCAATCTTTTCGATATGACATCCAATTTCAGAATGCTAAATACCTATTCCGCTTATGTAAACGCCCAAATAGGAGCACAACTAGCAGATTATAAATCGTTCCTTGCGTCAGCTAAAACAAAGAAAGAAATAGCATTGTGGAATAAAGAAATCGAAGCCCTGAATGATAGAGAGGAAGAATTAATTAAAGCTCTTATCTCAAACGAATTTCAGCAGTTATCTGATTTCAATTTCCAAAACGTGTTAGTGTCTGAATTGAAAGCTCAAGGGTTTGAAGGATATTATACAGTTAACGAGATTGTTTTATTTTAAAATTATATAGTTATGAAATTTTCAGAGAAAACAAAACTATCGCCTGGAATGTGGGTGATAGTATGCCCTTTATGTGGATCAACGATCGCTTCTGCTTCTGATAAGGAGTTCTTGCCGGATTATTCCATATGCGACTGCGATAGGAATGGAAATAAGTTGCCCGTTTTTGAAGTCTACAATGCCGCCGGTGTGCAAACGATACGACGTAACAAGTACCCTCGTTTTAGCGCTAAAATCACATTTGATGGGGATGCGAGTGATTTGGAAGACGTTGTTGTACTAGACGAGGAAGCAACGCCGGAAGTACTAGCCAAAGCGTTGCGTAAAGCCGGTGAATTCTTAATAAAGAAAAGCAATGGATGAAAAGATTCTCAACGTATTCAGCGAACTTGTGTCATGTCGCAACTGGTATTCAGGAACTTCAATCAATCGGTTCCAGGCGAATGAAATTAAGCGTAGGTTTCGAAAAGGCGAGTTGTCTATCGGTCGAATAGTCGAAGTGCTGATAGAGTGTGGTTATAAAGTGACTATTGCTAAATAATTCTGGACTCGCAACTGAGGTTCTTCATGCTGATGAAGATCATGCTGGATGTGGTTTATTTCGCCCTATTTCCCCTTATTGTTCCTTATTGCGCTCTAAATACAAGAAAAAATGCATAAATTACTGAAGATGATGCGCATTTTTTAAAAGAAGTGCTTATATTTGTCACGGAAACCAAGGATGACACCTTTGGTAATTGAGGTTTTAATAAAGATAAAGCCCATTATTACGAACATTTTTAGAAATGAATTTGTTTTTCTTGTATTAATTGCAACTTTCTATTAAAAGTAGATTATGAGAAATATCAGAAGATTATATTTTATAAACGCCTTTTTATTACTAGGTGACATTGTGACACATATAGATTCTGTGGCGCAGGGACAGTAGCGAGAGTGCTAAAAATAGAATTAAAAAGTCTGATATTAATGCAACTTACTGATTTGGAACGATTAATGTATCACACCCAAGAAAAAAGAAGTTTTAGACTGTCTCAACCCACTATTTGCAAAAGAGCTGATGCATGGCTCGGGCGTGGTTATTATTTTTGGGGGGAAGAGGAAGACGCTATAATGTGGGGACATTCTTCCAAGAAATGCACAGGCGCTTTTGAGATATATAAAGCAAATATAGAAACTGGAAATTTCTTGAATACCGTTTTTAATGAGGAACACTATAACTTTTATCGTTCACAAATAGATAAGGTCGGAAAGCATATTTATATAAAGACCGGATTGAAGGCAACAGTTGAAGATATTTGCGAATATATAAATGAGAGAGCCAAATGGACTGATGAATTAGATGGTATAATATTTCAAGATTTGCCGACAGGAGATTCCATCTTAATAAAAAAGTATCCTTACCGAAAAAGAATTCAGGCAGTAGTTTACAAGCTATCTTGTATAAATAATTTCTCTTTTAAGGATGAATATAGAACTAATTAAAAATTGATGTTATGTTGGATTTGAATATATTAGAGAATAAGCTCAATGAAGCTCTAGAAAATGAAACAATAAAGAGCATGACCGACTGGATCATAAAAAGAAAGGCGAAATCACTGTCCAGTTTTGTTGGTGAAACGGAAAACTATACACAAATGGATGTTTTATCATATGGGTTTTCAGTAAAATACACTGTGCATAAAGAAAGATACAGTAGTAATATGCGTAATAATATTTATTTAACAGAAGATTTATTAAGCGCTTCATAATGGAAATAAGCAATCAACCAAAGCTCTCTTTTTACGGCGTCGACATTGTGAATGTATTATTTGAAGCTAAGGCTCCTAGAGGAAAACAAATTGATGTTGAGGTGGAATGCGAACCTACTATTCTCCTAAACAAGAAAAAAAAAGATGCATTTAGTATTGTTATGGATATAGTAGTATCTAATGAAAGTTACTTTTCATTGTCTTTGCGCGCTATAGGCAGATTTAAACTCAGCGAGGACATAACAGAGGATATAAAAGAAAAATTTCTTACTGCAAATGCGCCTGCGATAATGTTCCCTTATATACGTTCTTTCATTTCTACTTTCACCGCTAATTTGGGGGATGTAGTAGGAGTTCTTACTATACCACCTCAGTTTTTTAATGGGAATATACCTATAATAACACCTGATGATTAGTATGTTTAATAAGAGTAAAAAACAGAGTAAATTGACGTTTGAATAAGTCGCCAATTTACTCTGTTTTGCTTAATTAAATAATCAATCCGAACGGTTTGGGCCGGCTTCATTCACATAATCGATCACCATCCGGTTCGCCTCGTCGATCTTATCATTATCATAGTTTATGTAAATGTCCGTGGTGGCAACACCAAAAGAATGGCCTAAAGCCATCGATATCACATCTTTCGGGACTCCAATCTTGTGCGCAATCGTGGCCCACGTGTGACGCGCCCAATAGCTTGAAATGTCCGGGAATAAAGGAGTAATCTCTTTTTTCCCTCCAAGGCCTACTCGCTTGCACTCCCCGATCTGCTTTAAGCCGGTTCCCATCCTATGGAGAAAGTCTTTGTGATTACTATACTCATCCATGATATTAAGCAAATATTCACGTCCCTTATATCGCTCTATAATCACCAATGCTTCCGGCTCTATTTTGATTGAGTAAAGCTTGCCTGTTTTAGCTCTTTTATACTCGATGCGACCGTCTACTACACCCGCCGGCTTTGCGTTGAATAAGTCGGCCGCATTTATTCCAATGAGGTAAAACATAAGCATAAACAAATCCCTGTATCGCTTTTGATACTCTTCACAGTCATAATCACGCAGCATCGCTAGTTGCTCTACAGTAAGCGACCGTTTCCTTGTCTCTTCTTTCTTTATCTTGAATTTCCTGAACGGATATAATGTAGTATACTCTTCATCAATGGCATAATTGAATACAGCTCTTATGTTACGCAGGTGGATTGCATAAGCATTAATCTTCATAGTTTGCGCCATCCATGATTCTAGAGATGTAAGCCATTTCTTATCCATACTCTCAAAGGTACAATTCGGGTCAAATTTTTCTATTTTGCTTCGTGTAGTAGCATAGACCGATTGAGTGCCTTTATTGCTCTTTATAGAAACGAATTCATCTAGGTATTCTACAAACGTCTTTTCTTTCTTCGGCTCTTTGCCAATAATAGTGCGCGATATGCGATCTCTTAGATCCTTATCTGAAATAGATTGATGGTTATCCGATAATTCAAGAAGTATTCTTTCAACATTATTCTGCATTTCATTCAAAATGACATTCTTCCTGGAATAATTACTTTCCTTTTTACCGAACATCCCGTTTACCCAATTTTCCGGTATTGATGAATACGACGTTGCAATTCGTATCTTATCATTATTGCGGATCTCAATCACAATAGGGAAACTGCCGTCTTTTTTGGCTCTTCTTTTATCAAGAACTAACTTAGCTTTTTTTGCTACCATAGGTTTTTTGTTTAAACGAGGAAATAACGACCCGCTATTTGACCCAAATTAATGTACTTTAATTCGTTCAAATGTACTATATTTCGGCTTAAGAAACAAAAGATGACATAAAAAAAGCACTCACAGACTATGTAAGTGCTTAATTATCAGGGGAGCGGTAAACGAGACTCGAACTCGCGACCCCCAGCTTGGGAAGCTAGTGCTCTACCAACTGAGCTAATACCGCATCAATGCCTACTTGCGATGAAATAGGTATGAAATAATGGATGCAAAGGTATATCTTTTTTTTAGATCTCAAATAAAAAAAGACATTTTATTAAAGAAAAGAAAGACCCATTCTACTCACTCAAAAGATTGTATTGACTCATAAAGACTTAGCCGATCGTTAGCTCATAATATAGTCAAGGCTATAAGGATAAATAGAGAAATATACACTGTAAAATTAAAAAACATATAGATTCCCTTTCAAAAGACTCTTTTTTCTTGGAAATTTCATGCTTTTTCTTTTATTTTGTAGATCATCGGATTCAGCTTATTTCAATTCTCTAAAAATAAACAAATGTTCTATGAGAGTTATTGTATTATTTCTCTTTTTCTTTGCTTTCACCGCCTCTGCACAAACATATAGATATATAGGAGTGGAAGATGGATTGAGTAACCGGAGAATATTCAATATTCAAAAAGACTCGGAAGGATACATGTGGTTTCTTACCAACGAGGGCATGGATCGCTTCAATGGTAAGGATATGAAGCATTACAAATTGATTGAGGAAGAAAGAACAGACAACTCTCAGATATATCTAGGCTGGTTATATATGGGTAAGAACGACGGGATATGGGTTATTGGACAACGGGGTTGTGTCTTTCAATACGAAAAAAAATACGATCGTTTCAAGATGATTTACAAGCTGACCGGAGTTCCGGAAGCTATCAGCTACGGTTTTATGGATGAAAACTATCGATTTTGGCTATGCAGTAAAGATTCTATCACAATATACAATACTTTAAGCAATCAGACTCTCCAGCTCCCCAATATATTGAAAAGTAATATAACCGTTATAAAGCAAGTCGATAAATCACATTTTTTCATTGCTACGGAAACAAGTGTACGATACGTAGAATTTAAAAACAATGCTTTACATATAATCCCTCATCAAGCTTTAGACCGGATTCATTTGCAAGCAAATGAATTGTACTATCATCGCACATCTCAACGGTTGTTTGTCGGTACATTTGAAAAAGGAGTCTTTGCTTATGACATGCATACGCGTCGTATCATTCAATCCGACACTGATTTAAGTGATGTAAGCATAACCCGAATACGGCCCTTAAATCAGAAAGAGTTGCTTGTTGCCACTGAAGGAATGGGAATTTATAAAATAAACGTCAATTCTTGTGAAGCCAGCCCGTATATCGTCGCTAACTATGAGAGTTACAACGAGATGAATGGCAACAACATCAACGACATATATATAGATGAGAAAAAACGTATTTGGTTGGCTAATTATCCTACGGGAGTTACTGTCATTGATCATCGATATACCAATTACCATTGGATTAAACACTCTGTCAATAATAAACAATCACTGGTTAACGATCAGGTTTATTCAGTGATTGAAGATTGTGATGGAGATCTATGGTTTGGCACTAGCAATGGAATCAGTTACTATGATTCCAAAAGTAAGAAATGGCATTCATTCCTGAGTTCTTTTGACCGACATCTAAAGGATAAAAATAATATCTTTATCACTTTGTGTGAAGTTTCTCCAGGTATTATTTGGGCAGGAGGATACACATCCGGTTTATACAAAATAAATAAAAAAACACTTTCTGTTGAGTACTTCTCCCCTTCTCTACTAACATCCGTAAATATTCGCCCCGATAAATATATCCGTGCAATGATCAAAGACTCCGAAGGATATATTTGGTCGGGAGGTTATTACAACTTAAAATGCTTTGATTTGAAAAGCAACTCTGTACGCTTATACCCCGGGGTTAACTCCATCACTGCTATTGAGGAAAGAGATGCTAATCATATGTGGATCGGTACTTCTTCAGGTTTGTATTTATTAAATCGCAACACCGGAAAGTATCATTTCATTGAAATGTCAGTGGAGTCTAACTATATTAATGCGCTTTATCAAACGGACAACGGACTGCTCTATATTGGAACCAGCGGTTCGGGGCTACTGGTTTATAACATAGTGAACAGAACGTTTGAACAATACTCAACAGAGAATTCGGCATTAGTCTCGAATGGTATATTTGCAATTCTGCCTGAATTGAACGGAAATATACTCATGAGCACTGAAAATGGGATTACTAGTTTCTCGACCAAAGACAAATCTTTCCATAACTGGACTCGCGAACAAGGATTGATGTCGGCTTGTTTTAATGCAGGCGCAGGTGTACTGCGGAAAAACAAAGATTTTGTTTTCGGTAGCATAGATGGAGCAATCCAATTTCCGGAGAATGTGAAATTCCCCAATTATGTATATAGTAAAATGATATTTAGTGACTTCCTCCTATCTTATCAGCCTACCTATCCGGGAGAAAAAGATTCACCGCTAACAAAAGACATTAATGAAACAAACGTTCTCAAACTTAGTTCCGACCAAAACACATTCTCGTTTCGAGTTTCGTCGATCAACTATGATTTCCCCGCTAATATATTGTATTACTGGAAACTAGAAGGGTTTTACGATGAATGGGTGCAGTTAAATACAGTCAATATCATTCGCTTTACGAATCTAAACCCGGGAGAATATACGCTCCGCGTACGTGCTGTATCGAAAGAAGAGTCGAATAATGTCTTTGAAGAGAGGCAGATGAAAATAACCATAGCCCAACCGCTATGGTTAAGTGGAGGTGCTATTCTTATCTATACACTATTAATTGCGATGATGTTTGTCATCGCTTTACGACTGCTGAACCTAAAGAAGCAAAAGAAAATATCCGATGAAAAGACTCGTTTCTTCATTAATACGGCTCACGATATTCGCACACCGCTGACTTTGATAAAAGCTCCTTTAGAAGAGTTGCTAGAAGAAGAAGTCTTTAGTGATAAGGGGACGAATCGATTGAACACAGCTTTGCGTAATGTGGATGTTCTTTTACGATTAACCACTAACCTGATCAATTTTGAACGTGCCGATGTATACTCATCCGAACTACACATATCCGAATATGAGTTAAATGCCTATATACAGGAAGCCTGCGAAACATTTCGTTCGTATGCCACCATCAAGCACATTGATTTTACCTATGAGAGTCAATTCAGCTATCTAAATGTATGGTTTGATAAGGAAAAGATGGATTCAATCCTCAAGAACCTTTTATCCAATGCACTAAAGTATACCCCTGAAGGAGGGCGTGTTAATCTAATCGTATCAGATACTAAAGAGTCGTGGAAACTAGAGATTCGCGATACAGGGATAGGTATTCCTGCTTCTGAACAAAATAAGTTATTCAAAGTACACTTTAGAGGAGCAAATGTTATTAATTCCAAGATTACGGGTAGCGGAATCGGTTTGATGCTGGTATGGAAATTGGTCCGTCTTCATGGAGGAAAAATAAATATAGAAAGTACGGAGCAACAGGGGACAGTAATTAAAGTACTTTTCCCGAAAGGATACACTCATTTCCGACAGTCTAAGTTTGTGGCATCTTCAAAATCAGAGAAGCAAATTATCCAGATGAGTGATGTCAATATTATACCTAAAACGATACAGACGAACGTCACCCTTCTACAACGTATCCTGATTGTTGAAGATAACGATGAACTCCGTTTCTATCTGGTCAACTCGCTGTCCGGCATGTATAACGTGCAGGCCTGTTCCAATGGAAAGGAGGCGCTGATTATTGTGAAAGAATTCTGGCCGGAACTTATCCTGTCGGATATCATGATGCCCGAGATGCGGGGAGATGAATTATGCCTTGCCATCAAGAGCGATATTGAAACTTCACATATCCCTATCTTGCTGTTGACTGCCTTGGGAGGTGAAGAGAATATCTTGGAGGGATTGCAAACTGGAGCCGATGAATATATAGTGAAGCCTTTCAGCATTGTAATTCTAAGAGCGAGAATATCCAATATACTAGCCAATAGAACGTTACTTCGCAACCGATATATCAATATCGATACTACGACTGAGAATGTGATTCCAACGGGAAATGGCATAAATTCGCTTGATTGGAAGTTTATGTCGGAAGCAAGGAAGAATATTGAAGAGAATCTTAGCTCGCCAGACTTTACGGTCGACTCTCTTTGCTCCTTGCATAACATGAGTCGCACCAGTTTCTATAATAAGTTGAAGGCAATGACCGGTCAAGCTCCGGCGGACTATATCCGTATCATCCGGTTGAAGCGAGCAGCACAATTATTGCAAGAAGGAGATCTCTCAATTACCGAAGTAGCTGAAATGACCGGCTTCAGTGATAGTAAATATTTCCGTGAAGTATTCAAGAAACACTTTAATATAAGTCCCAGTAAATACGGTAAAGAAGACGATATTCAGGCCCTGAGTGACTAAGCGTATAGCCGTCATCCAGAGCCTGAACGGTTCTCTTTGCTAAGACTTAGGCATTGCACCCCATATTGTAGGCTTCCTGCATGGAGGATCTACCTTCAATATCTCCAACATTCCAGGCGCCAATTCCGTAGACAACACCCTTTTCTACCGGTTCTTCCAGGCAATCGAGGAAAGCACGAAAGCTTCAACTGTGCGTTCCATCATCGAAAGGTCTTCATCTGCGGCAGCAATAATAAAGTAAAACTCTTTATTTTTCATTTCGAGGTAACGGGCGCAACAGCGATCAATGAGTGTTTTCATCTGGGCACACATCGTATAAAAATAGACTGGTGTAGCCATAACAATAACATCCGCATCGATCATCTTCTGAAGTACACTGTTTGCATCATCCTTCTGAGGGCAAGGTTTGCCGTGTGTACTGCAAGTTCCACATCCTGTGCAGAAATTGATCTGCTTATCCTTGAGCCGTATTTTCTCTACTTGGTGTGCTGTTGATTCGGCACCTTTTATAAATTCATCACATAGTCTGTCGGAGTTTCCACCTCTGCGCGGGGTGGAAGAAAGTACTACTATTTTCTTCTTCATTTTATTACGCTATTAATTAGTCAATGTGTATGTTGTTATTTGGACAGTTGCAGAACCTCACCGATAGCTGGCATCAAGACATTCAGTGAATCGTGGCTGGCCATGTTCTCAGCATTCTTAATCGGTTCATCCCAACGATGCCTAGCCAACGCATATTTAGAATGGTGTACGGTAAGAACCCTTTTGGCCTTCAAGTCTTTCACTGCCTGAGCCATATATTGCGGCATTAGATGGATATGTTTCCATTCCTCATTGTATTGTCCGTTCTCAAGTATAGCCAAATCAATATTCGGAAACTGTTGCCCGATCTTCGAGAAATGAGTATCATACCCTCCATCGCCTCCAATAAAAATAGTCTCTTGGGGAGCTTCCAACAAGAACGAGGCCCAAAGTGATTGGTTAGGAGTCAGTCCCCGACCCGAGAAATGCCGGGCAGGCAGACAATGCATGGTAAAGCCCGCATTGAGATCAGCTTTCTCATTCCAATCAAGCTCAACCAGCCGATCTTTGCCAAATCCCCAATATTCAAAATGCTCACCCACACCTAAGGGACAAATCACCTTGCCGATTCTGTCTTTCAGCTCTTTCACCGTGTGATAGTCCAGGTGATCCCAATGGTCGTGCGTAATGACCAGGTAATCAACATCCGGCATATCCTCCGCTTTATAAAGATCCGCTCCTTTAAAAGGCTTATTGACAAACGACACCGGAGAAGCGATGTGGAATACCGGATCTACCAAGAAGCGTTTTCCTCCCGTCTGAATAAAGTAAGAAGAGTGTCCGAACCAAACCAATACCTCCTCGTTCCGGTTTAGATGATGCAGATCGACTTTAGTTGCCCGGATGGGTTGGTCCGGACGAAGCCCCTCCACCTTTTTAAAGAGGAAGTTCCACATTGCCACCAATCGGTTTTGTTGTGAAGTCATTAACACGGTCTCGTGTTGGTTCTTAAAACTACCATCCCTATAATTAGCCGATTTCTTCACTCGTTCGAGTCTTTCCCCAGTGGGAAGTCTTCCAAAGGCAGGTTGGTTGATAAATATGAAAACGAAAAGAGCCAGCAAAGCTGCTATTCCTACTATACTTCCAATAATCATATACATTCTGGTTTTCTTAAATAAACGCATATACCTAATTCTTTTGCGCAAAGATACCAGAATTTGGATGCGGCGGTAGTATCCATATTACTGATTGTAATACCAAAATTACTGAATTATGGAATGTTTCGTTAAAAATAGATTTTGTAACTGATATTAGGAATGCATCCGTTGCCATCTTTGGACTCGATACGGTGTATCTTTTCGTTATATTGATAGAAGTGCATACCCGTTCTTACGCCTACATTGAGTACTTTGAGCGAGAATTCATGCGATATCTTCTTTTTATTAATCCGATAACTAATCGCTAGGTCGCCGTTGACAGAAGGTTTGAACCTTTTACTAAACGCTTTCGACTCATCGAATACAATATCATGTTCGTCCAAGCTCCTGTCCTCGTCCACCGGCGTATAACATCCTCCTCCCTGAAAGAATATACGTCCGTTCACACTGAATACATGCTGTTTCCGCTTTCCCACCATCCATTCTTTACCGGCAACTATATTCATCAGGTACGATTTATCCATCCGGGTATTGCGCCAGATGTGGTCGGAGCCTTTATACCTCGACTTGAATAGCGAACCTGTGAGCATATAATAGAACCCGTTTTTCATGTATTGCTCCAGCGTTAAGTCGATTCCGTAATTAACTCCTCGTCCTTTATTCTTTAAGATTCGATCCAGATATACCTCCTGATAATTGATGATAGAAAAAGAAGAATTCGCTTCGACCGGTATGTCGAAAAGATACTGATAATAAGGTTCTACTTTGAAATGCAAGCCTTGGTTTATATTCCAGTCGTACGTTATTCCGAAGTGATGCGCCCTGGAGAAGTCCAGGTACCGGTTGGATTCCGTTTGCCCATTCACCTCTTTCTCTACGAAATAATAGTCTAATTTCTCTCTTCGGCTATGTAGGCCATAGGCAAATGACAGAGCGTGTCGGGGTTGCATACGCCACTTCAAAGCTACCCGTGGCTCTATTGACCAGTTCTTATTCAGCGTGAAGTATTGCGCGTTGACTCCCAAACTAGCGGTTAAGTTGCGATTTAGGTCGATCATTGAGGTACTGTAGGCCGAGAGAACCAAGCTCTGGCCGTTTCCTTTCGCTATCTGTTCCATCGGAATATCCAGTCCGAAGTACGGGCTGATCTTATAATCAAGGTCGTACATCAATCCGGTAACCGTAATTCCGGTCCGATTGACATGATTCGAAGAGAACTTCTTATTCAAGTAAGCGTTGAACAGCAAATCCCACTTCGAATTCTGGATGTCTCCTACGCTGACTCTTCCCCCGGTCTCGGTCTCCTGATTGACCATCGTATGATCCTGTGCGTAAGTCGCAGCCAAAGAAGAGCGGATATACGTCTGATCATTGATTAAATACTGATGCGCCACGCCTGCTGCCGCTTTATCCAGTTGATTCGTTCCGAACTGACGGTCGCCAATGGTCTCCCACTCCGACCGTTCAAGAGGTTTCGTCTTGTTTCTGTCGAGCAACCCTAACCCCCAGATTGAGAAAGTGCCGGACCGTTGAGTCGGGAAGTTCAGTTTGAAAGCTAAGTCCTGATACTTGAGGTTAATGTCGTTACCGGAAGCCAATGAAGTTGTAGAGAAGCGATAGTTGACCAGATAAGAACTCCCTTGTTTCTTGCTGATCGGTCCCTCCGATGCCAAATCGATGCCCAAAAGTCCGAATTGGAACGTATGTTCGTAGCGTTGGTTATTTCCGTTTCGCATGTGCATATCGAAGACACCAGACAGCGCATTGCTGTATTCGGCCGGAAAAGCGCCGTTGTAAAAGTCAGAGTTGCCAATCACTTGCGTGCTAAGTGCAGAAAGAAACCCGCCACCCAGACCGGCTAAGTCCGCAAAGTGCGTAGGGTTAGGTATTTCAATCCCCTCCAGTCTCCATTGTGTAAATTGGGGCGAGTTCCCCCGGATAGCAATGGCATTTGTACCGATATCTCCGGCAACTCCCGCAAAAGCAGCGCTTAAGCGAGCCGGATCGTCGAAGCCGTTAGCAAAACGAGACGCTTCTTCCATGCTGATCATGCGTCCACCGGTAATTGCCATCGGGTTGACTAGCCGATCCTTGGATATCTCCGGTTGTATGACCACCTCGTTCAAGCGATGGATGTCCTCATCTACCGATATTACGAGATACACCTCTTTGGAAGAAGTTACCGACAATTCCGTGATCAGTTGCGTGCGATACCCCATCAGAGAAGTCTGAATGGTGTAACGCCCCACGGGGATATTCGACAACCGAAAGCGCCCCAAGCTATCAGTCACCGATCCTAAAGTAGGAAGCTCGACTATTTGTACGGAAGCAAATTCAATGGGCACTTTAGTCTGACTGTCAATGATCACCCCTCGGACGGTTTGCGTAGGTTTCTTGCCGGAAGGCTGCACCCCTCCGTCGGTTGTGGAGATAATCAGGTGATTCCCTTGTACTTGGTAGGTTAGTCCGGTACCCTTTAGCACCATCTCGAGTGCCTCCTTTACCCCTATCTTGCGTGTTTCGAGCTTTACGCTCCGCTTCACGTCCAATTGAGTTTTGCTATAAGCGACCGTATAGATGGTTTGATTCTCAATCTGTTGCAAAGCCTGTTCTACGGTAAGGTCGCGCTTGGAGAATTGTATTTCTGCCTTTTGAGCGCTTGTGTGGATGGATATGAAAAGAAATGCAATGAGCCATACGGTCTTGGGGAGAACTTCCCCCATCTTATATAATATCGTTGTTGAATACATCGTTGCGTATTGTTGAAAGTTGCTGATTTATTTAGTAGAAGTGGTTCGGGTTAGCTTTACAACATCACCACGGACGGTATAGCTGAAGCCGCCCGTCATAGCCTGTAAGATCTTGAGTATCTCCTCGAGACCTTCCCCGTGAACGAATTTGACGGTATAAGGAACGTTGGGAAAAGCCTGCTGGTTGTAGTCGATTGTCACATTGAACCGCCGTTGTAAGATGCGGATCATATCTTGGAAGGAAGTATCCCGAAATATCAGTTTCCCATCTTTCCAATCCATTGAAGTAAGATCGATCCTATGCAAGGAAACCAAGTGATTGCTTTTATCATAGATCAGTTTCTGGCTAGGTTCGAGCGTATAGGAGTCTTTCGATTTACTCTCTTTCATCTGCACCTCAACACGCCCACTGCTCAGTGTAGTCGATGCCCGTTCATCAGCCGGATAAGCGGATATATCAAACTCAGTACCGAGAACTTTGACCGAAAAGTAGTCTGTGGATACAATGAAGGGCTTTTCAGCATCAGAAGTAACAGAGAAGTAGGCCTCTCCTTCCAGAACAACCCGGCGAGTGTCCGCTTTGAATGCCGAGGGATAGGTAACCCTGCTACACGCGTTCAGTATAACCGTCGTACCGTCCGGTAACCGGCACTCCTTCTGTTCACTGGCGGTAGTCGCTACCTCAATCATTTCCACTCCGGGCTGGAAGTACAGATAAGTGGCAACGAAAACGAATAGCGGGATAAGGACCGCTGCGCATTGAAACCATCTCCGGCTCCAAAGCGTCCGATTACCATTAGGTTCGCTGAAACCGATAGCTACTTTTACCTTTTGAAGGGAGCGATGCGTCTGCTTATTCGGACGAATCGCTATCTCGTTCCAAATAGCGAATAATGTGCGATCCACCTCCTTGGTAGAAGAGTTATTTGCAATCCATTCTTTGACCTTCTCCTCTGTCTGCGGCGGATATGCGTGCGTGAAAAACAAGTTAAGTATTTGCCGAACGTAATTCTCTTTCATGACATTTTGTTTTTGAGTGTCTACAATCTTAATACAACTAACCGGACACTTACTCCCGGCCAGGTTCTCGTTTTTCTAACAAAATAGGACTAATATAGCTGAAATAACTCTTCGGATATCTTGCAAGGCCAAGCTGAGTTGGTTCTCAACAGTTTTCTTTGAGATACCTAATTGTTGTGCGATGGCTGCATTGTCAATGCACTCATTGCGGCTCATTCGATAAATCCGGCTTCGCTGCGCAGGCATGCTGCTGACAGTCATCTCTACCAGAAGATTGATTTCTTGTGCGAATAGAATCTCGTCGGGTCCATACGCTTCTTCCTGCATGGCATTCGCGCTACTTTCCTGAAAAGTGTTCTCGACCGATCGATGTTTCAGGTAATTCAATGCGGTATTGCGCGCAATTGTATATAGGTAAGTATTAAAAGACTTTTGCGGATCGATGGCTTCGCGGTTCTGCCATAGGTTGACGAAAATATCTTGTGCCAACTCTTCGGCATCAGCTTCCGACCGTAAGAGGCCGTTCAGGAAATACTTGACTTTGTCAAAATAGCCCAGAAATACTTTTTCAAAGGCTTGATGATCTCCATGCTGTAAAGCTTCAATAGTAGTGATATTCATGATATCCGGTGTTTATGGAATGAAATGTATGGTTTATTATTAACTTATACAACCTCACCTTCCCATTCTCCCGACTTATTTAAGCTTTTTATGATATTACCGCATGGAGATCCGCCTCTCTTTGTCTATTTCTTTCGAGCCACCCACAAGATACCTGCTACGTTGAGCAGATAGCCCGAAAGACAAATGATCGGTGCGATACGTATCCGCAGCGGGGCGAATATATCAGGATTGTAGGCGGTTAGCGTACTCCCCTCACCATACATTAAAATATAACCGACTATAATCAGCAAGGAGCCGAGTAGTAAGATAAGCCAGTTTTTTGCCCCCATTAGCGCATAACGCTCTTTTTGTTTGGTTTCCGGATGTTTCATTTTATTGCGTTGAATAGTTTTTCATTAGTTGAGTGAAATAGGTGTACTTCTCTTCAAAGCGTTGCTTGCTCGTCCGACAAGCTTTTTCGCTAACCCTTTGCAACAACTCATTGCATTGGTTCCATTGCCAGAAGCGATACAGACATTCCCTTTCCAGAAAATGCAGATTACTGCTTCCGAACGAGAAACTCCAATTGACATAACTTTCCGCCTCCGCAATGAGGTACGTTAAGATCCTTTCAGCTTCCGCATTCTCACCCAAAGTGGCGTAAGCAGCTGCCAGATCGAATGCCCACTTTCGTACACTTCGGGAACATTGTAGGCAGGAAGCACTTGGCGAGCATAGGACAATACCTTGCGGGCACGCACCTCGTCGTCCTGTTTCAAGAGCTGTGTGGCAAGCTGAGCAAAGAGTCTGCGATGCGAGTAACAGATGCGGCGGGTTGTTTCATCCAGATAGAGAGGGTGCGCATCCAAACCACCATATTTATATCTATCCATCAGGTTCTCGTACAGTCTTTCTACATCCATGGCATAACTGTTAGGCTGTTGTGCGTCTCCCCACTGTTGGTAATCGAAGGGAGTAAACCGATAGGCCAGCCCCTCCATAACAAGGAAGTTATCCAGTTTGAGTTTGCTGACCGCTCCCACCGATATGGCCATGTACAGGGGGCGTTCCCAATTACAGTTAGCCAGTACCTCCAACACCAGTAGGTCGACTTTGGTAAGCATACGCATACCTTTGAGTGATATTTCCATACGATCGGGCAAAGCATTGCGCAGCTCATCCCCTTTCAAGTGACGAATAGCGGCGGGAAGCATGATATTAGAGCGAAGTAAGGCTTCCTTATCGATTGGCAAGCTGATTGTATCGGTGGGAATAATATGAAACTCCGGATTCTCGGCAAAAGCCAATATTTCAAGATATTTCGAACATCAAACGGATCTTCGCCAAAGGTTTGGCGAGCCTCTTCCGGATGTTGCTGATAAAACGCTTGAATCTGCCCTTTCAGCTCGGGACGTATTTCTACATACTCATTCGTTCCCTCCTGATACTGCTTCCGCTTCCAGGGGATGGGAAGTCCGGGAGCCTCATAGAGGGGACACTGTTGCTGGTAGATATACCAATCAGTCTGCGCATAACTCAGGTTGCAGATACGAGCGTCTCTGCGGACCTCTTCCGTATCCTGATTATACCACAGCGGAAAGGTGTCGTTGTCACCGTTACAGAAGATGATGGGATGTCCTTGGTCGGGAAGCGTCATCAGGTAATTAGAACCAAAGTCGCGACACGTATACCGGTTGCTCCGGTCGTGATCATCCCATGTCTGGCTACCCATTTGGATGGGAACTAACAAACAAAGTAACATCGACAGACAAACAGGAAGCAGACGTGTGCGCTTCTTCCGAACCCATTCGCACAATCCGGCAGCCCCCAAGCCCATCCAAATAGCAAAGACATAAAAGGAGCCGGCATACGCGTAATCTCTTTCGCGGGGCTGATCGGGAGCCTGATTGAGATACAGCACGATGGCTATTCCCGTCATGAAGAAAAGAAAGAACAGAACACTGAACTGCATCTTCCCCTGTTTCCCCCGCGTCCACTGCCACCCTATACCCAGTAAACCGAGTATGAGCGGTAGAGCGTAATACACATTGTGTCCCTTATTCTGCTGTAAAGACTGAGGTAGCAACTGTTGGTCGCCCAAGCGCAGGTTGTCTAATACCGAAATACCTGTCAGCCAATTGCCATGCTCGCTTCGCCTGTACTTTGATAGTCATTTTGCCGGCCAACAAAGTTCCACAGGAAGTACCTCCAATACATGTGATTGAGCTGATATCGGATGAAGTACGTCAGATTCTCTTTCTGAGTAGGCAGTTTCCCTTCTCCACCAGACCAACTCTTGTACGCCTCAGTCGCCCGGTCATTCCACATCCGGGGAAAAAGCATCTTTTGTGTGTAGCATACTTCCTCTCTGTGACGGATCACCCGATAGATACCGGCTTCCGGATCGGGACGGTAAATAGCATCGCCTTTCTTGGTTTTTATTCTGAGGTAATCACCGTCGGGAGTGTATTCCGGTTCGGAAGCGTAACTTTTACCATAGAATAAAGGTACACTTTCATACTGTTCGCGGTTGAGGTAGCTCTTGAGGGTGAAAATATTATCCGGAGCATTCTCATTGAGTGGCGGATTGGCGTTGGAGCGGATTAAGATGACAGCGTAACTCGTGTAACCGATTGTCAGCATGAGTATGCACCAAGCCGAAAGTTGCACGACACGTTTCTTAAATCGCCACAGAAGAACGCCTACCAGCAGAAAGAACAGGAGCAAGAAAACAAGCAGTCCGGTGTGGAACGGAAAGCCTAATACGTTGACAAAGAGTAACTCAAACCATCCGCCTACTTCTGCCATTCCGGGAATATAGACAAACAGGATGAAGGCAATCAACAGACCCGATACGAGCACCGCCCCTACCGCTCCCTTGAAAGTCACTGAATGTCGTTTCTGCTGATAGTAGTAAACCAATACAATAGCCGGGATACAAAGCAGATTGAGTAGATGAACACCGATGGAAAGGCCTATTATATAGGCGATTAGGATAATCCAGCGATCACCGTAAACCGAATTGGATTCATCTTCCAGCGGAGTATCAGCCAGAATACGAATGCGGTAAGAAATGAAGAGAAAGCATAGACTTCGCCCTCTACCGCACTGAACCAGAAAGTATCACTAAAGGTGTAAGCCAAAGCTCCAACCGCTCCACTACCTAAGATTAGTACGACATCAGATATCTGTAGCAACTGACATTTGTCAGGCACAATCAGGGGCTTGACCAAGCGGGTAATGCTCCAGAAAAGGAAGAGAATACAACCCGCACTGAGTAAGGCATTCAGCAAATTGACTGTCAAAGCTATATGAGTCGGTGAATCGGCAAACTGAGTGAACAAATTACCTACTAACATATAGAACGGTGCGCCGGGAGGATGCCCGATTTGAAGTTTCTCGGCACAAGAAATAAACTCGGGGCAATCCCAGTAGCTCGTTGTCGGTTCGATGGTAGAACCAAATACATAGGCGGCAATTAGAAAGAGTATCCAACCGCCTGCGTTATTCCATCTTTTAAATAAAACTAGGTTCATTATACTGCATTTTTTACTTGCAAAAATACAGTACTTCGGCCTCAAACGCTATTTTTAACGCGGACGACTACGGATGAACTAAGCGGGCAAACGGCTGATAACCAGACATACCCACCGGACGGGAACGGACATTTGCGGACTAGAGGGATTTGACGATCTCTTCCAGTGATTCTTTGGAGTCGGCAAACGGCAATTTCTCTGTTTTTATTCGGGATATTCTCCGCGTTAAGGTTTCCGAACTACTCTTCATGAGGTCGGCAAAGCAGGAGGGTTGAATGCCTTCACGCAGAAACGCACAAACACGCAAGTCTTCTTCGGTCAGCTTGGGACTCATCGTTTTCAACTTCGACACAAGTCCGTAGATGTTTTCTTGAAGTTGCAGGAGCTCACACCAATCATTCTCCGTAAACGCAAACGCTTTGGATGGCGTGTGCACCCGTTCTTTCAATCGCCTGACTTTGGATATCACCGGAGAACTTTCATAAATTTGTATCTGGAGTGATTGATATTTTTCTTCCAGGTGCGTGCACTGAAGTGCCAGCTGATCGGATTCCACCCGCTTACTCAACATCTCTTCTTTAAAGAAACTGAGTTGGGAACGGACCGATCGATTCTTTTGCCAAATAACGCCGAGGAGCAAGGACAATACGCCCAAAACTCCCAGCGCGGAAGACAACAGAAGGGGTGACTGCTGCTTGGCATCGTTTAACATCAGCTGACTGGCGTACGCTTTTCTTTCCATTTCGAGTGCTTCATCAAAGTTGCCGTTTCGTTGGTAGTAAAGACTGCAACGCTTGCATACCTTGGTCAAGTGATCATATTTTTCAGTAAGAGCCGCCAGTCGAATCGCTTCCATGAAGTGAGTCCCGGCTTCTTCTTTTCGGCCTAAATCGCTTTCCACACAGGCCAAATAGTAGTAGGCCTTCGACTTATCATAGGCGTTTCCATGCTTTTCGAAATACAATACAGCTTTTTGGATCTGCTCATCGGACGTGTGATGCACGTTTTTATCTTCGTCGGCTTGCGTGCGAAGCAGATAATACTCAGCAAGTTGGGCTTCGTTCATTTGGTCAACTTGAATACTTTCTAATAGAATGGCGGCCGTATCCGGGTCTTGCCCCATCAGTTGTGCGGCTTTATCCAATCCTTGTTTCACATGGCTCCCCTCCGGGTGACAGGCGGCCAGCGAGAAGAGCAGCAGGTATAATAAAATGCGGAGATTGTCCATAATCGTCTTTATCAGTGGTTTGATATGCAAATATAAAAAATATTACTTAGTAAAAATAGTTTGTGTACCTGATTTTAATGTTTCCTTTTCTTGATAAAGATCAAGCGTTCCGTGTTTTTTAATAAAAAGTTTAGACGTATCTTTGTACCGCAAATTAAAACAGAACATTATGATAAAGAATCTGGTATTCGACTTCGGAGGGGTTATTGTAGATATTGACCGGGATAAAGCAGTTCAGGCTTTTATTAAAATAGGCTTACTCGACGCAGACACGCGTTTGGATAAGTATCACCAAACAGGCATTTTTCAGGATTTGGAAGAAGGTAAGCTGACAGCGGATGAATTTCGGAAAGAACTGGGATTATTGTGCGGACGTGAATTGTCGTACGACGAGACTCGGCAGGCATGGTTAGGCTTCGTCAGTAATGTCAACTTGGATAAACTGGATTATGTTATGGAATTGAGAAAATCCTATCGAGTGGATATATTGAGTAATACCAATCCTTTCGTCATGTCGTGGGCATGTAGCACGGACTTCTCACCCAAACAGATACCGTTGTATAATTATTGCGATAAGATGTATTTGTCGTATCAAATGGGCCATACGAAACCGGCACGGGAGATATTCGACCAGATGCTTGCAGATAGTGGTTTGCTTCCGTCCGAAACATTGTTTATTGACGACGGCGCTTCGAATGTAAAGATCGGACAGGAACTAGGCTTCCAAACATTCCAACCGATAAACGGAGCCGACTGGCGGGAAGAGTTGAATGCCATCTTGAAAAGATAAGATTTACTCCGATTACCCATTTGTCACTTTTGACATTTTGTATTTTAGAAAGCAAATGCCGGGCTTGTTTCGACCAATGGAACAGGCTCGGCATTTTTATTTAATTCTAGCGTCATTAGAATTTCTCAGATTTCTTTTAAAACACAAGATGCGTTTTTAATTTGTCTTCCAATGCGCAATTATCATTTCTATATGCACAATAAAATTCTATTTTAATTATCTTATTGTTATATTCAACCGAACTATATTCGGATGTAAACTAGAGTTTAGGACTGAAAAAGGCAAGCATTCGGACGGGAAGACGGGGGCAAATTCTTTTTTGCCCGCAGCTTACTGAGCAAAAGCCCAGGGCTTTCGTTCCTTTTGCCCGGCTCTCTTTTGTCTCTTGCATACTTCATTGGTGTATTTGTGTGGTTTGTACGGTCAACTTGACGCAAAAGTATTGTTGTTTTCACTCAAAAGAGTGTATGTTTTCACCAAAATGTATACTTGTTTTAGCTTGGTCGACCGAATGTTTCTAATTCGTCCGCTAAGTGACTAGCTAACAGGCTATAAATGATTAATGCATGGGATAGGTAATGCGACTATATGGTGAATAAATGTTGGCGAAAGGCTGTTTTAGCTATCATATGGAATCGAGTCTTCGGCTCTCCTACCTGCTTGCCGGGTTCTTGCAAATCTGCTCCATCCCGACATCTTCGAGCTACCGGACTGTTGCCTTATCCGTTATTTAAATCGTTTCAAGTCCTTCTTCTCAAAAGTCCATTCGGGTGTGTACAATTTGCCGGTATCCGACTCTGTCAACTCATACCAGGGGGACAGATTAGGCTGTGTCGGATTGACCAATACATGAATTTGTTGTGCAGGCATATAACTTTGTGCCAACAGAAAAACCTTCTTCCCTGCCGGATTAACCGCAACATCGACCACTATGACGGCGTGCCCCGGATATCCACCTTGAATAAACACATCCCCCGGTTGCAAGGAGTTGTATGAAACCGTGACCAACTCTTTCGAAAGAGAAGCCGTTCCGGCATACATGAATACCACATCCAGATAATTGCGGAATGTCTTGTACGAATAGTCTTTTCCGACATTGGAGGTGTACCATTGCACCTTATTTCCATTAACTTGGATGCGCTTACCTTCCGCCCAATTCGTATAGTCCGCTGGGAATCCACTGGTGAAGTTGAACCTGATTGCCTCATACTTCTTCTGAGCCCAGAGATATTCCGCCCGCAAGCGAATCACCGCATCGGCACATTGCTGTAGGTCTCGCTTACCAATCTCCATATCTACCACCGCAAACGTAGGGGCCTGATTGCGTTTCTCCTGTCCGTTATAGAGTTTGACCTTGGTTCCTTTGGGGAAAAGTGGCAACTGACGTAAATAAGTGGTGAAGGTTTGTTTGTCTGAGGACGTGCGGACATATCCCTTCGGTGGAGCGATCTTCTCGATCGTCTGTCCCCAAGCAGCGGTGCAGGAGAGCAGACACAGCAGACTGTATGCGTAGATTCGTTTCGTGATCTTCATTTTTCAAAGATAACGTTTCCCTATTAAAACAGCAAATCGGAAAAGCCGAAAAAGAATCTTCCGGAACATAGTTCAGTTGCCTGGGCAAACTGGCTATATTCCGGAAGATTCAGTTATATACTCAACGAAGGGAAAACGAATTACCCTTTAGGCATCAGTTCTAAGAACAAAGTCGTTGTTAAAAGGATAGCCAGTCCGATGCAGACGGCGATCAACAGCCAATTGATATACTTGGCTTTGGGCTTGGTATCGGCGTGTAAATTGCTCAGGAAGTATTCGCGGAAGAATAAATAGAGTCCCGGTATTGCGGCACTGGCAAGCAAAAAGTCTTCTGGAATCTGGAAGAAATATGTCTTCGAGAGTCCGATTAATGACCAGTGACAAAGAAAAAGCACGAGGAACATATTGACCCGACGCGCAAACAACAGCAACAAGCCGATGGTGAATACAACGACCGAACAAGGCATTACCGGCGAAGTCATCCCCGGAAAGGTCAATCCACGTGCTAACGATACCAATGGATAGACAAAGGGCATCGCCAATAAAATGTAAGAAAGGAAGTCGTACTTATACGTACGTTCAAACGTGGTATAATCGGTGATTAGGTCCCAGACCCAGATGACAGCCATTACTCCCCAGAACAACGCCATCACCCCGTTGTAACTCCGTTCGGCACAATATATATAGTAATACACAACCGCAATCCAAGTGTATAGCACAATCATATACCCCTTCATCAGTCGCTTGCTCCACTCTGAAGGTTTATGAACGAGCATCGCTGTCAGCACAATGCCAATCAGGACAATTACAACCTGAAGTATCCAGGTTGCCGAATTATAATACGCAATAGTTTTCCAAAAGATTTCCATATTGACCTATTTGTGTCTGGTTAATGAAAAAGCTACCGGGAAATAAGAACATAGGGAACGTAGCACCCACTGCCAACATGAAAATAACGGTGCTGGCCACCATCGTATTCGAAAAGAACATTCCCATATACTTATCTAACCGATCCGGCTCATTAACGGTTTGCAGGCACATGATCAATGAGAAAACCATGTTGTAGGCAAACTTACCCGGAATCATCGGAAGCAAGGCCGGAATATAAAGAACGGTCATCGGGCAATAGACCTTTTTACCAAGCCATAAGCTCCCAAAGCCAATGACCAATCCACCAAAAAGTGAAGCGGTGGCTATATCTATGCCTAAATAAGTCATCAGACAAAAGCGACAGGCGTGTCCCACAGCGGCCAATATTGCAATCATCTTGAATGCTCGCAAGGGAGGATCGGAGATAGCTCCAAAGCCGATACCCGCCACTGCGGCAAAGAAAGCGTCGGTTAAAATATCAAGTGCGATCATATCAAGCTGTTTTTTACCATTAATAAAGTGAACGAAAGGCCGATTGCTATGCTAACAATCAACAAAGAGGCTTCTGTCAGTCGGGCAAATCCGGTGAGGACATAACCTTCCACAACATCAATCACGCCATTAATCAAAGGTACACCCGGTACGAGATACAGCACACTGGTTGCCATAGCGATTTCCGAGGTTGTATCAAAGATCAAGCAGTCGAAGCACAGAGCGAAGCCACAAATGCCGAAACGATGAAAGTAACGTAATGGTTGATCTTTTTCTTCTGCATCTGCTGCTTCAGGAAAAAGCCGGTAATGGTTGCCGAGAACACAATGCCCATAGAGCATAAATCTCCACCAAAGAGTTTACAGAAAGAAGCATTGGCGAATCCTACCAATATCAATACGAACAACGGATGTATCTTGGGAGCATTGATAATCGTATAAAACTTAGCTGTCAGCTCTTCCAGCGACATTTTATTGTCGAGGGCTTCCCAACTCAATGTGCTCAACTCAGAATTGTGCTCGAAGCTTATGGGGTGTGACGGGATGTCGACTACCTCATTGCATGCTTCATTTATCTCCGGATCGATAATCGTCAGTATGATGTTCTTATGGAACACACTTAGTTTGACATCAACGCCAAAAGCGTCACCGATACGTTTCGAGTTACGCACCACCCTTGATGTATGAACACCGGCTCCCATCAGATGGGCTGAATATTCAGCAATAAATTTACTTATTGATAATAAAGATTCGCTTGTCTTCATGCAGTAATATTTTGAAATCGGGTGCAAAATTACAAAAAAAGATGGCTCGGAGCGGATAAAGCCTGCATATTTTTGGAAAAAGAATGCAATTGTCTTCTGTCTGTATGCAAGCAAGGAATCGGGTAGAAACCTCTGCCGACGAAACCATCTTCAGCTATTCCTATAACATTATCAAGCTATATAAAGTTGATTCGATTTCATTAATCTGTTTTTCACCGGCTTACAAAAGAGAAGGAGCCAAATCTTGCCTATACTGACTTAGTTGCGTACAAAGACCGACGCGTACCGGCCCCTACCAGTTATCTCTTGCCTGAAGAGGGTTCAAGCATCCCTTGCCTGCCCACTAAAAAGGGCCTAAAAAGAAAGACTGCAATTCAAATAGGGGGATGTAAAGTTCACATAGTCCTTTACCCCACTATTTAAATTACAGTCTTCTAGTTTTAACTAACCTAATTACAGTTTTCCTGAAAAACTTTCTACACTACTAATTATCCTATTTTCTAATTCCTTGCACTCACCTGTTGTAAAATCACAGGCTATATCTGCGGGTGCCAACAATATCTGTTTGGCCTCTTCTACATCTGTTATTTGTTCCGGATGCTCTTTCAGATAAGTCTCCCAACAAGAGACCGCATCCTGAGACACCTCAAACACATAATTGATGAAACTATCATCCGTCAAAAAATCTTTTACCTTAGAGCACATACTTGCATCCATTTTAAGCTTTTCAAATATAGGACGCAGCAATAATTATAATGTACTCACACTAACATCTTTATTTTCCTATTAACTAGCCAAAGTACGCAACTTGGTCAATCCCCTATGCATCAGGTTGCGTATCGACTGGTAATTCATATTCATTATCTCGCAAATATCTTCGTATTTCTTCTCCTCTATATAATAGAGTGTAAGAGCTTCACGTTGCCGTGGTGATAACTGATCTAACAAGCGCCGTACCAAAAAGAATTCATTTCTATGCCTTTCTTTCTCCATATAGAGATCTTCCACGTCAATGGGTGACGCAACGTTGGTATCTTCTACAGCTGTATCGGAGACATACATTTTCTTGCGTATCTCATCGCATAGCTTATTCTTTAATGATATAAACAAATAAGATTTCACATTCTCTATGCGGCCTAATTCATCCTTCTTCACATACAACTTCACGAATATATCATGGATACAATCTTTGAGTAGTTCTTTATCAAAAGTCAACTTCGATCCATAATTAAGCAGAATGTTTATATGCGAATTATATAACTGAGTAAAAGCAGTTAGGTCCCCTGCCTGAAAAGCAGTGAGCAAATTGTTGGCATTGTTATTAGTTTGTTCCATCACAGCAGTTGTTAGACTAAATTTGATGATGCAAAACTAAGGAGGAATCGGCGCAATATTAGGTAATAATTGGTTTGTGGAATGAAATATTAAGTATCATGTTATATAACATATTTTGTCTGTTATTACCTTATCTAAAGAAAAGCCCCTGCTAAGTGACTCTTAGCAGGGGCTCCGGTTTAACTCTTATGAAACCAATAAATACCGCTCTTCCCCTTGGGAGGCGTGAAGTTGTATAAAGCATTGACCTTCAGCTTCAGATTGATCGTTTCGATCTTCCCGGAGGATGGATTAATGTACTTTAAAGCATAGGTTCCACTGCCCAATTGAAGCGGGATGTTTACGTCCGACTTGGAATAAATGATCGCACCAATACCAATTTTTCCCAATTTGAGGTAATCCTTCGTACCAGTTTCTTCGACCTCCATGGCAGCTGCATCCGTCAGGAACGCTTGGTCCTTGACAGGGATGACGGGACAAGACCCTCCGGCCATAAATACGGCCCATCCGAATGACGGATAATTCTGCGAATAGAACGTAACCGCTTTTTGAGGGAACTTCTGACGGTACTCGATAACCGCCCGGTATGCGTCATCAAATGAAATCTTACCTACTTTCATTTGGCGCATATGTTGACGGGGAGCCATATTCTTACCACCTTCAGGAGCCCATACGGTTCCGTCGTCTTTATAATGCCAATACCGAATATCAATAATATCCACTACGGCCGCACGTTTGGAATCAGCCAGAATCGCATCTTGCACATCTTTAGTTGTACTCAAGGCAACCTTTGCTTTCTTACCGGTCTCGGCTTCCCATTCTGCTATTACATCCAGCCAGAACTGTACGAAATGTAACGGCCCGCTAAACTCGGCACTGGTCAACTGAATCACATTCGCGTCATCGGCAAAGTTGTTCAAGCATTGACGTATGTATTGCCGATGAAGTTCACGGCGTACCGGATGCTCAATGTCATAGAACATATCGGCCATGAAGATTCGTTTATCTCCGGCAAACGGAACAGGTTCGGGGAATCCGGTCTGATTAATGTTGTTCGCAGTGCGCCATGGACAGTCTACCAGTGAGCACCGGCTTCCAGAATATTGTGTTGGAAGTAGTTTTCATGGAACAGAAGCAGACCTTCATCAGCTCCTTTCTCGGCAAACTCTTTCAAACGAGCCCAGTACCATGCATTCGGACGCTTGAGGTCATATTTACTCAATCCTTCCCAAGCAGTACCTTGTCCGCTACGTCCAAAGGGTTGTTCATAGAATGGTCCCCATACATCTCCATCGCGACGGCGTACTCTTTCGTGATCATCCCGACGACGATCATACCAGAGTCCGTAGTTCTGGTCGAATACCAATAAATCCTTTTGCTTCATGAAGTTCACTACTGAATCAATGCGATCGGTCAGTCCCAGTCCCTCACGTCCCGGAACAAAACGGGTAATAGCAGGACTTGCTTTCTCTAAATAGTTCGTACGTAACTTGCCATTCCACCAAGGAGTAGAATGACTACCGCCAACTAACAAGGCGCCATCCATCTGAATGCGTCCGTTCGTAATGGAAATATCCGTATGCTTAACAGGAGTTTTGATTATCTTCTCCTTAATCGTATCAATCACCTTTAATCCGGTAGATGCCGTGGATGGAGCAAATTGTCCTTCTTCAATCCAATGTTGCAGGGTAAGTCGCGGAGTATAGGCTTCTTTGGCCAACTCCATGGCAACTTCTACTTTCGGGCTACTGCTTGCATTCGTATTCCGAGGTAATATACGAGCTCTTTCGTCTACTCCCTTTTGCAAACGTTCGGCTAGCTGAGCATAGAAAAGACTGCGAGGCTGCACATGGTTATTCGATTCGTCCCATTCTCCATCACCGGAGAACTGTGCCCAGCATCCGTAGGCACGGTTGGGTGCATCGGCTGCGGTGTATAACAATCGATTTCAGCAGCTGTACATTGCCAGAAAAGACTATTAGCCGTATTCCAACCAGCACCGTTTTTATCCTGGCCTAGATTCATGAAAGACAAGTTATGACCGTCGATGTTCACTACATCAAACAGCAAACCGCAAGCCCATGAATCGATTGAACCGCTAAAGCCCAACGATTCGTATGAATCACATTGTACAAAAGCATTCGGTCCCGGAGCACAATAACCTGCTGCGAAGTCGTGAATACCTTGTTCGGAGTAACAACGTTGGAACAAAGTCAACTGTCCTTGTGTATGGAAGGTGCATCGACGCATCCCTCCTATTTCGGATACCGGTTCGGTGGAGATACAGTCTTCTACAGTGATGCGGGCTCCTGTCCGTTGTACAATAACAGCGCTTCCGGCAAAATGACGGAAGTCAACACGTCGTACCCAACAGTTCTCGCATTCTCAACCGAAACACCTGTCCAGCAGTGATCTTCATCCTTCGGATATTGCTTGTTGTAGTCGGATGCGAGTGTTAGGTTCTCAACACCGGAATTCTGAATACGTCCGTTCCATTGGTAAGGGGTAACGAAAGAAGCACTAAACTTGCTATCCAAGGCTACTGTTAGCGGAGCATCCACCGTGACCTGATTGCCATTGACTGCTGTCACGGTACGGTCCCACGTGAGATCGGTATCTCCCTCTTTCCAACCCAGTGCACTGATTCCTCCTCCATAGATATCACATCCGATAGATGCGATCCAATCTTTGCTCGAAGGACGCGTAATCATAACCCGGTCACCTTTGCGTAATGATGTTCCCGAAGCGACTTCCAGTGTAAGCGAGTTGACCGGTACATAAGACGATAGCACAGCTAGGGAGTCTTTAGTGGTAACATCATCGAGTCCTTCTACATAAATGAGTGAACCTCTATCCACTCCTTTCTTTAGCAAGACGGTCTGTTTCTTATCCGCACCCCGTAAAACAACACCGGATGTGGCGATACGCAAACTACCGGATAACTGAAACTCGCCTTTATCCAATAGTACCGCACCACGAAAACCGGAAGCATCGGGCTTCAACGAAGATACATAATCGATGGCACGTTGGATACGCGCCGTGTTATCTCCTGTTTGGTAAGGGACAAAAACAGCCGTGCGGACTGCAGGAATGTCCTGAGTTGAATTTTGATAACCACAATAAGAGAAATCAAGAATTCGGTTTCCCCGGGAATCATTCACATACGTAATCCGGTCGTTCTTGACCTGTAAAGCAAAGGTTTGCGCATAAGTATGCGCAAACCCTGTACTCAAGATTCCCAGAAGGAGTGTTTTAAACTTTATATTCATCACAATAAACTTTATAAGTATCAATATAGTGTTCGGAAGTACTCTTCGAGTTGAAGAATACTGCTTACATCAGACTTGTCCGTTTGGCTAATGTATCACCATTATTCTTCGGGTTAGTCCAATCAATCTTCTTCTTGGTGTCCATACCATTGATGTACTTCTCAATATTGGTATATCCATCTCCATTACAATCTTTCACTGCGTCGGAAGGATCATTCGGATTCAATCCGTTGGCTATTTCCCATTTATCAGGCATGCCATCTCCGTCCGAGTCCACATACGATTCTCCCTTGTATTCGGGAAGTCCGCCTACCTGACGAATATCTGTGATGATTCCTTGTTTATACGAATCGACCGGTAAGCGTCTTTTTACATACGGAGAAACAAATTCGGGTGCATTCTCTACATAAGTGACTTTACCTGTCTTTACCGTTTTAACCACACGGGTATCTACAGCGTCCCGTCTGGGTAACGTAGCTCCTACATTATTTAAAACGAAAGTATAGGCAGATTTAGCATCCATGATTGTTACGGGAGCCATATCGAAAGGTTGTTCCGATTTGATCTGAGGTAAGAATTTGTTAGCATCTACGTTGTCGGCCAATTGAACACCACCGTCCCAGTTGTCACGGGTTACTTTAGCATTGCCATCCACAACGTTACCTTTAACAAAAGCTTTTCCAAAAGAGATCGGCTTGCTCTGATCCCTACCGGCTTCCGGTTTAAGGAGACGATAAGAAATCGGTTTGCCTACCGGAGTAATAGGTCCCGGTTTAAAATAATTATTAATAATATTATAGAAGCTCGTGTTATCCCCTCCGTCTACCGAACGGTTCCACCAGTTAAAGACTACGTTGTTGACAAAGTTAAATCCGCCATTCATACCTACCGAACAGTTACGGCTAATGTTAGACGCAAACAGATTGCGACAGAATGAACTGTTGTGACCGCCGATAGTAGCTCCGAAAGAGTGATTATACGTATCCAAGGCTTCGGAGAAGATCGAGTTCTGGATCGTAATGTTAACCGTTGGCAGTTTCAGTCCATAACCACTTTCGTCCCGATTGTATACGTGACGGTAGATAGACATATTCTCGTCCAATCCCCAACTTGCCGAACAATGGTCAACAATGATATTACCAACCGCATTACCTCCTACAGCGTCATCTCTGAAAGCAACATCTTGTGCTCCACGACGGAAACGCATGTGACGGATAACAACATCGTGGGTATCAATCAAGAAAGAGGACCCACTCACACAGACGCCATCGCCCGGTGCTGTTTGACCGGCAATTGTGACGTAAGGAGCACGCAGGTTGATCTGGCTTTTCAAATGAATAACTCCGGATACGTTGAATACAATAACTCGCGCTCCACCTGTTTCACAAGCTTCACGGAATGATCCCGGACCGGAATCGGCCAAAGAGGTAACAACAATCACTTTGCCGCCACGGCCTCCCGGTGTGTAAGCACCTCCACCCTCAGCACCCGGAAATGCCGGAATGTTACTCTTAACTAAATCCTCCGGCTTCGAAGCCCAAGGCTTGTAGGGACGTCCTTGTTGAGCTTCCTGCAATACGATAGGTAATGCTTTCTCCCATGCTTCGTTCGACCGCCGATCAATCTCAGCTTCCTGTCGGGCTGCCCGGGCTTTTACCGAATCCGGAATAACTGGATATTGGGCAGCTAACGGCAGTGTGCAGGCTGTCAGTATCCATACTGATAATGCTTTCTGAATGTTCTTCATTGTTTCAAATCGTTTATGTTTTAAATAGGACGATCCAGAAAGTGTTTTGTAATCGTTCATTCCCGGACTTTTCTCCATTCATTCATATAATCGCGTGGAGTCTGGTTATATTTCTTCCGGAAACACTTGCTGTAATAGCCGGAATCCTTAAATCCGACGGCGAAAGCAATCTCCGAAATGCTCAAGTCGGTATTCTTGATCAGTTCGACCGATTTACTCAACCGAATCTCTTTGACCAGATCTACAGGAGCTAAGCCCGTCAAACTCTTCAGCTTCTTGAAGAAAGCCGAACGGCTCAATCCGATGCTGGAAGATATGGTGTCAATATTAAAGTCACTGTTGTCTATGTTCTCTTCAATCACCTGATGGATCTTCTCAAGCAGCTGCACATCCTTCTTTACCAGGAATTGTTCATAGCTATCAATCTCCGTGTGCTGGTTTTCCATTTGTTGGCGAATGCGATCGCGGAACAGCTTACGTTCCGAAAGTAATTGTTCGATTCGGGCCAAGAGGTATTCCTTACCAAATGGTTTCGTGATATAGGCATTAGCCCTAAAGTAATTGCTCTCGTCTTAGCTCCATCATCATTCTTCGCTGTCAGGATAATGACCGGGATGTGACTTATCTGGAAGTCTTTCCGCATAGCTTGCAGCATCTCCAATCCATCCATCTCAGGCATCATTTGATCCGTTACCACAATATCGGGATGATAAAGATGAACCTTCTTCAAGCCTTCTATACCATTATTCGCAATCTGAATATTGAATTTATCTTCCAACTGAAGCTTGATCATGTTGCATAAGTCCTTGTTGTCTTCAACTAGCAACAAACTAGGCAAGGATGTATCGAACTCAACATCTCTAGCGAGACTATCCTCCTGATTGTCTAATGACAAGCCTGTTCCTTCCATATCCTCAGGAGCTTGTCCATCGCTCATGTAGAAGTCGACTTCCGAAGGTTTATAATGGTCTTTATCCAACAAGAACTCAACCGTGAAAACAGATCCTTGCCCCGCTGAACTCTCCGCCTGGATAAAGCCGTGATGCAGGTTGACTATCTCCTTCGAAAGAGCCAAACCGATACCTGTTCCCTGATAATACGGATTCTTCGCATTTTCACCCTGTGAGAAACGCTCGAATATCTCAGTCAGTTTGTTTTGGGGAATACCGACTCCATTATCCTCTACCCGCACATAGCACTTCTTTTCATCTTCCGTCAAACCGGTAGTTACGAAAATGCTACCACCCGAAGGCGTAAACTTGAAAGCATTCGATATTATATTTCTGACAACGATGCTTAGCTTTTCCTTATCAGCCCATATCATAATAGGTTCATCTTGCAGCTGGAAAGAGAAGCTTACTTCATTCTCTTCAGACAAAACCCGGAACTCTTTCTGGAAAGAGTGCACCATTTCATTCAAATCGAACGAAGATACATGCAGACGCATCTTCCCGTTCTGTATTTTACGGAAATCAAGAATCTGGTTGACCAGTTGCAACATTTGGTTCGTATTCTTCTCCATCAGCTCCACGTATTGAAGCCCCTTGGGAGACAGATCTTCCCCTCCTTCAACTCCTGTATCGGTCCTTTGATCAACGTCAACGGCGTACGAAGTTCGTGAGATATATTGGTGAAGAATTTGATTTTCATCTCAGACACACGCTGCTCGATATAAACATCATTCTTCATTTTAATCATAAACAGAGCCAAGCGCAAAGCAAAGTATAGAATCACAAGTCCGAGGACTGTATAGATCACATAAGCCCACCAGCTCAACCACCAAGGCGGAAGAATTGTTATCGCCAATGTCCGTGAAGAAACAAGTTCCGGATTCGATTCATCAATAGTATCTACACGGAACAGGTAGTCGCCGGGAGGCACATTGGTATACGACGCGATGCGGTTCTTACCATTGTAGTGCCACTCCTTCTCATATCCCTCAAGGATGTAGCGATAGGAAACCCGATTCTGATTATAGAAGTTCAGAGCGGCAAACTCGATGGTAAACATCGACTGGTTATGCTTGAGTTCAATACTTTCGGCATATAGAATAGACTCCTTCAGAATCGGATTATCGCGGAATGTACGCAACTCCCGGTTCGATACTTTGAAGTCAACGATCCGCGTATCATAGTTTGTATGTTGGGTTTCCAGTTTGTCGGGGGAGAAAGTCAGAATGCCCTGCTTGGTACCAATCCACAAATCACCGTTTAGCGTACGAAGCGCACTACCCTCTTCCAACTCCACATTCAGGAAGCCATCGTATTTATCGTAGTTACGGAATTGCTCGGTTGCTTTATTAAAACGAGACAAGCCAATTTCCGTAGTAAACCAAAGATTGCCTTCCTTATCCTCAACGATCGACTTAACCACATCGTTGTTCATCCCTTCGCGTAGGCCATATGACTTAAAGATCGGTTCGTGTTTATCTTTATCATACCGAAGCAGCCTATTCAAACCACCTCCAAAGACACTGATCCATATCTGCGAATCCTTATCCTTGTACAATACGTAGATGTCATTATCAGCTACATTCGAGCGATCGCTTACCTGTCGGTAGGTCTCAAACTGAATCTGTTCAGGACTTGTGAAATGACTATTGAAAGACATCAGTCCATCCATGGTACCTACCCAGATTCGCCCTTCGTTATCTTCCGCCATTGTCCGCACTTCCATATAAAGGCCGTACGGAGGATATTGTTTCAGACCGTTGTATTTATGTATAAAAACCGTATTCCCGTTCTCTTCCCGAATCAGATTTAAGCCCCCTCCGAGCAAACCGACCCAAATACGTCCCTGACTATCCTGATAGGTGAAGTAAACATCATTGTTACTAATCGAGTTCTGGTTTTTCGTATCATTCTTGTAGCGGATAAAACGCAGTCCGTGCGGTGAGTTCATATCCGGTTCCGCTTTCACAAGCCCATTTCCTTTCGTAGAGAACCACAGATTTCCATCCTTATCCTCCATGATGTGATATACAGCCCCCACCAGATAATTCTTATCCGAGAAGACCTGCTTAACCTTTCCATTCCGATCGAGTCGATAAAGTTCCTGCCAGCGTGTTCCTACCCAGATGTCTCCGTTCTTGGCTTGAAAGAGCGCACGTATCCCCTGACTCCAACTCGGATTGCCTACTATGGGGCCGGATGCAACTTCGGTCCGCATCTGGAATTGCTTCTTGGGGAAATTGACCTTATAGACTCCAAAGCTTGTAGAAGCCAACCAAAGGATGCCGTCTTTATCCAGTAATAGGTGGAAGAATAGTTGATTAGGTAAGTCATCGGCAAAGGACTTCAGTTGATTCAAACGAGTCATTCCCATCTTCTCCCGATCGAAGAGTAAGATCTCTCCTCCCGGAGTCAGAAAGAACATACCTTGTTCGCCCGCATCCTGTACTTCAAAGTTACCTATTGAATTCTGAGCGGGAAAGTCAAAGCGATGATTGCGTTGATTAAGCGGATCATAATAGATCAGGGCATGATTGTTTTCCTGAAACCAAATCTTATCGTACTTATCACTAAAGATCGCACCTACTTCATTTCCGACGATATCAAAAGGAAGCTTACGCAATTGCTTATAGCCAATGTTGTATTCGTATGCCCCTTCATCCGTGGTAATATACATCGAACCGGATTCTGTTAGCAGCAGATTCGTTATCGGATGTGTAATTCCGGGGATTTCATACCGGTTAACTATGCCTGTTTGAGGGTCAATGCTATAGACTCTTCCATCGCGATCGCCCAACCACAAAAGCTTCACGTTGTACGATGCACAAGTGAATGAAGCAGGGTCCGCTCCTATCTTTTTATGAATATAATCGGCCGGCTTATTCTTCAAGGCCTCTCCTTTTCGCAAAGAGAGAATCTTATAATCCATGCCGATCCAGTTAATGAACTCAGTCGTTTCACTGAATACATTATGTTTCAGCCGCATATCATACACATTGACGTTGGGACGCGAGTCATGCAACTGCTCCATCGTTATTTTACCGTACGGATCGGTATATGCACGAAGAAGCTTTTGTCTTTGGTCAACAGCAAGACATCGCCATCGTCGGTCGTTTGTACTTTAATGATCTGGATATTCTCCGAGTACTCCTTTACATCGTCATACACGGCATGGAAGCTCTCATGTCTTTTATCAAACAGATAGAGCTTGCGATCGATTGTTTTAATCCAGAGGAAACCATTCTTGTCCTCTACAATTCGCTGAATTTTCCGGGGAGGAATATCAGCCGAATAGAACCCGTCCCGATTGTCATAGGAACGGAATTTAGTACCGTCAAAACTACATAACCCATACCAGGTGCCAAACCAAATAAACCCATCTTTGCCCTTTAGGGTACAATTGACAATATTGTTTGGTAGTCCATGTTCAGTAGTATAATGTTCCACTATCATATTCGGGATGGCGCTTAGCCTAAACGCCATCAACGAAAATGTTAGTATCAAAAATAAACGATTTTTCATTTCTTTGCTTTTGTTAGGTACAAATTTACCCAAAGATAGCACTTTTTTCCAATAGGCTTTTATTTTTCGATTCCAAATTCTGTTTGCTGACGCTCAACTTCATCCAGAAGTTTTCTACGCTCTTCCTCTGTTAATTTGACTTTCGAAGATTCCGTATCAGAAGCTGTCCGGTGCGTATTTATTACACCTTCCGTACCCTCCTCCACTTCATAACAGAAGGGCAATTCCGCCGGCACACTCTCAAACTCTATTTCTGTGGCTGTGGGAGCCTGTGCTCCTTCAAACAACACATGCGCCTTCACTTTGATTTTACCCGCTTGGCGAGTGGAACGAATCAAGACAGGTGCCGAGCCAAATTCTACCGCACGAGGATTTGCACTGATTGAAGCATCGCCTATAATACGGCCTTCTCCTTCGACGGTAAACACAATGCTTTCTTTGGCAAGTCGACGCACATTACCATTATCGTCGGTAACTTCGGCTACGACTACGATAAAGTCCGAACCATCGGCAACCAGATTTACATTTTCTCTGTCAACAGACAGCCGAAGTTTGGTTGAACGACGCGAAGGCATCCGACGTTCCGTACATACCACTTTCCCATTGATGATACCTTCCGCAACTATATTTACTTTCTGCCAATTTCGTTGCGTATAGCTATATCCGCGTGCTTCCCAGAAATCCCATACATTCTCGAATACAACAGGCGCGTTCGGTTGATGTCCTTTGGCGTGTACCACCGGTTTAGTCCAGGTCTTCGTGCCGTCGTAGATCGATAAGCGAACGGAATCACAATTACTGAATACCACTACGTCACGATCTGAAAACTGCGACATCTCATGCGCAATGTATAGCATGGGGCCGGATTCCGCCAACGGATGTTTCAAGCTAGCCGGAGATTGGCTACGGAATGCGTAGTACGCATATTTCTTCTGACGAAACGCATCGAATATACCGCCCCAATAAGGATCGGGGTGATAACCACGTTGATGGTCGAAAGGATGCCACTGTGTCCCGCCGATAAACTGTCCCGTAGTGCGATACATCTCATCATAACTCTTCGACAACGAAAGCGCTTGAACCAATAGCGGACGTTCACCCCAGCTACGGCTCGCACGGTTGTTGTTATTATGCGCGTACCAGTCGTCTACATTCTCACCAAACTCACGGGTAAAGATGCATTGTTCCGGCTTATCAGCTTTCTCATCATCACCCGGCCATCCGTAAACCACATCATAGTTTTCTTTCACGCCATCCGAATGAACATCGGCAGCAGCTACCGGACGTCCCGGATAAGGAAACTCCTCTTTCGTTATTTCGAGTGCTTTCAATGCGAAGTCCAACGGATAGCGAGTCTCATTCAGAATCGGTTCCCACATCAGTACCGACGGATGATTACGGTCGCGACGGATCATCTCCCGTGTATTCAGATGCACCAGTTCACCGAATTTTGGGTCTTTGTTCCAATACTGCCAACCGGGAGTGGCTACAATCACAAACATTCCCAGTTCGTCGCAAGCATCCATGAAAGAAGGATCTTGCGGATAGTGAGCTACCCGAATAATGGTGCAACCTGCATCTCTCAACCGTTTGGCATCTCGCCATTGTTGTGAGTTGGGCAACGCATTGCCTACATAAGCAAAGTCCTGGTGACGATTGGCACCCACCAATTGTCCATAAGGTTTGCCATTCAACCAGAAACCGTCTTTGCCGCGAAACTCCGCTTTACGGATTCCGATACGTGTTACTCCGCCGTCAATGGTTTGGTTTCCCTTTTTAATGCGTGACTGTATCCGGTACAGATAAGGGTTCTCAGGCGACCAGAGTGTCGGACTATTTACCGCGATCTGCTGCATTATCTTTTTCTTCTCACCCGCTTTCAGAGCCAGTTTGCCCGATACGCGTTTGATTGTTTTCCCGAAAGCATCGGTCAGTGAAGTCTCCACAACAACCGTTTGAGCACGATTATCACTATTTTCCACTTCGGTGTTCACATAAACCTGTGCGCTCTTTTCGCTGATCTGATCGAAATAAACAAAGACTCCGCCGCCGGCCACAGTTGCCGACTCTACGGCATCCGTAATGGCTACCGGTGCTTTAGCGATCATCCACACATCCCGGTAAATACCCCCGTGATACGCAAAGTCGAGTGTATATTGACGTTTTCCCGGAGGATACGATTTGTCGTCGCTGTTATCCGTCATGACAGCCAGCAGGCAAGAGTCACCTGCCTGTATGCCGTTTGCCGTAAGATCGAGCGTAAAAGGTAAGTAACCTCCCAAATGCTCTTTGACTACTTTTCCATTCAGGTAGATCATCTGTTTGCCCATCGCAGCTTCAAAGTGAATGGACACGTGTTGCCCTTTGGCTTGCGCAGGGACTACAAAATGTTTGCGATACCAAGCCGGTCCCTGATAATTGCGGCAACCACTTGCTTCGGCAGGCATCAGCTCTACGGTATGTGGGGTAGAAACAACCTGCCAGCTGCGATCATCATAGCCTACTGCTTCCGCACCTGGGGCATCACCTTTCAAATAACGCCATCCGGGATTAAAATTATAGACCTGCCGTCCGCTTCCGGGCAGTTGAATAAAACCTGCAACGGAAGTCTCCAAACGAAGTGTTTCCGTAGCTTGCCCAAAAGTGGGAAGCAACCATACTAACAAAGAGATAACAAATGTCTGTCTTTTATTCATATTTTTATTCATTCATGATTACTACATCTTTCTTTCGACTCTCCGGTAACACATTCAAAACCGTAACCTTTCTGTTTTTCAGAACCACTTCCACCGTTGTGTTTTGAGGTGCGTGAAGTTTGAAACGTACATCCCACTCCTTCGGCCAAGCCGGAAAGAGTAGAATCCGATCACCATTCGTTTGCAGAAGCATTTCCTGCAAGCCGATCATACCGCTTCCTCCCCAGTTGTGGTCCGGTGTCCAGTCGAAGCCGGGTCCCCAGAAGGCCGGGAAGCGATGCGGGCCATCCGCCAGTTTCTGCAACGTAAGCCTTTTCGCTTCATCCGTCAACCCCAGACAGGCTGCCCAGATGTTATCCTGCTTCCAACCCGTATGTGAGCGGAACTTGATAGCATCCGGATCATGGAAGTAGGTATTACGGGCAATCTCCAAGCCCTCCTTATCCACTCCGTAGATGCGCCAGGGATATATCGGATAAAGCTGTGGCGTCTCTACATTGTTGATGCGTTCCCAACTTTTAGCGGGTGCAATCACCTGTATCAATGCAGGTTGTGCGGTTTTGTTCAAGCTATCTTGTACTTCTATGTAACGCAATGGAATGGGTGGAATTGTTTGCAACATTTCCGGCTTCTTCCCATACGATTCCAGCACCGTACGTAAGGCAGCAATCGTACTGGAAGCATTGTTCGTCATCTTGTACGTTTCGCAAGCCGATCCCGGGAAGAGCACCAAATGCCCTTCACCGTCGAGGTCTTTACGTCCCCGTTGAGAAGCCAGTTTGCGATAATGCGCATCGAAGAAAGTCAGTGAGCTTTCGATAAGCGGCATATAACGTGTGATATCCGCGTTCGCATAGTCCTTAGTGTCCAATATCATCTGACAGAACTCAAGAACCGTGTCCCATTCGTATTCAAGCCAAGCATTGTATTCCAATCCTTTATCGAACCAATCGGGACGTTTGAAACCATATTCTGCCGGATTAGGTAACCCAAAGTTCTCGATCTGCTCGGCAAAACATGCTCCACCGTGCTGCCAGTAAACCTGACTACGCAGTTCGGCATTCTTCAACATCCGGTTGTAAAAGTCAAACTGTGCAGGCATCATATCGAAATCACCGCTCTTCAACATCGGCCAGTAGACCAATCGTTGATTCTGTGCCGTCATGGTACCGCCTCCCCATTTCCGGTAATCGGGTGTGAAGGCTTGCTTTTCGTCTATATGGCAAGGATCGAACGTGAATAACCCTCCGTTGAACTTGGTCGGTACACTTCCATACGCGTTACAGCCCAGCATATAGCGAAACAGCGTATAGTTGCGGCTTATTCCGGCAGCTTCTCCACCTGCTTCGATGTAGCTTCTCTGCCAGAAAGCGTTCCACCACGAACGGCTGTTCAATTTATCTTTAGCCACTACCGAACGGGCAACTATCCCCTTCGGTGCGATCCGTTGGATAACATTCGCCAAACCTTGCTCCCATTGGCCGACTTCTTCGGTCTGCTCGGTATGCAAAGCGATGGCGAAGCGATAGTTCCGTTGTTTTTTCTGGGTGCGGAACTTCCATGCCCGAAAATCTGTTCCGGCATATATTCCGTCCGTAGTTCCTTCATATTGTACACCTTCCGCCAGCAGAGATCCGCCAAAGGTTAGGTTCTTCAACGGATTCATCATCTCCGATTTGACCGCCTCCATACCTTGCTGCTCAACAGCCCGGTCGAATACGGTCTGCTCCGGATTCCGGTGATAGAACACCAATACCCCTTTGTTTGCCGTGCTGGTACATACGCTATCAGCTGAGGTAACCATGCCCTTGAAAGGAGCCCATTTGTACGAACTCTGCTGCCCCTCTCCTTTTTGGTACGGACGGTCGCGGTAACGCCAGTTTTCATAAATCAACTCGGTCTGCACCGGAGTCGCACTTTCTATTTCCACATGAGCCACGGGATGGAATACATCCGCCCAGAGCGTTATCTTCGCACCTCCTGCCGACACTTCCACACATCCGTCCTTCAATTGAAGTTCCTGGCGGAAGTCCGTGGCGTTTTTCAAAGGGTTTGGAGACAGGCGAACCCGGAAACGTCCTTGTTTCAGCATGGTATTATGCTCGTCGAACGTACCGCTACGACTCACATAGAAAAGTAAATCGCCATCTTCCACCCACACATTCATGCCGATGTCTCCACCCCCACAAGGCATCGACTCGGAAGAGTTCTGACTGGGGGTATTCCAAACGACATTGGCATGTTGGCTTTGGAGAGCCAGCACGCCAACAAACAGTATCGATATACTTATAACTAATTTCCTCATAAGCTATTGCCTACCAAGTGTCCGACCGGAAAGAGCCTAACGGCAATCCGTCACAATACACATCACCTTCCACATAGTTCTCAAAACCGTAGCGGACAGCAACCGGATGCGGCACCTGGGCACATTTTACATACATTTTACTCCGTTCAATCCAAGCTTTGGCCGGATGAAACACACGGTCTTCACCCGCTACTTGGAACAAACGCGATTCGAAACAGTCTTTTCCTGTGATCCACATATCGGCACGTTCAAAGCTAACAATGATTGTGTCGTTCTTTACCTCCATGCTTTTGTAGCACGGACTTTCTCCATTCACCCCTTCCACGCCATAGGTTTTCGTTAGCGCTAAGAGTCCAAGACGTTCGCCTGCTACACGTTTCTTAGATGGGTGAATTCCTTTTTCCATTCCGGCATCGAGCAATACAGCCATTCCCGTGTTCGGAACCCGGTGTTCCACTTGTGCCTGTGCCTCACGAAGATACGCAGAATTGATCACTTTTTTGCCTTTTTCGGTTATTATTTCATAATCATACGGAGCTATTTGGCAGTAGTAGAAAGGAAAGTCGCCCTGATTCCAATCGGCACGCCAACCTTTAATCAGCGTAGCGAACATATCAGCATACGTATGCGCCCGGTTGTAATTATCTTCTCCCTGATACCAGATAACCCCTTTCATTGTCATCCCGATAAGTGGTGAAGCATTCCGTTGTATAGCACGGTCGGCGTACGGTTCTTCGATTTGATATCCGCTTCCGACTGAGGGATCTTCGCATCCGGGAACGCTTTCAGCCAATCGGCATTCATCCAGGCTTCGCAAGCCGAGCCACCCCAGGCAGCTACAACCAAGCCAACAGGAACGTCGAGCATCTCGTTAACCAGTCTGCCGAAATAATAGGCTGTGGCACTGAACTCACGCACACTTACCGGAGCCGCTGCCGACCACGAACCAACGACATCATCCTGCGGGACAAGAGTCGATGTGCGTTTAAGCGTGAAAAGACGAATCTGCGGATTCCGGCTATGTAGGATATCCATATTGGCATTCTCTACCGGTTGGTTCTTAAACCCTTTCATAGGCATTTCCATGTTGCTCTGTCCCGAACAAAGCCATACTTCTCCGATGAGGATATTGTCTAACACTTTTTTAGCACCGTCATCGAAAGTTATGGCGTAAGGACCTCCCGCTTTAGGTGTAGCAACAGCCAGTTTCCAAGCCCCTTTACTATCCGCTGTGACGTAGTATTGTTTCTTGTTCCATCCGGTAGTAACCGTCACTTTCTTATGGGGTGATGCGGTGCCCCATAGGTTGGCCGTTGTTTGTTGTTGCATCACCATTCCGTCGGAGAAAATAGCAGGGAGCTTAACCTCTGCGTTAGCTTGTAGAAAAGAAGCAAGTACGAAACCTGCTATCATAATTCGCTGTGAGAATTTTATCTTTTTCATTGCTGACAAACCTTAATCTTTATGATCTATTATTTTTCCTGTGTCAATTTCAAAGGACCGAACAAACCCGCCGGAAGCAATGTCTTATCTTGTTTTCGGTAATTGGCATTCGTCCATATACCCGGGAACGGTGCTTTCCCTTCGTCTACTCCCTGAAGAGCGTTCGCCCACGTATTGGTAACTTCTATTTCCAGTTTATTGGCTCCTTTCTGAAGTGCCTTGCTGATCTCTACCCGATACGGAGGTGTCCACACAGTGCCACAGTTGACACCATTCACATAGACCGTACCCAAGTTGCCGACTTCGCCCAGATCCAAGTAAACGCGACGGTCTGCTTTCGGCTTCCCTTTCCAGCGGAAAGAGGTGCTATACATAGCTGTGCCCGAATAGTAGCGGATCGATTCATCCGACTCTTTACTCCAATCGAAAAGCGTTTCGCTAACCAGTTTCTTTCCGTTAGTAACAAACGTAACCGAATAAGGTTCCGGCTGGAAAGCCACCTCTTCCATCTCATGAATCGAAGATACCTTTTCATACGCTTGACCTGCCAGAGCGTTCGTGCCGTTATTCTTTTGGAAAACGACAAACACAGACTCGTTGGGTGCCAACGTCAGAGAGACTTCCGTGCGAGTGTCTGTCTGCGCATAGGGAATATGAATTGTCATCTCCCCGTTAACCGGATTCCATAATTCCGGTGCCATGCCGGATACACGCATATTGGCATTAAAGATACGCACTTCTTCGCGTTGGTTGGAGATGAAGTAAACCTCTCCCAGATCCCCACTGCGGTGTGTCCAGGCAATATCTTCCGGTACAATCAAATCACGTTCCAAGCCGGAGCCTGAAAAATCATCGTTGGTATATGGCAAAGCAGGAATCAGTACACCTGCCTTTTGTAACTCGTCTAATTTGGCACGCACTTCGGGCGACAGAGCCACCGGATTCGGGTCCATCGGGTGCGGGAGAGGCAGTACAACCGCTTTATAACTTGCACCACCCGGCAATACCATGCGGCCGTTTTCTACTTTAGCCAGACGCAACAATACGTCTTTATTGAAACTGTCGTACGCATAGCCACGCATCGGGTTGACCCATTTCTCGGGATCAGCCATGTTAGCGGAGTGCGTAACTCCTACCGGTTTAACACGCAAGGGCTGTCCTTCGTTGGCTAAACGGATGCGTTCGCTCTCTACCCGTTCGGCACCGAAGATACCGGGAAGTGAGGGAACCAAACGTTCAGGCAATATCGACCGTCTCGGCACCTCTTCGCCTGTAAATACAGCAATGTCCGCTACCGGATGTCCGTATTGCAGCAAAGCTTGGCAACGGCTTGCGTACTCGGAAAGAGCTTTCGCACCCTTGTCCCACCATGTCTGGTCACGTTGGAAGAAAAGTCCGATGCCGTCCAATGTCATACCCGGTTTACGATCAAGCCAGGGATTGTGTACATACACATGGAAGAAAAGACGGTTGATGCCCAGCGCATAGTTGCGATCGAATAAAGTTTTCAGCATGGCAGGATGCTCGTCCCATGTACCACGTACTTCGGTAAAGCCTTCTGCCTGAACAATGTTTTTGCCGTAGATATGTGCTCCGCTGATTGCGTCCAGCATATCATTCGGTTTGTCGTGTGTCGGACTGTTCAACCAAAACTCTCCCATGGGGAAGTCTACTTTCTGATAATGCATCAGCCCATCGCTCACCATAGTTGGCGACACGCACTCGGCTGAGAACTGACAATCGTATTCCTTGGCGCAGTCCGCCAATACGGTGTAGAACACATCGACCACCAATTCGGCCATCGTTGTGCGAACATCCCGCAATACTTTCTCGCTCTTTGCAGTGCTCTCAATCGGAATACCGGCAAGAAGCGGTAAATAAGGCATCAGGTCGTATCCCCGACGTTTCTTAAACTCCGCTGGGAAACCGGTGCTCCAGTTCTGGCAACCACATTCCCAGCTATCTACGTGCATATATTTCAAGACACGGCGTGCCAATTGCAGATCTGTTTTCACAAATGCCTGTGCAAACCAGTTATCGAACTGCTTCCGAACGGCTGCAGGGCTGAATTTATCGCATTCCAAGCCCTTACCACCTCCGGCAGTCGCATTGGTATGTCCGGTTGATGTATGTCCCATACGCAGCAGTTTCCATTTACCTTTAGGAAGTGTTGCTGTCAAGACACCATTTTTGAATTGATCCGTCAGGTTGATGATCTGCGAAAGAGCATAGCAGTCTTTTGTACCGACTTCCTCTTCACGGGTAGCCGGAGCAACCCGCCAGACCAGTCCGGCTTTTCCTTCCCATTGATGCAAGCGTGCTTCACGGTGCAGGCGTATTTCTTTAATCTTTAAGTTCGGTTTCCATTTAGCGGCATCCATATCCTCGCTTCCCGGTTCACTACCTTCGGGAGTCCAGTAGAAACGAAAGAAACGGGCCGTAGTTGCCGGAATGGCATGCGTCGAGTTTTCGTCTGTATTTTGCCAACCCTGACGGGCAGGAGTCAGTTGCTTCACCAGTCGGTAAGTCACTCCATCATCGCTTGCCATTACTTTCAGGCGATGTGCCTGGTAGTTATTGCCATTCAACACAATTTCGACATTGCGACAGGTAAACGGACGGTCGTATTCGTATTGGATGTAACAGGGATACGAAGAGCGAATCACGCCTGAAGCATCTCTGTTGACTACTTGCGTCTCTTTCACTTCGCCCGTAACGGCCAGATTCACACAAGTGATCTTAGATGGCATTTCGTCGGGTTCATTGTCAGCGGGTAACGCAAGCAAGGAGATATCCTCGTAGTAGCCTTCGTAGGCTTCCGGTTGCGGTAAAGACAGTTTATTCAGTTTGCCACCATCGACAACCAATTCGCTCCACACGACTTTCTGCATCGATTCCTTCGGTGAGTTCCAAGGACCTCCTGCCAATGCGAATCCGTCGCATATATGCATTCCGAGTTTCAGTCCCAGCCGATCGGCCTCCTGCATACTGAAACGAACCATTTCCCACCATTCGGGGGTTAGTTGCTCTGCTTTTCCGTTATACTCTTTGCCGTTCTCAACTCCTTTGATAGGCATCAGATAGGTACCTCCCAATCCGGCCTGTTTCATGGCTTCCAAATCGGCAGTAATCCCCTCTTTGGAAATAGCGCCGTACATCCAGTACCAGAAGGTCCAAGGTTTGGCCTCGTAGGACGGATCTTGAAATTGATCACGGAGCGAACGTGTTTGTTGGGCTTCCGCCGAACCTATTATCGCGCATGCGCATAAGAACAGTACAAATATTCGATGTTTCAATATATTATTCATTCCAATCGGTATTTTCAACTATAAAGAAGACGGAAACCGACCTGTTTTGTACTCACATTCTACCGATAGATCCTGTTTTGTTTTCCGATATAGGTGCGACAGTTGACACCCTACAACGCTTATTCTCCGACGGTTGGGATGAGACTTACCATGGCTTTGTTGTCCGCTAAAACAAATATAGTTTATTCTTGAAGAAATACTACTTTTAATCCAAAAGAATACTTGTTTTGATTCGTCCGAAGAAG
>NZ_BAIV01000009.1 GCF_000517545.1 Bacteroides reticulotermitis JCM 10512 | reverse complement strand
AGTCTACGGGCTTTTCCGTAGCAAACAACTTAAGCCGGATTCAGTAGCAGCCAACGTAGGTTGGCCGATTGAATAATTAGGTTGGCTGATCGGCCGGCATAGGTCATCTGTCCGGCAACTTAGGTTGGCTAGCTAAATTGCTGCTGTGCGAAAGCAGAAATAGTTGCTTGTCTAGGGTTTACTGGTTCTCAAACTTTAGGCAGCTGAATCGACATGGGCAGAGAAAAGCTGAATACAAAAACGCTGAAGGCTGAAAGCTGTGATCCTATCTAACTTTCAGCCTTAAATGCTTTTATACGAGTTGATTAGGTCTTAAACTGAAACCTGAAAGACAAAATCACAACCTTTTGTTTAGCTGGTTTAATCCGGATTTTCAAGCTATGATGATACTTTTGAGTGTTAGCGCATTCGTTTATCAAAACGGTTTGTCTTTTTAGAAGCTAATGCCGAATACAAAATAGACTTGTTCTTCGTAGGGATTGGCTATTAGTTTTCCGGACACAGGGAGCGTAAAGTCGGACGTTATTTTCAACTCTTTCGTTGCCGAAAATCCAATGTTGACCACGTTGAATTTATCGGAATACATACCCTCCCAAGGAGTGAGTCCGGCTTCAATGTTCATATCTACATCTCTCACGCGAAAAGGATAGCTCAATTCGAAGTAACTCGACCAGGCACGTTTCCCATTTTCCCGATAATCATTCCCTGCGAACGTGGTATACCAACTTGCGGAAAGTGGGAAGCTTTCGCATAGTAAGTATCCGGCGCCTACTTCGAAGGTATGGCCTGTGGAGTGTGCGTTGTATTTGAAATATTTGAAAGGTTCTTCTTCGGTTTGCGTAAAGTAGTTGTTTGCGTATAAAGTCAGATACTTATATGAATACGCTAGAGATAGATCTATTTCATTATTCTTGTTACGGAATTCTGTAGATCCCCATACATAGGCGGTCAGGCCTTTCCAAGAGAGACCCAGTGACGGCTGAATGGCTGCATTGCCGCTATCCGAACCACGCCAGATGTAGCTGCTTACAACATCGGCATTCACAAATACGGTTTGAGCTTGTGCGCAAATGGCACTGCACAGAAGGGCAAAGCATAGAACTGTTTTTTTCATTTTGTTGGTTTGTTGTTTTCGGGCGACAAAGATACACATTAAATAGAGAAATAAAATATCCCTGTTCGTTGATAAGAATAGCCTGTTCGCTGATTCTTTTTTCTCCTTTTTCTTTTTAGTCATACATTTGTAACATAACCGTCACATCATTCGTATGACTACAGCTGCTATGACATCTATACTTTCAGCTTTCTCACCCGTTTCACTGGAGGAGATGGGGAATATACGTTTGATGAATCGCACGGATACTAAATATCTGGTATCGTTGCCTACGCTGCGGGAAATTCTACTTTATGCGACCGAATATTACCGAATACAAGAAGTAGACGGAGAACGGGATATAGCGTATCATACAATTTATCTTGATACGCCTGCTTGTGATATGTATCAGGCGCATCAAAACGGACGTAAGATTCGTGAGAAGATCCGGGTACGGACTTATGTCGATTCCGGACTTACCTTTCTGGAAGTGAAGAATAAGAATAATAAAGGACGCACGGATAAGAAACGGATTCGGATTCAGGGGATAGATACCTTGGCTCTTGATGGAGGTGAAGAGTTTTTGCAGCGCTGTGCATGGTATGAATTGTCTGCTTTGCAACTACTGTTGGAGAATAATTTTCATCGCATAACCTTGGTTAATAAGGCGATGACCGAACGTTTAACAATTGACACGAAAGTTGCCTTTCGACATTTGCTCACCGGAGCAGAGGCCGATTTGGATAATCTGGCTATTATCGAACTCAAACGCGATGGTAAGTCGGCATCACCGATTGCTGAGATTTTACGGCAGCTTCGTGTGCGTCCTTCGGGAATCAGCAAGTACTGCATAGGAGTGGTGTTGACCGATAATGGGGTGAAATACAATTGTTTTAAACCCAAGTTGCGGATGATGCGCAAGATCGCAAAGGAAATAATCTAAAATCAAAAAAATATGTTTGACGAACTAAATGACCTCTCATTGATGGATTCTCCTTTGATAGCTGTATCGGGCTTCTGGGAACTATTAATACGCTTCTTTTTTAATTGGCTGGTGGTTTCGTGCATAATCCACCTTTTCTATTATCCCAAGAGTAAACGTCGCGATTATTACTTTACGTTTACCTTGATCAGTATCAGTATCTTTTTGATGATCTTCCTCTTGGGGAGCGTCAAACTTAAGATAGGCTTTGCATTGGGTTTATTCGCGATCTTTGGTATCATTCGCTATCGGACAGAATCGATGCCTGTGCGCGAGATGACTTATTTATTTGTTATCATCGCCATCTCGGTAATTAATGCGTTGGCGGTAGATATCAGCTATTCTGAATTGTTGTGTACAAACTTACTCTTTATATTTAGCATTTGGATTAGTGAGAGTAACCGTTGGCTGAAACACATCTCCTGCAAACTTATTATGTACGATCGAATCGATTTTATCAAGCCTGAACATGAACAGGAATTATTGTCGGATTTGCGCAATCGGACAGGGCTTGATGTCATTCGGGTTGAAGTGGGCCACATTGACTTTCTACGTGATTCGGCTATGCTGAAAATCTATTATGAACCGGTGAAGGATGAGATTAACTCCATTGAGGGGCTTACCCGGATGCCGAAAGAAAATGAGTCTTAAAACGAATACCGCTGAGAGATGTATAAACAAGAATTTTTGCTGAAAGTACGATGCTTGCTTGTCGGTCTTTTTGTATTGGCCATGCCGGACATACTTTATGCCCAAGAGGATGATTTTGGTGTTTGGACGAGTGCCGAAGTAAAGAAGAAGATCTTTCCCGGGTTGGATGCCTCGCTTGAAGGGGAGTTTCGTACGAGGGACGGACTGAAAACAGTGGAACGCTGGTCAGGCTCCGCAGGTTTGTCTTATAAGATGCTTCGCTGGCTGAAAGCGTCGGCCGACTACTCCTATATACGATATTATCAACCGATGGAGGTGACGGGTAAAGGAAACTATATTCCGGAGTATTGGCAGCCCAAGCATCGCTTGAGTATCTCTTTGACCGGGAAAACCGATTGGAGACGCTTCACGTTTTCGCTTCGTGAACGTTGGCAATATACGTATCGGCCCAGTCAGTCGGTACCGAAGTTCGATGGCGACGATGGCAGTCCGAAGAGCGATGAGTATATCAGTGGAAAAGGAAGGAACGTATTGCGTTCCCGCTTGCAGGTGGAGTATGATATTCGTAAATCAGCCTTTACTCCGTATACCTCGCTTGAATTGTCTCACTCGTTGAGCAATGGAGCGTATGAAAAGATGCGGTGGACGTTAGGCACTGAGTGGAAATTGAGTAAGCGGCATGCGATTGATTTCTACTATTTGTATCAAAACAAAACGGATGACGATGAGGCGAATGGTCATGTGTTGGGTGCGGGATATTCGTTTAATTTTTAAATCGATTGTAAGAAAGATTATGGAAAAGAATGTATTGTTTACAGTGGTAACTACACTCATGTTCGTATTGATTAGTTGTACCACTGAGCCATTTACCAGTGATGAAAACGATGGGACATTGGTTGAAGGGGAGCCGGGAACGGGAACTCAGCCTGAGCCGACAGTGCCTGAAGCGTCGAGCGGCTTGTTAAATTTCACGGTCGCATTTGATGCGGGTGACCAAGCTACGTACGGTGGAATGACGGAAACTGTGGTGACCGATTCGAACGATAGTAACTTCGACGACTTTATTGAGAATTCTACTTTCTCCTCGGCGGTTACCATTGTGTACGATGGTACTACCGCTACGGTTACAAACGGGGTGTCCGGGGTGACTGTTGCTCAGAATGGGGCACATGTCACCGTTACTTCTACCGCTAAAGAAGTTGAGTATGTGTTGAAAGGCGCTACTACGAACGGATCATTTAAAGTATATAGCGAAAAGAAGTTTAAGCTTTCGCTGGCAGGAACTTCGATGCTGAATCCGACAGGAGCGGCGATTAATATACAGTCGTCCAAACGTGCATTTATTGTTTGTACGGACGGAACGACGAATGCGCTCTCCGATGGGACAACGTATACGGCGGTAGATAATGAAGATATGAAAGCCTGTCTTTTTAGTGAAGGACAAGTAATATTTAGCGGAAAGGGCACGTTGTCTGTAACGGGAAACTGTAAGCATGCCATCGCAAGCGATGATTACGTACGTTTTCGGAGCGGGTGTAATATCACAATTCCGGCAGCGGTAAAAGACGGTGTTCATACCAATGAATCGGTGATTATCGGTGGTGGGGTGATCAACATATCTTCCGCAGGTGATGCCATCCAATGCGAAGAGGGAGGAATTACGATGACGGGAGGCTTCGTTAAGTTAGCGACCACGGAAAATAAAGCTCATGGGTTGAAGTCCGCTCTGGATTTTGTGATGAGTGGCGGGGGGGTACAAGCCCAAGTGGCAGGAGCGGCTTCGAAAGGTGTTTCGTGTGATGCTAACTTCACGATGACAGGCGGAAAGATCACTGCGCTTACTTCTCAAACGGCCCTTTATGAGGATGGAGATCTTACTTCTTGTGCGGGGATTAAGTGCGATGGGAACTTGCTCATTAGCGGAGGAGAAGTCAATCTTAAAAGTACCGGTGCGGCCGGTAAGGGGATTAGCTGCGATGGAGCGATTACGATTAGCGGTGGTACGGTAAGAGTGATAACTACCGGTACTCAATGTGTGTACAACCGTCTCGACTCATCTGCGAAAGGGATCAAGGCGGATGGGGCTTTAACGATCGAAGGTGGAACCGTACTGGTTAAAGCTACCGGTGGAGAAGGGAGCGAAGGCATTGAAAGTAAAAGTGCATTGACTGTCAATAACGGTACGATTGCCGCACTCTGCTATGATGATTGTATGAATGCCAGTAAGAGTATTGTAATCAACGGCGGAACGATCTATTGTTACAGTTCCGGTAATGATGGCATCGACTCCAACGGCACATTAACCATTACCGGTGGAGTGATTGTATCTTCCGGTACAACCGCTCCTGAAGAAGGTTTCGACTGCGATCAGAACACGTTTAAAATTACAGGCGGGATTATACTGGGAGTTGGTGGTGCGACTAGTACACCAACGTCGAGTGTTTCGACACAGCGTAGTGTTATTTACAACGGTTCGGGAAGTGACGGGCAGTATATTAGTATTCAGTCGGCAAGCGGAACGAATATCCTGACTTATCAGATACCCCGCTCTTACTCTCGGATGACACTGCTGTTCAGTAGCCCGAATCTTGTTGCGGGTAGCTATACCATTTACAAAGGAGGAGCCGTTTCGGGTGGTACGGAGTTTTTCGGACTTTATACCGGAACGAGTTATTCCGGTGGTACTTCAGCAGCCACCTTTACTTCCAGCTCGATGGTTACCACGGTCGGTACTTCGACTAGTGGTGGGGGAGGAGGACCCGGTGGTGGCGGTTGGTAAGCAATCGTCGGATACGAATTATTAATCTGTAAAACATCCCCTTTGGTCGATTTCTTTTGCGGAAGATCGATTGAGTGGATAATTTTGTATCGGTAAAGAAGGTCGAATATGAAACGTCTACGCAAACAACAGCTATCCGAGCAATTTATTTATCTGGCTATTTGGCTTGCCGTCTTCCTTGCGCCTTTGATAGGCGCCTATTACGTTGTCAATAGCGGGGTTTATGGGCAGAGTATGTGGCAGGAAGTCTTCAGAGCCTGGCGTAGCATTTTACCTTTTTTCCTGTTATTCTTAGTGAATAATTATTTGCTGGTCTCTCGTTTTTTGTTTCGCAAGAAGTATCTGGCTTATGCTACTTGTCTGGTTGCACTAATCGCTCTCTCTTTTATTATTCTCCCGACTCCGGTTCGCAAACACTTTCCCGGAGAGTTTGCTAAAAATAAGCCGTTTGAGCAACGGATGGATAATAAGGAACGTATGGAACGGATGCACAAAGAAGGGGTTCCTTCGCGTGGAGACCGTCCCGATTCTTTATTCTTAGACGAGAGTAAGGAGCCTCCTCCCACAAACAACAGGGGAAGACGAGCGGATCAAATGCCACAGAAGCAGTTTCGCGGAGAACCCTCAGAACCTTTTCTGCCCGAGGGTGGGCCTCCTCTGCGGTTTCCACCCTTATTCCCTTTTATTCATATTATTACCGCATTCTTATTAGTCGGGTTTAATATCGCCATTAAGTTGTTTTTCAAATCTTTGCGTGATGAAGAAACGTTGAAAGAGTTGGAAAGGCAGCATTTGCAGTCCGAATTGCAATATCTCAAATATCAGATCAACCCGCATTTCTTTATGAATACACTTAACAATATTCATGCGTTGGTGGACATTGATGCTCATAAAGCGAAGAGTTCGATTATCGAATTATCCAACTGATGCGTTACATACTGTATGAAGCGAGTAATAATACGATTCAACTGTCCCGGGAAGTACAGTTCCTGACCAACTATGTAGCGTTGATGCGATTGCGCTATATCGATAAAGTTGCTATACGGATGGAGCTTCCGCCGGAAATACCCGATGTGCAGATTCCGCCTCTGCTGTTTATCTCTTTATTGGAGAATGCGTTTAAGCATGGAGTTAGTTACCGGGTAGAGTCATTTGTCGAAGTGATTATGCAGCTTGAAGAGGGAGGGAGCCGGATTTCATTCCGTTGCCGAAACAGTAATCACGGAAAGGCCGGGGAACAGCATCATGGCATTGGCTTAGAGAATGTGCGTAAGCGTCTGAAACTTCTGTTTGGGAATGCCTATACGCTGTCTATAAAGAAAGATACAGCTAGTTTTGAAATATTACTTATTATACCCTTATAATGATGAAATGCATTGCTATTGATGATGAGCCGCTGGCTCTGTCGCAGTTGGCCGGATATATTTCCCGCATCCCTTTCTTGACCTTACTCAAGCCTTGCCAAGACGTTTTTGAAGCGATGCAGGTGCTGTCTGAAGAGGAGGTTGATTTGATATTTATCGATATCAATATGCCCGATTTGAATGGCGTGGATTTCGTTCGTTCGCTAATCACGAATCCTTTGGTCATTTTTACCACGGCTTATTCCGAATACGCTGTAGATGGTTTTAAACTGGATGCAGTCGATTATCTATTAAAGCCTTTTGAGTTTCAGGATTTGCTTAAAGCAGCGGATAAAGCCCGGAAGAAATACGAATATTTGCGGCAGGAGAGTCCCGACGAGGCTAAGATTAAAGATGGATCTTTGTTTGTAAAAAGTGACTATAAGGTTATTCGGCTGGATATTGACAAAGTGAAGTACATCGAAGGTATGAGTGAATATATCCGTATTTTCATAGAGGGCGAAGAGAAGCCTGTGATGACCTTAAGCAGCCTCCAGAAAATGGAAGAACGGCTACCCTCTTATTTTATGAGGATACACCGTTCTTACATTGTGAATCTTCGGAAGATTACCGAGATTTCGCGCTTACGCATTATCTTTGATAAGAATACGTATATTCCCGTTGGTGAGAACTATAAGGAAAAGTTTACCGAATATATCAGCAAACTGAGTCTTTCCTGAGTTTACACGTACGGGGAATAATTATTTGATTCCTAACTTTTTGGCGATTTCTTTCGGAAGTGCGTCTTTGTGTACCAGAATGTTCATCGTTTTATAAGCGACAAATGCTTTGGAAGCATACCAGATTCCATTGTATTTTCCGCTTAATCCCCATGAGTTCTTTACCATGAAGTATTCTTTTCCGTTTTGGTCTTTAGCAACACCGTAGATTACCATACCGTGGTCGTCTGTTGTTTCCCAGTTGTCAAAAGCTTCCTGGCGCATTTCTTGTGTGATGTCCATTTCCGGCATAGGTCTGGTAGTCATTTCTTTGCGTTTGTCGGCTGCGGTCAATCCGGTCCAACGTGCCATATCCGAGCCCATCAGTTCGGCTCCTTTTTCAGCGTCCGGCATTACAGCAATTCCGTCGCGGGTAAAGCCTTGTTCGCTTACGTCACTACCCCAGGCAAAGGTAAATCCTTTCTGAACGGCATTGTCCATCACTGCCATCAATTCATTGATCGGAAGATTGTACGACAAACCGTTGCGCCAGTTGTCTTGGATCTCGATCGAGAATTGCGAATAGAATGGGTGGTGTGTGTATGAGGTCAACGATACATAGTCAGAAGCATTAAGTCCTAAAGACTGTACAAAGCTCTGGGGAGTATAGGATTTTCCTTTATAGGTAAAGTTTTCCGGGCATACTCCCAGGTAAGTATCATAGATTGAGCAGAGTCCTTTTTTCCATACGGGAGATAACTTAGTTAGCTTGCCTTTAGCGATCGCATTCACATAAGCTTCGGCTACTGCGTCTAGCTCGGAATGTACCGGCAAAGAATCACCGTACATAATACCCGGCATGGCTTCTTGCGGAACCAGACCGTAGTTTTTCATACAGTAGATAATGTCGTAGAAGCTTCCGCCCGGTGAGAAAGAGTTGTCGCCGTGGTAACGAACATAGTTGACCGCGCGGTCCTGCATGGTCTTATGTACAACAAACATTTCAGCAAAATCGTGCTCACCTTTACCGAGACGGAGCAATTCGGATTCGAGGAAACTTAAACTAGAGAAACTCCAGCAAGTACTCGAACGGTTTTGGTTTTTGATTGATGTGATGGGATTTTCTTTCACTGTAGTGAATACAAATCCTTCGGCAGGTTTTGCGTCTTGTGCCATAGCGCTTAGGCTAAACAAGCCTACAACAGCTGTAAGTAAGATCTTTTTCATTCTAATGAAGTTAGTATTAATTTGTTTAGGCAACAAAGATAGATAATACTAGGCAGAATGTCATAGTTCCGTTTATAAAATGCATAAAAAAACAGGGCTACTTTAGTTTTGCCCGATAAGTTCGCTCCCAGAATGATAGATTTAGGAAAAGAGACACCCCTTTTTCTCTTTGCATTCCGGCGGTGGCATTGAATTGGTCGTTGTACTTAATACCCAACGACAGAATGTTGCCGGCCGGTAATGTGAAGTTCGCTCCGGTACTGATGTAATAATTCTGAGCTTCTTTTTTCTGAATGACAACATACGAATTACTTATTCCGGCACCCAGTAATAGGGTCACCGGCTTGCGGTAAATGTTCCCGGCAGTATATCCACCTCCTATACTCACCTTATGCTGATTCTGATAGCGAATGATGGAGCGGGACGATTGCATGCGGCTCCAATCTAGGTACTTATATTCGAGCGCACCAAACCAACGCGAAGAGTGGTAACTGATACCGGCACTGACAAACTGAGGTAAAGCTTGGCGAACATTCGCTACATCTTCTTCAATGGTATTTCCTCCGGATGTGCTACTTGCGGATAAAGAGTTGTCTTGTTTCAAATCTTGCGAATAGCCGTATGTCGCCCCTAAGATGAGTTTCTTTTCTTTGTTTACCGGGATGGTGTATTGAATACCGAAGTCGGCATAGTAGGTGTGTTTGAATGAGCTTTCTTCGATGCTAGCCGAACCTTGTGTTTCGCTTTGGGTCAGGGTTCCGCCGATGTAGGACAAGTTAACTCCGACAGATAGGTTTTTGCCAAAGAGGTAGGCATTGCTGAATCCTATTTTAGAGAGTCCGCCGGAACCTTCGAATAGTGAAGAAACGGTTGTGCCGCTGGTGCCTGCCACTTCATTCTCCAAGGTGATTGCATATCCCATGCTGCTGACGGGTGCGAGAAATAATGCGCCGTACCAGCGGGGGAGTATTTTACAACCAATAGCCAAGTTGTTCAGGTTGCCTGTGATAGAACTATTGGTTATTCCTGTTTGAGTATATGACTTATATGCTCCCATGACTCCAGTGTCAAACACAAAACGTCGGCTATCGATAGCGGTCAAAGCTGCGGGGTTGGCGGTATTTAAAAAATGATCGTTTCTCAAGGAGATTCCTATTCCTCCTAAACCGGCGTACTGTCCTCCGTCTCCGGTGGAGAGCTCTCCGAGTCCGAACATGGAGGCGGGGGAACTCGTGGTGTTTTGAGCAGTTAGCAAACAGCATGGAAGTACATAAAGAATAAGAGGGAATATAACTTTTTTCATCGGTTGTATACTTTATAAAGAATGGTTAGTTTGACGTTTTTATCAACCGCTGTATTCTCGTTGTCTCCAAATACCACAGATTGAAGCGTATTGGTAAAAGCACCGTTGGGATATATCAGTTGGAGAATTTGCCGGTTATATCCGGTTGTTCCCAGGTTGGTTTGCAGGAAGGAGGTGATGTCGAATGAGTAATAGGTGTCTTCGTACGCTAATTCGTCAATAACAAGGTTTCCGGTCTGTACGGAGGTTCCTGCTGAATTGGTTATGGCATCTTGTGTCACATTGTTCTCATCCGCAGTATATAAAGACAGGGAGGAAGGCAATGGGTATGCTCCGTTGTATGTCCCTCGAACGGGGTAAAGCCGGAGTAGGGCACTCTCGATTGTCACGATCTCTCCCAAGCTGCATAGCTCATTTAGCGTTGGGAATTCGATGTTGATATAGGTTCCTGTCATTCCCTGTAAGTAGGCCATGTATCCGGTCTTATCTGATGAAGACGCATTGCTAAATCCCGGCTTCAACTCGGATAGATACGTGTTTTGGCGTTCGGTATGTACCTTATTATATGAATACGTATTGCTGGGAGTAAATGTCAGGGTGAGATCTTCTGTTATCTCCGCCAATTTGTGATAATAGACGGTTACGCATAGGCTGGAGTCACTTACTTGAAAGCCGGTGACGCAATTGCCCGATGCTTCCGGAATAAAAGCAATTCCGGGAAAGTAATCGCGGAAGTTTTCTTGTGATTCCACATATCTTGACTCATTCGCCAACAGATCGAACCATTTTTTGCCCCATGCGTCCGGCAGCCGAATCTCATGTTCCTTTGTGCGTTGCCCCGGTGTCGGTTGGTAGCTGAATGAGCCTAGTAGGGTAGGCGAATAGGCTACGGTGGATGTGTTGTAAAGATAATCATCGTATAAGGGAAGATTGTCTACCAATTGATATAAATTGATGCGTTGGGAAGCGAGTGTATCACCCAGGTAATTCCCACATGTATAGAGTCGAATCGTTATAGAATCGAAGGCGTAAGCTACATCTTCGCTGAAACTAGCTGAGGGTACTTCATATTCGGCATAAAAGGAGGCGGTTATGTCGCCGTAGAGCGAACTGTTGAAATGTCCTATCTGGCAGATTGTATCACTCGAGGTAGCTATTGAATCGGCTAGTATTGTATTCATCCGTACCGTAAATGTGTCTGTGACGGCATTCAATAGGGAACTCTCTATCCATTTGCTTCCTGCTGTCGACGATTCGTCCATGCAGGAGGTGACAGAAAGTATGGTAAATAAAGAGAGTATACATGAAAAGATATGTTTCATACTTTGGCTTTGTTTTGAGTCATTTGAGTGGGGCAAAGAACGGATATTCACGTACTTTGCCAAAGAACTATCGACTAATTGGGGTAATTTCTAGACCGCATTTTGATTAGTAGATGAAATGAGTTTATTGGTCGATAGTACTTTTACGACGCTTGATTGGCTTCTATCTTTGCCCCAGTTAATTAATCGGACTAAATGATGAATAGAAAGAAGAATCTAAGCAACAGATACTCAATGAACAATTTGTGTAAGCTGGTTGGTATAGTACTTATTACGATGAGTGCGTTGGCGTGTACGGAAGATGCATCGTACACGGCCGGAGTATGGAACCGCCGTTCGGACTTTGATGGGCTGGCGCGAAATGATGCGGCTGGTTTTACAATCGGTAATAAAGGCTATATATCCGGTGGCTATCGGGGGAGTAAATACAGCCGTCTGAATGACTGTTGGGAGTATGATATTGTGAATGACTACTGGACGCAATGCGCTGATATGCCGGTGTTGCCCGTAATGCGGCAGTCGGATTCGCGATTGGCGAAAAAGGTTATATCACAACCGGATACAACGGTTCGACCGATGGTTACTTAGCTGATACATGGGAATACAATCCGGCAACAGACGCATGGACTCAAAAGGATGATTATAAAGGAGGCGCGCGTAACTATGCCGTTGCGTTTGCCATCGGTGATTATGGATATGTGGGTACTGGAAATAACGGTAACTACCAGAAAGATTTTTATCGCTTCGACCCATCGGCTGCATCCGGTTCACAGTGGACCATCTTGAATGGTTTTGGCGGACAGAAAAGGCAAGGGGGAACGGCTTTTGTTATTAATGACAAAGCATACATTTGCGGAGGAGATAACAACGGAAGTGATGTCTATGATTTCTGGTCTTTCGATCCTGCTGCCAGTTCTCCGTGGACGCAATTGAGAGATATTGCCGATACGGATAGCGATAATGATTATGACGATGATTATACCTCAATCGTACGTACGTATGGGTCTAGCTTTGTGATTGATGGTAAAGGATATCTGGCTTTAGGGCAGACCGTCGGAGGCTCTCTTCGTTCCAATTACTGGATTTATGATCCGTCTACCGATCTTTGGGATGGAGAAGATTTGACTCCTTTTGAAGGAAGCGCACGTATCAAAGCGGTCTGTTTCTCCACAGGAAAGAGAGGAGTTATAGCTACGGGAGGAAGTAGCAGTAGTACATTCTATGACGATGCTTGGGAGTTGGATCCATATTCTTATGAAGAGGAATAAAATAGCACTTCTGGCGTTCTTCCTTATATGTGTATGTATACTGGTGCTTTGCGTAGCGGATAGCAAACAAGACCTGAAGCCGGAATCTTATCGCTTGGAGGTTGTGCAGGTGAAGCCGAATGGATACGGTTACCACATCTTGCGCGATGATAAGTTGCTAATAAATCAGCCTTTTATACCGGCCGTTTCGGGTAAGAAAGCGTTTAGTAGGGCGGAAGATGCCAAGCGAGTCGGTACGTTGGTGATGAAGCGATTGAATGCGGGCGACAACTTTGCGGTATCTCAAAAAGATCTGTTGGAGCAGGGAGTCAGCTTTTGAATAATAAAATTGGCCGGAGTCTATACTCTCCGGCCAATTTTATTATTTCTTTTTAGGTGTTATAATCAGGTAGTCTTCCTTGATAAACTCATCGTATACTCGCCTAGGGTGATCAAACGGGGCTACACCACTTCTGTCTTCATTGAAATTATCACGGCGGAATTGTTTCAGCTTTGCGTTGGCTTCGGCATATTCTTTTAATGTCTTGTGTTCCCTTCCGTATAGGGAGCTTTCGGTAACTTGGGAATCAAGCAGATTCTCTTTAGGTGTAAGGGTTGGTAAGAGCACTTGTTCCAATAAGCCACGATATGCGCCGTTATATTCACACCATACTATTCCTTGTACCACAGAAATACGGTAATCGTAATTTGACCAGGCGGTTTTGATACTGATCTCAGTGGCATAAATCTCTATCGTTGCTTCCGAACCAAATTCTTGGTCGCGAATAACTACGGTAGTTCTGCCATTAAGTTCTTCTTTCACATAGGTAATCCAGTGAGGAGAATGCATGATCTCCTCGATAATCTCGGACAATTTTTCTTTGATCTCAAACTTTATTCTCATAGCGATTGCCTTTGAACAGGACTTTTTATATATATCTATAAAACGTTTAGGATAGCCTAAAGTTACGAGTTTATGAGGAATAAAACAAGATTTAGTATAATTATTTGTTTTTTCAGAGAATTGGAACAGTAACATCTTGTTTTTAAAGGGATTCACCTGATTGATTATAGATAGTTTTTAAATGAAAATGGCATGAAAAACTAGACTAATAGAAGAGTTTTGTGAATAAAAGTGTTCGTACAAATGTCAAACTCTCGCAGCATTTGTTTATCTTTACCCCTGATTTTGTCAAAGGCCTATGATTACCTTAAAAATATGAATCATGCTTTTACTTATTTATTCTGATTGAATCGTATACGGATTTTCCGCATAGAGGCTGGGTAGATTTGTGCTTTGTTTTTGTTAAAACAGTTATTAGCAGGTGGTTAGTTGTTTTGGGCCGGACAGTAAATTATAAATTTTCAGAGTTTATGCAAAATAGAGCCAGAAAGAATTATATCATTTACGTCATTATGCTACTCGTCTTTGGAGGGCTTATTTATGTCGCGATTGGGGAAGGGGATCGGTTCTTGCACCATGCCGAGAACTTTCCGGCTATTCAAGGAGATCCCTTTACGATATTTTGCCAGTTTATGGCTGACAACTTACAAGAGCCGCTGACAATATTACTCATCCAGATCATAGCCGTATTATTGATGGTTCGCTTGTTTGGCTATCTGTTTAATCATATGGGGCAACCGGCTGTGATAGGTGAAATTGTCGCCGGTATCGTACTAGGCCCCTCTGTGCTGGGAGCATTCTTTCCTGAAATATTCACTTTTCTCTTCCCCACCGACTCGTTAACTAACCTGGGATTGCTGAGTCAAGTCGGGTTGATTCTCTTCATGTTTGTAATCGGGATGGAGCTGGACTTTAGCATCTTGAAAAATAAGATAAACGAGACCTTGGTAATCAGTCATGCCGGTATTCTGGTCCCGTTCTTCTTGGGTATTTTGGCTTCGTTCTGGATTTATGAGGAGTATGCATCCACTCAAACGGCGTTCTTACCTTTCTCTCTTTTTATAGGGATTTCGATGAGTATAACGGCTTTTCCGGTGCTGGCCCGCATTATTCAGGAACGAAACATGACCAAGACCCCTTTGGGAACGCTGGCTATTGCGTCGGCGGCGAATGATGACGTGACTGCATGGTGTTTGTTGGCCGTTGTAATCGCGATATCTAAAGCCGGAAACTTTGCAAGTGCTCTTTATTCGGTTGCGTTGACTGCTGTCTATATCATAGTCATGTTCTGGGTTGTGCGCCCTTTTCTTAGAAAAGTAGGGGAGGTATATGCTAACAAAGAGGCTATAAACAAGACGTTTGTTGCCTTTATCTTGCTGATTCTGATCATCTCTTCCTGCATCACGGAAGTAATTGGTATACATGCTCTGTTTGGTGCTTTTATGGCCGGTGTAGTGATGCCTTCGAACATTGGATTTCGAAAAGTAATGATGGAAAAGGTGGAAGACATCTCATTGGTTTTCTTTCTTCCGTTGTTTTTTGCCTTTACCGGACTCCGTACGGAAATCGGATTAATCAACAGTCCGGATCTATGGTTGGTATGCCTTTTATTGATAACAGTGGCTATTGTCGGGAAGCTGGGAGGCTGTGCCATAGCATCCCGTTTGGTCGGTGAGACCTGGAAAGACAGTCTTATTGTCGGTACCCTGATGAACACGCGCGGGCTAATGGAGTTAGTCGCCTTAAACATCGGGTATGAAATGGGAGTTCTTCCTCCCTCTATCTTTGTTATTTTGGTTATTATGGCATTGGTTACTACTTTCATGACCACGCCTTTGCTGCACTTTGTGGAGAGCTTCTTTGCACATCGCGAAGAAAAGATGTCTTTGAAACAGAAACTGATATTATGTTTTGGGCGCCTGAATCGGGAAGAAATCTACTTTCGATCTACTATTTCTTATTTGGCAAGCAACTGGAGAAGAAGCACTTGATAGCCGCACATTATACCGTTGGAACAGATTTAAACCCGATAAATGCGGAGCATTATGCGAGTGAAAACTTCACGCTCTTGAATGAACGGGCCGGAGAACTGAATCTGCAGGTAGATAATCATTATCGGGTAACTGATAAGCTGGTTCAAGAGATGATTTCTTTCGTTCGCAGGGAGAAACCTGATATGCTGTTACTCGGGGCAGGTAGCCATTACCGTCCTGATATGCCGGGTACACCGGGAGCTATTTTATGGTTGTCATTGTTTCAGGATAAGATAGATGAGGTGCTGGAACAGGTGAAGTGCCCGGTTGCTGTATTTGTGAACCGCAATTATAGGGAAGGGGCGCTAGTCAGCTTCGTCATGGGGGATGATCGATTCCTTCTTGCTGTCCTATCTCGAAAATGTGCTTTCGGGAGGCCACTCGGTTAGGCTCTTCTTATTCGATGCGGATGATTTGGAATATAAGTCGCGAATCAATGAACTGGTTGAGAGGTTCCCCAATCAACTGAATCTGGTTTGGTTTACTCAAATAGATGCCCTGATCACCGAAGAAAAGGATGGCCTGTTGGTTATGAGTCATCTTACCTATACAAAATTGACGGAGGAAGAAGATATTTCTCGAAACCTATCTTCTCTATTAGTGATTCGTCGAAATAAAAACAACGGAAAATGAAGGAAGGAATACAAATAAATCCATCTACCGGTTTGGTGCTGGAAGGAGGAGGAATGCGAGGGGTATTTACTTGTGGGGTTCTTGACTTTTTTATGGACCATAACATTCGCTTTCCTTATGTGATCGGTGTTTCAGCCGGTGCGTGCAATGGGCTTTCGTACGCTTCCGGTCAGCGGGGACGTGCCAAATACAGCAACATCGACTTACTGGAGAAGTACAATTATATCGGGTTGAAGCATTTGCTTAAGAAGCGGAATATCCTCGATTTTGATTTGCTGTTTAATGAGTTTCCGGAGCATATTCTTCCGTATGACTATGATACTTATTTCGCTTCTTCGGAACGTTTTGTGATGGTAACAACTAATTGCGTGACAGGCGAGCCCGACTATTTTGAAGAGAAGCAGGATAAAAACCGTGTGATTGATATTGTCCGGGCATCCAGCAGCCTGCCTTTTGTTTGTCCGATTGCTTATGTAGATGACGTTCCGATGCTCGATGGAGGGATTGTAGACTCTATTCCGTTGCAGCGCGCAATTGAGGATGGCTATACCCGTAATGTGGTCGTATTAACGCGTAATCGTGGTTACCGGAAAGAATCCAAGGATATCCGTGTACCTTCATTTCTTTATCGCAAATATCCGAATCTACGCGCCGCATTAAGTCGTCGATGTACGGTTTACAACGAGCAGTTGGAATTGGTCGAGCGTTTGGAGGATGAAGGCGTATAACTGTTATTCGCCCACTCAACCCTGTGCTTGTAGACCGTATCGAACGTGATACCCAAAAGTTGACGGACTTTTACCACGAAGGCTATGAGTGCGCCAAGCAGCTGTTCTCTTTCTCAGTAGCAGAGAAGTAGCTGTAAATAAGCTGATATTTACTCGGTTGCGTTATACCGTTACGACACTAAGATACTAAATTCTTTTCGTTCGACCCGGGTGTTTCTTTCGTTCCACCTAGTTTCCGTTTCGTTCCACCCGGGTCGAACGAAACGGAAACCCAGGTCAAACGAATAACTAGTTAAGCCGGGGTGTCTAATTTCTTATCCATTCAGACTCGTCCTATCAGCTTGGATACGCTTCGACTAGCGATTCGAGATAGCTGACTAATCGTTGATCTCTATTGTATAGCCGCCTTTGAAAGTATTGCCGGCTGCCAAATGCTGCATCCAATCCTTGTCTTTATACTCGCCTGTGTAATGCGCCCGGTCGCAACGGCCGTACCACGGTTCGATACATACAAACGGAGCGTTCTTGGCCGGAGGAGACCATAGGCCGACTACCGGAGCGGTAAAGTGCAGGCTCAAATAGGGCTTCTTCTCCTTGGTATATAGAGTTACTTTACGCACTTGTTCATTCTCAAGAATGAAAGCATCTTTATCGAAAGTATGCGTATCCAGTGGTAATAGCCCGTCCGTTAGTTCCATCGCATACTCAGTCGAAGGATCAGCACATCCCTTTTCCGAGATGAGGATGTAGCTCAACCCATCGTTCCGGTCGAACCCGAAGAAGCCGCGATTGGGTATCGCCTCATCAAAATCGGGCCAGTAAAATGCCGGGTGTGCACCGATTTGGAAGTGCATCTCTTTATTGCCTGTATTAGTAACCTCCCAGATCACTTCGATTTGCTTCCCTTGGATGCGATAGCCTATTTCCAAACAAAAGGCAAACGGGTATTTCTTCAACGTTTCCGCATTGCTTTCGAGACGATAGCGGACTTCTTCCGTACTTTCGCCAACAAGGGTAAACTCCATGTCGCGGGCAAAACCGTGCTGGCCGAGCGAGTAAACTGTTCCGTCCACCCGGTATTCGTTATCCCAGACACTTCCTACAATGGGAAAAAGCACAGGCGAATGTCGCTTCCAAAATGCAGGATCGGCTTGCCATAAATATTCTTTGTTGTTGGCCAGAATACTACAAAGTTCGGCTCCATGCGGAGAGACCCGAATGCTGAGTTGAGAGTTGGATATTGTTTTCATATCGAATGGTATTGGTAATCTGCCGACAAAAATAAGCATATTATTGATGAGACGGAGCGGTGTGTGGGCATGAAACAAAAATAAAAGCACTAAAGCCTTGATTCCGTGGTCTTATGTAACAAATCTGTTAGCCTTTGAAACATTTCTTTCAGTCATTGGGGCGAAAACCTCCTTAATTTGCAGTATTGATCAAGATAAAAATCGTACATTTAAATTAATAACATTAAAACTAATGCCTGGTATCATGAAGAACAAAAAACTTCTTAGCAGCGTTTGCTTCCTGTTTGTTTTCATCTGTGCCCTTGGGGCGCAAAACGTAACAGTGAAGGGAAACGTGACTTCCAAGACAGACGGGCAGCCGGTTATCGGTGCTTCTGTCATTGAAACCTCTTCTTCTGCAAATGGAACGATAAGTGACTTCGACGGAAATTTCTCGTTGACCGTTCCTGCCAATGCAACTCTGAAGATTACGTATATAGGTTACAAACCCATAACTGTTAAAGCAGCCGCTTCTGTCCGTGTGCAACTTGAAGAAGACACGCAGATGATGGAAGAGGTCGTGGTAACCGGCTATACGACTCAGCGTAAGGCCGACCTGACCGGTGCCGTATCGGTGGTCAACATAGAAGAACTTCAGAAAAAGGGAGAGAACAATCCTGTGAAAGCTCTTCAGGGACGTGTTCCCGGTATGAACATTACAGCCGACGGTAACCCGAGTGGAACCGCCACTGTGCGCATCCGGGGTATCGGTACGCTGAACAACAACGATCCTCTTTATATTATAGACGGAGTACCTACCAAGGCGGGCATGCACGAACTGAATGGCAACGATATAGAATCCATTCAGGTGTTGAAAGATGCCGCTTCGGCCTCCATCTATGGTTCACGTGCAGCCAACGGGGTGATCATCATTACTACCAAGAAAGGCAAAGAAGGAAGTATTAAGGTGAACTTTGATGCTTCGGTCACTGCTCGATGTATCATACCAAACAGGAAATGATGAACACCGATCAGTATGGACGCACGCTGTGGCAGGCTTATACCAACGAGGGGATCAATCCAAACTCCAACCCGATTGGCTATCGCTATGACTGGGGCTACGATGCCGGCGGCTATCCGACTTTAAATCAAATGCTCGTTCCCAAGTATATCGATTCGGAGAATAAGATACCGACGGCTGACACGGACTGGTTTGACGAGATTACACGTACCGGCTTTATCCAGCAATACAATGTGTCGGTGACTAATGGAACGGAGCGTGGCACTTATTTCTTCTCGCTCGGCTATTATAAAAACGACGGATTGATTAAGTATTCAAACTTCGACCGTATTTCGGCTCGTATGAACTCGGAATATAAGCTGATTGGCGATATGTTGACCATCGGCGAAAACTTTACCCTGAATCGGACTACCGAAGTTCAGGCTCCGGCAAATGTACTAAGTGACGCATGATCTCCTTACCTATGATTCCCGTGCATACAACCGACGGTGGGTGGGGAGGACCCAATAAAACGATGCCCGACCGTCAGAACATTGCCCGTGTGAACTACGATAATAAAGATAACCGCTATACGTACTGGCGCATCTTTGGTGATGCTCACGTCAACTTCAATCCGTTCAAGAACTTCAATGTACGTTCGACCTTCGGGCTGGATTATGCGCAAAAGCTCAAACGCTCGTTTACGATTCCGTATGAGAACGGTACACTCAGCAACAGCACCAGCGCAGTCAATATGGTACAGGAACATTGGACCCGTTGGATGTGGAACGCCATTGCTACATACAACTTTGAAATCAAGAAACATCGGGCCGACTTTATGATCGGTACAGAGCTGAACCGAGAAGATGATGTGGCGTTCGGCGCTTATCGCGAAGGGTTTGCCGTGATTTCTCCCGATTATATGTATCCTGATGCGGGAACAGGCATATCGAAAGCTACCGGTGGAGCAGGCGGCTTTACGCTGGCTTCCTTCTTCGGAAAAGCGAACTACGCGTATGCAGACAGATATTTGGCTTCCTTGACCATTCGTCGTGACGGCTCTTCCCGTTTCGGACAGAATAACAAATGGGGAACCTTCCCGTCTGTATCGGTAGGATGGCGTATCAGTGAAGAAGCGTTTATGCAACGTACGAGAAATGTGATCGATGATTTGAAGATTCGGGCCGCCTGGGGGCAGACCGGTAATCAGGAGATCGAAAACACCGCACGCTATTCTATTTACGAAGCCAATTACGGCACAGGCAATTCGCCTACTTATGGTACTTCCTATGACATTACCGGGAGTAATGGTGGGGCGTTGCTTCCCTCCGGTTTCAAGCGCAACCAATTGATGAACGAAAATCTCAAGTGGGAGACAACCACGCAGACCAATATCGGGGTCGATTTCTCACTGTTCAACCAATCACTGTATGGATCGGCCGAATATTTCGACAAAAAGACCAAAGACATTCTGATTAAACCATCCTATATCGCTGTGATCGGCGAAGGCGGAGGCCAGTGGAGAAATGTAGGCGAGATGGAGAATAAAGGCTTTGAACTGAATCTGGGTTATCGCAACAAGACAGCCTTCGGCCTGACGTATGATGTCAATGCGAATGTGTCTTTCTACCGGAACGAAATTCTGTTTGTACCGGAGGACGTTGCTTCTACCGGTGACTTCGGAGGCGACGGAGTGATGAATATTATCGGTCACGCAATCAATATGCGTGCCGGTTATGTAGCCGACGGCCTGTTCAGAACGCAGGAAGAAGTAGACGCTTACCATGCTGCCTACGACGTAAAGATGGGACAACCGGGACTGGGACGTATCCGCTACCGGGATGTTAATAATGATGGAGTGATCGACACGAAAGACCAGGACTGGATCGGTAACCCGAATCCGAAGTTCACGTACGGTTTGAATATAAACTTAGGGTATAAGAATTTCGACCTTAGTATGTTCTGGCAAGGAGTGCAGGGAGTAGATGTGGTAAACGATGTGAAGAAGAATACCGACTTCTGGTCGTTGGGAGACATGAACGCCAACCGGGGAACTCGCCTGTTGGGAGCTTGGTCACCCTCGAATCCGCAGTCCAATATCCCGGCCGTGTCGGTTTCCGACCTGAACAATGAAGCACGCTTCTCCACCTACTTTGTGGAAAACGGCTCGTACCTCAAACTTCGTATGTTGCAACTGGGATATACGCTTCCGGAAACACTTACTCAAAAGATTCGCATGTCTAACCTGCGCTTCTACGTGAGTGGTGACAACCTATTGACGATTAAAAGCAAGAAGTTTACAAGCATGGATCCCGAGAATCCGAACTTCGGTTATCCGATTCCGATCAATCTGACTTTTGGCTTTAACGTTAGCTTCTAATTAATTACTAATACCTGAGATGACAATGAAAACAAGAAATATACTTTTATCCATGATGTTGGGAGCCACTTTACTCGGAGTTGCCGGTTGCAATGACTTCCTCGATCACTCCAAACCGAAAGGCATTCTTTCGGAAGACGATATCATGAAGCCCGAATATGTGGACAACGCAGTCATTGCGGCTTATGCCTATATGGTGAGTGGGGAAGACATGAACAGTTCGTTCCAACTATGGTCATTCGGCAATGTCCGTTCCGATGATGCGTATAAGGGCGGGTCGAACACGGAAGACGGTTCGCATATGCATTACATTGAAATATCCAACGGACTGACGACCGATTTATGGACGCTGGACGATATGTGGTATCGTTTGTATAGCGGAGTTGCCCGCGCCAATATCGCCTTGCGTTCTCTGCAAAAGATCGATGAGGCCAGCTATCCGTTGAAGTCGCAACGCATGGCGGAAATGCGCTTTATCCGTGGTCACTTTATGTTTAAACTCAAGGAGATGTACAAGTACATTCCGGTAATCGACGAGAACATCGAACAAAACATCGAAGCGTATCGCAAAGTGTCCAACCGTGTGTACACCAATGACGAGTTGTGGCAGAAGATAGCCGATGATTTTAAATTCGCTTACGACAACCTACCCGTCAGTCAGGCGGATAAAGGGCGTCCTACGCATGCTGCGGCAGCTGCTTACTTGGCAAAGACATATCTCTTCAAAGCCTACCATCAGGACGATGTGAAGACAAACAAAGTAACGAGCATCAATGCCGATGATCTGAAGCAAGTGCTGACCTATACGAATCCGCAGATCTATACCAACGGAGGTTTCGGTCTGGAAGACGACTTTGCTTATAACTTTCTTCCTTATCAGTATGAGAATGGGAGAGAATCGATCTGGGCTGTTCAATACTCCGAGAATGACGGAACGCTGTACGGCAACCTGAACTTCGCTTTCCAACTGACCGCACCGCAGGGCGTGGGATGCTGTGACTTCAATAAGCCTAGCCAGAACCTGGTGGACGCTTTCAAAACAGACGATAAAGGACTTCCTTTGTTCACCAGTTATGACAATAAAGTCTACAACAACCTTTCCGACAATGTCGATCCGCGTTTATTCCATACGGTAGCTATGCCGGGATTTCCTTATAAGTACAATACGAATGTAGAATACACCGAAAGTTGGGCACGTGCGCCCCAGATCTACGGCTATTATGCTTCGATGAAAGAGAATGTCGACAAGGAGTGCAGTTGCTTGATACAGAACGGTGTATTCTTTGCCAATTCGAAGAACTGGATTGTGCTGCGTTATGCCGATGTGATGTTGATGCGTGCCGAAGCCGAAATCGAATTGGCGGACTTAGGTGCTGAAGGTGGTAACCTGGAAGATGCCCGGCAGCTTGTCAATACATTGCGTCAACGTGCTTTGGACAGCCGGACGCTGATTTTCGATTACAATGCCAAATATAAGATAGGTAAATACACCACCGCATGGAGTGTTGACGAAGGCCGTCAGGCATTGCGTTGGGAGCGTCGCCTGGAGATGGCGATGGAATGTGGACGCTTCTTCGACTTGGTACGTTGGGGAATTGCCGACATTACTTTGAATGATTTCTATGGCTCGGAGAAAAGCCGCCGTTCGTATTATAGCAACGCTTCCTTCACCAAAGACAAGAATGAGTACTGTCCGATTCCACAGAAGCAGATCAATTATAGTAAAGGCGTCTATGTGCAGAACTGTGGATGGTAAAATGAAAAACAAAAAGTCTAATTTAGAAAGCATACGATCATGATAAAGAATATAAATACCGTGCTTCTGTTGGCTGTACTCTGGTTGGCGGCAGGATGCGATGACGATAATAAAAGTGGCCTGGCATTGAACGGTGAAAACTTCATCACCTCCTTTGCGATAGACGGACAGGAAGGCGAGATAGACCAGGTCGGTAAGACAATAGAAGTGTTTATGCCTGTCGGAACAGATTTGGCTGCACTAACTCCGGCGTTCACCCTTTCCGAAGGAGCCGTTTCGAATATTCCGAGCGGATCGACCGTGAACTTTATAGCACCGGTAGTCTATACGATAACCAACGGAAGCACCTACCTGAACTATACCGTGAAGGTGCGTTGCTACGAGGCCCTGATAACAAGCTTTGTTGTTAATGACGCCGATGATAACAAATACACCGGAGTCATTGACGAAGCTTCGAAAACCATCGAACTTTATGTGCCCGGTAAGGTCGATCTTACCCGTCTGCGAGTGAACTACGTGCTGAGCAAACATGCGCAGGCTGTTCCTGCCACTAACTCGGTGTACGATTTTACGAGTCCCGTTACCTTTACGGTGACAAACCACGGAGCAAAGAGTGAATACCTCGTGAAAGTGGTTGCCAGCGATATGCCTGTTACCGCATTTATGGGTACGGCAGCAACGGTCGACGATTTGAAAGATGAAGAGAAAGCGGCAGCCCAATGGATGCTGAACAATATTCCCCGTTCTATTTATGTCTCCATGCGTGATCTGATCAGCGGAGCCGTGAAGCTCGATCCGGAAGCGTGTAAAGCTATCTGGTGGCATGGTGACGACGGTAACTGGCCTTCTCAGGCATGGGATTCACGCGAGGCGGTGAAAGCTTACTATCAAAATGGAGGTAACTTATTGCTTTCACGTTACGCCATCCGTTACATCAATGATGTCTATCAGATAGCGAAGAATCAGCAAGGCCCGAATGCCGAAGGAGGTGAAGCGATTGAACAATTGCCTAATCCGGCCGGATTTAAAATTGGTGATGCTACGCATAGCCTGTTCTCCGGTTTAGAGAAAGATAACGAAAAGGTCTATTTGATCAGCGCGGGGCTGGCTACCACCAACCATGCCGTTCAATGGAATGTAACGACGGGCGATTATGCCGGCTTGGACGACTGGAGCGCGAAGACAGGTGCGGTGGCGTTGGCTTATGATGTGAACGATGGGAATCTGGTTTCTATGGCTGAATTTCCGGCACGCTCCAAAGGAGCAGGTAAGGTGATTTGCATCGGTTCGGCTGCTTTTGAGTGGAATCTCAAAGGGACAAATGCCTCCGAAAACAACCGCCACCAGTTGGTGAAGAATGCGATCAATTACCTGATCGGGTTTAATGAATAACAAACGATAATGATTCAAAATGACAGTAATTATGAGACCAATGATACTTACTTCTATACTTTTTGCAGGCTTCTCGTTGCTTGCCGCATCCTGCGATAATGAGACCATTTTGCGTGGTAACGACAATCCGCCGGCTATTCAATCCGATTTGGATCAAACTACCGGATATTTTAGTTCGACCGAGGCGGCTAAGTGCGACCTGTTTTACAAACCGGCTATTGGCTATGTGGGTGACCCGATGCCGTTTTATGATCCGCAGGCCAAGGACTTTAAGATTCTGTATCTGCAAGATATGCGCGATGGAAATTCGGTGGTTTACCATCCCATCCATCAGTTGGTTACCACAGATGGCGCATCCTACCAATCGCTGGGCGAGACTATTGCTTGCGGAAGCGCGGCTGAAGACGATCCGGCTATCGGTACCGGAAGTACGGTTTACGATGAGGCTACCAAGACGTATCACACATTTTACACCGGACATAAATCAGCCAGTCCGCGTGAAGTCATCCTCTGCGCTACCTCTTCCGACTGCAAGTCGTGGACCAAAGATCGTTCTTTCCGCTTGCAGGCACCGGGCAACTACAATGTAGACGAGTTCCGCGACCCGCATGTGTTCTATGATGAAGACGCACAGATTTACCGGATGTTGCTATCGGCTATTCGGGACGGACGTTCGGTCATCGCACAGTTCACCTCGTCCGATTTGCGGAAGTGGAATGAAGTTGATCCTTTCTTCTATACCAAGTGGAACCGTTTCTACGAATGCCCCGACGTTTTCAAGATGGGCGATTATTGGTACATGATCTATTCGGATAAAGATGTGACACGCAATGTACAGTATTTCTATGCGCCTACGTTGCAGGGATTGATGAGCATGGGAGATGATCCCGCATTCCCACACCTGTTTGAAGGCAAGTTGGAAGGACTCTCTTTCTACGCCGGGAAGACAGCCGGAGACGGCACGAACCGCCACCTCTGGGGTTGGTGTGCCACCCGTGCGGGAAACACAAATGAGAAGACAACCGATTGGGCAGGGGCGCTGGTTGCTCATAAATTGGTGCAGCATGCCGACGGTACGCTTGGCCTTACCTATCCTGATGCGGTATACACCACTTGCAAACAGGCGGTTACGCTCACGGAAATGAGTAAATCAGAAGGCGTGACTGGCAATGCATCGACCGGCTATCAGCTGAATGCAGGACAATCCGTACGCTTTGCCCGCTTGCAATACGTAAATAAAGTAGAGATGAAGATTACGACTACGCCGGGGACCTCCGTGTTTGGCGTGTCGTTGGTCGACTGTTCCGATCGGAACTACAAATACGGTTTGTATATCGAGGATCGGTGGGATAATCTGAAGTTCGATAAAGTGACCACCCTTGATGAAGGAGGTGAGGAGCGAGCTAACATCAACTCCAAACAGTTTATTCACGCTGCCGACGGGGTTTATCAGGTTACGGTTGTTTCCGATCATTCGGTTTGTGTGGTGTATATCAACGGGCAGTATGCGTTTACCAACCGGATTTACGGTATGCAGCGCAATCCTTGGGGAATCTTCTGTTCAGACGGATCGATAACTGTTTCCGACCTAAAATATACAGTCAAATAACTAGCTTAATACCATAAAGACATGAATTATATTACTTCTTATTTCAACGGATTGAAAGTGTTTGTATTTCTTCTTTGCCTGACGGGCTTGAGCCTTTCTCTACCTGTTTATGCGGGCGATCCGGCGTTAACGATCCGGAATCTGGGCGAAGGACACTGTTTGGTACGCGTGAATACGAATCAGAAATACTTGCTTTTGCCGGTAGAAGACGCATCTCCCGATGTGAGATTCAGCATGATTGTGAATAATAAAGAGGTGGACGCGTTCGACGTTCGTCTGGCAGTGAATAAAGTGGACTATTACGTTCCCGTTGACTTATCGGCCTATGCCGGTAAACAGATTTCGTTCGCGTTCCGGTTGCATTCCAACGATCCGGTACGTGTCAGCCTTTCACCGGACAATACAGCCGGTTGCAAAGAAATGAAACTTGCTGATACGTTCGATACGAGCAACCGCGAGAAGTTTCGCCCTTTGTATCACTTCGCACCGTTGTACGGCTGGATGAACGATCCGAATGGCATGGTTTATAAAGATGGCGAGTATCATTTATTTTATCAGTACAACCCTTACGGTTCTAAATGGGGCAATATGAACTGGGGACATGCCATCAGCAAAGATTTGGTGAATTGGGAACATCGTCCGGTGGCCATTGCGCCGGATGCGTTCGGAACGATATTCAGCGGTTCGGCGGTAATCGATCACCGGAACACAGCTGGCTTTGGTGCGGGTGCGATTGTGGCAATCTATACGCAAAATGGTGACCGACAAGTGCAAAGCATTGCATACAGCACGGACAACGGACGGACGTTTACCAAATACAATAACAACCCTGTGCTGGTTTCGGAAGCACGTGATTTCCGCGATCCCAAAGTCTTCTGGTACGAAGCGACGCAGCGTTGGGTCATGATTCTTGCCGTGGGGCAGGAAATGCAAATCTTCTCTTCTCCCAACCTGAAGGACTGGGCGTTTGAAAGCAGCTTCGGTAAAGGGCAAGGTGCGCATGGTAATGTGTGGGAGTGTCCCGATTTGTTCGAGCTTCCGGTGGAAGGAACGAATGAAAAGAAATGGGTACTGCTTTGCAGTCTGGGCGATGGTCCTTTCGGTGACTCGGCTACGCAATATTTTATAGGTACGTTCGATGGGAAAAAATTCGTAAACGAATCGCCCGACAAAACCAAATGGATGGATTGGGGGAAAGATCATTATGCAACCGTAACCTGGAGTGATGCTCCCGATAATCGGCGCATTGCGTTGGCGTGGATGAGTAACTGGCAGTATGCCAACGATGTTCCGACGTCACAGTATCGCAGCCCGAACTCTGTTCCGCGCGACCTGAGTCTGTTTATCTCCGGAGGTGAAATACTTCTCCAATCGGCTCCCGTTCCCGAACTATTGAAGCTGCGTACCATTTCAAAGAAACGTTCATTTAAGGTAAACGGTACGCATAAGGTTGCCGAACTCTTTGCCGGCAATGAAGGAGCTTACGAAATTGAGCTTACAATCAAGAACCAGCATGCCGATCTTATCGGCTTCCGTCTGTGCAACAATCAGGGCGAAGAAGTCGATATGCACTATGATATGAAGCAACAACGCTTCTCTATGGATCGTCGTAAGAGTGGGCAAGTTGGCTTCAATGAGAACTTCCCCATGGTTACTTGGACGGCTCTTGAATCCGGCAAGGGAGAACTGAAACTCCGCCTGCTGGTCGATAAGTCGAGCATAGAAGCTTTTGGAAACGGTGGACGCTTTGCCATGACCAATCAGGTTTTCCCTTCGGAACCTTACAACCGAATGGAGTTTTACAGCCAAGGTGGTGCTTTTAAAGTCGACTCTTTCGTGGTTTATACCTTACAAAGGTAGGGTACTGCCTTACTTTCGGACTTTTTTCTCGCTGGCTTGCCGGAATGTTTCTTTTATAGGTTAGGGCATTTCCCTTTGGCAGTAAGCAATTGTCTTGTTTCCCCTGGGGAAAACAAATTCTCACTAGGAGGAAACTAAATTCTCCCCAGGGCAAACTAAATTCTCATCGGTAGGAAACAAAACTCTTACCGGGGGGAGAATAAGGGCAACAAGGAAGGTATAGAAGATTAAGAACCGAAAGAAACGCTAACTAGGTATTAGTAACAAAACAATAATAACTGAAATAATGGAAAATACAAAAAACGCTTCTTTGTCCAAACTCATCCCGGTGATGTTTTGCTTCTTTGCGATGGGGTTTGTCGACTTGGTAGGCATTGCTTCTAACTATGTAAAAGCAGACTTGAATCTGACCGATTCGCAGGCGAACATCTTTCCGTCGCTGGTATTCTTTTGGTTCTTGATCTTCTCCGTACCTACGGGTATGTTGATGAGTCGCATCGGCCAGCGGAAAACTGTGCTGCTAAGTTTGGTCGTGACATTTGCCTCCTTGCTTTTGCCTGTGTTTGGTGATAGCTATATGTTGATGTTGATCTCTTTTTCGCTGCTGGGTATCGGAAACGCGCTGATGCAGACTTCACTGAATCCGTTGCTCTCGAATATTGTCCGTGGCGACCGTTTGGCAAGTAGTCTGACTTTCGGCCAGTTTGTGAAAGCCATCGCTTCTTTTCTTGCACCATACATTGCGATGTGGGGAGCTACCCAAACCATACCCTCTTTCGGACTGGGATGGCGTGTATTATTCCCTATCTATCTCATCATAGCTGTTGTAGCTATTCTTTTGCTTAACGGTGCACAGATTGAAGAAGAAAAGGAAGAGGGTAAACCTTCTACGCTCGGACAATGTCTGGCTTTGCTTGGTAAACCGTTTATTCTTCTTTCCTTTATCGGCATCATGTGTCACGTGGGAATTGATGTCGGAACCAACACAACAGCGCCTAAAATCTTGATGGAGCGTTTGAACATGGGACTCGACGAAGCGGCTTTTGCACCAGTCTCTACTTTATATTCCGTACGGCCGGTTGTTTCCTGGGATCGTTTATCCTACGTAAAATGTCCGCCAAATCATTCTTCGGGATTAGTGTGGCCATGATGCTTGTCGCTATGGCGGGGTTATTCGTTTTCCACGATAAACCGATGCTGTACGCTTGTATTGCCTTGATCGGCTTCGGTAACTCCAATGTGTTCTCGGTCATTTTCTCACAAGCGTTGCTTTCTATGCCGGGCAAGAAGAACGAGGTGTCGGGCTGATGATTATGGGACTCTTTGGTGGAACGATTTTTCCGCTGGCTATGGGAGTGGCTTCCGATGCGACTATGGGGCAGAATGGTGCCGTGGCTGTAATGACTGTTGGTGTACTTTATTTATTGCTTTACACCTTCCGCATCAGAAAATAGTATATATTTGATAAACTTTTAAATCCGCAGATCATGAACAATATAATCGTAGGAATGGGTGAGGCACTATGGGATGTGTTGCCCGAAGGAAAGAAAATAGGCGGTGCGCCTGCTAACTTCGCTTATCACATCTCACAGTTTGGCTACGACAGCCGGGTGGTGAGTGCCGTAGGACATGACGCCTTGGGCGACGAAATCTTGAAAGTCTTTGGTGAGAAAAAGGTGAAGCACCAGATTGAACGTGTCGATTATCCTACCGGTACGGTGCAGGTGACTTTAGACGGTGAGGGCGTGCCGTGCTATGAAATCAAAGAAGACGTAGCATGGGATAACATTCCTTTTACGGACGAATTGAAGCGTTTGGCCTTGAGCACGCGGGCGGTTTGCTTCGGTTCATTGGCACAACGTAGCGAGACAAGCCGTGCTACGATCAATCGTTTTCTCGATACAATGCCTGATGTGGAAGGACAGCTCAAGATATTCGATATCAACCTCCGTCAGGACTTCTATACCAAGGAGGTGCTGCGCGAATCTTTCCGCCGTTGCAATGTACTGAAGATAAATGACGAGGAATTGGTCACCATCAGTCGCATGTTTGGTTATCCGGGTATCGACTTACAGGATAAGTGTTGGATTCTGTTGGCCAAGTACAACCTGAAAATGTTGATTCTGACTTGTGGTATCAATGGTAGCTATGTGTTTACTCCGGGCGTCGTATCTTTTCAGGAAACGCCCAAGGTACCCGTTGCCGATACGGTAGGAGCAGGGGACTCCTTTACTGCTGCGTTTTGTGCGTCTATCTTAAAAGGTAACCCTGTTGCCGAGGCGCATAAACTGGCGGTAGAAGCTTCCGCCTATGTGTGTACGCAGAGTGGGGCCATGCCCGAACTTCCTGCTGTACTGAAAGAACGCTTGTAATATGGCTTGTGTGATGAATTATATATTCATCACACATTGCTCAAACTTCTCTTTATCGCCGATAGCTTTGTTACGTATCTTACTCCGGTAATTGTAAATCGTAGCCAGTGAATAGCCCAGAAAATGGGCAATCTGATTACTATCGGTCACTCCTAAACGAATTAATGCATAGATCCGAAGCTCGGGAGTCAGCAACTCGCCGGGTTTTGGTTCGATTCGTTCCTCTTCCAAAAGTAGTTGGTTGAAAGAGGTTATGAAATACGGAAAGAGTTCGAGGAACGACTTATCGAACTCCGTATAGAAGTTCTTCCGTTCATCTTGAATGAACTGTTCCGACTTAATGGTTTTAAACAAATCATCAATGCGCGACGCCATCGCCATCTTTGCCAGCGTGCGGCGATATAATTCCAACTTATCCAGATAAGTCACGCATCGTTCGAGATAACGGGCGATATACACCTCCTTGATCTTGCCTGTCTCCGCCAATTCTTTGTTGGTGTCTTGGAGTTGGCGGTTGGCTATGCTTAAATTACGACGCATAACCGAAAGCTTTTTCATCCAACGGTATAGGTAGAATATGGCCGCCAAAAGGAATAAAGACAGTATGCTGACGCTGATGAGCAGTGCCGAGAGATGATGCGCTCTTTTTGCTCTTTCACCTTATAGGCTTTGTCGATAATTGGAAAGAATTGAGTGACTTCAATAAACCGTAAACGGGCGTTGCACGAAACGGCATCTTCCATCGAGCAACTCAAATACTTATAGGCACGGTCGATGTCGCCGAGCTGATACATCAGCTGAGCCAGCTTTTGCAGGGAGGCATACTCCTTGACGGACGACTTCAAGTCTGTTATAGCAGTGAGTGTAAGATAGCATATTTCTTTCTCTTGGTTGTTTTTAACTTGATAAGCTTCGGCAAGCGTATAATAGATATATCCTTTCTGACGTTCGTCGGTAGATACTTTCAAGGCATCCTCAAGTAGCATAATAGCGCTGTCTTCTTGTCTGTTTACAATGCATTTCTCAGCCCAAGCTATATCTCTGTCTATGCCCGGGTCCATAGTAAGCATGATGGAATCGCGGTATAAATCGGTTAGCTGCACATATTTCAGCTTCTCGGCTTTATACGTGGTATAGTCGGCAATCCAACCGTAACAGGCACGATAGGTTCGGTAGTAGTATTCTAAAAGAGCTTTATCCAGCTTCTGGGGATCAACTTGCTTCAACTGGTTGAGGGCATCAACATACATACCCATTACGCCCATCACTTCTGCCCGGTTGATGAATATTTCGCATTCTAAATTCGGACGGTTCAGCATGGGAGCTATTTCGGCTTTCTTATTAATGTAATGCAGTGCCGAATCGGCTTGATAATGCAAATAGGCAATGAAAAGAGAACCGCATAAATCGTACTTCTCTTCGTTTTTATTCGCTTGGAGCAATTGCGCTTTTAAACTGTTTATACTTTTTTCCTTTTGGCTCTGGTATTCTATTTTATGCTTTATGACACGATCTAATTCTTTAAGAAGACTTTTATTGTCTTCCTTGTCTGCCGACAAGGTGAGTGGGTGAATAAATAGCAAAAACAGAAAGAAATAAGATTGGGCTTTCATACATTATTTATTAGGTATACTGCAAAGATATAAACTTTCTCTAATTATAGTAATTTATTTCAATGAAAAAACGCTTTATTTTGCCTCTTTTGCTTCATTTTGACTTATATTTTCACCTACTTGATTAGTCGTTAATTTGCTGGTAATCAACGTTTGTTTACTTGTAAATACTTCACTTTTTATTCTACTGCCGGAAATGAGCAGTTAAGAAGTCTATATTTGCATTACCAGTATGTGACACGAAACATTAAATCTTTAATAGTATGAAAAGAGTCTACCTATTTATAACTATCGTTTTACTCTTCACTTTCTCGCAAAGTGCACAGGCAGCTGTCATTCACAAAGTCGCTCCTTCTTTTTGGTGGGCTGGAATGAAGAACCCGGAACTTCAGATTTTACTCTATGGCGACAATATCTCGACTTCGGACGTTTATATTTCTTCAAAAGACATTGTACTAAAAGAGGTGGTGAAGCAGGAGAATCCAAACTATCTTCTCTTATATATAGATCTATCCGAAGCAACTCCGCAGACTTTCAACATACAGTTGAAACAAGGGAAGAAGCAAACTACCATTCCTTATGAAATAAAACAACGCGAACAGGGTGCTGCGAATAGAGAAGGTTTCAATTCAGGCGATGTACTTTATCTGATTATGCCCGACCGGTTTGCGAACGGTATTCCCGCTAACGACTTGGTACCGGGCATGTTGGAAGCTAAGGTCGATCGGAACAACTCATTTGCCCGTCACGGGGGCGACTTGAAAGGGATTGAGAACCATCTGGATTATATTGAAGACCTCGGCGTGACGGCTATCTGGCTAAACCCGATTCAGGAGAACGATATGCAAGAAGGCTCGTATCATGGGTATGCCATTACTGATTATTATCAGGTAGACCGCCGTTTCGGTACGAATGAAGACTTCAAACAGTTTGTTGACCGTACGCACGCCAAAGGGCTAAAGGTGGTTATGGATATGATATTCAACCATTGCGGAAGCGAAAACTACTTATTTAAAGATATGCCTTCGAAAGATTGGTTCAACTTTAAGGGAGAATATGTACAGACAACCTTTCAAACAGTTACCCAGTCGGATAACTACGCCACCGAATATGCCAAGAAGTTGGCCATCGATGGTTGGTTTACACAGGTGATGCCGGATTTAAATCAACGCAACCGCCATGTAGAAACCTACCTGACTCAGAATAGTATTTGGTGGATCGAGTACGCCGGAATTAACGGAATACGTCAAGATACGCATCCTTATGCCGACTTTGAGGGTATGGCGGACTGGTGTAAAGCGGTGAATGCTGAGTATCCTAACTTCAATATTGTAGGCGAAACTTGGCTGGGGAGCAATGTGCTTATCTCATATTGGCAGAAAGATAGCAAACTAGCCTATCCCCGAAACTCTTACTTACCGACTGTGATGGACTTCCCGTTGATGGGGGAGATGAACCGGGCTTTTGATGAAGAAACAACCGATTGGAATGGGGGACTTTTCCGTCTCTACGAATACTTATCGCAGGATGTTGTTTATACTGATCCGATGAATCTGCTGACTTTTCTCGACAATCACGATACTTCCCGTTTCTACCATTCGGATGCGGATACGAAGAACTTGAATCGCTACAAACAGGCAATGGCTTTTCTGCTGACTACACGCGGTATTCCACAAATCTATTACGGTACAGAAATATTGATGGCTGCTGATAAAGCAGATGGTGACGGGTCTTTACGTGCTGACTTCCCCGGCGGATGGCAGGTGATCCGGTCAATTGCTTTGACAGCCAGCAGCGTTCGGCAAAACAAAACGAAGCGTTTGCGTACTTGCAGAAACTGCTTCAATGGAGAAAAGGGAATGAAGTAATTGCGAAAGGTACACTGAAACATGTGGCACCCAACAAAGGGGTTTATGCATACGAACGTAAGTCAGGCAACCGGTCGGTAGTCGTTTTCCTAAACGGCAATGATCGCGAAGCATCGATCGACTTGACTCCGTATCGGGAAATGCTTCCGAAAACTACGGCAACCGATGTACTTACGGGCAGAAAGATCGAGTTAAGTAACGAACTAACGCTGGAGAGCAGGGGAGTATACTTATTTTAGTTCTAGTCACTAAAGGACTATGAAAAACGAGTAACACTATAATTTAATACCATACTATATGAATATGAAAAAGAAAATATCGATGATTGCGCTGCTTTGTGTATCGTTTATGGCGAATGCACAGCAGAAGCTAACTTCGCCCGATGGGAACTTGGTGATGACCTTCCAATTGAATGGCGAAGGAGCACCGGTGTACGACCTTACTTATAAAGAGAAGGCGGTGATAAAACCTAGTAAGCTAGGATTGGAGTTGAAAAGAGAGGATGCAGCCCGGACTGATTTTGATTGGGTGGACCGTAGAGATCTTACTAAGCTTGATTCGAAAACGAATCTATATAGCGGCTTCGAAATAAAAGATACGAAGACAGCTACATTTGACGAGACTTGGCAACCGGTTTGGGGGGAAGAAAAGGACATCCGCAATCATTATAATGAGTTGGCGGTGACTTTGCAACAACCGATGAATGAACGGACACTTGTACTACGCTTCCGTTTGTTTAACGATGGATTGGGCTTTCGGTACGAATTTCCGCAGCAGAAGAACCTGAATTACTTCATCATCAAAGAAGAACATTCGCAGTTTGCAATGGCAGGTGACCACACGGCTTTCTGGCTGCCGGGTGATTATGATACACAGGAATATGACTATACTACTTCTCGTCTGTCGCAAATCAGGGGATTGATGAAAGAGGCTATCACTCCGAACTCTTCGCAGACTCCTTTCTCGCCAACAGGCGTACAGACTGCACTGATGATGAAGACGGATGACGGACTATACATCAACTTGCATGAGGCAGCTCTGATCGAGTACTCTTGCATGCATTTGAATCTGGATGATAAGAATATGGTGTTCGAGTCTTGGTTGACTCCCGATGCGAAAGGCGATAAGGGATACTTGCAATCTCCTTGCACGTCTCCATGGCGTACGATTATTGTAAGTGATGATGCCCGTCAAGTTTTGGCTTCCCGCATCACGCTGAACCTGAACGAACCGTGTAAAATTGCTGATACATCTTGGATTAAACCGGTGAAGTACATTGGAATATGGTGGGATATGATTACCGGTAAAGGCTCTTGGGCTTACACAGACGAGCTGACTAGCGTGAAACTTGGCGAAACAGACTATACGAAGACCAAGCCGAATGGCAAGCACTCCGCTAATACAGCAAACGTGAAACGTTATATTGACTTTGCAGCAGCCCATGGTTTTGATGCACTGCTTGTGGAAGGGTGGAATGAAGGTTGGGAAGACTGGTTCGGCAATAGCAAGGACTATGTATTCGACTTTGTTACTCCGTATCCCGATTTTGATGTGAAAGAGATTCACCGCTATGCAGCAAGCAAAGGCATTAAGATGATGATGCATCACGAGACTTCAGCTTCTGTTCGCAACTACGAACGTCACATGAATCAAGCCTATCAGTTTATGGTAGACAACGGCTACAATTCCGTGAAGAGCGGTTATGTAGGCAATATCATTCCCCGTGGCGAACATCATTACGGTCAATGGATGAATAACCATTACCTCTATGCTGTGAAGAAGGCTGCCGATTATAAGATTATGGTCAATGCGCACGAAGCGGTTCGTCCTACAGGAGTCTACCGTACCTATCCGAATCTGATCGGAAACGAATCTGCCCGTGGAACAGAATATGAGTCATTCGGTGGCAATAAGGTGAATCATACTACGATTCTACCTTTTACCCGTCTGCTTGGCGGACCGATGGATTACACGCCGGGCATCTTCGAAACGCATTGCAACCGGATGAATCCGGCAAATAATTCGCAAGTACGTTCCACCATTGCCCGCCAATTGGCATTGTACGTAACGATGTACAGTCCGTTGCAAATGGCAGCCGATATTCCTGAAAACTACGAGCGCTTCATGGATGCTTTCCAGTTTATTAAAGATGTCGCTTTGGATTGGGACGAGAGTAACTATCTGGAAGCTGAGCCGGGACAGTATATTACCATTGCCCGTAAAGCAAAAGGCACAGGCGATTGGTATGTGGGATGTACAGCTGGCGAAGGAGGACATACTTCTAAATTAGTATTTGATTTCTTGGATCCGGCTAAGCAATACGTAGCCACAGTTTATGCCGATGCGAAAGATGCCGATTGGAAAGACAACCCGCAGGCGTATACGATTAAGAAAGGTATCTTGACAGCTAAGAGTAAACTAAGTCTGCATGCTGCCAACGGTGGAGGTTATGCAATCAGTATTAAAGAGGTTAAAGATAAATCAGAGGTAAAGGGGGTAAAAAGATTGTGATTGAGAGAGGGCGTTGACTGGTTGATAAGGGGAGGGAGAAGAGCATAAAATCCCTTATCCCCACCCTTTCAGCTAGTCTAACAGCTAGGAATTCCATTTTTGATAGGTATTTTAAGAGAAATTGTTTGTAAGTAGAAAATTAACTTTAAATTAAGGACATGAAAAAGAAATTTATGTTGAGATCCCTACTCATGATCATGGTAGGGTTATTCCTTTCCGTCGGAGCTTTTGCCCAGCAAATAACGGTGAAGGGGCATGTAAAAGACGCAACTGGCGAACCGATAATCGGTGCTAATGTACTGGTGAAAGGTACAAAAAGCGGAGTTATCACCGACTTCGATGGTAACTTCCAGTTGAAGACCGATCGAGGGGCTGTTCTTGTAATTTCATTTGTAGGCTACCAGGCTGTGGAATTGGCTGCTGCCCCGGTTGTGAATGTAACGTTGAAAGACGACTCACAATTACTGCAAGATGTAGTGGTTATCGGTTATGGTACCGTTAAGAAGAACGATGCAACAGGTTCCGTTACAGCCATCAAACCGGATGAGTTGAGCAAAGGTATTACGACAAACGCACAAGATATGTTAGCCGGTAAAGTTGCCGGTGTGAGTGTTATCTCGAATGACGGAACCCCGGGCGCAGGTTCACAGATCCGCATTCGTGGAGGATCTTCGTTGAATGCCAGCAATGATCCGTTGATCGTAATCGACGGTTTGGCTATCGATAATCAGGGTATCAAAGGTATGTCGAACGGTCTGTCAATGGTAAACCCTGCCGATATCGAAACATTTACCGTATTAAAAGACGCTTCGGCAACTGCGATCTATGGTTCGCGTGCTTCCAATGGAGTAATCATTATAACCACTAAAAAAGGTCAAGGGAAACAAGCACCTAAAGTCAGCTATAACGGTTATGTCAGTTTATCTACCACTCAGAAACGTTATGATGTATTATCCGGTGATGAGTATCGGGCTTACGCATCTGAGTTATGGGGTGGGAAACTTCCTACAGAACTAGGTACAGCCAATACAGACTGGCAAGATCAGATTTTCCGCACATCTGTAAGTACTGACCACCACGTATCTGTAACCGGTGGGTTTAAGAATGTGCCATATCGTATCTCCTTAGGGTACACGAATGATAGTGGTATTGTGAAAACTTCTAATTTTCAACGTCTGACGGCTTCTATTAGTCTGTCTCCTTCGTTCTTTAACGACTATTTGAAGTTCAATATCAACGCTAAATATATGAACGGTAAAAACCGTTATGCCGATACTGGCGCTGCAATTGGTGGGGCACTTGCTGCCGATCCTACACGTCCTGTTTATGATAGTGGTGAAGCTTACCAATTTACCGGAGGTTATTGGCAGAATATACTGAATAGTTCAGGTTTTAGTGATCCGGAATGGAAATATACGGTGAATAAACAATCAGCTCAAAACCCTTTGGCTGCATTGGAGTTAAGGAATGACAAAGCGAATAGTAATGACTTTGTTGGAAATGTAGATGTTGATTACAAGTTGCACTTCTTCCCAGACATTCATGTACATGCCAGTGTGGGTGGTGAATATGCGGAAGGTACTCAAACGACGCTGGTTTCTCCATATTCGTTTTCTAACAACTATTATGGTTGGGACGGTTCCGCGACACAATATAAATATAATCTTTCCTATAACATCTACGCTCAGTATATTAAGTCTTTAGGTTCTCACGACTTTGATGTAATGATCGGTGGAGAGGAACAACACTTTCATCGCAATGGATTTGATGAAGGGCAAGGTTGGGATTATTATAAAGGAGAAGCTGTTGACGCCTCTTTGCGTCAACAAACAGCTTATGCGACCCGGAATACACTTGTTTCTTATTTTGGGCGATTGAATTACACTTTATTAAATCGCTACCTGCTTACTTTCACCATGCGCTTTGATGGTTCTTCGCGCTTCTCGGAAGATAATCGTTGGGGAACATTCCCGTCACTAGCTTTAGGATGGAAGATAAAGGAAGAAAATTTCCTGAAAGATATCAATTATCTCTCCGATTTGAAACTCCGTTTAGGATGGGGTATTACCGGACAGCAGGATATAGGTGACGATTTTGCTTATCTACCTCTCTATATAAGTAGCAATGATTATGCTCAATATGCGTTTGGAGATGTCTATTATCCGACCTTGCGTCCGAAGGCATTTAACCAGGATTTGAAATGGGAAAAAACAACGACCTGGAATGCCGGTTTGGACTTCGGTTTCCTGAATGGCCGGATTGCAGGTGCTGTAGACGGGTATTATCGTAAAACAGATGATTTGCTGAACACAGTGAAGATTCCGGTAGGAACGAACTTTAATGCGCAAATGATGCAAAATATCGGTTCGCTAAAGAATTATGGATTGGAATTCTCGATAAACGCAAAGCCTGTGGTAACGAAGAATTTCACGTGGGATCTAACCTATAACGTGACTTGGAATCATAATGAGATTACCAAATTGACCGGTGGAGACGATAGTGATTATTATGTAGAGACAGGTGATAAGATCTCCAGAGGTAACAATACCAAGATACAAGCCAACAAAGTTGGGTATGCTGCCAACTCATATTACGTATATCAACAAGTGTATGACGCGAACGGAAAACCGATTGAGAATATGTTTGTAGACCGTAATGGTGATGGCAAAATAAACAGTGCCGATAAATACATGTATAAGAAACCGGCCGCTGATGTCATGATGGGATTAACCTCAAAGATGCTTTATAAGGACTGGGATTTCAGTTTTGCTCTTCGGGCAAGTTTGAATAACTATGTGTATTATGATTTCTTGAGCAATAGGGCTAATGTAAGTACTACCGGACTGTATTCAAATAACGCGTATTCGAATACAACTGCCGAAGCGGTAGCCTTGGGCTTTACCGGTGCAGGTGACTATGCGATGAGTGATTACTTTGTCCGGAATGCGTCTTTTGTACGTTGTGATAATATTACCCTTGGTTATACATTCGCTGATTTGTTTAATTATAACGGGTATAAAGGGATTGGCGGACGTATTTACGCAACTGTTCAGAACCCATTTATTATAACTAAATATAAGGGACTTGACCCCGAAGTGAGAAGTGGTATAGACAACAATCCTTATCCAAGAGCGATGAGTTTCTTGTTGGGTTTAAGTCTTCAGTTCTAATCGTAACTAAATCAGAATAATTATGAAAGCAAGATATATAAAAAAGACATTATCAGTTGCACTGATTGTTTCTGCTATGTTGGGAACAGCCTCGTGCATCAATAACTTGGACATCAGCCCGATCGATCCTCAGGCTAGTGGGAGCTTTGATCAAAATTCGGTGTTTGTAAAAACCTATGCTTTATTGGGAGTAACCGGGCAACAGGGACCCGCCGGCTCTGCTGACTTGGATGGACAGGATGAAGGAGAGTCCGGTTTCTATCGTACCATCTTTAATTGCAACGAGCTATCGTCTGACGAGTGTGTATGGGCATGGCAGGAAAATGTGGACATCCCGCAGTATACGAATATAGCCTGGAACTCTTCAAGTCAACGTACCGAATGGGTATATACCGTCTGGGTTATAACATTACTCAGCTAAACTTTTTCTTGGATAATACAGAGGGTAAAACAGATGCGGAGTCACTGCGTCAACGTGCTGAGGTACGCTTCTTGCGTGCATTGCATTATTCCTACTTCCTCGATTTGTTCGGAAAGGCTCCTTTTAAAGAACATTTCAACAACGAACTTCCAATAGAGAAGAAGGGAAGTGACCTATATAGCTACATACAGAATGAGTTGAAGGAGTGTGAAGTGGATATGTATGAGCCTCGTCAGGCACCTTTCGGTCGCGCAGATAAAGTAGCCAACTGGTTATTGCGTGCCCGTTTGTATCTGAATGCGGAAGTTTATACCGGACAGGCAGACTATGGACAAGCCAGAGATTTCTCTACCAAAGTGATTGAATCGAGTTATGAATTATCTCCTCGGTACGATGCACTCTTTATGGCTGATAACGATGAGAATGCCAAAGCTATGCAGGAAATTATTTTCCCTATCCGCCAAGACGGAGTGAAAATTCGCAGCCATAGTGGTTCGTCTTGTGTTATCAATGCTACGCGTATAGCCGGAATGCCACGTATAGGAACTACCAATGGATGGAGTTGTATCTTTGCCCGTGCAGCCTTGATTCAGAAGTTCTTCCCCAATCTGGAAAATGTACCTATGTTGCCTGGCAATGTTGAAAAGCCAGGAGCAGGTGAACTTAGTTCCGATGAGAAGATAGATGCTTTTGATGAGCAATACGGAACTCGGACTGTTGATATGATTCAAGCAGCAGGTGATGATCGAGCTCTATTTTACTCCGGTATCGGTGGAGGTATTCGTAAAATTAAGACAGACGCCATTACTACATTTACTGATGGATTGTCTATCGTAAAATGGCAAAATATCCGTTCGGACGGAGGTGCAACCCATCATGCCGAATTCCCGGATACGGATATTCCTTTGTTCCGTCTGGCTGAAGCTTATCTGACTCGTGCAGAAGCATTGTTCCGCTTAGGAGAAGATGGTGCGTTGGCAGATATCAAGAAACTTCGTGAGCGTGCTAATTGTACGAAACAAATTCAGACATTGACAGAAAGAGAGCTTATCGATGAGTGGTCTCGTGAGTTTTATCTGGAAGGACGTCGTCGTTCGGATCTGGTCCGCTTCGGTATGTATACGACCAGTAAATATCTCTGGGACTGGAAAGGTGGTGTACAGAATGGTACTTCCGTATCTTCGTTCTACAATGTTTATCCTATTCCTGTTTCGGATTTGAACAATAATAGGAATATGACGCAGAATACAGGATATTAATTAGTCGTTTAGAATTAACATTAAAAGTATGTATATTATGAAAAAGATATTCAACATATTGCTACTCGGAGTATTCGCTTTGCCGATGTTCACTGCATGCGAAACGGATGATGAGAGTAATCCGATATTGAATGAGCCGACTTCATTTGTATTAAATGTGCCGCCGTATGCGGTCAATAATGTATACGACCTGAAGAATGGCAAAAGCGTGGAACTAACTTGCTCACAACCTGATTATGGTTTTCCGGCTTCCACCACTTATACGGTTCAGATATCATTGGATTCGGAGTTTACGGAAGAAACAAGTGATGCCAAAGCAAACTATGCTTCATTGGAAACCTTGTACTCTACAGCTAAAATGGAAGTGGTTGCTTCCGATATGAATGCTGCTCTTTTAGAGCTATGGTCGGTAAAGAACGAAGGACAACCTCTTCCGTCAGAGCCGGTAAGTATATCCGTTCGTTTAAAAGCATTTATAACAGGTAGCAATAAGGGAGTATGCTTATCGAATGTGATCGGAATGAACGTATTGGGTACCAATGAAAAGACATTGGAATTGCCTGAGAATATGTTACTCGTTGGTTCAATGTTGAACAATTGGAGTGTATGGAAGCCTATGGCAAAGGCATCTGGACTAAACGGTCAGTTCTGGGCATTGGTCTATTTTGAAGAGAATGCAGAATTCAAGTTCGGTACGAAAGAGAATGAATATATAGGTGGAGATGATACCCGTGTTAAGTTGGAAGACAAAGCAAACTCCGGTTTGACGGCAGCTAGTAATGGCAATATACTTGTTCCGACAGCCGGCTGGTACACCGTTTATATCAAAGTGGCCGTAAAAGGTAGTGAGTATGGATTTGATATTATGTTCTATCCGGGTGAAGTATATTTGTTCGGTGAAACGAATGGTGGAGTATGGGAATACAATGAAAATTGGAAGTTTACTATACCAACTCAGGCGGATGGAGATTTCGTTTCCCCTGCCACGATCGCTACCGGTGAAGCTCGTTTGTGTGTAAAGACCGATATAGACTGGTGGAGAACTGAGTTTACACTTCATAACGGTACAATTTTCTATCGCGAAAATAACAATATAGGTACGAGCTGGAGCAGTGATATGGGAGCCGAGTACTCTGTACAACCTGTAGTCGGTAATGTCATTCTTCTGAACTTTACTACCGGTACGGGAAAATTGCAGTAATTAATCTTAAAACTAGAGATTCAACATGAAAAAACAATTGATATACGTAGGAATGTTTCTGGCAATGGCAGGACTATCCGCATGTAATGAAGATTATAAGGACTGGGCTGACCCCCAGTCCAATCCCCAGGAAGATGCAACTTCACAGATGACCGCTGTGTTTGCTGCTGGTAAAGATGCTAACATCGATATGGGAACAGCTACCGCTGATTCTGTAGAAATAGTTAAGTTAGTATCGTCCACTGCTGATAAAGGGAGTGTGATCTCGTTCAAATCAGTAACTTTGAATGATACTTATACGCTACCTTTTACTCAAGAGGCTGATGTTATGAAAGTATCTTTGGCTCAACTGGATAGTGTAACTCAACTGGCTTATCAAAGTCGCGCCAGTGTAGAGCGAGAGTTGAAACTTACGCTTAAAGCGGTGGCAATTGCTTCAAATGGAGAGGCCATTCTACTTTCTGGTAACGAGTTGGCTATTAAGCTAAAGCCTGCACCCACTCCCGAGGTTGATCCCGTTGGATATTATATAGTTGGCGACTTTAGAGGTTGGAATGCTGAGGGTGCTTTAGCTATGACCAAAGATCCGACAAAGGAAAACTTCTATACGCTAGAGGTTGAAACAGAGTTGGAAGATCAAAACTTTAAGATATTTCCTGCTGCTGCAATAACGGACGAGATAGACTGGACTAAGGCTCTGGGAAGCAATGTGGATGGTGATACATCGGAAGAAAATTTTATATACTGGGACAATGCCCAAGCTATTAAAATACATGCCGCAGGCAAAATGAAGATAACTTTAGATGTTACGAACTATCGCTATACCGTAAAAGACAATAGTGCTCCATCCGAACTCTATATGACCGGTAGCGGATATGGTTGGGGAGGTGCTTGGATACCATTTGTTCCGGTAAATAGTACCAAGGGTACATTCTGGGGGATTTACCATTTTGATATTGATGAAGAAGTGAAGTTTGCTCCGCAAGCTGGTTGGGGAAATGACTTTGGTTTTGTTACGATCTCGGAAGAGTCTATTTCGCGTGCCGGATTGAGTGATTCGGGTGGTAATATTAAAATAGGAAAAGCCGGCTGGTATTTGGTTTATGTATCTGTTGTAGGTAATGAGAAAACGGTCGATTTCTATGCTCCGCATGTTTACCTGATAGGAGGTACTGCGAAGGGAGGTTGGGCAGAACAACTGACAGAGAACGACTTATTCACTATTCCGTCAACAGCAGATGGAGAGTTTGTTTCGCCGGCATTTAGCGCAAGTGATAAAGTTCGTATTTGTGTGCACCCGAAAGAGAATCTGGACTGGTGGAAAACTGAGTTTATTGTATTGGCAGGAAAGATTGCTTACCGTGGAAACGGAAGCGATCAGGAAGCTGTAGAAGGTACAATGGGACAGAAAGTTTATCTGAAGTTCGGTGATAATACGGGTGAAATAAAATAGTTTCGTTATATTCTATTAAATGACAACCAAAGGCCGTCTTTTTGTGAGGCGGCCTTTCTTAAAATGACAATGTGATATGAAGAAATATAATAACTACCTTCTTTGGGCTTTATTGCTGTTTTTATTCGGAGCGTGCTCGGATTCAGACGATCCTATTCTGCCTGATCCGGACCCGGATCCCGAAACTCCAATAGAATTAAAAGACGGTATCAATATCAATCCGGTATCGCCCGACGCCGATCAGCCACTTACAATCACGTTCAAAGCGGCAAGCACATCGGGACTTTATAACTATGCGGGTGATGTATACCTGCATACCGGCGTGGTGGACGAAGGTGTCTGGCTTTATGTGCCGGCGGAGTGGGATGTGAATCTGGCAAAGTGTAAGATGACGAAGAAGGAAAACAACGTGTGGAGCATCACAATGTCACCTTCTGTGCGCGCATGGTTTAGCTCCCAAGATACCCCTGTGCAGAAGTTGGGCGTTGTAATCCGTAGTTCGGACGGAACCAAGAAAGGGTTGACAGATGATTCGTTTGTGACTGTTACCGATACAAAATATACCGCCTTTACACCGGCAGCTATCAAAGAGGGAACGCTTCCGGCGGGTGTGCAGGAAGGCATCAATGTGGTAGATAACTCTACCGTTACCTTGGTGTTGTATGATAAAGACACAGCCGGTAATCATAAAGACTTCGCTCATGTGGTGGGCGATTTCAACCAATGGAAGCTGACGAACGAGGCCAACTGCCAGATGTGGCGTGACAATAGTGCCGGTTGCTGGTGGATTACCTTAACCGGACTGAATGCAACGAAGGAATATGCCTTCCAATACTATGTGGGTACTAAGAGTGGGGAGAAGATCCGCTTGGGCGATGCTTATGCTGAGAAGATACTCGACCCGGATAACGATTCGTATATTCCGGCTTCTACCTATACCGAGAGTAAGACTTATCCCGAAAGTGGGCGTGGCATTGTTTCTGTTTTTAAGATCCAAAAGGATACTTATGCCTGGAAGGTGGCTGACTTTAAAATAAAGGATGCCGGCAAACTGGTTATTTACGAAATGCTTTTCCGCGACTTCACAGCCACCGGAGATATAAACGGAGCTATGGCAAAACTTGATTACCTAAAGGCGCTTGGTGTGAATGCCATTGAACTAATGCCTGTGCAGGAGTTCGACGGGAATGACAGTTGGGGTATAACCCTTGTTATTATTTTGCATTCGACAAAGCGTATGGAACCCGGCAGATGTATAAAGCGTTTATTGACGCTTGTCATCAGAAGGGGATGGCGGTGATTCTGGATGTGGTGTACAACCATGCTACCGGGAATATGCCGTTTGCCAAACTCTACTGGGACAGCAAGAATAATCAAACAACTTCCAATAATCCTTACTTCAATGTTAGCGCCCCACATCCGTACAGTGTATTCCATGACTTCAATCACGAGAGTCCGCTGGTGCGTAAGTTTGTGAAGCGTAATCTGAAGTTCCTGCTCGATGAATACAAGATTGACGGCTTCCGCTTTGACTTGACTAAAGGATTTACTCAGAAGAATTCGACCGAAAGCACAGCTTCTAATTATGATGCCAGCCGCATTGCCATTCTCAAAGACTATTATGGAACAGTTAAAGCTGCCAATCCGAATGCTTGCATGATCTTGGAACACTTCTGCGACTCCCGCGAAGAGAACGAATTGGCAGCGGATGGTATGTATCTGTGGCGAAATATGTCTAATGCTTATGCGCAATCTGCCATGGGGTGGTCTAACAACAGTGCTTTCAACGGACTGTATGAGACAACGCCCAGTTGGATCGGATATATGGAAAGCCACGATGAAGAACGTGCTTCTTATTTGCAGACAACATCTAAACTGATAAATACAAGTTTGCCTAAACGCATGAGTCAACTATCGGCGAATGCTGCTTTCTTCTTTACGGTGCCCGGTCCGAAGATGATCTGGCAGTTCGGAGAGATGGGGTACGACATTTCGATCGAAGAGAATGGACGAACAGGTAAGAAACCCCTTCATTGGGAATACTTGGACAATGCCAATCGGAAAGGTTTGCATGATACGTATGCGAAGTTGATGAAGCTTCGGACAGATCACCCGGCTTTGTTTGAAACCGGTGCGTCATTTAGTTGGAAGGTTACAGCGAATGATTGGACTGACGGGCGTTTTATCACTTCCACAACTGCTACGGAGAATCTGGTTGTAGTAGGTAACTTCACGACCACCGAGCAAACATATATCGTTTCTTTCCCGGTTTCGCACTTGGATTAACTACCTGAGCGGACAAGAAACAACGGTTTCGGGCACAAATCAGTCCGTTACTGTTCCGGCCCATACAGCTCTCGTATTTACCACGATGCAATAGATACAAAGTTTGCATTAGTTTTTTGCTTGGCAAAGAACAAAGTATAGTGGAATGATTAGTGGGATGTTTAATGCAATCGTGTAAATGGTTGTTTTAAATATCCCACTTTTTTGTATAGCCCTATCTATGTTCTTAATTTCTTCAGGAAGGCTTAATATAAGTACTTTGCACAAAGTGACAACACTTTCATGTGTAAGTCACTTTTTGCATATCATCCAGTATATCAGTTGCTTATTTTGCGTTTTCTTTTAGATAGCATTTATTCATCCGCTTGAATTGCTTATTTTCCAGATTAATTAGTCTATGGATGAAGTCCATCCCTTATGTAAACCCAGTTGGGAAGAATAGGGAATGATTGTAAAGTAAATCTGAAGTCTTTCAATAAAGTAGTATCGTGAATCAGAGGGAATAGATGCAAACGTGTAAACAGAACTTAGATATTGCTACATCCCTCCCTTTTTCTCAGGAGTTTCTTGCCTGTGAAACAAAAGTTTCTTCGTGATGAAACAAAAGTTTCACCCTTATGAAACAAAATTCTCATGCCGATGAAACTGTTTACTTCTCTACATGAAACTAATTTCCGAAGCGGTGGGCTGTATATTCCGGACGGCTTGTTCTGTAGAAGAACCCAATGCGTTGACTTTATGTAGCTTCTGCCTGTTTTCAATTGACTCGTCTTTTTCTTATCCCTATCTTTGATCCACTTTCTGCCAAGGGGCAAACTACATACCCTTTAAAAATGGGCATTATCTATTGAAGATATGAGTCTCAGAAAAGCACCCGCATTGTATTGGGTTGTCTATCATGTGTTTATAGCAAAAAGTGACTATGACGAGATATCGTTTGCATTTATGTACTTACTTGAATAATGTAGTTTATTCGTTAATTAGTCTGTAGGTGTAGTACATTCTCCTAAGTTTCTCGAAAGGTAAAATGAGAGGTATGGACATAAAAAAAGGAGCAACGCCTTGCTCCAACCTTTGTTAACCTTAAATCTAATACTATGAAAAACACAGTACAAAGATACGGGATTCTGTGAAATCTGCAAATAAATCAAGAGGAAAATTATGTTTTATAACATTGATTAATATTTTGTTTTCCCTATTCTATTTTTATTAAGACTTCGAACTGAGTCACTGCGAAATTTTTTAGCAGACAAGGAGGTGAGATTTCGTGTTTTAAAGAGAAAACCGTTATCTTTAGCGAGAAATAGCCAGTAGATGGAAGAAAAATTTGGAAAACCAGATAGAGAAAGGAGATAATGAGGTTTAGCAAATGGACACTAGTTTTGTGCTGTCTTGTCGGGATAATGGCATGTCGGCAGGATAGCCCCCGCTTTCGCATTGGTGTAGCCCAATGCAGTGACGACTCCTGGCGGCATAAGATGAACGATGAGATACTTCGTGAAGCTATGTTTTATGACGGCGTGTCGGTTGAGATCCGTTCGGCAGGTGATGACAACCTCCGTCAGGCGGAAGATGTACGTTACTTTATAGATAGGGGAGTCGATTTATTGATTATTTCCGCCAACGAAGCAGCTCCCATGACCCCCATTGTTGAAGAAGCTTATGACAAAGGGATTCCGGTTATTTTAATTGATCGAAAGATTCTTTCGGATAAATACACAGCCTATATCGGCGCAGACAATAATGAGATCGGACGAGCTGTGGGCAATTATATTGCATCCCGTTTGGGTGGTAAGGGAAATGTAGTCGAGCTGACAGGCTTAAGCGGGTCGACACCTGCGATGGAGCGTCATCAAGGTTTTATGGCAGCAATCAGTCGTTTTCCGGAAATCAAACTAATCGATAAGGCCGATGCAGCATGGGAACGTGCTCCAGCGGAGGTGGAGATGGATAGTATGCTTCGCCGTAATCCGAAGATCGACGCTGTCTATGCTCACAACGACCGAATTGCTCCCGGAGCCTATCAGGCTGCAAAGAAAGTAGGACGCGAGAAAGAGATGGTTTTTGTGGGTATCGACGCATTGCCCGGCAAAGGCAATGGGTTAGAAATGGTCTTGGACAGTGTACTCGACGCGACCTTCATTTATCCGACAAACGGAGACAAAGTGATGCAACTGGCTATGAATATTCTGGAAAAGAAACCGTTTCCCCGAGAGACGGTTATGAATACGGCAGTTGTTGACCGGACCAACGCACATGTTATGCAGCTTCAGACTACACATATTTCAGAACTCGACCGGAAAATCGAAACACTGAACGGACGAATCAGTACCTACCTTTCGAGAGTGGCTACCCAACAAGTCGTTTTGTATGGCAGTTTGTTGATCTTGCTATTAGTGGCCGGTTTGCTGTTGGTCGTTTACAAGTCGCTTCGGTCTAAGAATCGCTTAAATAGAGAACTTTCCGAGCAGAAAAGGCTTCTGGAAGAACAACGCGATCAGTTAGAGGAACAGCGTGATCAATTGATACAACTCTCTCATCAGTTAGAGGAGGCAACCCACGCCAAACTCGTTTTCTTTACCAATATATCGCACGATTTTCGTACCCCGCTGACATTGGTAGCCGATCCGGTAGAACATCTGTTGGCGGATCATACATTGAATGAAGACCAACGTAAAATGCTGTCGCTTATTCAGCGCAATGTAAATATCCTTTTGAGGTTGGTCAATCAGATACTCGATTTTCGTAAGTATGAGAACGGCAAAATGGAATTTACCCCTGTGCCGCTAGACCTCCTTTCTTCCTTTGAAGGCTGGAACGAATCTTTTCAGGAGATTGCCCGTAAGAAACATATTCGCTTCTCGTTCGATAGTATGCCGGATGCGGACTACCGGACTTTGGCAGATGTGGAGAAGCTGGAGCGTATCTATTTCAACCTACTTTCGAATGCTTTCAAGTTTACTCCCGAGAACGGAAAAATAACCGTAAGGTTATCGAGTTGGATGAAAGACGGACAACCGTGGTTGCGGTTTACAGTTGCCAACAGTGGTACGATGATTTCTGCCGAGCATATCCGAAGTATATTCGACCGCTTCTATAAGATCGATATGCATCATACCGGTTCGGGAATCGGCTTGGCATTAGTCAAAGCTTTTGTCGACTTGCACAGAGGGCTTATTGCCGTAGAAAGTGATGAAAAGCAAGGAACTTTGTTCACGATCGATTTGCCGAAAGGCGATACCCCGGTGCCCGAACAGGAACCCATTCCGGCGACTCCTCTTCCTACGGATGCGGTTTGGACAACGGAAGAAGAGGATCATGAGATGCTTTACGACTCCTCCAAGCCTACTGTTTTGATAATAGACGACAATGCCGACATTCGTTCTTACGTGCAAGGACTGCTTCAAGCTGACTATACCGTTGTTGAAGCAGCGGACGGTTCGGAAGGTATCAAGAAAGCCATGCGGTTCGTACCCGATCTGATTATTTCCGATGTAATGATGCCGGGAATAGATGGTATCGAATGTTGCCGTCGACTGAAAAGCGAATTGCAAACCTGTCACATTCCTGTAATCCTGCTGACAGCCTGCTCGCTTGATGAGCAGCGTATTCAAGGGTATGACGGTGGAGCTGATTCGTATATCTCCAAACCTTTTAGTTCACCCCTGCTGTTGGCACGGGTACGTAACCTGATCGATAGCCATCGCCGGTTGAAACAGTTCTTCGGTGATAGGCAAACCCTAGCCAAAGAAGATGTTTGTGACATGGATAAGGACTTTGTCGAACGCTTCAAGGGATTGATCGAAGCGAAGATGAGTGATTCCGGATTGAATGTAGAAGACTTGGGCAAAGATATGGGATTGAGCCGTGTGCAACTTTATCGTAAAATAAAGTCGCTGACTAACTACTCACCGAATGAATTGCTTCGGATAGCTCGGCTGAAGAAAGCCTCTTCACTACTTGCTTCCTCAGATATGACGATTGCCGAGGTGGGGTATGAGGTTGGTTTCAGTTCGCCTTCCTATTTTGCTAAGTGTTATAAGGAGGAGTTCGGCGAAAGTCCGACTGACTTTTTGAAACGGAAAGGATAACTCTTCCCTTTTGTCTGGCTCTGTGGAGCCTATGGCAGGATTTTGGAGACGAACTGCAGAATAAGTACAGGAGAATGAATAGACCATGAAAGATTATAAAGTAGATAAAGCACGCTTCTCGGAAGCCTTTTGCCGGGAAGTGTATGAGATTGTACAGGCAGTTCCCCGAGGTTGTGTGTCTACCTATGGAGCTATTGCCGCTTTGCTTGGTATGCCGCAATGTTCGCGTTTGGTGGGACGTGCTTTGAAAGCAGTACCCCCTGGATTGTCAGTTCCCTGTCATCGCATAGTCAACGCTTCCGGGCGGCTTGTGCCTGGCTGGGAAGAACAAAAAAAGCTGCTACTTGAAGAAGGAATACTTTTCAAAAGCAATGGTTGTGTTGATCTGAAAAAGTGTTTGTGGAAAACCTGAAATATAGAGATGCTTTGCGCTTGTAAAAGATAGATAATTAAGGGCTGGATATTTAAGAATGAGAACTTTTGAATAGTCGCGTTATGAACCATCGCCAGTCCGAAATATGCAATCTCTAAATAGAATAATACATTTTTTCCTGTTTTTTATTATCTGTCGACAAATGTAGGTGAGGATGAGGTAAATCGGTTCGGATCTGGAGGCCGAAGGCTAGCCGGGAACTGAAACCGTTTCTAGGCTTGTAAGCTCTTGTTGGCTAGTACTTTGTTCCCCTTTGGATAACTGAAGTGTATACTCTTTTCTCAAAAGAAAGCGCTGAATTAACATCGACTTGAAGAACAAGGCTTTTGGAGACAAATGGCTGCGTTAACTAGGTAGCAAACAGTTGGAATGTCCCCCGAAACGGAATAAAATTTGCATACTTTCTCGTTTTTCCGTATCTTTGCGCCGATAAAAAAGCGAACGGACTGTTTTCCGTATATAGAAATATCATTTTTCTCTGTTCTTTTGAAAGGATAAACTTATCGAATACTATCCATTTAACTGCTCAGTCTGTTCCACTACTTAATTATTAATCATCGATCGGACATCGCGTGTATGTTCCGTGTTAAATCAGAACTTTATGAGATATAAAGAAAGATTACTGTTGCCATTATTTTTCATATTGGCTATATGTTTCGCATTGCCGGCTGTAGCCCAAGATAAGCCGGAATTAAAATTAGGAGGAGCTCTTCGTTTTAACTATAATTACTCGGATTGGAAACCAAGCAACCGGAAACGGGGAGGCGACTTTGGATTTGATGTCTTTCGTCTGAATGTAGACGCTGCATATAAAAAACTCACTTTAGCTGCCGAATATCGCTTTTACGCATCTTCCTCCGGTGGCGGAATGCTTAAATCCGGATGGGTGGGATATCAATTTAATGATATGCATCAATTACAGCTTGGTTTGGCACCGGTTCCATTCGGTATTCAGCCTTATACTTCCAATAGCTATTTTTTCAATATCAATTATTACCTCGGATTGGAAGACGACTCCGACATGGGAATTAAATACCTCTATCGGAAAGGAGGCTGGGAAATGGCTTTTGCCTTTTTCAAAAACGCCGATGTATTGGATTTTGGCGATCAATCGGAGGTCTCTCCCGACCGTTACGCGTATGATGTTGCCGGACGGAATAAGGAGGTCAACCAAGGGAATGCGCAGGTAATCTATCATTGGGGAAAAAAGTGGAAACAACAAATCGGAGGTTCGGTCATGTATGGCGGATTGTATAACCTGGATACAGAGAAAATGGGCGCTCGCTCAGCCTTTGCGCTTCATTATATGTTAGATGTGAACAGGTGGAACCTCAAGGCACAATATACCAATTATCAAATGAGGCCGAAGAACTTGGAAGGAGAGGACCGACGGACTGTTTCGGTCGCCGCTTATGGAGCGCCTTATCAGATAGCCGCCAAGGCATCGACCTATTCCGCTACGCTATCTTACACCATCCCTATATATAAAGGAGTACTGGATGAAATACGTCTCTACAACGACTTTAGTATGATGGACAAGCGTGACAAAGAATTTAATGACAGCTATCAGAATGTAACAGGGTGCATGTTAAGTATGGGTTCTGTATATACCTATGTGGATTACGCTATGGGGAAAAACCATTCTTGGCTGGGAAGTGACTGGGACAATGCTTTTGCCGATGGCATCGCCTCCAATCATTGGAATGTGCGCTTCAATATAAATATCGGCTATTATTTTTAAGCATATAAATAATCTTCAGTGATGAATAAAATAGAAATAAATGATTTGTACCTGATCTTTGGCAGCGAAAAGCAAAAAGCATTCAAGATGCTGAAGGATGGTAAAAGTAAAAGTGAAATATTAAAGGCAACTGGTTGTACCATTGCCGTAAAAGATGCCAATCTCAAAATCAATGAAGGAGAGATCTTTGTGATTATGGGGTTGTCGGGAAGTGGAAAATCGACCTTGCTGCGTTGCATAAACCGCTTGGTACGTCCCACGGTTGGTGAAGTGATTGTAAACGGAAGAGATATTTCCAAAGCATCTGATAAAGAACTGTTGCAGATTCGACGTAAAGAACTGGCTATGGTTTTTCAGAGTTTCGGGCTTTTGCCTCACCGTTCTGTTCTCCATAACATTGCTTTTGGCCTTGAACTTCAGGGTGTGAAGAAGGAGGAACGAGAGCGAAAGGCGATGGAAAGCATGCAGATGGTCGGACTTAAAGGCTATGAGAGCCAGATGGTTAATGAACTATCCGGTGGTATGCAACAGCGTGTCGGACTGGCTCGTGCTTTGGCAAACAACCCGGAAGTATTGCTTATGGATGAGGCCTTCTCCGCACTCGACCCGTTGATCCGGGTGCAAATGCAGGATGAACTGTTGGCTTTGCAAGCGAAGATGAAGAAAACGATTGTTTTCATCACACATGATTTGAGCGAGGCTATTAAACTTGGCGACCGCATTGCCATCATGAAAGATGGAGTGATTGTGCAGGTTGGTACATCGGAAGAGATTCTGACTGAGCCTGCCGATGATTACGTAGCGCGCTTCGTCGAGCATGTTGATCGTAGTAAAATCATTACCGCTTCATCGTTGATGGTTGATAAACCGATTGTAGCTCGTATCAAGAAAGAAGGGCCGGAAGTTCTGATCCGTAAGATGCGGGCGCGTAACCTGACCGTGCTTCCTGTAGTCGATTCGAATGATATCTTGCTGGGAGAAGTCCGGTTGAATGATTTGTTGCGGTTGCGGAAAGAACAAGTTCGTTCCATCGAAACCGTAGTCAGAGAAGAGGTACACTCTGTGTTGAGTGAAACGGTGTTGGAAGATATTCTCCCGTTGATGACCAAAACGAATTCACCTATCTGGGTAGTGAATGCGGAGCGGGAATTTCAGGGAGTTGTTCCTCTTTCATCGCTGATCATTGAGGTAACGGGGAAAGATAAAGAAGAGATCAACGAAATTATTCAAAACGCAATAGAATTATGATAAATATCGGACAATATATAGAGATAGCCATTAACTGGCTGACTGAAAACTTTGCTTCTTTCTTCGACGCTTTAAGCTCGGGGATTGGAGGTTTTATTGACGGATTCCAGCACATACTGTTCGGAATACCGTTTTATATTACAATTGCCGTACTGGTAGTATTGGCTTGGTTTAAGGCGGGAAAGGGGACTTCGGTTTTTACCCTTTTGGGCTTGTTGTTGATCTACGGAATGGGTTTTTGGGAAGAGACCATGCAGACGTTGGCGTTGGTACTTTCTTCCACCTGTCTGGCATTGATTCTGGGTGTTCCACTCGGTATCTGGACTGCCAATAGCAAACGATGTGACAAGATTATGCGTCCTGTGTTAGACTTTATGCAGACGATGCCCGCTTTCGTATACCTGATACCGGCAGTCTTGTTTTTCGGATTGGGAACTGTACCGGGGGCCTTTGCCACCATTATATTTGCGATGCCGCCTGTGGTTCGTCTTACCGGATTGGGTATCAAGCAAGTACCGAAAGAAGTCATTGAAGCATCCCGCGCTTTTGGAGCTACTCCCTCGCAATTGCTGTTTAAGGTTCAGCTGCCTTTGGCTTTGCCGACCATTCTGACGGGAGTGAACCAGACCATTATGATGTCTCTCTCTATGGTGGTAATTGCTGCCATGATTTCTGCCGGTGGGCTGGGAGAGGTTGTGCTGAAAGGTATTACGCAGATGAAGATCGGCCTCGGTTTCGAGGGTGGTATCGCTGTTGTCGTACTGGCTATTGTGCTCGACCGCATCACGCAGGGGATGGCGCAGAATAAAAAGAATAGACGCGAATAAGCGTTATTATAATAAGAATAAGAAAGGAAATACAGATGAAAAAATTAAAGACGATTACAGCACTATTGCTTGCCACTGTTATGTTAGCAGCTTGCGGAGGTAGTGAGAATAAAAAGAAGATTAGCATAGCTTATGCCAATTGGTCGGAAGGGATTGCGATGACTAACTTAGCCAAAGTGATCTTTGAGGATCAAGGTTATGAAGTGAAGTTATTGAATGCCGATTTAGCTCCTATATTTGCTTCGCTTTCGCGTAAGAAAGCGGATGTCTTTATGGACGTTTGGATGCCTGTGACTATGGCGGACTATATGCAAGAATACGGAGACAAACTCGAAGTTATTGGCAATATCTATGATAATGCTCGCATCGGTTTGGTAGTACCTGAGTATGTTACAATCAATTCGATCGAAGAACTGAATGCGGAGAAAGACCGTTTCTCTGGCGAAATTGTGGGTATTGATGCGGGAGCCGGTATTATGAAGGCAACCGATCAGGCGCTCAAAGACTATCAGTTGGATTACAAATTGCTGACTTCCAGCGGACCTGCCATGACGGCTTCTTTAAAGAAAGCGATTGATAAGAACGAATGGATTGTTGTAACCGGATGGACTCCCCATTGGATGTTCGACCGTTTCAAACTGAAGATACTTCAAGATCCGAAGACCATTTATGGAGCGGTGGAAACCATTCACACTGTGGCTTGGAAGGGATTCAGCGAACAAGATCCTTTTGCCGCACAACTTCTGAAAAATATGCACCTGACGGATGAGCATATCAGTTCGTTGATGACAGCTATAGAAGATGCACAGACTTCCGAAACAGAAGCTGCCCGTCAGTGGATGAATGAACATAAGGAACTGGTTGATAGCTGGATTCCAAAAGATAGTGCGACCGAATAATAATTGCTTTGCTGTGTTTAGGCATGGCGTACAGAGATTATTTTTTAGTTAGTTTAGAAGAGTCCTCATTTCCTCGAAGGCGTATTGTCCGGGGAAATGAGGACTCGTTTCTTTGCCTCATGTGGGGCGTGAATCGAGATTCTATCCTTTGATGCCTTATTGCATGAGCCATCGCTTGCTGTAATCTCTTTGAGAACACAGTTCTTTCGGGACCTGCCTTGCTCTTTATGCGCAGGAGTTTCTTGCATATATCTGGTTGTCGCATCAATCATATTGTAGCATACAAAAAAAGGCTTGTCCACTGTGGGACAAGCCTTTTCTATCTTATAGAGTATCTAATTACTTATTCAGCAATTTCAGATCCCCAGCTACTTTTAGCCAAACGCTTGTAGCTGTTGTAACGCCATCTAGCGTTTTCTTCAGCAGCGTTGAACAGTTCAGCAGCTTCAGCAGGATACTGTTTCATTACAGAAGAGTAACGTACTTCACCCTTCAGGAAGTTTTGGAAATCAGCCCAGTTAGGTTCTTTGCTATCCAATAGGAATGGATTCTTTCCTTCTGCTTCCAACGTTGGGTTGTAACGCCACAAGTGCCAGTAACCACATGCTACAGCCTTTTCTTCTTCTTCCTGGCTCTTACCCATACCCGATTTCAAACCATGGTTGATACATGGAGAGTAAGCGATGATAAGTGATGGTCCGGGATAAGCTTCAGCTTCGCGGATTGCTTTCAGTGTCTGAGCTTGGTCAGCACCCATAGCGATCTGAGCAACATATACGTAACCGTATGTAGTAGCCATCAAACCAAGGTCTTTCTTGCGTACGCGTTTACCTGAAGCGGCAAACTTAGCAATAGCACCTACCGGAGTAGCTTTAGAAGACTGTCCACCTGTATTGGAGTAAACTTCTGTATCCAAAACCATGATGTTAACGTCCTTACCGGAAGCGATAACGTGGTCAAGGCCACCGTAACCGATATCGTAAGAAGCACCGTCACCACCGATAATCCACTGACTGCGTTTTACCAAGTATTGTTTCAGATCTGCGATTTGTTTGCAATAGTCACATTTATCTTGAGAAGCTTCAACCATCGGGATGATCTTCGCTGCCAATTCTTTTGTCTTGTCTGCATCGAACATATTTTCGATCCATTCCTGGAATACTTCTTTGTATTCAGCCGGACAATCAGCTGCGATAGCTTCGTTCATCAGTTTAACGAGACGTTCGCGCATCTTTTCGTTAGCCAGTTCCATACCCAAACCGAATTCACAGAAGTCTTCGAACAATGAGTTAGCCCAAGCCGGACCTTGACCCTTGTCGTTTGTTGTATACGGAGTAGAAGGAACCGAACCTGAATAGATAGAAGAACATCCGGTAGCGTTAGCAACCATTTCACGGTCACCGAACAACTGAGTGATCAGTTTCACGTATGGAGTCTCACCGCAACCAGCGCAAGCTCCTGAGAACTCGAACAATGGAGTGGCGAACTGAGAGTTCTTCACGTTTGCTTTGATATCTACCAAGTGTTGTTTGCTCTTCACTTTATCTGAACAGTAATCCCAGTTAGGAACTTCTGACAATTGGCTTTCAAGATGCTTCATGGTCAATGCCTTGCCACCCTTCTTCGGATTACCCGGACAGATGTCAGCACAGTTACCGCAACCCAGACAGTCGAGAACGTCAACCTGAATACGGAATGTCATGCCGTCAAATGCTTTACCAACAGCTTTCAACTGTGTGAAGTTTGCGCTTGCTTGCTCTTCAGCGTCAAGTACGAACGGACGGATAGAAGCGTGCGGACAAACATAAGCACATTTGTTACACTGGATACAGTTATCAGGATTCCATTCAGGAACGAAAGCAGCTACACCACGTTTTTCGTATTTAGAAGTACCTTGATACCAAGTACCGTCTTCGATGCCCTTAAATGCAGAAACCGGCAACAAGTCACCATCTTGTGCATTGATCGGACGAACTACTTCGTTGATGAATGCAGGATCATTGTTTGCTACTTTCGCATCGTCAGCCAAATTAGCCCAAGCCGGATCAACAGACAATTGCTTGTATTCACCACCACGGTCAACAGCTGCGTAGTTCTTGTTTACGATATCTTCACCCTTGTTACCGTATGACTTAACGATGAATTTCTTCATCTGCTCAACAGCCTGGTCTACCGGAATCACACCTGTGATACGGAAGAATGCAGATTGAAGAATAGTGTTGGTACGGTTGCCCAAACCAATTTCTTGTGCAATCTGAGTAGCGTTGATATAATATACGGAGATATTGTTTTGTGCGAAGTATTTCTTCACCTTGTTAGGCAGATTCTTAGCCAGATCTTCGCCTTCCCAGATTGTATTCAGCAAGAAAGATCCGTTTTTACGCAGACCACGAGTTACGTCATACATGTGTAGGTAAGCCTGAACGTGACAAGCTACAAAGTTTGGTGTGTTTACCAAATAAGTAGAACGGATCGGAGTATCACCGAAACGCAAGTGAGAACAAGTGAAACCACCTGACTTCTTCGAGTCATAAGAGAAGTAAGCCTGACAGTGTTTGTCGGTATTGTCACCGATAATCTTCACAGAGTTCTTGTTAGCACCTACTGTACCGTCAGCACCCAATCCGTAGAATTTAGCTTCGAACATACCTTCACCGCCCAAAGCGATTTCTTCTCTTTGTGGTAGAGATGTGAATGTAACGTCGTCTACGATACCGATTGTGAATTGGTTTTTCGGCATTGGCATAGCCAAGTTCTCGAATACAGAAAGAATATGAGCCGGAGTTGTATCTTTTGAACCCAGTCCATAACGACCACCCACGATAACCGGAGCGTTCTCTGTTCCGTAGAAACAGTCTTTAACATCCAGATACAATGGTTCGCCTGTAGCACCCGGTTCTTTTGTACGGTCAAGTACTGCAATTGATTTAGCAGTCTTAGGTACAGCAGCCAGGAAGTGTTTAGCAGAGAACGGACGGTACAAGTGTACAGCAACCATACCTACTTTTTCACCATTTGCCACCAAGTAGTCGATAGCTTCGCGCGCAGCTTCTGTTACAGAACCCATTGCGATAATTACGCGTTCTGCATCGTCTGCACCATAGTAATCGAACAAGCCATATTTACGGCCGGTTAGCTTGGTGATTTCGTTCATATATTCTTCTACGATAGCCGGAACAGCATCGTAGTAGTTGTTGCAAGATTCACGATGTTGGAAGAAGTGGTCTGGGTTTTCAGCCATACCGCGAGCTACCGGGCTTGATGGGCTCAAGGCGCGTTTGCGGAATTCAGCCAAAGCTTCCTGGTCGATCAGCGGAGCCAAATCTTCATTTTGCAGTTGCTCGATCTTTTGGATTTCGTGAGAAGTACGGAAACCGTCGAAGAAGTTAACGAACGGTACACGAGATTTCAGTGTAGCTAAGTGAGCCACACCCGACAAGTCCATAACTTCTTGTACAGAGCCTTCAGCCAGCATAGCGAATCCTGTTTGACGAGCCGACATAACGTCTTGGTGGTCGCCGAAGATACACAGTGCATGAGAAGCTAATGTACGAGCTGATACATGGAATACGCAAGGCAAGAATTCACCCGCGATTTTATACATGTTAGGGATCATCAAAAGAAGCCCTTGGGAAGCCGTATAAGTAGTAGTCAATGCACCAGCCTGAAGAGAACCGTGAAGGGCACCGGCAGCACCGCCTTCAGATTGCATTTCCTGTACCAATACTGTTTCGCCGAAGATGTTTTTGCGTCCAGCGGCAGCCCATTCGTCTACATACTCAGCCATAGTCGAAGAAGGCGTGATGGGTAGATAGCTGCAACTTCTGAGAACATATACGAGATATGCGCTGCGGCTTGGTTACCATCACAAGTGATGAATTTCTTCTGTTTAGTCATAACTAATAAAATTATTTAAGTAAATAAATCATTTTAGAAAAGGGATGGAAAGTGGATACTTCCATACTTGCCCATTGAGTCCTTTGATCCCACCGATAATGGGAAAGGCCAAAGTCAATATGCCATAAGCGATAGCGATCGGTGCTATCCAGAATAGAGGGCCGATAAAATTCCCGCCAAAAAATGCCGAAGGAAAACCAGCTAGCATTATTAGCAAAAACACGCCCCCGAATATAAACCAGGTGATATACCAGTTTAGAATATACTTTCCTTGTTTGTCGATCTGTTCCGAGGAGTTTTTACCTAGTACCCATAATACAATCGGAATTATCCATCCTACATAAGGAACCATAATCAGGAAACTCATAAGTCCCAGATACGAACTTTCCTGTAGGCCCAGTGGACGTTCCTCTACCGGACGATTGCTGTTCAAGGCATCTTCTTCGAAAAGCTTTTGCTTTTCGCGATCAAACTCCTCATCGGTCAACGCACCGTCTTGGCGTAGTGTTTAATTCATCTAACTTCTTGTAGTCCATAATAGTACTTTATTAATATAAGAAGCCAAACAGCCAAAGTGGAACCTGATTGCCACGGCCTATTTCTGCCTTTTGCAATGCGTAGGTCACCTGGGGATTGTTCTTCACTTTGGCACCTTCGCAACAGATTTTGAACGGTAGCACCTCGTCGACAAGGAAAGAGTAATTCTTCTCTCCCTTGTACACTTTATGGTCTTTCCACAGCGTGTTGACGAAAAAAGTTTCGAGTACATCCTGCTCCTCTACCTTCACCGGATAGATGGAGTACATCAGGTTGGAGTTGTGCAACATAATCTTGGTCGGCTTCTTCGGAAATTCCTCTCCTTGGGGATAGACCAGATTGATCAGGCGTGCATCTGCCAGATACTTGATGTAGTTCATCACCGTGGCACGGGATGTTTGTATATCGCTAGCCAATTGGCTGACGTTCGGAGCTTTCGGCCCGTCGACAGCCAGTAGGTATAATAGTTTCTTAATCTTAGAAAGATATTTCAGTTCGATTTGCTTGATGAGCAAAATGTCTACCTCCACCATCATGTTCATCGTCTTGAGCAGATTCTCCGAGAAGTTACGCTTTTCGAGGAAAAACGGGTAGAAGCCATGATGCAAGTAATCCTGAAAATAATCCAATGGGCGTACTTTAGACAGTATCCCTTTGGCAATTTGTTCGTGGTTGGCGAGTATCTCCTCAAGTGTATAGGACCGGAACTTCATGCCGGATTGTAAATTGAGGAACTCACGGAACGAAAAACCTCGTAAGTTGTAACTCTTAACAATGTTGCGTAGCTCGAGATTCTCCTCTTTCAGTCTCATGACGGAAGATCCCGAAAATACGATTTTCAGATTGGGGAAGCGATCATAACACATGCGCAATTCCTTGCTCCATTCCGGATGCTTGAATACCTGGTCGATCAGCAATACTTTGCCGCCACGCTTCTGGAATTCGTCAGCGAAATCAACGATGCTATGTCCAGAAAAGTAGAAGTTATTTGTGTTGATGAATAAGCAAGAGCGGTCCGTGCCGAATTTTTCTTTGGCATATTGGAGGAGGAATGTCGTCTTACCTACGCCTCGTGTACCTTTGATACCGATGAGCCGGTCGTTCCAATTGATCTCGTCCATAAGATCACGGCGAACAGGGGCATTGGTATGCTCCACCAGATAGGCGTGTGTGCGATAGAATGATTCCATTTCTGTTCTTTGATTTTTCGTGTTGCAAATATAGTGTTTTTTTTAGTAATTGCAAAGTAGAGATAGCAGAATTGAACTTTTATTTGGTAAGTTTATGTTTTAGACAAATTGTCAAAGTGACATTGCTGATGCCTTTTGTTTGTCTTTTTCAAGGCAAAGGCCTGGGTTGGCCAAGAAAAACGCAAGCATTCTTGATGAAGAAATGCTTAACTGTTTTTTATTTCTGCGTATCGGTAGCAAAGATACGGCTTCTTTCTTAAAATAGAGTCACAATGGATAGCCTTTTTGATTTAAAAAGGGCTTTTTGTTTGATTAAGATAGGCGCTGTCTTTGGTTGTTCTAGCGGATATAAACGAATCAAGGCAGTATTGGCGTGCACTATTCGGTGCTTCAAGGAAGAAAGCCCAGGGCAGTTTGGCAAAAGCCGCCGTCTACTGAAGGTCGAGCCCGGGGCATTTGGTTTTTTGCCCTCGCTTAAGGAGTCGTTCTCTTGGATATTCAGGTGGAATACCCTGCTTGTGAATGCAAAAATGGAATAAGAAAGGATGCAAAAATGCATATTCTTGCATATCTTTGTACCTTAGCGTTTTTTCGGACTCTAAATAGACGACAATTTAGTATATGCCTGTTTACGTAAACCGAGAAAAGAAGCGAAAAAGATCGAAAAGAGAGCAAGTTGGTAGCAAAATGACAAAAAGGAATCTTTATTTATTCAACCCGGAACATGATTTAGCCCTGGCTAGTGGTGAGTCTCATTACATGGCTCCTGCCTCTGCCAGACAGATGGCTAACGACTTGGCATTGTTGCCAATATGGTATGCGAAGGAGGGGAGTGGAGTGCTGGCTTCTTCAGCTTATAATCTCGACTTCTTGAAGCAGATGAAAGAACTTCTGGATATTGATGTGCAGTTGGTGACGCAACCCGAGATTTCCCATGCTGAATCGGTGGACTTTCTTCCATGGGGATGGAGTCCGGCTTTGCGGAAACGTTTATTGACTTTGGGGGCTGATGGAGCGCAGCTGCCATCTGAAGCGTATATCAGTGCTTTGAGGAATTATTCTCATCGCTCGCAAGCTGTCCGGTTGCTGTCTAAATTACAATTGAATCAGTTCTTCTGCGGGGAATCTTTTTATCTGAAGACACTAGAAGAGTGTGAAGCATTTGTTGAAAGTCGAGAAACCTGCTTGCTAAAGGCACCGCTCTCAGGAAGTGGCAAAGGACTGAATTGGTGTAAAGGAACCTTCACCGACTTTATCTCCGGGTGGTGTGCCCGGGTTGCTTCTTCTCAGGGTGGGGTGTTGGAGAACCTATATATAATAAGGTGGAAGACTTTGCCATGGAGTTTTATCTCGATGGGACTGGGGAGATTAGCTTTGCCGGTTATTCTGCCTTCCAAACAAGTGGGAGCGGAATGTATGCGGGTAATGAGTTACTTTCGGATGAGAAAATATTGGCAAAGTTGTCGGCCTATGTACCCCGTGAGGAGTTTACGGGATTGCGTGTTCGTTTGGAAGAGGAACTGGTTCGGTTGTTCGGTGGTTATTACCGTGGCTATCTGGGAGTGGATATGATGATTTGTCATTTCGCCGGCGAAGCGCCTGTATATCGGATTCACCCCTGTGTGGAAATCAATCTGCGAATGAATATGGGGCTAGTCGCTCGCTTTCTGACCGATCGTTATTTGGCTCCCGAGACAGAAGGAATCTTTCAAATCGCTTATTATCCGGCAGAAGGTTTAGCCTTGAAAGAGCATTTGCGGATGGTGGAGGAATTTCCTTTGCGTATAGTAGACGGCCGCATTCACTCCGGCTATTTGTCCTTGGTACCGGTGACCCCTCGAAGTCGGTATGGTGCGTTTATTCAATGCGATTAATTTATTGCCCGTTTTCATTTCTTCAATCCGAGTATATAGATTCAGACTTGCCGGCTGTCCCTTGTATATGGCTTCCGCACTAATTGTGAGGAATGTGAAGTTGTGGGTGTTATAACAATGAATAATAGCTTCTCCATCCTCGTTTGTTTCTAATTTGGGGTTCCAATACAAGGTACGGCGTGCATCTTTCGAGGGCAATGGTTTGTTCGGTAAATATTCGGGGGAATAGAAATCCAGCGGGCGTGTATAACCTTTGATGGTGGTATAGCGTATTCCCCGCGTGTAGTCATATCGCAAATGGGGATTCCATCCATCTTTCGTAATGATATAGCAAACAACCCCTGTGTGGCTCTTGTCTGAAGGATCTGTCCATTCCCGATCGTTGTACTTGTAGTTGTCGAGCATCGAAGTATATCCCATATCTTGGTTTTTATTTGCTAGCTTATCATATGCGCCGGTGCCTTTACAGAAAAGAATGTATTTGATCGCATTGATGCTTTCATCTTCCCACGTGACGTCTACCTTTCCATTAACAATGGACTTAAAACCACTATACTTATTGGCAATAGTGGGGTTGGTTTCTTTCAAGAATTGGGATATCGTTATATAGTCTTTACCCTTGTCGCGTGCTTCATCAAGCAGTTGTTCCACATCGTAGAAAGCAATAATACTTTGTTCAAAACGGACTGTGTTGACTTCCCGTTGGATCGCTTTTGCTTGGATTGTCACTTCGTCTATCCAATGGTTGTCAGGTCCGAAAACAGAATCTTGGTATATAGAGTCCTTGAGATTAGCCAGCCACACCAGCTCATTCGCCTTTTTCCATGTCGGATTTAGTTCTTCCGGTGCGAAAGCTCTTAATCCGGGTTGAAAATTACGGAAAAGCTGTACGTGGCACATTCGGTTCCGAGGCTTTCCCGGTTTCTGCGTCTGAAAAGCCGCCTCCATATCTTCTTCGAAAGGATAGACAGGAATAGTAAAGTAACCTAATGAATCGGAAATTGTGCTTCCGGCTGCAAACATGCTGTCTGTACGCGTTAGGATGCTAATATTGAGTCCTGCCTGGGCTTTCTTTAGAATGATGGAACGAACTTGTCCATATAAAGTTAACTTCTCTTCCGGTTGGTAGCGTGGTGTAAATTCCCTAACGCCCAAAACGGTGCTCATATCATATTTTCGCCATCCATGAACAAGCATGAGCACATCAAGCTCTTTGAGTCGTAAAGCGGTAGAGTCGGCGAAGTAGTAGCCCGGTTGATGGATATATCCTTTTAAATCGGATGTAAGTAATAGGTCGGTAAAGAGGGTATTGTCGTATTCCAGGTAGTCGGATATTTGCTGACTTCGAATGGCGACAGATATTTTCCCCTGTATGGGTTTGCCGTGTGAGTCTTTTAAAGAAATGCGGCAGCTGATCGAATCATAAGGTGCGTGTAGGAATGTATCGCTATGGACTTCTAGTCGCAGTGCGTTCTCTTTTGGCATTGCGTAGCAGAATCGTTCACATAAGGTTGCGCCTTGTTGGTTGATGAGCGAGACTTGTATAATTCCCGCAGGAAATATTTCTGCCGGTAATATAAAGCGTTCGATATGCTCGTTGTCCCATTTTACAGTGTGGTAGGTGATTGGGCGTCCCTGATGACTGAAGAAAACGGCGACTGTATCTTGCCGGTTTGTTTGCGCATTTCGCATCACACGTATTTCGTATTGGTTTCCCCGCTTTTGTACGTAGAGCACATAGCCCGCAGGCTGTACTTCCGGTAATTGGAAGGTGTACTCTTTCCCTTCCCACCTGACCTTCGCCGGAGCGGGCTTTATTGTAGGGGTGTATAAGAAGGACCCCATGCCTTCGTGAAGTGTTTCAAAAGAGATGGTTTCACCGTTTTGCGAAATTTCTCCGGATAGACGAATGTCACTTTCGTCTTTACTTTCAGCCTTGAACGCTATGACAGATGGAATACCTTCTACTAATTGTCCACCCTCGGGGAAGAAGCGGAGAGAAAGTTTCTTCTTTCTCTCTTTCGGACGTAGTCGAGTTGACGGGTCCCAGTTGTAAGTGGCTATGCTCCGTTCTTTCTCGTGATTATTGTCCAGCCAACGGTAAATGGGGAAGGCGCGCGAGAAGTATTGCGTTTCATCGAAGGCGAGCATCCACTTTGTGTATGCCCGTACTTCATAGTAGCCCGAGAGGATATACTCTGTTAGTGGAATCTGCCCGTATCCTTCTCCGTTTTCCAACCGTACGATTTGCTTATGTGCCGCATATCCCATTTGATCTATCAACTCTACATAGAGCGGTGTGCTGATGGTCGTCAACTGATTGTTTTCTGCCGTCACTGCATACGCCTTAAACCAGATTGTATCTCCTACGTAGTAACTTGTATGGTCGAAGTGTAGATGCACCTTCTCACGAGGATAGGCATCGGCGAAGGTTTGCGCATGGTTGAAATAGTGGGCAAACAGGCTGTCGCTAACCGAGGCTACTGCAACGAATGGTTTGAGTAGTAGCCACCCCAATAGTAAAAACGGGAAGTGGGCATAATTCATTGCATCTCATTTTAGTTGATTACAGTGACATTAAAATTATAGGAATATAATGGCGTCATTGTTGTAGCATCGTCAAAAACAGTAAAGCTATATGATGCTGAAGGGAAAGACATAAAATCGTGATTACAATAATCTATAATATCTAATGCAATATGATATCCTCCCCCTCCTTGAGAACCCTTTTGAGTTGAATAATTATATGTATATCTGCATCCATTGCGTTGATCTGTGGAAAAAGAGGTCGTTATCGGATAGCGTTTGTTGTTAACTATCAATTCAGCCTTGAACTTATTAAACATTTCCGATTCTATTAGGCCGATTCCGGTTTTTGTTTCGAAAATGAAGTTTAGTTGGACAACAATATCTCTTTCTGTTAATGGAGTTCCATCTTCTAATAAGTGGCTTATAGCACGTAAAGATTCAGACCATGGAGATGCTTCAAATATTGAGGGATTTTCTACTTTAGCAAATTTTAATTCGGCTAGGGTACGCGCTCTGAAATATGTATCACCATATGGAAATCCTTTTTTTTTCACACAGATGTCAGGGTAGTAGGAAATTTCTACATCTCTCCAGACGCCGCTAGAAGAGTATTGGAGCTGTTTGTATGAGCCTCCTCCTCCTCCTGGTGTTTGAATGTAAAATCCCCAGGTGGTGAGCGTGTCTATATTCTTATTTATGTGAAATAATTCTGGTCTCTTTAGAGCTTCCGAGTAGAATGAAATTTCATTTTTATCTATTGAAGTCCGATTTGATATCGTAGTTTCTGAGTCACTAGAACATGCACTGATAATAAAGGCAAGTAGTAGCCTAGATAGAAATAAATAATTGTTTTTTTTCATAATTGTTGTTTTTAAAGTTCGTATTTTATATAATGAGTCCAACCTTTATTTTATGGTATGAATCAAATATATATAATATAAATAACTTTAAGGTTCTGTTTTCTGCCAGTTTCTTGATTTGTCGTCAATCTTTACTACTTTTGGCAGGGATGCTTATCACGTAAGGATATGCGACACTATTGCTTCTTTATAAAACACAGAATTCTGGTCACATAGCCAAAGAAATATATGTATGGAACGAAACGCTGGTTGTAATGTTCGACACATATCGGGAGGAAGAGGCTTACAAAAGATAGATTTACTGTATTATTACTTCTCTTGTAGGGCGACACTTTCATTGCCATACCGATCGATGGCAGTAACAGCAAAATGTTTCAGGGTTGTCCACGGAAGGATAGGGGCATAGGTATAACTCGTTGTCCGGATGCTTTGTGCGAGGATATTTTCCGATCGGGTAATGTCCACCGGATATTCATTCGACGCATAAATCACATACATCGGTGCATTCTGTGCGTCGTTATCCGTACTGGGCTTCCACGTCAGTTCGGTATATCCGCTTTCAATCGGAATAACTTTTAACTCGGTGGGAGCGGAGGGTGCTACTTTGTCGAGCCAAGGCATGGGAGGTTGCAGAGCAGGGTAGGCATAGAAGTTATCTACCAGTTCGTCATAAATCCCTTGTGTATTATCCATCACGTATTTTACTCGGTAATGCCCTTCACCCGCCATACCTTGTTTGCGGATAAAGTTGATTTGACGGTCTACCTCGTCACGTGTCCATTTCCCTTCGTCGGGATGAAGGAAATAAATGCCGAGCCCCGGAATAACCTGACGGCCATTGCTCTGTTCTTGCCAATCGAGTGCAAACGGATAAAAGCTATTGCCTTGGAAATACATCATCGGATAGATTTGGTCCTGAATACCTTCACCCAACCATCCCTGCGGATCTTGGTACACCGTATAGTAAGCATTCCATCCCCGCGAAGAATAGCGGGAAGTGTCTTTGTACTTGCCAACCGGGCAGGTACTGACTTTTACCCAAGGCTTGACGGCTTTTACACCTTTATATATATACCGAACGATTTCCGTCAGATTGTCTCTTCTCCACTGATCCAGCGTGCGGCCTTTGCCATACCGGCGGAAGTCATATTTGTCAGGGAAGAGCGGAGCGTGTTCGGGATAGCGCAGGTAATCGAAGTGAACTCCGTCCACATCATAACGATCCACTACCTCGCGTACGAGTTTCATCAGATACTCTTTCGTTCCGGGGTGTCCGGGATTGAGGAAGTATTCGTTCTTGTACGGTACACAGATATCTTTCACGCGCTTTGTTACCGATTGATTGCCCAGTGAAGCAACATGCTTTTTGTTACCCAATGGATAGTAACCATCCATGCGTGACACTCCATGCCTCGTTTATGGCACTCTTCAACGGCAAAAGCCAAAGGGTCGTAACCCGGATTTCCTCCTACTTTTCCGGTCAGAATAGAGTTGAATGGCTCGATATTGGAGGGATATAGTACATCTCCGCGTGTGCGTGTTTGGAATAGCACCGTATTGAAATTGGCGGTCTTTAGCTTGTCGAGGATATCGATCAACTCATCTTTTTGCTTCTGGATAGTAGCGGGAGTTGTTGCGCGTGTACGCGGCCAGTCTAGTCCATATACTGCTGTTACCCATGCTGCACGGACTTCATATTTGGGTTGTGCCTCAATTGTTGCCAGGCAGAGCAGTAGTAAAAGAATGCAAATGTATCGGCGCATATCCTCTCTTTTTTTGTTTTAAATCCCCGCAAAGTTAGCAAAAGTGTCGGTATTGTTGTGTGGTTCCGTGAGATTATGTTACATTTGTGTCATTAAAAACAACAACGCACGCTGGCGATATCCGTATTTTGTTTGCGTGATCGTCACCGCTGGTTTGAGCAAAAACAAAACTTGAAGATTATCTGAATGAAAAGGAAAATAAAAAAATCGACAGGGATTGCGGTTGCATTCCTAATTTATGTATCTGCGTCGGCTGCCTATCTACTACCCCGTAATACAGAAGTAGGTCAAACGGAGAAATACCTGACGGTGGCAGGAGCCTATGTTATAGTCCTGTTGCTTTGGTTGGTGCTTCGCAAGAAAGAACAGCTGCGTGAACGTCGCAAGAAAGGCGAACAAATTAATCACTTTAAAAAGTAAATGTATGAAGAAATTAGCTGTGGCTATTTGTCTGTTGGTAGTCTCTTTGGCTGCTCAAGCACAATTCGAAAAAGGTACGTGGATTGTTAATCCTTCTATATCGGGGATGGACTTCTCGTATAGTAAAAATGATAAGGCTAAATTTGGTATGGGAGTACAAGCAGGTAACTTCTTGGCCGATGGCATTGCGTTAATGATTAATGTGGGAGCCGACTGGTCGAAACCGGTAGATGAGTATACTTTAGGTACAGGTGCGCGCTTTTATTTCAATACTACCGGTGTGTATTTGGGAGCCGGATTAGACTGGAATCGTTTTCATTGGAGTGGTGGAAATCATCAAACCGATTGGGGTCTTGGAATTGAAGGCGGTTATGCGTTCTTTCTTTCCCGTACGGTAACTATCGAACCGGCTGTTTACTATAAATGGCGTTTCAACGATACGGATATGTCACGTTTCGGTGTCAAGTTGGGCTTCGGTCTCTACTTCTAAACCATACTTTAAACGAAAGCTCTCCCTGTTTGTTTATATACAAAACAGGGAGAGCTTTCGTTTTGAGACTTCTATCTTTTTAGAGTGAAGCTAGTTTTTCTTTCAGGAACTGCCCGGTATAGCTTGCTCCGCAGGCGGCAACCTCTTCGGGTGTTCCTGCTGCAACCAGATTACCTCCTTTATCTCCACCTTCCGGTCCTAAGTCGATCACATAGTCCGCACATTTAATCACATCCATGTTGTGTTCGATAATGACGATCGTATGTCCGCGGCGGATCAGTGCATCAAAAGCGTCCAATAACTTACGAATATCGTGGAAATGTAATCCGGTAGTCGGTTCATCAAAAATAAACATGGTAGGATCTGCTTTCTCCTGACTCAGGTAGAAAGCCAGTTTAACACGCTGATTCTCTCCACCGGATAGGGTAGAGGAAGCTTGTCCCAACTTGATATATCCCAATCCCACATCTTGTAAGGGGAGAAGTTTCTTGACTATTTTCTTTTGTCCGTGCTCTGTGAAGAATTCGACGGCCTGATTAACTGTCATTTCCAATACATCGAAAATGTTCTTATCGTGAAACTTCACCTCCAGCGTATCCGATTTGAACCGTTTTCCGTGGCAAGATTCACATTCCAACACCAAGTCGGCCATGAACTGCATCTCAACAGTGATTGTACCCTCACCTTTACACTCTTCGCAACGTCCGCCCTCGCTATTGAAACTAAAGAATCCTGGGGTATAAGCCATTTGCTTGGCTAAAGGTTGATCAGCCCATAATTTACGAATCTCATCGTATGCTTTGATATAGGTTACCGGGTTGGAACGTGATGATTTACCAATCGGGTTTTGGTCTATAAACTCCACATTGCGCAGGTCGCGCAGACTTCCTCCAATGGAGCAAACTCACCCGGACGGTCACTGCATTCATCCAATTCACGTTTCAATGCCCGGAAGAAAATATCTCGTACCAATGTACTTTTTCCGGAACCGGATACACCTGTCACTACCGTCATTACATTCAATGGGAAGCGTACATCAACGCCTTTCAGGTTATTCTCGCGAGCCCCTTTCAGTTCGATGTAGTTGTTCCACGGCCGGCGGTTGTCGGGGACCGGAATCTCTTCCTCGCCCAGTAGATAACGCACCGTATGACTATTGGTGCCTTTCTGGAGATCTTTCATATCGCCTTGGTATACTACTTCGCCACCAAGTCGCCCGGCATTCGGACCGATATCTATGATATAATCTGCCGCACGGATAATTTCTTCATCATGTTCCACTACGACAACCGTATTGCCCAACTCCTGCAACTGCCGTAAAACCCGTATTAATCGATCGGTATCCCGGCTATGCAGACCAATACTGGGTTCGTCCAGAATATAAAGGCTACCTACGAGGCTACTACCCAATGAAGTTGCCAGATTGATACGCTGACTTTCACCACCCGAAAGCGAGTTGCTGAGTCGGTTTAGCGTCAGGTAGCCCAGTCCGACGTCAAGCAGGAAACGGATGCGGCTATTGATTTCGATTAAGATACGGCGGGACACATCCGTGTCATGCTGATCGAGTTGCATGCTGTCGAAGAACTTTTGAAGTTCGATAATCGGAAGATCAACCAGTTCCGAGATGCTTTTACCTTCAACCCGTACATAGCCTGCTTCCGGTTTGAGTCTCGTTCCGTGGCATTGCGGGCAAAGAGTTTTCCCCCGATAGCGTGCCAACATCACACGGTATTGAATCTTATATTGATTTTCTTCCAGCATTTTGAAGAAATCATTAATACCTTGGAAGTATTGGTTTCCTTCCCAAAGCACACGTCGTTGCGCGTCCGTCAGTTCAAAATAGGGCGTAAAGATGGGGAAGTCGAATTTGGCAGCATTATGGATCAACGCATCTTTCCATTCACCCATCTTCTCACCACGCCAGCAAACAATTGCTCCGTCGTAGATTGTCAATGAACGGTTCGGAACAACGAGATGCTCGTCAATGCCGATAACTTTACCGAATCCTTCGCATACAGGGCAGGCACCGATTGGAGAGTTGAATGAGAACATCTGGTCGTTAGGCTCCTCAAATGTAATCCCATCCGCTTCGAATTTGGTGCTGTAAGTATGCAACTTAGTTTCTCCATCCGGTAGGTAGAAACGAAGCATACAGGTACCATCTCCTTCATACATAGCTGTCTCGGCGGAGTCGGTTAAGCGGCTGATTGCGTCTTTCGTAGTAGCTACCGCCATGCGGTCTACCAAGAGCATAATCTCATCCTTTTCTGATAAGACGGACTCTTTAGAAGTTAGCAAGTCTTCAATTCGTTTCACTTCTCCGTTAATATCCAATCGGGTAAATCCCATCAGTATATATTTCTGGAGAACTTCTTTCTCTGTTTCCTCCTGAGAGAATGCGCGTGACAAGCTAGTCAATACCGCATATTTAGTTCCTTCCGGATACGAAAGCATGCAATTGACAATGTCTTCGGTCGAATGCTTCTTTACTTCCTGACCGCTTACCGGACTAAAAGTCTTGCCTATACGGGCATAAAGTAAGCGTAGGTATTCGTAAATTTCAGTGGAGGTACCCACAGTAGAACGCGGGTTGCGGCTATTTACTTTTTGTTCGATGGCAATGGCAGGAGGGATTCCTTTGATGAAATCACATTCCGGCTTACTCATTCGCCCTAGGAACTGGCGGGCATAGCTGCTGAGACTCTCCACATATCGGCGTTGTCCTTCGGCATATAAAGTATCGAAAGCCAACGAAGATTTACCCGATCCGGACAGTCCGGTAATGACAACAAGTTTGTTGCGGGGGATGTCTACATCTATGTTTTTTAAGTTATTAACCCGAGCTCCTTTGATTGATATATAGTTGCGTTCAGACATAAAATACTTCTTTTTTATGGTAGGCGGCAAAGTTAGCGAATTTATCGAGAGTTTGTATTATCTTTGCGTCACATTATTACGATTTAAGAACTATGGTGAATCTGAAAAACTATCTTTTTCTGTTGGCTTTTCTTTGTGTTCTAGGAGTAGAAGCACAAGTGCCTACAACCAATATGGCTCCCAAACGGGAATTCCGGGGTGCATGGATACAAGCTGTTAACGGACAGTTTCGGGGTATTCCCACTCAACGTTTGCAACAAATACTTGTCAGTCAGTTAAACTCTCTTCAGGAGGCAGGCATTAATGCTATTATCTTCCAGATACGTCCGGAAGCCGATGCTTTATACGCTTCCCAGTACGAACCTTGGAGTCGCTACCTGACAGGAGTTCAAGGGCAGATGCCTTCTCCTTTATGGGACCCGATGCAGTTTATGATCGAAGAGTGCCATAAACGTAATATGGAGTTTCATGCCTGGATTAATCCCTATCGTGTCAAGACCTCACTGAAGAACTCATTGGCACCGATGCATATTTATAACGAGCATCCCGAATGGTTTGTAACCTATGGCGATCAATTGTTTTTTGACCCCGCGCTTCCCGAAAGCCGCGATTATATTTGCAAGATTATTACCGATATTGTTTCCCGTTATGATGTCGACGCCATTCACATGGACGACTACTTCTATCCGTACCCCATTAAGGGAGTGGAATTCCCCGATAATGCCAGCTTTGCTCGTTATGGAGGCGGATTTAGTAATAGAGGTGATTGGAGACGTAGCAATGTTAATATCCTGATTAAAAAGATTCACGAAACCATTCGCGGTGTGAAGCCTTGGGTGAAGTTCGGTATCAGCCCCTTCGGCATCTACCGTAATCAGAAAAGCGATCCGTTGGGCAGCAATACCAATGGTTTACAGAACTATGACGATTTGTATGCCGATGTGTTGTTGTGGGCACGCGAAGGATGGGTAGACTATAACATTCCACAGATTTATTGGGAGATCGGCCATAAAGCTGCCGATTATGAAACCCTGATTAAGTGGTGGGCTAAGAATACCGGAAACCGTCCTCTGTTTATCGGTCAGTCGGTTCCAAATACCATTCAGAATGCCGATCCACAAAATCCGGCTATGAACCAGCTTCCTCGGAAGATGGCTTTACAGCGCGCTTACCAAACAATTGGAGGAAGTTGTCAATGGTACGCAGCAGCGGTCGTTGAAAATCAGGGTAGATACCGGGATGCGTTGATGACAAGCTATCACAAGTATCCGGCTCTGGTGCCCACGTTCGACTTCATAGATAATAAAGCACCGGATAAAGTACGTAAGGTGAAGAAGGTGTGGACGGAAGATGGATATATCCTTTTCTGGACAGCTCCGAAAGCTGAAGCCGAAATGGATAAAGCTATTCAATATGTAGTCTATCGCTTTGAAGGCAAAGAAAAAGTAAACCTTGAAGATCCGTCACATATTGTGGCTATTACACGTGATAGCTTTTATAAGCTGCCTTACGATGACGGCAAAACGAAATACCGTTATGTCGTAACTGCACTTGACCGTCTTCACAACGAGTCCAAATCAGTAAGTAAGAAGGTGAAATTATAAGAATCACTCGATTAAGTATGATAGAAACAGCCGGATAAGAAAGGGTAGATCCCTCTTTTATCCGGCTGATTTTGTATGTATAACTCAATATGTTCGGGATGATTGCAAGGTGACTACTAAGTGCATAAAGTCTTCCTGCGGAATGATTTGAAATAAACAATCATTCCTTTTTCTCTTTCCAATACTTGCTGGGAGTTGTATTAAATTGTTTCTTGAATACTTCGCGGAAATATTTGGCATCGTTGAACCCAGTCATCTCAGCGATTTCAGTTACTGTATAGGTTTCTTCTTTGAGTAGCTGTACCGCCTTATTCAATCGGATCAGCCGGATATAGTCTCCCGGTGCCTGATCGGTTAGGGCTTTTATCTTATTATAGAAGCTGGTACGGCTCATGTTCATTAAACCCGCTAAGAAATCTACCGTCAATGCCGGATTGTTTATATTGTCTGTAATATTCCGGCGTACGGACGCAATGAACTTCCAATCAATATCTTTAGTACTGTTGATGTGTTGATCGGTTTGCTCTTCTTCTTCAAATTTGATATCCGCATACTTCTGACGTAAAAGTGCCCGGTTAGTCAACAGATTGGCGATTGTTGCTTTTAATATACCTATATTGAATGGCTTGATTACATACTCATCCGCTCCGCTCTCGAGTCCCGACAATATATTCTTGTCCTCATTCAGTGCGGTAAGCAAGATAACAGGGATGTGTGATGTCTCAATGTTATTCTTGATGAAGACGCATAATTCATCGCCCGGCATCTCCGGCATCATAATATCCGAAATAACCAAATCCGGTTTATAATCTTTAAGTAGCTCCACCGCTTCTTTACCGTTGGTACAAGTCTGTACCGCATAAAGTTCCGATAATGTTTGCAGAAGATAATTCCGCAATTCATCGTTATCCTCCACGACCAATATATGCATATTATTCGCATTCTGCTTCTGTTGCATGCTTTGATAGATGGCCTTGGACGGTATATTGTCTAAATGTGAACTGTCTATTTCTGTTTCCTTTATAACTGTGCTCACTGCTCTACGAGCATTTTTGATCTCTTTAGGGAACGTTATTTTGATTAACGAACCTTGGTTCTCCACACTATTCAGACTAATCTTACCTTTGTGTAAATTCACCAACCGTCCGACGAGCATCAATCCGATTCCGCTTCCTGTAATCTTGGAATTGATTGCATTACCTCCCCGGAAGTGTAGCCTGAAAAGCTTATTCTGCTCATGAGCCGGAATACCGATTCCGGTATCTTTCACTTCAACACTCCACGAATCACTGCTTTCGCTGACGAATATATGCACAGTTCCATTTTCCAAGGTGTACTTCAAAGCGTTTGATATAACGTTTTTCATGATCGACTCCATTTTTTCTTTGTCGAACCACACGTTTGAGTAGCGGAAGTTGCTTTCATACGTAAAGTTGATATGTCTGACCTTGGCATACGGCATAAATACATTGAATATGCCGGTCATGAATGTATTCAACTCCTGTTCCGATACATACAATTCGGATGAATATATATTCGCACGTTCGAAGTTGATCAGGTTTGTTGTCAGACGCAACAGTGCATTGACATTTCGCAAAGCTGTATTCATATTAACAACAGCCTCTTGGCTTAAGTCTTCTTTCTCCTGCATCTCCTCCAGAGGAGCTTTGATTAGCGTCAATGGTGTTCGGATGTCGTGTGCCGTATTGATGAAGAAGTCTATTTTCTCATCGGAAGCTTTACGTTGTTTACGGAGTATATAGATACGCAAGGCAGTTATTGCAATCAGTATTATGATAATCGTATAAATGAGTATCGCCCAGAAAGACAGCCAGAACGGTTGTGCGACAATAATATCGATACTTCTTTCTTCCAGTGTCATTCGTTTATCTTCGTTCGAGACTGCACGTACGAATAGTGTATATTTTCCCGGAGCCAAGTTGGTATACCGAATCGTATTTTCCGTGCTCGGCTTACTCCACTCTTCGTAAAACCCTTCCAACTTCCACGAGTATAAAATGTTGGTTGGATAATCATAGTTAATCGATGAAACCTGTATTGAAAAGATGTTCTGGTTGTATTTCAGTTCCAAGAGTTTCGTTTCGTTGATATCCTTGGATAGGGGGGAACCCGGTGATCCCGGATAAATCGTTTGATAGAATAGCTTGAAGTCACTGAATATCATCTTGGAAGAATACTGATGAGGCAATTTCCTGTTCTTGTTGAATTCAACCGCTCCGTTGTTACCACCAAAAATGAAATTATTGTTTTTGCGTAGCGTACCCGATACAGCGTTGAATTGGGTCGAAGTCAATCCCATCTCTTTGGTCCAATGATGGAATATCTTTTGGTCCGGATAAAAACTGGTTAAGCCGCTTTCGGTGCTTATAAGTATCTCATTGTCGTTGGCAGATAAAATCGTGTAGATGTTGTTCGATATCAGGGTACAATTATCCGTATTGTAGTTAGCGAATAGTTTGGTTTGCGGACTGTATATGAATAGTCCGGAACCACTCGTACCGATGTATAGCAGGCCGGTTTTGTCAGCGTACAAACTATATATATAGGTAGATTCTTCGTTGAGTTTGATTCGTTCAAATTTTCCGGTCCTTTTGTCTAATGTATAGACACCCGTGGCACAGCCGATCCACATCTCTTTCTCGTTCTTTTCGATGATGGTGGTGATTGAATTCAAACCTTCGTAAATACGTGTCTCTTTATTTTGGAAGTTGATGCGTTGAAGATTATAATAACCTCCAATCCAGATGTCGCCTTGCGAATCTTTTAGGATCTTCTGTATATACTTATCCGAAGGAACGTTTTTGTTGATAAACTTATTGGGAGTTATAAACTGGATAGCTCCACTTGATTTGTTAATCTGATAGATATACGGACCGTATCCTCCTGCCCAGATGATACCCGGAGAGACCTCACACAAAGTTGTGAATATCTGATTCTTGTTCTTTCGAGCCTGCTCAAAATTACTTAGGTAAGAATTCCATATTCCTGTTTTATTATTCAGATGGCTGATACCATTATTCGTACCAAACCATAAATCGCCATCAGAATCTTCGATGATTGAATTAACCTGATCATTCAGCAACGACTGTTTATTGCCGATCGAATGTTTGATCCAGGTATAACTTGAATATTGATTGTTGCGTATTGTAATTCCTATCGGGTAGTTTGCCATCCAGATACGCTTTTCATCATCTATATAAATATCGTTGATGCTATTGCCATTCATTTCATTGTAACGGTTGTAGTCAGCAACAATATAGGGTTCTATTTGATAGGTATCTGTGTTTATCTTATAGATTCCGGTTCCGTCCGTGGCTATTAACAGCTCCTTCTCATTGAGCGGTTTGATTTTCGAAACATTTATATCGCTCAGGAAATGTTGAGGCTGAATAATCTTTTGCGTATGACTGTCATAAACAAGAATACCCTGTTGAAACGTACCAATAAATAATTTCCCGGTTTTACCATCGAAATACAGTTCATTGATCGGTAATATTCCGCTCGTCAGTTTCTTAAGCGAGGTTAGTGATTGCTTCTGTTTGTTTAGTTGAGCGTAATGAACCCCCTTTTCTGTTCCAACGAAAAAATGGGTTTGATCCAGCTGTTTAACATTGGTAATGACTTCACCTATTTTGTTCTTTATCTTGGTTACCTTTTGCGTAGGAATATTATAGAAGAACAGACTGTCTTCATTGCACAGCCATATATTATTTGCTTCGTCGATCCAACTGTAGCTTGTCAGGGACGGTATTTGCTGATCGCTGTTTTCCGGTAATTTGTAAACGAGTTCAAAATGGTCGTGCAGGCGGTCATACCGAAAGATTCTTCCTTTTCGGCCAACTTCCCACAAAGTACCTTCCTTATCGATATATAGCCAATTAAAGTTCAGCAACGAATTTACTTCCTGATTGCCATCCATTAGTTGATACCGTTTAAACTCTTTGCCGTTAAAACGATCGATTCCTTCGTGAGTCAGAAACCACATATAGCCTACGGAATCTTTTTGGATATAGTATACCCTTCGATTGCTCAGCCCGTCTTCTACCCCCAAGTATTGATAAGTTTGTGCTAAGCACATTAGAGGGGCTAGCAAGAAAAGAAAAATCCATTTTTTCATATTAACAGGAACTTTAGGATTAATAAATCTTGTTCTATTTTGAGGGGGGAGATTTACAAAAGTAAGAAGATTTTTTGGATATGCAAAATTTTAGAGGAAGATAAGGATACGCATTGTTTTAAAGCGATTGCGACGCTTTAGGGTAAGGCTTAGTGCGTTTATTTGTTGAGAAATATTTCCAATCCATATTTTGTCTACGCATCGGGGGAGGTGTAGACGGAGGAAAATAAAAGACTGCTACTTTGATTGGTCTCCGGGAGTATTTAATCTCACATTTCGGAGAGCAATCAAAGTAGCAGTCTTTATTTATTTTACAGAAGAAAAGGTTATTTTACCTTGCCTTCGATCCAGCGGCGAGCGTTGACAAATGCTTCCATCCACGGAGTTACTTGATCGTTCTTTACTCGGTCAGTCGGATAATATCCGTTTTGCCAAGGAAGAATCGAACGTTCCGGGTGTGGCATCATAGCCAAGTGGCGTCCATCTGCGCTAGCCAATGCAGCGATCGAATAATCCGATCCATTCGGATTGCCCGGATATTCATCGTAGTTGTATTTGGCTACAACATTATATTTGCTCTCGTCATACGGAAGAGAGAATTTACCTTCACCGTGAGCTACCCATACACCGATCTTGCTTCCGCTCAACGAACCGAACATTACGCTACGGTTTGTTGGAATGGTGACACTGGTGAACTCTGATTCAAACTTATGCGAATCATTGTGAAGCATCTTGCTCTTCTTCTCATGTTCGGGGTTGATAAGTCCCAGTTCGATCATCAACTGACAGCCGTTACAAATACCTAGCGAAAGTGTATCTTCACGCGCATAGAATTTATCAAGCGCTTCTTTAGCTTTCGGGTTATACAAGAAACCACCGGCCCAGCCCTTGGCAGAACCTAAAACGTCGGAGTTGGAGAATCCGCCTACATACGTAATCATGTTGACGTCTTCCAAAGTCTCACGACCGCTGCTGAGATCTGTCATCGTGACATCTTTCACATCAAAACCTGCTAGGTAAAGTGCGTAGGCCATTTCACGTTCACTGTTCGATCCTTTTTCACGGATAACGGCAGCACGGATGCCACTTGGAGTCCGACGGCCTGCGTCAAGCCCATATTGTGAAAGCTTTCCTTTGAACTCCGGCATGAAAGCTAGCTCTAAAGGTTGCATCTTATAGTTTTCAAAACGCTTCTTGGCACAACCATTCATCGATTGCTTGCGGTCGAGCAAGTAAGAAGAAGAGTACCATACATCACGCATATGATCGATACCAAATTGGTAAGTAGCATCCTCTTTAGTCACGAGAATGTGGCGTTCGTCGGTTGGTTTACCCAATTTGACATATCCCACACCTGCTTCTTCCAATATCTTATTAACTTCCTCTTTGTGCTTGTCGCTGATCTGGATAACAATACCCGGATTTTCTGCAAACAAAACCTTCACAAGGTCATTTTCCTTAATCTGGTTGAGGTTGATATCCAATCCACCTTCCACATTGGCGAAGCACATTTCGAGCAGGGTCGTAATCAGACCACCGGCTGAAATATCATGGCCGGCTAGAATCAGTTCCTTGTGAACCAATTCTTGTACAGCCAAGAATGCGTCGCGGAAATACTCCGAGTCCTGTACACAAGGAACCTCGTTACCTACTTTGCCCAATGATTGTGCGAAAGCAGAACCACCGAGTTTCAGTGAGTCAAAGCTAAAGTCGATATGATAAAGCGTTGTTTTTTCATCATTCACTAATACCGGAGAAACAACCTTCTTAACGTCTGAAACTTCAGCTCCGGCAGATACGATAACCGTTCCCGGAGAAATCACCTTCTCGCCATTCGGATATTTCTGAGTCATTGACAACGAGTCCTTTCCGGTAGGAACATTGATTTGCAGTGCACAGCAGAAGTCGCTCAGCGCTTTTACCGCCGTATACAAACGAGCATCCTCACCCTCTTGTGAGCGGCATGGCCACATCCAGTTGGCAGAAAGAGAAATGCTGTCCATGCCATCAACTAGCGGAGCCCATATTAAATTGGTAAGCGATTCAGAAACAGAAAGAATAGATCCTGCTGCCGGGTTCGCCAAAATAGCTTGCGGAGCATGGCCAATCGAAGTAGCGATTCCTTTTTCTCCCCGATAGTCCAGTGTTACAACTCCACAGTCGCTCAGAGGCAACTGAAGTTCGCCCTGGCATTGCTGACGAGCTACCCGGCCTGTTACAGAGCGGTCTACCTTATTCGTTAGCCAGTCTTTACATGCCACAGCTTCAAGCTGCAATACATTCGTTAAGTATTCATGAAGTTTCGACAATTCATACTCAGGCATCTTATAATGACGCTCCACAGTCTTGTCGATCATATATGTTTTCGGAGAAGAACCGAACATTTGGTCTACAGCCAAGTCAAACGGACGTACGCCATCGGCTTGTTGGAAAGAGAAGTGATGATCGCCTGTCGTTTCGCCAACCACATACATCGGTGCCCGTTCGCGTTCGGCAATCTTGCGAACATGATCCAGAGCTTCCTCTTTAATAAGTAATCCCATACGCTCCTGACTTTCATTCGCGATGATTTCTTTAGCTGACAATGTTTTGTCTCCGATAGGCAATTTGCTCATGTCGATCAAACCGCCACTTTCTTCTACCAATTCCGATAAGCAGTTGACGTGTCCGGCAGAACCGTGATCATGAATGGATACAACCGGATTCACATCCTCTTCGCAAAGCGCGCGAATTACATTGTTCGCCCGTTTCTGCATCTCAGCATTCGCACGCTGTACGGCATTTAGTTCGATACCGCTGCTATAGCGTCCGGTGTCAACCGAAGAAACCGAACCGCCACCCAGTCCAATGCGGTAGTTATCCCCTCCGATAACCACTACTTTATTACCTACTTCCGGTTTACCTTTCAGGCAGTCGCGTTCAGCGCCATAACCCACTCCACCGGCAAGCATAATAACTTTGTCATAGGCATATTCTTCCTCGTTTTCCGCATGTTCAAATGTCAATACGGAACCACAAATCAGCGGTTGGCCGAATTTGTTACCGAAGTCGGATGCACCGTTAGAAGCCTTTATTAAGATCTGTTCCGGAGTTTGATATAACCATTCCCGAACCGGTAGTATATCTTCCCATTCGCGTCCCTCTTCAGTACGCGGATACGAAGTCATGTACACAGCAGTACCGGCAATCGGCCATGAGCCTTTACCGCCCGCCATACGGTCACGAATCTCACCACCTGTACCGGTTGAAGCTCCGTTGAACGGTTCAACAGTTGTAGGGAAGTTATGAGTTTCCGCTTTTAGCGAGATAACGCTTTTGATTTCTTTAATCCGGAAAAAATCGGGTTTAGAATGATCTGCCGGAGCGAATTGCTCAATAACCGGGCCTTCTGCAAAAGCCACATTGTCTTTATAGGCAGAAATGATCTTATTGGGGTTTTCCTGAGTTGTCTTCTTGATTAATTGGAATAAAGACGATTCCTGCTCAACTCCATCGATGATGAACGTACCACCAAATATTTTATGGCGACAGTGTTCGGAGTTAATTTGGGCGAATCCGAAAACCTCTGAGTCAGTAAGTTTACGTCCCAAATCGTTTTCCATCTTCTTCAGATAGTCCATTTCTTCTTCCGACAATGCCAGTCCTTCTTTCTCATTATACACCTCTAGATTATCGATGTAAAGGATTGGTTCCGGTTGCCGGTTTGTTGTGAATATTTCCTGATTAAGCCCTTTGTACATGCGTTGCAACATGGAGTCGTAATCGGCGTTTTCGTCTTGAACCGGGAAATACTCTTCAATGCGGCTAAGTCCTTCAATCCCCATGTTCTGGGTGATTTCTACCGCGTTTGTACTCCAGGGAGTGATCATTTCGCGACGTGGTCCAACGAAGTAGCCTTTCAAGTTTTCTTCACTTTCCGTCACAGCTTCGCCAAAAAGCCAGCAGAGTTTATTACTATCGTCTGAGATGAGCGGTTGATTACTCTCTACGGCAATCACGCTCTTGGAAGGGGTTCTGAAAAAAAGAATCATGTGTCTATTTTGAATTTACAGATTTTTCTGTGTGCAAAGATAAACAAAATCGTATTGCTTCCGATATAAAAGTATGAATTTGTCAAGCTCGAATCGAAAAAACGTTAATAACCTATTCCCGTATCATAAAAAAGTGCGATATTTGCGACATGATTCAGATAGAAACGATATTTGATATATTAGTAAAAGGATTTATTATCGGAGTTGTCGTGTCCGCGCCACTGGGTCCGGTAGGGGTTCTTTGCATACAGCGCACCCTTAATAAAGGCCGCTGGTATGGCTTCGTAACAGGTTTAGGAGCCTCTTTGAGCGATATTGCTTATGCTTTGCTGACTGGCTATGGCATGAGCTTTGTGTTCGACTATATCAATAAAAACATTTTCTATTTACAATTACTGGGCAGTATTATGCTATTCCTTTTTGGTATTTACACCTTTCGCAGCAATCCGGTTCAGTCTATTCGTCCAGCTTCTTCCAGTAAAGGAACTTATTTCCATAACTTTATAACGGCGTTTGCCGTCACACTTTCCAATCCATTAATCATCTTTTTATTTATCGGACTTTTCGCCCGTTTTGCATTCGTGCAGCCCGGTGTGTTAGTGTTTGAGGAAATAACGGGCTACTTTGCGATCGCTTTAGGGGCCTTGTCATGGTGGTTCGGAATCACTTATTTTGTTAATAAAGTACGTACGAAGTTTAATTTGCGTGGCATTTGGTTGTTAAATCGCATAATCGGGGGAATTGTAATATTGGTGTCGGTAGCGGGGTTGATATTCACATTCTTAGGTGAGTCGCTTTATTAAATCAGAGAAAACATGAATCAAATAGCACAACAACTGAAAGAGAGAAATATAGCAGAGTATCTCATTTACATGTGGCAGGAAGAAGACCTGCTTCGTGCCAATCGGTGCGATATGGAACAAATCGAGCAGCATGTGATTGCTCGTTATCCGGAAGAACAACGCCCGGACTTGCGTGAATGGTATACCAATTTGTTGACCATGATGGTTGAAGAAGGAGTCCGCGAAAAAGGGCATTTGCAGATCAATCGGAATGTGATAATCAATCTGACTGAACTGAATAACCGTTTGATATCCAGTCCTAAGTTTCCCTTTTTCAGTGCCGCTTACTTCAAGGCTCTTCCTTTCATAGTAGAGCTGCGTGCTAAAAGCGGGCACAAAGAAGAACCGGAATTGGAAACCTGTTTCGAGGCATTATATGGTATGTTACTTCTGCGTTTGCAGAAAAAAGAGATAAGCGACGGCACCCATAAAGCCATGGAAGCCATTAGCAACTTTCTTTCCATGCTCGCCAACTATTATGATAAGGATCAAAAAGGAGAACTAAATCTGGAAGATTAAATGAGAATATTAGTGACTGGGGCCAACGGACAACTTGGCAATGAGATGCGAATTCTAGCAAAAGATAATTCGCAGCATACGTATTACTTTACCGATATACAAGAACTGGATATCTGCGATGAAGAAGCGGTGTCGGCTTTTGTTAGCGGAAATCAGATCGAGATGATTGTCAACTGTGCTGCCTACACGGCGGTAGATAAAGCAGAAGATAACCCTGAACTATGTGATACCCTGAATCGGGTGGCTCCCGGCATATTGGCGCGTGTTGCGCAACAGAACGGAGCCGGTATCATACAAGTATCTACAGATTATGTATTCGACGGCACTACTCATGTGCCTTATCTGGAAACAGACTCTCCTTGTCCCAACTCCATCTATGGCACAACCAAGTTGGGAGGGGAGCAGGAAGTGATGCAGGCTTGCGAACAAGCAGTGGTCATCCGTACGGCCTGGCTTTATTCCACATTCGGCAATAATTTTGTGAAAACGATGATTCGCTTAGGTAAAGAGCGCGAAACGTTGGGTGTTGTGTTCGATCAGATCGGCACACCGACCTATGCTGGCGACCTTGCTCAGGCTATCTGTACAATTATAAATAAAGGTATCGTTCGCGGAGTCTACCATTTCAGCAATGAAGGTGTCTGCTCCTGGTACGATTTCACCTTGGCTATCCATCGGTTGAGCGGGATCACGACATGTAAAGTAAGTCCCCTACATACAGCCGATTATCCGGTAAAAGCAAACCGCCCACATTACTCGGTGTTGGACAAAACTAAAATAAAAAAGACTTTCGGCATTGACATACCCCATTGGGAAGAAAGCCTTGTGCAATGCCTGGATAAATTAAATATCGAAAATTAAATGACGGATATTACAGAAATAAAAAGACGGCGTACGTTCGCCATTATCGCGCACCCGGATGCCGGTAAAACCTCGTTGACCGAAAAGCTATTGCTCTTCGGTGGACAGATTCAGGTAGCCGGTGCGGTGAAAAGTAATAAAATCAAGAAGACGGCAACCTCCGACTGGATGGAGATTGAAAAGCAACGTGGAATATCGGTAACGACTTCCGTGATGGAGTTCGACTACCATGATTATAAAATCAATATCCTCGATACACCGGGACACCAGGACTTCGCCGAAGATACTTACCGTACGTTGACCGCTGTAGATAGCGTTATTATTGTAGTCGATGGAGCGAAGGGGGTGGAGACACAAACCCGTAAGCTGATGGAAGTATGCCGTATGCGTAATACCCCCGTTATTATATTTGTCAACAAGCTCGACCGCGAAGGTAAAGATCCGTTCGACTTGCTTGATGAACTCGAAGAAGAACTTATGATTAAGGTACGTCCGTTATCATGGCCTATCGAACAGGGGCCGCGTTTCAAAGGCGTATATAATATATATGAAGAGCAACTGAATCTTTATCAGCCGTCTAAACAGGTCGTAACTGAAAAGGTAGAGGTCGATATCCATACCGAAGAACTTGATTCCCGCATTGGTAAAACGTTAGCCGATAAATTACGTGGTGATCTTGAACTGATTGAAGGTGTTTACTCGGACTTTGATGAGAATACATACCTTGCCGGTGAATGCGCACCTGTTTTCTTTGGGTCGGCTTTGAATAACTTCGGTGTACAGGAATTGTTGGATTGCTTTGTGGAAATTGCTCCAAGTCCTCGTCCTATACAGGCTGAAGAACGTGAAGTGGAACCGAATGAAGCGAAGTTTACTGGTTTTATCTTTAAGATTACGGCCAATATCGACCCGAATCACCGTTCGTGCGTTGCTTTCTGTAAAGTCTGTTCCGGTAAGTTTGTGCGTAATGCGCCCTATCTGCATGTACGTCACGGCAAAACCATGCGTTTCTCTTCGCCCACGCAATTCATGGCACAGCGCAAAACGACCATTGACGAAGCCTTTGCAGCGACATTATTGGTCTGCCGGATAATGGAAGTTTTAAAATTGGCGACACGCTGACCGAAGGAGAGATGCTTCACTTCCGTGGTTTGCCGAGCTTCTCACCGGAGATGTTCAAGTATATCGAGAACTCCGATCCGATGAAGCAAAAGCAATTGGCGAAAGGAATCGATCAATTGATGGACGAAGGGGTTGCCCAGTTGTTTGTTAACCAGTTCAACGGACGCAAAATCATTGGTACAGTCGGACAGTTGCAGTTTGAGGTAATTCAGTATCGTCTATTGAACGAGTACAACGCTTCCTGTCGTTGGGAACCGCTGAGCTTGTATAAGGCTTGTTGGGTGGAGAGTGACGACCCGGCAGAACTGGACGCATTTAAGAAACGTAAATACCAGTATATGGCCAAAGACCGGGAGGGGAGAGATGTTTTTCTAGCTGATTCCGGCTATGTCCTCCAGATGGCACAAATTGACTTTAAGCATATTAAATTCCACTTCACCAGCGAATTTTAAAAGGCTTTTCGTCTAAACGCTAATAATGAAGGCTACTTTGCCCGAGTTCCCCTAGGGAATTCGGGCAAACCTTTTTTAGCTCCGGTTGAAAAGCTCCGGGTGCTGCCCAAACCTCGCAGGTCTTTGACAGAAGTTGACTGCTCAGCTAACGTAAATTGAGTGTTTGATTATAGTTACTTGACTGCTCGACTATAGTTACTTGATTGCTTGGCTATGGTTACTTATTCGCTTGCGTAGAGTAAGTAAAGTGCTCAATTGCATAAAGTCTGGTCCTTGATTATACCGAAAGAAGCGGTTGGCTTAAATCAAGCAAACTGAAATCAGGTAAAGTCAAGGCGCGTACTCCATAAACGTCTAGATCTTTAAAAAAAACATCGAGGTCTTTCAGTGAAAAGATCAGGGTGCTTAAAATAAACGTTTAGACGTTTGTTTTCGGATCGTGCAGATCGTATGAAAAGCTGGCTGGAATAGCGGAATTATTCAAAGACTTGCGGGCTTTTCCCTGTCAAATGTTCCCGCTTTGCGTCGTAAAACCTCTCTCTCCAAGAAAGAAAAAAGTTTTTATCTCTCATGGTCTCATTGTTTTTTGATCAATCATCAGATAATCAATGTTATACACAATGAGAGATGCTTTTCAAAAGTGGTATCTCTCATAATTTTCTCGCATTTTTGCTTCCTATTTGGCCTATCTCTCATTCTTTTTGAGGTATCTCTCATAGATTTGAGGTGTATTTATCCTTCTTCATTGCTTCTTTCTTCGAGAAGTTTGTGATCGCATTTTGCTTTCGTAATTGGTATGGGCTATCCTGATGGACTAACCGGTAACATACCCAATTTAAGCGAGTGACAAAATGTAAAGAGGCATCTAGTCATAATCACTTTTTGCCATAAACGATTGATTGATAGTTCGATATATTGCGTCTACTTTTCTGAGACTGATCTACTCAATAGATAATTCCGATTTCCAAAGACTGTGCACTTAACAAAAATCCCTCGGCAGATAGTAATAAACAACTAGTAAAAGACATCTTTACCCATAATATTTCCTGTTCCACAACTGTGGAACAGCTGACTCACATATTGTGAAGCACGTGTCCCACATAATGTGGAACAGCCGTCGTACAATATGTGCAACAGAAAATAAAAGGAAATAAACCTGAAATATGACTGCTTAAATCTACTAATAGTTACGCATAATACAGTTCTAAAAAGGCTAATTTGGTGAATTGAACACTCTGTTTCTGGGGGAAGTATGCACTAGCTATCGCTCATCAGAATAAAATGATCGTCAAAAAGAAGGCGCATTGCAATTAGTTGATATACTGAGTGATATTCGAAAAAGTGACTAAGTCATAAGTGTGTTGTATCATTGCGCAAAGTGCTCTTTGTATAATAGCAGTGCAGATATTCCCACTCAAAGAATACCTGCACTGTTTCAACTGGAAATTAGCGATTAGCCTTACGCTTCTTTACTTCGTCTATGAGTTTAGAAAAAGATTTCTCCTTTTTACGTTTCTCATGTTCGGAGGTAGAGAAATGCCACGCTTCCCGTCGGAGCTTCAAATAGCTTTCATAAACTTTACGGTCTAACGTACCGCTATCTACTGCTTCTAAAACAGCACATCCGGGTTCGTTAACATGACTGCAATCTTTGAAACGGCACGAGCTTGTATAGTCCGAAATCTCTAGCATTTCAGCAAGCGAATCGGGATTATCGATCGTTAAGCCGAATTCCCGAACGCCCGGAGTATCGATCAAAACACCCGAACCTTCCATTAAGACCATTTCACGTCGGGTCGAAGTGTGTCGGCCTTTCCCTGTGGAGAGGCTTATATCGGATGTAAGCAATACCGATTTCTCGCAAAGCGCGTTAACCAGCGAACTTTTCCCCACGCCCGAAGAACCGACAAACACAATCGTTTCGCCTTCTGATATAGACTCCCGTAGCCGGAGAATCGTTTGAGGTTGATGAATACTTGTGAAAAACACTGGCATCTGATGGGCAATATGTTTCATTTGCTCCTCAATCTTCGGTCTGTCGAAATCCAAATCGGCTTTATTGAGTACCAATACAGCATGGATGTTTGCTTCCAATATTTGAACCATGAAACGTTCTACCCTGCGAACATTGAAATTATCATCAAGCTTTGCACAATAAACGCTTTGTCGACATACGAAGCAAAAGCTTGTTTGTCGGCAACCGATCCGCTTTTCTTGCGATATAATATCCGTTCACGGGGTAAACGATCAACGATAATCCCTTTGTTGTCGTCGAATGGTTGAAAAATCACCCAATCGCCTGTACAAGGGAGTTCAAAGTCCGACTTTCCATACATTAGACTTCCTGTTAGCTCACACTGAAAGAGTCCGTTTACGGAAATAACCTCGTAGCATGTTCGGTGTACGGTGGATACGCGGCCGTGACTAAGAGTTTTAAATGCTGATTCTTGTTTCAGTTGGTTTAACTTCTCATTCCAACCATAGGCGTTTAGATTTATCATAGCTCGATCTTTTTTGCGATGAAAAATGTATAGCCGTAAAACGCTTTATACTTGCGGTATAATTCGTTCTCATAAAGTTCAAGAGCTGCGAATTCTTCGGCCGCTTTATTACCTGCATATTTATTCAGGAATAGCTGCTGGGCTGTAACTTTGGGAGCAATATAATGGTCTGTCCAACAAGTCTCCGGTAGAATAAAGGTAGCTACGGGAAGATAGCCGGCTTTCTGTAGCTTGGCTACTTGATTGGGAATGGTATCTATTTCAGGATACGCATTCATCCAGAACTTGTTTATCTCCGCAGGACGTTCATCGGTAAACCACGAACTTTCAGAAACGGCTAAATATCCGCCTGTTTTCAAATACTTACGCCACTCCTTCAAACCCCGTTCAAAGCCGATGTTGTAAATGGCTCCTTCCGACCAGATCAGGTCTAACTCTTCATCTTGAAAAGGGAGGTTATCCATCGAACCGACGATACCTTTTACCCGGTCTTGCACGCCTAACTGCTCTGCATTGTGATTGAAGATCTTGATAAAGTCGGGAAAGAAATCGAGTCCGGTAATCTTTCCCTGAATATGTTTGGCAAGGGTCATAGTCTGTCCACCCGTACCGCAACCGAGGTCGGCAATGCGGGAATGTTCGGTCAGATTATCAATGAAGCTAAGCGCTTTGAGGGTTACTTCAGGACTTCCGGGTCCTTGACGTTCCATGTTTGAGAAATAGTCGCAAATTAAACTCAAATCGAATTCGTGAATTGTTTTATTTTCGTTACTCATTATCTTAATGTATATAGCATACACGTGAAGGCATAACAATGCCATCCTCATTGTACGCAGATTAAAACTAAAATTATAATAATAGAAGAACTACCCTCGAAAAGACTTATCCGAGAGTAACGAAGGGACAACCTGTATCAGAAGCACAGATTGTTTAAAACACCAAATCCGAATTACGTTTTGTATTTAACATGCGGCAAAGATACGTAATATTTTGTTTGGCTGAAAATAGTTGCTAATAAAAACTGTAACAGTGGCTTGATACGAAAGAGCTAGGAGTACGGAATCGGACTTTTTGAAGGTTGAGGAAGGTGCGTTGTTTATCTACGTTTGAAACGATAAATATACGCAGTAGGGGATATAATGTATTAAATAGGCAGGGGAGAAGATAGAAAAAGAGTCCAGGATTCGAGTATGAACCTAAATCCTGAACTCTCCGGTTTACTGTAAATCGGGGGTACGACTTTTCTTTTTCTTCTTTTTCCGAGTTCGTTTGATGAATATGTAGGCTCCTGTGACAGGAAGGCTAGCTCCGAACAGGGCTGCGAGGAAAGCTAAAACTCTTCCGGGTGTGCCGAGTATCGAACCAACATGGATTTCATAATTCATCCGACGAAGTTTATCTCCCGGACTTGCATCTGCATACTTCCCATTGTAGGTCCTGCTGACTTGATTTCTTGTAAGCTGTACCGGTCGAATGTGTAATAATCGGCGTTGTAGTAGGTGTCTTTGCTTTTGTAGACTGTTGCCTGAACGGTTGAGGCTTTATTGGCTGAGTCGGGATAACTTATGCGTAGGCCGTATGCTTGTGGGTTCTCGGTAATTAATTTCGTAAACACACAGTCGACCGCAAGTTCCGGTGTCATCAAGCTATCTATTTTCAACGTATCCGACTGTACTGCTTGCCGTTCGGGTAAATCTTTTCCTCCGGTGGTTACCTTGTACAATCCTTTAGACCACCATTCGATGCCCCACACCATGCCTGTAAAAGCGATTGCGAGTAAGAAGAAACAGATGTAAAACCCGAGTACGCTGTGTAGATCCATGATCTTACGATTGGTTGAACTGTTCTTTTTCCAGTTGAACCAAAACCTGTTTTTGGCTGCTCTTTTACTTTTAGGAAACCAGATTATTAATCCGGTGAGAAGAGTTATCGCGAATATCAGGGTACCGTAATTTACCAGCGGACGCCCGATGTTCCACGGTAGCCAGAGTGATCTGTGACCTGTACCGATGAACGACCAGAAGTCGAAACCTTTGTCTCCTTTATTGTTCTGCAGGTAGTCAGTGGCCGAATAAATTTCTCCGGTATACGGGTTGACGGATAGGGCTATGTTGTAATCTTTACCATACGTGCCTATGCGGGTGGGCGCAGCATGCGAATAGGTGATATAATTGGGCGAGTGGCCGAGTAGACTGTCCTGCACCTGTGCGGTAATCTCCGAAGGTGACAAAACGGGAGAAGCTTGTGACGGGACTATTATTTCTGTCGGCGAATCGGTTTTTACCCATCCATTGATCGCTAACGCCCAGATAGCACCTGTCAGGCAGACAATAAAAACAATTAGCCCGGACAAAAGTCCGAGCCAAAGGTGCAATTTATAAGCGAATCGTTTGATTGTCATTTACTTTAATTTGTTTACGTGGTATACCCAAGAGACACCGCCATCGATTTCAAGTCCCCGTTTCATTGTATTTGTGGTGGGGTCGTATTCGTAGACAAACCATCTGGATTCATCGGTTTTAAAGACGTCATACAGTTTGCCGTTCTCAACGAAGTTCATGGTCGTTTTAGGTTCGGCTCCTCCTGCCAGAATTCTTAAGTCGGCAACAATCTTTTTGTTGGCTGCGTCGATTACATAAGGAGCAATGTAAGTTTTGCCATTGCCCAGCTCAACGATGTTTCCGTCGCCGAAATTGTAGTCGCTCAGGTCGAATAGATATTGTTGGTCGATCTCAGTCTCATTGTTTTTGATTCGGATGAGCGATTTACCACCGTTAGGCTTTGCGGTAATATAATAAAGGTTCTTGTTGTCATCGAAGAATGATCTTCTTTCTATAGACCAGTGCGCATCGATGCTTCCCCCTCTGGAGTCTTTCAATACTTTTCCATTTCCCATGCCCGGATAGTCGCAAACATAGATATACATGCTATCGCTGAGCGCTTTCCATTTCGAATTATAGAAGTAATACCCGAAGAATGCTTTGTCTCCACGCACTTCCATGCTGGATACATTCATCGTTGTCGGGTCTATATCTCCGTTTTCCAGATAAACGGGATAGTCTAGAAAAGGAATTTCAGCCGTCAACTCTTTGGTTATCGTCATGCTGTTGGTATCCATGAAGTAGATCGGCTTCTTTAGCACGTTTTTAGTCCGGTCTTCTTTTCCACTTGTGTGGGTGAATACCATCTCGTTGTCGGTGCTGAGATATTCGAGTACTTTACCAATGTAGAAGCTATGGCCGAATGCCATGTTGTTCTTCTCTTTGAACTGACCGTTGTCGGTTATTTCAAACTGGCTGAATCGCGTACCATCGTTAGACAGGTAGTATTTACCTCCGTAACTGTAGGCATATACACCGTAAAATGCCGCCGGCAGATAGCCTGTGATGTCAACTCCCTGATTGTTGGCCGGTGAAAGAACTGTATCTTTCATTAAATCATTGGTTGTAAGAATGTAAGATCCGTCGGTGGCGGTTATCCATAGAGCGTATTCGTTTGGTATCTTGATCTCTCCACCGTTATTCTCCGGGCTGTCACTACAAGCGAAGAAACTAAATCCGATGGTTAGACAGCCAAGAATGGCAATAAATGTTTTATTCATTTGTTTAAGTTTTAATTATTAATATTACATGATTGATAATCTGAATTTCATATAAAACGCCCGACCCGGTTTTTGTAGGCGGAAGTTGTCGTAACACCGTTCGTTGGTTAGGTTGCGGGCTTCAAAAGACCAGTTGTATTTGTCGTTTTTCCACGAGTAACCCAGTATGACGGAATGAACCGATTGTGAGGGAATAAAGTCCTTGGTATGTTTGTAACCAAGACCTTCCCAACTTAAATAAAACCAGTGAGCGTATTGGTACAGCCAAGATACTTGCAAACGGGTATTCTTACCGATCAGGTCTTTCTTCGAGAACGTAAGATCGGCGTTTCCGTACATCCATGGGCGGTTGGGCAACTGATCTTTGTAGGTCAGGCTCACTTGCGAATTGGTCTCATCGCTGTATTTCTTGTTGTTTATCGCTTTGTCGTAACTTCCGTTGACGGTTAGTTGGATCAGGTCTTTATAGCCATAACGTAGTTCGGCTTCTAATCCGTATAGATTCACTCCGGGCTCGTTGTACATCTGATAATAGTCTTTACCGGAGACTGATACGATTTTGGTGGCGATGTAGTCCGACGCTTTTCGGTAGAACGTAGATACGTCTATATTGAAATAGTGTACGTTGTTTAAAAAAAAGTTGTAGTAAGCACCCAGGTTGATGTTTTTACTCTGTTCCGGTTTTAAGTCCCAGTTGGACAGGTAGTTTTGTCCATCTCCGAAGAGTCCGGTCATGGAAGGCAGGTTGTATGCTTTCTCGACAGAGAATTTGATTCCGAGATCTTCTTGGAACTGATAGCGAAGAGCAAGGCTACCACTGTAGTAATTGAAGAACTTTTTCTGTTTAACGATTGTTCCGGAGAGTACGGTATTGTTATTTCCCATCACTCTTTCGTCTATCTCCTTGGAGGTATCCATTCCGTAGTATTTCACGGATACGATGGATGTCAGTTTGCGGTTGAACCAAAGCCCTTGCCAGGCCAGCCCTCCGATATGTCGGCTCAAGCGACTGGGTAGATCGAGCTCTTGCGAGGGGTACTTGATTAAATCATAACTATTCTGAGTGATGGTATTGTAGTTGTAATTCAGGTTCAGACTTTGAGTCCGCTCGCTATTTAAATCGTAGTTTAAATTAATGCGGGTGACGAGATTCTTATAGATATATTTGTTATGGCCTGGGTCCAGTTCGGTGGAATGCGGGCTTACCCATTGGCCGGTCCAGTCGTAATTGTAGGTCGCTGTATCTCGTACGTTTACCGTGTTCTTGGAGTAGGACGTGTACAAATCCGCATAGAGCCGGGGAATAAACAAGTCGTTCTTCTGGTAGCTTAGGGTAGGCATGATGTATTTGCTTTCCGACCATTGGCCTCCTTTCACGGTGTTGATGGTTGCTCCTAACTGATTCTGTTTGTTGTTTTCGGAATATAACAAGCCGAAAAGGATTCGGTCGGCCCATTTGCGATTTTCGAAGCCGACTTCCAATTGTCCCATGGCCGAGCGGTATCTGTCGTGGAAACGTTTGGCTTTGTCAATTTGCACATAGTGACCGTCTTGCACTTTCTCGAGTATAACGTTGTACTTTTCGTTGGTGTACATCGTGTAGTCATTGTCGGAGTAGTTGTAGAAGCTGTTTAGCTTGACAACGAAACCTGTCTTTGAGTCGCTCATTGAACCTACCAGAGATGCTTGGTGGGTGTTAAACGATCCGTAACCATAGCTCACATCCAGGAAACGTCGATTCTTTCTTTTGGTGATGATGTTCACAGCTCCCCCTAAAGCATCTGTACCCAGATAGGCCGGAACGACGCCTTTGTATACTTCGACGCGTTCAACCAGGTTGACCGGAATATTGTTTAGGCTCATTGAACTGCCAAAGTTTTCCATCGGTACGCCATCGATAAAGATCTTCGCATCCAATCCGTTGATCTTGAAGGTGAAGTCGGAACCCATACCGCCGTCTTCGCGGATGGTGACTCCAGTTGTACGTTTCAATACCTGATTCACGTCTGTGGTGGAATTGGCGTATTTGCTGAGATCGATCACGTTGACAGAGAATGCGCCTTCTTTAATTTGTTGGGCGGTTGTTTTACCGTAGACGATCACTTCGCTCAAGTCGGTTTCTTTTCTCTTTTTCAGGGTTATCTGAAGGGGCTTTTGTCTTTCTTTGAAATCGGAAAGGTTTATTTTCTGCGGTTCGTACTCCAGCGATGAAGTTATCAGGAAGAAGTTGCCGGGAGGAACTGAGATTGTGAACTTCCCGTTTTCATCCGTTACGACTCCTATCGAAGTACCTTCAAGACCCACTGTGATGAATGGGAGAGGGGTTTTGTAGATGTCCGATACGGTACCCGATAGAGTTCGGTTTTGTTTGTTTTGAGCCGTAAAGGGGGTTGTGCTTATCAGTAGAATAAGCACAAATAGCATTTTTATTTTCATTAATGTGGAGTTTGTGAGTTAGCTTTTAATCTGATTGGCTATGTATAGATTCAGAAAAGGCGGTAGGTGCTGGATGTCTTTTTCGTTGACTACCAGTAACTTCTCTTCGGATCTGAATTTAACCTTTATAGCCAGGTACGTGTTTCCTTCTTTGCAGGCCATCTTCTGAGAAAGTTTGTTCGCTCCGCTTGTCTCTGACACAAAAAGAATCTCCGTATCATTTTCGACAGGGATAAAGGTGGGATGGTCACATACTTGTACGATCTGCTGCGAAGATGCCGTATGGTTCGAATCGGTCAGGAGATGCAGAAGCCCAAACGAGGTGAGACAGAATATAACTGCCGCCGCTGCTGCATATCGGAATGTCTTGGGTGAGCGTGGGAATCTTTTGATCTTCTCGGTTTGTCCGGGAGGCAGGTTGTTCCAGATCTCTCTTTTTATTTGCTCTTTGTTAGCTTGGAATGAAGCAGACGATTCTACTTCGTCAAACGTTTCAGCATTTAGCCACTGCTCTACTGCGTCTCGTTCTTGCTCGGTGGCTGAGTTTTCTATATATTTCTCCAACAACTTGGAGCTGATTTCTCTATTCTTCATCTTCTTGACTTCTTATCGAATATCTTTGTTTATACCACTAAGTTGCTTAACTGAAAGATACCCGTAAGTCAAAATCTGACTTTAACTTTTATTAGTAAAAACATCAGTTCAGATCGATGCTAAAGATTCGTTTGACAGAAGGATCTAGCTTTAGTCCTTTTTTAAGGCTGTTGTCTTTCGGGTTGAATAGCCAAAAGGTATAGCCGTCTTCGGCATTATTCGCTATATAGGCCACGTCATTATCTACAAGGACATTGTTTGTGTACCAGGGAGTGTCCAAGGGTAAGTCTAGCTTGGTAAGACTATTGTTACGGACATTGAGTGCATAGTATTCAAACACCCGCTCTTCGAGGTAGTCTTCCCACGAAGACATCAGATCCGTTCGCTCGCATTTGAGTAGAAAAATATCGTTCCATACATGCCAGATGGCCGTTGGATAGCAACCTTTCAAGGTGTCGGTGATGTTGACGAAATAATGATCGTCGAGATTCTCTTCTTTCATATTAGCTCTCAATACACCGGATGGTATATGCTCCATCTGTCCGAATCCACTGGAGGTATTTGTGAGGAAATAGAATTTCTTATCGGCTCCTATTGCCATAGTCGGTTGGTGTCGCCCATTCTTCATTTCATAGGTGCTCCGGTTGTTCGACGAATTATGTCGCACGGTCATTTGCGGATAATCGAGCGTGATCAGATTGATCGCTTCCGATGTGGTGTAGCTATCGGCCGATAGTTGGTGGTAAACGTAGGTGATGTACATAACATCGCCTGCTACTGCTGCAAAACCGATTGATGTCCGTTGGTAGGAGTTGTCATCGGGGATTGGAATTTCGCCATATTGCTTTACTTTGAATTCTTTGGTATCAATAAATGCGTATACCGGATTCCGGTGTTTGCTGTCCAAACCGATAACGGCCAATACGGTGTCGTTGATCCATGTATGGGTTTCAATCTCAGTCATCTGTGCAATCTCGCAAGAACTCTCCAAGGCCGGGCGACCGTTTTTGAGTATGTATTTCTTTATCTTGTCGGGTCGGTCTATATCATAATACACGCCTTTGTGGTAATAAAGGTCGTAACAAATATCTGAATCTAATACTTCTCCTTGCTGAGTCGCATCCACATACCCTTGAGACAGGTCGGCAAGTGTAAAGATCTGCTCTTTATGCCTGTCTTCTCCCCGAAAGTAGATGCGGAATTTATCAGACTTTTCTGTATTTGTGCAAGCCGTAGCGAGTACTACGATATACAGGCAAAGGATATACTTTAAGATTGCGGTACTTGTGGAATGGATATGCATAAATGATTTTATTTAACTAGCGTGGCAAATATCGTAAAAAAAGAGAGGAATAGTTTAAAGTCTTTCATCTTTTTGCGAAGAAAAGAATATGCTTTGGTTATGTGATATTCTACAGCTCTTTCCGATATGTTTAGTTCGGATGAGATCTCTTTGTTGCTCAGTCCGTCTATCTTACTTAACGTGAAAACATTCCGGCATTGTGTAGGTAAGAATCCAATCAGGAATTTCAGTCGTTCGTATAATTCTTTGTAGTTCAATTCTTCTTCGGTTACGCTTGTTATTGGTTCGGAGTTGTCAGCCAATAGTTGATTGTGTCTACGTTTGACGGCTTCATTGCGTATATATTCCAGCACCTTGAGTTTAGTGGCTTTAGCCAGATAGTGCTCTATGGATATGGTTATTACGAGCTCTTCATGCCTTTCCCATAAAGATCGAAAAATATCTTGTGTCAGGTCTTTGGCGATTTCCGTATCGTTCAACTTACTAGCACATTGCAAGTAAACTTTCTCCCAATATTGATTATATATATCTTCGAAATTATATAGGTGGCTTATTTTATTCACGTAAAATTAGTTATTGGTATTAACTTATTTTGAGTCCGCAAAGTTATTCGAACCCTAAAAGATAATCAATAACTATAAATCGGCAATTATTAAAACGTGAATACCTAGGTGTAGGTAATGGGGTGGAGAGGATGTTAAAGATAATCTCACCTTCGAAGCACCTAGTCGTATTGGACTGATCGGCTGTATTACATTTATGCTCCCGCTAAAGAAGCGATGCATTCGAGCCAAATTGTCTGAATTAAAAGATTCAATATCTATAGATGATCAGTAGCATCATCATACTTACTTTTTATTATATCCCCATTTTATATAAATAGCTCCCCATGCGAATCCTGCTCCGAAAGCTGTCAGAATCAAATTATCCCCTCGCTTTAATTGATTTTCAAAATCCCAAATGCAGAGTGGGAGAGTAGCTGCACTGGTATTTCCATACCGGTCTATATTTACCAGGACCTTCTCGGAAGGCATGCCTAAGCGTTGACCTACAGCACTGATAATACGTTGGTTGGCTTGGTGGGGGATAACCCAATTTACATCGTCTTTTGTCAGCCCATTTCTTTCAATGACCGATTCACAAGCGTCCGACATATTAGCTACGGCATACTTGAATACGGTACGTCCTTCCTGATAAATATAGTGCAAATGATTGTCCAACGAATAATAGGAAGTAGGACATACCGAACCTCCCCCTTTGATATGCAAGAATGGAAGTCCTTTGCCGTCTGTTTTAAGTACAGCATCGATAATACCTACTTCTTCAGTAGTCGGTTCCAGTAAAACGGCTGCCGCACCGTCCGCGAAAATAGGCAGGTAGATCGGTCGGTATAGTCTATTATTGACGACATCTTATCCGCTCCTACCACAATCACTTTTTTATACCTTCCGGAACGAATGAAGTTTGCACCTGTCTCCAATGCATACAAAAAACCACTACAAACAGCTTGCATATCGAAAGCGAAACTGTATTTCAACTTTAACTTCTCGCATATGATAGAAGCTGTTGAGGGAAAACGGTAATCGGGAGTTGTAGTTGCCACAATAACCAAATCAATTTCATCCGGATTGCTTTGAGTGCGCGATAGTAATTGCTTTACGGCTTTGCGAGCCATATAAGAGGTTCCGAGGCCTTCTTCATTTAAGATATGCCGCTCTCTTATGCCAATACGCTCCATAATCCACTCATTGGTGGTATCTACCATCTTGGATATTTCATCATTGGTCAAAACATAATCGGGAATATACCCGCCGACTCCTGTAATTACTGCATTTACTTTCTCCATTAGTCTTGCCTGGCTTAAAAGCCTAAAGTTGAGTGAATATTCTACTAGTTCGCGGTGCAAATATAAAAAGAAGTGAAGAAATCTCAATGGAAAGGAGCGCGAAATACCCCATTCTTTCATTTATTCAAAGAATATTTAACGAGCGTTTTGGTCTGAATATTTGTCGCATCTGTATACCTTACTCGTACTGTGAGTGCTAAAAATGTGTTACTTAAGTATATAATTATACATTTTGAATATCTCTTTAAATCCTAGTTTCTTGTATAGGTTAATCCCCATTGGCGAGGATTGTAAATGGCCATAATCGAGGTTCTCTTTTTGAGCTTTGGATAGGATTGCATTCATAGCCTTTTCAGCCAAGCCTTTCTTCCTGAATTCTGCCGTAATACCGAGGCTGTGAATTCCCACAGAGTTGTCAAGTGTATAAATTATTACGGTTCCTACTAATTGTCCCTTATATTTTAAATTGTAGAATTCCACTTGATCTTTTATCTCGCAAATCACTTCATCGGATATCAGATAGCCAAATGACTGAAAGAATAAATTACTCCATAGCTTAGCGTCGGCTCTATCCGTAATCCGGATAAACTCAATCGGCTTATTATCCGTTTGTTGTGTGTTATAATCTCTTAAACACAAAGACATGCCGATCTGCTCATTCTTTAATCTTAGTCCATATTCATTGGCAGAATCATTATCATCCAACTCTCTCCATTCGGAAAAAGTTATTGAAGGGTTGTTCTTTTGCATTATATCCTTTACAACATCTCTTCTATCCGAGAGTGTTGCTTGCTGTTGGCTCCATATTCTGTTTGGCCATTCAGAAAAAGGTATATTGATAACCTCAAAGCCCGAAATCGTTTGCCTTGCATTGAATGCTTTTCCGGCTAAAAGCCATATCGACGTTAGGTTTTTAATATTACTGTCTTTCATTCTTTGTCTTATTTGCATTTTGAACCATGGAGCAAAGTTAATGAACAAAAAACTTCAGGGTTCACCGTATAGGTTAATTAGTTCTATTTTTTGTTCTCGTTATGAACGATCGGCTGAATACTCTATTTTCAGTTCTTTGATTCTCTTTTTGATATACGCTTCTTTGTTTTTTCTTATCTCCTTTAGCAATGCCTTTTGCTCAGCGGGGATCGTTAAGTACTTGTCAGCCCACACATTTATTTCTATTATTAAAGGTAATAGGTCGACACCTTTGGGTGAGAGCCTGTATAAAACCTTAGCCTTACTTTCGGGGTGATCTAATTTAGTAATGATTCCATTCTCTTCCAGCATTTGCAGCCGGGTGGCCAAAATATTGGTTGCTATTTTCTCTTCTGATTTTAGAAAATCACTGTAAGTACGCTCTTTGAAGAACAATAGGTCTCTAACAATTAGTAATGACCACTTGTCACCCCAAATTTCAAGAGCACAACTAATAGGACAATTCGATCTTTTTTTTGTATCTGCCATAAAAAACAATTAAAAACACTTGCTTTTTGCAAGCTATTATCTATATTTGCACTTGCAATTCGCAAGCAAATTTAGAGATTAATTTTATGGGAACAAAAGAAAATGCATTATTTTTCGAGCCATATAACCTAAATGGATTACAAGTAAGTAATCGCATAGTAATGGCTCCCATGACTCGCAGCCGTGCTGATAACCCTGCACATACAGCTACTGAGCTTACAGCGCTTTATTATAGTCAACGTGCTACAGCCGGACTTATTATTGCCGGAGGAACTTTTATAAGTCCGGAAGCTGTGGGCGTTATAAATGTACCCGCTATCTATTCGAAGGAGCAAGTTGAAGGATGGAAACTAACAACTGATGCTGTTCATAAAAACAGATAAACCGATGCCCAATAAAGTAAACCTACTTGCCGGATTCACGCAGGAAAGGGCGACGATCTAATAGATCGAAGTAAAAGATAATCAATATACATAAGAATTTATAATCCTTTAAATAAATTAGAAACAGATGAAGACAACAGGAAATACCGTATTTATAAGCGGAGGAAGTGCCGGAATTGGTTTAGCGATTGCTAAGAAACTTCAAGCGGCAGGTAACAAAATAATTATCAATGGACGCAATGAAGAACGTCTTCAGAAAGCGTTGGCTGAATTAAAAGATGCTGTTGGCATTCAGGGTGATCTGTCCGTTGAAGCAGACCGGCTGCGTATTGCGGAAGAACTCAAAACAAACCATTCCGATGTAAATGTCATTATAAATAATGCAGGGGCGGCTTTCTCTTATTTACTAAGTGAAACCAAAAATGCCCATGAGAAAGCTCTTATTGAAATGAATACCAACTACATTGCGGTTATCCATTTCACGGAATTGTTATTGCCTCACTTACTACAAAAAGATGCAGCGGCCGTGATCAATGTCTCGTCTATGGCAGTATATGGAAGTATTAAACTACTACCGACTTATGGAGCGACAAAAGCTGCTTTGCATAGCTATACCGTTGCTTTACGAATGACTTACGAGGAACAAAAGAATATACAGATTTACGAAGTATATCCTCCATTGGTAAACACCGAGTTTTCTGCGGAAATAGGCGGTGGAAATGGTATTCCACCATCAGAAGTGGCAGATGAGTTATTTATTGCTCTGGAAAAAGACCAGTTTGATGTACCTGTGGGTGAAACAAAAAAGTACGCAGCTGCGATTCAAGAGGCTATGTCAAAACTGAATGCCTAAATGTTCTTTTATCGGAAAGTAGTTCTGTGAATATTACGACTCGGATCACGAATTGAATTATGGACTTAAAAGGAAAAACAATACTGATAACCGGAGGTGGTTCCGGTATCGGACTGGAAGCAGCGAGACAGTTTCTACATCTCGGTCTCAAGGTTATCATTACCGGTAGGAATCAGGAGAAACTGGATGCTGCAAAAAAGGCCTATCCGGCATTGATTGCTGTAAAAAGCGATGTTGCAAAAGCGGAAGATGCAGAAGCACTCTACGAGCAGGTAAAACGATTGGGAGGTATTGACATCCTGTATAATAATGCAGGAGTTGGCGTGCCTCCTCTAAATCTCGGTGTTGCCAACGATAGGCATGTAGAGGGAGCTTTGTACGAGATGGAGGTTAACTATCTGGGTGTAGTAATACGGTTGAATAATCTTTTTATGGATATGTTAAAGTCCAGAAAGCAGGCTGCCATTATAAATACTTCTTCAATTCTGAGCATTGTTCCTTCCATTTTGGAAGCGACCTATTCGGCATCTAAGACGGCCTTGGCATTTTATACGAAATCGCTTCGGAAACATTTGCAGATTATAGGCAGTGATGTGAAAGTCTTTGAACTCTTGCCTCCACTGGTCGATACAGATATGGTTACCGATCGAAATGATAAGAAAATAAGCCTGAACACTTAGTCAAGGGATTGATAGCCGGACTGAAAAAAGATCAATACACCATTCGTGTAGGAGATGCAAATGTGATTTATTTACTGAATCGTATGGCTCCGGAGGTGGCTTATAAGCTGATAAATTCTTCAAAAGATTATCATTCTATCAAATAAAAGACGCTTGAATCTTGTTCTGATTCGGAGAGGGGCTATTGTGAACCGTTTTCCGAATTAGGATAAATACAGAAGATCATATAAGAATGGAAAATCAACTTGGAAGAATTACCTGTTGGATTAACCGAAATTCATGGAAGAAAAGTGGTTGGACAACGTGGACTTAAGCACGGAGCAATGTTTCTGCTTTAAATAAATTATAGTATGAATAAAAAGTCAAGATGAATGAAAGCATTTGTTATAAATAAGTACGGTAAAGATGAACAACTGCATCTAACCGATATCCCTGAACCATCGCTCGGGGAGGATGAAGTATTGGTTGAGATACACGCAGCTGGTTTGAATCAGTTAGATTCCAAGATCAAGTCCGGAGCATTCAAACTGATTTTATCCTATAAACTGCCGCTGATATTGGGGCACGATCTGGCTGGTGTAGTAGTAAAAGTAGGTTCGCAGGCGAGCCGTTTTAAAGTAGGGGATGAAGTTTATGCTCGTCCAGCTGATTATCATATCGGGACATTTGCAGAATATCTGGCTGTAAACGAAAAAGACCTTGCACGTAAACCGAAAAACCTCACGATGGACGAAGCGGGTTCGCTCCCGCTTGTCGCTCTTACCGCTTGGCAGGCATTGGTTGAGTTCGGGAAACTAAAGCAAGGGCAAAAGGTGTTTATTCAGGCCGGATCCGGTGGGGTGGGGATTATTGCGATTCAGTTAGCTAAATATTTGGGAGCTACCGTTGCTACTACAGCCGGTTCCGGAAGTTTTGAATTACTTAAACAGCTGGGAGCCGACATATTGATTGACTATAAAACGCAGGACTTCGAATCTGTCCTCAAGGATTATGATTTAGTCATCAATAGTCAGGATACCCGAACTCTTGAGAAATCGCTCAATATAGTAAAAGCAGGTGGCAAGGTGATTTCCATATCAGGGCCACCGACACCTGAATTAGCGAAAAGTATCGATTCCTCTCGGATTATGCGTTTCGTTTTGTCATTAATCAGTTTCGGTATTCGTAGGAAGGCCAAGAAAAGGGGCATTGTTTATGAGTTTCTATTTATGAGAGCAAGCGGTCGTCAACTTGAAGAAATAACTAAATTAGTAGAGTCTGGCGTTATTAAAACTGTTCTTGATCGAGTTTTCACTTTTGAACAGACTAATGAAGCTTTGGCCTATTTGGAAAAAGGACGTGCAAAAGGTAAAGTGGTGGTGAATATTAAATAGAATATACTTGCCGGATCTTTTATTTAAATACATAACTCAAGCCACCTGATAGCCAAAAGCCCGGCTGTTCGATATTTCCAATGTCGACATACTTCTTATTATATAAGTTGTTCAGACTCAAATTGACTGTAAAATTTTCAACTTTATAATCCAGCTTCAAATCGAGTGTGCTAAATGAAGGGTAAGTAACCAGCTCACCTGTATTCTTGCTATCTACATACTTCGAATATTTGCCCATCCTTTTCTGATACCTGAAGAACCAGTTTGCTGTTAACCGATTGATAACCTTATGATTGAATTGAGTCGTAAACTTATCTCGTAGATAGTTCAATTTGTTTTTAGACTCGGATATATATTCATTCGTTTTATAATCTTGCCACATGTGCATATAGCCAAATGTAAGAGTCGAATTGTCTCCCAGGATAGGCAAGATGGAGGATAAGTGCAGTTTCAAATTACTTTCCACTCCTTGCGTGTTGACGCGGGTTATATTGGTAGACACCGATTTTGAATCCTTATCTTCTTTAACCCAGTCGATCATGTTTTTACCCCATAGAAGAAATCCCGTCGCACTAAATTCAACAAAAGAATGTCGGTATCTGAAGGTTAAATCAGTCGATTCAGACTTCTCAGGTAATAAGTTCTCATTCGCAATATGTGTTTCCGTATTATAAAACAGTTCGGTAAATGTGGGCATCCTTGTCGATTTACTCCATGAGGATGCGATTGTAAATGAATCCCAGGGCCGGAAAGAGGCACTGAATGAGGGATAAACCTTATATTCTCCACTAATGAAAGTGTTGTAATTGATCAAAGCTCCTCCTGAAAGGACGAATTTATCAACAGTCAGGGTATGTTCAAGGGTTGCACTGACATTGGTTCTATCGATATATGCTTTATACTTTCCATGAGGTTTAGACATCTCTTTGCCTAGTTTACTGCTTAACATATCTTCCTTTCTGACTTCTCCGCCTAAATTGGTTGTGCCGAGTTTGGATTTGTATTGCAAGATGAGATTTGTGCCATACGTATCTCCTCTGTGATAATTTCGCCCTGCTGGAGAATCCTTGGTAAGGTCAAATTGGTCTGAGTGTCGAGACCAATAAACCATGGGAATGAATTTAAGTGTTGAGCCAAACTCTCCTTTAATCGTGCCTAGATAGGTGCTTGTCTGTTCATATTGATTGGGGTATGCAGCCGTATAAAACGAATTGGCTCCATACTTTTTATCATTATAGCCAAACTGTACGTCTAGTTTGTTGTTTCCTTTCAAGTTAATCCGACTTTGTAGTAACACGTTGTAGATATTGTAATCCGTGTTATTCATATACCCATCTGAGGAACTACTGCTTACAGATAAGCTATTGCTCACTATACCCGTTACCGCACTTCCTCGCGCCTCGATATATTTTAGGTTATGCATTCCCGAAGCGACCTGAACGAAAGCTTTCTCCTCCGCGTTTTTCTTGGTAATGATGTTGACTCCGCCGGAGAATGCACTCGATCCGTAAATCAGAGCGGAAGGGCCATGTATGATTTCGATGCGTTCGATGTCCGAGATATTTATAGGGAAATCAAAACTATAATGACCGGTCTGTGCATTGGAAACATTGATGCCGTTAAGCAATACAGCTGTTTGGTCAAATGATCCGCCTCTCAATGAAATATCAGCTTGTGCGCCGCGGGGGCTTCTCTGTAAAACATCAATGTTGGCGGCATAAGATAGCAAGTCCATTACACTTGTGACTTGTGCTTTTTTTATATCTTCTCTTGAAAGTATGGTTATCAATTTGGGCGTTTGAGCTATGGGTATGGCAACCCGGGAAGATGTGACTGTCACTTCGTCAAGTTGTATCTCACCGTTTAATGAGGTTCTCTCGTTTTTATTTTGGCTAAATAGTAGATTTGTGAAGAATAGAAGACTAATGAATACAGCTATTATACGCATAATTTATTCTGTTTTTTATTACTAAACCCGACGGGCTGATCTTCTTTACTGATAGAAGCATTAATTTCCGGAATACTAAACCTACATGAAATAACAATGTCCCGTGTGGCAAACAGGCGCACAACGGTTGTAGTAATTAGGAGTCCAACACTTTCAGCAACAAGCCTGAAATTTCTGCAAAAGTATCGTTTTTATTTTGTATCGATCACTTTCTGATCCTGTTTTTTTAGTCGCTGCGTCTTAAAGTGACTCAGGTACTTCTTGCGTAAAAATGCTCAGAATGTCTATGATAATCTTCTTTCTTTAAACTATTCCGAAATAAAAAACTGCAAGTTTTTCAACCTGCAGTTTTCATTTATACAATATTGTGGACGTTGTCTAACAGCGTTCCTGATAATAAATAGGCGTTTAGTTATCAGTTACTTAAACTCTTTTTTTAATTGTTCTACCCACTCTTCTATTCTCTCTTTTGTTTTGCTCGATTGATTCTCAATGTCAATAATGAGTCCTAAAAACGCACCATCCCGATAGGCTTTTGATCTTGTGTATTTATAACCTTCGGGAGATGTAAGTCCACATATCTGGGCACCATTGGACTCAAATAGTTGAGCTAAAATACCAACCCCATCAGCAAAGTTCTCGGGGTATCTTACCTGATCGCCCAGTCCAAAGATCGCGACTTTCTTACCGGTCATATCTATATCCTCAAGGGCCGGAACTAGTTCTGCCCAATAGTCGGGCAATTCGCCATCGAACCAAGTAGATGAGCCTAGAATAATGTACTGATAAGATTTAAAATCATCTATCCACGCTGTTTCTACTGCCACTAACTCAACTTCCGACTCGCCAAAAGCTGCTTGAATTTTCTTCGCCAGTTTACCAGTCTTTACTGTTTCTGAACCATAAAATAATCCTATATTTTTCATCTCATCTTTTCATTTAAGTGTTCAATATTCAAGTAATGTTTTAGCAGCCTCGTAAATTGTATTCTTATTAGGCAATATGGCTCGTTCGAGTATCGGATTGAATCCAACGGGGGTAAACGCAGCACCAACACGTTGAATCGGAGCATCTAAGTAGCGGAAACATTCCGTCCCTATTATAGCTGCCAACTCTGCTCCAAACCCAGACATCACTTTATCTTCGTGTACCACTAATACTTTGCTGGTCTTCTTCACCGATTCGAATATCGTTTCCTTATCGAGTGGTATTATCGAACGGATATCTATCACTTCTACATCCCAACCGTCTTTGTTAGCCAACATTTCAGCAGCTTCGAGACTCAAATGAGTGGTATTCCCATAAGTAACAATCGTTAGGTCTTTGCCCGCTCTACGAATTCGCGCCTTTCCGAAGGGAACCTCAAAGTCCGGTGGCACAACGGTTGCCGCCGAGACCGCATTATACAATCCTTTAGGTTCCATAAACAGCGTAGGTCCTGCCGATCGTATGCTTGTACGCAAGAGTCCCGCAGCATCATCCGCAAATGAAGGATATACAATGCGTGCACCGGGTAACGTAGACAGAGCACCTTCCAAGTTTTGAGAGTGATAGATACCACCTCCGATATATCCTCCGGAAGCAAGACGGATGGTAACGTTAGGAGTGAACTTTCCATTCGAACGCCAATAGTCATGCGTACACTCTATATAGTGTTCTATTGCCGGCCAAAAATAATCCGCAAATTGCGCACCTTCTATTACGATACGTATTTTGGGGTCGAAACGGCTCATTCCATTGGCCGTTGCAACAATATAATCTTCAGCAATCGGCGCGTTAAATATACGTTTGGCTCCAAATTCGGGTTGCATACCCTTGGTCACATTGAAAACACCTCCCTTATCCTTGTTGGCAACATCTTGTCCCCATAGGAACGTATCCGGATTGTGTCTGAACTCAGCTAATAATGTTTCGTTGAGGGCTGTAACCAGCGTCTTCTTTTCTCCTTCCTCATGGTGTACACCATCTTTATATACTTGAGGATGATAGGGCTCAGGAATAACAAAGTCGTAAATCGTCTTCGGATCCGGATCGGGCGCGACAATTACTTTCCGATGTGCCTCATTCAATTCTTTTTTAGCTTCTGCTTCTATAGCCTTTAGCTCTTCTTCGGTAAATCGTCCGTAACGCAACAACATACGACGGAATTTGACCATCGGATCAGCTGCCTTTGTGTACTTCAATTCATTTTCATCCCTATACAATGTGTGTTTGTCGGAATTGGAATGAGAACCGATACGCACACAATTTGCTTGCACAATAACCGGACAGCCTGTTTCAATGGCATATTCACGAGCTTCGGTCATGGCATTCATCGAATCAAAAACATCTCGTCCATTGCAATAGATGATTTTTATGTTTTTGATGCCTACGAAGTTTTCAGCAACTTTCCGATTGGCTGTTTGTACTTGTTTGGGAACAGAGATCCCATAGCCATTGTCCTGAATCACGAATATGACCGGCAATTGCTCTGTAGTAGCTCCGTTGATGGCCTCGTATACATAACCTTCCGACGTAGCAGCTTCTCCTGTACTGGATATGGCTACCGCCTTTTTTCCGTAATATTTGATAGCCCGTGCTACGCCTACCGCCTGAGATGAATGATTGCCGGTGGCAGATGAAACATTCTGAATGTTCCATTCCGGTTTGGCAAAATGGTTGGACATATGACGCCCGCCACTAGCCACATCGGTAGCTTTCGATATCCCATTCAATAGAATTTCTTCTGCTGTCAGACCTGCTGATATAGCAGTCAACATATCGCGATAATAGGGAAAAAGAAAATCTACATTTCGTTGAAACACCTGCCCAATGGCCAATTGTATTCCATCGTGTCCGGCATAAGGAGCATGATAAGACCAACCTAGCGATTGCAACAAATAGTCCGGTGCTTTCTTATCTATGGCGCTTCCTAGTGACATGAGGTGAAACCATTTGCGAAGGACTTCCTTCTCGGTCGTTTTTATACTATATTTTTTCATGACTGTACTATTATTAAGTGAATGGAAATTCTCCCTGAATCTGTAACGTTAACCTTGCCAATTTTCGAGAAGATCACCTATCCGACGAACGAATGCACCTCCAAGCGCACCATCGATAACCCGATGATCGTAGGACAGTGATAAATACATTTTGTGTCGTATGGCAATAACATCACCTTCCGGCGTACTGATTACTGCGGGCTTTTTCTCAATATATCCTACTCCGAGAATAGCGACTTCGGGTTGATTGATGATAGGTGTACCTATTATATTTTTGAACGAGCCAAAATTGGTTATTGTAAATGTACCACCTTGCATCTCGTCAAGTTTCAGTTTCTTGGTGCGTGCTTTATTGGCCAAGCTGTCTATTGCTTGTGCAAGTCCGCTTATATTTAACCTATCCGCATTTTTGATAACCGGTACAATCAGATTCCACCCTTCCAGGGCTACTGCTATACCTATATTAATATCTTTTTTGCGAATGATTTGTTTGCCATCTACGAAGCATTGATCTCCGGAAATTCGACAAGAGCCTTGGCTGTAGCCTCTGCAATAGCTGGCATGAAAGTAAGAGCGATGCCTTCGTGAGCCACGAAACTGTCTTTGTTCTTTGTTCTCCACTTCACCAGTTTAGTAACATCTATCTCGACGATAGTGGTCACATGTGCTGATGTTTGCACAGACTCAATCATTCGCTCTGCAGTAATGCTGCGGATAGAGTCCATAGGCACAATTGTATCTTCTGCTGACCGGGGAAGAGGTGTAGCGTCTACTTTCTCGATCTTTTGTTCTACATTTTTAGCTATAGGCGTGGCTGTTGCCGGTTGAGGTGCAAACTCTTTTCCTTTTCTGCTGATATAGTTCGAGATATCCGTTTTGGTCAATCGTCCTTTATATCCTGTTCCCTCGATGGCGTTCAATTCATCGGCCGACATATTCGCTTCTTTGGCCAATTGTAATACCATCGGGGAGAACCATTTCTCGTCATCTCCTTTATCTAGCTTTTGAGGTTGTTCTTTCGGAGGTGTGGTCACACTTTCATCCTTTTGTTTGGCAACCTCAACAGATGGAGTCGTTCCTTTCTCTTCCGGGGCATCAACTGTTGCCTCGCCAGAGGATTCTCCCGCCAGATCAATGATGGCAACTACTACCCCTACGGGAACGACATCGCCTTCCTTGAATAATATTTCGACAACTTTACCGGCTACCGGTGAAGGTATCTCGGAACTAACTTTAGCCGTTTCTACTTCAAATAAAACATCATCTTCGTTAATCACATCACCTACTTTTACAGACCACGAAGTATCTTACCCTCGGTAATACTTTCTGCCAGTTTAGGCATCTTTATTTCAAATCTAGACATATTATTTATTGTTTTTGTGAAAATTCCAATCTGTTGTCGAATACTTCTCATCAGCTAATTTTTCAATCGCTTTTCGATCACTGTTGGTGAAAGTATAGGTAGAACTCTCATTGTTATTGGTTAAGAAAAATTCTTTTACGGATGTTTTGAATTCACTGATAGAGAGAGGAACCGCCATGTGATCTTTAATATTTGTGACAGTACTTCTGACAGACTGCACATGCTTTTTATCGTTCAACGGTTTTTCACTGCTATTCAATGCTACGATCAAGTTCTCTAAGTTCGATTCAAAAAGTAATGTTGCATGATACATCGCTCTATCTCGGTGAATACATTGAGCACTACCCGATATCTTTAGGCCATCGATAGTTAAGGCTCGCCTTTGATCGGCAATCGCATGTATTCCGATCATGCTCAGTAGATCTTGCATCTGTTTGGTATACTTCATAAAATCAATATCTTTAGAGCTTTCAATAAAGGTTATATTCAAATTTCCCAAATCGTGATAAACAGCTCCACCACCCGAAAAACGACGTACTACTTTTAGTGCCTTTTCTCTAACGAACTCTTCATTTACTTCACTTGCCAAATGTTGATTCTTGCCAATGATGATGGATGGTTCATTCTGCCACATCATAACAATGCTTTCATCCATATTCTTCAACATATACTCTTCGGCCGACAAGTTGAAATAGGGAGAGGTGATGGTATTGTTTATGAATAACATTACGAGAACAATACTTCGTGAAACATTTCGCCCACTGTTGGATGCGGAAATATTTGTTTCTGAAACTCCTCAACAGTAAGTCCCTTTTCGATAGCCATGCTGGCTATAACGATTAGCTCTGACGCTGGATTGCCCAATGCGTGACAGCCTATAATTCGTCTTTCTTCATCTATCAAAAGTTTGAGAATGCCACCTCCTCCATCGTTCTCGGCTACAAATCGGCCCGAATATGCCATCGGCAGCTTCAATACCTGGAAATAGGTCTTATCAGCCAACAGTTCATTTTCTGTTTTACCTACTCCTGCCAGTTCCGGGTTGGTATAAACAACGCTGGGTACGGAGTTGTAATTCATCTTATCTTTTCGGCCTAGAATGTGATTGATGGCAACCTCTCCTTCGCGAATGGCCGTATGCGCAAGTAATGAATATCCGGTAATATCGCCACAGGCGTAAACCTGCGGATGGCTTGTTTGCATCTGCTCGTTTACCTCTACGGCTCCTCTGTTGAGTTTTAAGTTTAGACTTTCCAGTCCCATTTGTTGGGTTACAGCTTTTCGTCCAATACTTACCAGAATCTGTTCGGTCGGTATCTTCTCTGTTTTTCCTTTGTACTCCACAATAACCTCCTGAGATGTTACTTCTACGACTTTGGTATTGAGCCTAAAGTCTACGCCTCGTTTGGTATATTCTTTGCGGAGCATGGCGGACGTTTCCTTATCCATTACCCCTAGTATCTCGGGCAACATCTCTATAACAACGACTTTCACGCCCATGCTATTGAAAAATGAAGCAAATTCAATACCGATAACGCCACCTCCTATAATGGTGATACTTTGGGGCAATTGTGTTATATCGAGGGCTTCTTTAGATGTCCAGTAATTCACCTCGGACAATCCTTTTATGTTTGGAATAATCGTTTCGGATCCCATGCACAATAGGAGATAGTTAACATGATACTCTTCTCCCTCACATGAGACAACCAGATTATCACCCTTTTCTCCTGAAACAATCGCTCTACCTTTTACAACTGTGATACCCATTGATTTAAGCTTCATCGCCACACCTGAAGTCAGCGTTTGAACAGTCTTGTTTTTCCGTTCAATGATTTGCTTTATATCAGGTTGAGGCTTGAATTCACCCTTAATCCATAATGGGAAGCATGGTTGATATTGTTGAGTATTTTTGCTGAGTACAGGAGGGTCTTGGTTGGAATACAACCCTCATTGAGGCATACGCCTCCTAATTCTTTCATTTCAAAAAGAATAGTCTTTAGTCCGTTGGCTGCTGCTCTTTCTGCGGCGTTGTATCCTGCAGGGCCACCACCAATTATCGCTATATCGTATTTCATAGGGCATCAAAGAGTTAGTTTTTATAAATAAATTAACGCGGGAACTTGTTCTATCTACAAGGTTGTCAAGTAAATAACAAGCTTCTGTTTTGTAAATACAACGATAATCAGCGCCCAAAAGTTTCGACTTTATTTATAATTAACTTATAAAAATAGAGGTGAAATACAGTCAAAATCATTCAAGTAATATCTTCTCGCCCGTTTTTCTTCCTTGACGCCGATTAGTGGCCTGCCAATTGAACTTAACCCTCACTTAGCATCCGGTAATGGACAGCACCCATCTACGCAATGAGATGAACATTTCCCAATGCAACTAATGATGTAAATAATAATTCGAAATACTGTATCTTCGGAAATGGTATGAATGCTGCTACACTGTTGTTGCTACATTAACATCTTATAATCAATCTGTTATCCTGTAATTCGTGTCAGGTGGATGATTAAGGGTTGTTGAAAGCCTAATTTTGTTAACCATCATGCTATAAGGGAGAAGTGCCTACAGTATGTAATTTCTATTATTGCCTACTTATTCTTGTTGAGATCGACTCTGTTTTGATAAAAGATGGGCATATAATAATATATGACGAGACAAATTAGGCGTCTCACCCTAGTGAGACGATTTAATTCACTATGGTGCTTCGATCTACTCACCTAGGTGCAACGATCTGCTCACCCGGGTAAGTCGCTGAAAATAAGCACTTCTTTTGGTCTAAGTTGGTATGCTTTTATTAATAATAGTATGACTGTTGCAGATACTTCTGTGCATATGTTCATAATAAAACGGGCGTATCCAGACTTAAGAGAATGAAAAGTTCGCATGCGTTTTCCTGTCTTTCTATCAACTAACCTATAATTAGCTACGTTTTGGGGTTCTATATCGGTTTAATTGCAGTAAATATGGGCTTAAATTGATGAGAGATGCCTGAAAATGAATGAGAGATCGGCTTATTTTGACGGTAAATAGCGGTAAAATGATGAGAGATAGGCTCTTTGAAAAGTATCTCTCATTCGGTAGTTTGCTTATTATTAGATAATTAACTCTAAAATGATGAGACCATGAGAGATAAAACTTTTTTTCCACATAGGGGGGAGTCTGTTTCTCTCAAATCAGGCTGTGAACAACGAGATTATAAGCCTATGGATAAAGAACAAACAACTTCTAAGGGAGAGAGAAGAAGGGGCAATGCTAATAACATTGATATAGGATTTCCGTTTGGAGTCCTAGTTACACCTAGCAGACCGACAAGCATATTTAGAATACGCTCTATTTCTTTCGCGCGGGCCGTTTTGTTCGTGAACGTATGTTAATTATAAGGCTCGTTTATCTATTTTTTCCTAATTCGAGGATAAACTTGTCTAATAAAGAAGATGTTAACCCTTATTTTGCGTCCTAACGTATTCTAAGTAATTTGAGTATGAGGGATAACAGATCAGAGGAAGAACAGATATTGGAACTATTCGGTATTGACGAAGAGATGGCTTTTCGGCGTTTGTTCGATCGCTATTATATGTCTTTATGCATTTACTCTGTGCAACTTACTGACTCTTTTGAATTGTCCGAGGATTTGGTCCAAGATGTGTTGCTGCGTTTTTGGGAAAAACGGATATTTGAGAACATTTCAATAAGTTTGCGGAGTTATCTCTATACGGCTGTGCGTAATGAGGCTTTGCAATTTTTGAGACGCGAGCGTATGCTTTCTACCGAACAATTGACCGGCGTTGAACTGAATATACCCGAGGAGGAATATAGTGAGGCTGAATTACATGAATTGAAAGAACGTTTGAAAACAGCTTTAGAAAAACTCCCTCCTCAAGAATATCTGGTGGTTAAGTCGGTTATTTTAGAGAACCGTAAATATAAAGAAGCTGCTGAGCTCTTGGGGATTTCTGTAAATACCCTAAAAACCCATTTATCACGTGCATTGAAACATTTGAGAAAACAGGGTAACCTACGCCTTCTGCTCGGCTGTATGCCATGATTCTGCTAAACGCAAATTGCTATTCTTTATGCGATAATAAATAGCAATAATCCACTTATTCGAAAAAAAACTTTTCTTTTTGTCACCCATTGTCTCTTTGAATCCATCTTAGTATACAGAAACATATATTCTGTACACATGGAAGAGAAACAAACTGAGAACAAAAAAAGAGTATTTGTGAGCTTTTACCGCACCGAACGCTCATTGGAATTCATTGCGCAATATGATAAAGAACATGCCTGGAAAAGAATCATGCAGAAACGGACTTTCCGCCGTTTTCGACATGCGGCTTTGTGGACAGTCGGTAGTGCCGCTTGCGTTGCTTTATTGTTAGGCGTGACCTATTTATCTTTCTTCTCTCAATCTCCATTTGATAATGATCCGATTGTTGCTCTTCAGAAAACTTTCCCGGAAACAGGGGGCAACATCGCCTTTCTTACTTTAGATAATGGGCAAGTGGTTAATCTGACCACTCAGCATGGAGCAATAGCTCAATCTGTCAGGAATGTTAGTGGTGGACAATTGATCTATGAAGAGAAGCATACTAAAGAAGTTCAGTATAACAAACTAACCATTCCTAGAGGTGGGGAATACCAACTCATACTCTCTGACGGTACCCGCATTTGGATGAACGCTGAAAGTAGCTTGCACTATCCGGTTACATTTGTAGGGCATACTCGTGAAGTGACTCTGGAAGGAGAAGCTTATTTTGAAGTAGCCCATGATAAGCAACATCCGTTTATGGTACACACTTCTTCAGGAGCAGTAGAGGTACTGGGTACTTCATTCAATGTATCGGCCTATCCGGATGCTCCTGCCTGTGCAACTTTGGTTACTGGTTCAGTAGCTGTTTCCACAAAAACATCTAATGCATTGCTTTCACCAGGTCGACAGGCTTCGTGGGAGAGTGACGGAAGAATAGAAATTCGGAAAGTCGACACTTCGTTGGCTACTTCCTGGATGACTGGTACATACATCTTCCAGAATATGCCGTTGCGTGATATTGCTGCACAATTATCGCGTTGGTACGATGTGGATATTCGCTTCCGATCGGCAGGCTTAGAAGATATCCGTTTTACGGGTGGTATTGTGAGAAGTGAAGAATTGGCATTTGCAGTGAACATAATATCCGAAGTTTCCAGTGTGAAGTTTATGCGTGAAAGAAACGTTATTTGGGTAGAAAGAAAATAGAAAAAAACGAGGTATACCCCAAGTATAAAAGTAATTATTGTATTAAATCAAAAGTTTTTATGAAAAAAGTAGTAAAGAGGACTTTGATGGCCTTTATTGTGATGTGCGTATCTCTTTCGGCCTTAGCTCAAGATGTCACGGGCACAAGAGTGACGGTTGACATGAAAGGAGTTTATGTGAGAACGGCATTGGCGCAAATCAGAGTGATGACCGGAGTATTGTTTGTGTATGAAGAATCCGTAATTGATCGGGAGTTGCGCGTGAATTTATCGCATCAGGATGTGAAGTTGGAAACGGTATTGAATGATTTGTGTTACCAGACGGGATTGAAGTACACAATTAAGAAAAACATGATATTGCTTATGCCGAAGGGAGCAACTACAAGAACGTCATCAGAGTTGGTACATGTAAAAGGTAAAGTTGTGGATGAGGCAGGGCAGGCCTTGGCGGGCGCTACGGTATATGCTCCTCAAAGTAGTATTGGTACGATTGCAGATGTCGATGGGAATTTCCAACTCCACTTAAATGCCGGCGAACTGTTAAGCTTCAATTTTGTGGGCATGGTGAATCAGACGGCAAAAATTGCAGTCGGAATGAAACCTTTATTGATTAAGATGGCGGTAGATAATGCTAATTTACAGGAAGTGGTTATTACAGGTTATCAGTCTATAGATAAGAGTCGATACGTAGGAGCTGTAAGCCAGGTCAAGATAGATGAAACATTGATTAACGGAGAATTATCCATTGACCAGATGTTGCAAGGAGCTGTGCCGGGCATGAGTGTGCAGATGAGTACAGGGCAGGTAGGGGCAGCCGCCAAAGTGCGCGTGCGTGGTACTTCAACTCTACTTGGTAATAAAGAACCGCTATGGGTAGTGGATGGGGTGATACAACGTGATCCATTTCCGATGAACGAGGGAGACGCAACCTTATCGGCTGATGCGGATAACCTGCGACTGATAGCTGGAAACTGTATTTCGTGGTTAAACCCAAATGACATTGAGACACTTACGGTTCTGAAAGACGCATCTGCTACAGCAATTTATGGATCGAAAGCAGCTAATGGTGTAATCGTTATTACAACGAAAAAAGCTAAGAACGAACGCCTTAGTGTCTCGTATAGTGGAACCTATACAGTAGGGCAAAAACCTGATTATGGGATGTACAACCTGATGAACTCCCAAGAGAAGATGCAGCTCTCGAGAGAAATTGTTGATGAGAAGCTATCTTATAGTTCGAATGTGTTGCCGATAGGATATTCTCATTTGATGGATCAGTTACAAAGTAAAGAAATTACTTACGACGAATTTGTTCGGCTTTTCCGTAAATATGAATATCAAAATACTGATTGGTTCGATTTGTTGTTCCGTAATTCATTTAGTCAACAGCATAGTGTCAGTGTCAGCGGTGGTTCGCAGAAATTAATGAACCGTGTTTCATTCAATTATTCGAAAACGAATGGAGAAGCTAAAGGTAATGATGTTACTTCTTTCTCTTTTAATTCAAATACAATTCTGCATTTAAACAATAAATTGCAGGTGAGTCTTTCGTTAAAAGGTAGTGATCGTGAGGCAGATGGGTTTGCCTACGGAGTTAATCCTTTTACATATGCTTCCTCTACCGCCCGTACAATTCCGGCTTACAACGAGGACGGCACTTTGTATTATCATAAAAAGTACGGGGGAGCTGCTGCCGGTGTCTACCTTAACTCCAATTATTTGAATTATAACATTCTCAATGAAATGGATAATACAGGGAACACAAGTGCGAATAAGATGCTGGGAGCCTCTGTTGACTTGGAATGGGAAATTCTTCCGGGATTGAAATATCAGGGATTATATTCTTATTCAACTACTTCCTCCGAAGTGAAATCGTGGGCAACGGAATTATCTTATTATATAACCAATATCCGCGGCTACGAATACGGTGATCCGGATGTTCTTCCCAATGGTAAGTTAGAACAGAGCTCTCGGTTGCCTTTTGGCGGGTTATTACAAGCGGACAATATGAACAATCGGAATTATATGTTTCGAAACAGTCTGGTTTATAATAAGTTGTTTAATAAAAAGCACAACCTGTCCTTGAACCTTGGTGTTGAAACTACATCGGATAAAAATACAGGTAATGGAAACAAGCGGTATGGATATTTACGTTATCGAGGCGAACGATTTGCTGATTTGCCTATTCCCACGATGCAATACGGTGGGTCTAGTGTCTGGGGTGAAACTGCGGCAAAAGCACTTTATGAAGAGATGCGTGTCGGGACCACCGTTACCAATCGGGAAAATAATCAGTTGAGTGAGTTCTTTACGGGGGTATATGCTTTCGATAACCGCTATGTAGTGAACTTTAATGCTCGTTTGGATGCTTCAAACCGCTTTGGACAAGATGCAAAGAAGAAGTTCCGCCCGGCATGGTCAGCCGGTGTAAAATGGCGTTTGGGGAATGAGCATTTTATGCAGCAGCAGACGTTAGTAGATGCCATCGATTTATCTGCTTCTTATGGTTACCAAGGGAATGCGGTGGAGACGGTCTCGCCTTATTTGATCGCTACAGATGGAGGACTCAATTCATCGACTAATCTCTATACATTGGCAATCAAATCATTGCCTTATCCGGATTTAGGTTGGGAAAAAACGAAAAGTTGGAATGTGGGAGTCGATCTTTCATTCTTCCGGGGACGGTTTTCTCTTATGGCCAATGTATTCGGAAAAAACAGTGATGTGCTGAGTAGTCGTGATATTCCGGCAGAGAATGGTATGGCTACCTCCGTAGTTTTCGGCACGAAAATGGAAAATAGAGGTTATGAGTTGGCTGTTAGTGTAATTCCTATACAGACACGAGACTTCACTTGGCAGTTGTCGTTGAATACGGGTGTTACCCGCAATCAGTTGAAAAACAATGAACGAACCAATACATTGAGCGATTTTCTGAACGGAACTGCTATTGTGGATGGTGAGGCTTATTCAACTCTTTGGTCTTTCGCTTTTGATAAATTAGATGGTACGGATGGCAAGCCTTTGTTTCAAAAATTAGATATTGATAAAACAGACGATCCGCGCGACTTTTTGGTTAAAAGTGGAAAATTAGAACCTGATTTCAGTGGTGGGCTATTTACTAGATTTCGTTATAAATACTTGTCTCTACAAGCTAATTTCTCTATCTCAGTCGGTGGGCAGAAGCGCTTACCCGACTTGTATGATATGCGTAACGGACAATACGGACTTCCTCTGCCTGATCAGAATTCCTCTCGTTGGCTGATAGATCGATGGAGAAAGCCTGGTGACGAAGAGTTTACAGTCTATCCATCACTTCCTACCAAAGAAAAAACGACATCGACTAATACGGTAGACGGTTCTCTGCACTTACCTTATAACCCTGAATTTTATAGCCGTTATGAAGCATATAACTTATCTGATATACGGGTTGCCGATGCTGACTTTATTCGCTGTCGTCAAATCTCACTCAACTATCAGTTTGCGAACAAGATGCTCGAACGGATACACCTTCAACATCTGAGTTTGGGGCTGAGCATGACAAATCCTTTCCTTATCACATTTGATAAGAAATGGGATGGGTATGATCCGGAAACAGGCGGTTGGCCTGCTCGTAAGACAATTTCTTTAGTATTGAACGCTACCTTTTAATTGGAGAAGAAACAATGAAAAATAAATTTTATTACATAGGTTTGGGAGTTGTTTGCACATTGTCATTAACAGGGTGCTCCGATTTCCTAGAGGGTAAATCTCAGGACGAGGTAATTGTTACCACTACCAAAGATTATGCTGAGTTATTATTAGGCTCCGGCTATCCGTCCGCTGCTGTTGCCGGCTATAATAATCGACTTCTTGACAACTTGAGCGATGATGTGGATTTCCCACAAACTGTGAGTGAGTCGGCTTCCTTTAATTTGATTGAAGATGATTATTTTCCACGTCACACTTGGCAGGCTACTTTTTATGAGTATGGAGCGGCGTAGAATTGATTAATACAGAATATTATCAGTTGTACAGATGCGTAATGGGCTGTAACGCTGTGCTGGATGGTATTGATAAGGCCATAGGGCCACAGAACGAACGCGATCGCATAAAAGCGGAAGCACTTGCAGTCAGAGCATTGCATTACTTTACTTTGGTGAATCTTTATGGAGAACCTTACGACTACAACAAGCAGGCATTGGGCGTACCTTTAAAGTTGACTGCTATTTTGCAGGAAAAGGGTAGCGCACGCAATACGGTAGAAGAGGTTTATCGGCAGATATTGGATGATTTGAATGAGGCAGCCTCTTTATTGGAGCAGTATGACGTGACGGAGAAAGATTTTAAAATCAACTTGCCGGCGGTTCGGATTCTGTTATCTCGTGTATATTTATTTATGGAAGAATGGAAGAAGTCAAGCGATGAGGCAACTAAAGCGATGGAGTATGGATTGGGTATGTGGGATCTGACTACTGTGACAATGAGTAAAGACGCTTCCGGTAATGATATATATCCTCAACCTAACTCGTATGATTCTCCTGAGGTCTTTTGGTGTTACTCAAGTACTAATTGGGGTAAAACGAACGATGTGGCCCCTGTGCCCAGTGAGAGTTTTCTCGGTTTGTACGATGTTGATCCGAATGACGTACGCTTTGGAGAAGCAGGGTTTTATGTGAGTCCACTGTTTACGTATGATTGGGCAACAGGAACGAATAAAATTACCGGTTATCAGGTTCGTAAAAGTAATCTGCAAACAGGTAATACTACTACCGTGCTTGGAGCGGCAGTTCGCTTGAGTGAGGCCTACTTGAATCGTGCCGAAGCCTATGCTCAACTCGGAATGACTTCGGAGGCTATCAGTGACCTTAATACGATTCGTCGAAACCGTATAAAAGGGTATGTTGATCAGACCGATTTCCCAGACTTATTGGAAGCGATACATATTGAACGGCGTAAGGAGTTCTGTTTTGAAGGTTATCGCTGGTTCGATCTTCGTAGATACGGTATGCCCGCCATACATCACGATTTTCAGGCTACAGCTTCTTCGCCTCGGATGCGGTATACGCTATCGGAGAAAGATATGATGTATACTTTACCTATTCCGAATTCGGTAATTTGGGTCAACCAGTCCATTAAGCAAAATGCTTCAGCTTCTACTCCGGTCAGAGAAGGTACGAACATAAATTAAGAATCTCATAAAAAGAAACGTATGAAACAATCAGAATTAATTGTTGCAACTTTAATTGCGCTCTCTCTCGGTTCCGCATGTAGCGATGATGATAAACTGGGGACTGATATTCCATTAGCTCCTCCTTACACACTTCCGGAACGAGGAGAGTCGGAAGCGGGTGATCGTGTTATTGACTTCTTCGAGAAATATTCGTCTTTTCTACTTTACAATTTCACGCAGGAGGACTTTCAGTGGGAAACGGTCAGTTCCGGATTAAAGTACGAAGCAGTATATGGTGATTCTCAATATTTGGGCGATATGCTTGAATTTTTGGATGAGATTTGGCTTGATTTCTACTCCGATAAGTTTAAACAGGAGAAATTTCCATTCAAGATTTTCTTAATGGATTCCATAGCGCAACGCCCCAAATGGGAAGGGCAGCCGACTACCTACCACCGAGCTCTTGCCCGTGAAACAGCAGTAGCGATTGCGGGTATGAATGGAGACTTGAAGCAGATGACAGCAAAGAATAAAAAGCTGTGTAAAGATGCTGTTAATGTGGCGTTCGTAACTTTCTTGCTGAATCAGAATAAACTGGATATTCCGGCGGAATTCTACGCTGTTAGTGACTATACAAAATTTGCTTCATATTCCCAGCTTCAAATCGAACCGGATATTTTGCGTTCATATGGCTACCTGCCTAATGTCGAAGGAGAATTGTCTATTTCGGAATGGAGCCCGTACGGTACAATTAGCGAGTGGGCAACAGGTACATGGTCAATGGATCCTAAAAATGATATAAAGAGCTTTTTGTTGAATATGGTAATGCATGGGAATGACTTTCCGGTATTCGAGAATTACCCGTCTAATGGTGTGAAGTATGCCGATCGATTTACGTGGAACTATTACCTTCAGAAGAATGCGGACGGTAGTTATAAATGGCCGCTCATAAAGAAGAAATTAGATATTTTGGAAAATTACTTTAAAGATAAATACCAAGTTGACTTGGCAGTAATAGGAAATAAAACTTACTAATAAAATCAGAATGGAAGAAAGAATTGTGAAAGTTGAAAACTTGTCGCATCGTTACAGTGTGCAATGGGCGGTGAAAGATATCAACTTCGAGATTAGTAGTAAAGGTATCATGGGCCTACTCGGTTCTAACGGTGCCGGTAAGTCGACTACTATGAACATCATTTGCGGAGTATTAAAACCAACAGTCGGAGAGGTGTGGATTAATGGCGTAAATCTGCGGGAGAATCCTGTTGAGGCTAAAAAGAATATTGGCTTTTTACCTCAAAAAGCACCGTTGTATTTAGACTTTACCGTCAACGAATACCTTACTTACTGCGCTCATCTGCGGTTGATGGAACCTAAGCAGATAAAGCAAGCTGTGGAAGCGGCTAAAGAACGGTGTGGTATTACCCATTTCAGCAATCGGTTGATACGTAACCTTTCGGGTGGGTATCAACAGCGTGTAGGCATTGCGCAGGCTATTGTACATAATCCGAAGTTTGTAGTGCTGGATGAACCGACTAATGGGTTGGACCCCAATCAGATAGTGGAAGTGCGCCGCCTCATTAAAGATATAGCTGAGGAGCGTGCGGTATTGCTTTCTACGCATATTCTGTCGGAGGTGCAGGCTACTTGTCAGCAGATCAAAATGGTAGAGAATGGCCACATGGTTTTCTCAGGGACTATTGAGGACTTTGACAACTACATCAAGCCGAGTTCGTTGCTGCTCGGATTGCATGCGCCTGTGGCAGTGAGCGACCTTCAGTTTGAGGGAGTGAAGCAGGTCGAAGTACTGGGTGAGAAGAGATTCCGCCTGATTTATGATGGTGCGGAAAATACGGTACAGCGTATTGCTACAAGCTGTGTAAACAAGGGTTGGGGATTAATTGAGTTGACAGTAGAAAAGAGCTCGTTGGATGCGGTTTTTGCTAAGCTGTCTAAAGAGGCGAGAACTGAAAACTAGAATCTATTGAAATAAGAAACATGAAGAAAATATATAAAATAGCGAAAGCGGAACTGTTAACGATGTTTTATTCGCCAGTAGCTTGGTTGATTTTGATTGTCTTTACAATACAAATCGGAATCTCTTTTGTTGCCTCTCTGAAAGATGTGACCAACACTCAGAATATGGGATATACTGCTGGTAGCCTGACACCTTATCTGTTGATAAATGCTGTCACCGGATTATTTACGATGATGCAGAAATATCTGTATCTGTATATGCCACTATTAACAATGGGACTGATGAGCCGAGAGTATAGCAGCGGCACAATTAAGTTGCTTTACTCTTCTCCGGTAACTGCAAAAGATATTATTTTCGGGAAATTTCTCGGCATGATATCGTATGGTGCTATTTTGTTAGCGGCACTACTCGTGTTGGTGTTGGGATTTGCTTTTACGGTGGACAATTTTAACTATGCCGAGCTTTGTAGCGGATTGTTGGGAATGTTTCTGCTGTTGTGTGCTTATTCGGCTATCGGGTTGTTTGTATCCTCTCTGACTTCGTATCAGGTAGTGGCGGCTATTGGTACATTAGTTGTCCTTGCCGTATTGAATTATGCGAACCAGTTGTGGCAGGATATTGCATTTGTACGTGAAATCACTTATTGGATTTGTCTTACTGGACGCTCCGGACCGATGACCGGCGGATTGATCTGTAGTGAGGATGTGATTTACTATTTTGTGGTTATTGCCATGTTCTTGTTATTGAGTATTCTCAAACTACAGTCAACCCGTCAGAGTGAACCTGTTGCTAAGGTCATAGGTAAATATGCATTTTTGTTGGCAGGAGTTGTGGTAGTAGGGTATATAACTTCTCGTCCGGTTTTTATGTATTACTATGATACAACTGAAACGAAGCGTAACACATTGTCGATAAGTAGTCAAGAGGTGATGTCAAAGCTGGACGGTGGATTGACTATCACTACTTATGTGAATATGCTTGATGATAATCGTTACTTGGCTATGCCTGCCAATATAAAGGAAGATGAAGAGCGTTTTAAACAATATCTCCGTTTCAAACCGGATATGACACTGAAGTATGTTTACTATTATGCGGATTCTGGAAATGATAGGTTTACAAGGCTTTATCCGGGACTTTCTACTAAGGAGATGATGGAGAAGGAAGCGGAACTTGCTGAAGTAAGCCCGGAGTTATTCATGCCGGTGGAAGAACTCAATAAGACAATTGATTTGTCGGGTGAAGGATACCATTTCGTGCGTGTTATCGAACGAGAGAATGGACAGACAGCATTCTTACGTTTGTATAATGATATGATGAAAGTGCCGGGTGAATCGGAAATTTCTGTTGCATTCAAACGCTTTACTACCAAATTGCCTGTTGTAGGCTTTCTGACCGGACAAGGAGAACCGCGTATTACGGGTGAGGGATTGTCCAGAGATTATACAATGTTTGCAGATACAAAAGACTTCCGTCAATCATTGGTGAATCAGGGATTCGATGTATTGCCGGTATCTGTATCGGATGATCAGGATATACCAGCCAATATTGACATTATTGTTATCGCAGATATGAACCGGGCTTTGACCGAAGGAGAACAAGAGAAACTGGATAAATATATTGCTCGCGGAGGGAATATGCTGATTGCCGGAAGAGCCAGGAAGGATGAAGTCATGAATTCGCTGGTAGAGCAGTTTGGCGTTAAGTTTTTACCGGGCACATTGGTTCAGAAGCATGTTGACGAGGGTCCTAATGTAGTATATATGAGTGCTACTCCCGAGATGCAGCAATTATCTTATTTAATGGAGCCGTTAGGTCCTCCTCGCAATGCGAAAATTGTGATGCTGATGCTTCAGGGCTGGAATATACGACAGATAAAGGGTATCATGTAGAAGTCGTGTTGCGTTCTGACTCTGTGGGGTGTTGGAACGAAACGGAGACTATTGACTTTGTAAATGACAGTGTAGTATGTAATCCTGCTGCAGGAGAGGTGGAACGATGTTTTCCTACCGGTTTGGCTTTAACTCGTAAAGTCGGAGATAAAGAACAACGTATTCTCGTGCTGTCCGATGCCACTGCTATCAGTAATGGAGAGCTATCGGGAAGAAGGCGTATTTATAATGTATTAAATTATACGCTGATTACAGGTGGTTTCAGTTGGTTCTCTTATGGAGAGGCTCCTATCGATATTCGGCGCCCGCTTCCAACTGACTTATATTCTGCTCTTACGCGCGATGATATGGTTTATGTAAAGGCTCTTACTTTTGGGATACTACCTGGACTTATGCTTTTGTTAGCTCTTATACTGGGCATCCGTAGACAACGAAAATAAAATTCAAAATAGATAAGAATGAAAAGACTTTTCCTATTGTATGCACTTTTATGTGCATACAATACATGGGGATTACATGCCCAGATTAATCTTCAGCAAGAATTACCTCAGGATCCGAAAACAATTGTTGGAAAATTACCGAATGGAATTACGTATTACTTACGGCATAATACCGAACCTGCCGGGAGGGCTAGTTTTTATATCATTAGAAATGCCGGCGCATTGCTGGAAGAGGATGAGCAAAATGGTTGGCACACTTCTTGGAGCATATGGCTTTTCAGGGAACAACTGCTTTTCCGGGAAAAGGGATTATCTCTGGACTCGAAAAACATGGGGTTGCTTTTGGACAGAATGTAAATGCTTACACAGCCCATAACGAGACTGTATATAATCTAAGTTCAGTACCTACGGCCAGTGAGTCACTGCTGGACACGTGTTTACTTATTCTGCATGACTGGTCTTATTATCTGACATTGGAAGATAAGGAGATTGATGATGAAAGAGGAGTGATCTCTGAAGAGTGGCGTACGCGTCGTACTCCATCTTTTCGCATTCAGGCTCAAACTTTTCCGGTATTGTTCAAAGGTTCTAAATATGCAGTTCGTGATGTGATAGGTTCATTGGACGTAATCAAGAACTTCAAGTATCAGACGATTCGTGATTTCTACCATAAGTGGTATCGTTCAGATTTGGAGGCTATTGCAGTGGTCGGTGATATTGATGTACAAGTCATGGAGGATAAGATAAAGAAGCTTTTCTCGAAGATTCCTGTTGTAGAAAATCCGGTTGAACGGCCTTTCTTTAGCATTCCTGATCATGATGAAACAAACTATGTACTTGCTACAGATAAGGAAGTTTCCGGAACGTCCATCGCTGCGACTGTGCGCTTTCGGGATCTTTCTGCAGCGGAAAAAAATACGGTAGCTTACTTAAAAGAAGTACTGATCGCCTCTTTCTATAATAGTATGCTTAATGCTCGTATTAGCGAAATAATGCAGCAGGAGACTCCTCCTTTCATGCGAGGGAATATCGGCTTCGGAGGATTGGTGAGAGGCTATGCGGCTTATAGTATAAACGTTGTGCCTAAGCCTAATGAAGAGGCATTGGCTTGGGAAGCGATTCTAAAAGAGAATGAGCGGGTTAAGCGCTTTGGATTTACTGATAGCGAACTGGCACGGGCAAAAACTAATATGCTGGCTGGATTGGAATCTGCTTATAAGCAAAAAGATAAGGTCGATAATGAAGCTATATGGAGGATATAAAGAGCCATTTTCTAGAGCAAGCTCCGATGCTTGATTTTGAAACCTATTATTTGTTGGTAAAGCAATTGATGCCGTTGATAACTGCCGGAGATGTATCGGATAAAGCAAAAGTTTGGAATTGTACGAAGAATCGGACCATTACTATAAGCGGACCTTCGGAAGGAGAGAAGTTCTTAACAAAAGAAGAGGTACTTGCGCTTTGGGACAAAGTATCGAACGCGACCGATATTCAAGCCTATGAAGATAAGGTTGGAGGAACTTCTCTGATCGGAGAAGAACTGAAAGGCGGAACGGTTGTATCTAGCAAGCGGTTGCCTCGGTTTAATGCGACAGAGTGGGGTTTAAGTAACGGAGCCAAAGTCGTTTATCGTCGGGTCGATTATGAGAAGGATAATGTGTCGCTTACTGCGTATAGCGAGGGAGGTACATCATTGTATGATGTTGATATGTTGCCAGCGGCCGAGAATGCATCATCTATTGTCAGCTCTTTTGGGGTAGGTGACTTCGACCCGGTTGCTTTGCAGAAAATGCTATCCGGTAAGATGGCCGGTTGCGGAGTATCTATCAGTGGCTTATCCGAAACCTTGAGCGGCTCATCTACTCCTAAAGATATGGAAACAATGTTTCAATTGCTGTACTTGCGCTTTGAGAAACCGCGCTTTGATAAGACGTTGTTCGCTTCGATGATGACGCGTAACAAACTAAGTCTTTCTCAAATGAAAGATAAACCTCAGCAGATTATGCAAGATTCAATCAGGATGATTATGGGTAATTATCATCCACGGGTATTGCTTCTTAATGACAATTATCTGGAACAGATAACGTTGGATAAACTGGAGAAGGTTTATCGCGACCGGATTAAAGATGCTAGCGATTTTACATTCTTTATTGTCGGAAATGCGGAGGAAGAACAAGTACGCTTGTTGGCAGAAAAATACATTGGCTCATTAAAGTCGGAATATCGGAAAGAAACATGGAAAGATAATCAGGTCCGAGGTTCTAAAGGTAAAGTAGTGAAAGAGATAAAGCTGAAACTGGAAGTGCCTAAGACAACCGTTGTCACAAGCTTTTCCAAAGATCTGAAGTATTCTCTATACAACAGCCTTTGCAATAGCATTCTAGAAGGTATCTTACAACTACGATACACGGAGAATATTCGCGAGAAAGAAGGAGGGACTTATGGCGTATCTGTCAAAGCGGGTATCTCTCGTATTCCTAATTCTACTTGTTCGATGACTATGCAGTTTGATTGCGACCCGGATAAAGCTGATTTCCTGAAAACATTGGTATATGCTGAAACTGAGAAAATCATGAATACTGCACCTACACAGGAAGAGATGAATAAAGTGATTGCTAATTTGAGAAAGATAAACGAACAGTCGAAGAATCATAATAGTTACTGGATGAGTATTATCATGAGCTATTATATCGAAGGAGTCGATTTGACTGATCCTAAGAACTTTGATTATATCCTGGATAAAATGAAACCTCGGGATATTCAAAAGTTTGCCGAAAAGTTGTTTAAGGGAGCAAACATCACAGATCTAATGTTTAAACCGGAGAATATGTAAGAGACACTGTCCAAAATATTGTGTAAATGATTAAACGGCAGGTATATCACTTGCTGCTTAATCATTTACATAATACAAGCTATTAATTTCTTCCTAGTTAAGGATAATTCAACTTAATATTTTAGCCATGACCAACGTTTTGCCCAGTCTGTCATTGCATCAATCCGCCATTTCGATACGGTTTTAAATCCGTGAAGGTTTTTCTGAAATAAATTTTCATCATCCCTATCTGTAAACCAGTTATTGCCAAGTTTGTAGTCTGTTTCACGAATTTTACCCGGCCAAACATTTTCTATTGTAATTTCTCCTTCTTGATTAGGAAAACCCGGAATATCCGAAACGATAGTATATGGAAACGTACCAAGTGAATAAGTTGAATGTCTTACTACATATATCCCATCACCCAGATAGAAACCATTCCATGTTTGCTTATTTATGGTCATGGTCATACAAGCTGAATCTGCGGGAATACTAATTTCTGGACCTTTTACTCGAAATTCTATTATGGAATACACTTGCACCGTATCCTGAGTTGTCGTTGGTCTGTCGTATATAATTCGAGGGCTGTGCGTGAATTTTGTGAAACTTCCACCCCACGATTCTTTAATTGGATCATTTGGGTTTCCATCCATCATATAAAGCAGAGATGGGGTATCACCTAATTTGGTGTTCCCTTTCAGGTAATTATAAAAGTCATTACCTAAATTGCCTCTACCATGAATAAACGTATCGTAATATCCGGCATTAAATTCATCCTGCTGCTTGTAATTGGCGATAAAACCGCGGTAAGATGCGTTGTTCTCTATAAACCAAAGATTCGGAAAATTTTCAACTATGTAGGCATAACTGTTGGTACTCCATTTTTTATTGGGGCCACCTATCCAATATATTCTAATCTTATCTTGAATGTCTGGCGCGTCATGTAGAGCTTGAGCAACATCGTCCAATCCGCCCCATCCAAGTATCCACAGGGGCTGGGTACTTTCTTTTCGGGCACAATCGATAATCCAATCCGAGCCTTCGGTTGCTGTCTGATACCCACAATATGGTGCAGAACCTGACCTACCTTGCTTCGTAATAGACCGCAAATAGCCAGGAGTGGGAAAACCGCTGGCCTGTTTTTTTAATTTGGGGAGGTCTTTCTCGTAAAGGTCAATCATCCTCAATATTTCAGATACACTGCCATTTCCATAAGACGGAGAAGATATAAGTCCTTCGGTTTCGAACAAGTTACTGTACATTAAAAAATGAGCCATTGATTGATTATCATCAGGGTCTGTACCTCCAATATCTGTACTTATTAGAATACGAGGTTTTATCGGTACGGGCTTTTGAGCCGATAATATACTAACAGTAAAAAGCAGAAGTAAAAGTGATACTACCTTATTCATTCTATTTCTTATTTTAGAAGTTGATATTTTAACAGAATTATTTACTTATATTTATAATAACTCGTTTATAACGAGTTAAAGCAGGAATTCCTTTATCTGTCACTGATAATATAATATATTAGACCATTTACACTGTTTGCAGGTAACGATTTAGAAACGAGTGAACTTCTTTGATTCGCGTAACCTCTATCTAAATTTAGAGTGACTTATTAGGTACAAAGATACAAAATGCTTTATTCTTATTATACGTTTCTTGCAAGTTTGTGTGTTTAATAGTCAAAGCTAGAACTTCCACTATAATTTATGGCTTGAAGAAGGGACTTTCAGCCTTCCGTCTTTTGACCAAGAGAGTCGCTCTCACTTAAATTCATGGAAAAAGGGATCAAGTCGAAAAGTATGTGGGCGACAAACGTTAAATACAAAGCTTTGAAGTATTCTATATATCAATAAACGACAGATGTTAATTGAAATATAACGCTTTACGAAAAGATATTAGCACATTACAAAGATGCAAATGACCGGACAGTTTAACATACCCACAGAGTTTTCGGATTGACCCGGAAAAGGGGGGAATACAGAATATAGTAAAAAGAAAAAGGCTCTGATAAACAGAGCCTTAATTCGATTATTTGTGGAGCGTATCGGACTCGAACCGATCACCTCAACACTGCCAGTGTTGCGCTCTAGCCAGATGAGCTAACACCCCGAGCGGATAAAACGAAACTGTTATTTTGAGGTCGTTTCCATTTTACGGCTGCAAATATAATGCATTATTCTGGATAAATCGCTATGTTTGCAGAAATAAAAGTAAAATAAAGAAATATGTTGATTTACAATACGACTTTTCAGGTGGATGATGAAGTTCACGATAACTTTCTGATTTGGATCAAAGAATGCTATATACCCGAAGTTCAAGGGCATGGTACCCTGAAAAGTCCGCGCATTTGCAAGATACTCAGTCATCGGGATGAAGGGAATGCTTATTCTTTACAGTGGGAGGTTGACAATAGTGGACTCTTGCATCGTTGGCATATGGAGCAGGGAGCAAAGCTGAATGAAGAATTAACGAGAGTTTTTGCTGATAAGGTGATTGGTTTTCCAACTTTGATGGAGGTAGTGGAGTGATTCAACCTGTAAAAGAAAAGATAATTTTGGGTATTGACCCCGGAACTACTATCATGGGATATGGCGTGTTGAAGATAAAAGGCACTAAACCCGAGATGGTGGCTATGGGGATTATTGACTTGCGTAAGTTTGCCAATCATTACCTCAAACTCAAGCATATACACGAACGGGTATTGGGAATTATCGAGAGCTATTTGCCCGATGAATTGGCTATCGAAGCCCCTTTCTTTGGGAAAAATGTGCAGTCGATGCTTAAACTCGGACGTGCTCAAGGTGTGGCGATGGCTGCTGCTTTGAGTAGGGATATTCCGATTACAGAATATGCTCCTCTGAAAATTAAGATGGCTATTACGGGAAGCGGACGGGCTTCGAAAGAACAGGTGCTGATATGTTGCAACGGATGCTTCATCTGTCTAAAGAGGAAATGCCCGTTTTTATGGATGCTACTGACGGACTGGCGGCGGCCTACTGTCATTTCTTGCAGATGGGCCGCCCAGTGATGGAAAAAGGTTATAACGGTTGGAAGGATTTTATTAGTAAGAATCCGAACCGTGTGAAATAGACTACTATTTTTGTGTATACATTCCTATGATTGTTCCCGTGAACCCGCCTGCTTTCTGGGTGCTTAGGATCGTTGCATCCACGTCAGTAGCTACTTCTTGCCAGTCATCATGTCCGGATGATACGGCGAAACTGTATTTGCCGGCACGTCCGGTAACCTGGAGCAGCAAGGGAGTCTCGGCTTTATCTTTACTTATCTCATAGGTACCTTCTATTGTTTGTTTACCTGCAGCGGTACGGACTACGGTAAGGACCGGTTTGCCGTTGCGGATTGTCTTGCCGAAGACGATATTGAACCGTTCGTTCTGATAACAGACTACTCCGCCCATTGCTGTTTCGCTATCGGGTATGAAGTTCATTGCCGTGGTTACCGTGAAATTGATATGTTGCTGACGATGTCCGATGAATGCCGATGAGGCTATTTCATAGATGTTGTGATCGGTAGGAGTGAGGAATAGCTTCCCTTTCCGAATCTCCCAGAAGTCTTTTTGCGGAGTTCGGATGAACAACCATTGCCAAGCTAACTGTTTGTCGGTGTCGAAATCATCTCGCCAAGTAAAATTGCCTGTAAACTCTTGCGGGTTGACTCCTGCGATATCCATCTTCCAATTTTCCGGCTGCACGATGAAAGGGACAGCCTTTCCTTTTTCCAAAATGATCGGTGTATCATGTTGCCAACTCACAGGTAATAGAAAAGTCTCTCGTCCGGTATTGTACAAGTCACCTTCGTAAGGGCGACATCCCAGGAATACGGCAAACCATTGTCCGTTAGGGGTATCGATTAAATCGGCATGTCCGGTTGAAGTCACCGGATTGAGACGCCCCTCCGGAAGATCACGTTGTGTCAGGATCGGGTTACTAGCTAAAGGAAGGTAAGGGCCTTTCACTTGGTCGGCGGTAAAAACAACTTCCGAGTGCTGACTACCTGTCCCGCCTTCGGCGGCTATCAGATAATATTTTCCTTTGATCTTGTAAAGATGAGCCCTTCGACCCAAATCGGCTGTTTGCTCTTATCCACACCTCCGTCTACAATCAGTTGTTTCTCTCCAAAGGTCTGGTCAGTGGCGGGATCGTAATTGTGAATCCAGATAGCTCGGTGCCCATTGTATAGCGGAGTACCTTCTGGCGCATCGTTGTGAACTAGATAAGCTTTTCCATCTTCATCGAAGAAAAGAGAAGGATCGATTCCTCCGACAGCGGGTAAGGTGATGGGATCGCTCCATTCTCCACGAGGATCTTTAGCCTTCACTACAAAATTGCCAATGCCATCTACGCAAGTGGTTACCACGTAGAAGGTATCGTTCGCAGGGTTGTAGGAGATGGCTGGCGCATAAATACCACCATCTATACGTATACTATCGAGTTGAAGTTGCGAGGGACGGTTGAGTACATGTCCGATTGGTTCCCAATGCACGAGGTCGCGACTGTGTAAGATTGGAATACCCGGATAATAAGCGAATGAAGAGTGCACCATGTAATAGTCTTCTCCTTTTCGGCAAACGCTTGGGTCTGGATAAAAACCGCTCATGATGGGATTCCGGTATTCGGTGTCGGGATTGATGCTGGGATCGAATATAGCATCCTCACCTTGGTACTCAAAGAAATCGAAAGACGCTTCGCCGATGGCGGGAGCGGGACGGCATCCGGTTAACCCTAAGAGGCCGACAAGAAGAACCGTAGTTAATGACTGAGAAATAAAGTGTACTGCCATTGTCTTATTTTATTAAAAATGAATACGGCAAATATAGCGGCTTCTTTTTAAAAGCCTGTATTTACTTGTTACAAGTCTTATTCTACTTGTTACATCGCTTGCTCTTTATACTCGGAAGGCGATATTCCGTAGAAATCGCGGAAAGTATTGGAGAAGTGAGAGAGGTTGGAGAAACCTGTTGCATAGGCTATTTCCGAAACACTTAGTTTCTTCTCGCTCAACAGGTGGGCGGCTTGTTTCAACCGGATGCTGCGAATGAAATCGCGTGCCGACTGATGCGTGAGTTCTTTCAGTTTACGATGCATATGTACACGACTCATCCCGACATTAGAGGCGAGCATCTCCACATTGAGCGCCGGATCGGCTAGATGATCGTTGATGGTTTTCATCACTTTACCCATTAGTATTTCATCGCTGGACTTCATCTCTATCTTTACAATATTCTCTTCAATCTGTTGGTCGCCGACAAGTTTGCCTCGCAATCTTTCACGGTTTGCAATGAGATTACTGATAGTTGTTCGCAGGTATTCGGTATTAAATGGTTTTACGATATAGGCATCAGCACCAATCTCCAATCCTTCGATTCGATCCTCGGTTTTAGATTTGGCAGTTAGCAGGACGATTGGGATGTAGTTGATGTTGACGTTCTGTTTCATCTTCCGGCAGAGAGTTATTCCATCCATCTCAGGCATCATAATGTCGCTGATAACCAGATCCGGCTTTTCTTTTAAGATCGTTTCCAGACCTTCGCGTCCATTGGTACACTCGCTAACGCGGAAATCACTGCTTAGCTCGTCGCACATGTAGCGACGTATTTCGTCGTCATCTTCAATAATCAGGATGCGGTAGCGGGTTTTGGCCTTAATAGGCTTGCCCGAATCGGCGAACTCGTCTTTTGTTTCATAAACTGTCTCTTTAGGCAGTTGCGAGGTCGGCAGTCTGTTAGCCAAATTTTCCAAGCTTTCTAATTCCTCGGCTTTGAGATGTCTGCATCCCAAGGGTAGACGAATGACGAATCGGGTGCCCGGTCCATCTTTGCGATTCTCGGCTTTGATAGTTCCGTGATGTAGTTCTACCAACGATCGGGAAAGATGTAAACCTATGCCGGTTCCGAAATTAGATTGAGTTACGTCGTTGTTTATTTGATAGAACCGTTCGAAGATTTGTTCGATCTTATCTTCGTCGATACCGATGCCATTGTCAGTTATATCTATTTCAAAGTATTCTTTCAGTGCTCCACGATAAGCATTGTTGTGTCCGGTTTTTAGCAAGATACGAATGTCCCCTCCTTCTTGTGTGTATTTGAATGCGTTGGATAGCACGTTCATAAGCACTTTATCGAAGTTATTCAAGTCAATCCACACCTTTAACGAATCAGGTTCCGGCAATTCTTTATCAAAGGTGAAACTGATGTTCTTCTTTTGCGCCTGATAATTGAATGTTTGCATCAGATCATTGATAAAACCTACCATATCAGTCTCACGGAACTTCAGATGCATCTGTCCTTTATCCAGTTTCCGTATATCCATTAGTTGGTTGATTAGGCGGAGTATGCGCTGGGCATTGCGGTGAATCATGAGATAAACTTGTGTTTTCTCGGACCGTTCGGCTATGAGTTTTTCCAGTGGACTGATGATTAGAGTCATCGGTGTACGGATTTCATGCGATATATTGATGAAAAATTGCAATTTGGCTTCATTGATTTGTTCTTGATGCTTCTGCTTCATCACTTCCTGACGGCGGTGTATGCGCGAGAGGGCATACATCGTGAGTGCATAGATTACTAAGATGACCAGACAAGTCCAGAAGACTTTAGCCCACCAAGTTTGATACCAGGGGGGAGTGATTACGACTTCCAACGTACGAATGTTCGAATAATTATTGTAATCGCGTGCTTGTATAGAAAAGGTGTACTTACCTGGTTTCAGGCTGCTATAAGTAACTTGGCTTGTTCCGGGCTGTATGCTGACCCACTCGTTGCCTAATTCTTTAATTTTATATCGATAACTGATCCGGTCGGGGTTGCTGAACTCCAAGACTGAGAAATCAATACTGAATGTATTTTCATTATACGCCAGCGTGAACCGTTCGGAATCCATTACTGCGGTATCTGTAATAGTATTCTTTCCCGATTTATCTCCTTTCTTTATAGCACGGTTGGCTACATAGAATCCGGTGACCAACACATTAAGCTTCTTTTTTATTTCAGTAATATCTTCCGGATAGAATGCGGTAACCCCGTTTGTCCCTCCAAAATAGATTTTGCCTCGCTTGTCTTTGAATACGGCAGTGCGCGTAAACTCATTGCCTTGTAATCCGTCGCCGGCATAATAGTTAATGAATTTCTTTTCCTTAGGAGTGAATTTAGAAATTCCCTGATGTGTACTGATCCATATATTCCCTTTTCGATCTTCGGCCAATCCGCAGATAATATCACTAGGTAGGCCATCTCGGGTGGTAAAACGACAACCTTCCTGATTTGTTTTATTAAGGCAGATCAAGCCTTCGGATGTCCCGGCCCAGATCTCTCCCGTGCTACTTTCCAACAGACAATAGACTACATAGCCGGGCAGAAGATTGTTACGTTTCTGATAGTTGATGAAATTGTTCGTTTTCGGATTCAGTACTGCTAGCCCTTTATACGTTCCGATCCATAACATACCTTCTTTATCTTGCATCAGGCAACTAATCCAATCGTTTGGGAGGCGATTCACACTCCAGTCGTCGTTCTCATTGCGTGTCGATTCGTAGTAGGTGGCTTGTTGGGTTGCCAAGTCAATCTTATAGAGTCCTGATCCGTAAGTGCCTACCCATAGGCTTCGTTCCCAGTCTTCGGTAATGCAGGATACTTTGGGTTTGCCATTGCTGAGATTACCTTGCAACAGAAAAGTGACATCCTGGCATTGTCCCGTTTGTTTGTTCATCCGGGTTAACCCATCGAAGTAGGAACCCAGCCATAGGTCGTGATTCGTATCTTCGTATATGCACATGATTGTGCTGGGAACCGAATTGGAATTCCCACTCTGGTGGCTGAAGTGCTGAAGTTGTTTGCCATGCTCGTCGATTGCGTAGAGCCCGTCATTGTCCGTGCCAATTCGGATTACTGCTTCTTCGTCGACACAGATAGCCATAACACAACTGGAACCGATGCTGTTGTTGTGTATAGACTTGTAACCGTAGTAATCGAATTTGTTCGAGATGCCGGGTATTAAGATAAGCCCTTTCTGAAAGATACCGAGCCATAAGTTATGATCACGGTCTTCGATTAGCGAATGAACCTTAGATTTAGAGAAGTCGAAAGGCCCCGCATTTATTTCACTGTCTATGATTGCATTTAGTTTGGGTTGGTATTCTTTCACACCCTGGCCGTCTGTACCGATGAACATTCGGCCCTGTGAGTCGATAATCAGGGTGCGGATATTCATTATCATTTGCTTCTGATAAGGAATCGGCTCGAAGTTACCGTCCTGGCGAGCCGATAGTTTAAACAGTCCTCCGGTGAGCGTACCTACGAAGATTTGTCCATGAGAGTCTTCACAGATGGCAGACACATCGTCGCTACCTATATTATAAGGCGCTTTATACCTTTTGAGTTCTTTACTTTCAGGCGAATAGCGGTAGAGTCCTTTATCTTCGGTGGCAATCCACAAGTTTTGGCGCGAATCCTCAAAGAGTACATTGAGATAATTGCTTCCCATTTGTTCGACTAGGTGAGTTTCAATATTAAATTGAGACGGCTGTTTGCCTTTCTTTAAAGATATTGCTCCTTGTCCGGAGGTTGCTATCCAGATATCGCCGTTGTGGCGTTCGATGATGGAGGTGATGTGCGGATTCTTTTTTCCGTCTTTTCGGGGTATGAATAGTTCGTGGAAAGTGTCGGTAGCACGGTCGTATCGTTGTAGCCCATTGATGCACCCAATCCAGAAGTTTTGCTGACTGTCTTCAAACAACGTTCGCACATAGTTGTTCTTTAAACTGGTGCTGTCCCCCGAATTATGCCTGTATATGGAAAAACGAGTTCCGTCAAATCGGTTGAGCCCGTTTTCGGTAGCTACCCAGATAAATCCTTTGCGATCCTGATAGACCTCGTTGATCAAACTGTTGGATAGCTCTTTATCCGTCGTATAGAACTTCCCGGTCTGTGCTTTGGCAACAAGGGATAAGTCAGGATGAAACAGAGTAGGTAGAAAAACGGGAAGATATGTGTTTTCATAAAAGGCAGATGTTACAAGTATATTTGTATTTTTCGCTTTTACAAAGATAATATTTTTAATTAAAAAGGAAGAGTTTTGTTACTTTTCCTTTTACTGATGTAACGCAAACCCTTCTCAGGATGCTCTGGAGACAGGGTGTGTAACGAATGCGCAATAGCTTGTAACCTGTGTGCAAATGCATGTAACCATTTGCCAATAGCCTGCTACAAAATTACAAATGCGCATTGTTTTTTATTCGTAGATTTGCATAAACCGAAATAGGAATTGTTGAACACCTTTAAATAAAAGCAGCTTATGAAAACATGAAAGTTCTTCTCTGTTACTAATCTCTTATAACAGGAATGAGAATAACAATCTCAGATTAACCACTATCATTATTAATTAAAAAGAAATGATTTTATGGAAAGCACAAATCATTATTATCGACCATTAGGTCTCATTATTATTTTATGCCTCTTCCCTTTATGGGCACTGGCGCAAACCATTTCCGTGACGGGCGTGGTGAAGGATGTATCGGGTGAGCCGATTATCGGAGCCAGTGTTTTGGAAGCCGGCACTACCAACGGGATCGTTACTGACCTAAACGGTAACTTTAAGTTGAATGTTTCTGCCAAAGGCAACTTAAGAGTCTCATTTATCGGTTACCTGTCACAAACAGTACCGGTAGCCGGAAAAAGACAATTCGATATCATACTGAAAGAGGATAGCAAAGTCTTGGATGAAGTTGTTGTAGTTGGATACGGACAGATGAAACGTAGCGACTTGACAGGTTCTGTAGTATCGGTTAGCGACGAAGCGATCAAAAAGTCGGTACCTACTTCTATCGATCAGGTACTGCAGGGACGTGCCGCCGGTATACAGATTCAGGCCAACACGGGTACTCCGGGTGGTAGCTCTTCGATCCGTATTCGCGGTATCAACTCGTTGAATGCTACTAGCCAACCGATTTTTGTAATCGATGGAGTAGTAGTGGACTCATCAACAGATGATGAAACAAGCAACCCTTTATCCAGTATCAATCCGTCGGACATAATTACTATGGACGTATTGAAAGACGCTTCCGCAACAGCCATTTATGGTGCGCGGGCTTCTAACGGGGTAATCATTATTTCTACCAGACGGGGAGCTAAAGGCGAAGCTACCATTTCTTACGATGGCTACGTGGGATGGCAATCCATGCCGAAACACTTGGATGTATTGAACTTGCGTGAATATGCCGAGCATCATAATGCCCGTGCAGCAAAAGGTATTTTAAATTATAGCGATAATTTTGTTCGCCCTGACCTATTGGGTGAAGGAACTGATTGGCAGAAAGAATTATTTCAGAATGCGTTGATGACCAGTCATAACCTATCACTAACCGGTGGTGGAGAAAAGACAACTTATGCCATTGGAGCCGGTTATTTAGACCAAAGAGGTATTGCACTGGGGTCCGGATTTAAGCGTTTGACATTGCGCGCCAACATAGATACGGAACTGAAAAGTTGGTTGAGAACCGGCATAAACTTCTCTTTAGCCGACTCAAAACAAGAGGTTGGCTGTGACAACGACTTAATTATTACAGCATTGAAGCAAACACCGAATGTTGCAGTACGCAATGCGGACGGTTCATTCGACGGACCGGATACGGATCAGTATGTACAAACCAACCCGATCGGTATGGCTATGCTGCGAGATAATTATAATAAAAAGTACAATTTCCGTTTTAATACGTACCTGGAAGCTACCTTATATAAGGGACTGACATTAAAGACGGAACTTTCGGCTGATTATAACTGGGCAAACTCTTACTACTTTGAACCTTCTTATAAATTCGGTTCTTTAACTAATGACACTCGTACGGGAAGGCGTACAAAGAATGACAGCAAGTATTGGTCGTGGAGAAACATTCTGACTTATGCCAATACGTTTGCGGAAAAACATGACGTGAACATCATGTTGGGACAAGAAATGTCCGAATCAAAATGGGAGAATCTGATGGGAACAGTTACCGGTTATTTGTCTAATAACAATACGGACCTGTCGGCAGGTGATGCTACTACATTCGGCGGTTCGGGAAGCTCAGGGGCTAATTCTATCTTCTCCTACTTCGGACGTGCTTTCTATTCGTATGATAACCGCTATTTACTGACTGCTACTTTGCGTCGTGACGGTTCTTCCAGATTTACGAAAGACAATCGTTGGGGATGGTTCCCGTCGGTAGCTTTGGCATGGAAGGTAACGAGCGAAGAATTCTTGAAAGAGAACGATGTATTGAATAACCTCAAAATCCGTTTAGGTTGGGGAGCAACCGGTAATCAAAATGTAGCGGACTGGGCCTATATGTCTATTTTGAAAGCGTGGACTACAAATTGGGGAACCGGTATGCTCAGTGGCAATACGGCAAATCCTGACCTGAAATGGGAAACAACTTATTCTACCAATCTCGGTCTCGACGTTAACTTGTTCCAGAACCGTATTGAGTTTATTGCTGATTTGTATTATAAGCGTACCAAAGACTTGTTGCTGCAATTACCATTGCCTTCTTATCTGGGTTCATCAGGTTATGGAGCAGCTTCCAGCCCGTGGGCGAATGTAGGTGAATTGGAAAATAAAGGTGTGGAGTTTACTTTGAACACTGTCAATATTGATAAAGGTAACTTTCAGTGGCGTAGTAACTTTGTATTCTCATTGAACCGTAACAAGGTAGTCAGCATGGATACCGAATCAAGTGTTATTGATAAGACTTTCCGGGTAGGTGAAGAAAACAAAATCGTAACCCGTACAGCAGTAGGCAAACCTATTGGACAATTCTACGGATACAAAGTAATCGGACGATTTGAGAAAGCAGAAGATTTCTACTATAAAGATGCCAGTGGTACCGTGAAACCGGTTGCTTTGCCGAGCGGAGTGGCTATTGCGGAAGCCGGCGCCTGGATTGGTGACTATCGATTCGCTGATTTGAATAACGATGGTGTAATTGATGATTCCGACTGTACGTATATTGGGAATCCGAATCCGGATTTTACCTTCGGTATTGGCAATACATTCTCTTGGAAGGGATTTGACTTAACAATTTTCCTCTCCGGTTCGTATGGAAACGATGTACTGAACTACGCTCGTCGTAAATTGGAAAACCCAAGTGAAAACAATAACATATTACGTTCTGCTCTTGATTATGCAGTTGTTGAAAAGATTGATCCGAACGGACCAACCGATATCCGCAACATGCATGTTACTGGTGGAAACTCCAAGATGTATCGTCTTTCGGCTTCTTCATCGAATGATAACAACCGTGTGAGTGACCGTTACATTGAAGATGGTTCATACCTTCGTATTCAGAATATTTCACTGGGCTACACATTCCCTAAAAAGTGGGTAAACCGTTTCAATCTTCAGAATGTGAAAATATACGCTAATTTGCAGAATGTGTATACATGGACTAATTACTCTGGGTATGATCCGGAAGTCGGTTCAATGTATGGTGACGCGTTAATGAATGGGTTGGACTACGGTCGTTATCCTTCACCGCGTATATATACATTTGGTTTGAATATCTCATTCTAACGCTTAAAATTGAAGGACAATGAAAAAGAATAATAAATATCTACTGATAGCTATGGTTGCCGGCCTGTTTACTTGGACCGGTTGCGTAGACGATTTCCTAACCCAGACCAATAACACAAATCCGAATCAGGATAACTTTATTGATAGTAAAGAAGCTCTTGATGCTCTTACGGCTCCTTTGTATAGTGTGGTTTGGTGGCAGTTTAATGAGAAGTTCTATTACGGAATGGGAGACGGACGTGCTAATAACCTTACGGCTATGTATTCCAATTATATTTTCCCGTATACCAATATAACGGAAACATCATTGACAGCAACTCTGTTGGATGCTTGGGGCTCGTTTTACAATGTAATCGCTCAATCTAACAACGCGATAAATACCATTCAGAATAAATCGCAGGGCGTTACCGACCTACAGAAAACTCAATCCATTGCCGAAGCTCGCTTCATGCGCGGATTGGCCTACTGGTATCTGGGTTCTCTTTGGGGAAAAGCCGTGATTTATGAGAATACAGAAGCTTGGTGAATAACTTTGTTATTCCTCCTCACAAGCGTAGCGATGTTATTGAATTTGCCATTCGTGATCTGGAATTTGCAGCTAAGTATTTGCCGAAAGAACCTTCTAAGGCAGGCCGATTGACTAAATACAGTGCGTTTGGAATACTTTCCCGCGTTTACTTATCAATGGCCGGATTGACGGACAACGGAGAATATACCGGCAGTAATTTGGTTACCGATTATAATCGGGGTACACGTAATGCCTATTACCTGGATTTATCTAGAAAGGCTGCATTGAAAGTAGTTAACGAATCAGCTTATAAACTGTTAGATAACTATGGCGACCTCTTTACGTATGAGCATAATAATAATTCCGAATCGCTCTTCTCATTGCAGTGGGTCGCCGGACATCCTGATGCGACGGGCTGGGGATCAAACAATCCGCAACAGGCATTCTTCGCGTGGGAATCTATGATAACGAACGACGGTGCGGCATGGGGAAATGCAACCTATGCTTCTTATAACCTGGTTTCCGAATATGACCCACAGGATCGTGAGCGTAGACATGCAACTATTTGTACATACGGCGAATTCTATCCGGAACTTTGCAAGGCACAAGGCGGATATACGTATGGGGTAACTACCGGTGGATATAAGGAGAAATGTAATATCAAGAAGTGGGTTAACGGATCGTTGGCTGATAATGGTGTCAATCAGAAACAAAGCTCTGGACTTATGACTACCATGATTCGGTTGGCTGAGGTTTATTTGAATCTGGCTGAAGCAACTCTGGGTAACAACGCTTCTACTACGGATGAAACCGCTTTGCTATACTTCAATAAAGTACGCGAACGTGCCGGTATGACGCCCAAAGAGTCAGTTACTTATGAAGATTTGCGTTATGAACGTCGCATTGAGTTGGCTTTGGAAGGACAATATTGGTATGATCTTGTACGTCGTGCTTACTACAAACAGCAGGAAGTGGTGAATTATATGAATAATCAGGATCGTAACGCAAGTTATGTATATGATGAAACCGAGCCGACTCAGTATGCTAAGAAAGCTGATGCAACTCCGGGAACTGTTTCTACCGCAACGATAAATAGTTTGCTATTGCCATTGCCCGATACAGATACCAGCAAGAACCCTTTACTTAAAGGAGATCCGGTGGATTATACTTTCACCGAAGCTAAGATTACGGATTTGTATGAATAATGAATTAAAACTGATATGAATATGAAACTAAAGAATACTATATGGCTGTATCTTAGCGCAATGCTCGTTGCAGTATGTTTTGCAGCCTGTTCGGATGATGACGCGGACGGAAGCTCGCCAATTACGGTTACGGGTGTATATCTGGAAGATCAGGAATCTTCAGTTCCCGATCGGTTAGTCGAGTTTGTGCGTCTGGGACAAGTTATTCGCATTCAAGGCAGTGGATTTGCCGGTATGCGTAAAGTATATGTGAATGGTTATGAAACTTATTTCAATCCGGTCTATGTGGCCGACAATTCGATGTTGCTTCAAGTATCATCGAGCACACCGATTACAAGCGCAGCAGAAGATGTACGCAATACGATCCACTTCGTAAAAACAGGAACAGACTACGTGCATAAGTTCATCATTCGCTCGGCGTCTCCAGCGATTCAGCGAATAGAGAATACACTTCCTATGGCAGGTGAAACAGTTCGTGTGTTTGGTAGCGGATTGCAGGAAATTACTCAAGTTGATCTACCTGGTGGTGTGGTGGTGACCACAGACATTGAGTCGGATGAAGACGGAGAATATTTCACTTTTGTCATGCCAACAGGCGTCACGGCCGGAGGAGCTATTAAAGCAATCGGTGCGAATGGGGAAGCAAACTCTCCTAACTATTTCAACTATTCCAGCTGTATGATTCTCAACTTCGATGGCAAAGGTACGCAAGGTGTCTGGTCGTGGAGTGAAACAGGCTCTATGTTGGGAGCGGCCGATAAAAAGGATGATAATGGAAAGTATACGCAAAGGGACGAAAGGGCAGATGACCCGGCTCATTCCGGACGCGGAAAATGTATGCAACTTATTCCGGATCGTATGTTGAATAACGCCGATGGAGGTATTGCTGCAACCAAGACCCGTTGTACGGAAGTGTGGACAGCCGGAACAGGCAATGCCGACGATGATTGGACATGGATGTATACGCACATACCGGCTACTACTCCGGTTACCGAAGTCGCTTTCCAGTTCGATATCTATGTACCCGAAAGCAATCCATGGAATAATACAGGTTATATTGAGGTTATGCTATACAATAATGTAAATATGGCAGGTATCGGTTCGGATGATGAAGGACAGCACGTTGCGTTCTTTGTTCCTTGGATAAATAATGGGGCGAAAACTCCTTATACGACTGAAGGTCGTTGGCAGACGGTCACAATTCCATTTAGTGAATGGGCGGTGATTGCTAAAGGCATAGCAGAAGATGGTAAAATACCGACTTTCAGTGATATTGTAGACGCACGTCTTGCTAAAGATTACTATAACTTCGGTATGGGTATTGTGAATAATGACTTCAAGTACAAAGGGGTTGAGGTGAAATCTACCTTGTTGCACCAGAAAGTGTATGTGGATAACTGGCGTATTGTTCCGTATCAGACGACTCCCAGTAGCGATTTCCCGGAAGTTGAAGAATAATCTATAAAAGAAGAATCATATGAAACGAAATAAAATAATTTCATTGGCAGTATTAGTATGTCTGAGCTCCTTAGGCAGCTGCTATGACGAAAAGATGGAATGGGGAAAGCCCGAAGGACAAGGCGACGTCAATGTTTCGGATATCCCGTTGACTCTGAAGGAGAAGATAGCAAACTATGACTATATCAAGGCCTATGCTCAAAAGCATACACCACATATGCTCATTGGACTAGGTATGGGAGCCGAACTTTATATGGAAGACGCGCAATTCAAGCAAGTTGCCGACGACAATTTCCAGCTGTTTACTACCGGTAACGCCATGAAGCATGCATCGGTTGTAAATACGAAAGGGGTACTCGACTTTACAACAATTGATAAGTTCTTTGCTGCAATCCCAGCGGATATGCCTGTATATGGGCACAACTTTATTTGGCATACACAGCAGAATGCTACTTATTTGAATATGTTGATTGCTCCTACACGTATCGGTAATTTAATTGGTAATAGTGATTTCGAAGACGGAAAGACCGTTTGGGATACTTGGGGTAAAGGCTCTGCTGCTATATCCACCAATGGTAAAGGCTATGGTGACAAAGGGTATTGCATGGAAATCACGAACTCAGCTTCCGGTAATGATTGGGATGCTCAGTCTGCGTATACAATGGCGCTCGAAGTGGGAAAAACATATACTTTCTCAGCTAAAGTAAAATCGAATGTTGCAGCCGGACATTTGCAACTCATCGTGCAAAACTCTTCGACTTACGAGCAGGAAGGGTATAAGAGTCTCGATAATATCGGTACCACATGGACCACATGGACTACAACTATTAAAATAACCAAGTCGGTGAATCGTTTGGTGATAAACTCCGGTAAGGTTGCAGCCACGTACTCGATAGATGATATATCATTTAAGGAATACATTGAACCTACGAATCTGGTTTCCAATAGTACATTTGAAACAGGTGCGATTACCGGATGGAGTACTTGGGGCAAAGGATCGACGGCCGTTTCGGCTAGCGGTGCAGGTCACGGAGGTACAGGTTACTGCTTGGCGTTGACTAATACAACTGCCGGCAATGATTGGGATACACAATCTGCTTACGCTATACCTTTTGAAAAGGATCAGACTTATAATATCTCCATGTATGTGAAATCGAGTGTTACGGGAGGCCGTTTGCAGATTATCGCTCAGCACTCTTCAAGTTATGCGCAGGAAGGCTATATGAGTAAGGATAATATCGGTACCGAATGGGTTAAATGGGAAACATCCATTAAAATAACGAAGGACGTTGACCGGATCGTGTTGAATGCCGGTAAAGTAGCCGGTACTTACTACATCGACGATATCAGCGTAACAGCAGCCGAGGTAGACGTGGAGATTGAAAAGACGCCGGCCGAGAAGAAACAAATCTTGCTCACCGATATGGAGAGATGGATAAAAGGTATGATAGACCACTGCAAGAGCCGAGTGACCATGTGGGATGTTCTGAATGAACCGATCACGGACAATGGCTTGCTTCGCGGAGTCGATATTGTACCCGAAGAAGTAGGTAATCAGGAATTCTATTGGGGACAGTACATCGGAAAAGAATATGGATTGAAAGCCTTCCAGTTTGCACGTCAATACGGCAATCCGAACGATCTTCTCTTCATCAACGAGTATGGGTTGGAAACAAATCCGGGTAAGCTGACTGCTTTGATCGACTATGTGAAGTATATCGACACTAGCAATGGTTCTCCGATAGTAGATGGAATCGGTACGCAAATGCACGTACATACTTCCAGCATTACACGGGAACTGGTTGATGCGATGTTTAAGACATTGGCCGCTACCGGAAAAGTGATTCGGGTGACCGAGTTGGATGTACAGGTGGGAACGACCACGCCATCGGTTGAACAACTTGCCAAACAAGCCGAAGTCTATCAGATGATTGCCGAATCTTATAAAGAGAACATTCCGGAAGCTCAACAGTCGGGTATTACGATCTGGTCTTTGACAGATGCCGCTAAAGAACATGAATACTGGTTGCCGGATGATGCACCTAACTTGTTTGATGCCAAGTACGGACGTAAACATGCTTATAAGAGTTTCTGCGATGGAATCGCAGGGTATGATGTCAGTACCGACTTCAATGGTGAAGACTGGGAAGCGGGAAATAGATAACACGGATATAGCCTGATGGGCTATGTATGGAAAAGGCGAATTACAAGTATTATTGTTTGTTGCAGAAAGTTTGAATGGAGACAATAATACTTGTTTCGCCCTTTTTATCGGTGTTTTTTGAGCAGATGTAACATCCTGATAAGTATTTGTAACACGAGTGAACAAGGATGTAACCGAGAGGAAATGATTTGAATCATTATTTCGGAGCTTCCGTACAGAAACTTCCTAAGTTTGCAAAGTGAACATCGAATGGAATATTTATCTGCAATGGATATATAAAGACAATGAAAAACAGAATGAATAAGTATTGGTTTTTAAAGGTTGGGTTAGTAGTTGTGTGCCTTTGCCTCACTCTTTGGAGTGAGGCAAAGGTTAAACTGCCCGCTCTTGTTTCCGATGGAATGGTTCTTCAGCATGGACAGCAGCTTGCTGTTTGGGGATATGCTGATCCGGGTGAAACAATATCTCTTACCTTTCTGAAGAAAAAGTACACATCGCATGCCGATGCCAAAGGTTGCTGGAAGATAGACTTGCCGGCATTGAAAGCCGGAGGACCTTATACGATGAGCATCAATGAAATTCAGCTTAAGGATATTCTAGTCGGCAACGTTTGGCTTTGTTCCGGACAATCGAATATGGAACTACCTGTTGCCCGGGTTACCGATATGTTTCGCGATGAAATATCCGCAGACAGTGATTACCCGATGATCCGGCAGTTCAAAGTTCCTTTGCGTTATGATTTTCATGCTCCGCAAACCGATGTGCCGGGTGCCTCGTGGAAGGCATTGACACCTGAAAACAGTATGTCTTTCTCTGCGCTTGCCTATTTCTTTGCCAAAGATCTGTATGCAAAGACCCGTATACCCGTCGGAATCATTAATTCAAGTGTAGGTGGTTCGCCTGTAGAAGCTTGGATAAGTGAAGAAGGATTGAAACCTTTTCCGATGTATCTCAATGAGAAACATATCTATGAGTCCGACGACCTGATCGCAACGATGAGGCAAGAAGAAGGAAAGAAAAGTCATGCTTGGAATGTAGCTCTCTATCGTGGTGATGCCGGATTACATGAATCTACACCTTGGTATGCGGCCGATTACGATGATGCGGCTTGGGCGCAAACTGATATGTTCGCCACCGAATGGGCGTCGAATGAAGTGGGCCCCGTCAACGGATCGCATTGGTTTCGGAAAGACATTCAGGTTTCAGGCGAACAAGCCGGACAAAAGGCCACCCTCCGTTTGGGATGTGTGGTAGATGCCGATTCGGTATATGTCAACGGAACGTTTGTCGGAACCGTTTCTTACCAATATCCTCCACGTATTTACTCGATTCCTGCCAACTTACTGAAAGCGGGGAAGAATACAATTACCGTGCGACTTATCAGTAACGGAGGTTATCCCCATTTTGTGAAAGAGAAACCGTATAAGATATTGTTTGGGGCAGGACAACCCGAAAAAGGAGAATCGGAAATCAGTTTGGAAGGAATCTGGAAGTATCGTTTGGGTACGCCCATGCCAACTGCTCCGGGACAAACATTCTTTCAATATAAACCGGTAGGACTGTACAATGGCATGATTGCTCCTTTGGTTAATTATGCTGTGACGGGTGTTATCTGGTATCAGGGAGAGTCGAACGTGTCTCGTCGCAACGAATACGCCAGCCTTCTAACCGCTATGATGGCTGATTGGAGACAAAACTGGCATCAACCCGATATGCCTTTCTATATCATTGAACTAGCTGACTTTCTTTCGCCCGATGATAAAGGCGGACGGGCAGCTTGGGCAGCGTTCAGAAAAGTACAGGCTGAAGTGAGCGATCAAAACAAAAATGTCACTTTAATTAAAAATAGTGACCTGGGCGAATGGAACGATATCCATCCACTTGACAAAAAAACATTGGGAAAGCGTGTGTCTGAAGCTGCTTCCCAAGAAAGAGGACATAATAAATAAAAAGTATTAGCATGAAAGCACAGACTCAAAAAGTGTCGATGGCCGAGAAAATCGGTTATAGTTTGGGAGACGGTTCAGCAAATTTGGTTTTCCAGATGATGATGATGTTCCAACTATTCTTTTACACCGATGTATTTGGAATTAAGGCAACCGCAGCCGGATCAATCTTACTGTTCGCTCGTGTCTTCGATGCATTTGTAGACCCTGTCGTGGGGATTTTATCCGACCGTACCAATACCCGTTGGGGAAAGTATCGGCCTTGGTTATTGTGGACAGCTATTCCGTTTGCCGTATTCTTTATACTAGCCTTTACGACACCGGATTTAAGCGAACGGGGTAAAATCATTTATGCCGGTGTAACCTATACGCTGTTAATGTCGATCTACTCATTCAACAACACCCCCTATGCTTCTTTGGGTGGAGTGATGACGAGCGATATTAAGGAGCGTACAAGCATTTCTTCCATTCGTTTTGTGACGGCCACCATTGCCACTTTTATTGTTCAGGGGCTTACACTCCCCTTGGTTTCTAAGTTTGGAAAAGGGGACGATCAGCAAGGATGGTTCCTGACCATCTCCTTGTTCGCAGTAGTTGGAGTCGTTTTGTTAGTGATAACTTTCTTCTCAGCCAAAGAGCGCATCACACCTCCTGCGGGGCAAAAGAACTCTGTATCGCAGGACTTTAAAGATATATTCGGAAGCCGTCCGTGGAAGTCGATGTTCGCGTTGACCTTATTCCTTTTCACCACATTGGCTTTGTGGGGCAGCAGTATGTCTTACTACTTCAATTACTTTGTAGACAAGGCAGCCCTTTTTGATTTTCTACAGAATTTCGGTTTAGTCCGAATAGATGGCGAAGTGTACGGAATCTGGCATAAGTTTCTCGATGCTTTCGGACTGATAGCCCAACCTGACCATAGCAATGCATTCGCTGTAGGATTCAGTTTATTCAATATGATTGGGCAAATTATAACATTAGCCGGTGTGATTTTGCTTTCCGGCTATCTATCCAACATCTTTGGCAAGCGGAACGTTTTCCTAATCTGTTTGACACTGACCGCTGTATTTACCGGAATGTTCTTTATGGTCGACTCGTCTAATATTCTGGCCATATTCATCATAAACTGTCTGAAGAGCTTGGCTTACGCGCCTACTATTCCGTTGCTTTGGGCTATGATGGGCGATGTGGCCGACCATTCAGAATGGGTGAACCATCGCCGTGCCACCGGATTAGTCTTTGCAGGTATTGTCTTTGCACTGAAAGCTGGTTTGGGGCTAGGTGGATTTATCTGCGGAATGATCGTAGACAATTTTGGCTTTGTGCCGAATGTGGTGCAAACAGAAAGCGCGATTTTCGGAATCCGTCTGACATCCAGTCTGATTCCCGCTATAACATTCTTTATCGGCGTGATAGCATTGTTCTTCTATCCGATATCCAAGGGAATGAATGAGCATGTGCAGTCCGAACTGTCTAAACGGAGAGTAGAAAATAACTAATATATTTAAGATAAGCATGAAGATGACAAAAAGAATGGCAACTACTCCTCTGTGGATTGCATTGGCACTGATGAATGTTGCTTCAGTAACCTTTGCTCAAGAGGTTAACACACTAAAAGAGGCTCTGAAAGACAAGTTTCTCATTGGAGCAGCTGTAAATACACGGCAAGCTGCCGGTAAAGACCAGGCAGGACTACAGGTTCTTCAAAAGCATTTTAACTCCATTGTGGCAGAGAACTGCATGAAGAGTGGGGAGATTCATCCGGAAGAAAATCGTTATGACTTTACGAAAGCCGACGAGTTTGTGGCGTTCGGTGAACAGAATAATATGACTATTATCGGTCATACTTTAATCTGGCATTCGCAACTTTCTCCTTGGTTTTGTGTTGATAAGGAAGGTCGTAATGTTTCACCGGCTGTGTTGAAGAAGCGCATGAAAGCACACATCACCACGATTATGAAACGCTACAAGGGACGTATCAAAGGTTGGGATGTTGTGAACGAGGCTGTAGAAGATGACGGGTCGTATCGCAAGAGTAAGTTTTATCAGATATTGGGGGAAGAATTCATACCTTTGGCCTTCCAGTATGCACAGGAGGCAGACCCCGACGCCGAGCTTTACTACAACGACTTCTCAATGGCTTATGTGGGAAAACGTGAAAGAGTAGTTCGGATTGTAGAAGATCTGAAGAAACGTGGCATTCGTATTGACGCGGTAGGTATGCAGGGACATATCGGAATGGACTATCCGGAAATCAGCGAGTTTGAGAAAAGCATTTTGGCTTTTGCCGGAACCGGTGTCAAAGTGATGATTACCGAATTAGACTTGACTGTATTGCCTATACCCCGTACGAATATCGGAGCTGAGCTTTCAGCAACTTTTGAATACCAGAAAGAAATGAATCCTTATCCGACCCAATTGCCCGAAGAACAATCGGAAGCTTGGAACAATCGGATGAACGACTTCTTCCGTCTGTTTCTCAAGCATCATGAAGTTATTTCGAGAGTGACCCTATGGGGAATAGCCGATTCGGATTCTTGGCGGAATGGTTGGCCCATGCCGGGACGTACGGATTATCCTTTGCTTTTTGATCGGAATCATCAACCCAAACCGGTAGTCGGCCGAATAATCGACGAAGCTGTAAAAAAGTAAGACTGGTTGGCGTTCCAACCATACATAAACCTTCTAAAAAGACTGAAATCATGAAAAATGAAAAGAGATATTTAGTACCCGGTGATTATATGGCAGACCCTTCTGCGCATGTATTTGAGGGCAAACTCTATATTTACCCTTCACACGACTGGGAGAGCGGAATCGCCGAAAACGATAATGGCGATCATTTCAATATGAAAGATTACCATGTGTTCTCTACGGATGATGTCATGCACGGCGAAGTGACCGATCATGGTGTGGTACTCTCTGTCGAAAACATACCTTGGGCGGGACGTCAGCTTTGGGATTGCGACATTGCTTTCAAAAACGGTAAGTATTACCTTTATTTTCCTCTAAAAGATCAGAATGATATTTTCCGTATTGGTGTGGCCGTAAGCGATAAGCCATACGGTCCGTTTGTGCCCGAACAAAATCCAATGAAAGGGAGCTATAGCATGGACCCCGCCATCTTGGACGATGGAGACGGCAAATACTATATGTACTTCGGCGGCCTTTGGGGCGGACAATTGCAACGCTACCGCGATAATAAAGCTTTGGAGAGTGCGGTGCTGCCGGAAGGAGAGGAGTTAGCTTTGCCACCACGTATAGCCCGGTTGAGTGATGATATGCTTGAATTTGCCGAAGAGCCCCGTCCGGTAATTATACTGGATGAGAAGGGGCAACCGTTGACTGCCGGAGATACCGAGCGTCGGTTCTTTGAGGCTTCGTGGGTGCATAAATATAACGGTAAATACTATTTCTCATATTCTACGGGCGATACTCATTTACTCTGTTACGCGATTGGTGATAATCCCTACGGGCCGTTTACCTATCAAGAGTTATTTTAACTCCGGTAGTAGGTTGGACTACGCATCACTCCATCGTAGAGTTTAAAGGAAAATGGTATTTGTTCCATCACGATTGCGTGCCGTCCGGCGGACAGACCTGGCTGCGTAGCCTGAAGGTGTGCGAACTGCATTACGATGCGGATGGACGAATTAGAACCATTGAGGGATTAGATAAATAATTATTGTATAACTTCACAGCCTTTGACTTAAGAAGTATCCGTTGCTGCTTGAAAGAAGATTATGTGCAGGCGGTGGATGCTACTTCTTCAGTCAAAGGCTATCTTACTAAATGCCGATGAGACTTTTATCACTACTGACTACCTTGTTTGTGCTTTGCTCGTTCGCTCGTGCGGAAGACGGGAGCGCTTTATGGCTTCGTTATGCAACAAATGGCCAATCCGAAGTTATCGTCCAACGACAATCGCCGACAATCAATATAGCTGCTTCCGAACTGCGGAAAGCCTGGCTTATGCCGGTGCCTGTTGCATTGGAAATACGGTCGGATAAAGAACATCGGGCGTTGGGAAACGAAGGTTATACCATTCGTACGACTATCGGGGCGAAGCAGGTTACGGTGACCTCTTCCGGCGATCAGGGATTACTCTACGGAGCCTATCATCTACTCCAATTGCAAGCAACGGGACAATTGGAGGGTACAAAACTGGATCGACTGGACATTTCGGAGAAACCGGATTACAAAATTCGCATCCTCAACCATTGGGATAATCTGGATGGCACAATCGAACGCGGTTATGCCGGGCATTCACTTTGGAATTGGGACGAACTGCCCGCGGTTATCTCTCCCCGTTACGAAGCTTACGCACGTGCTAACGCTTCTATCGGGATTAATGCGACCGTGTTGAACAATGTCAATGCTAGCCCCGAAATATTATCTGCCAACTATTTGCAAAAAGTGAAAGCATTGGCAGACATTTTCCGTCCTTACGGTGTGAAGGTTTATCTCTCCATCAACTTTGCTTCACCCATGGCTTTAGGTGGATTGCCGACAGCCGACCCCTTGAATAAGGAAGTCGCTGCCTGGTGGAAGCAGAAAGTGAAAGAGATCTATTCGGTTATACCCGACTTCGGAGGTTTCCTTGTAAAGGCTAATTCGGAAGGTCAGCCCGGTCCGTGCGATTACGGGCGCACCCATGCCGAAGGTGCCAATTTACTTGCTGATGTGTTGAAACCCTATCAGGGCATTGTAATGTGGCGTGCCTTTGTCTATTCACCATCCGATAGCGACCGTGCCAAACAAGCCTATCTGGAGTTTGAACCGCTGGACGGGAAGTTTCGGGAAAATGTAATTGTACAGATCAAGAACGGACCGGTGGACTTTCAACCTCGCGAGCCGTTCAGCCCGCTATTTGGAGCCATGAAGAAGACGGCTGTTATGCCGGAACTGCAAATCACACAAGAGTATTTAGGATTCTCTAATCATGTGGCTTTTCTGGCGCCGATGTGGAAAGAGTGTTTGGATAGCGATACGTATGCACAGGGCGAAGGTTCTACTGTTGCTCGCGTCACAGACGGCTCGCTTTATGGTCATTCACTGGCTGCTATTGCGGGAGTCAGCAACATCGGGAATGATGTAAACTGGTGCGGACATCCTTTGGCCCAGGCCAACTGGTATGCTTTCGGACGCTTGGCGTGGAAGCACGACCTTTCGGCCGAACAGATAGGCGAGGAGTGGTTGCGGCTTACTTTCCTTCCTGTTGCCGATGCGCGAACGGTCGGTATCGAACCGGCGGAAGACCGGGAACAACTTAATTGGTTGCTTACCCTGCTCAATGCTGAAATTCTTCAAAAGTCGAGAGAAGCGGTGGTTGACTATATGATGCCGTTAGGGCTTCATCATCTTTTTGCGTGGAATCATCACTATGGTCCCGAACCTTGGTGCGATATTGAGGGAGCTCGTGCCGATTGGATGCCTGCTTACTATCACCGTGCCGATCCGAATGGCATCGGTTTCGATCGTAGCAGTACCGGAAGCAATGCGACGGCACAATATCACTCTCCGTTGTGTGAACAATACGATGGGCTCGATACTTGTCCCGAAAAACTCCTTCTCTGGTTTCATCATGTACCGTGGACGCATTCCATGAAGAGTGGGCGTACACTTTGGGATGAATTGTGTTATACATACGACCGCGGTGTGCAAACAACCCGCCAATTTCAGAAAATATGGGATCGGGCAGAAACATTCATAGATCGACAACGGTTTGAAGATGTGCAGCATCGACTCAGGATTCAGTCGCGTGATGCTGTCTGGTGGCGGGATGCCTGCCTGCTCTATTTTCAGCAGTTTAGCAAACAAGCCATACCGCATGAATTGGAACGTCCGGTGCACAACCTCAAAGATATGATGGAGTTCAAACTCGAGATTACTAATTTTGAATGTCCGCCTTACGGATTCACCAAGTAGGGGCGGGAATGATTTTAAATGGGTAACTCCCGGATGAGGCTAAACTTACGGCCGATTGGGTTCGGAGAACCGTACGTTTTTGGTTGTAGTCTATAAAAACGGACTTGCAATCAATCGGTTTTATGATGAATTTATTACCTTTGCAGCCAATAAACAACAGAATAAGATGGCTCAAAATACATTTAGCATAGCGGGGGGCGTAGCGCGCAACCCGCTTGTGCGTTTATCCGAACCCGTTTCAGCTACCATATCCTCTGGCGAGCATATCGCTATTGTAGGGCCCAACGCCGCAGGGAAAAGTGTTTTTATCGATACGTTGCTAGGCAAATATCCGTTGCGTGAAGGACAGTTGACGTACGACTTTGCTCCTTCTGCCACCGAGACCGTATATGATAATGTGAAATACATCGCTTTTCGAGATACCTACGGGGCTGCCGACGCCAATTATTACTATCAACAACGCTGGAATGCGCACGATCAGGATGACGCACCTGATGTACGCGAGACCTTGGGCGAGATTAAAGACGAGCGATTGAAACAGGAACTGTTCGATCTGTTTCGCATTGAACCGATGCTCGAGAAGAAAATAATCCTTCTTTCCAGTGGCGAACTACGTAAATTTCAGTTAACTAAAATACTCCTTACATCACCCCGGGTACTGATCATGGACAATCCTTTCATCGGATTGGACGCTCCTACCCGCGAACTGTTATTCACCTTGCTGGAACGCTTGACGCAGCAGTCGTCCGTGCAAATAATTCTGGTGCTCTCCATGTTGGATGATATACCTTCATTCATCACGCACGTGATTCCTGTCGACGGAAAGAGAGTCCTTCCCAAAATGGAACGGGATGCTTATTTGGAAGCGTTTCGTTTGCAGCATACAGACGTCTCTTTTGATGAACTGCAACAGCGGATTATCAACCTTGCTTACGGTGAGGATGAGTATGATTCCGACGAAGTGGTCAAATTGAATAAGGTGAGCATCCGGTATGGTGACCGCACCATCTTGAACGAATTGGATTGGACGGTACGCCGTGGTGAAAAGTGGGCGTTGAGTGGAGAAAACGGAGCTGGTAAATCGACTTTGCTTAGCTTGGTTTGTGCGGACAATCCGCAGTCTTATGCTTGTGATATTAGCTTGTTCGGACGAAAACGGGGGACGGGCGAAAGTATTTGGGAAATCAAGAAGCATATTGGCTACGTAAGTCCGGAAATGCACCGTGCCTATCTCAAAAATCTACCGGCTATTGAAATCGTAGCAAGCGGATTACACGATAGCATAGGCTTGTATAAACGCCCGCAACCGAGTCAGATGGCCGTGTGTGAATGGTGGATGGACGTCTTTGGTATCGCCGATTTGAAAGACACACCTTTCTTACAACTCTCCAGTGGCGAACAGCGGTTGGCTTTATTAGCACGTGCTTTTGTTAAAGATCCCGAGTTGCTCATTCTGGATGAACCTCTTCACGGATTGGATACCTACAACCGTCGTCGGGTGAAGAAGATTATCGAAGCCTTCTGTGCCCGTCGCGATAAAACCCTAATCATGGTGACGCACTACGAAGTAGAACTGCCGAATACTATCACCGATCGCTTATTCCTGAAGCGTAACCGGTAATTGGGAAGAAATGTTTCGGCTCACTGATAATATGGCTTGAACGCTAGTCTGTTATTGTTTGATTATTAGACTATTGTTGTCTGATATTCAGCCTGTTAATGCTTGTGCTTTAGTCTGTTAATACTTAGGTCCTGGACTATTAATACCTGTTTTTTAGGTTATTAATACTTCAGCACTTGATTATTAATACCTATCTCACTCTTGCTTGTTATCCATTGTTTTATTCATTATACGCTTACCTCTTTTTGTTTATACTCGTAAAATCACTACTTCTAGGTATTGTTAACATTCGCTTTTCTATTGAACTTTGTCGGGAATCAACTGTTTATCATATATAAATAAGAAAGGAGAAGAAATGAAGAAAATAGTGTTACTCCGTCATGGAGAGAGTGCATGGAATAAAGAAAACCGCTTTACTGGGTGGACTGATGTCGACCTGACGGAAAAAGGAGTCGCTGAAGCAGAAAAGGCCGGAACCACTCTGAAACAATATGGTTTCAACTTTGATAAGGCTTATACTTCTTATTTGAAGCGGGCAGTAAAAACCTTGAACTGTGTGCTCGATAAAATGAATCTCGACTGGATTCCGGTAGAGAAAAATTGGCGTTTGAACGAAAAGCATTATGGAGATCTGCAAGGGCTCAATAAAGCGGAAACGGCCGATAAATATGGTGAAGAACAAGTACTTGTTTGGCGACGCAGTTATAACATTGCTCCCAACGCTTTGGCAGAAGGCGATTTGCGCAATCCGCGTTTCGACTATCGTTACCACGAAGTGCCCGACGCCGAACTTCCCCGTACAGAATCATTGGAAGATACCATCGGACGTATCATGCCTTATTGGGAATCGGATATATTCCCCAGTCTGCAAACCGCTCATACAATCTTGGTGGTAGCCCACGGCAATAGTTTGCGAGGCATTATTAAGCATCTGAAACATATTTCCGATGAAGAGATCGTTAAACTGAACTTGCCGACAGCTGTTCCTTATGTGTTTGAGTTTGATGAAAACCTCCAGGTGGCGAATGATTACTTTTTGGGAGATCCCGAGGAAATCAGAAAGCTGATGGAAGCTGTGGCTAATCAAGGAAAGAAAAAATAGCAGTTTGACGTTGTCAGAACTGTTGATATATGTACCTAAACAAATTATATGATTATGAGTAAGATAATTGATTTACTAGGTGATAAAGCCGGATATTATCTGGACCACACCTGCAAGACTATTGATAAATCGTTGATTCATGTTCCCGCTCCCGATACAGTAGATAAAATATGGATTGATTCCGATCGTAACATTCGCGTGTTGAACAGTCTTCAAACCCTTTTGGGTACGGGACGGCTAGCCAATACCGGTTATGTTTCGATTCTTCCTGTCGATCAGGATATTGAGCATACTGCGGGAGCCTCTTTTGCCCCGAATCCGATTTATTTCGATCCGGAGAATATTGTCAAGTTAGCGCTCGAAGGAGGTTGCAACGCGGTTGCTTCTACCTTTGGTATACTGGGATCGGTTGCCCGAAAATATGCCCATAAGATTCCGTTTGTCGTAAAACTCAATCACAATGAGTTGCTTTCTTATCCTACGACGTACGATCAAGTATTGTTCGGTACTGTTAAGGAAGCCTGGAACATGGGTGCTGTTGCTGTTGGAGCCACAATCTATTTTGGATCCGAACAGAGTCGTCGCCAGTTGGTAGAGATTGCCGAAGCATTTGAATATGCGCACGAACTGGGCATGGCTACCATTCTGTGGTGCTATTTACGTAACAGTGATTTCAAGAAAGACGGAGTGGACTATCATGCCGCTGCCGACTTAACCGGACAAGCCGACCGTTTGGGCGTAACCATCAAAGCCGATATCGTGAAACAGAAACTGCCTGATAATAATGGCGGATTCAAAGCTATCGGATTTGGTAAAACCGATGAGCGTATGTATACGCAGCTGGCTTCGGAACATCCGATTGATCTTTGCCGTTATCAGGTAGCCAATGGTATATGGGACGTGTCGGTTTGATTAATTCGGGAGGTGAGTCTCACGGAGCTTCCGATTTACGGGATGCAGTGATTACAGCTGTTGTTAACAAACGTGCCGGAGGTATGGGCTTGATCAGCGGTCGTAAAGCATTCCAGAAACCATTGAACAAAGGAGTCGAATTACTGAATTCTATTCAGGATGTTTATTTGGATAAAGCAATTACAATAGCTTAATCCGTACTTTTAAGTGATAGGGCGGAGTGTCATCGGTTTGTTAACTCAAACGGAGATACTCCGTTTCATTTTATGAGAATAATACGGAACAGTTCGGAAGAATAGGAATTATTTCTTATCTTTGACTGATAGATAGTTAACCCTTTAAATAACAGTAAGTATGAAATTTTTTATTGATACAGCCAATTTGGAGCAGATTCAAGAAGCTTACAATCTTGGAGTGCTCGACGGAGTAACCACCAACTTCGCTTATGGCCAAAGAAGGGATTAAAGGTGTTCAGAACCAACGTGAACATTATGTGAAGATATGCAACATTGTCAAAGCCGATGTTAGTGCCGAAGTCATTGCGACCGATTATGAAGGCATGATTAAGGAAGGCGAAGAGTTGGCAGCACTCAATCCTCACATTGTTGTGAAAGTACCTTGCATAGCCGATGGTATCAAAGCAATCAAATACTTCACCGGTAAAGGTATTCGTACCAACTGTACCTTGGTGTTTTCTTTAGGGCAAGCGTTGTTGGCGGCTAAGGCGGGAGCTAGTTATGTGTCTCCGTTTGTTGGCCGGCTGGATGATATAAGTGAAGACGGCATCGGGCTTGTTGCCGGAATTGTCGATATGTACGCTCGCTACGGTTATCAGACTCAGGTCTTGGCGGCTTCCATCCGGAGCACCAAACACATCATTGAATGTGTGGAAGTAGGAGCCGATGTAGCTACCTGTCCGCTCAGCGCAATCAAAGGTTTATTGAATCATCCGCTTACAGACTCAGGACTGAAAACGTTCCTGGCCGACTACAAGAAAGTGAATGGTTGATTAGTTTAAAAGTAATAAACTGTAAGTGGTGGATAGCATGTGGGGGTTGCTCTGCATGATTATTCATCACTTCTTGGTTGTGTACTAGCTGAAAAAGGGCACTCTTCTCCCATTCTTTTTGGGTCTAAATAATAGATTTTGGACATTATTTATTTACCTTTGCGAAAAATAACATACCTATGAAAACTGGAAACTATTTGAAACTTATTCTAATGTCCGTTCTGACACTACTCTGCGTCTCTTGTAATGATGACGATGAAGATAATACACTGCGCTTTTCAGAATCGATTGTAAATAATACGTTAGAAGTCCTCTACCCGAGTTCTGATCCCGAAGGTTCCGTCGGTGCTGTGACTATTCTGGGCGGTGATGCGAATTATACGATTTACTGCGATAAGCCTTCTGTGCTGACAGTCAACAAGAAATTTCCGAATGCTTTCATTCTCTATCCCCAAGACTGGGGAGAAGCCAATGTGATTGTCGTAGATGGTACCGGTAAGGCAATTGTATTGAAAGTATCCGTCAATCAACAGCACGAAAGCAGTGTGGTAACTCAGCGTACTGTTCGCATTGTTGGTGGTGAGACACTAACTACAGAGCAGCAAGCACAGATACGGGAAGAGGCATTAAGTACCATCTGTTCTCGCGAATGGAGGAGGCTATGAGATGATAGGCGATGATCCGACCTGTTATTCCAAGGGCTCGTTAACAATCTATCCGCGGGAGTTCGGCAAACAAGCAGAAGCCATAAAGACAACCTTCGCTTTTGTGCCCTTCGATGAACAATTGGCGGATTGGAAGCCTACTTATGTGTTCACGATTGATGGAGAAGAAAGACGTTTCTATTCGGATATCTATTTCCCGGAGAATACTCGGATGAGTGTGGCTCCGCCGTTGGCATGGGTCGAAGATGTAACAGAGAGAATTCAATCCCATTATGCGGGAGTTAAAGTATACACCCAGCAGGTTTGGGTTAGCAAGTAAAATATAGTAGTAGAATGATTATAGACGAATTACAGAAACTTTATCGTTCGTATACGGGAGTTCCTGCGACAGATATAACGGAGTTGCCATCATCCGGTTCAAATCGGCGTTACTTCCGACTGACAGGTGTACAGTCATTGATTGGTGTGTGTGGAACGTCGATCGAAGAAAATGAATCTTTCCTGTATATGGCATCGCATTTCCGCAAGTGCGGCTTACCCGTTCCTGAAGTGTACGGTGTGTCTGCCGACAAAACGTACTATTTACAAGAGGACTTGGGCGATACGTTGCTGTTCAATGTGATTGAAAAAGGGCGCGCTACAAGTGTTTTCTCTGAAGAAGAAAAAGAACTGCTTCGTAAAAGCATCCGTTTACTTCCCGCCATTCAGTTTGCCGGAGCCGACGGATTCGATTTTACCCGTTGTTATCCGCAGTCAGAGTTCAATCAACGTTCTATCCTTTGGGACTTGAACTATTTCAAGTACTGCTTTCTCAAAGCAACGGGCATGGAGTTTCAGGAAGATAGGCTGGAAGATGATTTTCAGAAGATGAGCGATGTGCTGTTGCGCAGTTCTTCCGCTACGTTTATGTATCGTGACTTTCAAAGCCGCAATGTGATGGTGAAAGAGGGTGAACCGTGGCTGATCGACTTTCAGGGAGGTCGGAAAGGCCCATTCTACTATGATGTGGCTTCTTTCCTTTGGCAGGCCAAAGCGAAGTATCCCGATAGCCTTCGTCGTGAATTGCTTACCGAATACCTAGAAGTTCTTCGTAAATACAAACCGATAGACGAATCTTACTTCTATAGTCAGCTTCGTCACTTTGTGCTTTTCCGTACGTTGCAAGTATTAGGGGCTTACGGATTTCGGGGCTATTTTGAAAAGAAACCTCACTTTATACAAAGCGTGCCGTTCGCCATCGAGAACCTTCGCGAACTGCTGAGAGAAGAGTATCCTGAATATCCGTATCTCTGCAAAGTGCTTCGCGACTTGACCCAACTCAAACAGTTCACCGATGACTTGAAGAAGCGACAGCTTACTGTCAAAGTGATGAGCTTCGCCTATAAAAAAGGAATACCCAACGATCCCAGTGGAAATGGAGGAGGCTTTGTGTTCGATTGTCGTGCGGTGAACAACCCCGGCAAGTATGAACGCTATAAACCTTTTACCGGATTGGACGAACCTGTCATTCACTTTCTCGAAGAGGATGGCGAAATCTTTCCGTTTCTTGAACATGCGTACGCATTGGTAGATGCTTCGGTGAAACGCTATATGGAGCGTGGATTCACAAACTTATCTGTTTACTTCGGTTGTACGGGCGGACAGCATCGGTCGGTATACTCTGCCCAGCATTTGGCGGAGCATATTAACCGCCAATTCGGTGTGAAAGTAGAGTTGGTACATCGGGAACAGAATATAGAGAGCGTATTCGACGCGAAAGGATAGTAACTTATTAAACTGAAACACGGATTTATGAGAGCGATGATCTTTGCGGCGGGATTGGGAACCCGACTGAAACCCCTCACGGATACAATGCCTAAAGCATTGGTCCCCGTAGGAGGACGCCCGATGTTGGAGCACGTTATCCTAAAGTTGAAAGCTTCCGGATTTACCGAGATCGTAATCAATATCCATCATTTCGGTGAGCAGATACTCGATTTCCTGCAAGCGAATCATAATTTCGGTGTCAACATTCAAATCTCCGATGAAACGGATTGTTTGCTTGATACCGGTGGAGGGATAAAGAAAGCCCGGAGCTTCTTTGAGGGGAGTGACGAGCCTTTTTTAGTTCACAACGCAGATATACTTTCGGATATGGATCTGAAAGAAGTGTATGAGTATCATTTGCAAAGCGGCCGTACGGCTACGCTACTTGCCAGCAAACGTGTTACTGCCCGCTATCTCCTTTTTGACGCGGAAAAGAAACTTAGCGGTTGGATTAATAAAGAGACCGGACAGGTGAAGCCGGAAGGTTTCTGTTACGATGCAACACTTTATCAGGAATATGCTTTCAGTGGTATTCACGTGCTTTCTCCCACTATTTTTCAATGGATGGACACGCCTCTTTGGGATGGCAAATTCTCCATCATGGATTTCTATCTTGCCACCTGTCGGGAGGTCGGCTATGGCGGCTTCTTGACTGAACAACTCCAACTGATTGATATCGGTAAACCGGATACACTGCTTCGTGCCGAAGAGTTTATTCGTAACGTAAAATAAAATCGGTATAAACGGGGAGATGGTCACTGATTCCTCCTTGGTACTGCATTCCTTTATACGTTCGGAAGGGTTCATCGTCACCATATTTTAAATCTTCTTTTAGTAGAAACGGTAGGCGGGCAACGTGGGCTTTATCTTCATCGGTATAGAAGTCGGATGCGTTGTTTAGTAATGAACCGGAAACGATCAAATGATCTAGCAATCCCCATGCTCCTTTATACTTATACGAACCAAAGTGCTTGTCTTTTGCCTTTCTCGCCAAGAGGTGATAAAGCCGGTGTGAAGAAAGCTCTCCGGTAGGAGGGAAGGCTTGCAGTACTTCGGTGAATACCTTATTCGCTGGGTAATCGTTGAAGTCGCCCATGATAATCAATTGCGGGTGCAGGCGTATCTTTAAAATACTGTCTGCTTGCAAACGTATTTGTCGGGCGGCGTGGAGTCGATAAGGTTCTGAAGCTTTAGCGCCACCGGAGCGGGAAGGCATATGGCAGACAAATACATCCAACGTGTCGCCGGTCAGTAACAAACCACTAATATGGAGCAGGTCTCTTGTTGGACGATTTTTCCCAAAACGGGGGATGGCGATGGAACGAAAGGATAACAACTTGAACAAATCACGCTGGTAAAGGAGTGCGACGTCGATTCCTCTCAAATCGGGCGAATCTGTCATTACGTACCGATAGCCGAGCTCCCGCAAGGGAGAGTGGTGGACGAGATCACGCATTACCGTATCGTTTTCTACTTCGCAAAGCCCTACCAGTGCAGGAGCTTCCCATTCTCCGACAGCGGTAATGCCCGATGCAAGGTCGTCTAGCTTCTTTTTATATTTGGTATAATTCCAATGACGAATGGCGTCGGGGAGAAATTCCCGGTCATCTTTCAGTGTGTCATGCCGGGTATCAAATAGGTTTTCCAGATTCCATTCCATAACCCGGAAGCGAATCTGTTCCTTATTCGTGCTGTTTTGTCCCGTCAGAGGAAGCGAGAGGAGAAAAGAAATGCAGACAATGATGATCGTAGGAAAAGCTTGTGGACGTTTTTCCCGTTTATTATCATTGTCTGCATGAGAACTCATTTACCTACCTTATTTCTTTGCAGGGATATGAGCTAGGATATCTAATAGATGTTTCCAGAATTTATCTACCGTTGGAATAAGCATCCGTTCGTCGGGAGAGTGTACACCGGTCATGGTCGGGCCGAATGATACCATATCCAGATGTGGATACTTATCGAGGAATAAACCGCATTCCAGTCCTGCGTGAATAGCTTTGACTAGCGGCTCAACGTTGAATAACCGTTTGTACGATTCCGAAGCTACTTGGAGGATAGCCGAGTGTGGATTTGGTTTCCAACCCGGATAACCGTCTCCGAAAGTTACCGTTGCACCGGCAAGTTGGAAAGCGGCACGGACAGTATTGGCCATGTCGTCACGAGATGATAAAATCGAGCTACGTTGGCTGGTTTCGATACGGATAACATGATTCGGTTTCATCTTAATCGAAGCAAGATTGGTTGATGTTTCCACCAAGCCCGGAATGTCCTGACTCATCGCGTTAACTCCGTGAGGAACTGCGTATAGTGCTTTCAGCAGACGGGCAGTCGTATCTTGGTCGATTGCTTTTTCGCGGGGAGATTCCGATTCGAGAACTAATTTCAGATCCGGTTCGGTAACAGCGAGTTCGTTTTCTATTTCGCTTGCGAATATATTCACTTCCGTGCGTACATCATGTTTTGCGTCTTCAGGAACGGCACATATCGCATACGCTTCCCGTGGAATAGCATTGCGCAGGTTGCCACCATGAATTTCGCAAAGGTATAAATCGTGCTTGGCGGCTATACGATTCAGGTAGCGGTTCAGTATCTTGTTCGCGTTGCCACGTCCCAAATGAATGTCTCCACCCGAGTGTCCGCCCTTCAAACCTTTTACTTCTACCTTGAAAAAGAAATAGCCGGCAGGAACATCGATCTCTTTATATGTAAACTCGGCTACTGAGTCAATACCTCCGGCACAGCGATGTAGAGTTCGCCTTCGTCTTCCGAATCTAGATTAATCAAGATATCTCCGCTGAGGAAACCTTCTTTCAGCTCGAATGCACCGGTCAATCCGGTTTCTTCGTCTACAGTAAATAGGCATTCCAACGGACCATGCTCGATGCTGTTGTCGGCCAGAATAGCCAATTCGGTAGCAACTCCAATTCCATTATCTGCTCCCAGCGTAGTACCATTGGCTTTCATCCATTCACCGTCGATCACAATTTCAATCGGGTCGGTGAGGAAGTCGTGCTGTACATCACTGTTTTTCTCGCATACCATGTCAATATGTGACTGGAGGATAACGGTTTTTAGATTTTCTTTACCCGGAGTGGCAGGTTTCTTTATCAAAACATTTCCGGCTTCATCTACTTGGGTTTCCAGATTTTGTTTCTCACCAAAAGCCTTTAGGTAGGCAATTATTTTCTCTTCCTTCTTCGAAGGACGCGGTACTTGGCAGATTTCTTCGAAATACTTGAATACGCCAGCCGGCTTTAAATCTTTTTTTTCCATGCTGTTTTCTTTTCTTCTTTTACCAATAAGTGGTCTGTTTGTTCGCCTTTTATTGCTAAATATGGTTAATTTGGTTGACTTATCTGATTTCATTTCTCATTAAAGTCTAACTTTGCATCTACAAAATTAATAGAAATGGTCGAGACTATACTGATAACTTTGTTAATAGTTACTATTTCCCTTCTTTTGTTGGGGGTGAAAGTATTCTTTACGAAGGATGGTAAGTTTCCCAACGGACATGTAGGCAGTAATAAAGCCTTGCGTGAGAAAGGGATTGGCTGTACACAGTCGCAAGATCGTGAAGCGCAGGAGAAGCCTTCTATTTCTATTGATAAGTTGAACTGAACCTTGAACGATAGTATGAATTGAAATTATTAAAAACAATATTATATAATTATGAATAGAAAGAATTACCTCATGAACGGTTTAGCTGCTCTTGCGTTTATCGTTTTATTTTCACAATGCGCTGGCAAAACTGATAATCAAGCTGCAACTTCTCCGGCACAGGCTACAGCTGAACTTTCCGGAATGAAGATCGCTTATGTTGAAATCGACTCGCTGTTAGCTAAATACAATTTCTGTATTGATCTGAATGAGGCAATGGTTAAGAAAAGCGAGAATGTTCGTATGACATTGAACCAAAAAGCAAATACGCTGACACAAGCAAAACAAGAATTCCAGAAGAAGTATGAAAACAACGCTTTCCTTTCCCAAGAAAGAGCTGAACAAGAATACAACCGCTTGGGTAAGATGGAACAAGAACTTCAGGAGCTAAGCAATAAATTGCAATCGGGCTTGATGGAAGAGAACAATAAGAATAGCCTTCAGTTCCGCGATTCAATCAACGCTTTCCTTAAAGAATATAATAAAGACCACAAGTATAACTTGATTTTCAGTAATACTGGTTTTGATAATCTGTTGTATGCCGACAGTGCATTCAATATTACCAAAGAAATTGTTAACGGGTTGAATGCTAGATATTCACCTGCAAAGAAATAATAACCTATTCATAAGATACATCGTAAACAGAGGTTGCATCCACAGATGCAGCCTCTGTTTGGTTATAGACTTGTATCCGCAGAATAGACGGAAGAGATATGCTAGTGTATTTACGAGCATACCGAATGAGCAAAACGAAGCTTGCAAACTTCGATTGCACGGGTACGCCACGTCTTGATTTTGCGGTGTACTATGTCTCTAAAGTAGTTGTTTTTTATTGTTTCTCTTTGGCTTCTTCCTGTGGAATTCGGAAAGCGGTATAGAGTTGGAGTATAGCGGCTATTGTCAGGCAAGCAATCCATTCATTTCCTCGGGTGGTAAACATGAAAGCACCGGTTAGTACAAGTGCCAATGCGCCGAATATTTGTTGTACACGTAGACGGCGAAGTGTGCTGCTCTTTCCTTTTACAGGCGTAAAGAACTGTGCCAGAGCGAAGAAAAGTGCTCCGATCGTATAAATATAGGGTGCATAAGCCACTGGGTAATGTAGATGGCGGCTCCGGTAAGAGTCATTATCGCGCCTACGGCAAAAAGAGCAGGTGTCAGTTGTTTCATTTAGTTTTGATCATTTTCGAAGACGTAGATATCCTCGTTTGGCTTTTTCATCAGATACTTCTCACGGGCTATTTGTTCAATGGCATCCGGATTTGTGCTTAGTTCGTTGAGGCGTTTGGTATTCTCTTCGTAGTCGGCACTATACTTCTTGATTTCTCCCTGCAACTGATTGATTTCGCGGGCATAACCAATTCGGCGAATCATACTGTTTTCATCGAGGAAAACAATGATGATTGCAAATGTTCCGACAGTAATAAGATACTTATGCCTGCGTATGAAACTCCAGAGCGTAATTAACTTGTCCATGATTTCTCTATTTATTCCGGTTACAAAGATAAAACTTATAACTTAAAACTTATCGCTTCGTACTTAAAACTTCTACGCGATCACTTATTAGTTATCACTTTTTTGCGTACATTTGCGGTAAAAGTAAAACAGTCCGCATTCGGTTGCATGAAGAAAAAGCAATTTTGCTTCTGTGAGGACTGTTTCTGTATAAACTCAAAAAAGCGAAAATCCCGGATATGGAAAACTATATTGTATCAGCCCGTAAGTATCGTCCTTCCACTTTCGAGTCCGTGGTAGGGCAACGGGCACTTACCACTACACTGAAGAATGCGATTGCTACTCATAAACTGGCCCATGCCTATTTGTTTTGCGGACCTCGTGGAGTGGGAAAGACAACGTGTGCGCGCATCTTTGCCAAAACAATCAATTGTCTGTCGCTAACTGCTGATGGAGAGGCGTGTAATGCGTGTGAGTCTTGTGTGGCATTCAACGAACAACGTTCCTATAACATACACGAACTTGATGCGGCTTCCAATAACTCCGTAGATGATATTCGGCAGTTGGTAGAGCAAGTGCGTATTCCACCTCAGATCGGTAAGTACAAAGTCTATATCATTGATGAGGTTCACATGCTTTCCGCATCGGCCTTCAATGCTTTTCTGAAAACATTGGAAGAGCCTCCTCGCCATGCTGTCTTTATTCTGGCTACGACCGAGAAGCATAAGATACTGCCGACAATTCTTTCCCGTTGTCAGATTTACGATTTCAATCGGATCAGTGTGGAAGATACGGTGGAACATCTGATGTATGTTGCCTCCAAAGAGAATATTACTGCCGAACCGGAAGCGCTGAATGTGATTGCCATGAAAGCCGACGGTGGTATGCGCGATGCACTGTCTATATTTGACCAGGTTGTGAGCTTTACCGGAGGGAATATTACCTATAAGAGTGTTATCGACAATCTGAACGTGCTCGACTATGAGTATTACTTCCGACTGACGGATTATTTCCTGGAAAATAAAGTGAGTGAAGCTTTGTTGCTTTTCAATGATGTTTTAAATAAAGGATTCGATGGCACTCATTTCATTACCGGGTTGTCGTCACACTTTCGTGATTTGTTAGTTGGTAAAGATCCCGTTACTTTGCCGTTGCTTGAGGTGGGAGCTAGTATCCGCCAGCGTTATCAGGAACAGGCACAGAAATGCCCCTTACCTTTTTTGTATCGGGCTATGAAGTTGTCGAATGATTGTGATTTAAGCTTCCGTACCAGCAAAAATAAGCGATTGCTGGTTGAGTTGACTTTAATACAGATAGCTCAGCTTACCACCGAGGAGGATGATGTGAGTCATGGGCGTCGCCCTAAACAAGCATTAAAACCAGTCTTTACTCAGCCAGCTGCTGCTCAGCAAACGCAGCTACGCCTAATTTGTCGCAATCGGCTGTTCAACCAGCCGCTTCCGCTACATCTGTGCCCCAGCAAACCTCTGCATCACCCAACGAAGTATCGACAGATACGCCTGCAACTGCCGGACTTGAGGCTGCCAAAGAGAGGAAGATACCGGTCATCAAAATGTCGAATCTCGGAGTTTCGATTAAGAATCCTCAGCGAGAGGAAGAAAAGCAGGAAAATACGATTCGGGTAACGTCGACTCCGGTTGATTCACAAGAGGATTTCATATTTAATGAAAGAGATTTAAACTATTATTGGTTGGACTTTGCCGGTAAGTTGCCAATCGAGCGAGTTGCGATTGCTAAACGTATGGAGGGATTACGTCCGGTTTTGCTAGGCAAGTCTACTACATTCGAGGTTTTGGTTGAAAATGAAATGGCGGGCAGAGATTTCGTCGCTTTAATTCCCGAACTGCAAGATTATTTGCGCGCTTGTTTGAAGAATAGTACGGTTACCATGACTGTGCGGGTTAGCGAACCCAAAGAGACTGTTCGTGCGGTAGGGCGCGTAGAAAAGTTCCAATTGATGGCTCAAAAGAATCAGGCGCTGATGCAATTGAAAGATGAGTTTGGGTTGGAATTGTATTAGTCGGACTTTATTGGGAGAATAAACTCTGCTGAATCTAAAGTTCTGTATCTTTATTGTCGTGATTACGGTCTCTCTGCATAGTTTCCATTTCTGCTTTCAGCTTTCAGTTTTCGACGTAAAACGCTGTAGTACAATGTGATATTCCTGAAACTAAGGGCTGAAATTAAAAACACACGTTTCAGCCTATTGCCTTCTTTGATGAATGGCTGAAATTCCATTGCAGTCAATTTCTGTCGGGTACGCAAACTAAGCTAGCCGAATCCGACTATATAAGTTATTGCTGCAATGAAGTATAAGGTGCAGTTGTATGTAGTCTATTTATTCCAAAGTTTTAGATGATTCAACTCACTGCAACGGATAAAAGCTGAAAGCGAAAATAGAGCTAGCTTTCAGCCGATAAGTGCTGTAATACAGTTTTTTATCTCGATTTCTGAAAGCTGAAGGCTAAAATCATAACTTTGTTTTCTGGCTATTTTATCCGCAATATCTCGGAAATAATTCCGTTTATTCGTTTTTGAAACGTCTTCGCTTTTAAAAACAAACTAGTCGGCCGGTAAAGATCGGGGTTGTCTTCCGACCTGAAAGCGGATTGCTTGTAGAAGTATGGGGAAGCTATAAAAGTCGACTCATTGGGTTTCTTTACACAGCTAGCAGTTAGAAGTATACACGTTTCACCGCTTCAAAAAATAGTTTGGTCTAGAGAAATAAACCGTTTCATAGGCATGAGAATTTTGTTTCACCCTTATGAAACTTTTTTCTCATCACGAAGAGAATTTTGTTTTACCAGGGAGAAACTTCTGAGAAGAAGGTTAAAATTGTGACATTGTCTAGATTTCGTTTACACGTTTGTATTTATTCTTTCGGATTCACGATACTACCTTATTGAAAGACTTCTGATTTATTTCACAGTCATTTCCTATTCTTCCCGTTTTGACTGACCTGAGAAATAGATGAAAGAACAGAGTTCATCAAGTCCCATACGCTGGCAGGTGATTCATGAAAACAACTAATCTTTTGAATTGGATGAAGCGGGCATTCTAATAACTGCCCTGGGCAATTGAGTAAACAGCCCTGGGCATTCGCTCTGTTTCCCCTGGGCAATTGGACGCTGAACTGTATGCGGTTTTAAAAAGAAAAATCCTCATAAGTTATTACTTATAAGGACTTCTTTAAGGGTGGCTGATGGGATTCGAACCCACGACATCCAGAACCACAATCTGACGCTCTAACCAGCTGAACTACAGCCACCATTTTTGCATTTCTCTAATGCGATGCAAAGATAGGTATTATCTTTTAATCTCCAAAAAAACATATACTTTTTTTAGTAAAAAGTATATTCGTTTATTCCCTTATTGTGCCTATTAAAGAGGGTTCTGGCATCATTCGTGAAGATTTTCAACGAGTTACGCGCGTTTAGTGGAATAGAATCTATTGGCAAGTTAACCGGGAGTAACTGATGATTTTTTCTTCCCGACTGTACCGGGCGGGCAGTCCAGACCAAACTGTATTCACATTTAGATAAACGGGTAGTACTGTCTTTTACTAATTCCATTCTCACCATAAGTCCTCCATCTGTTCGGCGGGCGGACATATTTGAAATAAAATTACCTAACGAGTATACGACCAGATGTTTGTCGTTGGTTAGACTATCTTGCCGAACTTCAATGGGTTGCACCACGTGAGGATGCGAACCAATGACATGCGACACGCCTTTTGATAACAACCAGTCGGCAAGGAACACCTGCTCTTTATTGGGTAAAGACATATACTCATCGCCCCAATGCATGCAGGCGATAATGGCATCAGGCGATAGCGAAATACTTTTTTCAATATCTCGGGCAATGATTGCCGTATCGATATAGTTAACAATGTTAGGAGGGGTAACGACAATACCGTTGGTGCCATAGGTATAGTTTAGCAGTGCGATTCGAAATCCTTTTTTCTCTAGTATCAGCGGAACTGATCGCTCACGTTCTTCCGGATTGATGAAAACACCGGTATGAGCAAGTTGAAAGGAGTCTAATAACTGCACAGTGCGTTCAAGTCCTTTGGCTCCCCGGTCCAGACTGTGATTGTTGGCTGTAACTAATACATTGAATCCGGCAGCTTTTATACTGCTCAGGAATTCGTCCGGAGCACTGAATGCCGGATAGCCTGTATACGGTTTTCCTCCCAACGTCACTTCCAGATTGGCGATGGAAAAGTCTGCTTGCTTGATTTCTTTCTCTACATATTCGAAACAAGTGGAATAATCATAGCCGATAGCCGTACGGGCAGCATTGATCTGCCTTGATGTTGCATCAGGTCTCCAACGAAAAGAAGTTGTAGCGTGTCGGAGGAAAAAGAAGAAAGGGCAGATTCAGTTGAAAGAGTATCTCTCTTTTCCTGCGTCTGAGAGGCACAGGAAAAGGAGAGACATAAGTTTATTAGAAACAAAAGATGTTTCATGAGTAGATTGCCTTTTTCCCGGCTAATAGCGTATTCTTCATCAGCGAAACGATGGTCATCGGACCGACTCCACCCGGTACGGGGGTGATGAATGAACATTTTGGAGCTACTTCATCGAACAGCACATCCCCTGTCAGTTTGAAACCGGATTTCTTAGTTGCATCGGGTACGCGGGTTGTACCTACGTCAATAACCACGGCACCTTCTTTCACCATCTCCGCTTTCAGAAAGTTCGGTTGTCCCAGAGCTGCGATGATAATATCGGCTTCCTGGCATTCTTTGACTAAATCTCTGGAGCGGCTGTGACATACGGTTACAGTTGCATCCCCGGGGTAGGCCTTTTGCATCATGAGTGCAGCCATCGGTTTGCCCACGATATTGCTTCGTCCTAAAACGACACATTTCTTTCCGGAAGTTTCTATCTGATAGCGTTTCAGTAGTTCGAGGATACCGTTCGGTGTGGCTGATACATAACAAGGTAGTCCGATAGACATACGTCCTACGTTAATGGGGTGAAATCCATCTACATCTTTGCGGTAATCGATGGTTTCAATTACTTTTTGCTCGGAGATGTGTTTAGGTAACGGAAGCTGCACGATAAATCCGTCTACGTCATCGTCTTCATTCAACTCCCGTACCTTGGCAAGTAATTCGGCTTCGGTTACATCGGATTCATACCGAATTAGCGAAGATTTAAATCCGCATACTTCGCAGGCTTTTACTTTGGCTGCTACATAAGTTTCGCTACCGCCATCATGTCCGATCAGGATAGCTGCCAAGTGAGGGCGTTTGCCACCACGAGCGACTATCTCAGCAACCTCGGCTGCGATCTCTTGTTTTACCTGTTCGGAAATAGCTTTTCCGTCTATTAATGTCATACTTCTTATAGTGTTATGGTTTTAAAACTTCTTCTGTTTGGGGCTGGATGACAGCACCACGTAAGCCACTGCGCAGGAATCGTGACGGCCTAAATAAGAGCCTGATCCATTTGCTCGGAGAAAACCCTATTTGTCAAGCTACGTATTCGTACTGATAAGCGACTACGCTTCATGTAAATGAGATTTCAATGATAGGCAAAAGTAGAATATTTTGTCGAACTCCACAAATGAACAAGACAGAAAGGGGGAACTGCTTTTTTCTTAACTGCCTATTTACGGATTATTAACGATAAACAAAAAATGAGGAAGCTGGTACTTCCTCATTTCACTTTGAACTGATATATGGATTATTTCATTTTAGGCATCATCTTGCCCATCTTGCTACTAGTCACCATCTTCATCATCTTACGAGTCTGTTCGAACTGTTTGAGTAAGCGGTTAACTTCCTGAATAGTAGTTCCGCTACCGTTAGCAATACGTGTACGGCGTGAACCATTCAGTATTTCCGGATTGGAACGTTCCAATGGAGTCATAGAGAAGATGATAGCTTCAATGCTTTTGAACGCATTGTCGTCGATGTCGATATCTTTGATAGCTTTTCCTACGCCCGGAATCATGGACGCAAGTTCTTTGAGGTTACCCATCTTTTTAATCTGTGCAATCTGGCTCAAGAAGTCGTTGAAGTCGAATTGGTTCTTAGCAATTTTCTTCTGCAAGCGTTTGGCTTCTTCTTCGTCGTATTGTTCTTGTGCGCGTTCCACCAATGAAACGATGTCACCCATACCCAGAATACGGTCGGCCATACGTGCCGGGTGGAACTGATCGATAGCATCCAGTTTCTCACCGGTACCAACAAACTTAATCGGTTTGTTAACCACGGAACGAATAGAGAGGGCTGCACCACCGCGAGTATCACCATCGAGTTTGGTAAGTACAACTCCGTTGAAGTCGAGGCGCTCGTTGAATTCTTTAGCAGTATTCACCGCATCTTGTCCGGTCATGGAGTCTACCACAAACAGGATTTCATCCGGATTGATCGCTGCTTTGATGGCTGCGATCTCATTCATCATCTGTTCGTCTATAGCCAAGCGTCCGGCAGTATCGACAATGACCAGGTCATAGCCTTTTGCTTTTGCTTCTTTGATCGCGTTTTGAGCTATCTCTACCGGGCTTTTGCTATCCGGTTCGGAATACATGGGAACTTCGATTTGTTCGGCGAGTACACGCAACTGTTCCACGGCAGCCGGACGATAAACGTCACATGCTACCAATAAAGGTTTGCGGTTCTTTTTGCTTTTCAGCATACGCGCCAATTTTCCGGAGAATGTGGTTTTACCGGAACCTTGCAAACCGGACATCAAGATTACAGCCGGACGTGATTCGATATTGATTTCTGCTGTTTCACCACCCATTAACTGAGTCAATTCGTCATGTACGATTTTGACCATTAATTGGCTGGGTTTAACAGCCGACAGTACGTTTTGTCCTAGGGCCTTTTCCTTAACAGTATCCGTAAAGGTTTTCGCAACTTTATAGTTAACGTCGGCGTCAAGAAGTGCTTTGCGCACATCTTTGAGTGTTTCTGCTACATTTATCTCGGTGATTTTACCTTCACCTTTTAAAATCTTGAATGACCGCTCTAGTCTTTCACTTAAATTATCGAACATATCTTTGAATTATGATTTACGAATGATAAATATTTGGCTCGCTTTCTTTTAAGAGGATGCAAATGTACTAAAATCTCTTGTATTTATATCTTTTTATTCTGCCATTTTGCTTTTTTGAAATAAATATAACATGTTACTAGCAATAACGCATAATATAGTATCTCAGTGGTGAAGCAGACTGCAACCGAAGCCTTGAGCCACATTCCTACGAAAATAATGTATGCCGCATAGAATGAAATTGTAAATAGTTCGAGTAACAAGGCAGCTTGTGTATTGCCTGTTCCGGAAATCCCACTAAATATTACATTGGCTACGGATGCTATCAGCATGGCTCCGCAAATGACATAGACAGCCGGTACCGATTCGACAATCAATGCAGTTTCGTTGGTATAAATAGACAATAGGAACTGCGGGAAGAGAGCCGTAAATGCCACAAAAAAAAGCATGATAAAAAGAGAGAAACGAGCGATCTTTTTGATGAGAGGTATTACGTATTGTATACCTCCTGCACCGATGGCGTTGCTGACCAGACTATTCGTAGTAGTAGACAGCGCACTGACCGGGATAAGAAGCACCACATAAATGCTACGAACGATGTTGCAATGGCCAATTCTCGCTGTCCCAATCGCTCTACAGCAATAAAGAAAATAAACCAAGTCACCATCGACAGGAAGTATTGCAGCATGGTGAAGCAGGAAATACTGAGGATCCGTATCAGCAAAGCTAAGTCGAATGAGCGTAGACGATTCAGTCCATACTTTTTTAGATCTACGGTGATGTAGCTGTATATAATAAAAAAGAGAATAGAGGACGCTTCTGCTATAACGGATGCAATAGCGGCTCCTTTTATGCCCATTACGGGCATACCAAACTTACCGAAGATAAAGGCATAAGCCAATACTACGTTGGTCAGTGCCATGACTATCGCATTAATAGTTAGCACCTTTGTTCGGGTTATACCGATATATAAGGCACGGAACATGACACTTAGGAAAGAAAAGAAAAATCCATAGATACGCCAATCCAGAAACTCCATTGTTCCTCGATAGATGTCTTCAGAAGAGACTAGCAATCGCATGATACTGCCACCGAATGTTTTGGTGAAGGTAAACATTAGCAAAGCCATTACGAGTAAAAACATGACTCCTTGAATCATTACGGGTCCAACGTCGCTATATCGTCCCTCACCGTTTCGTCTGGCAATAACGATTTGCGACCCGGTACTAAAACCGAATGCGATTGTGAATATGCAGATATAGAATAATCCGCCCATTGCAGACGCGCCCAAAGCTACTTCACTGACATGTCCGAGGAATGCGGTGTCGGTGACGTTGATGATATTTTGCGCTAATAAGCTTAGCAATATCGGATAACTGACGCTCCAAACTTGTTTGTTGGTGTACATAAATAGGGTTTAAGTTTACAGTTTGCAAAGATAACGCTTTCTTCTGATTTGGAAGAAGAATTGTTGGATGCAGTGTTCTGCTACCCTCTTAAAAAGAGTTAGTTTAGTTTGAATGAGTTACGGGGTTTGCATAATAATGAAATATATCGAGTTGTGATTCAGGTTTGTATGGGCCTCATGCCTTTGGTAATAAAGTGAACAAAAGATTCTTTCTTTTGAAAAGGAGAGGGGAGTACATGGAAACCAGCGGGTTGCT
>NZ_BAIV01000010.1 GCF_000517545.1 Bacteroides reticulotermitis JCM 10512 | reverse complement strand
CCCCGCTGAGGAATGCCTCCGACAAGCCAAGTACAACGAAAGTCAAGACGTCAATCGTTTCTCCCTTGTCACCAGCGGCCGAAAACCTTCTCCCAAACAGATCACCCAGCTTTGCCACACAGTGCGCCATATGAGGCGTCACGCTTCCATTCAACTCTGCGCTTCACTAGGTTTACTCGAAGAAGACGAACTACGAGATTTACACAATGCCGGGGTCACCCGCTACCATTGCAACCTCGAAACGGCTCCCTCCTATTTCTCCCAACTCTGCTCCACCCATACCCAAGAGCAAAAGATAGCGACTCTGCTGGCTGCCCGCAAAGTGGGCATGGATATTTGTAGCGGCGGAATTATCGGCATGGGTGAAACTGTTGAACAACGCATTGAATTTGCTTTCGCACTGGCCGAACTCGAGGTACAATCCATTCCAATCAATCTTTTAAGTCCGATACCCGGCACACCGTTGGAACATGAGAAGCCGTTGAGTGAAGAAGACATCCTGCGATGCATCGCCCTATTCCGGTTTATCAACCCCACCGCCTTCCTACGCTTTGCGGGGGGACGTTCCCAACTCACTCCCCAAGCCATGCGCAAGGCCTTATACATCGGTATAAACTCTGCAATCGTCGGCGACCTGCTGACAACTCTCGGCTCGAAAGTTTCGGACGATAAGAAAATGATTCTGGAAGAAGGCTATCACTTTGCCGATTCACAGTTCGACCGCGAACATCTTTGGCATCCGTACACCTCTACCTCCAACCCACTTCCCGTATACAAAGTAGAACGGGCGGACGGTGCAACGATTACGCTTGAGAGCGGGCAAACCTTAGTCGAAGGGATGTCTTCGTGGTGGTGCGCTATCCACGGTTACAATCACCCGGTGCTCAACTGGGCGGTAAACAAACAGCTCGAAAAGATGTCGCACGTTATGTTCGGAGGATTGACGCACGACCCCGCCATCGAACTGGGTAAACTTCTTCTCCCCCTCGTACCGCCTTCTCTACAGAAGATATTCTACGCCGATTCCGGTTCGGTGGCCGTAGAAGTTGCTTTAAAAATGGCGATACAGTATTGGTATGCAGCCGGAGAAGTGAAGAAGAATAACTTCGTTACGATTCGTTCCGGTTATCACGGAGACACTTGGAACGCGATGTCGGTCTGCGATCCGGTCACAGGCATGCACAGTATCTTTGGGTCAGCACTTCCGGCACGTTACTTTGTTCCCGCTCCTGTTTCACGTTTTGACGGCGAATGGAATCCGGCAGACATTGTCCCCCTACGGGAAACTCTGAAGAAACATGCCGGAGAATTAGCCGCATTAATTCTGGAACCCATCGTACAAGGAGCCGGTGGTATGCGTTTCTACCATCCGCAATACCTGCGTGAAGCCAAACAACTCTGTGAGGAATACGGTTTGCTATTGATTTACGATGAGATAGCTACCGGATTCGGACGCACCGGCAAACTCTTTGCCTGGGAACATGCGGGCGTAGAACCGGATATCATGTGCATAGGTAAAGCCTTAACCGGAGGGTACGTTACACTTTCGGCAACGCTGACAAGCAACCAAGTAGCCGATACGATCTCGAACCACGCTCCCGGCGCATTTATGCACGGGCCTACATTTATGGGCAATCCGCTTGCCTGTGCAGTTGCGTATGCTTCAACCAAGCTCCTACTGGAATCGGGCTGGCAGGCAAACGTGCAACGCATAGAGAATCAATTGCGTATCGAACTGGCACCGGCCCGTACGTTGCCGCAAGTAGCGGATGTCCGCGTACTGGGTGCTATCGGAGTCATTGAAACGAAAGAACCGGTAGACATGGCCTATATGCAGCGTCGCTTTGTCGAAGAAGGAATCTGGGTACGTCCATTTGGCAAGTTGGTGTATCTCATGCCACCGTATATCATCACACCGGAAGAGTTGCACAAGCTTACTACCGGCTTACTTAAAATAGTACGCGAGCTATGAGTAACCTACTGAATGCCATGCAACAAGAGTTGGACGAGTTGAAGGAGCGGAAGAACTATCGTTCGCTCCCTCCACTGGTCCACGAGGGCAAGTATATATCGACAGATACTTGTCACATGCTCAACCTCTCTTCCAACGATTACCTCGGGCTTGCCAACGACCGTTCTTTGCGGGAAGCATTCCTGAACGGACTAACCGCGGATACTTTCTATCCTACCTCCTCTTCTTCCCGACTGCTGACAGGAAACTTTCACGCCTACCGGCAATTGGAGGAACAGTTGGCTGCACTCTTCGCTACGGAGAGTGCGTTAGTGTTCAACAGTGGCTATCACGCCAACACCGGCATACTTCCGGCAATTTGTGACAGCCGGACCTTGATATTAGCCGACAAACTGATTCATGCCAGTCTGATAGACGGCATACGGCTGTCGGCAGCCAAGTGCATTCGGTATCGACACAACGATCTGTCGCAACTCCAACGATTAGTCGCGGCAAACACCTTCCGGTACTCGCAAATCATTCTGGTGACCGAAAGCATATTCAGTATGGATGGCGATGAAAGTAATCTACAAGCCTTAGTCGAACTAAAGAAAGCCTACCCCAATGTGCTGCTTTACGTAGATGAAGCGCATGCCTTCGGTGTTCGCGGAACCCAAGGACTCGGCTGTGCGGAGGAACAAGGCTGTACGCAAGACATCGACTTCCTGGTTGGAACCTTCGGCAAGGCAGCCGCTTCGGCGGGAGCTTACATCGTTTGCCGCCGCGTGATACGGAATTTCCTGATAAACAAGATGCGTACCTTCATCTTCACAACCGCTCTTCCTCCCATCAACGTGGAATGGACTTCGTTTGTCGTGCAACGCCTTCCCGATTTCAGGCAACGAAGAGATACGCTCCGGCTCATTAGTAGCCAACTGACAAAGGCTCTTTTGAGTAAGGGGTATGCTTGTCCGTCGATCAGCCACATCGTCCCGATGCTTATCGGTAGCAGTGAGAAAGCGGTGCTGAAAGCGGAGGAACTGCAACGGAAAGGATTCTATGCACTTCCCGTACGCCCGCCTAGTGTGCCCGAAGGAACCTCCCGGATTCGCTTTTCACTCACGGCTGATGTAACACCTCAAGAGATCGAACAGCTTACGGAAGTATTGTAAGCCGGACGATCAAACAGCAAGTAAACATACTTATGAAACAAACATTTCTTATACACCAAAATTCGCCCCGCCTGCTACTCTTCTTTGCCGGATGGGGAATGGACGAAAGGCCGTTTCGGCACTACCCGCTTGGATGCGACTGGATGATCTGTTACGATTACCGCACCCTCGACTTCTCGGTTGAGGAGCTGAAAGCGTATTCGGAAATTAGGGTCGCCGGATGGTCCATGGGCGTTTGGGTAGCTTCGCAGTTGGCAACAACTCTCGCCACGCTGCCCGTCACTTATCGCATTGCCATTAACGGGACAACTTACCCCGTTGATGAGCAGCGAGGCATTTCTCCTGCAATCTTCGAAGGAACTTTGCACGGGTTGGATGAGGCTAACTTACAGAAGTTCCAACGCCGTATGTGCGGTTCGGCCAATGCGTTCAAACGCTTTCAGGAGATCGTGCCCCAACGCTCGGCAGCGGAATTGAAAGAAGAACTATTTGCCATCCAAGAGGGCTATCGAACTTTGCCACGAGCCACATTGCGTTGGGATTCAGCAATCATCGGTACAAGCGATGCCATCTTTCCTCCCGCCAACCAACAACAAGCCTGGGACGAACAACAAACAACGTTTCGACAAATAAAAGCAGCCCACTATTCGGAGGAACTATTCACAAACTTATTCACCCCGCTCTCTTCGGAAGAAGCGAGCGATGGTTTATTACCACTACTCTATCATGCATAATCAGATACAGAAAGAACGAGTAGCCAAACGGTTTACAAAAGCAATTGGCACGTATACCGACCAAGCTTCTGTGCAAAAAGAGATTGCACGCAAGATGACCGGATTGATTCAACAATACATCCATCTGCCTTGTCCTGAGATTATCGAGTTTGGATGCGGAACGGGCAATTACTCGCGTATGTTACTCCAGACGCTCCATCCGAAACATATTTGGCTCAACGACTTGTGTGGAGAAGTGAAACATTGCTTTTCCGACCTACCGAAGGAACAGCTTACGTTCCTACCGGGGGATGCCGAATCGACCACCTTCCCCGGTGGCAAATCGCTTATCACTTCTTGTTCGACATTGCAATGGTTCGATTCGCCTGCCGACTTCTTTCAGAAGTGCCACAATCTCTTAGCCCCGGAAGGATATCTGGCTTTCAGCTCTTTCGGGAAGGAAAACATGAAAGAGATACGCGAACTCACAGGAAGTGGCCTGCCCTACCTCTCCAAAGGTGAATTGGAAGAGTTACTCTCACCGTATTACGACATACTCTATGCCGGAGAAGAGTTGATTTCACTAAATTTCAACCACCCGTTGGACATCTTGTACCACCTAAAGCAGACGGGAGTAACCGGTGTGTCGGGCAAAGTTCCGAACAGCCAACGAACTTCGGTATGGACACGCAGGGATCTGCAAGAGTTCAGCGAAAAGTACGTCGAGCGTTTCGGCAGTGCTTCGAAAGTACCTCTGACCTATCATCCGATTTATATACTAGCTAAAAAGAAAACAGTATGAAACAGAATGTGTATTTTATAAGCGGCATCGATACGGATGCCGGAAAGAGTTATGCTACGGGCTTTCTGGCACGTGAATGGAATAATGCCGGCAAACGGACAATCACGCAGAAGCTGATCCAAACCGGTAACGTGGGGCATTCCGAGGATATTGACTCCATCGTCGCATCATGGGTGTGCCGTTAACCGAGGAGGATAGGCTCGGGTGGACCATGCCGGAGATATTCTCCTACCCAGCCTCTCCGCATCTGGCCTCACGGATTGACAACCGTCCGATAGACTTCGAACGAATCAAACAAGCAACACAAGCACTCAGCGAACGGTACGATTATGTACTGCTGGAAGGTGCAGGAGGACTGATGGTTCCGTTGACCGATGATCTTCTGACCATCGATTACCTGGCTCGTGAAAAGTATCCGCTTATCTTCGTCACTTCAGGTAAGTTGGGTAGCATCAATCACACGCTACTCAGCTTTGAAGCTATCCAGAAGCGGAACATCCCGTTGGACACGGTACTGTACAATCTCTATCCGGATGTAGAAGACCCTACCATCCGGGAAGACACGCGCCATTATATCGCTACTTATATCCAACGGAATTTCCCGGGTACTAAGTTTATCTCTGTGCCGATACTCTGAGAAGTGCGCCTAAGAAATAGCGACTCTGCCGCTGCCCTGTCGCATGCTTGGCGGATATTCTCTCTCGCCATTTGAGGTAATATATAGTAAGGTAGCGGGAGGCCGTTTTGTTTGCCCTGGGCTTTTTTTTATTTGCCCTGGGCTCGAGAGAGGAAAGCCCAGGGCATTTGGTTCTCTTGCCCAGGCAAACAGACGACTTCCTCCGCAGTATGACTTTACCTGATCTCAGTTTACACGTTTTTTGTTAGCATACGTTTTTCATGATCACTATTATGTTCTTCGTTCTAAGTTGCTTTACAGCTTTTGATTTAGCATACTAACTGATCGGCTTCCCTCCCTTTTCGCTCGAATTGCTGTAATAGATCGATACAATTCCTAAAACAAGCCCCACATAGACCGATGATTTAAAGGGAGGAAGAACGTACGGAATCTTAAAAAAGTTAGGACCTATGCAAAAAGGATGTGCCCCGAACAACAATTCCCCACTTCTTTTGTTGTAAAAGAAATCAATCTCAAAAGGTTTCATCCCAAAAAGGTACAACAATGAATAGGCAACTTACTTTTCTTATGCTGATCGTGCTCATGACAACCGCCCCTATGGCAGGGCAGAATCTAATGAACGGAAGATTGACCCTTTCCGACGTAACACTCTACCAGCAAGGGGACTCTCTCTATATAAACATGGCGATGGATATGCAGAACCTCGCAGTTGGTTCCGAACGAAGCCTCACCTTGACACCCTTGCTTACTGACAACGAACATAGCATAGCTTTGCAGGAAATAACAATAAACGGACATCGTCGTCAGAAAGCGTACCTGCGCAATAGCTCCCTCGGCAGACAGGCCTCGTCGGCAATCGTTATTCCTTATCGTCAACGAGGAGTGGTGACTTACCGGAAAGCCATTCCTTATCAAGCGTGGATGGAAAACGCTTCGCTCAAGCTAGACGAGAATTTATGTGGTTGTGGCGGGCACAAGGAAGTGGTTGCCCAAGAATTGATAACCAATCAGGTTTCGACTGTCAACAAACGTTTGAGCAGCATAACGCCCGCGCCCGCTTTCATACAACCTACAGCCGAAGCGGTGAAAAAGCGTAGCGAACATTATGAAGCACATCTCGACTTCCCGGTCAACCAAACTGTTATCCGGGCAGAATACATGAACAATCAATCCGAGCTGGCTCATATCAACACCTTGTTCGATCAATTGGAAAACGACCCTAACCTGACCGTTACCGAAGTACAGATAGCCGGATTCGCTTCTCCCGAAGGAACCCTAAGCCACAATGAACAACTATCGAAGAAGCGTGCCGAGGCTCTAAAAGAGTATCTGGTCGCGAGAAAGAAAGTCCCTGCCGGACAGTATAAGGTCACGTTCGGCGGAGAGAACTGGGACGGATTAGTGACCGCTCTCCAGGCATCCGCCTTACAGGCAAACAAACCCTGCTCGACATCATCGAGCATACACCGGACCTTGCATTACGCAAGCAGAAGCTGATGCGAGCCGAAGGCGGTGTTTCCTATCGAACCCTACTAAAAGATATTTATCCGGGACTACGCAAAGTGAACTGTCTGATTGAATATACGGTGAACCCATTCAATGTAGAGCAAGCCAAAGCAGCCATAGTGACTAATCCCAAGCACCTGAGCCTAAATGAAATGTATCTGGTTGCCAATAGCTATTCAAAAGGTAGCCGTGAATTCACCGATGTATTTGACGCTGCCGTACGTATGTTCCCCAACGATCCGACTGCCAACCTGAATGCAGCCGCAGCTGAACTCTCTCAAAAGAGAACGGATACTGCCCTAAAATATTTGGAGAAAGCCGATGGGCAGACGCCTGAATACCTCAACAACCTCGGAGTTTATCACTTCCAGAAGGGAGATATTTCGAAAGCGATACCTCTTTTCCAACAGTCGGCACAGTTGGGTAACGAAACTGCCCGGCAGAACTGGCAAGCGTTGACAAACGTATGGGACTATAAAGGAAAATAAATAAAAAATCCGGTTATCCAACCATCCAAACGGAACGTTCGATTGTTATAAGAGTAATAGGCGTATATTTTACCTCTAAAAACCTTACTATCATGACTCTAATGCTTGCTGTAACTCCGGTCGTGTTACTTATCATCCTAATGGCCTTCCTCAAGATGTCCGGTGATAAAAGTAGCGTAATCTCACTCATTGTAACGATGTTGATAGCCGCGTTGGGCTTTCACCTCTCCACCGCGAACCTGCTGTATTCATTTCTCTACGGAGCTTTGAAGGCAGTTTCCCCGATCTTGATTATTATCTGGATGGCTATTTTCAGCTACAATGTATTACTCAAGACCCAAAAGATGGAGGTCATCAAACAACAGTTCTCGTCCATATCGACCGATAAAAGCATTCAGGTATTGTTACTAACGTGGGGATTCGGAGGATTGCTCGAGGCAATGGCAGGATTCGGTACGGCAGTTGCCATTCCGGCAGCTATCCTCATCAGCCTGGGATTCAAACCGATATTCTCGGCTACCGTCAGCCTGATAGCCAATAGTGTGGCAACCGCGTTCGGTGCTATCGGCACTCCGGTACTGGTGCTGGCTAAAGAGACCAATTTGGATGTACTCCAATTGAGTTCGAATGTTGTACTGCAACTCTCGGTCTTGATGTTCCTCATCCCGTTTGTACTTTTGTTTCTGACCGATCGAAAGGTAAAGTCATTACCCAAGAATATATTTCTGGCGTTGCTCGTGGGAGGAGTCTCCTTCGTCAGCCAATACCTTGCAGCCCGCTATATGGGAGCGGAATCTCCGGCCATTATCGGCAGCATTCTCTCCATCATCGTCATTGTGGCCTATGGCAAACTGACTGCGAGCAAAGAAGAACGGGCACAAAAAAGTCCGTTGAGACTGAAAGAAATACTCAATGCCTGGAGTGTGTATCTACTCATTCTGCTGCTTATCATCCTGACAAGCCCGCTATTCCCTAACCTCCGCAGTGTATTGGAAAGCAACTGGATCACTCGAATCAGCCTGCCTATCAATGACTCGACCGTGAATTACACCATCTCGTGGCTAACTCACGCCGGAGTTCTCCTATTTATCGGTACATTTATTGGCGGCTTGATACAAGGTGCGAAGGTAAAAGATATCTTCAACGTGCTCTGGAACACAGCTAAGCAACTCAAGAAGACGTTCGTCACCGTAATCTGCCTGGTCGGACTATCCACTGTAATGGATGCTTCGGGTATGATTGCCGTTATCGCTACCGCATTGGCTGCGGCTACCGGCGGACTCTATCCACTCTTCGCTCCTGTCATCGGATGTCTGGGTACATTTATTACCGGTAGTGACACTTCGTCCAATATCCTCTTCGGAAAATTGCAGGCGAGTGTTGCCGGACAGATCAATGTCAGTCCGGATTGGCTATCGGCAGCTAATACGGTAGGTGCTACGGGCGGGAAAATCATCTCGCCACAAAGTATCGCCATAGCTACTTCGGCAGGAAACCAACAAGGAAAAGAAGGAGAAATATTGAAGGCTGCCATTCCTTATGCGCTGGTTTATGTTGCCATTGCCGGAATAATCGTATTTATCTTCAGTTAATTACCTGAAAGGCCTATCTTTGCTCATTAAACAATTAAATTATGACGAAGTATACAATCAGACAAGAGACACAACAAGACCACGCCGAGGTTTATCAACTCATAAAAACCGCCTTCGAAACAGCTAAGGTAAAGGATGGAGATGAGCAGGACTTTGCTGTTAAGCTACGTGAAGGAAAGAATTTTATTCCCGAACTATCTCTGGTAGCCGAGGATAACGGTAAGCTTATCGGGCATATCATGCTGACGAAGACTCCGGTCGCACAAAGCAATGGGGAACGATACGAAGCCTTACTTGTAGCTCCCCTATCCGTACTCTTGGCATACAGGGATCAAGGTGTGGGCGCTTCGCTGATGAAGGAAGCCTTACGCTTGGCCGCCGACTTGAATTACGAAGCAGCTTTTCTGACCGGTGACCCGACCTATTACCAACGTTTCGGTTTTCAGTCCGCCAGCAAGTTCGGTATTACCTGTCCCGGCATACCGGATCAATTTACGTTAGCTTACGAAATCATACCTCACGCCCTTAATTCTATCCAAGGAACCATCGGCGAATGGTGAAAAAAGGAAGTTTTGCCAACTGTTCCAGTCAAATTGCTATTTCATAGGTTTCAGAAGCCCGCTATCTTTGCAGTATAAATAATTAAGTCGTATGAAGCATTTAAAATACTTTATAGGAGCCATTGCCATAGTGCTTGTCGGTGCTGCCTGCACAGGCAACGGAGGAAATAAAAAGAATAGTAACGTAACTAAGGAGGAAACGAAAATGAATATCGTAGAATTAAATAAGGCGGATTTTCTAAAGAAAGTTTATAATTTCGAAGCCGATCCCAATGTGTGGAAGTTTGAGGGCAAACGCCCTGCAGTTGTAGATTTCTTTGCTACTTGGTGTGGCCCGTGCAAGGCTCTTCACCCAGTATTGGAAGACATCAGTAAAGAATATAGCGGCCTGGTAGATGTTTACCAAATCGATGTAGATAAAGAAGAAGAGTTGGCAAGTGCCTTTGGCATTCGCAGTGTACCGACTCTGTTAGTGATCCCCGTGGACGAAGATCCGAAGATCGTTCAAGGTGCACTACCTAAAGATCAACTGAAGAAGTTAATAGATGAATTCCTACTCAATAAGGAAGTGAAATAATTAAATCGACTTTTTCTGGTTAAAAGTGGTTACCCCTGCCTGTCTATCCGACAAGTAGGGGTTTTTTATGCATTATACGCAACGGCTGAGGAATGGCTATTTCATACATAGCTAGCAGATCGTATAAACAGAAAAAGAATCACCGGCTTTCGTTCATCATCTTTTGAGAGTTTTTCCCAAGCAGGAATTCATTCCAAAACAAATAGAGTTTTGAGCAAGAACAAATAGTGTTTTGAGCGAAAAGTAGTATTCTTTTGAGTCGTATCTTATCTTCTGATCCCCACACAAATACACGGCATGGAATCCCCATCAACGCCATCGAATAAGAAAGTCAGACAGACATTACAGCCGTTGCTTCATGACAAATCCTTCAAAAAAATCATCCCGGTAACTATTCCCTATGGATATCTCATAGGATTTGATAAAGAGGTCGTTATTATCGAACGAATCGATGTGAGTGGTGTTGACGATGTAGGATCGGCTCACCCGCAAGAAAACAGGACTCGGCAAGAGTTCGACAATGGTTTTCAAACTCATGCGGGTAATGATACGTTGCTCGCTCAACTGGAGAATCACGTAATCTTTCAGTCCTTCGACAAACAAAATATCGGCAAAGTTTACCTTAAAGTATCGCCGTTCAGCTTTCACAAAGAAACAATCTCCGGCAATTGTCGGTGAATCAATCACGGCACCATCTTCCTTCAACAGCAAAGTGTGATAAGAAAAGGCTTTGTCCACCGCTTTGCGAAAACGTTCGGGTTCAATGGGTTTAACCAGGTAATCGACCGCATCTACCTCATAACTATCCAACGCATACTCGGTATAGGCCGTAGTGAAGACGACCAAGGTCTTCTTAGGTATCGTACGGGCAAACTCTATTCCGGTAATGCCGGGCATCTGAATATCCAAAAACACCAAATCGATCGGGTGTTCTTCCATATAGCGGGAGGCGGCAAGGGCATTGTTGAAAGTTGCTTCCAAACGCAATCCGGCAATATCGCTGACTAGCAATTCCATCGCTTCCCGGGCTAAAGGTTCGTCGTCTACAATAATACAATTCATAGTGTTATACTTAAAATGACCGTATATTTCTTTGCTGTCTCTTCTTGTTCCAGCTTATAATTGTTGGGGTACAGCAGTTCCAGCCTACGTTTAATGTTTGCCAAGCCGATTCCTCCCACTTTTTCTTCACTGGTCGTAACAACCGGTTTGGTATTCGAACAGCTAAAAACCAACAGTCTATCGTTCACCCTGAAAGAGATATGCACACGCGAAGGGTGCTCGCTGTCGAAACTATGTTTCACCGCATTCTCGACAAAGGGAATAAAGAGCAACGACTGAATCCAGATCGACTCGATCTCTCCCGTTTGCTCCAACTCGAACTGAAAGCCGTCCCGCCGTATCTTTTCCAGGTTCAGGTAGTCATTTAAGAAACGAATATCCGACGCCAGAGAAACCCGTTCACGGACACTGTTCTCTATTTGATACCGCAGTAAGTCTTCCAGTTTAAACAAAACGCTGGATGCTTCCCGGGGATTTCGCTTAATCAGCACGTTGGCATTGTTCAGCATATTGAACAAGAAGTGCGGATTGATCTGATTCTTGAGAAACCGCAGTTCCGATTGCAGCGTAGTAGATTCCAATTCATCAATCCGCTGGTTATAACGAAGCCAATGGATAAAGACAGAGACTGCCGCCGAACCTGCCATCACAAAGCCACAAGTAAGTATCCCCGAAAAACTATTGACGAGAATAGCTATACCTTCTTGCTCTTTCCCCGGAATAATTACGCCAAAAAGTAATCCTTGAACAAATACAAGGGAAACGATCATCACCAGACTGGTAGCAATAGCTGCCAACACATAGCTCCCTAAACGATCTTTCAGTAGAAAACGAGGAACCAATACATACAAACTCGTATAGGTTATGCTATTAATGGTAACAAAATAGGCCAAGAAGCCCCCAAATCGCCGCCAGAAAGATATAGTTCGCAAGGGTTCGTACCAGAAAACATTGATTGTAATCAATAGGATAACGAACTGCAACAGCAAATGTCTATGTACCCGATACCGGGGACTTAACAGAAAAGCCGTAACCTTATCATCATCCACACCCCTACTAGTCAAACGTTCAGGAGCTATTTGGCTACTGTATGCTCCGCGCTCATTCTTCCTACTCATGCCTCGCCTCCTTCCAATTCTAATTGTATACGCTCTGCGGCCAACGTCAATCGATACCGATTGCCGTATAGCAAATTCAACCTCTGACTGATTCTTTCCAACCCTCTATCTACCGAGAGATCAAGCTCGGAACAGGCACAGGTGAATTGTATCTTATCCTTTTCAGCTTTCAGCTTGATTCTCAGTGTAACAGGAAGTACTCGCTGTTGCTCGTTAATCAACTTGATCGCATGCTGCACGAAAGGAATGAAGAGCAGAGGGGGCACCAGCACTCGGTTCACTTCTCCTTCCGAAGTACACGTATAGTCGAACCGGGACTGGGAACTCTGCTCCAAGGTCAGGTAGTTGGTAAGGAAGGTTATTTCGCTACCAAGCAAAACCTTTGTCCGACTGCAATCATACAATTGATAGCGAAGTAACTGACTCAACTTCATTAACATCCGTGAAGCTTCCTCCGGCTCGCTTTGAGTTAACTGTCCCGAACGGTGCAAAGTGTTGAAAAGAAGTTCGGGACTGATCTGCTCTTTCAAGAGTTCGACCTCGGAAAGCATATGGGCCTTCTCCATTTGTGCCACACGCTGATTGTCTATCATCCATTCTTTCAGCACCACAGTCAGCGTCCCTCCCATCATACAAAGGGTTGTCAACAGCAAGGACGAAATATAATCCATCACCATACCTGTCGAAAAGTAAGGCCCCCGCTCCTGAAGTTCTGGCCAGTGAACATAGGCGACATATTCGACGGATAACTGTATCAGCAAGACCACAACCAGAGCCGCAAAGAGTAAAGACAAATAAGTCAGGTAACGCCTTTGGAGTAAATACTTCGGGAAAAGCCAGAAAATATTCAGACAGACAACCGTCGTGTAACAGAGTAAATACAGGCAAGTAAACACACCAAGCCAGCCTCCCAACAAGTCGCGATAATCCACAAAGAGTATAAAGACCTGATTGAATGAGATAACTCCCAAGACCAGAATAAGCGCCAAATACCGCGCCCATCGTAACTTCGAGCTAACGAGAAACCGATATAAGAAGGTAGATTCGGTATTTGCTATTTCAGTTGCCATACACACTATTGAAGAAACTATTATTTCCTAGAACACGAAGATAAATCTTTTTCCGATAAGACCTCTCTACGATATAGCTAAAATTCGAGTTTGTAACTCACATTGGTCAGCGCAGTAGAGCCATCACTAACATCGATCTTACCTGTTCTCACATTATACTCATGCCCGTAATACTCTTTCGCGGATGTAAAATTAAGTCCCTTGACTGCAAACTCGTGCGAGACTTTCCGCTTATTCATGCGATAACTGACAGTATAGTTGCCTATAAACATGGGTGAGTATTGCTTGGAAAACGCTCTCGACTCATCATACTGCACTTCTTTGTCGGGATGCTTCATCGTAGCTTCCAGATCGATGGGTGAATAACGGTCGCCTCCCTGCAAGGTAAGTTTCAGGTTAACACTGAGAATATTCTGTTTGCTTTTCCCAATCATCCACTCCTTGCCGATGAGACCGTTCAGAATATAGTTCCGGTTAAACCGCGTGTTATGCCAAACACCGTCTCCACCCTGATAGCGGGAATCGAATAAAGAACCGGTCACCATGTAATAAAGCCCCTTCTCCAAGAAGCGTTCCAAGGTAATGTCAACTCCCACATTGCGCCCCTTGCCCCGATTCACTAATGGATCTTCTACATAAAAGATGGAACGATTGAGCACTGAATACGAACTATCCGCCATCACTGGTACATCATGAAGCAACTGGATATAAGGCTCTACACGTAGGTTCATGCGGTCGGAGATCCGATAACCGAACGATAGCATGAGGTGTTGCGCTTTGGTGAAATCAAGATCTTTGTTGACAGATTCTTTGCCCGCACTCTTCGTCTTTACAAAATAAACATCCATCTTCTCCATGCGGCTATACATTCCATAGGCCAGTGCGAAGGTTGTTTTCGGGCTGGCTTGCCATTTCAACCCCACACGAGGTTCAACAGACCAGCTATTATTCAAGGTCAGGAACTGTCCGTAGACACCCGCATTGAGAGTCCAACGATCACTCAACCCCACCGACGAACTGTTATAAGCAGAAAGCAAACCGGTATCACCCTTCCCCTGAGAGATGGTTTCGAGCAATTCTCCTTCGTAAGGGGCTATAGAATAGTTCATTTTATAAAACATTTGCGTGTATGTAAACCCCGTCTTATTGGTAAATCGATTGCTGAACTTACGATTGAATATACTTGTAATGATCAGGTTTGTATACTTAGAGTCCAGATCCATGTAAGGCGTACTCTCTAAAGAGTGATTGAAAAGGGTCGCTCCCCCGTCCATATGCGAATAAGTAGCCGCAATGGTGGTCTTCAACGAGGCATCATTATTGAAGTAACAACGGTGAGAGATACCGCCGGAGGCCATGTATTGTTTATCTTTCGATTCACTGCGATCGCTCATATAGTCCCACTTTTCCGTATCTCGTTCCAAGTCGGAAGTGAACTTATCAATCAGACTTGTCCCCCAGACGGAGAATGTACCTGCTTTTCGGGTGGGAAAGTTTAGTTTGAAGTTCAAGTCCTGGTAATCCATCTTGCCGCCTTCGAGATTCAGAAGCCCCGTCGTAGAATATCGATAGTTGAAGATGTACGATGCCTTATGCTTCTTGCTCAAAGGCCCTTCGGAAGCAAAGTCGATTCCCATAATACCTACCTGAAAGGTGTTTTCGTTCTTTTGATTATTACCGTTGCGCAGCTTCATATCAAATACGCCGGATACCGCATTTCCATATTCGGCAGGAAAGGCTCCGGTGAGGAAATCGGAATTACCAAGTACCTGTGAGCTAAGGGAAGACAGGATTCCTCCACCCAACGTAGAAATATCCGCGTAATGATTCGGATTCGGAATTTCTACATCTTCCAATCTCCACTGCAATAGATGAGGTGCATTGCCATGAATAGATATTCCATTGGAAGAAACGCTGGGAGCTACTCCGGCAAAGGCGGAAACCAAACGTGCGGGATCGTCAAATCCACCGGCATAACGACTAGCTTCTTCCACGCTAAGCATACGGGCTCCCGTGGTAGCCATGGGATTCATTGCTTCTCCTTTATTGGTTCGGGCACGAATCACCACTTCATTCAGTTCGTTGACATTCTCCTTTAAAGAGATCGCTATAAAGACTTCCTTGGCAGAGGTTACCAACACTTCTTTATGAATGGAAGGACTATAACCCATAAAGGTAGCTTCCACGGTATGTCTTCCCACAGGAACACGCGGAAGGACAAAACGCCCCAAACTATCAGCTAACACCCTTACTCCTTCTTCTTTTTGCAAACCAACCATGGCATACGGAATGGGGTGTTTCGAGTCTTCATCGATTACAATTCCGCGGATGGTCTGTTTAAAGACCCTTTTATTATCCGGTGCCTGCCCGAACACCGCTACTGATACCAGTAAAGCGATCAGTAACAAAACCCAGCCGCCATAACGACGTATTCTTCGCCCGATTTCTTTTTCCAGTACTTTCTCAAAGCTTTTGAGTACTGTCTTACAAACCTCCGGTTCGATACCGGATCGGATAGATATTTCTTCAAGAAATTCTCTTTTATTCATCTTCGTCATTTTTTATTTCACAACGAAGATAAAGAGCAATTCACTTCCTTTTTCTAAAAAGAGACGAACACATCTGGTTTATAGACAAGAGATGGGATTGGAGAGACTAATTATTTGTCGACAACCACCGGAAACCCAAAGTAGCCTTCACGCAAGCCTATGGTTCGGGTATTGCCTTTCTTACTTCTCTTATAGAGGGCAAACGGCACCTCAAGCATTTTCGTTTCTCCATTATTGAAAACAAGCAGTAGATAATATTCCATGCGAAAGCCTTCCGTTATATAATGTCGCCCTTGCTGGCGAACCTTTTTAATCTTCTTCTGGTATTTGCCCTCTATCAGAACTTTTTCTTGATAATCCGAATGCGAGAACCAATAGTTTCCACCCAAGAAAGCAATATAGCCGATGGAGCCTATACAAATCCAATGACACAAGAGATTGGCTATCTTGTCGGAAGACATAAGCCAACTCCACCTTCGATAAAAAGGGGTTGTAACAAGGGCCAAAGCAAGGGCAACCGCGATCGGAATCCACCACTCAATAAGCGTCTTGTTATAGATAACACCACCCATACCGCACGAACTGATAACTACCAGGATCATAAAAAACCAAAGCACTCCGAATGTTATTTTACTCATCGATACAAATTTATTTGGGGCAAAGATAGACATTCGCAAACTATTCCCTCCCACCGAACGTTTATTAGTGTAAACGAACTGTACAATATGAGCATGAAAGAACAGTACTGGAAATATTCTCTTATCGTCATTATACTGACGATAGGCATTGTCATCTTCCGCCACATCACTCCCTTTCTTGGAGGGATACTCGGAGCACTAACGATCTATATTCTTGTCCGCGGGCAAATGAACTTCCTGACTGAGAAAAAGAAGATACGACGTAGTGTCGGCGCTTTCCTCATCACTGCCGAAACGATTCTGGTTTTCCTCATGCCTGCCGCAATAGTGGTCTGGATATTAGTGACCAACCTCCAAGACATTAACCTGGATCCTCAGACCTTTGTCGAGCCTATCGAGCAGACAGTCAACATAATTAAGTCCAAAACCGGATATGACATACTGGACAAAGACACGCTTTCGTTCATTATTTCTCTCCTTTCGCGCTTCGGACAAGGCGTTATGGAAAGTATCAGCAGCTTGGCGGTGAACTTATTCGTAATGCTCTTTGTGTTGTACTTCATGTTGATCGGCGGTAGAAAAATGGAAGCCTACATCAACGATATTCTTCCTTTTAGCGAAGCAAATACGCAAGAGGTGGTGCATAAGATTAATATGATTGTCCGATCCAATGCGATTGGGATTCCCTTGCTTGCTATCATACAGGGAGGCGTTGCCATGATTGGTTACCTAATATTCGGGGCACCGAATGCATGGGTACTAGGTATTTTAACCTGCTTTGCTACTGTGATTCCAATGGTTGGCACAGCTTTGGTCTGGTTTCCGGTAGTAGGCTATTTCGCACTCAATGGCGACTGGGTCAGTGCAATTGGGCTCTTTGCCTATGGTAGTCTGGTCGTTTCACAATTGGATAACCTGATACGATTCATGCTTCAGAAGAAGATGGCTAACATTCATCCGCTCATTACTATTTTCGGAGTAGTCATAGGTCTACAGTTGTTTGGGTTTATGGGGATCATCTTCGGGCCGTTACTTCTCTCGCTATTCATTCTCTTTGTCGATATGTTTAAGAAAGAATATCTCGACGCACGAAATAACCTCTCCGAGGAGTGATAGAACTACCAAATAAATGTGTACTTTTGCAGATATAAAAACGACATCTTAATTTAATGGAAGCATTTACATTCAATACAACTGAACTGATTCTATTGTCAGCTGCAGGGATTCTTTTAATTATTCAGATAGCCTATTATTACGGTTTGTACAATCGGATACACGCTCGCAACAAAGCTTTACGCAAGGAAGACATACACTTCTCAAAAGAATTGCCACCCATATCCGTCATTCTCTGTGCACGTAACGAAGCCGATAACCTAAGAAAGATATTACCCGCCATTCTCGAACAAGACTATCCACAGTTTGAAGTTATTGTGATCGATGATGCTTCCACGGATGAAACCGAAGATGTATTGGGTATGTTGGAAGAGAAATATTCACATCTGTATCATAGCTTTACACCCGAAAGCGCCCGCTACATCAGCCGCAAAAAGCTTTCCGTAACTTTAGGCATCAAAGCCAGTAAGCACGACTGGTTGGTATTCACAGAGACTAACTGTATGCCCGCAAGTGATCAATGGTTGAGGCTAATGGCACGTAACTTTACCCCTCGCACGGAAGTGGTATTGGGGTATAGCGGTTACGACCGTACCAAAGGATGGGTACATAAGCGAATTGCTTTTGATGCCTTCTTCCAATCTTTGCGCTACTTGGGCTTTGCACTTGCCGGCAAACCTTATATGGGCATGGGACGCAACCTCGCCTACCGCAAAGAGTTGTTTTTCAAACATAAAGGATTCTCTTCTTACTTGAATCTCCAACGCGGAGAAGATGATTTATTTATCAATCAGATAGCCAATAAAGAGAACACACGGGTGGAAACTGATTACAATGCGACCGTACGCATTCAACCCATGTACCGATATAGCGACTGGAAAGAAGAGAAAACAAGCTACATGGCTACTGCCCGTTTCTATAAGGGAATCCAACGGTACCTGGCTGGCTTTGAAACATTTTCCCGGCTACTGTTCCATGCGGCTTGCGTGGCAACTATCGTAATAGGTATTCTCAATGCGCATTGGCTCATTGCCGGTATAGCTCTTCTCATTTGGTTGATTCGCTATGCTGTTCAGGCTACGATAATTAATCAGACTGCTAAAGAGATGGGAGGAGATAGAAAATACTACTTGTCTTTACCGGTATTCGACCTGTTTCAACCGATACAATCGCTACAATTCAAATCGCATCGTTTGTTTCGTCGGAAGGGTGACTTCATGAGGAGATAAGCTCCTCACCCTGAATCACTCATATCGCATCGAACTGGCCGGATTGATCTTAGTTATCAGGAAAGAAGGCCCGATAAGCATCATTACGGATACTAAAAGTGTACCCAAATTGATCAATAAGAAGAGTAACACGTTGAAGGAAACCGGTACGGTATCTACATAATAGGTTTCCGGATCGAGTTTGAAGATACCGAACTGGGTCTGTAGGAAGCAAAAGGCTAGTCCGACAGCATTTCCCCAGATCATCCCTTTACCAATTAAGAATACGGCAAACCAAAGGAATGTTTTACGTATGGTGAAGTTAGTCGCTCCCAAGGCTTTCAGAATACCAATCATATTGGTACGCTCTATAATGATGATCAACAGCCCGGAAATCATAGTAAAACCGGCCACTCCTACCATCAGGAACAATATAACCCAGACATTCAAGTCCAATAGATTCAACCAGGCAAAGATCTGCGGGTTCAGTTGTTCGATGCTACGCACATAATAGGTACCTCCCAGCGAATCTTTCCGATTATCGGTATCTATCGCTATTTCATAGGTGACGTCTTTTAACTTGCTATAATCACGGATTTGTATTTCAACGCCACTCACTTGTTCCGGTTGCCAACCATTCAGCCGATTGACCATGCAGATATCGGTCAACAGGAAAAGATTGTCGTATTCCGAGAAGTTGGTCTGATAGATCCCGACAATGGACAGTCGACGGGCACGAATATCATCCTGAATAAAGTAGGTATAAATCTTATCCCCAAGTTTAAGTTTCAATTTAGTGGCTAAAGCTTTAGAGATAACGACCTTATTGCTAGACGCCGAATCGCTGAAAGCAGGTATTTCTCCTTCCAACAGATGGTCTTTGATAAAACGATTGTCAAACTCCGGGCCTACTCCTTTCAAGACCATTCCCTGAAAAGCATCATCGGTTTTTATCATCCCCGGCTTAGTTGAGTAACGTTCTACATGAGCAACCTCGGGATAGTTGGAAAGAGCGGCAAACACACTGTCGTCTACCACGACCGGATGAGTTTCGTACGAACTGACAGCATCCAGATTCGTGATCTGAATATGTGAACCAAAACCAATAACCTTATTCCGTACTTCGGTCTTAAATCCAATAACAACGGCAACGGTGATAATCATCACAGCCAGTCCGATGGCAATACCTGCCATGGCAATAAGCACTGCCGGACGAGACACCCGTTTTCCACCGTCACTCTCCCGATAGATACGGCGGGCTAGGAAATAAGAAAGCCGGATCTTACCCCTCTCCGACGAAGAGGTGGCAGGATTTTCCGGCTTATTTGATTTTATAAATGACATTCCAAAAATTTATAACTGACAAATTCCTCCATGTTTTCTATTCCCTAATAGATTATCCAGTGGGCCTTTCCTCACAAAAGGTATCAAGCTTATGCTATTGGGTTCTTCCCGGGTATACTTCTAACGCTTTTTGCAAGATGAAAAGCGCGCGGTTCAGGTCTTCTTTCTTCAAGACATAGGCGATACGTACTTCATTAATACCGGAACCGGGCGTTGTATAAAAGCCGGAAGCCGGAGCCATGAATACAGTTTGTCCTTCATATTCAAAATCGGACAGGCACCAAGCGCAAAAGCGATCGGAATCATCTACCGGAAGTTTGGCTACCGTGTAGAAAGCGCCCATCGGAATGGGAGAATACACCCCCGGAATACGATTCAATCCATCGATCAAACATTTCCTACGTTCTACATATTCATCATAGGTCTCGCGATAATATTCTTCGGGAGCGTCTAAAGAAGCCTCAGCAGCGATCTGTCCAATCAAAGGAGGACTCAGCCTAGCCTGACAGAACTTCATTACCGCATCTCGTATTTCTTTATTCTTGGTTATCAATGCGCCAATACGGATTCCACACTCGGAGTACCGTTTGGATACTGAATCAATCAAGACTACATTATTCTGTATTCCTTCCAAATGACAGGCCGAAATATAAGGTGAGCCTGTATAGATAAATTCACGATACACTTCATCGGAGAAGAGGAATAGATCATATTTCTTCACCAAATCGCGTATCTGATTCATCTCACGACGTGTATATAAATATCCCGTAGGATTATTAGGGTTACAAATCAGAATCGCTTTAGTCCGCTCATTAATCAGTTCTTCAAATTTCTCTACTTTGGGCAGCGAGAAACCTTCTTCAATAGTTGTAGCTATCGTGCGGATTTTAGCTCCGGCAGAAATAGCAAACGCCATATAGTTGGCATACGCAGGTTCGGGAACAATAATCTCATCACCCGGATTCAAACAAGACAGAAAGGAAAAAAGTACCGCCTCTGAACCTCCGGAAGTGATGATAATATCATCAGCAGTCAGATTAATATTGAACTTAGCATAATATCCCACCAACTTTTCGCGATAGCTACGATAACCGGCACTGGGACTATATTCCAGCACTTTAAGATCTATATTGCGTATCGCGTCAATCGCGACCTGAGGAGTGGGCAGATCAGGCTGTCCGATATTCAGGTGAAACACATGGACTCCTCGCTGTTTGGCTGCATCAGCCAAAGGAGCCAGCTTTCTAATAGGAGATGCAGGCATCTCGTTTCCGCGATCAGATATAATTGGCATAACTTTAATTACAATTCACTAATTAGTATTTACTTTTTAGACTCGAAGCTGCAAATGTACGCAATAATTTGGATACAGAGATATAAAAACTTTAAAAACCTTATCAAGCTAAATTTGTAGTGGATATGCCAAAAGAAAACTATACATTTGCTATATCAAAGAACCAAAACTCTCAACCAGAATGATCGTACATCTTATCTCTTTCGCCTCTTCTCTGCACAAACCGGCGCAATTGCGCAGTTCTCACGAAGCAGTGCTTAGTGAACTTGAAAAGTATTATACCGTAAAGCTCATTAATTACCAAGACATGGATCAATTAAGTAGCGATGACTTTAAAGTTATCTTCATTGCTACCGGGGGAGTTGAGAGATTAGTTGTACAACATTTTGAACGATTACCTCGCCCGGCTATTATTCTAGCGGATGGTATGCAAAACTCTCTCGCTGCCGCATTGGAAATTTCCGCATGGCTGCGTGGACGGGGTATGAAAAGTGAGATTTTGCATGGCGAATTACCGACTATTATTCAACGGATTCACATATTATACAATAACTTCAAGGCACAACGCTTCTTGTATGGCAAACGTATCGGTGTGATCGGTAGTCCTTCTTCCTGGCTGGTAGCCAGCAATGTGGATTACCTGTTGCTAAACGCCGCTGGGGCATTGAATATCTGGATATTCCCTTGCAACGTGTTTACGATACTTTCGAGCAAATTACCGATGACGAAGTAGGCGCTTCATGCGCAGCAGTAGCCTCGCAAGCCTTGGCGTGCCGTGAAGCAACTCCTAAAGACCTGATAAAAGCCATGCGTTTGTATCGGGCTATCAAGAAAATTAGCATCGAAGAGAATTTGGACGCACTTACACTTAGCTGTTTCAAGCTCATCGAACAACTTGACACAACCGGTTGCTTGGCTTTATCTTTACTGAATGATGAAGGAATAGTAGCCGGATGCGAGGGCGATCTCCAATCGGTATTTACGCTTCTGGCAACTAAGGCTTTGACTGGCAAAGGTTCTTTTATGGCAAACCCGTCTATGATCAACAGTCGCAATAATGAACTCATTCTTTCTCATTGTACCATTGGCTTGAAGCAAGCGGAGAGGTACATCATACGTAATCATTTCGAAACAGAAAGAGGGATTGGAATTCAGGGAATGCTTCCTACCGGAGACGTAACTATCGTCAAATGCGGTGGAGAATGTCTGGATGAGTACTATCTATCGACGGGAACGCTGACTGAAAATACCAATTACATCAATATGTGCCGCACGCAGGTTCGCATTCGGATGAATACCCCAACCGATTACTTCCTAAAGAACCCGCTAGGCAACCACCATATCTTGGTACAGGGTAACTACGAAGATACACTTAATGAGTTCTTCCAATCCAATTCTTGCAAGAGAACCGAATGATAGTACCCTAAGAATCAAGCCTCTTTTTCATACAAAACACCTTACTGTTATCGATAACTGGAAGATGACCTAAGGACCACCTGCGAAAGTATGGGACTATACATAACTCTTCGTTAATCGATCTTAACTGAGATCAATCTAAAACCAAGGGATATAGCCTAATCTATAAACTAATTAACCGATCAAATACGTAATTTAAGCGAGTAACAAAATGTAAAACACATCTCGTCATAGTCACTTTTTGCCGTAAACTCCTGATCAACAATTCGATACAATGCGCCTTCTTTTCTCAGACTGATCTACTCAATAGATTATACTGATTTCCAAAGGCTGTGTACTTGGCTAAAACCTCCCATTAGATAGTAGTAAACAACTAATAAAAAGCATTTTTTGCCCATTACATTTCCTGTTCCACAACTGTGGAACAGCTGACTCACATATTGTGAAGCACGTGTCCCACATAATGTGGAACAGCCGTCGCACATTATGTGAAACAGCTAATAAGAAGATTATCAGCACAATAAAAACTGATTAAATCCACTAATAGTTGCACACGATATGGCTTAAGAAAAGATTTATTTAGTGAATTGAAAACCCTCTTTTGGGAAAAAATAATCAATGGCCATCGCTCATCAAAATCAAGTGATTAAAAAAAAAGAAGGCGCATTGCAATCAACTGATATACTGAACGATATGCAAAAAAGTGACTAAGTCATAAGAGTGTTGTATCATTGTGTAATGTGCTTCTGTCAAGCCCCGAAGATGAAAATATAGATGCAGAATAGCTACACGATTATTGTATGGGGCGCAAAAAGAGTCGAAACTTAAGCAGTACTCAAAAAGGGATATGAGGCACATCGGCCCCCATACTTCTACAAGTGTTCCGTCTTATCGCATAAAAACAACTGTAGATTTACCACCATACCTCCCCTGCGGCATTGCACAACTCACCGATTTACCATTTATCTTCACGCGTATCTCCGTACAATCTTTATTCATCTCCGGGTCTGTAACAGAGATCGTATAGCCACCCTTCTCCTTTTCTATCAGTAAAGCACAGGGAGAAGAAACTTCAATCGTCATGTTTTTCGTTTTTAAAATCTCTTCCGAGGAATAAAAGACGGCTTCTATTATTTGACTTTCTGCAACCTGAATACCTGCACCAACGTATCATTACGTAATACTTCGAATGGATACCTTTCTGCTGGCAGACCTTCGCCGGCATATACCACATAACCATAAGATTCATTAATGGGTTTGGGTCCATGATCAATCCACATACGAAAGATATCTACTTGTCCCGGAAGATCCTTATTGTTTTGATTCGAACTATTCATTTTCATCCAATTTGTCTTTTTCGTTTCACAAGTATAATGAACTTTACGACTATACGCTGGAAATGCAGAATAAGCAAATTTACCTTGTTGAACAATCCATTCAATCCCCTTGCCTTTATTCACATACACTTTGCCCGTTTTCTCGGTTTGTTCAATGGAAGTCCTAATATTTCCGGCAATCTCCGGATGCTTATTAGTAATACCAGCTCCTAAAGCCACCATATAATCTCCAAACATAAAATAAGATTTATAGGCTTTAACACCATAAAGAATTTCATTCTTACCATGATTATCCCCACGATCGTTTACCCCTTCCTTATCGGAAGCATTCATCTTTTCAAAGATGTAACCAGCCACTGCATTCTCTCCTCCCCTAGTAGCCGCAGCCGCAAAATTGTATTTACTACAATACCCTCTCCAATTAGTAACAGGAATTAAACGGTCCATACCTTCACGAGCTGTCACGCCTGGGAAAGCGGTAACATCATAAGCGCCAAGGGCCTTACCATATTCATTCCCGTCTTTCTGAAATAAAGTAATACCATCCGTCGTATAGAAATTATAAGAATCCGCGAATCCGATTGCACTTTCAATACCATCGCAACGGCTAGAGGACATATTTACAATAATATGATATCGATCGTTCTTTTTAATTAAATCATCATTGTTGAAAAACCACCGTGTACCATTATACAAGCTACTATAGTCTTTCATCAAAATCGTTTTTGTTCTAACTTCAGCATATAATTGCTTTATCTCCTGCAACTCACTCTCGCTAAAACAATCTGACCAATTGTCTAATAGTTGCTTTAGCATACCATTATACCGGATAACAGATCCATCGGGCTTGTAGCTCATCGAATTACGATCTAAACAAGGTAAAGTGTATCCCTTATAATAATAATAATTACTACCTCTGAAATAATTAAACAAGGCGTCCACATTCTCTCGAGTTAACTTCCGCTCCCAAGGCGATTTTTTCAGCAGGCTTAACATATTCAAGGCATTCAACGTGCCATCAATTGGATATCCCCAAATCAAACACTGCTTTCCATGCCCCCATCCAGCACCGTCAGCAGTAAAACCTTCATTCCAAAGTGAATCATCATATGTATTTTGAGACGTTACGCTAATTGCCTTTTGACATACCTCGGCGAGCAAATCGACCATTGGGATAGAACGAAACATGAAAGCAACCGGCAACAACGACCGATACCCCAACGCATTACCGCCAACCCACCAAACATGATTACGAAAACGTTCCAATTGCACAACATTCTGATCCGTATCATCATTGCGGAATGGCTGCGTCCAAGCTTGCAAAGCAAGCATTTTTAGCATATCACAAACGGCAGTCAACTGTTCGTCTTTTACACATCCTTGTTCCACATTCTCCATCTGCTTCAAATGACAGAAGTAAATATTCACTGCTGCTGTCGGAATAGCAAAGCAAGAAGCATGAAAACGTACCCATGTATTAGGCCTGCTGATTTCCATATTTCCATAACGAAGAATTGCTTTTTGACACTTATCCCAAAGATCAGAATTTTGCTCTACCGTCAGTTTACCTTCTCGAAAAGCTTCTGAGATAGTCCAAATACGATTCAACGCATCTGTTATTGAACCTCCACTATCAGCCTCATTGCCTTTTAAAGCTTTGCCGGCATTACTATCACTCAGATCCGAAAAAGAACCGTCAGTCCTCAATAATTGTATGTATTTCTCTAATTCAAGTTGCAAATTCTTACTTATTCGTTCAGAATACTCGGAGAAATATTTCCTGAAAAGTTGTATAGATGCTTCTTTCGCAGGATCACTTACTTGTTGGGCAGCAGTTTCATATTGACGATAATTATCATAGGCAATCTTCCGCTCTGCTTCCTGCGCACTTAAATTTAAAGGATAAATTAGTATAAAGACAATCCATCCTAATTTGCGTACTTTACATTTCATATATTTATCATTTATATTGAGTAGGGTTTCTATCATTCATCATCGTGATAGAAACCCTCTCAGTTATATTATTTCAAAACTACCGGATACAATGTTCTTCCGATTAGATTCATATACTCCTCTGAAATCAATTCTTACTAATGCAAGTTATTCATTCCAACCAGGATTTTGAGACAAGTTATCGTTCAAATACATTTCTTTCTGTGGAATAGGATACAAATACATTTTATCTTTCCATATGCGTTTCTGCACTAATTCTTTCTTATAAATGTTATTTTGCATCTTTGCACCATAGATGTTCTCAATCACAGGGCCGGTTTTCCAACGTCGTATATCCCAAAAGCGATGATCTTCAAACGCCAATTCAATGCGACGTTCTTTTCTCACTTTCTTTCTGAACTCATCCAGTCCTACATCCGTAATGTTTGGCATATTAGCAGCCGCACGTACCTGATTCAAAGCTGTTCGAGCTGAGATTGTGCAGTCTCCTTCTACAGCATCGGGACCTTTCCACTCATTCATAGCTTCTGCATAATTTAATAAGATTTCCGCATAACGGTAAGTTGGGAAATGATGTTCTTTCTTCACAGGTTTCACAGGATTAAGTGAAACGGTTTCATTCATCAATTTCTTTAGATAGTAACCAGTCATTGTTGCTCCTTCGATAGGCAATCCATGCTTTCCTCCTTCTAAGGACTCAATAAGAGTTCCCATATAAGTCATTCCGTTACAGATCACATTATAATATAAACGAGGATCCCGACTCTGTTTCTGGTTTTCATCGTAGTATATATTGGCCACATGTGCTGAATTCCCCCAGTCAAAAGCCTCTCCATTCAACATGTCGAAATCATCCACTAAATTCTGAGTAGGAGTATTTCCACCAGTTGCGCCTTCAAAGCCCATTGGTAAATTCTGTGCTTCAAATGTACTATTGGCAGTACCTCTAACTTCGAAAATTAGCTGTTGAGATTCCAAGACCAAATTACCTCCATCTTTTACATACAAGGGGTCATCATCAATATTAGGTAAAGTATAACAACCCAATTGTATAACATCAAATGCTGCTTTAGCTGCCGCCTCCCATTTATCATCTGAATTACCAACACCTGCGAAAAGCGGGCTTGCTGCATAAAGTAAAGCACGCGCTTTAATAGCCAAAGCGGCTCCACGAGTCACACGCCCCGTTTCACCAAAGAAACTGGAATGACTAATGGGTAGTTCGGGAGCCACTGCATCACATTGCTCAACAACAAACTTAATGACATCAGCAAACGATGTTTTTTCGATGTGATTTATCTCCGCTAAACTATACGTTCGAGTGATCAAAGGAATATCCCCAAAACGTTTCGCTAACTCAAAATGATAAAGCGCACGCAATACTTTTACTTCATTTAAATACATCTGAACTTTTTTCAAGTTATCCTTATAGCTTTTATCCCATTTAAAGCGTTCCAGATTTTCTTCCGAATAATTCTCCAATAAGGAATTCGCATCGTGAATCACTTCATAGAAACTTCCCCACTGGTTATCAACTGTATTCAAAGGACTCCATGCGTTTGAATAAATATCATAAACGGCGTTACTGTTCCAAGTAAAAACCGCATTATCTGTGGCAGACTCTCTTAGCGCTCCACTGATCACTCCATAATCCGCTGGTATTTTGCGATAAATAGAAGAAGTCATGCGAGTTATATTATCAAAATAAGCATAAGCTTCCTCTTTCGTTTTCCCCTGTGATTCATCAAAATCCAGATAATTGCAACTAGACAAGCTAACAGAAGCTATTAATATAGTTAAAATGTTTTTTATTTTCATAATGGTTTCTATGTTAGAAATTAATATTCACGCCCACATAAAGTGAGGTCATATCAGGATAGTTTATTGAAAGATCTTCACTGTTCATGTATTTCACATGATCCAAAGAGAATAGGTTATTACCTCTTAAATAAACCTGACACTTATCCATTTTCATTGCATTTGCCCACTTCTGAGGCAAATTATAATAAACATTCAAATTACGTAATTTAAAATAAGCTCCATTTGTCAACCACTGGGTACTATTACGGAAATTGTTAGCATTATCTAGAGTCGTCAAACGAGGAGCATTGGCAATGTCTCTGGTTTCCTCCGTCCAACGAATTTTATCCTTCAAATACCAAGTGGATATATTGCTGTTGTTATTACGTAAGGGCCAATATACACTTTGCACATTCAGCATACGACTGTATTTTCCAACACCCTGAAATACCATATCTATACCGAACCCTTTATACTCAAAACCAAGATTAATGCCATAGTAAATTCCTGGGACTAATGTTGAATGTCCAATTGCAATCTCATCATACTGGTCAATACGGCCATCTCCATTCTGATCTTTATACTTTATATCACCCGGACGGACTTCTGAAAACACCTGCTTGGGGCTGTCTTCAATATCTGACTGATCTCTGAAATATCCGATAGCCTCCAAACCGTAACATTGCCCATAAGGCTTTCCTTTTCTATACAAATAATCATAAGGTTGGTATCCTTCACCGTTCTCCTCAATCGCGGTCTTTAAATACGAGAAAGTACTTCCGACATAGTAGTTGAACTTTTTACGAATATTGTCCTTCCACATCAATGACACATCAAATCCCTTAGAATTCATACGCCCTATATTTTGCTGTGGCACACCTGTACCGATAACCTCAGAATACAAATTACTGCTATTAACCAACATATCCTTCCGTTTATCCCAAAACAAGTCAGCCGTAAGAGAGAGTCTCTTCAAGAACTGTGCATCAATACCGACATTATACTTTTCAGCTCTTTCAATAGTCAAGTTGGAAATAGGCAACGTACCAGGAATCAATCCACCACTATTAGCCGGATTGATAGGAGGATTCTGAATTAGGAACCCCGGAGCGTCAACCCAATACCGTTCATCTAAATCATAATCGATATTATCATTTCCTGAGCGCCCCCAAGATGCACGTATCTTCAGATAATCCAGTAGTGAACTTTGCAGGAACTTCTCATTCGACAAAACCCATGCTGCCGAAACAGCCGGATAAGTGCGATATTTATCACCATTGCTCAAGACACTCGTTCCACTCTGGTTGACAACTACATCTACCAGATATTTATTAGCATAGTTATAGCCACCCGTGAAAACATAAGACTGTCTCTTACGTGTATTATTTCTTCCCATAGGGACATAGGACTCCTGACTATATTGCACAGTTCCATTTATAGCATGCATACCAAATGCACGATCATATATTAACTTGCCATCAAGAACTGTACGAATGAACTGGCTGCTTAAACCATTATTGGATATTGACAAAGCACTATCATCACCAAATGTTTCCTTTGACCCTTCAAACATTCCTGTTTCTAATAAAATAGGAGTATTTACTTCATATGCATAGCTTTTTTCACCTGTTTCTCTAAAAACAGCATCATTATCATAAGCTACGCCCAATTCTACACGCAATCCTTTTGTTATTAACGATAAATCCTGATAAATTTTCAGATTGGACTGAAGTAGTCGTCTATTTGTTTTATAGTAACCAATATCAGCTATTTGAGCTATCGGATTTTTCTGGAACAGATAATTACTTCCCCACATATTAGTACTAGTACGCATGGGGAATGCAGCAGAAGGCACATGATATAAAGCTGAGAACATCTCCGTTTCAGATGTATTCGGACGATTTTCTTCACGCAATAGCCCAAACATTGACACACTTGCTCTCGTATACGGAGTCACATCAACATCTAGGTTCATACGTGCATTTAAATCATATTTCTTCATCTGAGAATTATAGCGTTCTGAAAATTCAGCCAATTCTTTATTTAAGATACCATAATCATTTTTATAGTTAATAGCACTGTAGTAACGTACTTTATTACCTCCTCCTCTAAAAACTATATTAAGTTGGTTATTAATAGAATGTTTTCTCAATGCTTCTTTCTGCCAATCTGTATTGGAGAATAAATCTGTATTAGTTCCATTTCTAAAAGCATCTAACGCCGCTTTATCATATTGCAGAGGCAATCCGTCATTATGTAAAGCCTCATTTTTCATTGTAGCATACGTATAGCCATCAGCAAATTCCGGTTGGTTTATTGGCAAACCAATACCGTATGTGTAATTAATATCAATATCTCGTTGCTGATATTGACCACGCTTAGTTGTAATTATAACAACGCCATTGGCTCCACGAGTACCCCACAAGGCAGTTGCGGCGCCATCTTTCAAAACAGAAACCGTTTCTACTTCTATTAAATTCAAGTAACTCAAATCACGAGGAATACCGTCTACCACAATCAATGGATTCTTACCGGTAAGCGAGCCACCTCCACGCACCATTAATTCTGCATTATCAGTCCAGCCGGTATTTTGCATCACCATTAAACCGGGTATTAATCCATATAGTGAATTACTAAAATTCGGTGTTGAATTCTTTAAGAACTCATCACTCGATATCGTAGAAATAGACTGAGTCTGATTCGAACCCGTGCGATAAACGCCTCGATTATCAACCAATAGATCTAGTTCCGCAAGACTAATATTCATCACTTTATTTGTGATCCATACACGTTTGCTTTTGTCATCGGCATATATTATCTCTATGTAATCTCCTTTTTCAGCTTCAATAGAGAATGCCCCGTTTTCATCAGTTATAACTTTCTTTGCAGGGTCACCAACTACTGAGACTGTTGCTCCGAGGACAGGAACTTCTTGTCGATTTTTGATGGTGCCAGTTATTGTCTGCTGTGCCATTGTCGAGATAGAAAATAATCCCGCAATGCCTAATATCGAAATATATTTTATATTCATCTTATTTCATGTTCTAAATTAACAGTCAATTGTTACCAACCCGGATTTTGGATTAATCCATATTTCTTATTTATTTCAGCCAAAGGAAGTGGACATAAGTAGTAACGGTTATCCCACTGCTCAACCCATGTACGTTTATTTATCATTCCTTCTTTTATCTCATAAGTAAATAGTCTTTTTTCTACCGGGGTAGTAGTGTCACTCGGATCTAAAGGATAGGTTTCCAAACGTCGAAGTGGAACATCTAAAAAATCCTTACGCATCCAACGAACGATATCATAGTAACGTACCTCTTCATAACCAAATTCCAATGCACGCTCTCTCAATATCGCTTCCCGTAAAGATACACCCGGAGTTATTTTATCACGATCCAATCCCGGCATATCCAACCGATCACGAACTAACTGCACATAGTCATACGCATCTCGTCCGAATTCATCTGTGGTTGTCGCCTTTCCCGTTTCATTCATTGCTTCAGCAATATTCAAATAAACTTCCGACAAGCGTAATAAAGGACATTGATAATACTTGCCATTCAATTCATTATTATGATCTTGGGTATGTTTACGCTGTCCCATTCCAGTGTAGCCCATAGATCCCCAACGCCAATTCTGTCCACCGCCCATAAACTGTGGCTGTTCACGACCACCTTTATAAATTTCAGCTTTGCGTCCCCAGAATTTATCTCCTGTTACAATAAGTGTCTCATATAAGCGCGGGTCACGTACCATTTCTCCTTTCTCATTAAAAAACGGACATTTACGGTGTTCGGCATTATTCCAATCGAAGTCTTCTCCATTTTTCATTGGAAACATATCTGCATAATTCAAACTCGGACTACACACCAAATATCGAATCTGCGCAAGGGACTTGGAATTTAGATCCCACTTAATCCAACGATGACTAGCAATCAGAACCTCGTGATTGTATCGGTCAAAATATCCCGAACAAAAGTCTTTACGAGGATCTCCTGTATCAACTAGTTTATATAACTCTCCATTTTGTTTATTTTTACGTAAGAAGTCTAATCCGGCATTCAAAGCATCCTGCCAACGGGAATCTGACTTATTCCCATACCATACAAAACGCAAATTCGCCGCTTCTCCATCTCTATACGGCTTATCATTATTGAAAAGAGGCTCGCCGCAAACAATAATAATCGTGATTTTAAAGCTAAAGCACCTGCAGCAGTCATACGTCCATCATCCGCCGCATTAACTCCCCAAGGTAGCATACCGGCCGCTTCATCAATCAAGCCACATATTTTCTCAACAGTTTCTTCAATAGTCATACGAGACATGCGCACATCATCTTCCGGTTTGTAAGCATGATCTATCCAAGGCATACCACCCAGATTACGAAGCATTTGTACATAATGATAAGCTATGATCATTTTAGCCTCACCTTTGCGTACCTTTTTCTCTTCCGCAGTCATATCAGGCACACGATCTACATTTTCAAGATAAATATAGCTTGCCGAATGCCATAGGTTGCAGAGAATTCGCCATGTGCCTCATTATACAGAAGGCTATAAGCAGAAGTAGTAGACTCATCTGCTGACACAGCACCTTTATGATAAGCTGAACCACCACTTTTAAGCATGTCTGCCAAGTCTGTTATTGACTCTATCACTCCCCAAGATAACCGATTTGCATGAGGTAAAAAATCAGGTAATGAATGATAGGCTTGCGCTAATGCTTGCTCTGCATATACTTTTTTAGAATATACGCTATCGATATTCATTTCATCACTTAAAGGTTTCTCTAAGAAACTATTCCCAAATTTAAAATCGTCACAACCTATAAAAAGTAACGATGATAAAATTATCGTTTTTGTATACTTATTCATAATAGACTTTTTAGAAAGTTAGATTAACACCTAAATTGAAAATTTTCACAACAGGATAAGTATCATTGTATTGATTTGGATTCGACTCAGGGTCCATTATACCAAAATGATCAAATGTCAGTAAGTTGTAAGCAGTAAACTTCAATCCCAACTGACTGATACCTATTTTTTTCAAGGTTGGGTATCCTGTAAAGTTATACCCCAATGTCAAGTTCTTCAATTTCAAATAAGATCCATTCTTTACCCATAGCGTAGATGTCATATAGTTATAACTATCGTTATTAAATGAGAAGCGAGGTTGCGTGGCCGTACCAGCTGTCTCCTCAGTCCAACGATGATCTACATGATACTGCATCAAGCCACGAGATTCTCCATTGAATGGTCTACGAAAAGACTCCGACAACACTAAAGAACGTTGCGCAGCCCCCGTCCAATTCATTGAAAAGAAGAAGCCTTTATAGTTTGCGCCAAAATTCAGTCCAAAGACGTAGTTAGGTCGAGTGGGATATCCTATATTTTTCTGATCATTTTCATTTATTAGACCATCTTCATTCAAATCCTTGTATTTCACATCACCTGGCTGTACAGATATCTTTGGTACCGGAAGCCCATCTTTCAGTTTTTCATCTATGAAATCATCTTTCGCATAGAATCCTTCAGCAACATAACCGAAAATAGAACCTACCGGCTGGCCGGTACGCCACAAATAAGTCTCATTAGGCTCTACTTCATCCTGAAATTTGATCTTATTTTTCGAATAAGACATATTGGCATTTACATAGTAATCAAAATTCCCTCCTACCTTATCATTCCAATTCACTTCAACTTCATATCCTTTATTCTCGACCTTACCCATATTGACTACAGGGAGTAATTTAGATGTCAACGCGGTCAGAAGAGGAATAGTCTGCCGAGCAATCAAGATGTCCTTACGATCTTCACGGAAAAAGTCTAATTTAACCCTCAAACGATTGCTTAAGAAGTTCATATCAACACCATAGTTCTGCTTTAAAGCTGTTTCCCAAGTTACATTAGGATTTCCCAGTCGATTCTCAACAGCTCCTTTCAATGGAGTCGAATTTTGGAATCCAAAATTGTACCCCCAGTGGTAGTTCTTCCATTCACCATCAACACTGCCAAGCTTATCCACATCGTAACTATTCGGCAAGTAGAGATATCGGTTATCATTCATATTATCATTCCCAACTAAACCTACAGAAGCTCGCAATTTCAAGAAATCAAAAACCTGCTGATTTTTCATGAAACTCTCTTCCGATATAATATATCCCAAAGACAAAGCGGGGAAAGTACCAAAGCGTTTATCTGGAGCGAAATTCTCCGAACCGTTATAACCAATATTGAATTCCGCCATATAGCGAGATTTATAATCATACGTTGCACGACCGACTAATCCAACATAAGCTGTAGGTATATATCCGAACTGACTAGGATAATATCTCTTATTTTGATTATAGAGTAATAAACCACCCACATTATGATTTCCAAACTTACGGTTATAGCGTACACTCGTTTCAAAATACCAGTTGCGTCCACGATCTACATCTTCTTCATATCCCAATTTAGAATTTGCTCCTGAAATTTGATAAACAAGTTCTTTATTGAAATTTGGATCCTCAACAGTCAAGCCCAATTCCTCCAACTCCGACTGATAATAAGCTATATAGGATTCTACGCTTCCTTTCCTCTTTTTTATAAAAGAATAGTCAGTATTATAGGCTCCTTTTACTTCTACCGACAAACCTTTAGTAAAGAAATCAAGATTCTGAACTAAATGTAAATCAAGGTTCATCGTATTAGCGATCGTTTTATTATAGCCACAACCATAATAACTGGCAATCGGATCGAGCATCTTAATATCCTGATACCGTGGTTGAGTAATAACAGAGTACCCATCGATGACACCGGCACTGCTAAATGGCTGTGACCAATTTATAGATTTCCAGATATCTTTATTAGTTGGTTCCATTTTATCGCCAACAATTCCACCAATACCCATTTTTAAAACGGTGGATTTTGTTATGTCCAAATCTAAATTTGCGCGATAGTTATAACGATTATACTTATAACCGAGGTTATCCTGTCCGAAATCTTTAAACAAACCATCCTGATAGAGATAGCCTAATGAAATAAAATAACGCACACTCTTGGTACCTCCCGTAATATTCAGGTTATGCTGAGTTTGTATAGCTGCTTTATTAGTCATATAATCACGCCATTTGATATTCGGATACATAATAGGCTCATCCCCAAGCTCAAAACGCTTCAAAGAATATGCGTCAAATGTTTCTTTTCTTCCGTCATTACGTTGCAATTCATTATAGGACGATGCATACGTATAGCTATCTGCCATATCAAGTGTTCGTGTAGACATCTGAACACCAACTGAAGAGTTGATCGAAATGCGTGCTTTTCCTTCTTCACCACGCCGGGTAGTAACCAGAACTACTCCATTGGCACCACGCACCCCAAAAACTGCTGTAGCGGAAGCATCCTTCAGGATGGTAACATTTTCTATTTCATTGGGGTCCATTTGGAAAAAGCTACGTTCAACACCATCAACAAGTATCAAAGGCGAAGCTCCACCTTCTGTCAAAGACCCAACACCGCGAATAAATATCTTAGGATCTTCCGCTCCCGGCTGCCCACTACTTTGAACAGATGAAAGACCCGTTATTTTTCCTGCTAAAGAGTTAGCAATACTCGCATTGGGTGACTGTAGTAAATCCGCTGTTTTCACAGAAGAGATAGCTCCTGTAAGCGTTTCCTTTTTTTGTGTTCCATAAGCTACCACGGTAACTTCCTGTAGCTCATTAAAGGCCTCAACCAAAACGATTGTCACAGAGAGTCTGCCTTTTAAAGAAACTTCCTGTGTTTCGTAGCCCACAAAAGATGTAATAAGTACAGTTGTTTTCACATCTTTCACTACTGTCTTAAAGTTTCCATCTACATCTGTTATAGTCCCAGCAGAGGTTCCTTTCACTTGTACAGTAGCTCCAATAACAGGTAATCCCGACTCATCCATTACTTTTCCAACAATAGTAGTTTGTTGTCCTAAAGCAAAAAGAGTAGAACACAGCATTAGCAAAAGTACTCCCAATTTCCGTTTAGGCCTGTACTTTTTCTTTGGTTCATCCATAATAAATTAGATTTATGTGTCAATCAAAGGACACGATTAATAATAGAAGAAAAGTTATCCTGAAAAGTTATCTATTTACCCAAAATCACGTTTACGGTTTAATGCCTCAGAAAATAATAATCTGCATAATTCAATGGCACATCAATTTCAGCTCCATGCGGAATACTTCATACTGAACACATCAAAATGCTATAAGCTACATCCTGCTATGAAGCCTACATCATAATGCCTGGTAAAGTATTGTACCGATTCAAGAGCCTCGGTGTATTTCACGACCAAAGCTTCCCATGTTTTATCGCTTGTGAGATTTAATAGATACCACATACTACCCGGAAAGAATCCGTTGGTCGAATTATCATAAGAACCATAAACGATGTCTTTACTTTCGTTTAGCGTACGTGAGTTGAGGATTTGACCGTTTTTCTCAATTAGATCTGTCTGCAGCGAATAGTGTTCAACTGCATTCTTGATATTTTCAGAAATAATATCATTGGCAACTTTAGGTGTACACCCAACGAATACTCCCAATGACATTCCTGCCAAAGTTAAACAAAAGTTTTTCATGTATTATTTTGTACTTGTAACATTGCAAAGTTATAAATTTGATAAAAAGAGGGGTGAGATACAAATACACAATGGGTGCATCAAACGTACAACAGCCTCAATAAAGCATCGTGAACGCAAAATACAGTATTTCTGTACACAGAGGGCACATATTCCATCCTTGCCCATAAGAAACAATTCAGACTAAACACGTATATTTGTAATTTTACCTCTTATGTTCCCAACACACATCAATCAACACAGATCCTCCTATTTTTGTAACACATAAATAAGAATTAAACATATGGATACTCACAAAGCTTTTTTATTGATGCTGACTGCCGGCATCTCAGTTAATGGAACTTGTGGCAGTATAAAGGCTCAAACGCAGAAGGAAAAGAAAGAACCCAACTTCTTCTATATCTTTCCCGACCAGTATCGCCTACACGCATTAGGGATCTGGAGCGACCCGGAATATAAAGACGCGATTTCTACGTTAGGTGACCCTGTACATACTCCCAACTTAGACAAACTAGCCAAACAAGGAGTGTTATTTACTCAAGTATGCAGTACGTTTCCATTAAGCAGCCCGCATCGCGGTATGTTATTATCCGGAATGTACGCACAAACAAATGGATTGGATCTTAATTGTAGAATAGGAAGAGAGCAAGAACTAAATCACGACATCGAATGCCTGACAGATGTATTAGCTAAAGCCGGTTACGAAACTGCCTATGTTGGAAAAACTCATTGGCACAAAACGGAGGCAGTATTTGATAAAGAAGGTAATTATATAGGTAAAGAACCCGGAAGACATTCTATATCAGAATTTGACACTTATATTCCCGAAGGTAAAAGTAGGCATAGTAACCAATATTGGTTTCAGCATATACTCGATAACCATTTCAACCCCATTTCATATTCCAACAGACCGGAATTGATTGATGGGAAAAGCGATGGGGAAGCATATCGTACCCATCAATTCTCCGGACAAAAGGAGGCTAATATCGTTATTCAATATTTAGAGAATAAGAATAACCAACGAGATCCCAACAAGCCATTTAGCATAATCTGGTCAATAAACCCGCCTCACCCACCTTATTATAAATTAAGTGATTGCGATACGACAATTTACAACCAATACTATAAAGATTTACCAGCTCATGAACTCTTTGTCCGCGAGAATGTAGATCAATCTGTTAAGTCATCAACTCCCAATGCGAGAAATAAAGAAAAGCAATTGACTGCCCGAATTTACTTCTCTCTGATCGCTGCTATTGACAAAGAGATTGGTCGTGTGCTCCAAGCACTCGAGGAAACCGGAGAAGCTGATAATACGCTGGTTGTTTTTGCTTCCGATCATGGCGAGATGTTGTGCAGTCAGGACACAATGGGTAAATCGGTGATTTATGATGAATCATTCTTAACGCCGTTTATCATCCGTTACCCACAAAAGCTGACACATCGAATGGAAGACCTAATGCTGGGTACAGTCGACATCATGCCCACCATGTTAGGTTTGCTGGGATTAGATAATAAAATTCCCTCTACTGTAATGGGAAGAGATTATTCCGATGGAATACTAACAGAAAAGTTTCAGAAAAACGCTAAACCATCTTCCGCATTCTATTTCCGCAACAATGCCAAAGGGGTACGTACTTATCAATATACATACGAAGTCCAGCAGAATGGAACTTATCAATTATTCGATAATCAAAAAGACCCGTACCAGATGAATACCCTAACTTTAGAAAGTATTCCTTCCAAAGTCGCTTTAAAATTAAAATCAGATCTAGGTCAATGGTTAATGGAAGCTCATGATAATTGGTATGACAAGAAAACAAATAAGAAACTTATTATTTATCCTCAAATATAGTAATAGTATAGCCGCAATATACTTCTCTATTTACTTCTTATTACACCTATTAATGACTTATTTTAAAAAAGAAGAAGATAAAAACACAGGCATTATTCTTTCGTTTTAGTATAAAGTAAATCGATTACTCACTCGGGTGCGCAGGCCTGCTCACTTAGGTTTTCTGATCGACTCACCCGGGTGCGACGATCGAAGCACCTAAGACATCAGGCAAAAAATAGTAGGAGTAATGGTCTCAAAGAATATGAGAGATACCTTCAAATACCATGAGAGATAGCCTGTTTTTACGCTGTTTTACGCAAAAAAGATGAGAGATACCAATATTTGAAGGTATCTCTCATCTTACATATCTCTGTACTACAATGGCTTAAGCTAAAAACAATGAGACTATGAGACTAAAATATTTTTTTTCTTAGTGTGTCGGGGGTAAAGCCATTTAAATACATCGGATATTTGGGTTTAATTGGAGCAATCGATTGTGAAAGTTGTGATTTTATTCTCAACAAGCTCCTCACTGACTGTTGTCTTATACCAGTAGGCTCCGCCATCGGTAGTCAACACACGGAACATCTTTCCACTCTCAACACTTTGCGCAGGCACAACTGCCCGAAACACGTTTTCGGCTTTTGCCATCGTTACGAACTCCGCGTCCGCATCTGCCTTCACAACTGCTGTCTGGTTCAGCAAATCAACCGTAGCGGTACGTTTGGCCCTGAGACTCACACTTTCGATCTCCGCGCCTGCCGGCAGAATCACATTGGCTTCTACCAGAGCTAGTTTATGTACAAATGTCAAAGTGATTGAAGTATCTTCCACATTGGCGGTTTCGTTCTTCGCCAGCAATAAGTCGCTCTGATTATATCCACCGGCTACGGACTGGTCCGCAGCGACTGTGAAATCGAATGTAGTACTTTCTAAGTTGGCTACAAAAGGATAATAGGCATAGAAGTTCAACGTACTACCATCCACCGGGAAGGTGATGGAATATTCCGCTCCCCATTTGCCACCCGCATACTGATAGTTCAGATTCTTATGGATAACGTCTTCCGTACCACGTTTCAAGCCCACAATACCGATCTCATCATTATCTATAAAGACAGTCTTTTTGCCTTCTGTCAACGTACGAGTCTGAGAAATGCCGAAATTGAATACGACCTCTTTGCCGTCTTGTACCAAAGCATCTTCTACCAGTTCCTGGCTACATGAGGCTGCCATTGCAGCAAATACACAAAGTAACCCCATGATTCGTCTATATTGTTTTTTCATGTTCATTATTATTTAGATGTTACGATTCGGTTATTTGTATTCCTGAAAGGAAATATCATCCATGTAGATTTCTACATCTCCACCGCTCTGAGAGTGGAAAGCAATATAGAAGTCCTTTAAATTATCTTCCGTAGTCTCTACAAGCTTCGGATCACCCTCCGGAAAAGCAGTAGACGCAGTGCCCACAATGGCTCTAGCAAAGTTAAAGACCAGTTCATACTCTTTATACTCCCCTGTCAGCCTAAATTGAATGTAACCGATGTATTTATCACCCGTAACCAATGCATTCGATGTGATGTACCGATCTTTATTTCCTTCGATATAGCATCTGATGTCTTTGGAATTCGTACCTTTCGCTTTAAATTTTAACGCGTAAGTCGTCGGTTTGACATTACCCGTCCGGTAAGCGAAGAAGTATTTATACCAAGAGTTGGCCGATACATACTTCGCGTGAATGACATTGCGTCCCAGCGTTTCATCGTATTCCACCTCTGCCGTAAGCGTTTTGCCATCTTCGATTCGTTTATAAAAGCCCCATGTGTGCATCAACATATCAAAGGGTTTGGTGATGGTCGACAAGGTTCCTACGGGCAGAGATTCGATGTCTTGCTGAATTCTGTTTTCTTCCGCAGCTACCTCTTTATTAGCTCCATCCTGCCAATCTTCAATCGGTTTCACTTCTGTTACGACTTCTATTTTCTCCAAGTCGATTCGAGCGGTACAAATATATCTCACGCTTTGTTCCAGAAGCGTGGTGCCTTTTGTTAGCTCCCAATAATAGGTGCGGTTCATATTAGGCAATTTAATTTCAACGATATATCCTTCGGTTGAAGATGCGGGAAGTACCTGTGCAGAAGCTCCGTTTCTTTCGATATTAGTAGCTTCATCTTTCTCGGCAAATGTGACCAAGGCTATGTCTTTCGGCTCTGAGCTCTCTTCGAACTGACCGGATAGTAAATTGAAATCGGCTTTCGTGTTCATTCCCGAAATCTTAATTTCCGACTCTCTCAAATACTCTTCCACCACCCCATCACCCGGTTTGAGATCGAATACTATTTGTGAAAGTACAGGACGAAGTTCCAGAGTCGTTTTCTGATTGCTGCTGCTTAAACCTTTTCCGTTTCCGGCATAAAGAAAGCTGAAGTTGGCCGCAATCTTCTGACTGGATACATCCATGGGATAAAGCTCATCCGCCACTGTCTCTTTCCAAGGATAATAAGCGATTATATCTACTTTGCTACCATCTTGCGGATAGTAGATCACATCTTCCTTAACTGCAGGTGTGAAATAGCCTTCCGGTGTCACCGTTGTCTGATATTTCACGTTGTTATAAGGAGAGACGCACTCTGTCGTATTTCCTTTCAACACATAAACACCGACATTCTTTCCCGATTTCCAATGCGTACCCTCTTCTTCAGGATCGAGCGTATAAATTTTCGCCATCAGTACAGCCGGAGCAGGTACTGGTTGTGTATCCGTAGCATCATCGCTACAGCCTCCTAAAGCTAATGCGACGACAGCAATGATTGTTGCATAAAATAAATTGTTTTTCATATCGTACTTTTATTATTCTCGTTTAATTTATAAGTTCACAGTCGCCGGCTTGCCACAAAAAGCACCTTGCGCCATCTCTACAGAGATACGTTTTCCGTTGTAAGTAACTACAATCTCCTTCAGATCCCGGTTCATTGCCGCATCCGTTACGGTGAGTTTACCATCATCCACCAACACAGCACATGGAGCGGAAACCGAGAGTTCCGTTTTACCGGATACCAGTTTCTCATTGGAGTCGTAGAATACAGCTTCCAACACTTTTTCGTCCTTGCTCTGCGCAGCCTGTATCAAGGTATCATTGCGCAAGACTTGGAATGGTAGTTCAGTGGCTGGTAAGCCTTCTCCCGCATACACCACATATCCGTAAGTGTCATTGACGGGTGTTTGCGAATGATCGATCCACAAACGTAAGATATCCACCTGCTCGGGTAAGTCCTTTTTAGTGCGGTTCGATAAATTTCTTTTCACCCAATCCGTCTTTTGGGTTTCATAGACGAATGAAGCGTTCTTCGTATACTCAGGCAATACCGTATAAGCGAACTTACCTTGTTGAACAGCCCATACCGGTTTACCTCCAACAAAGAAGGACCAAACACCTTTGCCTACCGGAATCTGTTTGCCGTCCTGCATGGCAGTAACTTGACTTTCATGCAACGTTTGGTCGATCGTTGTGCGAATCATACCCGGCATCTCCGGTTGATAATTTGTAATCCCCGCACCAAGTGCCACTAGATAATCGCCCAGCATAAAGTAGGACTTATAGGCTTTTACGCCATAAAGAACTTCGTTTTCCTTCGCCGAGTTACCTTTATCATTAACCCCTTCTTTATCCGAAGCATTCATTTTCTCAAAGATGTATCCGGCAACCGCATTGACGCCTCCATTGGTCGCAGCAGCGGCAAAGTTATGCATGCTACAGTATCCGCGCCAATTCGTTACGGGAGTCAGTTTCTCCATTCCTTCCCGGGCAGTTACTCCCGGAGTAGCCGTAACATCCCAAGCACCTACTACTTTGGCGTATTCATCGCCACGCTTCTGAAAAAGAGTCATACCATCTGTCGGGTAGAAATTATATTCATCAGCCGTATTGGTGGCACTCTCTAAACCATCGCAACGCACCGATGCCATATTTACCATAATATGATACTTGCTGTTCTTCTTTATCAGTTTGTCGTTATTGAAGAACCAACGCGTTCCACTGTATATGCCATCTGTATAGCCATCCATGTTTAACACATAGCGTTCGGCATCCTTCTGAAAACGGCGCAGTTCCGACAGTTGCTCATTCGTAAAGGAGTCTTGCCAATCTTTCAATAACTTACGAACCATTTTCAGTGTTCCGACATCCCTTTTATCCGGTTTGTACGCCATCGTACCCCGATCAAGGAAAGGAAGTATATATCCTTTATAGTAAAACCAACTACTTCCCTGAAAGAAGTTGAATAAGGTTTTCACATTCTGTTCGCTCAGTTTACGATCCCATGGGGTACCTTTGAGCAGCGTCAGCATATCGAGCGCATTAATGTTGCCATCGATCGGATATCCCCAGATAAGGCATTGCATACCATGTCCCCATCCGGCTCCATCGGCGGTACAGCCTTCCGTCCAGAAAGATTCTTTATATATGTTCTGTGCAGTGTAATCAATACCTCGCTGTGCTACTTCACCCAATAAATCAATCATTGGAATCGATTTATACATAATCGCCACCTGAAGCAAGGAGCGATAGGCTAACGCATTACCTCCTACCCACCATACATGATTACGAAAGCGATCCAGTTGAATCACATTCTGATCGGTCGCATCGTGTCGAAGGGGCTGCGTCCATGCTTGAAGTCCGATAACTTTCAGCATATCGCAAGCATCAATCAGTTCCTGATCTTTACTCTTTCCCCTTTCTACAGCATCCATTTGCTTGAGGAAAGAGAAATAGGTGTTAACAGCTGCCGTCGGCATTCCGAAACAAGAAGGATGGAAACGGTGTACCCGGTTGCTCCGGTTCACCTCCAGATTGCCATAATAAAGAATAGCCTTCTGACACTTCTTAAACACGCTCCGATCCAGAGACACGCCCATACGTTCGGCGCGAAACTCTTCGGCTACCGTCCAGACACGGGTGAATGCTTCTTCAAGATAAGGTCCTATCTGACCTTGATCCTTGCTTTCCATAATCTCTTTCTCTTTCAAAGCCATATCTTCAAAGAGACCATCGTCTCTCCAGACTTTCAAGATGCCTTGCAAGTTCAGACTCGGCTTCATGGTATGCTTCCGGTGAGCCTGCTCGGCATAGAAATCACGGTATTTTTTGATTGCTTTCTCTTTCTGAACATTCTGTGTCTGCGCAGCCTCGTTATAATAACGATGGTAGTTATCGAACGCCAACTTTCTTTCGGCACTCTGAGCAGAAACACCGAGTGTTACAAAAAGAGATGCAAGCAAATATAAATAAGCTCTCTTCATTAGTCGATCCTTTCTTTAACAACAACCTTCATCTCCTTCATCACACTTTTTGTATTCCACGCATTGGCGTTCAAAGCAACAAATGTGACCTTGTACTCACCGGGTTCCGTATAGTTATAGGTATACGAAGGCGATTTCATATCCAGTGACTTGACGGGTACGCCCATGTCCGGAGCTACGGCAGCTACATCAATCTGCTGGCTAACCGCCCAAACATCATACGTTCCTTCGTTATCGCTCTTAGGCTGGAATAGAAGTTTTACGTCGTCGGCCCAGAAGTTCCCATCTTTGCTATCCAAGTAAACAAAGTTGAAACCGAATCCCTTGCTCGGGTTAGTCATCGGAACCGTACCTCCGGGAATTACTTTCTCCAGATTCATCGATGTAACATCCACTCGTGGCCAGCCGGAAGCAGGTACCGTTGTTTTATATCGGATACCCAAGTAGAACTTTCTATCTTTATAGATCGAAAAATCGGCGCTTTCCGAAACTTCTTCCTTGCGTTTATTGTCGCAAAGAGGAACTTTCAATTCGCCTTCTCCCGTACCCGATAGCTTGGTCCAGGTGGCTTTATTCATTCCTTCCGACGTATAATCGCCGTTAAAGTCTTCGGAGATATAGATCTGCATCGTTTCTTTATTCTGGAAAATATCATCCGTATATTGCTGTGTGATTGTATAAGAGAAACGCATAGATTCCACGTCCACTCTTAGGCGATCTTTATAAGCATATTCATGTCCGCTTTCACCTGAGTAAAACACGATGTAGGCCGGATTACCACTAAATTCGAACGTAACATCATCTTCTACATAAATCTCTTTCAGGTTATTGCTGATAGTCACATCGAAATCAACATCATCCACTTTCTCGGAATCACAGGAGACCAGCAGTCCGCCTGTTACTATTAATAGTAAGTATAAATATCTTTTCATGGTTCTATTCTATTATTAAGGTTCATAATTACCAATTCGGGTTTTGTCCGCAAGTGGGGTTTGTATTCAGCTCTGCCTGAGGTATAGGGAAGTAAAGATGTTTTTCCACTACATTAAGACCCGGAACAGCTTTCACACTTGTAACATCATAACCAATCTGACTACCGTTTTCATCTTTAGCTTGTTCGCTTAACAGTCGGATGCGGTCGATATAATACTGCTTACCCCAACGACGAAGTTCCATACGGCGTGGTACCTCAAAGCACAACTCACGCGCACGCTCTTCCCGAATAAACTCTCTGAACTCCTCTGCTCCTGCAAAGTCGCCCAAGCTAACCTTACTAGCTCCTGCACGCTCCCGCACCAGATTAACCGCATCAATCGCTTCTTGCGTAGGATTCTTCGAGAATTCGTTCGCAGATTCGGCAATCATCAACAACACATCGGCATAACGCATGATTGGGTAATTGATGGAAGAGTTGTTCCGCGCCCAAGGACGAACCGGATCATATTCCGCACGCCATTTACCAGGGTTTCCATCTGTCTTAGTTAGTTTCTCCATCTCGGTAAACATTGTCTTTGTCACTTTATTGTTTACGAGTTCATATTTATAGTCACCAAAGTTCCACCATTTACGCACATCATTATTCTCATACATCTTCATCAGAATCCGGCTACCATCGAACCAAGCATAAGCAAAAGGAACGTCTTGATCTGTTTGCACACCCTGCATGATACCTAAGTACAAGCCTAAGTAGCCACTTTCATTCGATTTATCCAGTCCGTTACCGTAGAACTCTACTTCAAACATGCTTTCCTTGTGATTCAAGTCATACTTATTGGAACACATATTGATGAACATCGACCGATAACCGTCTACGCCTTTATCCGATTGATAGAGTTCGTGCAATTTGCTGTCTCTCACCTTACGTGCATAGTTCAACGCCTCTTCCCAATTATCCATTTCCATCGGATAACCGGAGCGCCACATGTAAGTACGGGCCAGTAAAGCTTGCGCAGTAGTCTTCGAAATACGTCCGGGAGCATTCAATTCGTCCGCAGGACGGCAACCTTTCTCAGCATCAAGCAAATCTTCTATAATTTGTTCGTAGATTTTAGCCTGTGGAGACCTCTTCAATTGCTGCTGCGATAAGTCGCGTACCACTTCCAAACGCAAAGGTACATCTCCCCAGAAAGCAACCAAGTTCATATAATACAATGCCCTCAGAGCTTTTGCTTCTGCTAAATACATATTCTTCTTAGTCTCTCCGCCACACTCTTCATCTGTGCGTTGAGAAAGCAGACCGATATAATCATTCGCCCGGTTGATACCTTCATACAAATCTTTCCAGGATTGTTCAAGGTCCGCGCTGGTATTATTATAGTTATAGTTAGGCAACTGAATGTATTTTTTGCCATACTCACGGTTATAGACCATGATATCGGTCCCTGCATCCAAGTCACCCCAGATATTCAGGCCGTAAGTGCCTTTTGCTCCTAATTTATCATATATACCGGCTAATCCGGCCATGCAACTGGCTTGATCGCGATAAAGATTATGTTCATCAAGATTGCCGTAGACTTCTGTATCCAAGAAGTCACAGGATGAAAAAGTCAAGGTTAATAAACCTACTGCTATAAAGAATATTTTTTTCATATGGTTGATCATTATTAGATGTAAATTTATAATCCGAGTTTGATACCAAAGGTATAAGAAGTCGTCTTCGGATAAGAAGAATAGTCGAATCCACGTGTAAGGGCAGAGTTACGAGTCGAAACTTCTGGATCGTATCCCGTGTACTTTGTCCACGTCCATAAGTTTTGTCCACTTACATATACACGTAGCGAACTGATACCAAAACGTTTGATTAGCTTCACCGGGAAGTTATATCCCAACTGCACATTCTTCAGGCGCAGGAAAGAAGCATCTTCCACCACTCTACTCGTGTTAACATCTAAACTGCGTTCTACAGCACATAAGTAATTGGTGTAGTTTCCATCTGTATAGGTTCCGTCACTGTTGTACACTCTCGGTGTCCAGTGATTCGTTGCAGTAGCCAACTGGTTAAGGTGTCTTCCGCGCAGATCTTCCAACCGATGACGGTTGTAATTGACTACATCGTTCCCATACGACCATTGGAAGAATACATTCAGATCGAAACCTTTATATTCGAAATTGTTTGTAAATCCTCCGGTATGAATAGGCAGTCCATTACCAATCACAGTCTGGTCTTCCGGCGATACTTTGCCGTCACCGTTAACGTCACGTAGTTTCATATCTCCCGGTTTAATGTTATTGCGCTCTTCGGTATTATTAGGAATACCATCTTTCAATACGAAAACGCCTGGCGATACTTCATTAAAATCTTCATACTGATAAACTCCGTCATATACGTATCCGTACATCTGAGAAAGTGGCTGACCGATGCGGGCGATATATAAGTTCTTAATGGTAGGATATTGAATACCTGTTACTAAGAAATCCTGATCTCCCGAAAGCCCGGTAATCTTACTCTTGTTGAAAGAGATATTAAAGTTTGTAGTCCATTTAAACTGTCCACCTTTACCTCCAGTAAAGTTCACCGTATTGATAGAGAACTCCATACCACGGTTGCGGATGCTACCTATATTTTGCTGGATCTTATCGAATCCGATAGATAGAGGGACCTCAGCATTCAGCAATAGATCTTTCGTTTCTTTGTTGTAGAAGTCAATTTCTCCGGTAATCCGATTCTGGAAGAGACCAAAATCAAGTCCGATATTCGTTTGATAAGTAGTTTCCCACTTCATGTTTTTGTTAGGCATCTGGCTTATGTAAATAGCCGGATTGTCCATCGAGTTGTTGAAAGCATAGCTTTGGTCACCTAAATAGAGTAATTGCGACGGATAGTCTCTGTATGTATTACAGTTTCCGGTTGCTCCCCAACCCACTCTGAGTTTTAGGTTAGACATCCATTCTTTGGCCGGTGCCATGAAAGCCTCTTCAGAAACTCGCCATCCAAAAGATCCGGAAGGGAAGTAACCCCATTTATTATAAGGGAATCGAGAAGTTCCATCGGCACGAACAGTAGCCGTCAACAGATAACGTGACCGCCAGTCGTAGTTGACACGTCCAAAATAAGAAGCCATGTTATGAACAAAATTGTTGGTGGTTATCGTTTCCGGAGTACCCGAAGACAAGCCCCAGAAACCTAATGCATCCCAAGGTACCATAACCGACGATGCTCCTAGATTGGAAGACGTACGACTGTTTAATGAACCTCCAAGCATCGCTGTTAGGTTATGCGCACCAAATCTTTTCTTATAAGTCAACGTGTATTCATTCGACCATCCGTCCCACTCTCTAAAGCTGAACTTACCATTCGAATGGCGAGAAGAATAACGCGGGTCTCCCCAATACGTATCGGCATTATCATACGTTTCACGACGATCGATACGCCAGTTATAAGCAAAAGTAGCTCTAAAAGTAAGATCCTTGGTTAGCATCCAGTTCAGATAAGTATTCATACTCAGCTGACGACTACGCGTTTTCTCGTATGTATTTTCAATCGTCTTCACCGGATTGTACGGATAGTTAGGATGTTTCTGCAACAATGCGTCCTCATCTTCGTCTTCATCCGAATAGAACAACGGGCGATAAGCCAATACCTGATACAGGAAATACTGGGTATCTCCACCACCACCTTGTGAAGGTGCAGATCCTTTCGATATATTATTCGAGAAGTTAACAGTCACTCCCGCTTTCACGTTTTTGGATATTTGTTGGTCAAGCGTAACACGTGCCTTTAAACTTTCATACGAAGAGTTGATAATAACCCCTTGTTGGTTGTAGTACGAGACACTGGAGCTATATTTAGTCGTTTTGGTTCCTCCCGTTAACGCCAGGTGATGACTAGTCATAGGAGCCGCACGGAAAACTTCATTCTGCCAGTCAGTAGAAGGTAGATTGGCATAATCTTCCAACACACGGTTGCGTCCCAACGCCTCATCATAACGATAATAAGTATCGGCCATACCCGAAGCACCCAATATTTCATTTTGCCAAGCTACATAGTCTTGTCCTTGCAGAAGCTTTAGGTTTTTAGGAGCCGCCTGATACGTAACATATCCGTCATACGTCACACGCGGAGCACTTTCCGTACCTCGTTTAGTCGTAATAATAATTACTCCATTCGCACCCCGTGCTCCATAGATAGCTGTAGCCGAGGCGTCTTTCAGCACGTCAATCGATTCGATGTCGTTCGGATTCAGCGCAGCCGGATTAGCATCTTCTGTTGCAAATCCATCAATTACATAAAGGGGTGTACCGTCCGATGCGTCCGAGATCGTATTACTTCCTCGAATTACAATATTCGTTTCAGCTCCCGGTTGTCCGTCACTCGATACAACTTGTACGCCTGCCACACGACCGCCCAAAGCTTGATCGAAAGAGAGAACCTGACTTTTGGTCAAATCAGTCATGTCGACCTTGGCAACCGATCCGGTCAAGTCGCTTTTCTTCACGGTGGCATATCCCACCGCTACTACTTCATCCAGCGTAACTCCGTCTTCTTTTAGAATAACATCCAATGTTTTCTTCGTACCAACAGTTACTTCCTTGGTTGCATAACCGATGAAAGAAATAACCAAGACAGAAGATTGTTTCGGTACAGAAATCGTAAACTTCCCGTTCACATCTGTAATTGTTCCCTTTTTCTCGCCTTTTAGTGTAATGTTAGCCCCAATAATGCTCATTTAGTTCGTCTACCACTTTACCGCCAACCGTTATCTGCGCAAAAGCAAATGAGAAGGTGCAGAGCGCCAGCAGTAAGAAATTAATTCGTTTTAAGAGTTGTACATTTTTCATAAGTATGATAATTGGTTCTGATAAGTATTATTTTTCTAAGTCACGTTTTCTGATTAAGGCTTCCAAGAAATAGTAATCAGCATAATTCAGCGGAGCATCGATTTCGGCACCATGCGGTATACTTCCCACAGAGTGCATCAGGATAAAGTTTCCATTTGTACCGACGGGTGCTCTATACGCAGGAGTGCTCAAGCTCTCTATGATTTTGTCGGCCGTTTCTTTATACTTTGCATCCGATAGATAGGTATGCAGTTCATATAAAGCGGAAGCTGTTACGGTAGCAGCCGATACATCCCGAGGTTCATTCGGTATATTGAGTGCATCAAAGTCCCAGTAAGGTATCAAGTCAGCAGGAAGATTCTTATTCGTAAATATGAAGTTATAGATTTTGAGTGCCTGATCTAAATAAGCGGGATTATGCTTATAACGATAACACATAGTATAGCCATAAAATGCCCAAGCCTGTCCCCTCGCCCACGATGACTCGTCGGCATAACCTTGTGCGGTCTGTTTGCCACGTACGGCTCCGGTTTCCGGATCATAGTCGACTACATGATAACAGCTATTGTCTGCGCGAAAATGATTTTCCAACGTTTTATCGGCATGGCTAACTGCTATATTATAATAGGTAGAGTCACCTGAAAGACGAGTAGCCTCGAACAATAGTTCCAGGTTCATCATGTTATCAATAATCACGGGACATTTCCATCCGCGTTTGGCCTGCCATCCTTTATCCGAATCCCATGACTGAATAACACCCGCCTCCGGACGAAAGCGAGTAGCCAGTGAGCGAGCTGCCTGTACAACGATTGGTGTATAGTCGATGTCACCTAATCGCATTCCGTTCAGAAAACTACATCCCGCCATAAAGCCGACATCATGATGCCAGGTCAGGTATTGTACGGAGTCGATAGCTTCCGTATATTTCTGTCCCAACGTTTTCCACTTTTTATCTCCGGTGAGCTGGTACATATACCACATGCTACCCGGAAAGAATCCACTGGTCCAATCGTCGAAAGGAACGTAAATGACCTCTCCCTTATCATCAATAGTGCGAGGATTCAATATTCCACCACTATGTTCAATCACATCCGTTTGCAATGAATACTGAGACACAGCATTTGCTATATTATCAGCAATCAGGCCAACATCCTGATTTAATGTTTTCGTTTTACATCCGCTCATCGACACCCATAAAAGGAAGGTACCAACAAATAGCCATAAAGTGTTTTTCATACGCATTACATTGTTATTTTTTAAGTTTATATGGCAAATATAGCCCGCATATTCTAAAGAGGCAGTCTAATAAATTCAAACGATGTACAAGATATGTACAGACACCTCACAAACAAAGTTTGTACAAAAAAAGCACATATAATGTACAAAAAGGTAACATTAAAAGGCCGAAAAACCGATAAAAAAATATATATTTGCCTTATTTTCAACATAAACCTTAAGGAACACTATGAAATATATTAAATCAACACTCGCAATCATTATTTTTTCACTACTCTGTTTAACCGATGTATATTCTCAAGAAATATCATTTAATCATCTGGTTACTGAGAATGGACTCTCTAATAATTCAGTCATCAGCCTTTATCAAGACGCTAAGGGTTACATCTGGATAGGAACACGCAACGGGGTTAACCTTTATAATGGAAATGAGTTTATCACTTATAAATCCCACAAAAGTGATCCGAATAGTTTAATCTTCAACAATATACAAAAAATAACCGGAAATGGCAAGGATGAAGTTTACTTCATGACTCCGAAAGGTGTGTCGGCACTTAATACAACCAATAACCAGTTTACGACTTTGATACAAGGATACATACGCGCTATGCATTATCATAAAGATCTGTATGTAACCAAGGATTCTCACATTTATCGCCACAACGGAAAGCAGTTTGAACCTTACTATACCCTGAACAACTGCTCGAACATCGGTGCACTTTATGTATGCGACGATTATATGTTGATCGGGACCGAAGAACATGGACTGTTTCGCTTGGATAAGCAGAAAAAGCTAACTCAGTTGCTCCCCAAAGTCAACGTTATCAATATATTCCAAGATTCTGTTGGACGGTTCTGGATCGGGACCTGGGAAAACGGACTTTATGTGATGGATGGTAATTCAATGAAGAATTACCTGCATACAGAGTCGGACCCAAAAAGTATCAGCTCTAACTTTGTACGTAGCTTTTGCGAAGATAAACAAGGTAATATGTGGGTTGGCACATTTAATGGGCTAAACCGTTTTAATACACATTCAGGTACTTTCAGTTGCTACCAGAAAAGTGAAAGAGAACACAGCCTGACTCACTCTTCGATCTGGAGCTTGCTCTGTGACGAACAAGGAACCGTATGGATCGGAACTTACTTCGGAGGAGTTAACTATTTCACTCCCCAATATCAAGTCTATCACCATATCCAGGTTTCTAAAGTCGAAGCCGAAGGCTCAGTTTCCCGATTGTAGCTCCTATTGTAGAAGACAACCAACACAACCTATGGATTGGTACCGAAGGCGGTGGGGTTAACAAATATACGCCCGGAGAGGGTACTTTCCAATGGTTTAAACATGATAAGTATAAAAACAGTCTTTCACAAGACAATGTTAAATCGTTGTATCATGATTCAAAGAACAACATTCTATGGATCGGAACTCATTTAGGAGGGTTAAACAAATTAGATCTTCGTAGCGAGCAGTTCACACATTATCAATCGAACCGGGAATCCCAGAGTTCACTGCCCTCAAACACGATCAGAGACATTGTTCCCTATAAAAAGAAACTGATTTTGGCAACTCATGCAGGCGTGTGCATCTTTAATCCGGAGAATGGGAAAAGCGAACTTATCTTGCATAAGGAACCCTATAACATCGCTATGGCCAATACACTGTGTGTAGACCATTGCAATACACTATGGGCTACCGGCAATGGAGAGGGTATTTATAGCTATCACTTCGACACACACGCAACTAAAAACTATAAGCATAACCCGGCTCTCAAACAAAGCCTGAGCAGCAACAGTATCAATCGCATTTTCCAAGACAGCCAGAAAAGGCTCTGGATATGCACCAGTGAAGCCGGGATAGACATCTACCGATACGAAACGGACGACTTTGAAAATCTGGACCAACAAAAAAACGGTATCGAAAGCAACTGCATCTATGATGTGTGCGAGCTGTCACCCGAAAGACTTTTGTTTATCACGGACGTTGGTTTCTCTATACTGGACTATGCGACCCGCACATTTACCAACTACAACCGAGGGGTTGGCGTACCTTTATCGGCAACAAACGAGCGTGCATTGTTCAAAGCCTCCAATGGGGACATATATATAGGTGGTATGAACGGTATGATCGCTTTCCGTGAGAAGGACATAGATCGCACCTGGCAGAAATATGAGATCCATCCTTTCCGACTGTTTGTCAACGGCGAGGAGGTTGAAGTAAACGACCAAACGCAGATTCTGGATAAAACGTTGGAATACACAGATAAGCTAGTCCTAAAACATAATCAGTCGATGTTCAGCATTGAGTATACGACTTCCAACTATATTCCTTACAACAAAGATGAGATGGAGTTTTATCTGGAAGGATTCTCCCGAGTTTGGACTAGTACACGGGGACAGCACAATATTACGTACACCAACCTAAACCCGGGAAGCTATACACTCATCGTTCGGGCCAAAAACAATCCGTTTGTTCCCGAAAGTAAACTACACATCGAGATTCTTCCACCTTTTTACCTGACAATATGGGCTTATCTCTTATATGCACTAGGCATTAGCCTGATTTCTTTTTATCTGATTCGAGTTTATAATCATCGTATTAAGTTACAGGAATCACTGAAGTACGAAAAGAAACATGCCGAAGACATCGAACATCTCAACCAAGCCAAGCTGCGTTTCTTCACCAATATATCACACGAGTTCCGTACGCCATTGACATTGATTATCGGACAGATGGAAATGTTATTGCAAATTCGTTCGTTCACGCCAATCGTCTACAATAAGATATTAGGCGTGTATAAGAACAGCCTGCAACTGCGAGAATTGGTCACCGAACTACTTGATTTCCGCAAACAGGAACAAGGACATATGCTCATCAAAGTCAGTGAACATAATACGGTAAGCTTCGTTTATGAGATTTACCTCCTTTTCCAAGAATATGCCATACAAAGGAATATCACCCTGAATTTCTACAAAAGCCACGATAATCTGCCGGCTTGGTATGATACGAAGCAAATGCAGAAAGTTATTAATAATTTGCTATCGAATGCTTTTAAATACTCCAAAGAAGGAGGCGAAATATCCGTATCGGTACGCAAAGGGAACCAGGAAGTTATTATAGAAGTAACTGACAATGGCTGTGGCATCGATTCTGAAAACATACAACGCATATTCGAACGCTTTTATCAGGTGGATCAGGTAGAATCGTTGCTAACTGGTACCGGAATCGGATTATCACTTAGTAAAGGCATTGTAGAGTTGCATCATGGCACGATCGAGGTATTTAGCGAACCGGGAGAAGGTTCTACCTTCTGTATACATCTTAAAACAGGCAAAGAGCATTTTACTTCCGAACAGCTTACGAATAATGTTCAAGACTCTTTTTCTTCGCTGCCTGAAGAAACCTATGCCCTTGACGGCCTACTGGACGAACAGGAAATACTCAACAACGAGAGCCCGATCGAAAGCTTTCCGGTAAAAGAAGAGAGATTAAGATCTTAATTGTGGAAGATAACGAGTCACTGAAAGAGATGCTTGTCAAGCTTTTCACACCGTTCTATACCGTAATAACAGCTTCCAACGGGCAAGAGGGATGGGAAAAAACGTTGTCCGATCATCCGCACATTGTGTTGAGTGATGTAGTCATGCCGGAAATGTCGGGTACAGAGCTATGCAAACGAATTAAAGAACAGATAGAGACTTGCCACATCCCGGTCGTACTGCTAACTGCCCAAACTTCGACAGAACATAACCTGGAAGGGTTGCGCACCGGAGCGGACGACTATATTACCAAACCATTTAATATCAACATCTTGCTATCGAGGTGCAACAATCTAGTAAACAACCGTATTGTGTTGCAAGAGAAATTCAGTCAACAACCATCCGCTACACCGCAAATATTAGCGACCAATCCTTTAGATAAAGAACTGGTAGATAAGGCAATGAATGTGATTGAGCAGCATCTTGACAATGTCGATTTCAATGTCAACATTCTAGCTAAAGAGGTTGGAATTGCACGTACCAAACTATTCACCAAACTGAAAGACATCACCGGACAGACTCCGTATGAGTTCATCATAACAATCCGCCTGAAGCGAGCAGCGCTAATGCTTCGGGAAAATCCGGAGTTAAATGTTTCGGAGATATCCGATCGACTGGGATTCTCTTCTCCCCGACAGTTCAGTAGATGTTTTAAAGAGAAATATCAGGTCGTTCCACAAGCTTTCAGAAGAAATAAAAAAGAGGATGAATCGGATACAGATCATGGTGAAGAGTATATAGATGAGTAAAAAAAACGATTTGTACGCATAAAGCACATGAGATGTATATTTTGGGCACCTATCTTTGCAAAAAAAGCCTTTCCTTTGTAATGTTGCTTTTAATAGATACACACATTCACCTCGTGAGGTATAAACACAAATGCGACCTTATATATATTAGCCCCCAAACCAGTTCTCACTTGTCCTTCAATAAAATGGCGAGTGGGACGACTTTCAAGGAGCAAACGGTTCCCAAAGAAAGAAAGAAAAAATAAAAGAAGTAATACTAGGCTAACTAAAACGTTCTTTGATTCTGTTCAAAAAAAAGCGAAATCATCCATACATTTATGCGATGACAGACAGTCGGAGTGGACTTAAAATAGACGTTCGTGGAATATGACTATTGCACGAAATTCAAATATCCCTCCATTTGTTTATTGCCACTTGTCGATCCCCCCATTAGTCTTACAAAAACAAGTGGCAATGGAGTGGCAAAAAGAAAAGGTGTTTTCTTTTTGCCACTCTTCTTTATTGAATTGAAACCTCTACCCAACCACCTTGATGCCATTCGATCACCGAATCAAAGCCGGCGGTTTTCAAAGCCGCCAAAGCCTCGGGACGCCCGGAGTTTATTCGTTCCGGATAATGAGCGTCACTATTAACCTGTACCCGTATTCCCAATTCCTTGAATAAAGGGAAATAGCGTTCGTTCGGATAAAAAGTCCCCAGTGTATGATAGGCCTTAGTATTAATCTCAACAATATATTGCCGACGGGCTATTTCTGCAAAATAATCACTCACCAGGAGATCGTACCAAGATTCATCCAACAAGCCCGGCCGATAAAGAGACGCATTGTAATGCATCTTATCTGCATGCCCCACAATATCGAAGCCTCCCAGCTCAACCATACGACGCAGTCGGCTATAATAAAGACGAATCACAGAGTCTAAATCTCCCTCGAAATGGGTGTCCACCAAGCCACGATACACATCAGCCGGCGTATCGATGTCGACTATTGTACCTTCAGGATTGTACAGCATATGCACGGAACCTATCCGGTAGTCAAGTGGCAACTTCTGAAAATAAGGGATACCCGGATGGCTTTCTTCATTCAAATAATCGATTTCAAGCCCAATCACCAACTCGATTTGATCAGCATATTTCTCCTTTAAACGACGAAACTCAGCAAGATAATCGTCCATGCAATCCCGCTCCATAGTCCATGCAGTAGCAAACGGAAGCGGAGCATGGGAGGAGATCCCATAAGACGTAAATCCTTCGCTAACGGCAAATCGAATAAATTCATCCATGCTCGCCCGCCCGTCACAATACAGGCAGTGGCTATGGTAGTTGGTCAGGTTGGTCATACGGCAAGTATATGGTTTAGTAATTAGGTTAATAAGCAGGCGAATCGTAAGCTCAAGCAGATAGATTAGCCTCTATTTCACTCAACTCCAACCAGCGCATCGTCTTTTCGTCAATAAGATCGTTTACCTCAGGCAAACGCTTCGACTTCTCGGTCAACTCATCTACCGAAAGCGTACCGCTGCAAAGTGACTGTTCGATCTGTTCTTTTTCTACTTCCAGATCAGCAATTTCTTGTTCCAACTGTTCGAACTCTCGTTTTTCCTTGAAACTCATCTTCCGCTTTTCATTCAAACGAACGCGAACTGTCTTTTCCTCTTGCGGCTTCTCTGCTTCTTTCTCTTTTTGGGATTTGGCCTCTTTCCAGTCGCGGTAATCGCTATAATTCCCGGGGAAGTCGCGTATATCACCCTGTCCGTTGAACACAAGCAAATGGTCGACTACCTTATCCATAAAGTAGCGGTCGTGGGATACGACAATCACGCATCCTTTGAAACTTTGCAAATACTCTTCGAGTACATTCAGGGTTATGATGTCGAGGTCATTGGTAGGTTCGTCTAAGACCAGGAAGTTCGGGTTACGCATCAAGACTGTACATAAGTAAAGCCGGCGACGCTCTCCCCCACTGAGTTTAGAGACGTAGTTATGTTGGGTTTCAGGAGTAAACAGAAAATGCTGAAGGAATTGAGACGCACTCAGTTTCTTCCCATTACCTAGTTCGATAACTTCGGCAATGTCCTGAATGACATCAATAACCTTCATTTGCTCATCAAATTGCAATCCGTCCTGCGAGTAATAACCAAAGCGGACCGTCTCCCCTACATCTACCGTACCGCTATCAGGCTTTACCTGCCCCAGCAGTATCTTGATAAAAGTAGACTTACCGGTACCGTTATTCCCTACAATTCCCATTTTCTCATAGCGAGAAAAGATGTAGGAGAAATCATCCAGTATCGTCAGATCATCGAAACGTTTGCATAAGTGATCGGCCTCAAAGATTTTACTTCCTATATAAGACGCTTTTACCTCCAACTTCACATTATCGGTATTGAAACGCTGCTTGGCAACTTTTTCCAATTCATAAAAAGCGTCTTCACGATAACGGGCTTTGTGGCCACGAGCTTGTGGCATACGCCTCATCCAATCCAACTCCGTACGATAAAGGTTGTTGGCGCGCTCTATCTCAACGTTTTTCGAATCGACGCGTTCCTGCCGTTTCTCCAGATAATAACTATAATTACCTTTATATTGATATATCTGACGATTATCTATTTCAACAATTTCCGAACAAACGCGATCGAGGAAATAACGGTCGTGCGTTACCATCAACAGACTGAGATTTGTCCGACGGAGATATTCCTCAAGCCATTCGGTCATATCCAGGTCCAAGTGGTTGGTCGGTTCATCCAAAATGAGGAAATCCGGCTCCGTTATTAACGTGTTTGCCAAAGCTACCCGCTTGAGCTGTCCGCCCGAAAGTTGTTTTACTTGTTGGTCGAAGTTGCGTATCTTTAATTGAGTCAGAATCTGCTTCGCCTTTTGCTCATACTCCCAGGCTTTCTCCTGATCCATACGATTCAAAAGCTCATCCAATCCCGGATGTCCTTCGGTCTCCATGCACCGTTCATACTCCTTAATCAGTTCCACGGTACTGTTACCATGGTGAAAGCATGCTTCGAGCACAGTCAATTCCGCCGGGTACTGGGGATCTTGTTCGAGATATCCTACACGCAGGTCACGGCGAAAAACTACGTTTCCGCTATCATATCCCTCCTTGCCGGCAATAACATTAAGTAATGTGGTTTTTCCGCTGCCATTCTTGGCAATCAATCCTACTCGCTGGCCTTCGGCTATGCCAAGTGAACTATTTTCAAGAAGAACTAAATCGCCGAATGATTTAGTCAGATTGTCTATTTGTAAATAAGGTATTACAGCCATATATGGTTAATTCATCACTTTTCGTCTTTTAAAGCACTCTGATAGGTCTCAGTCACATCGCAGACTTGCCCTGCCTTAACTTTACTCCATATCAGTTTCATAGGGTCGATCAGGTGACCATTATATTGCAAAACGGGCGCTTCCCGGTTTCCGTCAATCAAGGTCATCCACTCTACTCCCTCTACCTCGTTGGCAAGAATGATACAGATTGTAATACCGACAGCCATCCACTCATCCCGCTTTTTGGGAGCAATCAGTCCACTGTCGACAATCTCTTGCAACTTAGCCAGGTCATCTTCCATTCCCTGAAAATCTTTCTTCAGTTTTTCCTTGACCGTAGAGACCACCCATTCATAGCTTTCATTTACCTGATAGATTTCCAACAACCGAATCGGAATCAATTCGGCTGGATACTTTTGTCCCTCTTTACGGATCTCAAGGGTAGCGATGATTGCTTCCGCTTCGCTCACACTTGTTCCTTTGGGTACTGTAAACGAACATTCGAAAGCGATGTGGTCTATACCGGTAACCCACAAATGGGTGGTATAGTATGTACCTTCCTCCTGAAACATCTCTTTGCTATAAGCACAGGCTAAGGTACCTATCTTCACTAGCGAAGCGGAGTCGTTATTCTTCAGTTCCTGCCGAACGGTCTGGCTTCCATAATCAGCGTTTCCTTTATAAGCGGATATTCGGAAGTTTCCTGTCCAAACATCGGGATTATAGAACAAAAATGAGTTCTCACCGTCTTCGAACTCATTCCAATCCGAAGGATATATCATGGAAAACCATGCTCCGGGAGAGATATATTTCTTACCTTGCATCATTCTACGAGTTGATTATAAGTTGGACAAATGTACAACAAAAAAGAGAAACATACTAATAGGATCGTGATATTTAAGAGAAGTGTACCGTGCGCGGTTCACTTTCCGATTGGCTGAATTTTCCGTCGTACTTCTTTGGATATTTCCAGAAACATATAGTTCAGTCTGCCCGAATGGATACCGGATTCATTATCCTTATATTTCTTATTCGCGTACTGTTTGGACTTATCAAAAGTCAGCAATGACATTTCGTTCTGCGATTTTCCAACCATCGTAGAGTCCAATTGCTCGTCCGGAAAGAAGTCGTCGAGGTCTACATCGCCAATCATAGTGGTTTCAAGAAAGTTCTTTTCTTTATGCGAGTTATCGGTGTAATAGCCCACAAACATATGCCCGGGCGTCCGAACCAGAATCGGCTCAATATTGATAGCCCGAAGAAGGGAAGCAAACAGAACGCTACCATCCACACAGTTGATTTGCGAAGATTGCAACGCATCATCGAACGTGCGTACACGTTGTGAGAAAACAACGTTACTAGAAAGGCTCGTATTAGAGACCGAGCTATATTGGAATTTACGTTTCTGTAATACATTCCAAAGGGCATAAACTTGTTTGTCTACCGCTCCCTTAGCCGAGTTCTGATAACCCAAAAAGCGATTCACGATTTTGGTATTCAGGGCTTCGCGAAGCAATTGGTCGATCATTGGATTCTCCTCATTGACATAAGCAGCAAAGAAAATACCGGTATCATGGAATGTCACTCCGTTGGTAACATAACCCAGGAGGCATTCATTGACGCTTCGCACAGAGAATGTACGAACGCGCTGTCCCAAGTCTTTTCCATTCAATTCAGCGGTAACAGCTACACTAATGGGTTCGGCCTGAACGTTGTTTTTCAAGGCTTCGTAATTCCAAATAATATCGGGATAGATCGTATATTCTGTCCGCGCTTTGTCAAGTACGAACTCCGACACCGAGCGAGAATAAAAAGGGGTCTCCGCAACTTCTATTCGCACCCGGCTATATGCAGCACCGGATTTCAGCCGGACTGCTATGCATGATTTCGGATTTCCCAGTGCTAGAGAATCAGAAGGTTTAATAACTTGCGCATCCGTAGTGGCAACGGACAGGATAGCAGAAGGGAATATATTTCCACCCAAATCATCCGCTATTTCAAAGCTGGAATTAAACGAAGAGCATTTGAAAATCGACATGACTCCTGCCAAGAGAATAAGCAGTACAATGCCTGCTCCTATTACTTCGCGTCGATGTTGTTTCAGGTCTATTCTTACCATTGATTTTTAACTTATCTTTATAGAATCTTCTATGCGTCAGCAAACTTATAAAATTTCTAGGTATAAACGTATTTAATCAGCGAATAGTTTACTCCACAAATCAAAATAATTGCTCACGCTTGCTACGGATCGTTTACCTATTTTCATCATCCAAAGTCAATCCAATACAGCCATAATTCAAACAGATAGTAGTTATATCAGGAAAGTAGACTGTTAAGCGATGCGACTACATGGACAGTAGGGCTTGTTCAGAAAAAGTCGGATCGTTTTCTCTCACATCCGTTCTTTTCCACGCTGTTTCTCTGATTTACACGCGATAATACTTCTGATAAAAAACAAATGGACTATTCATTCCGGGAAATCCGGATGTAAATGGTATGAAAATAAAGTTTCGCTTTTGTCTTTCAGCTTTCAGTTTTAGATATAACTTATTGAACAATAGACGATTTAGGCTGAAGCCTATTACCAATACAGGTTTCAGCCTTCTCAATAGGGTTAGAGTAAGCGTCTAAAATCCCGGAATGAGCAAGTTAAAAAGCCATTGCTTATACATCCATGCATCCATAAACTTCATAGCCAATACAAGTCGGCCGAACAGCTGACTTATGTTGGCCGATCGGCTGACCTAGGTTGGCTGCTCCGCATACCCAGCCTAAAAAAGATTCTTCGCGGAAGTTCGGTAATCTATCAAGATGAGTTTAACACCTGAAAGCACTGAAACCTATTTCTTCTACTTTCAGCCCTAGGTTTCAGGATTATCCAATTAGATAGCAACAAATTAGATAGCAAACTGAAGGACTGAAGGCAATAACTACACACGTGTATAGGGGAGATTGGTGTGATATTAACGATCGATTACCAGGTATTTGGCAGGATAATAGGATGCCAATGTGCAAGTCGAAATTGGCGGATGCAGAGATGGAGACTGATCTTTGAAAACATCTTATTTTTCTTCTCCGGGGCTTTGCCAGACTTTAGAGGAAATTTAACGTGTAACCTAAATGTAATATTTGTTTCATTTGTCCGTAACAAACTTCATTCATCTTTGTACCGAAATAAAATAAAAGCTTAACTTTGTGTTTGCAGTACTTTATTTTAATACATTTTTAATACATATATCTTATGAATGATTACCGTATTTTAGTCGTTGACGATGAAGAAGACCTCTGTGAAATTCTAAAATTTAATCTCGAGAACGAAGGCTACACAGTAGATACTACCAATCGGCCGAAGAAGCATTGAAAATGGACATTAGCAGCTATCAGCTACTTCTACTCGATGTAATGATGGGAGAAATATCGGGTTTCAAACTAGCCAATATGCTAAAGAAAGACAAGAAAACAGCCGAAGTCTCCATTATCTTTATCACTGCGAAAGATACTGAAAACGACACGGTTACGGGATTCAACCTCGGAGCGGACGATTATATTTCCAAACCATTTTCACTCCGCGAAGTCATTGCCCGCGTAAAAGCTGTATTGCGCCGCACCGCCACTGCCGAAACAGAAAAAGAACCCGAACAACTTGTTTATCAATCCCTGATTATCGATACAACCAAAAAGAAAGTAAGCATCGATGACCAAGAAGTATCTTTAACCAAAAAAGAATTTGAGATTCTACTCCTCTTGGTACAAAACAAAGGACGCGTATTTTCCCGAGAGGATATACTAACGCGCATCTGGAGCGACGAAGTCTATGTACTCGACCGTACAATCGACGTAAACATCACCCGCTTACGGAAGAAGATCGGGGTTTATGGGAAATGCATTGTAACCCGCCTGGGCTACGGTTATTGCTTTGAAGCTGAATAATAATAACTATGATCATGAAACAGTCCACCTCTCGCAAACATTTTCTAACGTTCAGTGGAAAATTATTTCTGTCAGTCACTTCCTTGTTTCTGACGTTTATCATCTGTTTCATAGCCTACCAATATCAGCGCGAAAAGGCGTACAAGGTCGAATTGCTAAATATGCAACTGCAAGATTATAATAGCCGCTTGTACGAACGACTCAGCATGCATCCCGACTTAAATAAAACAGCGAACGAGTATATCCGAAGTCATACCCTGACCAACTTGCGCCTCACCTTGATCGATTTGCAAGGGAATGTCATCTACGACAGCTATAAAGCACATAAACATCCGCTCGAAAATCACCTCAACCGGAAAGAAGTGCAAAAGGCTTTGGAGCACGAACAAGGATATGATGTACGCCGTACTTCGGAAACGACCGGTGTGTCTTACTTCTACTCGGCTACTCGGTATGGAGATTATATTGTTCGCTCGGCTCTCCCCTACAACGTCAGCCTGATCAATAACCTAAAGGCTGACCCGCATTTCATCTGGTTTACCGGCATCACCTCGATCCTCTTACTAATCATCTTCTATAAGTTCACCAAAAAGCTAGGAACTTCCATCAGTCAGCTACGGGAATTTGCCATGCGTGCCGATCGGAATAAACCGATTGAGATGGATATGCAATTCGCCTTCCCGCATAATGAACTGGGAGAGATCTCTCAGCATATCATCCAGATCTACAAACGACTGCATGAAACGAAAGAAGCGTTGTATATTGAACGAGAAAAACTGATCACCCACCTCCAGATATCTCATGAAGGACTGGGTATTTTCACCAAAGACAAGAAAGAGATCCTGGTCAACAACCTCTTCACTCAATACAGCAACCTGATTTCGGACTCTAACCTGGAAACAACCGAAGAGGTTTTTGCTATTAACGAACTGAAAGATATTACCGGTTTCATCAACAAACATCAGGAACAACGCTCCATCGGTAAGAGTGAAAAACGAATGTCGATCAATATCAATAAGAACGGCCGTACATTCGTCATCGAGTGTATCATCTTCCAAGACGCCAGCTTCGAGATTTCAATCAATGATGTCACGCAGGAGGAAGAACAGGTACGTTTGAAGCGTCAACTAACGCAAAACATTGCCCATGAGCTCAAGACTCCGGTCAGCAGCATTCAAGGGTATCTGGAAACGATCGTCAACAATGAAAACATAGCACCCGAAAAGATGAATGTCTTTCTGGAACGATGTTATGCACAAAGCAACCGCTTAAGCCGGTTACTGCGCGACATCTCCGTGCTCACCCGCATGGACGAAGCCGCCAATATGATCGACATGGAACGGGTGGATATCAGTGTGCTTGTTGCCAGCATCGTTAATGAAGTTTCTCTGGAGTTGGAAGAAAAACATATTACCGTAGTCAATTCACTGAAAAAGAGTATTCAGCTAAAGGGTAGTTATTCGCTCATCTATTCAATATTCCGAAACTTGATGGATAATGCCATCGCTTATGCCGGCACAAACATCCAAATCAACATCAACTGCTTCCGTGAGGATGAACATTTCTACTATTTCAGCTTTTCAGATACCGGTGGCGGTGTATCGCCCGAGCATCTGAGCCGACTCTTCGAACGCTTCTACCGGGTAGATAAAGGTAGATCGCGTAAGCTGGGCGGCACAGGATTGGGACTGGCTATCGTAAAGAATGCTGTTATCATTCACGGGGGTAATATCTCAGCTAAAAACAACCAAGGAGGCGGACTGGAATTCATCTTTACATTATCAAAAGAGAAATAAAATTTTGAATAGAGCAAAATGCTAATTATCTTTGCATCTACTAATCGTAAATACAAAAATAGTTGGTAATGAAAAAGAATATAAAATTACTTCTTCCCGCATATTTCGTTCTATTGTGTGCTTGCAACAGTGGTAGTGCTTCTAATCAAAGCACCAATGCCACCTCTTCGGATACGATAACAACCTTTATCTTACCCAGCATTCCCCCCATGTACACAACTCCGGAGCAACGGGCTGATTTTCTTATCAAGCATTATTGGGATCACATTAATTTTGCTGATACCAACTATATACACCACCCTGAGGTTACCGAACAAGGATGGGCGAATTACTGCGATATCTTAAACCACGTTCCACTGACAACTGCTCAAGAAGCAATACGAGGCGTGATGGACAAAGCAAATGTGGAAAGAAAGGTATTCGACCATCTGGCTGACTTGGCCGACAAGTATCTTTACGATCCAAACTCGCCCATGCGTAATGAAGAATTCTACATTCCGGTGCTGGAAGCGATGATCGCTTCCCCCCTACTGAATGAAACTGACAAGATACGTCCGATTGCCCGCCTGAAACTGGCCGAAAAGAATCGGATCGGCACCAAAGCACTCGATTTCACTTATACATTGGCTTCCGGCGGACAAAATTCTCTTTATCATATCAAATCGCGCTACACACTGCTATTCATCAGCAACCCCGGTTGCCAAGCTTGCGGTGAGACAATTGCCAAACTGAAAAGTATGCCCGTTATCAACCAATTGATTGCAAACAAAAGCCTGACCATACTATCGATCTATCCGGATGAAGAACTGGACGAATGGAAGAAACATTATAACGACTTCCCGACTGAATGGATCAACGCCTACGACAAAAAGCTTGCGATTAAAGAGCAGCAACTATATGATCTAAAGGCAATTCCTACCTTATACTTGCTTGATAAAGACAAAAAAGTATTACTCAAAGATGCTCCCGAACAAGCTGTAGAAGAATATTTGTTAATACACTAACCTAATTCAAAAAATATATCTATCTTTGTTGCGCATTGGTTCGCGACCCTCACCTTTATGACCCGAGGTTAGCGATTAAAAGGGAATCAGGTGTAAATCCTGAACAGTCCCGCTGCTGTAATTTCCATATCAAACGTTACAGGCACTTACTTTTGCCACTGGAGTATACATACCTCCGGGAAGGCGCCTGAAACAGGAACGAGTCAGAAGACCTACCATGCTACCTATTTCACAGCTTTCGAGGAAAAAGCATTGAATCTGATGAACCGGACTTTGTCTATCATTACATTCACCCCTTATTCAAAGAAAGTATGTATAAACCAATAAACTCTGCCAAGTTTATTAGGAGTGTCCGGTCGAAGTGATTTCGCCCGGACACTTAATTATAAACTTACAGAGCATTTAGACAAGATGCCAGACTGTCGATAAAACAAGTATACATAAAACACAGAGCTAGCTACTGTCTCGTATTCGTGATTTTATAACTATTAATAATAAGCTAAACGACCAAACAAATTATGAAAAAGTATCAATTGTTTTTAGCTGCAGCAGCTATCGCACTAAGTTCATGCGGCAACGATCATGATGTCTTTCCAGAAATACCGGAAGATCCTGAAGTACCCAAATTGGAAGTAGAAGTGCTTGAATACCGCCCTGCTCCCGGACAGTTTATCAACGAGAATTTCGATGTCAAAACGATGGCCGAAGCTAATGCGTATGCCGAAGGTCGCCTCAAGAGCGGTTACTTTGTCTCCTTGGGGGCTTTTGGAGGATACATTACAGTCAAAATGCCCGAGGAAATAAAGAATCAAAAGGGATATGACTTTGGTATCATAGGTAATCCGTTTACGAATAGTTCGGAACCGGGCATTGTATGGGTATCTGAAGATACGAACGGCAACGGTATTGCGGATGATACTTGGTACGAGCTGCTAGGAAGTGATGAAGCGAAACGCAACTATTCAGTTACTTACCACCGCCCTGCCGAAGTGGGTGACATAGAATGGGAAGATAATCAGGAAGGAAGTGGAGTCATCAAATATCTTCCGCAATTTCACGACCAAATGTACTATCCCAACTGGATTAAAGAAGATGCTTACACCTTGACAGGAAGCATGCTGGCACCACGTACGATCTTTGAAGACAATGTATGGAAGAACCAAGACTTTGAATATGGCTATGCCGACAATCTGGGAAAAGACAGCGCCTTTGACAAGGACGGCCGGTATCTGTACAATCAGTTTGACTTGGATAATGCAATCGATCTGAATGGAGAAAAGATAACCCTGAAGAGCATTCATTTCGTAAAGGTACAAAGTGCCATTCTAAAGGACGTGGAAGCAATTGGCGAAGTATCTACAGAAGTTTGCGGATTCGTTCTTTTCTAAAAGTGACTCCCAACAAGGGAGCAAACAATCTTAATAAAAAGGATTTCCTGATTCGAGACTTTACCTACCGGCATAGAATAAATAAAAGTTGGGATCTGATTAACAAAAAGTAAAAGTTTTCTTGGCTATTTCAGCTTTTCATCTTACATTCGTCAGACTAATACTAAATTATACGACCATGGAATTACCTTTTGCTGAATCCTGGAAAATTAAGATGGTAGAGCCTATCCGTAAAAGCACTTACAAAGAGCGGGAACAATGGATTAAAGAGGCACACTACAATGTATTTCAACTCAAATCCGAACAGGTCTACATTGATCTGATTACCGACTCCGGCACAGGCTCTATGTCCGACCGCCAGTGGGCCGGCATGATGCTGGGAGATGAAAGTTATGCAGGCGCAACGTCTTTCTTTAATCTTAAAGAAACAATCACCCGCCTTACCGGATTCTCGTATATAATCCCCACACATCAGGGAAGAGCCGCCGAAAATGTTCTCTTCTCCTACCTTGTTCACGAGGGAGATATTGTTCCAGGTAACTCACACTTCGATACTACCAAGGGCCATATCGAAGGACGACATGCCATCGCACTGGATTGCACCATCGATGAAGCGAAACAAACTCAACTAGAGATTCCTTTCAAAGGTAATGTAGATCCGATAAAACTCGAGAAGGCTTTAGCCGAGCATGCCGATCGCATCCCGTTCATCATCGTGACTATTACCAACAATACAGCAGGTGGGCAACCCGTGTCTATGCAAAACCTACGCGAGGTACGTGCTATTGCTGATAAATATGGTAAACCGGTTCTTTTCGACTCTGCCCGCTTTGCCGAGAACGCCTATTTTATTAAAATGCGCGAAGAAGGTTATCAAAACAAATCGATTAAGGAGATCACCCGCGAAATGTTCGATTTGGCAGATGGCATGACTATGAGCACCAAGAAGGATGGCATCGTCAATATGGGAGGATTTATCGCCACACGAAAAGAAGATTGGTATGAAGGCGCCAAAGGCTTCTGCGTACAATATGAGGGTTACCTCACCTATGGCGGTATGAATGGGCGCGATATGAATGCATTAGCTATCGGATTGGACGAGAATACTGAATTCGATAACTTAGAGACACGCATCAGGCAAGTGGAATATCTGGCGGCAAAACTGGATGAGTATGGCATCCCCTACCAACGTCCCGCAGGCGGACATGCCATTTTTGTAGATGCTCCTAAAGTGTTGACACATGTGCCCAAAGAGGAGTTCCCGGCGCAAACACTTACTATTGAGCTATACTTGGAGGCAGGAATCCGTGGATGTGAAATTGGTTATTTACTTGCCGACCGTGATCCGATTACGAAAGAGAATCGTTTCAATGGTTTGGATTTACTCCGACTGGCAATTCCACGACGCGTATATACCAACAATCACATGGATGTAATAGCAGTAGCTCTTAAAAATGTATATGATCGGCGTGAACGCATAACGCATGGAGTACGCATCAGTTGGGAAGCACCGTTAATGCGCCATTTCACAGTAAAACTGGAACGAATTTGACAATAATAACAATAACGTATCGAACAAAAGACACAGATAGTCTGTTAATCGGTTCAGAATATTGATATTAATCCACTAAACAATGACTAGAGATTCTAAATTTATTAATAATGAAAGCGAACATCAATATGAGTTCCACGTTGAAGGATATGTAGCTAAAATAGAGTACCTCAAGTCTGCGAATGGGGAAATCTACTTAACTCACACAGGAGTACCTGCGGAACTGGGTGGGAAAGGAATAGGTTCGCAACTTGTAGAAAAAGTACTGAACGACATTGAGCAACAAGGCCTACACGTGATTCCGCGGTGTCCTTTCGTTAGTGATTATATTCAAAAACATCCGGAATGGGAACGAATCGTGCTGAAAAATTCCTAATCCAATTATCTTTTTAAATTACTCTACCAACCACGTCAATACAAAGTCGGGAAACAACAGATAAGAAATTGCATATATCTGTTGTTTCTCCGTCCAATATTCTTGTATCCCAAACGTACCATTAGATTCTGGAGTAAAGTGATCAAGGCGCATCAAACGCAGATCGGCACTGGCATCCTTGAACGATTTAAATAGAGTTTCCTTAGCGGACCAATGCAACAATAACCCCCAAATGAGGTCATCGGCATAGGCAAAGGCTTGTTCATCGGCACGCATAAAACGAGATGTGATTCTTTGTATTCGTAGTCCATACTTTTCAATATCAATGCCAACTGTTGCGTTTTCAGACAGTATGACGGCAACGTATCCTTTGGTATGAGAAATACTGATGAAATAAGAGTGATCAGCCAAAAAAGGTTTACCGTCAGCTTCATAGCCTATCTTGATATCTTCATTCAGAAGTGTAAAGACAAGCATACGAACGGACAACCACTCGCGTCGACGAGACTCAGCAGTGAAGCGCAACATCGCATTTGCATAATAGTCTCTGTCGGGAAGTAGTTCCAGCAGTTCATCAACTGTTTCATCCATCTTCCACACGCCCAATTGAAATGTACGCTTCTTATGATGCAAAAATAAAGCCATACCTATTCTTTCACCTCTCCAGGTTCTTTACTAGCGGGATGAATGGTAAACTTGACCTTTAGAATGCGACGGCTATCCATCTCCAAAACTTCAAATTCGTAGTTACGATAGGCTACCTTTTCATGCAACTCGGGAAATTCTCCTTTGATCTCTAGCAATAGGCCGGCCAGTGTATCGGCATCACCCAGTACTTTTTCAAATTCGGACTCACTGACTTTGATTATTTTATAGAAATCGGTAAGCTGCGTTTTAGCTTCGAACACCCATGTGTGATCATTCAATACGGCGTAAGTACGTTCTTCATCATCATATTCATCATGTATCTCACCTACAATTTCTTCAATGATATCTTCCATAGAAACAAGTCCTGAGGTTCCTCCGAACTCATCGACCACAATAGCTATATGGATTTTATTCGCTTGAAAATCGCGCAGGAGATCATCAATCATCTTGGTTTCCGGAACAAAGTAAGCAGGACGAATTAAGGACTGCCAACGGAAATTATCTCCCTTACTGATATGCGGTAATAAGTCCTTTATATACAAGATTCCCTTGATGTTATCTCTCGATCCGGAATAAACCGGAATACGCGAATAGCCGTTTTCAATAATACATTGCATAACATCTTTAAAGGGAGTACGAAGATCCAAGTCAACCATGTCGATCCGAGAGGTCATCACTTCCTTGACTGCTTCATCACCAAAGCGAATGATACCTTCCAAGATATTACTCTCTTCGGACAGTTCATCCTTATCAGTAAGCTCAAGGGCATGAGAAAGTTCATTGACCGATATATTGTGCCGCTTCTTTACGAAATGCTTATTGACAAAAGTACTGGAGCGAACTAAAACAGCGATTATCGGATAAAACAGCTTCTCCAGAAAACAGATAACCGGAGCAGCCGAACGGCAGAAAGCTAAAATGTTCTGTGCCGAGTAAATCTTGGGCATAATTTCTCCAAACAACAACAAAAGGAAAGTCAATATGACGGTCAGAATCAAGAATTCCGCCACGGGGGAATTAAAATCAAACACATTCATAAAGAAGAAGTTGCAGAGCATAATGATGGTCACATTCACAAAATTATTCGTGACCAGTATCGTAGCCAGCAAACGCTCCGATTTTTCCAAAAGCATACTAATTTTCGCATCGGAAGGATGATTACGCTCTTCAATGTCGTTCAAGTTTGAAGGAGAAAGTGAGAAAAAGGCAATTTCAGAAGCCGAAGCAAATCCAGAAGCAAGCAAAAGTATACCTGCCAATACAATAGCTATAATAGCTAGAAGAGAAGGTGGGTTTAGAGTAATTCCGTTAAAGATTTCAGCCAGTTGGCTTAAATAATCATCTGAGTCCAAAGATTGTTTTTTTAATTAATAATTAAGATGTGTCAGTTGACAATCGGGAATCAAACTTGTCTAATTCCCGATTATGAACTTAAAACGGCAGATCGTCTGCCGGACTATCTTGTTGTACTGATTCCGCTTGCGGTGCTTGAGCTTGTGCAGGATTCGGCTGTGGAGCAGGAGCCGCTCCGGTGCTAGCACCTTTCGGAGTCAACATCTCCATATTATCGATATAAACTTCGGTTACATAACGCGTCGCACCCGCTTGATCATTGTATGAACGAGTTCTTATCTTGCCTTCCAGGTAAAGTTTGTCTCCTTTATGGACATATTTATCTATTATCTCAGCCAAACGGTTAGAAGCTACGATGTTATGCCATTCGGTACGTTCCGGAACCTGAGTTCCGTTAGCAAGTGTATAAGCGCGATCGGTCGTTGCTAAAGAAAAAGTAGCCACTGCCGAACCTGTATCGAAGTATTTCACACGAGGATCTTGTCCTACGTTTCCCAATAATATCACTTTGTTAATAGCCATATATGCTTTATTTTTTAATTCAGAAAACACTTTATTCGCCGTCAAAATTAAAAAGAATAACAATAGAAAGCAAGTATTATGATCACTTTTGTGAACGAAAAAACGGTTTTATTATTCACGACTTATTTTCTCTATCTAACTGATATACTTTTCAATAAAAGTATGTATCAATCTGGAAACAGCATATTGTTCGAGTTCATTAACTCTTATTTTTTGATATCGAGAAAAAGAGACGGATTCTTCGGGCAAGGTCACTTCATAGAAATTCGCATAGATTACTTGGTGAGAAAGTACGTGCTTCACGTTCCGGCAGACACAACGAATCAACGGTTCTTCGCCGGGAGCCAACATAGCCTGAAAGTCTGCTAATGATAAAAACTCATCTTCAGACACAGCAGTAGCTGTTTCTATCAATGGAAATTCGAACAAGTTTTGCCAGATATCGTTTAGGGTCCGTTTGCTAATAAAGGTATACGCGCCCACGCGTACATATATATAATTCAAAAAACGATCCCGACTTTTCACTTTATACTTTTTGACCGGCAGCTTCGCCACTCGTCCTGTGGCATATCCCAAGCAAGTCTCACTCAGCGGACATGACGTACAGTCCGGCGACTGTGGCGTACATTGGAGAGCACCAAAATCCATAATACCTTGATTATAGAGAGCCGGTTGCTGCTTATCAAGCATTTCATCAGCTAATGAAGCAAAATACTTCTTCCCCTCTGTCGAGTCAATCGGAAGATCAATACCAAAATAACGGGAGAGTACCCGGTATACATTTCCATCTACAACAGCACAAGGCATATTGTAGGCAAGTGAACAAATCGCTGCAGCGGTATACTCACCTACTCCTTTCAAGGCCAACACCCCCGGATAAGTTTTCGGGAAGCGCCCATTCATACTTATAGCAGCAGCATGCAGATTACGCGCACGGGAGTAATAACCCAACCCTTGCCAGTATTTCATAACCTCTTCTTCTTCCGCATCAGCTAGCGTTTGTATATCAGGAAAGCGTTCGATAAACCGAAGATAGTAGTTATATCCCTGTACAACACGAGTTTGCTGAAGAATTATTTCTGAAATCCATATTAAGTATGGGTCTTTGGACTCTCTCCAAGGCAGGTCGCGTTTATTCACTTTATACCACGCTACAATAACTTTACTGAAAACATTCATGCTATGCTATGTAATTGAATTCTAAATATTTATTCTATCCTTACGATAAATTGGCTATACAAAAATAGCTCTTTTAAGTGGAAGGATAGACACCTCTTACACTTTTTTAAAAAAATGTGCAAGATATATTTTTTTTAGGACGCCAAAAAGCTATATATTTGCAGTCCAAAAAATTAGCAAAAAACCAAATAATAATATTTTTTTTATAAAGAGATGACTAAAGCAGATATTGTAAACGAAATTACAAAGAAAACCGGAATTGATAAGGTTACTGTTCTTACCACAGTTGAAGCATTTATGGATGCAGTGAAAGATTCTTTGGCTAACAATGAGAATGTATACCTTCGCGGGTTCGGCAGTTTCATTGTAAAGAAGAGGGCTCAGAAAACAGCTCGTAATATTTCTAAAAATACTACGATCATTATCCCCGAGCACAACATCCCGGCTTTCAAACCGGCTAAGACATTTACAATTTCAGTAAAGAAATAAAGAAACAAGAGTATTAACCCATAAAATTTTGAAGCTATGCCAAGCGGAAAGAAGAAAAAAAGACATAAAATGTCTACGCACAAGCGTAAAAAAAGACTAAGAAAGAACAGACATAAAAGCAAAAAATAATTTTTAGTCTAATCCAAACAGAAATAAAGAACAAACTTGCAAAGCAAATATCTTTCAAGTTTGTTCTTTGTTTAAGAAGCTGACCCAAAAATGAACAAACTGTCAAAATAGTTGTTCATTCTATTAGAACTTAATAATAATAGAAATCCCAAACAGTGACAAGCGAACTAGTAGTAGACGTACAACCCAAAGAGGTATCTATCGCCTTACTTGAAGATAAGAGTCTGGTAGAACTTCAGAGCGAAGGAAGAAACATTTCCTTTTCTGTGGGTAATATGTATTTAGGACGTGTTAAAAAACTAATGCCCGGACTAAATGCATGTTTTGTAGATGTCGGTTATGAGAAAGATGCTTTCCTTCATTATTTGGATCTGGGTCCTCAATTTAACTCACTGGAAAAGTTTGTAAAGCAGACTTTAAGCGACAAAAAAAGACTGAACTCCATCAGTAAAGCAACCCTCCTCCCCGACCTTGATAAAGATGGCACAATAGCCAATACACTCAAGGTAGGACAAGAAGTAGTGGTGCAGATTGTAAAGGAACCGATATCCACCAAGGGACCAAGACTAAGCTCCGAAATATCATTTGCCGGACGCTATCTGATTCTTATCCCTTTTAACGATAAGGTTTCTGTGTCTCAAAAAATTAAATCGAGCGAAGAGCGCGCACGCCTGAAGCAATTGCTAATGAGCATTAAACCCAAAAAATTCGGGGTAATTGTTCGTACTGTGGCAGAAGGAAAACGCGTTGCCGAACTCGACGGAGAGCTTAAAGTTTTGATTAAGCATTGGGAAGATGCCATGAGCAAAGTGCAAAAGGCTACCAAGTACCCAACTTTGATTTATGAAGAGACGAGCCGCGCTGTAGGTTTACTGCGTGACCTCTTCAACCCTTCGTTTGAAAACATCTATGTCAATGACGAAATGGTGTTTCACGAAATCAGAGATTACGTTGCACTCATTGCCCCTGAACGGGCAAATATAGTGAAGCAATACAAAGGGCAACTTCCTATTTACGACAATTTCGGTATCACCAAGCAAATCAAATCGTCGTTTGGTAAAACAATATCTTACAAGAGTGGTGCCTATCTGATTATTGAGCACACTGAGGCGCTTCACGTAGTAGACGTGAACAGCGGAAATCGCACCAAGAATGCCAACGGGCAGGAAGGTAACGCACTCGAAGTAAATTTGGGGGCAGCCGATGAGCTAGCCCGACAATTACGATTGAGAGATATGGGTGGTATCATTGTAGTAGACTTCATTGACATGAATGAAAATGAAAATCGTCAGAAGCTTTACGAACGTATGTGTGCTAACATGCAAAAAGACAGGGCAAGGCATAATATCCTGCCGCTCAGCAAATTTGGCTGATGCAAATCACGCGCCAGCGTGTGCGCCCTGCAATGGATGTAAATACAACTGAAACCTGCCCTACCTGCTTCGGCAAAGGCACGATCACATCATCCATTCTTTTTACAGACACTTTAGAGAGTAAAATTGATTATCTGGTCAATAAGTTGAAGGTGAAGAAATTCTCACTCCACATCCATCCGTACATTGCTGCTTACATCAATCAGGGACTTGTCTCTCTGAAACGAAAATGGCAGATGAAGTATGGACTCGGTATTAAGATTATCCCTAATCAAAAATTAGCTTTCTTACAATATGTATTCTATGATACAGACGGTGAAGAAATCGACATGAAAGAGGAAATCGAAATCAAATAACAAAAAAGGGGCTATCCGGAAAGTTGGATAGCCCCTTTTTTGTTACTAATTTCATCATCGGGGCTTGATATACGTACTTTGCACAATGATACAACACTCTTATGAGTTAATCACTTTTTTGCGTATCATCCAGTATATCAACTGCTTATTTTGCGTCTTCTTTTGGTCATACGCAGAAGTATGAGGAAGCTATAAACAGAAAGTAGCTTTATTCACAAATTTCACGCTAGTTTACTTACGCTCATATAAGTTGTTTTCGCGATATGCTCTGTTAGGCTATCACATAGCAGAATCAGGCGTACAAGAGTTGACTTGTCTTAGAGACAAGTAGGGTTGGAGTCAATCAAAGATAAGGGTAAGAAAAAGGTGAGTTGATTGATTACAGGCAGAAGGCTACATAAAGTCAACGCATTGCGTTCTTTTGCACAACTGCCAGTTAGGAATATCTAGTTCCACCGCTTCGGAAATTAGTTTCATCTAGAGAAGCAAACTGTTTCATCAGCATGAGAATTTTGTTTCACCCTTATGAAACATTTGTTTCATCACGAAGAAACTTTTGAGAAAAGGGTAAGGTTGTGGCAATATCCAGATTCCGTTTACACATTTGCATTTATTCTTTCTGATTCGCTACGCTACTTTATTGAAAGGCTTCTGATTTACTTCATAGTCATTTCCTATTCTTCTCGGCTGGGTTCACATAAGAGATGGGCTGCATCAATAGACTACTTATTCTACAAAATAATCTATTCAAGCGAGTGAATAAATGTATCCCAAAAGAAGACGCAATATATCAAACTATCAATCAGAAGTTTACAGCAAAAGATGACTATGACTAGATGTTGTTTACATTTTGTCTACCTAGCTTTGTATTAAGGGAAGTAATGCATATCCTCTTATTCCTGCAAACCATAGCACGCAAATTACGATCATTCTTGCTCTAGTAACTAAAAAAAGGAGATGCCCTTTTGAGACACCTCCTTTTTTGTTATATCTTAAATCCGATATTACTTCCGCTCATCGAATGCCGCGCTAATTAGTGCTTGTAAGTTTTGATAATGACTTCTGACTACTCCACTAGATGCAGCTGCCATTCCTGCCAAGCCTCTACGGAGTTCAATCAGATGCCCACGAGCAATAGCAGGTGCATCGGAAGGAGCTTCGAAAGCAGAAGCCACTGATCTTACTCCTGAAGAACTCTTCGGCTTATCAAGCAATGAAATTAATGCATTCACATACGTTTTCTGCAAACCGCGCTGATAAACATCGGGACGCTTGCCACCCAGCATATCGCTCCAGATACTCTTCTTCAAATCAGCAAACAGTTCAACCGCCGTATAAGCTTTCGAGCCGTTAACCAACTCATTAGCTGTCATTTTATCCAGCGTGCCCTGGCTGAGCAACTGTTGCAATCTACTTGCCTGCAAGCGATTGATTACAGTAAAATAGTTAACTCCGGTTCTTTCCGCAAGCTTACTATCAGCCAACCAAGTAGGTGTAGTAAACAATTCTTTATTCAGGAAAGCGATTGCACGTTTCTGTATCTCTTTAGGTACATACTCAATAGCCTTTGTCTCGGTTTGCTCTACAGAAATCGGATTGCGATAAATACCGGCAACGTTGGTAAGAACATGTCCCGTATAAAGATTGAATTGACCAACTACATTCTGATAAAGTGCATAAGCCTTTTCATAACCTTCATTCGGTTCATAGGTCCAATTCATGATTTCGGGCATGATACGTTTTAAATTCTTAATACCGTATGTACTTGCCAGCATTGCATCATTACCTAAGTCTTCACTCTGGTTACGCGGATCATTCCGGTCACTCTCCGTTCCAAAGGTATACCGATTATCTTCTTTCAGTTTTTCGATAATCCACTTGTTCATATAAGCTGTTTCCGCATCGGCTGTTGCATACTGTGGCATCCAACGGTATCCCCATTCGATAGCCCATTTATCATAGAGTCCGATGCGAGGAAAGATACCCGCATGAGAAATACCATCTTCCGGCTGTGCCACGTAGTTGAAGCGAGCATAATCCATAATGGAAGGAGTATGTCCGTTAGCTTCTACCCACGCTTTATCACGTAGCTTTTCTACCGGAACTGTATGTGAAGAACCAAAGTTGTGACGCAATCCCAGCGTATGCCCTACTTCATGCGAAGAGACAAAACGGATTAACTCGCCCATCAGCTTATCATCGAACATCGGTTTACGGGCTTCCGGATCAACGGCAGCCGCTTGAACAATGTACCAATTGTATAGCAAACTCATTACGTTGTGATACCAGTTGATATGCGTTTCAAGTATTTCACCACTGCGAGGATCGTGTACATGAGGTCCACTTGCATTTGGAATATCAGAAGGTTTGTAGACGATAGCCGAGTGACGTGCATCTTCAAGACTCCACGTCGGATCATCTGTCGGCGCTTCTTTACCTATAATCGCATTTTTAAATCCAGCCTTCTCAAAAGCCGCTTGCCAATCGTTCACTCCCTGAAGAAGATAAGGTACCCACTTTTTAGGCGTATTCGGATCGATATAGATAACAATCGGATTCTTCGGTTCTACAAGTTCTCCCCGAAGGTACTTCTCTACATCCTCGTCTTTAGGCTCTAGCTTCCAGCGGGTAATATTCGCTTTGGCCTTCACGCCGTGTGGATTCGCATCAAAATCTTTGTATCCAACAGCAAAATAGCCAACACGGCTGTCAAATAGTCTCGGCTTCATGGGTTCTTTAGATAACAGAAGCATTGAACTATTCAACTCATAAGTTACTGGAGTTGTAGAAGCAGGAGCCATCATTCCAGCTATCCCGGGAGAAGCTGCTCTTCGGCGTTGGAAAGTGCGAACCGTGCGCACTTCAATGTTGCGCGGAAAAGCTTTCAATGTATCGATATAGCTGGCATCATCAATCATATTTCCGATTTCAGCACCATTTTTGGCACGATTTGAGAACGAAAACATTTCATTGTCTCTGCGAATATAATCAGTCATATCAATGACATAGTTGGTAGTCTTCCCTTCCTCACGTACTGTTTTTAAAGGAAAAGTAGCTATCACAGGCTGCACATTTGAGTTCATCACAGCCTGATACAATCCCAAGGTATCCGAAGAATGTTCTATATAAGAGATTTCACGAACAAACAATTTATCGCCTGGCCCTTTTTCAAAACGAATCACCTGGTCACTGATGAAATCACCCGGATAACCCACCTTACGTTTTTGGTTGTCAACCGGGGCTTTAACTATCCGGTTTACAATCAACATGTCACGTCCAAAAAGGGAATCTGCTATTTCAAAATAGTAACGGTCGCCAACATAATGTACTTTTAAAAAGCCATTCATTGTTTTTGCTTTTCCAGTAATAACTCTTCCATAGGGTTGAAGAGAACTTTTTGGCTTACCGGCGAGAGAATCGGTATTAGCCTTAGCTACTTGTTCAGTTTTGCCTTTCTTTTTTTTCTTCTTTTTGAAAATATCTGTCGACTGTGCTCCAATAGTTGGAATCAGCAACGTCAGAATCATCAAACTTGAAACGATTTTCTTCATACGTTTGCTTTTTTTTAGAGTGTTTATGCCCACAAAGATAATTATTTAAAAAAGATCCACAATGATGCGTATAGTAGTAATCGAATTATCGAATGAAAAGATTGATTATAAAAAGAATAGATTGATACTTTAGCAGACTATATTCCGATAATTAAGAAAAGAATGATCCGGTTGAGCAATAATGTTTCACATTCCTTTCCACGCGCTTTTTTCTTTCGAAGAGGTATTCTATCAATGCTAAATACCCAATGCGGGAGAGGTGCCCCTAAACAGATAAGGTATAACTCTAAAGATTGACAAAGAGATACCCTATATCAAGAGTATCTCCTTTAATCAATCGCATGTTTTATTATTTTTTTAAATCGTCTGTAGACTTTACGTGCTATTATTGAATATAGCGATAGTATCTATCAAAGAACCTCCGAAAGCCTGAGAGCTTCATCAATCCTTTCTCAAATAACAAGATACCCAACAATGCGCAAGCAATTCCAAGCAATACATCAATGATGTAATGATGGCATGAATATACAGCCGTAGCCCATATACCAACCATAATCACCGAGAACAATGTGATCACATACCATTTGCATCGACGTATGACGGCATAAACCAAAGCTACAACCATGTAAGCGGCATGCAACGAAGGAACAGCCGCAAATACATTCGCATTGCGTCCATAGATAGAGTTAAAGACATTCAGTCCTGTCAACTCATCAAAACGCCCCAATCCGGCAACATTTCCCGGCGTGTTAAGCACAGGTTCAAAACCATAGTTAATGGCATACCAAGGAGGAGCAGCCGGATGTATATAGTAACCCATAAATCCGATCAGATTGACAAAAAGGAAAACCATGGCAAAACGCAGATAGATATTTCGCGACTTGGTTAAATACAGCCAAAGACCAAAAGCAATGGGAACAGGTACCCAGCATAAGTAAAAGATGCCGGCAAACAAATCGGCCGTTGCCCAATGATGTTGAGCGAAATACTCACAGGGAATCAACAGAGCACCATTATCTGTGACACCAAACAATGATTTCTCCAGATTATACAATCCGGCTACATCAATTGGATTTACTTGGTAATTGGGGCAAATACGCATCCAATCATACGAAATACCAAAAATGGCAAACGGAAGTAAAGCTACTGCCAGTTTACGAGTGGGGAGTCCAGCAAAAAAAAGGATTAAATAAAGCACTGCCATTAGCATGTGCTCAAAGCGAAGTCCTATAAAAGTAGCAGTCAGAATAAGAAAGATAGACATTCCTCCGATAACAGTCCACATTTCTTTTACCGACAACTTCTGAGTTTTTTTTATCATTATATGAAAATTGTATTCAAACTATTCTTCTTTACGCTCATTAGCCAACAGAACTTTGCGGCAATGATTAACACGTACAAAAGCGGTTATGTTGGCCAATACGGCAACTACAGTCAAAGGCACAACTAAAATTAGAATCGGATCAAACAACGTAATGTTACTAAATATACCGCAGAACAAAGCTCCAAGAGCAGTCAACACGACACGTTCAGGGCGTTGCATAATTCCCACTTTACATTCAATGCCCAGACCTTCGGCGCGAGCACGCACATAACTGACCATCAACGAGCCGATAAGTGCAACAAATGCAATAATGGAATAGATGAAATAGCCTTCCACCAGTAAGTAGTAGCATATACCGAAGAATGTCACCAATTCGCTATAGCGGTCGAGCACAGAGTCATAAAGCGCTCCAAAGGTAGAACTCATATTGCCAACACGAGCAACACGTCCATCCATCATGTCAAACAATCCCGCGAAAAGAATGATTCCACCGGCCCATCCAACATAAGTAAGTTCCCCATGATCGGCATAAGCACACGCATAAATAAGCAATCCAGCGGCGAACACATTCAGTATGAACCCGGTAGTTGTGATAAAGTTGGGAGTAATTCCTATTTTTACCATCCCGTTAATAAGTGGATTGATTATCTTATAAATCAACTGCTGCAAATAATCTCTGTAGTTCATATCTATTATTCTTCTGTTTATTTCATTTTCTAAAAAACCGTTTGACGTCTATACTTCTATACACAAAAAAACGTTGCATATTATAATTCCAAAATAAAGCAACAATTGCTGAAACCAATATTTTGGGGATAATAAAAAAGTCGCCAAAATGCTGACTTAGTGTATCGCGCACCCACGGAATTTCGGCAAGAGTCTCCGTTAGGTAGTAAGTTCCCCAAGTATTCAGCCAAACACTGCAAACCCAAACGATTATATATTTTACAGCGACATTAGTTTTCTTCCCTTTCGATTTAAAGGTCCATTTATAATTAATAACGCAGTTGAGTATTCCACCATAAGTTGCACCCGCCAGGGTCGCATAAACATAATATACATCGAAGAGTTTTACTAATAAAATAGTTATCAGAAAATCTGCGATGGTTGCCATCTGCGCAGAAACTTGCGCACGTAAAAATACAAAGAAGCCTCCTTTTTGTGAAATTATTCGCAGTATTTTTTTTAGCCAACCAGACATCTCACTCCTATTAGTAGCAAAAAGCTATATACACCTGCCAAAACATCGTCCATCAACACACCGATTCCACCGGGTAAACTCTCCATTTTACGTATTCCCAAAGGTTTCCAAATATCCAGCATACGGAATAGAACAAAGGCGGCTATTACATACCAATACCACTTATCATTATTGGGTACCGCAAGTAAAGGTATCCACACGCCTATCATCTCGTCTATCACGATACGTGACGGGTCTTCACCCCAAAACAGTTTCAACCGATTGGCAGACCAGACACCGGCAAAGGTGAATACGATCACCAAAGCTACTGTAGCCCACAATAAAATATGAAAAGGAAGTAAGAAGTAGAGTATTACCCAAATAATTGAAGCAAGCAATGCCCCAGCTGTACCGGGAGCAAAAGGAGAAAATCCGGCACCGAAACCCGTGCCTATGAGAACAGGAAGAAATGGAGGAGTCTTCACTAATTATGAATTTAAGATGTTTATGACGTTAAAACCAAAAGTTGAGGTTAAATATTCACCTTGTCAGAAGGCAAGGCAAATACTCAATCTCAACTTTGCTATATTACTTTTATATTACGCCAAGTAATCAGGTTCTTTTTCACCAACCATGTTACGCAGTGTCTGTTTTACCATTCTCCACTGAGTAAACAAATCGTGTTCAGACTCATGTTCACCATCATGCATCGGGCTCTTACAGAAGAATGACAACCAGGTTTGAATGCCAGACATACCAGCACGCATCGCTAAGTCAGAGAAGAGAACTAAATCCAATGCGATTGGAGCAGCCAAGATTGAGTCACGGCACAAGAAGTTCACTTTGATTTCCATAGGATATCCCATCCATCCGAAAATGTCAATGTTGTCCCATGCTTCTTTGTTGTCCTTGCGAGGTGGGTAATAGTTGATACGTACCTTGTGATAAACGTCTCCGTACAAATCAGGGAACTTCTTAGGTTCAAGAATTGTATCAATTACAGAGAGTTTACTAACCTCTTTTGTTTTAAAGTTTGCAGGATCATCAAGAACCTCACCATCACGGTTACCAAGATGTTTGTAGAGAACCATCCGCTAACACCTAGCATACGAGTTTTAAACATCGGTGCTAATACGGTTTTCAGCAATGTCTGACCACTCTTGAAGTCTTTACCAGAGATGGGTACATTCATCTGCTTAGAGAACTCCCACATAGCCGGAATGTCTACGCAAAGGTTCGGAGCACCCATTACAAACGGAGCACCTTCAGCAATAGAAGCGTACGCATAACACATACTCGGCGAAATGACCTCTGTATTGTTTGCCTTCATCGCTTTTTCCAAAGCCTCGAGCGACATATGCTCTTCAGACATCGGAATGTAGATTTCCGTACTTGCAGCCCACAGCATAACAATGCGATCACAGTTATTCGCAGCCTTGAAGTCACGGATATCCTGACGGAGTTGTTCTACCATGTCCCAGCGGGTAGCAGCATTTTTAACATGCGTACCATTCAGACGTTTTGCCCAGTTGTGATCGAAAGCTGCCGGCATTGGTTTAATAGCTTCCAACTCTTCTTTCACACCATTAAGGTCTTTTTCTTTTAAGACTTCGGCATACAGAGAAGCTTCATAAGCATTTTCTGGAAAAATATCCCAGCCACCAAAAACGATGTTTTCCAAATCAGTCAAAGGCACAACGTCCTTGATGAGTTTTTCATCGTTATTTTCCATGCGCATTGTAGCAAACTGAGTAATGGCACCTATCGGTTTCGCCAGTCCCTTACAAGAGGCTAGTGTACCTGTAATCATTGTAGTAGAGACCGCTCCACCCACTCCAACTACCAAAACGCCGAGGCGGCGGTAGCCGGCTTAATTTCTTGTTTCATTTCTATTCTATTAAAATTAAACTAAAATTGTCGCAAATTTACGACTTATTAATCATTAATGTAGTGTTTGTTTGTCATATATACATTGCAATTAGCAGGATTTAACTTTTAAAAGGTCATATGAAGACTAATTCTTAACCCTGAATTATCTACGCCGGGCAACTCCCGATATGTCAACCGCCAAAGATAATCAAATCTTAGCACTTTAAAAATATTTTCCACGCCAACTCCAACTTCTACATAAGGAGTCCGCCCCATTGTGGAAGTAGTTGTTGCGGGAAAAGCAAACAAACCATCACTCAATGCCGGGTTATTTTTATCACTCAAGTTTCCATAAAGCCCTCTACATGAAAGCACCTCCCGCCACTTCAATTTCTTCAATAAAGGGACCCGGTTGAACAGCCAGCCATTCAAAAAGTAAGTAACGTCCCACGAGAAATACTCATCATTTATAAACTCCATGGCATTCATCAAAGAGTAGGATTCCGGCTGTATTGTGTAAGAGAGGTTAGCATTAGGCATGATCAAAAGTGGGAATGGAACTTTATCCCATACTTTCCCCGCTTTTAGTATTACATCTGTATAGCCAAAAGCTGAAAACCAAAACCTTTTTTGTATACCGGCCTCTGTGTGATTGTATGTGTAATCGCTACCCAGAACTCCCTTACCGGCAATGGCATGAGACAATGTGAACACCGGAGCATCCAACGATACAGGGAATCGATTCCACTGTGTTTGAAAAAACTTTTCATTAGGAGCATAACGCAATTTTAATTCGGCCGCTGTTGTAGAGAACTGATTCACAGGATCATTTACTTCTCCATTCTTCTGCAAAAAAGGGATTAAAGAAGAAGTTTCATCGGTTCTGCGTCGAGCCGTCAGCTGGAAAGAGAATCCGGAATAAAACTCATTTGTATAGGTCATTTCTGCCTGCTGATAATAACCGATCCGATCGTCCTTCTTTCGTTTGAGAGCCAGAAAAACATTGTCCTTACTTGTATAAAGATAATTCTGTCCATACTGGTTAACGTCCGATTCATAGCGCATCTTCAGTGAATGGATTGGAAATTCGTTGGCATACTCTTTCTTCTTTTTAAAAGAATACTCAACTTCTGCCAACCCTTTGAGCCGGTTGTCATTAAAGCCATACGCCATATAGCCTTTTCCAAACCAATGAGGGTTTAGCCAGGCGGTAGTCATTCCTCCCACACGAACACGAGCTCCTTCAAGCGAGTTACCACTGATAGTCGCATTCATCGGACCGATATAGAAAAGCGGCGCTTCTTTGGAGGTCGGTATATAGCCGGTGAAGAGAACTGTCAAGACCTTCTCCGTCCAAAAGTAAACCGGATAGCTGCGCAACTGAGTCATTAAGTTATCAACCGAGTTTTCTTGCTCGGTAATCGCTTCATCCGGACGATTCTCTGTCCAAAACGCTGCCGAACGAGATAAGGCCTCATTCCCCTCAATAATGCGCTCAGGCTTTTCAAACACCTTGGCTTTCTCTTCAGTCGGCTCAAATGAGTAGTTATTATAATCAGCTATACGCCGAGCAAAAATACCATCGGTATTTTCTGCCAGCTTAAATTCAACAGTAATGCTTTCATGATCCAACATACGTGTCCCATCTTCGGCCCGTTTAAACTCTTGTTCGAGCAACATATAGTCGACAAAGTTTAGGTTAATCTTCTTCGGGAAATTAAGCACGGCACGCTTTACAAAATAGGTAGAATCCAGAGTCACGTACAAATGTCCTGTAAAGCCGAAAGACTCGGAGTTATAGGGTACAAAAGTCAGATCGACACAACGTTCGCCAGCAACCTGCAAAGTGTCCATTAAGTAATATTTATAAAAGCCGGTAGCCATGCGAGATAAGGGGCTTACAAACTTATTTGTAAAAAGCGAGATATTATTCTCATAAATATCCACATCCTTAAAGACTTCATTAATGGCCGCTTGCATCCCTTGTTTAGAGAATATTTCATCTACCCCGGCCTGCTTTCTGGCTTTAACCACCTGTTTTTCAGACTTTGGATAGTTCCGGTAATAATCGGTAGCTAAAAGTTCACGAGCCGAAACTGTCAAAATAGGTTTCCCGGTTACGGCGGATGTATCAACATACTCGGTCAGAAACTTAAATTTGCGATAAAGCCATTTTTGTTGTTTTTCCTCATTGAAATTATTCAACGCAAAGGTAGTCTTTTCATAACGATCTCTTTGCCAGTACTCCTTTTCATTGGGAGAGTGATTCTTGCGTTGCTCAATCATTTGCCTGACAAAGTCGACGGCCGGATTATCTTTTTTGCGATAACGCTCGCGCTTAGGCTTAATGGTTACTTCATTCAATGAATAAGATGTAGGTGAGAGAGCAATATTGAAACGGGGCGCACTTGCCGGATTGATTGAGTTGCTATAATCATTATAGCCTATCGTAGAGACAATAAGACGTGCCTGCGAACGACTAGTCTTGAAATAAAAGCGCCCGTCACTTCCTGTGGTTGTTCCTTCGGAAGTTCCTTGCAAATGAACAGAAGCATACGGTATAGGTTCTTTGGTTAACGAATCAGTTACTACTCCTTGCACTATATGTTGAGCACTTAGCGAGAAACTGAAAGCCAATAAAAGATAGAGCGCAAGCACACTTTTTAAAACTAATCTCATACCTAGATCCTATTGAATTGAGACGACAAAGGTATGGGGTCTCGAAAAGGAAAAAAAGGTCCATTTGGTGGAAAAAATGTCCCTATTCGCAGATGTTTGGAATCCGAACACTAAAACAAGTTCCTTCACCCAGTACCGAAGCAACGTGTATTTCTCCATGCAACCGCTCTACGATTGTCTGGCAAATGCTTAGTCCTAATCCGGCTCCTTGCGTAAAGTTATCCACTTTATAAAAACGCTCAAAAATGTGTTTTATCCCCTCTTCGGAAATACCAACTCCTGTATCTGCTACGAATATTCTCGTATAGTCTGTTCCAGCCTCTTCTTCATAACCAACGGTAATAGAACCACTTAACGTGAACTTAGTAGCATTATTTATTAAGTTGTTAACTACTTGTTGCAGGCGAATGGAATCTGTTATCAAGCATTTGTTATCGTTTTCAGGCATATCCAGTCGCAATTCCACACCAGGAGGCATATTCAACTGCTGCGAATCGTAGACGGTTTTCAGAAGTAAAGGCAAGCTATGACTTGCACATACAAACTCCATCGTACCGGATTCAATTCGGGACAAATCGAGAATATCATTTATCAAAGTCAGCAATAAGGTACAATTCTTATTAATCGTTTCAATGAACAACGCGATTTCTTCCTGCGAGAAGCTACTCATATCACTTAATAAATCAGAGAAACCGACAATGGCATTCAGAGGAGTACGTATTTCATGGCTCATATTGGCAAGGAAGGCCGATTTTAAGTTATCAGCTCTCAAGGCTTCATCGCGGGCATGCCTCAACTCTTGCTCCACTATTTTATATCGCTGTATGCTTTGACAAACTCCCAATATATTATATGGCAGATCATCAGACATTCCTTTGATTACAGAAGATCGGTACTCCCACCATTCATAGATGCCCTTTGCGTTCCGTTGCCGAAAGTTTAGGCGGCTACTATTAGTCTCGCCTGCTAGTATTTTATCGAAATAAGATCGTATCTCATTCAGATCATCCGGGTGAATCATATGATCCATCTCTTTCCGAGAAATCGAAATAACCGATGGCCCATATCCAAAAGTGGACAAAAAACCGGGAGGGAATAGTAAGCTATCAGATTCCAGATCATACTGCCAGGGGTAAATGGCACTTTCTTCCAACGCCATATCAAAAAAGCGTTCCTGCATTTCTTCACCGGAAATATTACGAGCTGAAAGCACCATACCAATCATCTGTCCCTTTGTATGTATAGGTGCAATTTCACCGGAAACCAGAAAATAATGTCCTTCATGTGTCTCTTTCAAAAAAGAGTCCGGAGGAATCATAACACTTTGTTCGGTCTCAGCAACCTTGAGAAGCATCTGTTGTAAGATATCTTCTCCATTATTATAAATACTAAAAATACTTCCGGCAGGCATACCCTCATAAGGACGGTTAGCGTATTCTTCCGGCAGATTTATTAGTTTATGCAGCGAGTTATTGGTAAAATGAATGCGCAGCTCCGTATCATACGTAATAACGGCATCACGTATAGAGTGTAAAACGGTATCAAACTCATCGCGCTGCTCCACCAGTTTATTTTGTATTAACAAGCGAGTCTGAACTTGTACCTTCGCTTAGCTTCTTTACGATTCAAACGAATCAGCCAAATAACGCACCCGGTTAACAACAACAAAGCCAAAGGATACAGGAACATAAATAGTAATTTATTCCTCTCCCAATAAGATTCATTCACAATGAAACCATAAGAAGAGACCGCACTGGGATCGACCTTAAAAAAGGCCAATTGCTTAGAATCATAAATAAAGCCTTGCGGTGTTTCTCTTACTCCCAGATCTTTAGGTTTATCTCCCCGCAACACGAAAGCAGCATATCTTCCCGCATTATAAGCAGAGGTATAAGCATCGTCATCATAAACACAAAACACACCATTTTTGAGTCCGAGATTTTGACAAGCGAAAAAAGGAGCTTTGGAATTCTTACCCACAAATGAAAGATAGGGAGTCCACTTTGGAGCGATAACTACACGATTGGTGCTATTACGTGGGTAACATACTGCTGAAATGACATCTTGCGTAGTCTTTACCTGTGTATTATACACTTTCATGGTATAGTCTGAATATATCTCATGAAAAAGGTTCCAGCCTGTTAAAAAGCTTTCCAAACCTTTATTACTCAGGAAACTGTTATCAACGATGCAAATGACTTCCTTTCGCTCTGGAAATATCCGATTAACTTGTTCCAAAAGAGCGAAATAGTTTGGATTGGAAGTAAACCCGCATACATTGGGCAACCTCTTGATTAAATCCATATCCGGATACTTTATGCCGAAAAAGACAACAGGAATTTTTAATGGTAAAGAATCGTTGGAAGCGTAAAGGGAATAAAAGGCCTCATCATTAGCCGTTACAATTAAATCAGTTTTCCGTTCCCGAGCCCTTTCACAAAAGCGTTTCATCAAGACTTTCTCTGATTCAAACTTCCAGAAATTAGCATCTAAGTACTCAGTCGTTACAGTTGCCTTTATACCGTTTTGTTTGATTCCATTTATCAACCCCTGAATCAGTTGATCATGCCAGGGAGTTTGAGTATTATATGATTGGATAAAAAGTACATTATAAGTCCTTTCCACCGCCATGAGACGGCAAGAGAAAAGCAAACAAAAGGCAATTAGACAGTAATACCGTCGATCCATAACAAGATTCTATTGCTTTTAATTATTTAATGCGTAAATATACATCAATTACATTGAAAATTAAACAGACACATCATTCTTTTGTTCTTTATAATATTTGAAAAAATGCAAAAAAACAGAAAGCGTTCTTTTACATTTAGAGAATAAAGGACGTCTGAATACTCAAAGACGTCCCTTATTTATTTACTCTTATGACTTATATTATGCTTTGTCTTGCTCCAAAGGCTCATCATTCGATTCTTCTCCCAATGGGTTGTCGCTTCGATAATTTCCCGTTCTCGTACTTCTTTTGCTTTACGGGCATAGATAATCATACGCATCGATTGATCGTACGTAAAATAGTTCCATACCCAGTTCAACAACACGACTACTTTATTTCGTACGCCCAGTATAGAACGTAAATGAACTACCAACCACATAACCCAAGCAAACCAGCCATGCATCTTCACTTTGCTAAATTCAGCTACTGCCTTATTACGGCCTACTGTAGCCATTGAACCAAGATTGCGATAATGGAAAGGTTTCATCTTCTTCCCTTTTTCCAATCGGATTAAGTTCTTAGCTAATAGTTCTCCCTGCTGAATAGCTACTTGTGCCAACTGCGGATGACCGGATGAGTAGTCTTTATCTGCAACTTGAAGACATTGATCGCCAATCGCAAAAACATTGTCCATGCTTTCTACTCGATTGAACTCATCTACTTTAATGCGGCCTCCACGCCCTATCACGGCTTTATCTAGATTGCCGAAAGAGACTCCGGTTACTCCACTCACCCAAATAAATGTGCGGGTAGCGATTTCACTTCCATCTTCCAACATAACCTTGTGGTCGCGATAATCCATCACCTTCTTATTCAGAAGAATGTTCACACCCATCTCACGCAAGAACTGTTCGGCATGTTTGGATGACTCTTCGGACAAACCGGCCAACAAGCGCGGTCCCGCTTCAATCAAATAAATATGCATCAAACTGGCAGGCATATCCGGATAATCGACCGGTAAAACGAATCGTTTCATTTCCGAGAGAACACCGGCTACCTCGACTCCGGTAGCTCCTCCGCCAACCACAACAATGTTCAAAAGCTCTTGTTGCTCAATTTTGGTCGAACAAGTCAATGCACGTTCCAAATTCGCCAACAAAGCATTGCGAAGTCCCATTGCCTCCGATACGTTCTTCATCGGCATCGATTCTTCCTCAATCTGCTTATTGCCAAAGAAGTTGGTTGTTGTGCCTGCGGCAAGCACCAAATAATCGTAGTCAATTTTCCCGATAGAGGTCTGAATCATATTCTTTTCGGGAAAAAATTGCACGTACTTCCGCCATTCGGAAATAAAAATCCTTTCGACGCTGGAAGATTTTACGGAAAGGAAAAGATATGGAACTAGGCTCCATACCCGCCGAAGCTACCTGATAAATTAAAGGAGGGAATTGATGGTAGTTGTTCTTATCGACTAGTACAACTTGAAAGCCCGAATTCTTTAGCTTATTAGCTAACTTCAAGCCCCCAAATCCACCGCCAACAATTACAATACGTTTTTTTTCATTCCTTTCAACATTAAAGCTCATACTAAATTCCTATTTATTTTATATTACAACAAAAATGATCGTTATTCTGTTTACAAATAGTCTTACTATTTTTTCAATTAACGCAATCTCAACCGATCGCCTATTTCAGGAATATAATCGCCCTCTTTGCGATTCATCTTATAAAGATTCTTCAATCGAATACCAAATTTCTGCGAGATTCCATGCATAGAGTCTCCATCCCTTACCACATAGACCGAATAGGGCTTAGAAGCTTTTTTCTTTTTACCTTTCAAGTAGATAATATCTCCATCTACCAGCGTATAGTCCTGCTGCAAATCATTATGTCTCACCAGCTTCTTCCAACTGATGTCAAACTCCTTACCCAGTTCTTTGAAAGTATCTCCATCACGAGCAACAATATAAGCGATATCATTGGCCAGATAGACCGGATGCGGTTCGAGTAACCACGGATTTTTCTTAAGTTTACGCTCCGTATAAACTCCCTTCCGGTCGTATTTATATAAGTTATAATCTTCAATTATCGTTATCAACCGATTGGCATAAGAAGGATCGGTAGCATAGCCGGCTTTTTTCAAACCTCGAGCCCATCCTTTATAATCGGTTATATCCAACTGAAACAGAAAAGCGTAACGCGCACCTCTTCTCAAAAACTCGGAATGATCTTCGTATGAAGCACGTGGATGCGCATAAGCCCGGAAACATTCATCACGAGCGTCATCATCATGACGCACGGTACGCCCACGCCAACTGCCTCCACATTTAATGCCGAAATGATTATTGCTTTTACGAGCCAGTTCGCTAGCGCCTGCTCCACTTTCCAAAAGTCCTTGTGCCAATGTGATGCTGGCAGGTATTTTAGAAAGCTTCATTTGCTCCACAGCCAACTCACTGTATTTCTCTATATATTCAACGTAGCGGGTATTTTGTCTTTGTGCTTGCACCGAAAGAACAAATATAAGTGCAAAGCCAATAAGGACAAATCTGTGCAGTTCTTTTCTCATGTTTAATATACCTGTATGTTTAGAAGGTACAAAATTCATAAAAATAATTGGGATTATCAATCTCTTTCCTAACTTTGTGACATTAAATGTAAAACTAATCAGTTTGTGCGCATGAAAGACCTAACCATTACCGCTATAATCAAAGTATATCAATACGATGAGCTAAGTAGTTCCGATCAGAAATTAGTAAAAACCGCCATGGAAGCGACTGCACGAAGCTACGCTCCCTATTCTCGTTTTTCTGTGGGAGCCGCCGCGTTATTGGGCAATGGAACTATAGTAGAAGGAACCAATCAAGAGAATGCCGCTTACCCTTCGGGAACCTGTGCCGAACGCACTACGTTGTTTTATGCGAATTCTCAATACCCCGATCAGCCGGTAACAGTTTTAGCTGTTGCCGCTCGGACAGAAAAGGATTTCATAGAGACGCCTATCCCGCCTTGTGGAGCTTGCCGTCAAGTAATCTTGGAAACAGAGAAGCGATACGGACACCCTATCCGAATTCTTCTTTACGGGAAAGAATGTGTTTATGAAATTACGAGCATCCGCGACTTATTACCTCTGTCGTTCGATGCATCAGCTATGGAGATTTAATTATGACTTTACAATACCAAACCCGATTAAAAGGAACACTTGCAGTAACCGATACGTACTTCACCGAGCAAAAATTGCAGAAAGAGAAAGGCTTGTATAAATTTTTATGGGTACGTAAAGGATATATTATCGTAGAAATAGATCATCAGGAAATGACACTCTACCAAGATGATGTTATCTCGCTGACTCACTTGCAGCATTTGGAACTAAAAGCCTGCGAAGGAGAGCACCTGACCCTACTCTTCAATAGCAACTTCTATTGTATTTACGGAAACGACCGTGAAGTATCTTGCAGCGGTTTCCTATTCAATGGGTCCTCTCACCTGGTACGCTTTACGCTGAACGAGAGTGAGCATAAAGAGCTGACTAACATTGTTGGAGCATTGAAAAGTGAATTTAGTATTGCTGACAGTTTGCAAGAGGAGATGCTGCGCATACAGCTTAAGCGTTTCATTATTCAATGTACACGTATAGCACGCAACCGTTTGGATATAACACCCAAAAAAGAGTACAGTTTTGAAGTTGTTCGCAAATTCTACAATCTAGTAGATGAACACTTTCGGACAAAAAAACAAGTACAGGATTACGCCGATATACTTTATAAATCGCCCAAAACTCTTTCAAATATTTTCTCGATATGCAATCTGCCTTCTCCTTTACGAATCATTCATGAGCGTGTAGAAGTAGAAGCCAAGCGACTCTTACTTTACAGCAATAAAAGCGTTAAAGAGATCACTGATATTCTAGGATTTGAAGACCAAGCTACATTTAGCCGTTTCTTCAAAAAAATGACCGGACTGAGTGCAATTCAGTTCAGACATGAGCAAGCGAATATTAGTTAATTATATTAACTTAAAGACATAAACACTAGTGCATGTAACTTTTGGCAAAAATGAGAACAAAACTTCTTCTCATATGTTATATAGCGAAATACAACAAGCTAAACGAATGAAAAGAAGCAATGAAACAATATGATGCTATTATTATCGGCTCCGGAAAAATCAGCGAAACACTTGCTATTAAACTATCCGGCCGTGGTTGGCGGGTTGCTATAATCAACCCCATCGACAAGACAGAAGGAGAAGATCGTCAGGATTTAACCGACTCCCTTCACTCGCTAGCATATGAGGCTGAAGTAGCCAGTTTATTATATTATGACGACTACCCCAAACAAGCCAAAATATACAAACAGGCTATCACCCGCAAAGACAGACTCAGTTTCTTCCTCAAGGAAACGAATAGTGACAAGTTAAAGCGGTCACCCAACGTAGCTATTTTTATAGGAGATGCTTCATTCACTTCAAGGGATACCGTAAAGGTGACCTCTGGCAATGATTACATAGAGCTTAAAGGAAAAGAGATCTTCATTCATGCAGGATCTGCTCCGTTGATTCCTCCCATCGAAGGGATCGAGACAGTTGAAAACGCGTATATCAATCATGAGATTCTCGATCGGAATGAGTTGCCAAAGCATCTGATTATAGTTGGCGATAGCTATGCGGGACTAGAGTTTGCTTCCATGTATGCTAACTTTGGAAGCAAAGTGACCATCCTTGAAAGTAAAGATCGCTTCATGCCTTTCGCCGATCGTGATGTAGCCAATTATATTAAAGAAGTTATCACAAGAAATGGCATTGAGATCCACTTGGATGCACATGTACGTTCGCTACTCGATACAGAAGACGGAATTGAGTTGACATACACCAGTCTGTCTGGTGATAACCCCAAGATCCTAGAAGGGAGTGCGGTACTAGTAACCACCGGATACCGACCCCTGACCGATACGCTCCGCCTATACGTTGCCGGAGTCAAAACCAATGTACAAGGAAATATAATCGTTAATGATCAACTACGCACCAATACCCCTCACATATGGGCATTGGGGACTATTAATGAGGGCTTTCCACTTTCCCCACTCTTACAAGATGACGTAAGGATTGTCTGTGATCAACTTTTCGGTGAAAGAACACGGAGCGCCAACGACCGGTCCCCCACTCCTTACACATTAGCCATTGATCCTCCTTTTGCTCATATTGGCATCAACGAAGAAGAAGCCTTGAAAAAGGGACATTCGATTATAGTTACTCGTTTACAAGCCAGCACAGTAACCCATTCGCGTATTCTACACCAACCGGATGGTATACTAAAAGCTATTATCAACCACCAGAACGGAAGAATTATGGGATGTACGCTATTCTGCGCCAACGCTCCGGAGATGATAAACATTGTAGCTATGGCCATGAAAAAAGAACAACATTACAGTTATCTAAGGGACTTTGTATTCTCTGCTCCCAGCATGAGTCAGAGTTTGAATGATCTGTTCAAGATATAATACATTATTACAAAAGCAGAAGAGTCGGATAGGTAGAAATCATCTATATCTTTCCGACTTTTCCGCCTTCTCTATCCCACTAGGCAAGAAAATTAGATACTTATATCGCTTGCTTTATCTAAAAGTTGCTATATCTTTGCAGTGAACTTACTTCATACAAACAATCATGTAATCAATTCGAATTAGACAACTTTCCTCAAGTAACGCATTTCCGGTTATTCACATAATCTCTAAAGCCGGTTATTACCCATACGACTCGTACGGATGTTTTTTGTGATAGATTTGTCTACCCTCCCCGATTTTCTCTTTTCAAAATCCGATTACTCACATTCTAACTCAAGAATTACAATGTGCATTCATATTCAACAGGTAAGTTATATCCATCCTGATAAGGAGGTCCTATTTGAAAATCTCACATTTTCGATTAACAAAGGACAGAAGATAGCCTTGATAGGCAATAATGGATCAGGCAAGTCGACCTTGCTGCAAATTATAGCCGAGAGATTACAACCATCATCCGGCAGTGTGTCGCATCCGGATCATTTATACTATATTCCTCAACATTTTGGGCAATACAACACCTTGAATATTGCCCAAGCCTTACAGATAGATGCAAAATTGGAAGCCTTGCATGCTATACTCAATGGCAATGTTGAACCGGCCGTATTTGAGACTCTCAATGACGATTGGACGATTGAAGAACGCTCGTTAGCCGCCCTCGAATCTTGGGGATTGGGACATTTGTCGCTTTCGCAGTCTATGCAACAACTGAGCGGTGGAGAGAAAACCCGCATTTTCTTAGCTGGTATAGCTATTCACAATCCTTCCGTCATCTTAATGGACGAGCCAAGCAACCACCTCGATCTCACGAGTCGGAAAACACTCTACGATTGGATATCCAAATGCAAGATGACTCTGCTAGTAGTCAGCCATGACCGTTCACTCTTGAACCTACTGCCCGAAACCTGTGAACTAGAGCGTAGCCAACTAACTTACTACAGTGGAAATTACGAATTCTATAAAGAACAAAGAGCCATCCGACAGAACGCTTTGCTACAAAGTCTCGAAAATAAAGAGAAAGAATTGCGGCAAATACGTAAGCTAGCACGGGAAACAGCCGAACGCAAAGAGAAGCAAAATATTCGCGGCGAAAAAGCAAGTCAGCAGAAAGGGCTCCCTCGCATCTTGATGGGAAAGCGGAAAGACAATGCCGATAAAAGTACCAGTAAGCTTGCAAGCATCCATACAGAGAAAGCTGACAAACTGATGGGTGAACGTAATCAGCTCCGCAGTTCGCTGTCTCCACTTTCGGAACTGAAAACCAACTTTGAATCTTCCTCTTTGCATACCGGAAAGATTCTGATTAATGCGGAGAACATTAATTTTCGCTATCCCGAAGGAAACTGCAACCTATTGGAATCCCCTCTCACTTTTCAATTGAGAAGTGGTGATCGTATACACATTACCGGTAAAAATGGAAGTGGGAAAACAACGCTACTGAAATTGGTTACCGGTGAACTGATACCAACCACGGGGAGGATCGAGCGAGCCGAATTCTCATACGTATATCTCAATCAGGAGTATTCCATCATTCAAAACGAGCTTACCATCCTACAGCAGGCGGAGACTTTCAACAACCGTCATTTACCGGATCATGAACTCAAAGTGATTCTGAATCGCTATCTGTTTCCGGCTACCGTCTGGGAAAAGCCGTGTAGTAAACTCAGTGGCGGCGAGAAGATGCGCCTTGCTTTTTGTTGCCTGATGATTGCGAACAACACACCCGACTTGTTTATTTTAGACGAGCCAACAAACAATCTCGACATTCGGAATATTGAGATCATCACCTCAACAATTCAAAGCTACTCGGGTACAATACTTATCGTCTCGCACGATGAAGCCTTCAGAAAGGAAATTGGCGTAAATCAAAGAATCAATTTGTAGTTGAATATGCAGAATACAGGAAAAGTATTACCTTTGCATATCCAAAACCCGGATGGGGTTTGGAATGATAAGAACGTGCTCTCGGCATGTGTTTTACTATAGTTTTAATGTTATGAATTCAAATGCTCAAACTTTGTGGTTTATCTTTCACAAAGACCAACTACTGCTTCAAAAGTCAAATAACACCTTTTATATTCCTTCTGGAGTATATCCTCCGATTACGGTTCCGGAAATGGCTACCGTACATGAGATTACCACATTCGATGGCAATCCGTGCAAGGCTTTCTCCTTACCCGAAGCTATTGAAGAGTCGGAAGCGATGACGATGGTCGGTCTACGTGCCAGCTACGATTTGCTACCTGTTCAATATTACCAGATAGCCGGAAAAGCCCGCGAGATTCTTCATTGGGATCGGAGCAATCGTTTCTGTTCTGCATGTGGTACAGCCTTGGAACAAATAGAACCAATCATGAAACGCTGTCCTAACTGTGCGCAGGAGGTTTATCCCGCCATATCAACTGCGATTCTGGTTCTTGTGAGAAAAGGTGATTCAATATTATTGGTACATGCTCGCAATTTTAAGGGAACATTCAACAGCCTGGTTGCCGGTTTTCTGGAAACCGGAGAAACGCTGGAAGAGTGTGTAGCTCGCGAAGTTAAAGAGGAAACCGGATTGGATGTGACTAACATCTCTTATTTTGGCAACCAGTCGTGGCCTTATCCAAGTGGACTAATGGTGGGTTTTATAGCCGATTATGCCGGAGGTGAAATTCAATTGCAGGAAGAAGAATTGAGTTCGGGTGAATTCTATACGCGCGACAATCTCCCGGAACTTCCCAGAAAACTTAGTTTAGCACGAAAAATGATTGATTGGTGGATTGAAGAAAAAGCAGGCTACGAAGTATACACACAACACTACTGCAAACGAACTATATAACGAGAATGAAACGAATATCCACTTAAAAGTACCAGTATCGGTGTATCTTTTCGTAGCCTGCTTGTTTTAATTGAGATTATACATATAAAACAAAGTTCTACGAAGAAAGGTTAAGAATAGAGCTTAAAGATTGCAAAGGAATTAAAAGAAAACTATTATCAATCATCAAAAGCTCTTGCAGACGTGCAAATTGAACTCCCAGCCCATAAGCCGATACGTGACTACTTCCCTTCTCCTCTCACATAATAGTTATTTTCGGAAATTTTCTGCCACCAGTCAGCCATAGCCAACCTATTTTAGCGGTAAGAAAGAACTGAAACAAGCAAAGAAACTCTTCTTGAAAAGCTGTTTGGGGTAATACCTTTTTGGGTTTTGCATGACAGTTCTTCGGATCACTTGCAAAAGTCTGGAGATCTCTCTTTTTCTCTGAGTACTGCTTAAGTTTCGACTCTTTTGGCAAACTGTACAATATCCGTGTAGCCATTCTGTGTTCCTAATTTCATCATCGGGGCTTGACAGAAGCACTGTGCACAATGATACAACACTCTTATGACTTAGTCACTTTTTTTTGCATATCGTTCAGTATATCAATTAATTGCAATGCGCCTTCTTTGTTTTGATCACTTGATCTTGATGAGCGATAGCCATTGCTCATTTTCTCCCAAAATAGAGCTTTCAATTCACCAAACAAGCCTGTTTTAGAACCGTATTGCAGGCAAGTATTCGTAAATTTAAGAAGTCTTTTTTCTATGTTTATGTCCTGTTATTTTCTGTTGCACATATTGTGCGACGCCTGTTCCACATTATGTGGGACACGTGTTTCACAATATGTGAGTCAGCTGTTCCACAGTTGTGGAACAGCAAATATTATGGGTAAAGATGTCTTTTACTAGTTGTTTACTACTATTTCCCGAGGGGATTTTGCCAAGTACTCAATCTTCGGAAATCGGTATTATCTATTGAGTAGATCAGGCTAAAAAAAAAGCAGACGCAATATATCGGACTATCAATCAATTGTTTACGGCAAAAAGTGACTATGACTCGATATCTGTTTACATTTTGTCACTTGCTTCAATTGCGTGTCTTATCGGTTACTTAGTTTATAGATATAGGCTATCTCCCTAGATTTCAGTTTAGGGGAATGATGAATATTCTCTTATTATTGTATAGATTAATGAAGATTCAGGCGTAATCCCCATACTTTTGCAGGTGATCCAGTTCTTCCTGAAAACAAGTGGCGTATTAGGTTGTGCCAACCGCTAAGAACAGCTGTGGCACTAAGAAACATTCGGATGACAATAGATTGTTATGCCTTCAAGCTCTGGAGCCTTTTCAAGTTACCTTGCACTAAAATTGAAGAAGAACCTTGTTTTTAGAAATTTGCTTGTGCTTGTCTCGTAGATTGCCTAATGGTTGGTAATAAAGTAAAGTGCTAAGATGTACTTGTGTGGCAGGGCAACAGATTTGTGAAAAATAGAATGCTGTCACTTACTCTCCGGGAAGATGAAGCCCTGTCTAATACGAAATACAGCTAAAAAGAATGAGAGATCCCTCAAAAATGATGAGAGATACGTCCAAAAAGGGGCAAAAATGCGGGAAAATGATGAGAGATCCCGCTTTTTAAAAGTATCTCTCATTGCATAATATATTGAATAATTGATAGTTAAACGCAAAACAATGAGAGCATGAGAGATAAAATATTTTTTCTTGTAGGGGGAGAAGTATGAGTCTGTGCAGGCAGCTTGCCAAAAGAAAGCCCTCTTATCGATTCTTCCCCGTTACGGTTCCGAATAGATAAGAGGGCTAAAATATTCTTTATCTAGAAAATAGGTTTTAGATGCCTAGTTGATTTTTTCACGGCTTCTACCTTTTCCATAGCTTCTTCATCGGCAGTCGCATAACAGTTGCGGCATCCCATCGAACCTTTCACTTCCATGTAGAACTTGATTTTCGGTTCGGTACCCGACGGACGAACGGAAACTTTATCTCCACTCATCGTGAAATACTGAAGTACATTCGAAGATTCCGGCATATCAATAGCTGTCACATTCCCTTTATCGTCTGTCTGCTTTAAGGTCTGATAATCTTTGATAAGTACCACTTTCGAATCGCCCAATTCCTTTGGAGGATTGCTCCGGAAGTTTTCCATCATTGCTTTAATCTCATCTGCACCGCTCTTACCCGGTTTCACAACATTTACGGTGAACTCCTTCGAGAAGCCATATTCCACATAGATATCCAGCAATACATCGAACAGCGTCTTACCCTGATCTTTGGCCCATGCGCAAATTTCGGCTAGTAACGTACAAGCGGATACGGCATCCTTATCACGCACAAAGTCCTCAGCTAAGAAACCATAGCTTTCTTCTCCTCCACCAATATAAGTTTTTTTACCTTCAAGCTCGCGAATTTCACGGGCAATCCATTTAAACCCGGTGTAGCAATCGAGCATTTCAATATTATTCTTATCGGCAATTACCTTGATCAGCTCCGTAGTAACAATGGTCTTAACGATAAACTCTTTACCGGTAATCTTGCCCATCGCTTTACGATTGGTGATGATATAGTATAAGAATAGCAGACAAGTCTGGTTGCCGTTGATCAACACCCATTCGCCTTTACTATCTTTGCATGCCATACCTACGCGGTCGGCATCCGGATCGGAAGCCATCACGATATCGGCATCCAACTTCTTAGCAAGCGCAATAGCCATTGACAAAGCTTCGGCATTTTCGGGATTCGGCGATACCACTGTCGGGAAGTTGCCATCTTTGATCATTTGCTCAGGTACTGTATGAACGTTTTCAAATCCCCACATCTTCAAAGCACGTGGAATCAATGTCATACCTGTACCGTGGATCGGCGTGTAAACAATGCTCAAATCCTTCTGACGTTTGATCACATCCGGATCAATGGAAAGCGTTTTCACTCTTTCAAGGTAATTGCTATCTACATCTTCACCGATAATCTGGATCAATTCAGGTTTTCCTTCGAATTTGATATCGGCGGCTGAAGCAATCTTATTTACTTCATCTATAATACCGTTATCGTGCGGAGACAATACTTGCGCACCATCATCCCAGTACGCTTTGTAGCCATTATATTCTTTGGGGTTATGAGAAGCAGTCAGAATAATACCACTCTGACAACCTAGTTCACGAATAGCGAATGACACTTCCGGTGTAGGACGCATATCTTCGAAAAGATAGACTTTAATACCATTGGCCGAGAAAATATCAGCTGACTTCTCAGCAAAGAGGCGGCTATTGTTACGACAATCATGACCTACAACTACCGAAATCTGAGGCAGATCTTTGAAGTTCTTCTTCAAGTAGTTGGATAGCCCTTGTGTGGCTGCTCCTACTGTATATATATTCACCCGGTTGCTGCCTGCTCCCATGATGCCACGCAGCCCACCTGTTCCAAATTCCAAATCCTTATAGAATGCTTCTATCAGTTCAGTCTTATCTTCATTTTCCAGCATTTTTTTTACTGCTGCCTGAGTTTCGGCATCGTATGCCGGAGTCAGCCACTTTTTAGCTTTCTCAGTGACTTGCTTTATAAGTTCCTGATTTTCCATATTCAATTAATAGTTTATTGGGTTAATTATTCTTTCATGCCGTTATAAGCACACAAATGTAAAAGAATAAGTTTATAATTCCTAGTTCTTCAAAAAAATAAATCACTATTGAGGTACTTTATACCGATCGCCTGTCTGCTTAATATATTCCTCCAGAAAGTCTTTCGGATAACCCGGACGAAGCACACCGGCAGGTTGCCCGATCGCATTGCGCTCGAACTGTCCATTCTTCACTCGCTTAACTACCCCATCGTTGTACTTAACAACAAGGAATGTGCCCAATTGTTTCCAAGTATCAAAAGTGCTTTGCGCTGTCATATTCGTATAATTGGTCAGGAAAGAAATAGCCGCCGCCTTATCTTTCGCTAAGAGTTTACTCGCCTTTTCCTCAATACCACTCTGAGCTTCGTTAAGCGTATTTTCCAGTTCTTGTTGCGTGGCGCGCAAATCACCAATCATCAAATCGTAGCGAGGATATACCATATTAGATACCCAATTGTATATCCAGAAAGCAGAATTCCATGAGAATGTGATATAATCGGCTCCATCTACACGCGAATAGCATACAGGCACTTTCGTCGTAGAACAATAAACGGGCGTAAACACAGTCATATTGGCGTCATCTACACCAAACCAAAGTACGCCTCCGATTGCATCCGGCAAATTAGCACGCATCTGAGACACAAATACAAAACCAGACTGTTGAGTCGAGATAGGACGCTCGTTGAAGTATTCCACATCACCTACCTTAAAGTTCAATGGCGACAAGCGGTAAGGTGTTTTATAGGGGCCGGCTCCAAAATCATTCGATATATCCAGCGGAGTTCCTTCGTAATGATCGCGCATCATATTCTTCACATCTTGCACGGATAGCTTCCGGTTTGGTTTAAGATAAAGAGGCATCGGCTCGTCTGTCTGGCCTTGAATATAAGGTAAGAAATTCTTTCCCTGATCGGTGTACTGGTTGAAGAAGCTCCATACACGGGCTTCGCAGAAACGACGTGCGCCAAAATCAAGTGGAGCGTAAGCCTCAGCAAAACTGAAGTCTTTATTTACTCCGTTAAAATAGCCTTTCTCACGTGCGAAAGAAATCACATCGGGTGAATAGAGACAATTCTCTTTATCATTCATATCGAAGCGATGAATACGGGATTGATTGGCGTGAGCAGAGATGCAATCGTCCGGAACACGAACAGCCACCCATACAGCTCCCCGAATACCTGCACCTTTACCGATCATTTCCATAATCCAAATTTCATTCGGATCGGCAATGGTGAACGATTCGCCTCCGCTATAATATCCATATTTCTGCACGAGTTCTGTCATAACCTTAATGGCCTCGCGAGCAGTACGCGACCGCTGCAATCCAATATAGATTAAGCTTCCATAGTCGATAATACCCGTGGAATCAGTCAACTCAGGACGTCCTCCAAAAGTAGTTTCAGCAATAGTCACCTGGTATTCATTGATATTCCCAATCACGTTATATGTTTGTTGCGCTTGTGCAATCGATCCCAAATACTGACCGCTATCCCACTCGTATACTTTCAATACAGCTCCTTTCGGATAAGTAGCCGCAGGATAATGATAGAGTTCTCCAAATAATCCGTAAGAGTCGGCCGAATACGAGACAATGGTAGAACCATCGGCTGAGGCATTTTTACCGACAATCAAGTTTGTACAAGCGAACGTGTTCGCCAATGCAAGCAAGAGCGTAGCCGCACAAAGAATAATTCTTTTCTTCATAATATATATCATTTTAATTAATTTACCAGACAAATGTTTCGCGTGATACGGTTTCATTGCCGCAGTTATCTGTTACTGTCAACTCTACGACATGTTTTCCACCTTTGTTTACCCGTTTAGGATCGATCTTATATTCCCAATAAGACTTCACGATGTTGGGACGTCCGAACAATGCGTATTTCCCGTCAACAGTACCACGATAGGACCGGATACCGGTTTCTTTATCTTTCAACCGATACACAATCTTTCCGTTTCGCCCCCATTGGTTCTTATTAATCGGAATAATCTCCGGCGGAACGGTGTCTACGGCAACCGTATAGGTACCCAGTTCACGAATGGATGCTTTCATAAATCCGTCTTCATATTGACCACCAATACTCGATTTACTCCCATTCGGATAAATACGAGCTACAAAGTATTTCGACATATCTTCCAAAGGTTTGCGACGTATGCCAATTCGAAGCTCGCACCCACCATGAAGCGCAATCGGTTTGTCATTCAATTGGTATGTGAATGCCACCGAACCACTATCCGCGGTTACCTGATAATGAATAGGCACATCATCATACAGCATACCTTCGGGATAACCAGCATAAGCCCGGGCTCTTGCAAGTAATTGGTCTTATTCCAAGCGAATAAATATTTCTCTCTGTGCTCGAAAGGTTCGATAGGCTGTTTGCACCCGCGCACAACAAACGAGTAGCGGGAAGTATTCCCAAAAGCGTCTTGCAGCGTATATAAGAAACGATAATCGCGTTCTTCATCAATCGTTACCAACCCACGGTTGTCATTGGACGCTTTCATGATACGCAGCGTATTACCGGGATCAAGGAATGACTTCATGTATTGACCATAGGTCCACGAGTTAATCATTCGGGTTTCGTCAGGTGCAAAGCGATCGATTGTACTCTGAAAGACTTCCTGATCATCGACCGTGAGAACTACCGAATGAACTCCGTAATGATTACTCACTCCGTCCATATAATCATAAGCTTTGATGCCTACACCGATAACTCCCCATGCCTCTACGCAACGCGTCGAATTCGGAAGAATCGTTACCGGTTTTTGCCCTCCGGATACTACGCCTTTACCTGCTTGTGGAAAGAACATAATCCCATCTGCCTTGGGAGGACGGGTATCTTTCATCTTATTTTTGAAAAACGGCATCGGATCTATATAATCCCCCGTTTCCGTCTCGAACACATCTAAATGTAAATGGGGACCATAAGAATATCCGGTATTTCCACTCAAGGCTATTGGTTGCCCGGCTTTCACCGGATACTCCTCCGGTTCAGGAACAATATCAACTTCCCAGTTCTCCTTTTCATATTGCAGATTTTCCACTCGCTCGGCTATCGGAGATAAGAAACCGTTTAAATGCCTGTTAATCGTACTATACCCGTTGTGATAACATACATCGAGCACATAGCCGGAACCGTTGGTAACACGAATACGCGAAATGTATCCATCGGACAAAGCGCGTACCGGCTTACCGATAGTGCCTCCTGTTTTAAAATCGAGTCCGCCATGAAAGTGATTGGAACGTATTTCACCGAAATTACCACTCAATGTGAGCGGAAAATCGAAAGGCGATACAAATGTCGCTTGCTTTTGTTCTTGGGCATATCCCTGAATGCCGCAAGAGAGCATCAGAGCCAGAATATATCGTTTCATGTGAGTTTAGAATTTTAGCACTACAAAAGTACTGTATTCTCAGTAGATTACGAAATGTCCGAAGAGAATGATGACGCTACAACTTGTTAATAAATCTTTCGCCATCACTACCCTTTTGCAAAAGCAACAGACAGGTATAGTGAATAAATATTCGTCTTTCTGTTCTTAAACATTAGATTATACGTAACAACCTAACCTTTTTCTCGCTAATTTCGAAGATGTTTAACCCTCAATACGTTACATTATGATAATCGGAGTACCTAAAGAAATTAAAAACAATGAGAATCGAGTGGGCATGACTCCTTTTGGAGTTGCCGAACTTGTTAAGCGTGGCCATGAAGTGTATATTCAGCACATGGCAGGAATAAATAGCGGATTCGGAGACGAAGCCTATCAAGCTGCCGGTGCTCGTATTCTACCCGGAATAGAGGATGTATATGCAACCGCTGAAATGATTATTAAGGTAAAAGAACCTATCGCTACGGAGTATCACCTTATCCGAAAAGGACAGCTTGTATTCACCTATTTTCATTTCGCCTCCGATAAAGCCTTAACCAAGCTATGATTGAGAATCAATCCATTTGCCTGGCATATGAAACTGTTGAGAAAGCCGATCACTCTCTCCCACTACTCACGCCAATGAGCGAAGTTGCCGGACGAATGTCGGTACAAGAAGGTGCTCGCTTTCTAGAGAAATCGCAAGGAGGTAAAGGTGTATTGTTAGGAGGTGTTCCGGGAGTCAGGCCGGCCAAAGTATTAATATTAGGTGGCGGTATCGCGGGAGAAAATGCGGCACAGGTCGCAGCAGGCATGGGTGCTGATGTAATTGTAGCCGATATAAACCTTGCCCGTCTTCGTTATTTAAGCGAAACACTACCGAAAAACGTGAAAACGCTATGTGCTTCGGAATTGAGAATAAAGAAAGAACTTTCGGATGTAGACCTGGTGATTGGCTCTGTCTTAATACCTGGAGATAAAGCTCCTCACCTTATTACCAGAGATATGCTTCAAATAATGGAACCGGGAACGGTATTGGTAGATGTTGCCATCGATCAGGGAGGTTGCTTTGAGACGTCTCATCCAACCACGCATAGTGACCCTATTTTCGTTGTAGACGGCATTGTGCATTACGCAGTAGCTAATATCCCCGGTGCCGTTCCATATACTTCGACGTTGGCACTCACAAATGCGACTCTTCCTTATATCATTGCATTAGCTACTAAAGGATGGCAAAAAGCTTGTAAAGCCGATCCGGCCTTAGCGCTTGGCCTAAACATTGTTGAGGGTAAAGTTACTTATCAAGCCGTAGCCGAGGTATTTGATCTGGCATACGAACCGGTAGAACTCTAAAAGAAGAAGACAGATTAACATTTAAGAAACGGCGTACTCTTTTATATACCTTTCCTTTAGCTGTATATAAAAAGAGTGCGCCGTTCACATTTACTTTTATATTATAACCAATCAAATCTTTTGTTTACTGTATGCTGATAGGACTCAATTAATTCTTGCATAATCTCAGCGACAGGCTGTTGACGGGAAATGATGGAGGAAATCTGCCCGATCTCTAATTCGCCTTCATCGAGGTCTCCTTCAAAAATTCCTTTTTTAGCACGTCCCTTGCCCAACAATAGGCGAAGTTCTTCTACCGATGCGCCGCGGTCTTCCGCAACTTCCACTGCATCACGAAACTTATTCTTTACCATTCGGGTTGGAGCCAGCTTCTTCAGAAGTAATTTAGTATCTCCCTCGCCTAAAGACAAGCAATAATTCTTAAACGCATCGCTGGCCGAACTTTCACTACTCAAAGCAAAACGTGTACCGATCTGTACACCTTCAGCTCCTAAAGCCATAGCTGCCAGAATACCTTCACCGGTAGCAATACCCCCTGCTGCAATCAGAGGAAGCTTGGTAGCCTGACGCACAGCTGGAATCAAACAGAAAGTAGAAGTTTCTTCTCTCCCATTATGACCACCGGCTTCAAAACCTTCAGCAACTATGGCATCTACTCCTGCTTCTTCACACTTCACGGCAAAACGAGAGGAGGATACCACATGGGCTACCGTAATTCCACGTTCTTTCAACCAACCGGTCCATGCTTTCGGATTGCCGGCGGAAGTAAAAACAATCTTAACTCCTTCTTCGGCCACAATAGTCATGATTTCATCTATTTGAGGATATAATAAAGGGATATTTACCCCAAACGGGCGAGTGGTAGCAGCTTTACATTTAATGATATGCTCGCGCAAAGTCTCGGGATGCATCGATCCTGCGCCCAACAGGCCTAATCCTCCTGCATTACTCACAGCGGAAGCAAGTCTCCAGCCGCTGCACCATACCATACCACCTTGGATAATAGGATATTGAATACCAAAAAGGGAATTGATTTTATTCATGATTATCGTGTTATAAGATTATAGCTTTATAACGTTCTCAAGGGGTAATCTGTTCAAGAGGTACATTTATCATCACCGAGGTAGAATCGCCATAGGCCCGCAACACCTCTAAGGTACGTTCTCGCTGTCTTCTTCCTGCCTTATCCCAAAAGTTTTTCGTAAAAACAGCCATTAGGTCGAGCCCACCAATGTTCCCTCCGCTAATGGTGACTTTCGTACTTCCCTTGGTGTACAACGGAAGTGCTTTTCCGGTAGTCATTGTACTAACCATACTCCCGTTAGCCCGCTCACCAAACAGCTGAGTACGCGCTCCACCTTGCCAACGCATATCCATGGCCACATCTTGCTCCTTTGAGTCCGAATTTGTATACGAACGCTGACGACGAAGGGCATAAAACGGATCTCCCCGCCATGTGTCCTTATCTACTCTTATCTTTTTCTGATAAACGGGGTCCCAATTATAGGCCGTATTGGCTTTATAAGGCATCAGAGAAAGCACTACTTTCGGCTTAGGCAATGCCTGAGGAAGCGTTTCATCCGGCAACATCCAGTTCTTCTCACCAGATACTCTGGGAGAACCTGCGCCACTGCCAAAATCAATCATCTTCGCTGCCTCCGGATTGAGTTTTACCTCTCTAGTATCTTCGAGCAATCTCTTCACTTTCAGCGAGTCCGAAACTGTATGTTGAGCGTAAGAAACCCCTGTCAACAGTAGCATAACTGCCGATAATAAGTAATACTTCCTCATTTAATTATTTATTTTATCCGAAGCCCCCTCTATTTCGTATTTAAGAAAGCGAAATGCTTACCACCAACGATAACCGGTTCCACAAAGCGGTTCATCGTAACAGGGATCAATAGTCCAATATGTTTTAGGATATTTGCGGCCTTCCCACCAACGCCGATAGCAAGTGGCTGCATCAAGAACTTCTTCGTCCGTCAAAAAGTAGATGGCCTCATAGTTCTCAGCATTAGCTTTCACCATTTTACACCCCTGCGACGGCGGAGTTCCCTGACGGATATATTCTACAATCCAAAGCATACACTCGCCCAAACGAATCTTCCATTATTCGTATTATAAACCGATGGGAATGAAGATGATAGTCAAATCTTCCGCATATTTTAGTAAGCTAGGAATATCCTTGTCCATAAAATGAGGGATTTCCACTAATCCTTTCTCATTCTTCATATTGTAAGTACCCGCTTTCAATTGTTTCACAAAAAGGGTAACATCCGGATCGTTGTAATTTAATTCTTCATTGCTGCATCCTGTAAAGGATAGGGTCAGGCTAATAACCATGCACAGCATAAATAGTGTTTTTTTCATTTTCTTCATACGGTTAATACGTCATGCGAAGTCCGCAAAGTAGATTAAAATTAGTCGGTCGTTCAGTACGTACCGTTGCTAATTGCGAATCGGTCTTGAAATGATGCGAAATTCCGGGTTCCGCAAATACCGCAAGACGATCGTTTATTTTATACCGCACACCTACACCAGCCGTTACAGCTAACTGAATAGGCTCATTCTTAAAGTCATTATCCGGCGCACCGGCAATGCACTTATCAGCTACACCACCTACGGTAGCATACACATCCCACTTCTTTGTTTCGGCCAATGTAACATTCATTTTAACCGGAATGCCCAAATAGTGTAATTTCTGTCCTTCGGAGCGCAGATTAGAATAAACGATTCCGGTCTCCACACCCAAATACTTATTTAGCTTCCGTTCTACAGTCGCACCAACGGAGATAGGCATTTTATAGGTCCCATTATCTGCCGGAAGTGTTGTACCTACCTGAGCTTTCACAGCCCAAAGATGTTTTTTCAGATTACTATTCTTGGTATTTTGAGATATACTCGTCTCCTCTTTCACACCGGAAGCCTCTCCCTCACCTTCTACTTTTGCTTGCCAAACTCCTTCCCGATTATGTCTCGGTTCAGACTCATTCCGAATAGTTGCCGAAAACGAGAAAGACATTGATACTGTCATTGACTCTTCTTCTTCAGCCTCCGTATACTGTTTAAGCATGCCATACGATTTAGGAGTCGGCTTCGATAAAACTGGTTTGAGAGGTTGTGCCAATGGGCGTGCTAATACGCCATCGCCATCTAATGTCCCTCCATTAGCAGCCACTATTTGAGTAAAAGCTTCTTCTATTTCTTGGTTGGGAGAAAAATACCAGAACGTAGCCGACGAAACAGCTAAGACTAACAATACTGAGGCAGCAGCAGCTACTCGGAGAAAAATCATTCGCCGACGATGCTGATAAGCCACAGGTATCTCCTGCGCCAATTCATCCAAAAGCCATCTCTTACAGTCATCTCTGTATTCACAAGATGCGAATGGAACAGTTCGATTATTTCATCTTTTTCTTTCCTCATGATTTCTATACTCTTTAATTTTCCTTGCTAATAAAAACTTAGCGCGGTGTAATTGCGAGGTTGACGAATGCTCTTTAATATGAAGAAGCTTAGCTATCTCTTTATGCGACTTCTCTTCAAACACATAAAGGTTGAATACTGTTCGACAACCATCCGGTAATTCAGCAACAAAAGCTAATAATTGTTCTTCCGCAATTCCAACGCCTCCTCCTGATGCGTTCACATCCGGAATGTCGGGAAGCTGTTCTTCATTCACCACCAATAGACTAAACCGTTTCTTTCGCCTCAAATAATCAAGTGCCTGAGTTATCATGACCCGGGTAACCCAAGTACTAAGAGACGACTCGCCACGGAATGTAAAATTGGTAAAGATCTTGATAAAACCATCATGCAATACATCGTGCGCCGCATCCATATCACCCGTATAACGGTAACATACCGCCAACATCTTCTTGGAGTAGAGAGTGTAAAGTTCCTTCCGGGCTGAATCCATTCCTGCCCGACAGCCCTTTATCAGTTCTATCTCGTTTTCCAAAGCCAATTGTCTTTTTTTATATCGAACGTATGCCTGCGTCGTTTGTACCTTAGACGCAGAAAATTAAAGAATGCTGCAATGAGTATAGTTAAAGAATATAAAAAAAGAAGCCTACTCCAATCCTCATCTAAAAAGAGAGGGTAATGGAGATGGCTTCAATTAATTATCTTTGATTAATACGGTTTCTCTAGCAAGCCTTGAAACTCATATCCAGTCCTTTCACAGAGTGGGTAAGAGCACCTACTGAGATAAAGTCTACCCCGCATTCAGCGTAATCCCGAAGTGTATCAAAAGTTATGCCGCCTGAAGACTCGGTCTCATATTTACCAGCTACCATTTCAACGGCTTTCTTCGTCATATCGGGCGTAAAGTTATCAAACATAATACGATCAACGCCTCCTAAGTCAAGTACCTGCTGTAATTCATTGAAGTTACGCACCTCTATTTCAATCTTCAAATCTTTCCCTTTCTCTTTGCAATACTCCTTAGCGCGGGTAATCGCCTTATCAATTCCTCCGGCAAAATCAACGTGATTATCTTTCAGAAGAATCATATCGAACAAACCGATGCGATGATTCACACCTCCACCGATCTTTACTGCCATTTTTTCAAGAATACGCATACCGGGAGTAGTCTTACGGGTATCAAGCACGTGGGTGTGAGTACCTTCCAGTTGTTTGGCATACTTACGAGTCATGGTTGCAATACCACTCATACGTTGCATGACATTCAGCATCAAGCGCTCTGTTTGCAAAAGAGACTGCACCTTGCCTTCTACTACCATTGCGACGTCGCCCGGCTTCACTTCGGTGCCGTCGGTAATAAAGACTTCTACTTTCATCTCCGGGTCGAAGCGGTTAAATATTTCTTTGGCCACTTCAACGCCTGCAAGTACTCCGGGTTCTTTAATAAGTAATTTCGATTTCCCCATTGCCGCAGCAGGAATACATGAAAGGGTCGTATGATCACCATCACCTATATCCTCGGCAAAAGCGAGATCGATCAATTTATCGATCAATTCTTTTTCTTTATTCATTAGTCTTATCAATCCTTATTTGATGTATTAAATATTGATTATCTACTCTTTTCAAGAAACAATTCACCCGAAAGTTCCCTTTTGTAGTCATCAGCGTACCGATAATAAAACTCGAGTCATCGCGTTTACCCTGATGGTTCACATTAAATCCGCTAACCTTGTTTTCAGCAAAGAATTCCTGCATCATAGCTGTCGCTTTCTGTTTGTCAACGTTCGTCGAGGATCCCAGGAGTATCAAGTTTACCTTGTCTCCCATGTACTTGTTGAGCTCTTGTGAGCTTCCTTTTTTAAAAGCCGGTACTACTCCTGCCGGAATTTCTTGCGCTACCGCCAGAAAAACAGAAAGGAATAATGCAGCCATTCCTAAAAGTACTCGTTTCTTCATAAATTCAAGTTTTTGGGTTGAAATTTAAGCCATAAACTTTCAACGAATGATGGGCAAAGGTAAACATTAATAGCAGAATACCATAAAAAATGCCTATTTTTGTGCGACAATCAGAACAACATCAGCATGAAAACAACCTTGCTCGTAATAGGACGAACAGTAGAACAACATTATATAACAGCTATCAACGATTATGTTCAGCGCACCAAGCGCTACACGACATTCGACATGGAAGTGATTCCCGAACTCAAGAACACCAAGAGTTTGTCGATGGAACAACAAAAAGAAAAAGAAGGCGAGTTGATCCTCAAGGCTTTGCAAGCCGGTGATGTTATTGTATTGCTCGATGAGCATGGAAAAGAGATGCGTTCTATCGAGTTTGCCGATTACATGAAACGGAAAATGAATACGGTAAATAAACGCTTAGTCTTCATTATTGGCGGACCTTATGGCTTCTCTGATAAAGTGTACCAAGCAGCTCACGAAAAGATATCAATGTCCAAAATGACTTTTTCACACCAGATGATCCGACTCATCTTTGTAGAACAGATCTATCGAGCTATGACTATATTAAGCGGTGGACCGTATCACCATGAATGATGAACGGGGTAAACTTCAAGCTCCCGCTGTCTCTCTCCTATATAATTCCTCAAACACAACTTTCAACTGTGGCTCATCGGCAATTAACCGACGGAGTTGCAACAGTTGTTGAGCGTTAGCAGACTGAGGGATCCATAGTTTCAGATAACCTCCTTCAGCATATTTTTCATGGAGATGTTCCCGGAACCGAATATACTGTTGCTCGTAGTTCATCTCCGGATAGTTGGCCAGTCCATATTGAACGGTGCGCCTCAGCGTAAGTTCGGGATCGATGATGCGATCGGCTTCAGCAACGACTCTTCCAAAAAGACTTCGCGGAGAGTGTGCATTAGATGCCCGATGATCTTCTACAGCCTCTTTCATCTGCACGATTTGTTCTTTCGTGAACCATTGCCGTAAAGTTTCATCGGCTTGCAGTATGCTACCCGAAACCAAGTGATGAAACTCTCGCCCCTCACTCAATCCCAAATCATGATAAGCGGCAATGACATAAACCATGGCTGGATTCAGCTTATAAAGTAAAGCCAAATCCAAACTTTCTTCTATCACCCTTTCTACGTGATCGATCTGATGTGCTTTATCAAAATGAGCATATTGAGGAATGATCTGTTGCCGGATATACGCTATTAATTCGACAGGTAACTCTATTCGATCTTTTTTCATTCCCGATTCATCAAACGGTTTTCTGCCATCTGCTCAAACTTTGTACCCGGACGTCCGTAATTAGCATACGGATAAATAGAGATCCCTCCTCGTGGGGTAAAGATCCCGGTTACTTCTATATATTTCGGATTCATCAGTTGAATGAGATCTTTCATGATCACATTGACACAGTCTTCATGAAATGCTCCGTGATTACGGAAGCTAAACAGATATAACTTCAAGCTTTTGCTCTCTACCATTTTGATATCCGGGATATAACTGATACGTATCTCAGCAAAGTCCGGCTGCCCAGTTATCGGACACAAGCTCGTAAACTCCGGACAATTGAAACGCACCCAATAATCATTGTCCGGATGCTTGTTATCAAAAGCTTCCAAAACTTCAGGAGCGTAATCTTGCTTATATTCGGTCTTTCTCCCTAACAGAGATAATTGTTCTTTCAATTCAGTCATGACTCATTTCATTATTTATATAATTAAGAATAGGTGCGTACACCATTCTTCATCACTCTTCTTGTTTAGTCTGCAAATATTTCTCTAATCCCTCCCGACGCAATACACAAGCGGGACAGTGACCGCAACCGTCTCCGGGTATGCCGTTATAGCAGGTAAGCGTTTCGTTCCGAACCAAATCTAGTACACCTAGCTTATCAGCCAACGCCCATGTTTCAGTTTTATCAATCCACATCAAAGGCGTATGAAGCACAAATTGTTCTTCCATAGCGAGGTTCAACGTAACATTCAGTGATTTTATAAAAGCATCCCGCAATCGGGATATCCGCTAAAATCAGTTTGTGAAACTCCGGTAACGATATGATTAATCCCGCGTTCACGCGCATAGACCGCTGCGATACTTAAGAAGAACAGATTACGCCCCGGAACAAAGGTGTTGGGAAAGCTATCGGCTGGTTTCTCCTGATCCATCACCAGCGAAGCATCAGTTAATGAATTGCGCCCCAACTTCCCGATAAACGATACGTCCATTACTTCAAAATCCACAGCAGATTTTCGAGCTATTTCACGCGCTAAATCTACTTCTTTCTGATGTTTCTGCCCATAAAGGAAACTCAGGGCATATACCTTTTTGAAGTTCTCCTTGGCCCAAAATAGACAAGTTGTTGAGTCCTGCCCTCCGCTGAACACAACCAACGCTGCATCTTTATTCATTTCAGAGATCTTTTATTTTCAATACGTTATAAGAAATATCGGTATCGTAAACGTCGCTACCATCGATTCGTTTGATGACTTTCACTACGCGGATGGTCACGGGCAGAATGATCACTTCATACATTGACTTCAATACGATTTGAAGCCCCATCATAATCATCAGCTCTCTCCATGCAATAACTCCACCAAAAGCTATCGGAAAGAAGATCAACGAATCGGCTGTTTCACCAACAACGGTTGACCAAATTGCACGAACCGAAAAATTACGTCCTCCGCTAGCAACTTTCATTCGACTCATTACATAAGCATTGAGAAAAGATCCTACCAGGAAAGCAATCATACTGGCACAAACTATGCGTGGAGCCATGCCGAACACAAAGTTAAAATGCTCTTCTCCCTCCCAGAAAGGAGCGGCAGGAATAGCGACTGCGATCAAGCCAAGAGCTACGACGAAGAAATTCATCGCAAAACCGCTCCAGATTATAAGACGGGCTTTTTTAAAACCCCAAACCTCGGCAATACAGTCATTAATTATATAAGAGATAGGGAAAACCAGTAAACCGGCAGTAACGGATAAGCCTCCGACTTGGATTACTTTGGTTTCAAGAAGATTAGCTGCAATGAGGCATACATTGAAAAGAATGCCAAGCAGCATAAAGGGTACAGATACTTTTTCTTTCATTATTCCTGTTTTTTACGTGGTGTTCTAGAATACACGACCGCTATTCACGGCATCATATGTTTTTTATTAATTTTCAGGATGCAAATATAGGACTTCTTCGGGAAAAGCCCAAAAGAAATCCTATACCAATTTATATCTAAAAAGTAAAAATCAAGAGAAGTCCTTCAATTCTTCTTTCAAGCGTTTGCGGATAAAGAACAACCGGCTTTTTACCGTACCGATAGGTAAATCCAATTTTTCAGCTATCTCACGATATTTAAATCCAGCAACAAACATTTGAAATGGAATCTTCATATCATCCGGAATTGAATGTATTACTTGGTATAATTGTTTCATATCATAAGCATATTCAAAGCGATCGCTGTCTTCGTCTCTCACCAAGCTCTGTTGCTGAAGCGAGTAATTATCGTCAATCAAATTTGTTTCACGCATCATACGGCGATAGTTGTTGATAAAGATATTGCGCATGATGGTATACATCCATCCTTTGAGATTAGTAGAGTGTTTAAATTTCTCCTTATTATCTAATGCTTGTAATAAAGAGTCCTGAACCAGATCATTCGCCGAGTCACGGTTTGAAGTTAGTTTGTATGCAAAACGATGAAGGTCTTGTTCCATTGCCAAAATTCCCTGAGTAAAATCTTTTGCTTCCATATTCGTATTTTATTTATCTTATTTTCCTATACGATGCAAAGTACGGCTATTTTAGACCCATTATAAATAGCAATTCTTCCAGATTACTTGGCAATTTTTCCCTTATACTATTTTTTACGCTAATTATCCATATATATTAGACTCACGCCTAGCAAGGGGCATAGCCTGTTTAGGCCTAATCCTTGCTAGACATGAGTCCCATATTAAAGCTATAAATAGCTTGTTTAAAACTTATAATCTACTCCTAAACCAAAGACTTTATTGGTACGGCTATAGGTAGTACTAACGATAGCAGGTGCTGTTCCCGCCACTTTATTGTAGTCGCTATATGTTGTCCAGAAGTACGCTATATTCATCGTCAAATGCTTGGTCATCTTAACTGCAGCACCAAAGCCTAGCGAATAGGAATCACATGAGAAGCTAATATCACTTTGGAAATTATCTGCCAAACCATAGTCTGTACGTTGATATCCACCACTGATACTCAATTGCTTCGTTACATCCCACTCTGCACCAACCAAAAACTCATGCGTACCATGTCGCAAAGCTTTCTGCTTATCGTTGGCCATACCGGCAGATTTATCGAAAAAGTGGTGATATTCTACAGATGCACGAAGTGTAGGAAGAATTTCATAACCAACAGCAGCAGTCAACAGAGCCGGAATATCATTAGGGGTGTTTACGCCATCCTTATAATCAGCCAACGGGTTTCCTTCATCTCCCATGGCAGTTCCCCCCTGACGCACTTCAGCTTTCTTTGTCTTATTCTCAAGATTCAGACTTGTCATAAACTCGTATTTCAAACCGAGATTCCATTTACCCAATTTCACGTCGGCTCCCAAGATAGGAGTTATCCCCCAGCCTGTCTGGTCACAATCCAATTCGATCCCTGCTAGTTCTGTGCCACCGATATTTGGAACATTACTCTTACCTGTAGCATTTAAAAAACCTTCATAACCACCACTGAAATAGTTCATACGACCTCCGGCAAAAACGCCCAACCAATCGTTCACTTTATAAGATAGGCCTAGCTGCACACCGTAAATAAACTGACGTCCATCCATCGCACTATTGAGCGTATAAAGATCAGATACAGCATTAGCGCCTGTTGCAGTTTGTAATGCTTGAAGGTTTTTATTAGCTGCCAAGCTACCCATTATCATAGAGTCGAACATTCCCAAGCCATCATCGAAAGAGGCTTTTCCGCCACCACCCACAACAGCAAAACTTCCGGAAATTGTCCAGTCTCCTTTTTTATACGCACCTTGAAAACTCGGAATAAAAGGGGCCGAAGCTTTACCTTTATAATGCCGACTATTACCGTCTTCAGGAAACAAAAAGAATTTTGTGTCAATGTTACGCGTTTGGTATGCGCTCTGACCATTCAAAGAAAGATAAAACCCATCATTGGGTAAGAAGGCTAAACCAGCGGGATTGGAATAAACACCATCTATATCGATGGAAGCACCACGTGCCAACATACGAAGAAAAGAAACATGCTGATTTGTATTTGTCAGGATCCCTCCCGCAAAAGTTGGAATTGAAACGATTAGCATCACAAAACCAATCAAGGATAATTTTCTCATCTAAATCTTTTTTAATTATTTCGGGCGCAAAGGTATAATAAAACTGCACACAACAATCAACTTTGTGCATTTATTTTCGCAATACGATTAATTTAATTGATTATCTGAACTGTTTCTACTGAAACGATATAAAAAGTAAGAAAGAGACTTAAACATTTTGTTCCGCCGGAGTGTTTATTAATAACACTACAAATATTGTAACTTATGGCCTATACAATTGCCTTCTTCGACACAAAGCCTTACGACGAAGCCTCTTTCAACGAAAAAAACAAAGAATTCGGATATGAACTTCGTTACTACAAAGGGCATTTGAACAAAAACAATGTGATACTAACGCAAGGAGTAGATGCCGTTTGTATCTTCGTAAATGATACGGGTGACTCAGAAGTACTTCGCATGATGGCCGATAATGGAGTAAAGATACTCGCTTTACGCTGTGCCGGCTTCAATAACGTCGATTTGGATGCAGCCGCAGCCGTTGGAATCACTGTGGTACGTGTTCCCGCCTATTCTCCCTATGCTGTAGCTGAATATACAGTAGCTCTTATGTTATCGCTAAATAGAAAAATCCCACGTGCTTCCTGGCGGACGAAAGATGGTAACTTCTCGCTTCACGGCTTGATGGGGTTCGATATGCACGGAAAAACAGCCGGTATTATCGGAACCGGGAAAATTGCTAAAATCTTGATACGCATACTAAAAGGGTTCGGCATGAATATACTGGCCTATGACCTATATCCCGATTATAACTTCGCCCGTGAAGAACAGATTGTTTATACTTCGCTGGATGAATTATATCACAGTTCGGATATCATTTCTCTACATTGTCCACTTACCGAACAAACTAAATATCTCATTAATGACTACTCCATCAGCAAAATGAAAGATGGCGTAATGATTATCAATACCGGTCGCGGACAATTGATACACACCAATGCGCTGATTGAAGGATTAAAAAATAAAAGAATCGGTTCCGCCGGATTGGATGTATACGAAGAAGAGGGAGAGTATTTCTACGAAGACAAATCCGATCGCATCATCGATGATGATGTGTTAGCACGCTTACTTTCCTTCAACAATGTAATCGTGACTTCCCACCAGGCCTTCTTCACGCATGAGGCTATGAGTAATATTGCGGTAACAACCTTACAAAATATTAAAGATTTTTTAAGTCAAAAGCCCCTGCTAAATGAAGTGAAAAGATAGAACCTTTCCGCCTATACGCTTGTTACATATATAAAGCAGTAATAATGTGTAATAAGAAAGGAAAGATAAATGAAAAAGATCATACATAAAGCAGCAACTAGAGGACATTCGCGACACAGTTGGTTGGATAGTTACCATACTTTTAGCTTTGATGAGTATTATAACGCCGACCGAATTAGCTTCGGAGCACTTCGGGTGCTTAACGATGACAAAGTAGCAGCTGGCGAAGGCTTTCAAACCCACCCTCACAAGAACATGGAGATTATTTCCATTCCATTGAAAGGGGAGTTACGCCACGGTGATAACAAGAAAAACAGCCGTGTAGTTAGTGTTGGCGATATTCAAACGATGAGTGCCGGCACAGGAATCTTTCACAGCGAAGTAAATGCGAGCGATACGGTTCCGGTTGAATTTCTGCAAATATGGATCATGCCGAAAGAGCGCAATACGACGCCGGCTTATCAGGATTTCAGCATTCGCGAATTGGAACGCCCGAATGAACTGTCACTCATAGTAGCGCCTGACGGTAGCACACCTGCCTCTTTATTACAGGATACTTGGTTTTCTATCGGGAAAATAGAAGCAGGCAAGACATTAACCTACCAGCTACATCAAAAGCATGGAGGTGTATACATCTTCCTGATTGAAGGAGAAATCGTAGTCGGTGGAGAATCAATGCAACGTCGTGATGGTATGGGGGTATATGACACTTCCGCATTTGAGTTACAAACAATCAAAGATTCGCATATCTTACTGATAGAAGTACCCATGTAGAAATATGAAAACAAACCTAGCCGATATCCGGCAAGAATATACAAAAGGTGGATTGAGGGAAGCGGATCTTCCTGACGATCCACTTTTGCTTTTTAGCCGCTGGCTCCAGGATGCAATCGATGCCCAAGTGGAGGAGCCAACAGCAGTTATTGTAGCTACTGTCTCACCGGAAGGATACCCTTCAAGTCGTACGGTCTTACTCAAAGGCGTGGATGATGGCCGCTTCATATTCTATACCAATTATGAAAGTCGGAAAGGCGGACAGCTGGCCGGCAATCCGCACATTTCTTTATCCTTTGTATGGCATACGCTGCAAAGGCAAGTGCATGTGGAAGGTACGGCCGTAAAAGTTCCACCGGAAACATCGAATGCTTATTTCAAAAAGCGTCCTTACAAAAGTCGGATCGGTGCACGAATCTCTCCTCAAAGCCAACCGATTGCCAGTCGGATGCAATTAATGCGCGCCTTCGTTCAAGAAGCTGCCCGGTGGTTCGGAAAGGAAGTAGAAAGACCGGACAATTGGGGAGGATATGCCGTCACGCCCACCAGAATTGAGTTTTGGCAAGGCAGGCCCAGCCGCTTACACGATCGCTTCTTATATACTTTACATCCGGATAAGAAGTGGGCTATCTGTCGACTTGCTCCCTGATTTAATCTATTTTTCTTGCTTACTCCGGCAAGTTTATGTAATATTGCAACAATAAAATAATCAGCTTATGACACTGAATTATATTTATCATAGTGGTTTTGCCATTCAGGCAGAAGACGTAACCATTATTATCGATTACTATAAAGATTCTTCGGAAACAGAGTTTAACCGGGGAATCGTACATGATTACCTTCTGCAAAGACCCGGTAAGCTATATGTATTGGCCACACACTTTCATCCCGACCACTTCAACCCAGAAATATTCAATTGGAAAGAACAACATCCGGACATTCAATATATACTCTCTAAAGATATTCTGAAACATCGACGAGCAAAAGTCGGTGACGGCGTATTTATACAAAAAGGAGAAACTTATGAAGATGAAACTCTTCATATAGAAGCATATGGTTCTACCGATGTGGGTAGTTCATTCCTGATTCAGCTACACGATTGGCACATCTTCCATGCGGGCGACTTAAATAATTGGCATTGGAGCGAAGAATCGACCGAAGAAGAAATAAAAAAAGCCAACGGTGACTTTCTTGCAGAAGTTAAATATCTAAAAGAAAAATCTCCGATCATTGATTTAACCCTATTCCCAGTGGATCGGAGAATGGGAAAGGACTATATGAAAGGCGCCAAACAGTTCATTGAACAAATAAAAACGACTATATTTGCACCCATGCACTTCAGTGAAGACTATGAAGGCGGCAATGCCTTTGGCCCGTTTGCCGAAAGTAAAGGATGCCGATTCATTAGCATTACACACCGAGGTGAGAGTTTTGAAATTACTAAATAAACACATACTGATATGAATAAGTTAACGATCCTACTTCTTACCATGTTTCTGGCATGCTTACCAATAGCGATGCAAGCAGATAGTCAGAAAGAAAAAAGAGATGATACCAGATATCTTGCCGGTGCTGTTCCGGAAGTAGATGGTAAAGTAGTATTCTCTAAAGAAATTCAAATTCCCGGAATGAGTCAGACGCAAGTATTCAATACTGCCTTAAAATGGATGAATGAACGTTTGCAAGAGAATAAAAACCAAGAAAGCCGCGTTGTTTTTTCTGATGAAGAGAAAGGAACCATAGCCGGTATAGGCGAAGAGTGGATCATATTCACCTCTAGCGCCTTATCGTTAGACCGTACTTTAACCAATTATCAAATTACGGTAACTTGTAAAACTGGTAGTTGTCTGGTAGAATTGGAAAAACTCCGCTTCACCTATCGGGATACAGAGAAATACAGAGCTGAAGAGTGGATAACAGACAAGTATGCCCTGAATAAAACCAAAACAAAGTTGGTACGTGGACTAGCCAAATGGCGTAGAAAAACCGTTGACTTTGCCGACGATGTATTTATGGATGCAGCTGTTGCATTCGGAGCACCCGACACGCGCGTAAAAGCACAAAAGAAAGAAGAACAGAAACCATCTATTGTAACTTCCGCAGGACCAGTTGTAATTCAATCTTCAGGAGTTAAAGTAGCCACTGTAGAACCAGTTCAGACAGTGATTCCCGCAGCAACTATCGTTCCGAGCACACCGGCCGCAACAATAACCGGTACTCCTAACTATAAAGAAGCCGACCTGAAACAAATACCGGGTGATGTCTATGCACTGATGGGCAACAGTAAACTTGTTATCTCCATCGGCACTGACGAATTCAATATGACGAATATGACAGCCAACGCAGGCGGTGCACTCGGCTATCAATCGGGGAAAGCGGTTGCTTACTGCACGCTTTCGGCAGATCAATCATACGAAGCCATTGAGAAAGCCGACAAGTATACAATTAAGCTATACGCACCCAACCAAACAATTCCGTCGGCAATTATCGAATGTAAGAAGCTGCCGGCACAAGTTTCTCCACAAGCAGGACAACCTCGTACCTACGTCGGAGAGATTACAAAACTTTTGATCAAGCAATAAAACTGTAGTTATGGAAATAAAAAGCAAATTCGATCATTTCAATATCAATGTTACCGACCTTGAACGCAGCATCGCTTTTTACGATAAAGCACTTGGTCTTAAAGAACACCACCGCAAAGAGGCAGCCGACGGTTCCTTCATCTTGGTCTACCTGACAGATAACGAAACCGGCTTTCTACTGGAATTAACCTGGTTGAAAGATCATACGAATCCTTATGAGTTGGGTGAGAACGAAAGCCATCTATGCTTTCGTGTTGCCGGCGATTATGATGCCGTGCGCCAATATCATAAAGAAATGGATTGCGTTTGCTTCGAGAACACAGCGATGGGGCTATACTTCATCAATGATCCGGACGATTACTGGATTGAAGTTCTGCCAATAAAGAAATAGTCTCATTCAGAGATTTAGTATATATAAAGGTCGTTTCCTCTTGCATGGGGAAAGGACCTTTATGGTTTACCTAAACAGTATTCCCTTATTTCATTGCATGCAACAAGTAAGTGAGACGCAACAAAATAAGGGAATACCAACTATATAAAGTGAATCTGTATGCGAGCTTCCGCACCAGATTCTTCCTTATTATTCTACAACAATAAGTTCCTCAGCCAAAGGCCGAATTACTTTTTATGTCTACCAGCTCTTTTTTTCCGAATGTCTGCTTTCATTTTGGCAGCTCCGGAACCATGTTGGCCACGAATATACGTAGCCTTTTTCGCCTTCGTTTTCACTTTTTCCTCTTCTTTTGGCTTGTCTTTCTTTCCTTTAAAGACCAGACCTTCCATGATTACGTCTTCTATACTCATAATTTATTCATATTTTCGGGCTACAAAGATAATCCTTTTCCCCGAATTCCCTATCTTTGTGTTTATTAACAAAATACAATCACCCGAATGAACACTACGATTCTTTCTGCAGAAAAGGACCCGATGGGTGCTGCTATTGCTGATTACTTCCACCATCATAAAGCCGATCGGCTACGTGTATTCTCTTCTCAATTCGATGAAGACCAGATTCCTGTCAAGCAATTGTTCCGTCAATTCCAGACAATGCCTCTGTTAGAGCGAACTGCTTTGCAACTGGCCGAGGGTAAGATACTCGATGCAGGCGCCGGCAGTGGATGTCATGCATTGGCGTTACAGGAGATGAATAAAGAGGTTTGCGCCATTGACATCTCTCCCCTATCCATTGAAACAATGCGGCAACGAGGTGTACAAGACGTACGGCTAGTCGATCTTTTCGATGAAACATTTACCGATACGTTCGATACGATTCTGATGTTGATGAATGGCTCGGGCATTATAGGCAAACTAAGCAACCTGCCTACTTTCTTTCAACGGATGAAACGTATTCTTCGTCCGGGAGGATACATACTAATGGATTCCAGCGATCTGCGTTATCTCTTTGAAGAAGAAGACGGCAGTATGCTCATCGATCTGGCAGGCGATTATTACGGAGAAGTAGATTTCCAAATGCAATACAAAGAGATCAAAGGAGATGTGTTCGACTGGCTGTATATCGACTTTCAGACATTGAGTCTATACGCTTCGGAATACGGTTTTACAGCAGAGCTGATCAAAGAGGGTAAGCATTACGATTATCTGGCAAAAATAAGCCTCTCTTAGGAATTTCCGAGAGAGGCTCTATAGCTAATGTTCCGATTTAAAAAGGGAACAATAAAGGCAAAACAAATATCATCACAATACCCATAATGACCTGTAACGGCAAACCGACTTTTATATAATCCATAAAGGTATATCGGCCGGCAGGCATCACCAAGCATTAGGCGGAGTAGAGAAAGGAGAAGCAAAACACATGCTGGCTCCCACAGTTACCGCGAATAGGAATGGATAAGGACTCAACCCCAGCTGAATTGACGCGTGCAAGGCAATAGGTGCCAATAGTACGGCAGTAGCGGTATTACTGATAAACATGGTCATCAGAGAGGTTGTGAAATAGATACCGGCTAGCAGTGCATAGGGTCCATAAGCACCCAGACTATTAACCAACGACTGCGACACGTAGTCGGATGCTCCCGTCTTTTCCAAAGCTAAAGACATCGGAAGCATGGCAGCAATCAAAACGATACTCTCCCAGTTAATTGTTTTATAAGCAGCTTCCACATTACGCAAACAACCTGTGAGCACCATCAAAAGGGCGGCTACCATGACTGCGGTAACAGGAGCTATCGGAATAAAGTCGAACATCATACTCACTACCATAGCAAGCATAATCAAGGCAGCTACCGGAGCTTTATGATTCAGTGTAACCTTAGCAGCTTCTGTCAGAGGTTGTCCCAATACAACCAAGTCGGATTGATCATCAGTCAACCGGGCTATATTCTCCCACGATCCTTGCACTAAAAGCACATCACCCGAATACATCTTCTCGTTTTTCAACTCGCTAAGTAGATATTGGCGTTTCCGTTGTACGCCCAGAATGTTGACTCCAAACTTTTGGCGAAATCCGGATTCCTTTACCTGCTGGTTTACCAAACGCGAATCCGGCATTATAAGAATCTCGGCAATGCAATATCCTGAAATTGCAATTCGTCTTCACCATTCATCTGTGATGCTCCTTCAGGCGTATGACTATCCAACAAATGAAGTTTGTTCTCTTGCACGAGCTCCTGCACAACAGTAAATTCACCCAATACATACAAGATATCTTCTTCCTGCACAAGCGTGCTTGCACCAGCCATCTCCTGACTCATGGTTGTTTTGAAGAAGCGGCGCGAATTAGGCGTCTTGCGTCTGACTTCAAGAATAGTTATGCTATACTTTGAGATTCCTGTTTCCTGAATCGTTTTCCCCACAAATGGAGAACCCGGATCGACTTGTACACGCCACAGGTTTTTAGAGATCTGGTATTCGCCGGCCAATTCGTGCAACGATTTATTCTTCTGCTTCCGAGTATTTTTATCAGTCTTCTTAGTCAGGAATATCTTACTCAAAGGAATCAGAACGGCCAAACCTACCACTATACTTACCAACGACGGGTGTAAAGGAGAAGAAAGTCAAGGGTTTGTAACCAGCTTCGACCAAAGCATTCTGAATAACAAGGTTAGGCGGTGTACCAATCAATGTCATCATCCCTCCCATGCTACTTGCAAAAGCAAGCGGCATCAACAAACGACTTACGTTGATATTGCTACTCATAGCCATACTGACTACAATTGGGAGCATCAACGCCACCGTACCGGTATTACTTACAAAAGCACCAATACCGGCAGTTACTAAAATGATTAGGATAAAAAGCTTCAATTCATTGGTTCCGGCAAACTTCAGGATGCGGCTACTGATCATCTTCGCCAAGCCGGTCTGGAAAATAGCGCCTCCCACTACAAAGAGGCCGATCATCATAATTACAACAGAGTTGGAGAAGCCTGTAAGCGCTTCTTCGGGAGTTAAGATCTGAAAAATGATTAATAAGACTAAAGCACAAAGTGCAACGAGATCGGAACGAACTTTACCGCTCATGAAAAAGACAGCGGATAGAAATAAAATTATAAGGGTTATAATCATATTATATATATTATACTAAATCGAGCCTCCAGCTTATCGCTAATGCAGAGGCCCGACGATTTATCTTTATGTTAACATTTCATTTATTTGCTTTACCAAGGAAGCAAATTCTTCTTCATTGTACAAGCGAGTCATTTTAACGATCTTCCCTTCGCGGTCGATAAGCACATTGCGTGTGATACCCGAATCGCGCAAAGCATATTTGGCAAATATATCGGCATTGGGATCAAGTCCCATCGGATAAGTCACTCCGGTAGCTTGGCAAAACTCAGGACTGTTTCCAAAGGTTCGTCACGGTCAATGCCAATCAGCGCAAAATCTTTATTATCTTTATGCTTTTGCCAGATATCTTTTTCAATAAACGGCATCTCTTTACGACACACTCCACACCAACTTGCCGTAAACTGCAGCATGACAACCTTTCCCCGGAGAGAAGATAGAGAGACGGTTTGACCATCAGTAAGCACCACTTTGAAATCGGGTGCTACATCACCCACACGTACTATATATCCGGTACTATCGGCCTGTGTAGAAAGCTCATTACTTACACTATCTATCACATTTTCAGCATTTACTGTTCCTTTTTTCGCCCCAGAACAAGCGCCTATACTTATTGCTAGAAAAAACATAGCAAACGCATTCAAATAAATATTCTTCATCTTTTGTCAATTATCTAGTTAAAACGCAAAGATAAAAAAAGTACGCATAGTATTTGCAAGATTAAAAGAAATTCCTACCTTTGCACCCGCAAAAAGCGTTAAAAAAGCCTCTTTAGCTCAGTTGGCCAGAGCACGTGATTTGTAATCTCGGGGTCGTTGGTTCGAATCCGACAAGAGGCTCACAAAAAGAACAGCATTCGGAAGTATTTTCCGGATGCTGTTCTTTTTTGCGTCGGATGACTGCCACTTTCGTATTACAGTGAAGCTATGAAGAATATCAACTTACACAGATTATATTCGATCTAAATATTCCGTAATATTTTCTCCTCTTAGCATAAAGTATAGACTCTTAGACTTTTCCCTATCGCTAATTATAGTATTCACCTATTTAGTACGGTTTTCCTGTCCTATTTTTGTAATAAACCAAAATCAAACGACATGAAACATTATTTATTTATCCTACTTACAGCACAATTCATATTGTCTCCTTTTGCTACAAAGGGATACGCTGCAAACTTAACCGAAGATAGTCACGAATATATAATGAGTGATCAGGGCAAAGTAACTGTCGAGAAAGACATATTTGGAAACACAATCATCAAGGATGAGAAAGGTAATAAGAAAACAATCAAAAAAGATATATTCGGGAATAAAGTGATAGAGAATTACTAAAGCGAATGACGGAATTTCATTCGGGCACGGCACTGTCCACCATTGGGTATCAATAGAATACTTTAGATTCGGGACTATCCACTATTTTGGATAATCCCAATAGTCTAAAAACGAGAGGTTTATCTCCATATAAATGTTCCCGTTTACGCTGTAGCCCCTACCCTACGAGAAAGAAAACACGTCATCTATTATGCTCTCACTATTTGGCATTCAACAAACACATAATCAATACAATAAGAGATATTCTTAAAGAGCAGTGTTTCCCATCCATTCTAGATGCATTTCTCGCATGTATTGCTTCGTTTTGATAAGTCGTAGAAAAGAAGAACAACACACTGAGGAAAGGTATGTAAATCGCCGATATGTGATTGGTTCGCCTGCCTGAATCGGTAAAAGACATCGGTTGTTTCAAGCTGTTTCATGCTGATGAAACTTTTTTCTCACAGGCAAGAAACAAAAGTTTCATCAGCATGAGAAAAAAGTTTCTTAGGTATAAGACAGACAATCCGGTGTAGACTTTTGTCCAATCACCTATAACCTTTCGTTTTAAGCTGTCCTGTGTTCGCCTTATCCCTCCTCTATGGGATTGAATCCCATTTACCTTATCCCGGTATTTAATTGACTTTATCCGAATGCAGTTCGGTTGACTGATAAGAGACAAGCTCTCCATTCCCGTCATAGGTATCCACGCTCATTCTGCACACCTGGGCAGCGTTACTATCCGAATTAGCTGTCCTCGTACGGCTATCGGAAGGAGACTCATAAACTTCCAATAGGATATCGTATAAGTAATTCCGGAAAGGAACCGGCAGATCAACCGAGTATTCCCGCTTATCTGTGCTACTGTCGGCATGAGTATAAAAATATAACCGGGGAATCCGACTGGCTTCATACACATAAGCGGAGTAGGTATACGCCTGCGAACCATTGTCAACCAACGGAATAGCAGAAGCGTAGGTGAAATAATCATTATCAGTCAGCACAGCCTTCTCGTTCCTTATAATATAGGTATAGGTTGCCGCATTGGCTATCAAAAAGCGATTATCACTACTTAGCTGTGGATTATCCGGGAAGGTCAGCTTCAACCGATACTTGGCACAGGTCCTGACCACGGTAACCACGGCTTCTTTTCTGCTTCCGATGTTAAAGTCGAACGCGGGCGTAGTACCGTACATCGCTATTCCATTCAAAGGAAGTAGCAGATTGTTCTTGTTCACCTTTGCAGCAGTTAATAACTTCAGGTCATCTATCGTTTGAACAGCATTTAACGCCACTTCATTATCACAATTAGCCACCACATAAATATCTTTGGTGCCCAAAGTAGCCGGGTCTAAAGGCAGAGTTACAAGCTTATAATCACTTACCTCCGAAAAACCAGAATACACAAACTTATGGGTTACCGCATCCGAAGAAGGATCTGTAAAAAACACACTGAGGTTATTGATAGTCTGCTCTTCGGCTGTATTATCCGAATCAATAACGCGCGACGTGATGTTACCCTCAGCAAATAGTTTGAGCACGACTTGCTTCTCGGGCAGTTGCCACACAAGTTCCTGTTCGCCCGTGCAACTGGTAAGCCAAAGCACTAACAGAACTAGTATTATATATCCGTATATTTTTCTCATAAGCTCGGTTTATTGCACAACTCGCACACAACGAGATACTGTGCTGTAATAGTCGTATCGCTGAAATTCTCCATACAACACTTTCTCCTTATTGCCGGGAACGCTCAAATCATAATATCCGGGATACCAAAAACCTCTCACTTGAATAACGACCTCACTATAAAACCACTTCTCTCCATTATTCATTGGCGGTGCGTCGTAAGGCCATCCACCTGAGAAATCTTCTTCCTTGATCATAATATCACCCGGAGTAAAGTACTTGTCGATTATATCCAGTTTATCATCATTCATTGGATCGACTCCATTATCGGTCAGCACGTACTGCGACAGGTCCACACCGGAGAGTTTCTCCAACAAGGCCTGTGCATCCTGCCGAAGTCGCAAAGGATATAAAGGCAGCTTATCATTAATTCCTTCATTCGTATTCGATGCCCAAATACGATACGTCTTATCGAAAAGAGCCAGGAACGACATCAACTCACACGAGTTAATCAGTCGCCATCCTTTTCCGTACTTCTTTTCGCAATAATACGGTGGGTTCCCTTTATAGATAATAGGTCCGCCCACTTGTGGATCGTAATAGTTGACTTCATCATTATACGCTCCTTGCAGACCTTTAGGTAAAACCTCATTGTAATTAAGCATTTCGATTTTCCCACATTCGGTAGGAATAATCAAACTCGAATCGGTAGGTGTTACCGGAGGAATAACAATCTCTTTATCATCCTGAAAGATATACTTGTATTCGTCTTTGTGCCAAGGTTGGATGTTAACCTTCAACTGTATACCCCCTTCGGAGTTGATATACGCATTAATGATATAGTGATAATTTCGGATAACACTATAGTGTGAAATAGAAGGTACAATTCGGCGTTGCAACAAGATACCCGTATGCGACATATCAGACTCTACCGGATATTCCTTATTATTAATACTCAACAATGTATGCACCGCAGCATCATCTTGAGTTAAGAACTCAGGAATATAGAATTGAACCGCTCCAAGACTGTCGCGATCATAACTCAGTCGTGTCAACCCGGCGGTTTTTGAATCCCGACGACTACCTGTGTAGTAATTGTCGACAGGCGGAACCGAATAGTCGGATGCTACATTTTTAAGTTTCACAGAAGTAATTGTATTGGCCGGAATTTCGCTTCCCGGTACTTTCTTCCTAAAGATTACCTGCACCTTAGCCAGTGCTCTGATCAATTCTACCTTGCTTGTCGGTATATTCAGCGGCAACGGACTGGCTTCTGTCCCACCGCTCGCAATCGTCACCTGATTATAGATGGCGGACATTAGAAAGCGTCCACTGGAGGTGGAACCGTCGGGCAAGAAGTCGGGATTATAGCTAAGCGAACTAAATCGTTTGTCAGTCTTAAAGTCCGAAACGTTCGTCAACGACGTCAAAGCTGTGCCAAACGTTTGATCGTAAGCCGTCTCATTAGCGAAAAAGTAGAAATCGAATGTACCGGTTGGCAAGCTGACACCTTTACTCTTGTTCTTAAACCCATTGGGAAAATAGAGTCGCTGATTAAATACCACATTTCCGCTATTCGCGTCGAATACGATCATTCGCAGCTCGTCCACACGATCTTCCCACGAAGATTGATCGTCATTGATACTGGAAGATGCAGCCTGTAAAGATAAGGAGATGATTGCCCGTTCGTTCGTCTCTGGGTTCGTAGGCTGTTCGTCATCGACACAACCTACGAACAGAGAGAGAATCAGACAGAGTGACATCCGACTCAGCATCTTTGCTATATTATTCAATAATCTCATAATTTGCTGCTTAATAGTTTGACCCGTACTTACATTTCTGTCTCATAACTATGCACCAACCAGTTGTTTACCCACACTTCCATGATAGTATAAGTGCCGCAACTGCATTGATCCTTGGTTGTGAATTTAATTGTAAAGTCATGATCGCAATCCAAATTAACCGAAGGGTTCTTCAGTAAAAGAGTCCCCAACAAACTACCTCTATACAATTCTGTTCCATGCGGTTTATCTCGTACCACAATTGTATGGGTATATCCGGTGGCAAGTTTCAGAAGTGTAAAACGAGCATGTAGCACACCCGACTCATCGGTTGACTCCGAAGTATGCGTAATCAGTTCATCGGTAGCGATCGTTCCGTTTATATTCATCGCTCCATTGTTCGATTCAATCACAACTTCATAGTCCTGCACGTTCGGCAAACCTTCAATTGAGACTTCAAGCCGGTTGGTCACCTCCTGCATATTAACCGAAACATCTTCGTAGATGGTCCCCTTCTCTCCTGCATTGGGAACATACGCCAGTGTGCTTTCGCCGAAATAAAGCCGCGTATCGGTTATACTCGAAGCTATTTCGGAAGCTCGTTTGAGTCGAAAGAGAAGTGTCTGCTTTTGAGTCGTTCCAACTTGGGGACCAACCATTTCATAAAGATCCGGTGCCAATCCTGCCCAAGCTAAAACGGAATACATACCGCTTTCGGTCTCGATAAGCTGCGAAAAGTCCTTTTGCAATTCAACAGCATTCACCTGCTTATACGACACCAACACCTCATTTTTATCGAAAACAAAAAGTGTCAGATCTTTTATTTGTTCAGGATAACTACGCTCAGCCTGACAAGGGTTCTGGGAGTAAAACGAGACTCTGATTCCTTGCGTACAATCGGCATAATCGTCTTTAATACATCCCCAAAACAGGAATAAGACAATCAACGTCATGACTAAAATGAAGCTATATCGGAAGTTCATATGGTTAATTTATTCGTGTTCCCCGAGAGTTATCGGTCTGCCGACTTGCAGACCAATAACTCTCCGAAAAACAGGTTCCTACTTATTGCTCGAATCAGAAATCTACATCATAAGAGTGTACAGTCCAATTCAGCACACTGACATCAACAGTCATATACGTATGCTCCACAGTCAATGGGTCGATCGGGCTGATAGGGTTCTCCGGCTCCTCAGGATTCAACGGTTTCGGGTCCGGATTGGCCGGATTAGTAGTATTCGGATCTTCCGGATAAAGCGGATTCCAAGTCATACCCAATCGAGCAAAACTGTTTATATTCACGTGATAAATGTTATTTCTCAATACCGGTGAATTATAAGGAGATTGGATATTGTCCGGGTTCAGCCAAGCAAAATATAACATCTTACCCTTCTCGTAAGCAGAAACTTTTTGGTTTTGAACAGCCGTCTGAGCAGCAGATTTGCTGGAATAGATTTTACCATCAGTCTGCCCCACATAGAATGTTCCGTTAACCAATGCCCCACCATCTGCAATAGCTGCTGCAATAGGTGTAAACTTACCTCGAACCAAGATATAAGCAGTATTTCCTTTTTTGTAATGGCTGGCCCTATTTTCCCCCAAAGTATGGGTGTTTTCAAATAAGAATTTTCCCGGAAGCTCTTTATAACCGTCGGCTGCTACCGGTTTGGCAGGTATTGCACTCGGCGTACTCAGATCGGAATAATCATAATAAGTTGAAGCAGTTGTAGCATAATCGGAAGCAATAGGCACATAATCGAATCCCCATGTTACGTAATTGGCTTGAGACATAAAATAGATTTTGTTTGTTCCCTGCACCACAGAATAGGTAAGATTGGAAAGTGTACCCAAAGTAACTCCATTCGCATCCTTTATATCCGGTGAAGCAGAAGTAGTAACAATCGCTCTAGATGCTGTACGAGTCATCATAACCGACACACGATTGGCACCATTAGACACCTCTTGCACCGTTATGTCCGGTTCGATAGTGGCTACACCACTACCGGTCATCATGATGACATCATAATTTTTCCCCGATACGGTCTTCATTCGGGCTAACCCCGCGGTAGCCATAAGTTCATTATCCGTAGGTGCCGCTACAGTAAGCGGACTAGGACTATTCAATACAATATGAACTTGTTTTCTTCCGGAAGTTGTTTTAAACGGCTGACTGGTTGATACAACACTACCTGTAGATGTTATCTGAGATCCGGTAAACCGATGGGTTTCTACCGTTCTGTCGGCAATCGACATCATGTACACATCAAGAGTTTCAACCGCATCATGCCCTTCATAATCTCCATCCGGATTATAATCTTCAGGAAGTGCTCTTGTATCTGTTCCCGAAATTGATGCCAGTCTCTGGGCACCCATAGAAGGTAAAGATACCGACAACGTAATATACGTAGGATCTCCTTCTCCATTTCCCTGATCTCCTGTCAGATCACTGTCGTTGGTACAGGCATTAAGCCCGAGTGCAACCATTCCCAATAAAAAAGAACTCTTTAAATTCATAACTTGCATTGTTAAATAAATAATTACTCTGAGCCAATACTAACAAGCGAATTCCATGATCCTTAAACATTTCCTTAGTATAAGGCAAGTTTAGTATTGAACAAATCTAGTCCCTCAATCAAAGAACTAACATTTGATTTTCAATATATTAGAATTAGCCTTTGAAAAAGGTCATACTACAACATATCCATAAAATAAAATGTTCAGAACGAAATCATAAAAAAGATTTTATAAGGTACTTATTTGCAAAATGGAAATTCATTAACATTTATTCTTGAACTTTTCCGACAGATTTGTGTTCTATATTCCATAGAAGAAAACGTGGAAAACAAAAATGTAATCCGGTGTTCTTTCCCTACTAACCATAAACATATAGGATAATGAGCAAAAAGGTTCTTTCAATCTGCATGAGTCTCTTACTCGCAAGTATCGTACAAGCGCAGAATGAGCAACAAGATTCCTACCTTCCCACTTTGGGAATAAAGACCAATCTCTTATATGGGGCAACCACTACCCCAAACCTTGGAGTCGAATTCGGCCTGTCTCCCAAGTTGACCTTGGATATCTCGGCCAATTACAATCCTTGGGAGTTTTCCGATAATAAGAAAATAAAACATTGGTTAGTACAACCGGAACTGCGTTACTGGTTCTGCGAACGTTTCAACGGAGCCTTTATGGGCCTACATGCACACTATGCCGAATACAATGTAGGAGGTATCAAAATTCTTGGTCTAAAAGGTATTCGCTATGAAGGCAATCTATATGGAGGAGGCATTTCGGTAGGGTATCACTGGATTTTAAGCAAGAGGTGGAGCATCGAAACGACTATTGGTGCCGGATATGCCCATTTGGATTATAGTAAATATAAATGTGGAACATGCGGAAATAAAGTAAAAGAGAGCAATCGCAATTACTGGGGACCTACGAAAGCCGGTATTAATCTCATTTACATGATCAAATAAAGACATCGAAATAAAAGAAGCCTGATAGCCTCTTCCGAAATCGGATTGGCTATCAGGCTTTTTCTTATATAAGGAATATCAACTAACTTAGTATTCGGGAGGGAGATCGTTCAATTCGGCTTTGGTAAATACAGGACCATCTTTGCAGACATACAGTTTGCCTACATTGCAACGTCCGCACTTACCTACTCCGCACTTCATACGGTTTTCAAGCGTTGTATAAATATTCTCATCTTTAAAGCCCAGCTTCTCCAACACGGGGAAAGTAAACTTAATCATCACCGGAGGGCCGCATACAATGGCTATCGTATCTTCGCTATTAGGAGAGGCAGCTTCCAGAACGGAAGGTACAAAGCCTACTTCTCCTTTCCAATCGGGAGTTTCTCCACCCGGGTCTACGGTTGTTACTAGCTTTACATCCGGACGGCTTCCCCATTCCTTCAACTCTTCTTTATAGACCAAATCATTCACAGACTTAGCTCCATAAACAATTGTTATGTCTTTGAAATTCTCACGCGTATCGAGTGCATTCCAGATGACACAACGCATGGGAGGAAGCGCAATACCTCCGGCTACAAACAAGAGGTTCTTTCCTTTCCACTCATCGAGCGGGAATGTATTTCCAAAAGGGCCACGAAATCCCATCGTGTCTCCTTCTTCGAGTTTAGATAATCCGGTCGTAACTCGCCCGGCTTGGCGGAATGTACATTCAATGTATCCTTTGCGAGTGGGTGAGGAAGCGATACAAAATGTTGACTCGCCTTCACCAAAAGCGGAATACTCACCGAACTGGCCGGCTATAAATTGGAAATCTTCACCTTCTTTTTCATCTTTAAACCGTAAACGGAAAGTTTTGACGCCGGGGGCTTCCTTCGTTATTTTCTCTATCACCATCAGGTGAGGAAGATATATATTTTCAGACTTTTCATCCATGATTAGCTATCGATGTTAAATGTTCATATATGTTCATATCTACGGGACAAGCACGCGAGCAACGCCCGCATCCCGTACAGCCGGTTTCTTTTATTCTGTCGGGCATATAAGAGAATTTGTGCAGAATACGCTGGCGCCAACGGGTACTTTGAGTCGAACGGGGATTATGTCCGGAAGTATGCAGCGTAAACAAAGAGAAACCACAAGAGTCCCAACAACGCACACGTTGCCCGGAAGTTCCCTTCGCGTTTTCCTGCATATCAAAACAAGCACAAGTAGGACAAACAAAAGCACAAGCACCACAGCCTAGACAACGCTCAGATTGCTCTTTCCAAATGGGGCTGTCGAATGCGTTTTCCAGTTTTTCCCGGATAGCTTCCGGTGTAAAACGAACGGGAACAGTTGCCAAGTACTTCTCTTTTTCCACGTCTGTTGCCGGACTAGCATCTGCTAAATACTGTTTCGCCAACGCTTCTCCTTTCTCAGTCAGAACTTCAACTAAAGCACTTCCGTCAGGTAGTTCCGTAACTTGCACGTCACTTCCTTGTGTATTGCCCGGGCCACCATTCACTGACGTACAGAAGCAGGATTGATCCGAATGGATACAGCTAAAGCTGATCAGTGTCAGTTTTTTCCGACGTGCATTATAGAACTTATCTTCGTAGTCCCAATTGAATATTCCGGTCAGCGGACTAAAACCTGCCACGTCACAAGGGCGTATCTTCCAAAGAATAGCTTCCGGAATCGCTCCCAGATCGGGCTCCTGCAAGTTTGTCTCTTTTCCTTCCTTGCGGTAAGAAAATAAAACTTCCGCTTTCGGAAAAGCAAACCGTTTAGCCGATTGCACTGTCTGCACATAGTCAGTCGCAACTTTATCTCCCACAGCAACACGCTTGAAATCAACTTTTCCACCTGATTCTACGGGAGCAAATACACGCTTACCGGACTCCACCATCTGATGAAGCCATTGCTCAAGGCTTTCTTTACTAATATGTAGATTTTCCATCGCTTCTATTTTATAAAGTTCTCTTTATCTTCTACCTTAAAAGTAGAGAGTACATTACCCGTTTTGCTGACACTTCCGGGTGCCAATCCAAACTCTTTATGAATGTCTCCCATTATACTCTGCGTCATCAGGTGTATAGGTATACCCACGGGACAAGCCTCTTTACAAGCTCCACAGCCGGCACAACGTCCTGCCATATGCATCACGCGGTTAATCTGCCATTCCATATTACTCAACGGAGTCGACCAAGGTTGAATCCATTGCGGACAGTTCACCTCTACAATGCAACGGGTGCAGTAGCATAACGGACAAGCCGCCCGGCAAGCGTAACACTTAATGCACTTGCCCATCTCGTTAATCCAGAAGTTCCAACGATTTTCACGAGGCATCGCTTTCAGCTCTTCGAGCAGTTTACGATCTTCTTCACGAACATTTAAAGGGAAATTGGCTAAATAAGTTTCAATTTCGGCAAATCCACCGAAACGAACCACTTCTCCCTGCGAATCAGCGGTCAGGACTACAAACCGATCTTCTTGCAATTGGTTTTCAGCTGAGAGCTGCAATACCGAGCGCAAAGAAGAGAGATTAGCAATCAGCGCGACTTTACCACTTCCCAACAATGCGGGTTTAGTTAAATATACAGCCAGATTGTTCAGACAACGCTCATCAAGCAATAATCTGGAGGCGTCTTCCGCTTTCTTGCAAAAGAACGGACGAGGCCCATGGCTGCCTTCTTCATACCCGATAACCAAGGCTACCTCATTTTCTTGCAGCAACTTAGCTGCTATTTCTGTCAACTTACTCATAAGCTTCCTCCTTTTCAAGATAGTTAAGGACCTTGTTATATTCCTCGTAAGGGCCAAGTTCGCGTATTTCGGCAACGGTTTCGTTGACCAGATCCGCCCATTTGGCACCTTCGGCAGCCGACACCCACGAGTAGCGTATGCGGCGTACATCTATTCCCAAGAAATCAAGTAATCCACGGAATACAATCCAACGACGGCGTGCGTGGAAATTACCTGAAGTGTAATGACAGTCGTTCGGATGACATCCGGAAACAATAATACCGTCTGCGCCTCCTGCAAATGTCTTCAACAAAAGCATAAAATCGATTCTACCCGTACAAGGGAAACGAACGATTTCTACATTCGTCGCATATTTCAACCGGCTTGTTCCTGTCAGGTCGGCACCGGCATACGTACACCAGTTGCAGACGAAAGCTATAATTTTCGGTTCAAATTCTGTTTTATTTTCGTTCATACATTTGCTTTTAAGAGTTCAACAATGCCATTACTTCAGCATAAACCTGCTCATTGGAATAGCCCTGGATATCAATAGATTTCGAGCGACAGAATGAAACACAGGTTCCACATCCCTGACAAAGTCCCGGATTTACTCGGGCTACCTGTTTGATAACATTTCCACTCCGGTCTTTTATATCTTCACGCTCAATAGCCTGATACGGACAAGCCGTCTGACACATGAAACATCCCACGCAAGTACTGAACATAGGAGGAGCGGTCCGATTGACCACAGCTACCAACGGTTCACGAACCAGATTAGCTTGTGAGAACAAACCGGCAACTTTTACGGCTGCTCCGGAAGCAGTTCCTACGGTTTCCGGAATATCCTTCGGTGCCTGACAAGCTCCTGCCAGATAAATACCCGCAGTATTTGTCTCTACCGGCTTCAATTTAGGATGCGCTTCCGCAAAGAAGTGATACGGGTCATACGAAATATGCATTTTCTGTGCAAGTTCTTCCGCTCCCTTATTGGATACGCCTGCCGTAGCAAGCACCACCATATCGGCTTCTATCTCTACCGGAGTAGCTCCGAGCAAAGTATCGACCCCTTTGACAATCAGTTTTCCATTCTTTTCGTATACACGTGCCACACGTCCACGCAGATAATTCACGCCATCTTCTTCAATGGCACGCCGTACAAACTCTTCATAGTTCTTTCCAGCAGCCCGAATATCCATATAGAACACGTAAGACTCGCCATCATGTACTTTATGCTGATAAAGCATCGCATGCTTGGCGGTATACATACAACATATCTTAGAACAGTATGGTATGCCTTTCGCCGGATCTCTCGAACCTGCACAGGCTATAAATACAATCTTCTTCGGTATCTGCCCGTCCGACGGACGACGTATAGCACCTAAAGTAGGTCCGGAAGCCGAAGCCAAACGTTCGAACTGCAAACCGGTGATTACATCCTTATATTTTCCATAGCCATATTCCGGGAAGAAGTCTGTGTCGAGCACGTTAAATCCGGTAGTAACCACTACTGCTCCTACATCTTCTGTAATAATACGATCTTCTTGTTCGAAGCGAATAGCCCCAGTTGGGCATACTTTTGCACAAACTCCACATTTTCCGGTACGATAATGCGTACAGTTTACTCTATCAATAACCGGTTTATTGGGAACAGCCTGAGGAAAAGGTACATAAATAGCCGTACGCAATCCTAAACCTGCATTAAACTCACTAGGTATCTTTTTCGTTGGACATTTGGTTGTACAAAGTCCGCAACCTGTACACAACTTTTCGTCTATGCTCTTCGCTTTCAGTCGAATGCTAGCCTTAAAGTTACCAATAAATCCTTCTAGTTTCTCTAATTCCGCATACGTATAAAGCGTAATGTTCGGATGCTGGGCAACTTCCACCATACGGGGAGTCAAAATACACTGAGAACAGTCCAACGTAGGGAAAGTCTCGGATAACTGTGACATATGTCCACCGATAGAAGGATCTTTTTCGACCAAAATGACTTGATGACCGCAGTTGGCAATATCCAAACTAGCTTGAATACCGGCAATACCTCCTCCGATTACCAATGCCTTTTTCGTGATAGGCACCCGTATCGGATCTAACGGCTGGTTACGCTTTACTTTCTCTACCAGGCTCTTAACGATATCGATAGCCTTGCGAGTAGTCGGTTCTCCTTTTTCATGTACCCATGAACAATGCTCACGCAGATTGGCCATTTCGCACAAATACGGATTCATTCCTGCCTCCGAACAAGCCCGACGGAAAGTCGGTTCGTGCATACGAGGCGAGCAAGCCCCTACCACAACCCCATCCAAGCCATGTTCTTTAATCGCATTCTTAATTAACGTCTGTCCCGGATCGGAACACATATATTTATAGTCGATTGCGCATGCAACTCCTTCAATCTTTGCTACTTCTTCAGCTACTTTCTCACAATCGACAGTCGCTCCGATATTTTCACCGCAATGACAAATAAAAACTCCTATTTTTGACATGCTTCAGCCTCCTTTAAGTTTACCTTTACAAAATGGCGTTGAAGTCCCAACTCTTTCGGAGACAATCCGATCGCCAATCCTATGGCCTGCGTTATATACAATACAGGTGTTGTTATCGTTTGGTTCAAGTATTGGTTAGCAGCCGGACGACGCATATCCAGATTAGAATGACACATGGGACAAGCGACAATCACCGCTTCGGCTCCCCGGTCGTCCGCATCCTTCAAGATATTACCCGACAGTTTTCCAACCAGTTCCGTACGGGATACCGAAAGGCCCGCACCGCAACACTCGGTTTTAAATGCCCAGTCAAGCGGCTTAGCACCAATCAGCGCCATGATCTTATCCATGCTCTGCGGGTCTTCCAACCGGTCGAACTTTAAGATCTTATGTGGGCGCACCAACAGACAACCGTAATAGCAGGCTACCTGATGAGCAAAAGGCTCCACTACTTTATCCGAAAGTGTATCCAGCATATATTTTTCAATAAGCTGCAACACATTCAATATTTTCACTTTACCATAATAGGGCATTCCGCTGGCAGTTAGCACACTTTCTTTCAACGCTTCATCATGCGTCAACTCATAATGAGTGACCGTGAGACGGTTGTAACACGAAGCGCAAGGAACTACTACTTCATCAAGCCCTTGCTGTTCGGCTAATGCAAGTACACGAGCCGGCAGCGCCAAGGACAAAGCCTTACTCATGGAATGGGCCGCTGTAGCTCCACAACAATTCCAGTCTTTGATCTCGACTAATTCAATATTCATTGCTTTAGCCAGAACTTTGACTGATTCGTTATATTCACGGGATGTTCCGTTTAAAGAGCATCCGGGGTAGAATCCAATCTTCATACTTTATTTTTTATTCGTGTTGTCTATGGTACGCTTAAAGATCGCTTTAATCTTAGACGGATCTTTGACACGTTCAGGAAGTAAATTCAGCTTTCCTTTCAGATACATACCGGGAGCTACGTTCAGGTCCTGTACCACACGGAACGTACGCGCTTTGAAACCGGCAACCAGTCCCACCTCGTAGAGACGACCGGTATACTTTACCGAATCAAGAAAAGCAGAATGGAAGGCAACCACAGGGCGAGCTTGTTTATTCACACACTTTTGCACACGTGATTGTTCACGCAAATAGTCCATGGCCTTAGGAATATCGATCTCTTTAGGGCACCTGGCAATGCAATTTTCACAATTCAAACAAATCCAAATAGCATTGGAATGAAGTACACGTTGGTCGTTTGCCGTATTTTTAGTCTGCAACAACCGCATGATATAGCTTGGAGGATATTCCATCTCTGTCGCTAATACACATCCGGCAGTACATTTACCGCACTGATAACAGTCAAATACATTAACCCCGGTTTCTTGTTCCAAACATCTGGAAAGACTTACATTGTTTTCCATGTTAATTAAGAATATAAAAAGGTTCTAATTTAAAATACAAGTGTATCAAGTGAATTGCTCATTCACTATTACGTATAGCCACTAAGTTAAAATATGAGTTCGATTATAAAGATAATGCCGACTGGAATATTTTACGTAGTTTGCTTTAAGTAAAGTGTCTTCTCCCCTATTGACCGGTAGGCCAACATTTCGTACCTCCAACACCTGCATAATTGCAGTAACAGGATTAAAGTTGAAGAGGCCGGAAAAAGACGTTTTTTTAGATAGAAAAGAGGATACTAAGATACCCTCATCAGCTGTTCGGTTCATAGTCATTAGTCTTCCATGTAGTAGGTTACAAAAGCCGTGTTCGATAACGGAAGACAGAACAAAAACACTTGATTTTGCAGAAATAGCAAAGAGAGAGAGACCGTCGTTAATACGGGCTTTCTTCCATCCTTCAAGAGTTGTGTTAATCCTCAATATCAGAAGAGTAAAAATGAATATACAGCAAATTAATTTCGTCATAGCCGCCACAAACATAAGAATTATTTTTTAACGAGCACGGTTTAAGAAGATTTATTAACTATTATTTCACTCCCCTTTTTGCACGTAACTCATAAGAAACCAGCGTAAAAAGGGCAATTCAGAAGCATTGATTTACAGCTTGCTTAACCAAGTGCAAATTTACGGCAACACATTATTATATAACAAAAAGCCTTGATAGGCATCCCGACTTCTTGCTACACAAAACGAGTTCTTTACTTGGGATAACCTACGGAATGGTTCAGTATAGGCAACTGCCCCTCGGATAATCCGAGTATTTTTTTAATGCCATCCCGATCCATGCTTGCACGTGGTTTAGTTCCTATCCCGGTAGCCGAACAGAACAATGCTATATTTTGTGAAACAAGCCCTACATCAATAGCACCCCACTCTTTCCGAATCTCCGCTGTTCCCACTTCACCAAACTTGGTTATATCTGTAACCAGCAAAATGATAAGCGGAGACATTCCGCGTTCTCCAAACAGTTTTCGATGATCGCCTTTAGCTACCGGAATCAACTCATGCCCCTCCGCATTATATAAGTGCACTCCTTCCGGTGTGAATGTATAGACGCTAACATCTTGCCTATTCATAGCAGATGCCGCTGTTCTTTTCCCATTCTCAGGGCGATTTATACCGTTAGCTGCCCAAAGCAAGTCGGACAGATCTCCCAGGCTTAACTGTTTATCGGAATACTCACCGGTAGATTTACGATCGGCCAATGCTTTCATCACAGAAGTGCCACGGGTTGTATCCGGATTCTTAAGCTTAACAACTCCATTTTGTGCATTCAAAAAGGTAGTAAGCAACAAAGTTGCCGCAACGAACATTATTTTCTTCATCTCTCTCTATTTTTATACAGTTCGATAAATTAGTACGCCAAAGTAGAAAGAATATATTTAAAAAACAATCTCATAAATAAAAGATAACACTTCCGACTGGAAATAAGTAAGAAAAGCCCTCATTTAGATGCTGTTTAGCATAAAATACTGATATACGGATTAAAATAGTTTTAAGTTAGTTTAGAAAAGGGCTATTAAAACCAGGCTTTTCTTATCTTTGCATACAGCTCATTGTAGCATAGATATGAACGATAAAATACATAACCCCTCATGAAAACAACCGGAGTAATAACCAAAATGCAAGCAGCGTACAGCTCTCCAATTCAATATACCCTCAATTTGAACGACGAAACAATTTCCGTCAATCAACTGCTGGAGCAAAAAATAGCAATCAGTTTTAACCACTACCAATGTCTGGAGTGTGGCAAAGAAAAAGAAATCTTCGCCATGGGATGTTGCAAGAATTGTTATTTCACATCACCACATACAGGCAGATGGGTAGTCAATCCGGAACTCTCCACCGCTCACTTGGGGCAAGCAGACCGGAACCTGGAGATAGAGGCAGAGGCCCAACTGCAACCGCACATCGTGTATCTGGCAAACTCAGGAGGCATTAAGGTTGGAGTAACTCGGAAATCGCAAGTTCCCACCCGCTGGATAGATCAGGGAGCTGAATACGCGATAAAACTGGCTGAAACAACAAACCGATTTGAAGCCGGATTGATTGAGGTAGCCCTCAAACAACACCTGTCCGACAAAACCAATTACCGAAAGATGTTGATCGACAATGCCGTGTTTGAGGACCTTGCGGGCAAAAAAGAAGAAATACGAACATTTATCCCGGAGGAACTTAAACAGTACATTTTGGAAGATGAACAGATCTTTCACTTGGAATACCCGGTAGAAAGATTTCCCTTAAAGATAAACTCCGTCAATCTGAAGAAAGTCCCGAGAGTTGAAGGAACGCTGATCGGAATAAAGGGACAATATTTAATGTTCGACAATAACAATGTATTTAACATCAGAAGCCACGAAGGTTTTGTAATCGACCTGGAGTTTTAACGCAAAAAAAACGATAGCCAATCTTTACCTGAAAATCAGGCAATGATTGGCTATCTTCTTTCATAAAAGGGCTGTTTATCTTACTAAATCCATCACATCGGTTTCTAACAGATATTTGCCTTTGGCATGAGCAGGATGTAAGTTACGAGCTTTGAACACGTATTCTCTTCCCACTTTAGGGTCGACTTTGGGAGTTGCAATCAATTCACAATAGATAGTCTCTCCTTCTTTAATATCACTATTAGTTGAACTTGTCACTTGCAGTTGAACGACTTTCACTTCAAACTTCCCAGCAGCTGCACCCCGTCCGATATTCTCCGATTCGATAGACAACACTTTACCTGTGCATTGATACGGAGTACCTGAGCTTTTTGCTGTACGGCAGGGGGAAGATTATCTGATTCTTTTTGTTCTTTAGAAATCTGCTTCACCAGCACATATTTAATAGAAGAGGCGTCTGCCGGCACATTCTCCAGTTTCTCCTCTTTCACCTTCAACACAAATTCATATCCCGGTTCATACTGAAAGCCTTCTATATTGCTATAAAAATATTCCCATTCAGTTGCATTTCCTTTTTTGACTAGCAAGCATTTCTGAGGTCCAACACCTACACAGTCAGCGTTTTGAGAAGCGACTGTGTACCTAACTGAGGAGGTTGTGGAACAAGAAGTAGCCAACAACATCACAAAAGACAATAAAAGATAAATGTTCTTTTTCATTTTTCATTCAATTTTAGTTAGAACAACCAAGGTGACAAAAAGGTTTACCGACTCATCTGATTCTTTCGAAGAAGTAAAGACGCCAATCCCGTTTTTTACGTATTATGCAGCCTTTCCGGCTCAACTCTTTCTATCGAAATCGACCGCGCGCTTGAAGATATGCCGAATCGTTTTCAACTTAGGGAAGAAGAGATTCAATCGCTTCATCTCTTTTTCTAAAAGAATAATAATGAGAATAAGAATACCTGCCATAGCCATGTATCCATATATCTCTTTCATACTCACCATCATAACCTGCCTGCTCAATTCTTGAGTTACTTGACTTAGTCCGCTTGCTTGAAAGACGGTATTGACTGAATCTAATTCCGGACTCAGCAACAGACTATTCTTCTCTGTTAAATAATGCATCCAATTGTCGATCAGGGATGAACCGAGCACCGTTCCCAGTGACATTCGGATGAATCCCATGATACACAACGCCTGAAAGTTGTGTTTGAACGGTACGATATTGGCAATGTAGAGTGTCAGCACAATGTAGAGCAATAAGAGGCCTATCCCACGCAAAACAGCCGGCACATAGAACGATTCTATATTTGTCTGCGGATCAATCTGACAGTAAATCAGCAGCAGATAAAGCACCACACAAGCATAACCGACAAAGATCATCGGCTTAATCCGGTATTTATTACGGACAAACCATACATAACACAAACCAACGCTCAGCAACATTCCCCCCAAAACAAACCAGTTTAAGAGTACTATATGTATGGAATCAAATTTAAGAATGCCTGCCATGTAGCTATTTTGCAGGGTCATGGGAGTTGCCAAAGAGATGTATAAAGCCAGAAATAGCAGGACGAGCTTCCCCATATTGGGATATCGCCACGTTTCCAGACTGATATAGGGCCGCTTCACATGAAACATATGATAAAGATTCAACACCAATGTACCTATCAGGCCAACTGTAGCCCAACAGATATGCGGTGAATGAAACCACTCGTAATGTTTCCCATAAATGGCAATAAAGAGAATCAAAGATAACGAGATGCACCACAGGGCATAACCTGCCCAATCAATACCGTAAAGTGGTATCTTCTTCATCGATCGATACTGCCGAAACAAGAAATAGACCATCAAAAGCGTCCAGATCAACAATAAGATAATAACGATATGCAAATGATACCAACTAAGATAATGCAGTATATATGCCACCTGAGCACTGAAGAAGATGGCACTCCCCTGCACAATGAAAAAGATAACCGCGTAAAACACTGCGTAACTTCGCGTAGGGGTAATAAGAAGTTGGATGCATACCATGGTTTCAAAAGCCCCTAACATCCGAAATGTACCGGCTATAAAATTGATGAAGCACAGCAAGGGGACATTCACCGTATACAATGTCAACAAATGACAGATGATCAGGATTATCGTCACAGCGGTTAGGATCGTTTTGGTAGAGAAACGAAAACGAAGTCTAAACAACATCGGAAAAATCATATTCATCCCAACGAAAGCCGAGAACCCAATCATCTGTGTATCTTTCTGCAAGAAAGATAGTCCACCCACCTGCTGTCCGGCAGAAGCCAGTTGGATAGCTCCTGAGAATAAATATACCAAGGTTATTAAAATGATAGACCAAAACCGTAACCAATCGGGTACGAAGTCTCGACATGCTAATATCCGGGCGGGATCATGTGTACCTTTTACCATTTAATAGTTTACCAAACATTCAACATTCATTCCGGCACGCAGACGCTGCATATCGACCGGATTGTTTTCTTCTATAAATTCAATACGTACGGGTATACGTTGTTGCACTTTCACAAAATTGCCGGTAGAATTATCTTGCGGAATTAGCGAAAAGCTGGCTCCGGTAGCATCTGATATCGATTTCACTTTTCCTTTAAATACAACTCCCGGACAAGCGTCGACTTTGACATCTACAGTCTGCCCGTCATTGATGCGGGTTATTTGTGATTCTTTGTAGTAGGCAGTTACCCAAATATCATGCTTATCCACCAGATCGACCAAGATATCTCCGGCTTGCATAAATTGTCCGGTTTGAACATTCTTCCTTCCGGTAACGCCATCACAAGGGGCTTTTATAACGGTATACGAAAGGTTCAGCTTGGCCATTTCCAAATGAGCTTCCGATAGTTCCAACAAAGCCTCGGACTGACTTACCTGATGTCCGTGTTCGTCTTTTACCAACACCACCGAACGTTTCTGATGCACCAGCATATCGTAATGTGCTTGGGCGACATCTCGATTGGTTTTTATCGCCTCGTACTGTTCGCGGGTTACAGCGCCTTTGGCAAATAAAGCGTGGTACCTATTATATTCCGTCACTGCATTTTCCATTTTCACGCGTACTTCTTCGACGGAAGCATCGGACACGGAAATATTGTTTCTCGCAGTCTGCAATGACGTATACACTGCCGACTTATCGGCCCGAACTTGTTGAAAGTTAGCTTCTGCCTGTGCAACTTCCAACCGATATTCCATATCTTCGATAATGGCTAAAGTATCTCCCTTGGAAACGGGCTGATACTCGTCAAAACAGATTTCCCGAACATAGCCTTTCACTCGACAATGTACCGGCACTATCAATCTTTTCACCTGGGCATTATCCGTGTACTCTACTCTTCCCAAGTGAAGGGAGTAAATGCTCACATAAACACTGATCGCAATCACAATCAATACAACAATTCCGTTGATGATATATTTTCGATGTTTCTTTCTTTGGCTCATAGTTTTTATAAAAGTCCTGCTAGTTTTTTAAGTCTACTGTAATTATAATATATTTCGATTCGTTTGTTTGCTAGTTTCAATTCGGCGGAAAGCTGTTCGGTGCTGGCATCTAACATTTCGGTAACAATAGCCAGCCCATTGAGGTAACGTTCCGACACCACCTCATAGTTCTCATCAGCCAATTCCTTATATTCTTCCCTCACTTTGAGCTGGTTTACTGATTCAGTCCATTTCAGATAGGCCTCGTTGACCTCCATCTGCTCTCTATCGATGGTCAGCTGCAGGTTTTCTTTAGATTGTCGCCATGCACTTTCATGCAGCCGCACTTTCTTGTTGGCGGTGTAGAAAGAGGAAATAGTAAAGCGCAGTCCGACACCAAGCTGCCAATTATTCAAATTTTTATTAATTGGAGGCATGGCTGAAACAATAGGACCTTGCAAACTCTCGGAGGCCCATAGGTAAATGGAGGGACGCTTTGCCGACCGGGCATTCTCGATCTGCTGAAAGAAGATGGCTTCCTCTTTCCGAGCCGTCTTAATCCGGAATGAATTTAAGTTCACTTCTTGTTGCCATTCGGTATCACCGGTAACTTTCGCTTCGGCGTGCGGGTAAGATTCATCAGGTTGAATTTTAATGTGTGAGGGGAGCCCTGTGACTGTCAGTAGATAGTAATTCAAAGTCGTTTGCTGATTTTGAATTTTCTCCAATTCAATTTCGATATCTTTCAAATATAAACGATACCGAGTCACATCACTCTTTAGCACAGTACCTTGTTCGAAGCAAGCCCGCATCTGCTCCAGCAATTGTTCTGCCTGATGCTTGCTACTCAGGTAAATCTTCTCTTCATTGCATAGTCTGCATAAAGAAAGATACCAAGATGAAAGTGTGAAGCGTACTTCCTGCTTATTTTGTTCATGCTGTAAACGTGCTAACTGGCTCTCTAATTCACCCAGCGTAATTGCCCCCGTTATACTCCCACCCTCGTAGATCGATTGTTTGATTTCTAAAGTCATCGCATTGCCCCAATGAGGAGTAGCAACCGAAGATGCATCCGCGAAGCCGCGCGACATCAAGGTTTGATTGCCAATATAGCTACCGCCCAAAAAACTTTCAATAACCGGAAGCTTTCCGTCTTTGGCTACTCTTACCGCGCGGTCAGCCTTCTCGATCCCCACTTGTGAGACCTTTAACTGATGGCTATTTTGATCGGCTAGGGCAAAAATATCGGATAAAGAATAATGCACCTTTTCCTTATCTTTTGGAAAAACTCCTAGTGAAAAGAGAAGAAGACAGCTTATTATGACCAGATTCCTATTAACCATTTTTTTTAGAAGACAAAGGTACCGCGCTCGAGCAGACAGACAAAGTTCTGTTTAGTAACAAAATGGTTTTGTTTGAATCTATTTCTTTTTTATCTTTGCTAAGTAATTAACAGTCAATAGGTATGGGAAAGAATCTTTTTTTTACCGATTTCAAGGATATTTTATATGCCAAACATCGGAAAGAACTATCAAATCATGAAGTAACTTGCCAGGATATCGACATAGCTTGTTTCAAACCGGAACATTTCGCAACATTGTATCTGGATGCTTACGTCTATTTACTGCTAAGTGAGGGCGAGGTCTCGATTTCGGTTAATTATGAAACTCAAACGCTCAAGTCTCCCGGAATATTAGTTTTAACTCCACTGCATATTGTGCAATTTATCGAAGTAACCCCTCAAATAGCAGGCAAGCTTCTGGCGGTTAACAAGCCCTTTCTGGATATTGTTCCTTCTATGGAAAAGGTATTCAAACACCTGAACCGTAGTCTGAAGTTATACAGCAATCCGGCATTCGGGCTCCTGCCTGCCGACTATGTGACGCTAAATAACTGCATGCAAAGTATGCAAAACCGCCTCAAACAGACGAAACACATCTTTTTAAAAGAAATACTCCAAAATCAATTTGTGACTTTCCTTTTAGAATGGATTAATATCTACGAAAGTTACGCAAGCTTAAATCCATCGGAAGTAAACCTGAACCGCTCGGAACAGATACTCCAATCGTTCATCAGCTTATTAAAAGATCATTTTAAATCGGAGCACTTAGTCTCGTTCTATGCCGACAAGTTACATATTACCCCGCAATACCTTACGCTTATTGTCAAAAAGCTGACGGGACAGACCATCACTGACTTTGTTTACGAGATGCTATACAGCGAAGCTCGTATCTTACTCAGCCAATCCGACCGTACCATTCAACAGATAGCGGACGAGCTTCACTTTTCGGACTCTTCTTCTTTCTGCAAGTTTTTCAAACGCAGATCGGGAACATCTCCACTGAAATATCGATTTAATTAACTCGAGGCATATCAAGTGGTCAATTGGCTGCGCTTCTATCACAAGCACCTATTAATTACCGGCTTATCTAAATGAACGCCGGAGATCAATAGTCGTTCATTATCGTTCTCTGATTCAGTTTCTGGGAGATTAATTCTATAATTAGTCATAATTTACAAAATAAAAAAATGCTGATTCAGTATTATTGCCATATCTTTGTCGAAAATAAAGTTTAAGTAATCTCAGTTATAATACATAGTAAACCGAAAGATGGAATATAGGCTTAACAAATATATCAGTGGTTCAGGTTATTGCTCTCGACGCAAAGCTGACCAACTTATTGAAGACGGACATGTAACCATTGACGGCAAACGTGCAAGCATTGGAATGCGCGTGTTGCCCGGACAAGAAGTCAAAGTATGCGGGGAAGTCATTCAAAACGAAATCGAACCTATATATATTGCTTTTAATAAACCTGTTGGGATCGTTTCCACAACAGATACCCAGGAAGCTCATAATATCGTTGATTACATCAGCCATGAGCAACGTATATTTCCCATCGGTCGCTTAGATAAAGATTCACAGGGCTTAATTCTCCTGACAAACGATGGAGATATTGTAAACAAGATACTTCGCGTAGGAAATAATCATAAAAAGGAGTATTTGGTAAAAGTAGACAGACCGATTACCAAAGAGTTTCTGACCAAGATGGCACAGGGTGTTCCAATCCTCGACCGGGTAACTCGTCGTTGTGAGATTACCGAAATCAATCCTTATACCTTCCAAATCTCTTTGGTTCAAGGGCTTAATCGCCAGATTCGTCGTATGTGCGAGTATTTCGACTATGAGGTAGTCAAGTTGGAGCGCATCCAGATTATGAATATTAAATTGGGTAGTCTAGGGCAAGGTAGTTCGAGGAATCTAACCGCTAGCGAACTGGAAGGCTTATTCGACCTATTGGACAAATCAGAATCAGTTGCTCAATCCAAGAAGCCAACGAATAGCAATAAGGCTATGAACAAAGCTTTGGAAATGTATGATATACAACATGATCACCGCAAAGCAAATAGCGTTTACAACTTTAGCAAAACATCCAAACAAGATAAGTCTCCTGCCAAATTTACGGAAGAAGCACCCAAAGAAAAACATTCAAAAAAGAAAGCAGGAAGCGGACTACGGGTGGGAAAATCAAGAGTATCTCCCAAAAAGGCGCAAGCCAACCAACGCTCGCAACCGAAAAGAGGTAAATAGAATCGTTGCCTAACACTCGGATTAAACTACCATCTAATCCGAGAGAATGCAGAAAGTTAGGCATATAGATTAGCCTATCTGCAAGTTGCTATTTCTAGAAAAACTAGTTTTCTTCTCTCTTGTGTCTGTTTTCACTCAAATTGGTTATATGCCAGTTAGGCTGAAAAGAATGAGATACTGAGAGAGGAATTTATTTTCTAACTCGCCGTCACTTTCAAGCTTTTTTTAGAGTTTCTCGAACATAGATAAGGAAACAAAGCTATTCGTTTCGTCCTATATTTTCCTAAACCCACTCACCTCCGGAAAGCGGCATACCAACCTCTTTAAACTAGCTTGCGAAGCCTGCCGAAGACAGTATTCCGAAAAGGTCATTTTACGTGAACTTTGCACCTATTTGGAGGGTACCGATTTCCCCTTGGCAGAGCTAAGAGCGGTTTTATCATCTGGTTATAAACAAGTTATCTCTCAAAACAGTCCATCATTGACTCAGCATCCATCTGCTTCTCAAATGGACAAATGGACAAATGGACACTATGACCATATTGAAAAAGAAACAGATGCCGAAGAAAGCTATTGGCAAGGCGAAGAATTGCGTAAATCAACGCCCATATTCCCGGATGATTTGTATATAAATCTGCCCGATTTGCTCAACGACTGTATGCTCGAAGAATGCACCTCTCGCGAACGGGATATATCATTTCTATCCAACCTAACCGCACTAAGTGCCGTGCTCCCCTACACTTTCGGCATCTACAATCACAAGAAGTATTCACCTCACCTCTACTGCGTGGTCATCGCTCCGGCAGGCAGTGGCAAAAGCATCGCACAAACCGGACGTTACCTGATCGAAGATATTCATAGCCAGATTTTGGCAAATAGCGATCTACAGCAACAAAACTATAAAAGTGCACACAATGCCTGGCAAAGTCAGGCATCACACAAAAACAAAACAGAAGAAGATCAGCCTGAAGAACCTCAGACTCCTCCCTTCAAAATGCTGATTATCCCCGCCACTACCAGTTACACCCGTATGCAAATACAGATGCAGGATAACGGTTCGCAAGGAAGCATTATCTTCGATACCGAAGCACAGACTCTATCGAATGCCAATCACCTCGATTGCGGCAACTTCGACAACATCATCTGCAAATGCTTCGAACACGAAAATATCGACTCCTCCTATAAAACAAACGGCATGCGCCCCATCTACATTCGGCATCCCATGCTGGCACTCTTCCTCACCGGCACGCCGGGGCAATTGAACGGATTGCTCGAAAACACCGAGAACGGTATGGCGAGCCGCATCATCTATTATACATTTCGGGAGATGCCTTTCTGGAAAGAAATGGGCGACAACCTCATCTCCTTCGAGGAGCATTTCAAACTCCTGGCACAGCGTGTCACTCAACTATATAACTTCTGCCTGAACCATCCGGCTATGTTCCATTTCAGCAATAAGCAATGGAACCGATTAAATAAGCTGTTTGCTAAATTGCTAACCGATGTGTCGCTCGAGAACAACGATGACTTGCAGGCGGTAATCAAACGCTATGCGTTTCTGGTGATGCGTATCAGCATGATTCAAACGCGCATTCGCCAATTCGAGAACAACGATATATCACCCGATATTTATTGTTCCGACGTTGACTTCGAACGTTCTCTGCAATTGGTTCTTTGCTGTTATGAGCATAGCCGGCTACTACTTTCCTCCATGCCTTCCGGCACAACCAAACCATTAATTAATCCGGACATAAACAGGAACTTTTTCAATGAGTTACCGGAGTGCTTTACCCGGGAAGATGCTAACCAAATTGGCGCAAAATACAACTTCAATCCGCGCAAGATAAGCAGGCTACTAAACACATATACCGGACTAAAAATCAAAAAGTTAACCCATGGAGTTTATCAAAAGCTCGCAGATTAAATGGACATAGTGTCCATTTGTCCATTTGTCCATTTCAAAGCCGAAAAAAAAGATCAGGTTCTTTTTGAAAATCAACCTGATCTTTTCCCTAAAAGAGCCTGATCTTTTTGGACAAACAACCCTATCTTTTTTCGAGTTCATTCCCGTTTTTTTGTTTTCCGCTGTGCGTCAATGAGCGTCAATGTGCATACCCTCCGTCAAGCGGCATCGTATCTTTGTCAGGTAATCGATTACAAGAGTTAGTTAACACGAATAGTAATTTAAAGAAAACAGATTATGCAAAGTTATGTTATCGTTGCACGCAAAAACGGATTATATCGAATGGATTCATGAACCAACCATCCCCCTTTATAACGAGAAAAAGGAAACAGCCGTTAGAGTAAACGCATGTAAATATGATAAAAACAGCAATAAAAAAAGTATACAGATAAAACAGCGCATGTACACAAAACAAGAAGTGTGTTCAGGATGAACGAACTATGGCGTTCTATAAGACAAATCAAATAATATACAATTTATAACAGACAGCCAGACAAATAATATTCTCATCAGAATAATACAGTGATATGCCTCCATTCTTGAGAAATATGTTATTTCTCAAGAACCCTGAAATGATACCAATAATTATTGATCAAGAGGGCTCACCTTAAACCTTCAGGAATTCGATATGATCCACTTCTGGCGGGATTGTTAGACGTGAGTGCATTCCGTGTTTATCAGAAAAAAACAGAGTGTATTTTTGGATCAAGTCGAAAAGTATGTGGACGACAAACGTTAAATACAAAGCTTCGAAGTATTCTATATATCAATAAACGACAGATGTTAATTGAAATATAACGCTTTACGAAAAGATATTAGCACATTACAAAGATGCAAACGACCGGATAGTTTAACATACCCACAGAGTTTTCGGATTGCCCCTTTTAAATTCTGTAGTAGCATTTTCGATTCAGGGAAAAGAAAAACCCTCTCAGATTAATTCTAAAAGGGTTTATTGAGGTTCCTGGCGGATTCGAACCGCCGTACACGGTTTTGCAGACCGCTGACTAAGCCACTCATCCAAGGAACCTTATTTTCCGGATTGCGGTTGCAAAGGTAGTACAAAATTTGTAATTACCAACTATCCACAGCATTTTTTCTTCTTGTTTTTTTGCCCGTCACCACACTCGTGGCGCTTCTTATCCATCATATCCTTTAGTTCACAACCACTTACACAACTATCACAAGGATTCTTACTTTTTCGTGCTCGCCGAAAAAACAGTAAGAATCCATAAAGTATTCGTAGCACACAAAGTGCTACAAGTACTAATACTACCCATTCTTGCCAATTACTCATAAAAACAGACCTCCTATCTGATAAACGGTAAATGAAACAATCCATGCCAACCCGGTAGTGTATACCGCGGCGAAAAGCGCCCATTTCCAACTACCTGATTCTTGCTTTATAGCAACTAACGAAGCCACACATGGAAAATAAATAAGTACAAAAAGCATATAGCAGAATGCAACCAACGGAGTTATGGGAATACGCTCACCCAAGCTTACCGAATCAGCATCCGGACTATTAGCATATAATACTCCCATTGTACTAACCACCAACTCTTTTGCTCCTAAGCCGGATATCAACCCGATACTTAACTTCCAATCAAACCCCAATGGCTCCAACACAGGCTCTACAGCTTGCCCCAGCTGTCCAATATAGGAATTTTCTTGCTGCTCTGCTACTGTTTCATAGCCATCATGGTTCGGATAATAACCTAAAAACCAAATTATAATGGAAGCAATCATGATGATACCTCCCATTTTCTTCAAATATTGAGAACCTTTCTCCCATGTATGCCGAAAAATAGACTTGGCTGTTGGCATGCGATATGGAGGTAACTCCATTACGAAAGGAGTATCATCACCCTTAACCAGGAAACGGCTAAATAACCTCGCTAACCCAACAGCAAGCAGAATGCCGATAGCATATAAGCTAAAGAGTACCAAGCCTCCGTTTTTCGGAAAGAAAGCACCGACTAATAACAGATAAATAGGCAGACGGGCACTACACGACATCAAAGGATTGATCAGCATGGTAATAAGCCGACTCTTACGGTTCTCAATCGTACGGGAAGCCATAATAGCCGGTACATTACATCCAAATCCCATAATTAACGGTATAAATGATTTGCCATGCAGTCCCATTTTATGCATGATTTTATCCATGATAAAAGCCGCACGCGCCATATAACCGGAATCCTCCATCAAAGAAATGCAGAAATACAAGATTAAAATGTTTGGTAAGAATACGATTACTCCACCTACACCGCCCAGTATTCCATCAACCAAAAGGTCTTTAAGCGGGCCATCGGCCATGTAACTACGAATCAGGTTTCCCAATTGCTCTACAGTCCATTCGATCCCCATCATTGGATATTCTCCAAGTACAAATGTACTTTCGAACATCAAATACATAAATAAAAAGAAAATGGGATATCCCCAGATCCGATGAGTCACAATCGCATCCAACGCTTTAGTTGTTTGCTTCTGCTCCAAATGGTTATCCGTAAATGTTTCTTTCAAAGCGCCGCTAATGAAACCATATTTAGCATCGGTTATTGCCGATTCACAATCTTCGTTCACTGAAACCTGCACACGCTTTGCCATCTTATCGCGTACATGAAGTATCTCTTCTCCATTGGGTAATACGCGGACAAGATGCTCTATATCCGGATCATTTTCCAATAATTTGATAGCGAGGAAGCGAGTAGAATATCGATATCGGATAGACTCATTTTTTGCGACCTCTTCTTTAACAGCATCAATCGCCTTTTCCAAATCGGGTCCGTGATTTATATGAATATGCCGGAATACACGTTCAGGAGACTCTTTCACATAATCTTCCAGGTGTCCTTCTTCATGGTGCTTATGACCCTCCAACGAGTCATGCCATTCGGTTAGATCTTTCAGCACTTCCGCATCCATCTTTCCTCGTTTATCAAAGAAATCAACTCCTTCGTAAAGGTTGATCACTACATGAAAAAGAGTATCAACTCCCCGATTCTTTTTGCAGACAGTCGGGACCATCGGAACGCCAAACAGCTTACTCAGAAGCTTATAATCCAACGTATTCCCACTAGATTCTAATTCATCATAAATATTGAGCGCTACTACCATGCGAACATTCATATCGATCAGCTGAGTGGTAAGATATAAATTTCGCTCCAAATTAGAAGAATCTACTACATTGATTATAACGTCCGGCGTTTCGTCGATAATATGGCGACGAACATAAATCTCTTCAGGCGTATAAGCCGAAAGCGAATAAGTTCCCGGCAGGTCGACAAGCCGAAAGTGGTAACCTTCAAATTCAAAGTAACCTTCTTTGGCATCCACTGTCACCCCGCTATAGTTTCCTACATGCTCGTGAGCACCGGAAGCTAGATTAAACAGGGAAGTTTTCCCGCAATTAGGATTTCCTACCAAAGCAACATTAATCGTGCGGCGCTTTCCCAAAGCCAATCGTTTTAGATCTTCATCTTTCACTGAAAGGTCTTCGGGCAATCCCTCATGATATATTGTTTGTTCTACCTGCTTTTTAGCTTCTTCTTCACTGATGACCTCGATCATCTCAGCTTCTTGCCGACGAAGCGATATTTCATAACCAAGAACTTTATACTTTATAGGGTCTTTCAATGGAGCATTCAATAGTACTTCCACGGTCTTTCCTTTAATAAAGCCCATTTCAACGATACGTTTGCGGAAACCACCATGTCCCAACACCTTCACTATAACACCCTTCTCACCGGTTTTTAATTCGGATAAACGCATATTTATATAAATTTTGTGCAAAGATAATTCATAACTTTGGAGAGAACAAATTATTTAGACTGTTTTTAAATAGGAAGCATTTTTCTCTCTAACACCCTCCCCTACCCCCAGTATCCTTGAATAAAAGGGACAACCATACAAGTGCAATTTAAACTTTACATATCCAGCTAATTACAACGCATTTAAGAAACAGATTCACATTCAATATTAATAAACTTTTCAGTTCGATTCACCTCTTACAAAATGATAAATGATTACCTTTGCTGTTATGATAGCCAAACGCGTAATACAATTCATCGAAAAAGAAAATTTGTTCTCACCGAAAGACAAAATTCTTGTAGCACTTAGCGGTGGAGCCGATTCAGTTGCCCTCCTTCGCCTTCTTCATAATGCCGGATATCATTGCGAAGCTGCCCACTGTAATTTCCACTTGCGAGGTGCGGAATCCAACCGGGATGAGTTATTTGTAGAGAGGCTCTGCAAAGAGATAGGCGTACAACTACACACAGTTCATTTCGATACTGTGCAGTATGCATCCGAGAAGCAAATTTCCATAGAAATGGCTGCCCGGGAATTGCGTTATGAGTGGTTTGAGACAATGAGAATAACCCGTCATGCCGACGTGGTTGCCGTAGCCCACCATAAAGATGATAGTATAGAAACCATGCTGCTCAACCTGATTCGCGGTACAGGTATTGCCGGTTTGCTAGGCATTCGACCACACAATCAGGCAATTGTACGCCCGTTATTGTGTGTGAATCGGGAAGAAATCATCCAATACCTAACCAGCATTGGACAAGCATACGTTACCGATAGTACAAATTTGCAAAATGAATATACCCGCAATAAAATCCGACTGGACTTGATTCCTCTCATGCAGGAAATAAATCCGTCAATCATTGAAAGCTTATTAGAAACCGGAAACAATCTCAATGAAGTTTCTTCTATATATAATAAGGAGATTGCGGAAGGAAAAAAACGGGTGCAAACTCCTGAGGGAATTCACATTCAGCAATTATTAAATGAAGTCAGCCCACAGGCGATTCTATTTGAGATACTGCATCCGTTAGGCTTCAATCCTAGTCAGATAAAAGACATACTGGCTGCGGCAATAGGTGGACAGGCGGGCAAACAGTTCATGAGTAAAAGCCATCGAGTAATCCGGGACAGAGAGTTTCTATTGCTCGAACCTATAGGAAAAGTCACCAACCTCCCCTCTTTCGAATTAACGAAAGAAGAACAAGCCTATTCATCCGATTTCCTCATCCCTCGGGATAAGAACACCGCCTGCTTCGATGCTGATAAGCTAAATCAGGCAATTAGTATGCGAAAGTGGGAACTGGGAGATACATTCGTCCCTTTCGGAATGCAAGGCCGGAAGAAAGTAAGCGACTACATGACCGATTGCAAATTCTCAATTAGCCAAAAAGAGAATCAATGGGTACTCTGTTGTGGAGAACAAATTGCCTGGTTGATAGGTGAGCGAACAGACAATCGCTTCCGGATAGATAAAACTACCCGGCGCGTCGTCATCTATAAGCTTACACGATAGTCTGCGGAGCCTTTTGCTTTTTAAAGCAGTCGGCAAGCACAGCTGCAAAGGGAGTCTCATACACCCTTGCTCCCTGAGCGCAAACTTTCACGCAAGCACAACATCTGATACACTTCTCAGCATCGGTATGCAATTCATCTCCTTTCGCTATCGCTCCGGTGGGACAACGCTGCACACACAGCCCACAATGCGTACATTTACTCTCCTGAGATACCCAAGGGGTTCGAGGCACTGCGACTCTACTTCTCTGTAATTTTAATGCGCGACGAATAAAACGCAGCAAAGGGAAAAGCGGTTGATTAGGCTTACGGATTGAAGATACATTTATTGCACGAAGCTTATTCGGAGAATCTACTGTGCGCAACTTCTCCATCACCGTTTCAGCCCACTTACCGGCAAAAGCCAAATCATCCGAATCAGGACGCCCGGCAGCTATGGAGTGCTTATCCGTACTAAATGAATGTTCGCCGATAAAAGTAGCTCCGGCAACTACCTTAAATCCATGACTCGACGCAAAAAGATCCAGATCTTTTAAAGCCTTATCATAAGCCCGATTTCCATACACCACCACCAAGACCGCGGGAGTGTTCGTTCCTTGAATATTCTGTAAGCGTTTCATCGCCAACGGAGCGACATGTCCTCCATATACAGGAACAACAATTATAGCAAGTGAGGATGCGGGAAGTGCTATCGCATCGACAGAATGCGTAGTAAGGTCCGTTATAATAACTTGTTTTATACCGGTGCCTCGAGCAAAAGCTTCAGCTATTTTCTTCGAAGTTTGAGTTGGGGAAAAATAGATTAAATGAGCCTCGTTTAGTATCATACTATAGCAGTTTTGGATTCATAATTATAACAAAGATAGCTTTTTAGAATGAAAAAAATACTTAATTAGTAACTAAACCAAAAAAAATGCTTATCTTTGTCCCGTTGAAACATTCTACGATTCAACTTTTATATCCCTAATTCATTATAACAACAAATTATATGTTCGCTTCTCTGTGGCTACCTATCGTAGTTGTGCGCCCATATTTCAGCAAAAATATATTTAAACTCACTATACTGTTATGTATAACATTATCCAATTAAACGACAAAAGCTTGTCGGAACTCCAAGTTATAGCCCAAGAGCTAGGTCTTAAAAAAGCAGACTCCCTAAAAAAAGAAGAACTCGTTTATCGAATATTAGATGAACAAGCGATAGTTGGGGCAACTAAAAAGGTTGCTGCCGACAAACTAAAAGAGGAACGCAAAGAAGATAAGAAAAAACGCTCACGGGTCGCTACTAAAAAAGAAGACAAAGTAATATCTGCAACTAAGAATGGAGAAGTTACCAAAGAAGCCAATAAGCCAACACCTAAAGTAGCTCCCCAAGAAGTAGCCGGAAACACAACTAAAGAAGTTGCAAAAGCGGTAGTTAACACTGCCCCCAAAGCAGACAACACAAGTAAAGAAGCCGGCGCAAAAGATACAGTAGTTGCTAAAGACAGCAAACCTGCAGAAGTAGCTGCTGCCAAACAACCGGCTAAAGAGTCGGCAGATGATAAAGCCGCTAAGCGCAAAGCTCCCGGACGTCCACGCAAAAAGACAGTAGAGCCTGAAAAGAAAGTCGAGAATAAGACAGAACCTAAAAAAGAGGTAGCCAAAGTTAGCACTGAAGCCGCTACTTCGGAAGTTTTGAAACCCGAAGCTAAGCCTATTCTTAAAACCAATAAGCCTGCTGAGAGCAAAGTAGAAGAAGTGAAACCCAAGAAACCAACTCCGGTTGTTGACGAGGAGAGTAACATTTTATCGAATATTGATAACAATGACTTCATTCCAATTGAAGACCTTCCTTCTGAAAAGATAGAACTTCCTACTGAACTTTTCGGAAAATTCGAAGCTACAAAAGCCGAATTGGCACCGACTACTCCCGAACAGGCACCGCAACCGCAACAACAGCAGGCATCACAGCCTTCTCAGCAAGCACAACAACCGCTACGTCCGCGCATTGCACGCCCACACGAAAATAACAATACAAATAATAATAACCCCGCACGCAATAATCCACGCCCTTCGGCACCGCGTCCTGCACAACAAAACAATGCAAATACAGGAGACACTCCTGCACCTCAGGAACGGAAATCGCAAGAACGTGAAAAAGCATACGAATTCGACGATATCCTAACAGGAATTGGCGTATTGGAAATTATGCAGGATGGCTACGGATTCCTTCGTTCTTCTGATTACAACTACCTTTCTTCGCCGGATGATATATATGTATCTCAGTCGCAAATCAAATTGTTCGGACTAAAAACCGGAGACGTGGTAGAAGGAGTTATTCGTCCGCCGAAAGAAGGAGAAAAGTACTTTCCGCTAGTCAAGGTTTCGAGAATAAACGGACGTGACGCGGCTTTTGTACGCGACCGTGTCCCCTTCGAACACTTAACACCTCTCTTCCCGAACGAGAAATTCCAACTTTGCAAAAGAGGCTATTCTGACTCTATGTCAGCGCGAGTAGTCGATCTTTTCGCACCAATCGGAAAAGGACAGCGTGCCCTAATTGTAGCGCAACCTAAAACAGGTAAAACCATCTTGATGAAGGACATTGCTAACGCAATTGCCGCTAATCACCCCGAGGTTTACATGATTATGTTGCTGATTGACGAACGTCCTGAAGAAGTTACGGACATGGCTCGCAGCGTCAATGCAGAAGTTATCGCTTCTACTTTCGACGAACCGGCAGAACGCCATGTGAAAATCGCGGGTATCGTATTGGAAAAAGCGAAACGATTGGTAGAATGTGGACATGATGTAGTTATCTTCCTTGATTCGATCACACGCCTTGCTCGTGCCTACAATACCGTATCTCCTGCTTCCGGTAAAGTTCTTTCCGGTGGTGTGGATGCTAACGCATTGCATAAACCGAAACGTTTCTTTGGAGCAGCTCGTAATATCGAGAACGGAGGTTCATTGACCATCATTGCAACCGCTCTGATCGATACCGGTTCTAAAATGGACGAAGTGATCTTTGAAGAATTCAAGGGTACCGGTAACATGGAGCTTCAACTCGACCGCAACCTGTCAAACAAGCGTATCTTCCCAGCTGTAAACATCGTAGCTTCCAGCACCCGCCGCGACGATTTGTTGCTTGACAAAACAACACTCGACCGTATGTGGATCTTACGCAAATACCTAGCTGACATGAATCCGATAGAAGCTATGGATTTCGTAAAAGACCGTTTGGAAAAGACTAGAGACAATGACGAATTCCTTATGAGCATGAATAGCTAATCAACGACTTTTAGTTGTAAGTAATAAAAAGAGGGGCAAAGTAATCACCAATTTACTTTGCTCCTCTTTCACTTTCGTACATATTCCTACCACTTGCGTTCAAAACTACTTTACCGATCCTCCGCACCTGTTTTTTTTCCGTACTTTTGCTAAGAACCAATTATTATTTAAATCGAAACCGGAATGAAAACAATCTACATTCATGGGATTAGCTCTTTGCAGCCTAGCTGCTCAAGCACAAGAAAAACCGAATTTCCTGATTATCCAATGCGACCATTTGACGCAACGTGTTGTCGGTGCTTATGGACAGACCCAAGGATATACCCAGTCGATTGATGAAGTAGCCTCTAAAGGAGTCGTTTTCTCGAATGCCTATGTAGGTTGCCCACTCAGTCAACCATCTCGCGCAGCTCTATGGAGTGGCATGATGCCTCACCAAACCAATGTACGTTCCAATTCAGCCGAACACATCAACCCTCGTTTACCGGAAAGCACCGCTACACTGGGAAGTCTCTTCAGCCAAAGTGGCTATGAAGCAGTCCATTTCGGCAAATGTCATGATATGGGTTCATTGAGAGGATTCAAACATAAAGACCCGGTAGCCAAGCCCTTTACCGACCCGAACTTCCCGGTCAACAATGATAGTTTTCTGGATGTAGGAACTTGTGAGGATGCCGTTGCCTATCTAAGTAATCCTCCTGAAGAACCATTCATCTGCATTGCCGATTTTCTCAACCCGCACAACATTTGTGGATTCGTCGGCGAAAATGAAGGAGTCCATACGGATCACCCCATTCCCGGTGAACTTCCTCCTTTGCCCGACAACTTTGAGATTGAGAACTGGAACGATCTACCATCCCCATACAATATATATGCTGCAGTCATCGACGCATGACCCAAGCGGCTCACTGGAGCGAAACAAATTATCGTCACTATATCGCAGCATTCCAATACTATACCCAAATGGTTTCCAAACAAATCAATGAAGTTTTGGAAGCACTTTACTCCACCCCAGCCGGCAAAAATACGATAGTCGTTATTTTATCCGATCATGGCGACGGGATGGCCTCGCACCGTATGGTAACCAAACACATCAGTTTCTATGATGAGATGACCAACGTCCCGTTTATTTTTGCAGGGCCGGGCATCAAGAAACAGAAAAAGCCTATAAACCATTTGCTAACGCAACCAACAATCGACCTACTGCCGACGCTTTGTGATTTGGCTGGTATCGAAGTTCCCGCTGATAAAATAGGTATCAGCCTGGCACCTACTCTCAAAGGAGAAAAACAAGTTCAAACTCACCCGTACGCCGTATCAGAATGGCATAGCGAATATGAGCGAATTGTTACCCCGGGACGTATGGTAAGAGGTTCCAGGTATAAATACATCCACTACCTGGAAGGAAATGGTGAGGAACTATATGACATGAAGAAAGATCCGGGCGAACGCAGCAACCTGGCTACAAAATCGGCCTATCAACAGGTTTTGAAAGAGCATCGCGCAATGTTGGACGATTATATTGTTCGCACGCAAGATGACTATCGTACGCTCAAGGTGGATGCCGATCCCAGATGTCGGAATCATGCTCCGGGTTATCCCAATCATTCCGGACCGGGAGCTGCTGACATGTTGAAAAGGCCCTAACTGGCTTCTTATCCATACGTAAACAACTTGATACTGCATAAACAATAAGCATTTCCTAGTAAACGTGAATAAAACGGTTGCCTACACACAATCCGAGGAGATACCAAGTTTCAGCCCAGCGGGTTGCT
>NZ_BAIV01000011.1 GCF_000517545.1 Bacteroides reticulotermitis JCM 10512 | reverse complement strand
ATGCTTATGCGTCATTATACATAAGCACCATTGCGTCTGCACCCGCATTTTTACCCGGCGCTTCTACTGCCGGTCCGTTATAAGTGGCCCAGGTTCCGGAATTATCCTTGTAGCCGGCTCCTGTCGGATTGAAAGCTATTTCCCAGAGACTCTCTTTCGAATTCAGAGTCCCGGCCGAATAACCCATAAATAATTGTTTGAAACTACCTTCATAGAAATCATGATAGCCTTTGTTCCGGAAAGCAGTCCATTCGGTAATCACCGCATTAAAGTACTCCTTTCTTTTAGCATCATCCGGACGAGTCAAGTTACCGTCTTGTTGCAAACTGTAACCGGCACGTTGCAGATAAACACGCATAAGTAAAGCATGAGCAGCGCTCTGTGAAGGCACTTCCGGTGAAAGTGAGGCATTCCCTTTCTGCAGATTTTCTTTGGCAAAGTTCAAGTCAGCAATAATATACTCATAGATCTCCTCCCGGTTTACACGACCGGTGAACGATTCTTCATATCCTGCGGTATACGTTGTCTTGAACGGTGCGTCTCCCCAATATTTAATCAAGTCCAAAGCGAGGAAAGCACGCAGGAAACGTGCCTGAGCCACCAACTCTTTTAAAGAAGTATTCTCTTCGAAACCATCCATCTGCTCAATACCGTCAATGGCAAAATTGGCGCGGTCAATGCCCAGATACTTGTATTCCCATGCAGACGCAATCCAGGTGTTGGTGGGTCGTACCATATAGTGAGCGATGTCACGACGTGTATTATCTGTGCCTGTACCCTGTATATAATAGGTATCATCCGAAGCAGGCATAGCCATTTCGAACTGTCCATAGTGTTTGTCTATTGCCAGACAGTCATAAATGCCTATTACAGACATTTTAGCCTGGTCGAGAGTTTGAAAATAGGTATCCTTCTCGTAGTAAGAAGTTGGCTTCTCAGTTAGTTCGCAAGAGGTGACTCCTGCTGTAATCAGTGCGCTTAGCGCAATCACTTTATATTTTTTCATTATATTTTCCTTTTAAGGTTCATTAGAAAGCTAGATTAATACCGAAAACAAACGAGCGGCTTCTAGGATAGGCACCAAAGTCGACACCCGGTGTTAAGCCATTACCCATTGTGGAAACTTCGGGGTCGAAGCCGGAATACTTGGTCCAAGTCAGCAAGTTAGAACCTGTAGCGTAGAGGCGTAATTTACTCAATCCCACTTTGCTAATGATCTTGTGAGGGAACGTATAGCCTAAGGTAATATTGCTCAGTTTCAAGTAAGAACCGTCTTCTACAGCCCAAGAGTGAATGTAAGTATCACCTACTTCGTTGTCATAAATAGCAGCTACACGCTTGCCCTTGTTGATATCGATCATCTCCTGAGGGTCTGTAATCAACTCGCCCGACTTATTAACCAATACCCAACGATTCTTAGAATTAGCCACCGCCAATACATTCTTGTTCTGCAAGGCTGTTTTTGTATTAGTCAGCTTGGTCGCATTGAATACGTCATTACCAATGCTGTAAGTGAGGAAGATGCTTAAATCTAAATCTTTGTACGTAAAGGTATTGTTGATACCTCCATAGATCTTCGGATAGGCATTACCGATGACCGTTTTGTCAGCCTCTGTTATCTTGTTGTCTTCACTGCCATCTATATTCTTAAACTTCCACATACCCGGTTTGACATTATTCTTATTGTCCGCATACGGAACACCGTCTTTCAGCGTGTAAGTCTGAGTTGCTGCATCATAATCGAAGTCGGATACCTGATACAAACCATCTGTTACATAACCGTACATTTGCCCCAGGGGTTGATTCACACCGATGATGTGCGTGTTCTGGTTATAGCCAAAGCTTGCTTCCCACAACTGTACATCTTCTCCGGTCAGCTTCTTGACCGAGTTTTTGTTATGAGACAAGGTCACGGCTGTATTCCACGTAAAACTTTTAGTTAGGATATTGGTCGAGTTGATCGTCAGGTCAATTCCTTTGTTCTCAGTCTCACCGGCGTTGATAACCATACTGTTATAGCCCGATGAACTAGGTAGCTTGGCATTCAGCAATAAGTTACTGCTACGGTTTATGTAGAATTCAGGAGAAATAGTCAAACGTTGATTGAAGAAGCCGAAGTCGAGGCCAAAGTTAAATGTCTTATTAGCTTCCCATTTCAGGTCGGGGTTCGGAATCTGTTTGGAGACATATCCCGACTGAGTAGAATCTCCATTCGGATAAGTTACCGAGTTCAATACTGCCAAGCTGAGGTAACTATCGATGCGGTTGTTACCAGCCATACCATAACCCAAACGGATTTTCAAGTCGGAGAAGATATTCAGGTTTTTAATAAAGTCTTCTTCTGCCAATCGCCAAGCCGCCGAGAATGCGGGGAAGTACCCCCATTTGTTGTTCTTACCGAACTTCGAAGAACCGTCGGCACGAACCGAAGCCGTGAATAAGTATTTATCTTTGAAACCGTAGTTGAAACGGCTAAAGAACGAGAGTAGTTTATCATCGTAATTCTCAGCCGATGAAACAGCCGTCGGAAGACCCAATGAAAGATCACCCAGCCGATATCGTCATTGGGGAAGTTAGCGGCCGCCGCTTTGAAATTACGGCTCCAGCGATTTACATACTCCTGACCTATCATGGCAGTCACATCGTGCCCTTTCTTTGCCCAGTTGTAGTTCAATACGTTTGAAGTCTGAAAGCTCCCATTCTCTAAGTTCTGGATGCTACCGTTTATGCTGGATCGTTTGGCCGTTATTGACTTATCACCGTAGAAAACATCATTACGACGTGTCTGATAGCGCATCCCTGTTGTGTTGCGGAATGAGAAGCCTTTCAATAGTTTCAGCGTAAAGCCGCCGTTAGCCTGAAACGTGCGATATTCGCGGTCGTTAATCTCTTCGGCAGCAGATAGCAAAGGGTTTTGCATAACGTTACCCGAATCATCCAAGAAGATAGGGTCTTCGTCTCCCAACAACAAATCATCAGTTCCGTTGATGCCTATGGTCGGGCGGTACTGTAAAATGTGCTGCATCTTATTGAAGCGGTCACCTCCATCCGAAGTACCCATACCCAGAATCTTGATCTGGTCGTAGCTGATGCGGGCGTTAATGCTCAAACGATCACTCAATTTATGATTCATGTTGAAGGCGATATTGTGCTTTTTATTGCCGCTATATACCATAGCACCATCCTCATCATAATACGAATAGGCCAGGTTGTAGTTCAATTTGTCCGTACCGCCGGAAACACCCACGCGATAGTTTTGTGTCAATGCCGTACGTCCCAACGTCTCATCTTGCCAGTTCAGGCCTTTGCGATTGGCATAGTTCGCTTCAAGATCGCTGTACTTTCCATAAAGCTTCTCGAAGTTCTCGACATCTTTGTTCCAGTCTTCCGGAGTAGTGGCATCATACACGCGACGTTCGTAGTCCAACATCGCAAACTCGTAGGTAGAGAGTACATCTAACTTCTTGGCAATTTTCTTGAAACCGACATAGCTATCGAAAGTAACAATCGTTTTACCGGCTTTACCGCCTCGCTTTGTCGTAATAACCACAACCCCATTGGCTCCACGGGCGCCATAAATAGCGGTAGCAGAGGCATCCTTCAAGATGTCGATCGTTTCTATTTCGGCGGGATCGAGGGTCGACATGCCGTCTTCACTTGGAAAGCCGTCGATGATGTACAACGGCTCGTTGCTTTGCGTAATCGAGATGCCACCCCGAACACGAATCGAGATAGAAGCACCCGGTGCGCCTTCACTCTGCATAACCTGCACGCCAGCCATGCGGCCAGCCAATGCTTGCGTAATATCACTTGTTGGTACTTTGGAAAGTTCCTTGCTGTTCACAGAGGCTACCGAACCGGTTAAGTCTTTACGTTTCACAGTTGCGTAACCGATGGCAACCACCTCGTCCAACATCACCGAATTGGCTTGAAGTGTTACATTAATAACACTTTTCTTGTTGACTTTCACTTCTTGTGAGTTCATTCCCACGTAGGAAAAGACCAATACATCTTTAGATGCATCTCTCACCTTTAAGGTATAGTTACCATGGATATCCGTAACGGTTCCAACGCCGGCAATGCCTTTGATAGTCACGCTACCTCCAATAACTTCATATCCTTCACTATCGATCACCGTACCGGTAACTGTCTGGCTTTGTGCGTATGCCGACATACTAACAAAAGTGAGGACAAACATTAAAATCACTTCTTTTAATTTGTTCATAATAAATAAATCTAAGGTTTAACTTTCGGATCTTCTAAAGGCAAACATACGACAAGCGCTAAAAAAAACGTAAGAGTATTGTTTCTGATCCTTACACTTTTACACTTTTTCTAGGCTAATATTGTCCACTGCACAATGATTTTGTGCAAAATATACCTTGTGGCTACTTTACGAGAGGTATTTGGAATATAATCGCCGGTCTATGTACCTAGTGGATTCTTCTTCCATTTCATTGGTGAGGAACTACCGGTTTCAGGACGATACTAGCTCTTGTGAAGCCGATGTACCTTGCTTTCCAATTGTTCAACGGTGTTGTTTCAACAGTGTCTCCTATTATTTCAACAGTTCCATGCCTTTGTCACGACTGTGCCACCGCACTGTCACAGTTGTGTCACCGTGCTGTCACAGTTGTGCCACCGTACTGTCACAGTTGTGCCACTGCGGTGGCACAGCCTGGCACTTTACTTGCGTTCCGGAAAGGATGCCGTGTAACTGTCAGAAATATTACTTCAATTGGCTTTCAACCAAGTGGCAAAGAGTCGCCTACTTTAGGAAATCGGCACGCATCGGTGCAAAGCAGTCAATCAAGATACCGGGTTCCAAGCAAACACAGCCGTGGAGAATGTCCGGTTCCATATAGATACCGTCTCCGGCCTCCACGATTTTCTTCTCATCTCCCACCGTAAATTCAAACTTGCCACTTACCACGTAAGTCGTTTGGGTGTGGTAGTGGGTGTGGGGAGTTCCTATAGCCCCTTTCTTAAACTTAATCTTAACCATCATCACCTGTCCGTCGTAACCCATGATTTGCCGGACTACACCTTCGCCCGCAGGTTCCCACACTTTCTCCTTTTCATAAATGAAAGTGGCACTTCTTGTCTTCTTAACGGGGCTATCCGGAGCTTCGGCTCTCTCTATTTGTGTGGCATTCAAACCTGCAATCGCAAAAAGAGAGACTCCCATCACACACACACATTTCTTCCATGCATTCATCTTCATAATCAATAAGTTTTAGTGGATATAAATATATTATTCTGATATAGTTTCAAATTGATAGATCGTCACCTGTCGATAAGTTTCTCCCGGCAACAAAGTCGTAGTAGGAAAATGCGGTTTATTCGGCGAATCGGGGAAATGTTGCATTTCGAGACAGAACCCGTAATACGGTCCATAGGTGCTCGCGTTATGCCCCACAAGATAATCCATCTTTGAGTTCGGGATATAAAACTGCATACCCGGTTCGGTCGTATAGGCTCTTAATACCCTACCGGATAGAGGCTCAACTACAACGGCCGCTAATTCGCAAGAGTCCAACTGTTTGTTCAGTTTGTAATTGATGTCATATCCCTTCCCCATTTTCTGTATCCGATCCTCTGCCGGTCGCGGAGAAGTATAGTCATATTCGGTTCCTGTTACCGACATCAGCTCTCCGGTGGGGATGCCTGTAGAATCTACCGGAGTTATGGAATCTGCCTTAATCATATACATATGGTTCAACACCGGCCCTTTGCATCCGGTCAGGTTGAAATAGCTATGATTGGTCAGGTTTATCACAGTCGGCCGATCCGTTGTAGCTGTGTATTCCAGTATAATCTCATTGCGATTCGTTAGTTTGTAGGCTATTGAAAGATCCAGATTTCCGGGAAACCCTCCTTCCAAATGCCGGCTTCTATACTTGAAAACGACCACAGTCGTATCCTTCACCGTATAGAATGTATCGGTCTCAAAGATCTGCCGGTTGAATCCTTTGATCCCTCCGTGAATGGAATGCCCTTTGTTATTCTTCTCCAACTGATAGGTCTGGCCGTTCAGGCTGAATTCGGCATTTTTAATTCTATTGGCATATCGTCCGACTGTGGCACCTAGCTTGGGGTGTTTCCCTAAATAGGCCTCCAGACTATCAAAACCTAAGACAACGTGTTCAAAGTTCCCCTGTTTGTCGGGAACGAATACATCTGTTAGCGAGGCGGCATAATTCGTCACTTGGATAGACATGCCATGCTCATTGACCAATTCAAAAAGTTCCAGCGACTTGCCTTCATGCAGGATGCTACTGTCTCTGGATGCGGCAAGTTGACGCAAAGTGTTTTGCTCACACGCAACCGATATACATAAGATCACAAGCAGAAATATAGTAATAGGTGTTCTCATAAATAACAAATATCATTTCTTTCCATACTCTGTCGGCAGGCAACCGATATACTTTTTAAAACGTGCCGCGAAATAAGAAGGCGTATTATACCCTACCATGAAGCAGATTTCAGAAACGGTATGTTTTCCTTCTTTCAATAATTGGCAAGCACGGTTGAACCGTATCTTATGGATAAAATCAATTGCCGACTTTCCCGTGATCGCCTTTAGTTTCAGGTGGAGATTCGAACGGCTCATATTCATCTCGCGCGCAAACTGTTCTGTGGAGAACTCTACATTGTCCATGTTCTTTTCAACCACCGAGATCGCTTTTCGCAGCAGTTCTTCATCCAGGGTATTATTTGTGATCTTCTCCGGTTCTACCTCCATCATGTGGGAGTAGCGCTCAAATATACGGTAACGTGTACGTAGCATATTCAATATTTTGGCTTTCAGCACTTCCATCGAGAATGGCTTGGCTATGTAGTCGTCGGCACCTACCTGCAACCCTTCCAGCTGATACTTAACATCCGCTTTAGCAGACAGCATAAAGACCAGGATATGACAGGTTCGCAAATTTTGCTTTACCAGCTTACACAGTTTCACACCATCGATAACAGGCATCATCACATCGGTAATTATCAAATCCACTTCCTGCTCTTTTAAGATGTTCAAGGCCTTTTGCCCGTTTTCCGCCTCCAGTAGATTGAATAGATTAGATAAACCATTAACCAAGTATCGCCTCAGTTCCTTATTGTCTTCTACGATCAGGATGGTACCACGTTTACCGCTCTTATCATCTATCGGTTCTTCTTCCTCCATCTGCTCGTCATCACCGATATACGTATCATGGGCATTGGTGGAATAAACACGTTGTCCTCCCGCATCTCCGCTTTCGCCAAGAAGCTCTTCCTGTGTGTATAAGGATTCATCTTGCGGTAGGTAAATAGAGAAAGTAGACCCTTTATTCACTTCACTTTGCAGGACAATCCGTCCATGATGTAACTCGACCAATCGCTGAACCAAAGAGAGGCCTATGCCGCTTCCTTCGCGACCATTTTCGACTTGGTAGAAACGTTCGAAGATCTTCTTCTGCTTCTCCGGGGGAATACCAATGCCGGTATCTGCGACCTGTAGTACAAGGTTATTGTCTTCTTTATATAGTTTCACGGTAATGCTTTCACCCACCTCGGTGTACTTGAAGGTATTTGAGAGCAAGTTGTTCACAATCAAATCCAAGTAGTTTTCATCGAAAAGCACCGTTTGGTCTTGTAGCTCGGTGTAGAAATCGTAGTCTATATCTTTTCTTTTAGCCAGATTCTCATAATTCATGAAGCAATTCAACACTCGTTTATAGGCATTGGAATAGACTGCTCTGAGTTCGAAGATGCCTAATTCGGCACGCCTGAAATCCATCAGTTGGTTAACCAGATGCAGCAAACGGCTGGTATTTCGCTGGATATACAGCAATTGTTCGTGCTCCCAATGTCCGCTAATACGGTTGAGCAGTTCCTGCAAAGGTGCGATGATTAAAGTCAGCGGGGTACGCAGCTCATGTGAGATATTGACATAAAAACGAATTCTCATTTGGTTGATCTCTTCATGCTTCTCTTTATCCAGTCGCTCCATACGTATTTCGGCTTGCATACTTTTGCGTAGCCAGAAGAATCGTACAATGCCGAATACCACGGAGGCAAATGAGAAGATGAATAAGGAGAGTGCCCACCAGGTACGGTACCAAACAGGCAAAATGCGAATATGGAGCATCGTGGGTTCTTCATTCCACTTGCCGTCATTGTTCGCTGCTTTTATGCAGAAGGTATAGTCTCCTGCGGGCAGATTGGAATACGTCACCGGACTGATGTCGTTTTGCTTATACCACACATCATTATATCCTTCTAATTTATACGCAAAAGTATTGTGCTTGCCTGCGATGTAATTGGATACGACGAAAGAGAGGGCAAAAGAGTTTTGGGATGAAGACAGCGTTATATGATCTACATAGGCAATACTTTCTTTCAAGATACCGGTTTCATCTTCGGGCAATACTTCTTTATTATAAACAAACAGTTTGTTGATCACGACTTGGGGAGTATAGGGATTGTCGATCAAGGTCTCAGGGCGGAAGGTCGTGATACCGTTGACTCCTCCGAACAGCATATAGCCATTATCTTTCTGGCAATATGAACCGGCATTAAACTGATTGCTTTGTAGTCCGTCCATAATCGTAAAGTTGCGGAACTTCCCACTTCCCGGATTCAGACAACTCAGTCCCTGATTGGTACTTATCCACAAACGCCCGTATACATCTTCCAGAATTCCATAAATAACATTGCTCGGTAGGTCGTTTGCGGTCGTATATTGCAGCACTTTCGGGTCACCTTCTTTTAAGGCAAAAAGTCCGTTACGTGTTCCAATCCACATATAGCCGGAAGTAGATTCATAGAAGCAGTTCACAAATGCCTGTTTCAGCATCGGCACTATATGGAAGTCCGTATTGGTGAGCAAAGAAGTTCCAACCTGGCTGAAGACTGAGATTCCCATTTCTCCCCCGGCCCATATGCGTTTCTTGGAATCACGAAACAATAAACGATTGTGTTGTTGTACCTTATGGCCATCCTTGTCTTTGTCGATAATCCTGAAAACTCGTTTGTCTGTATCGAAATGCAATAAATACTCCAATGATGTCACCCAGAGTCCTCCGTGCTCATCCGAAATAATGGAATATATATTGTTGCTCGGCAGGTTGCTGTTCTTGCGATTATAGTACTCTACATAACCGGACTTCCGATGTAAAACCATCATCCTTCGGCGTGTGATCCCACGTATACTTTGTTGTGGGCTTCATCTACATATACGGTTTTAATATCTGTAACGGGTACATCCAGGTTGCCCGAATTGAATAGGTAATTTTGGTATGACTGTGATTCGTTATCGTAGTAATTCAGTCCCCCGCCACTGGTACCAATCCATAAATTATGTTTCTTATCCTCTACGATACAGCTGACAACGTTATAACTCAGCGAATTCAAAAAGGGAACATGCTTGATGCGTTGGAACCGGTTGCACAGCGGATGATAATAATTCAAACCTCCCCAATAGGTTCCCAACCACATCCCGCCTTGCGAATCCTTGAAAATGCTTCGGACTGAATTCTGTGAGAGACTTCCTTCCTGTATCTCCGAACTTTTTATCGACGAAAAGCTATCTGTCTCTTCCTGATAAACATTCAATCCTCCATAGGTCCCCACCCACAAACGGTTCTCGGTATCCAACGCCAAAGAACGTACATAGTTTGAGTTTAGCCCCGATTGGCCATTCGCATACCGATAGTTCTTCAACTCTTTAGATTTCGAATGATATAAATACAACCCCTCGCCCTCAGTTGCCAACCATATTTTATTAGACATCTGCACAGAATGGCATGTATTCTCACACCGGCAGGCATATGTACCAGTTTCTTTAAAGTACGGCTTGATAGCGTGTAAATATACAATCCGTCATCAACCCCGATATACACAGAATCACCTTGGCGTATCAAAGTGGTAGGCTGCAAGATGTGCAGAGAAGATGGTAATGTATCATTTAGAAAACGTTCCTCCTTGGCGTCAAAGAGCAAAATCCCTTTTGCGGTACCTAGCATCAACCAGTCTTTCTTAATTGAGACAATACTGGTTACCGCTGCATTCACCCCGTTCTTTTTATAATAATAATTGGAGAAAGCATCTTTGCGACGGTTGTAAAGAGACAAGCCCTCGCGGCTGCCTACCCATATCCGGTCGTCATCATCCACGGTAATACAACGGGAAATATCACTGCCAATGCTACTGGAGTTCGTATACTGATGGCGATATACGGTGAAGTTATAACCATCATACTTGTTCACACCGTCATACGTTGCAAACCATAAATTACCCTCTTTATCTTGGTTAATCGCAAAAATCGTACTGTGTGACAATCCTTCTTCCAAGCCGATATGGGAGAAATGAATATCTTCAATAATACTCGCATTCAGCGCACTGGGAAATAATCCTCCTAAAAGAACTAACAAAAGAAATCGTGTTTTCATAGTCGTAATCTATTATGAGGCAAATAAAGAAAGTATGTTATCGAAAGAAAAGATTGACTTTAATGTTCTTATCTGCATCGTTGGGAATAATCCGTAAAGGTACAAAGGAAAAACCGGGAACAGGATTAAAGATTCGTCCGTCGGCATCCGTGGGGGCAACTTCTATGCGTCCGGATTCACATTGGAGACCCAGTACTCCTCTCTCCTTTTTTATAAAGACTGCTTGCGGCGTGATTTGTACCTCCTCTTCGGGTGACGCAATAATTGGTAGCATGAGGTATGCCGAATCGTGGCAATCGTTTACGCTTATGTCAATTCCTTGCCCCGAAAATGTATAATAAATCGTTATCGGCACCTCTCCCTGAGGCGGAGTTTTTTGGTTGATATCGACTAAGTGGGTGTTGACAGTAAAGCTATGGGACTCATTTCCCGCATGGTATTTGATATCTGCATCCAAATCATCCAGATTACTATAGGCTACTCCATTTGCAACCATTTCAATCCGTGGAGTACCTCCCATCAGGTATTTGCGGGTATTACTTTGCATATTAGGAGCTTCTATCAACTGATATCGATTCATTGTTGCAGCGAAAATCGCACCTGCCTGCGAATGCCATAGCATGGAAAGTGCTCCTCCCATCGGTGCGTACCTTTTACTTTATATTCCGCATCGTATCCAGTGAATGTAGCTCGCCAAGGTCCCTGAGACAGAAGCCATGTGTGTATGTCTGGGAAGTATTTGGTGCCATACGCCGCATCACGTGGTAGTTTTCGGGAAGGTTCAATTCCCAAAGGCGGTAATTCCAAGAAAGCAGTCAGTGCTTTAGCATGCCCGAACGTATGGTGAATGCAAGGAGGAATGCCGGAAGCTCGATAATGCATACCGCCGTAGAGAAGCCCTTCGTGAGTTGCCTCTTTCAGCAACTTTATATTGCGACGGATTGCCTCAGCATATGCCGGATGGCGGGAAGCCAACAGATAATAGCCTCCCATGAATCCATCACTGGTACGGCCTCCCCAATAGGTCCACTTGAAACTGCGTGTTCCCCAGCTATTATCCCAGGCACCATCAGGCAGCATAAATTCCAGGTGAGTATCCATGGAGTGTTCTACGAGCGACAACAGTTCCGTATCGTCTGCCATCACTGCATAATAGGCCATATTAGGCAAAGATTCTTCCACATTATAGAGTAAATCTATCGGGCGACAGCATTTGGGGTCTTAGACCAGATATTCGGTCCCTCTCCATATAGAAAATAATCGTTCTCAGTGAAGTAGTGTTTCAATCCGTCAGCTATCTCTTGGGCTTCTTTCTTAAATTCCGGGCGATTGCAAAACTCGCCAATGGCGTATAGCGCATAAGTTGCCGAAGCTGAGTAGTTTACATTCATGTTGCGCATACCTTCCCGGTTACGACTGTAGATAAAGGGATTGTTCATCATAAAATCGCCGGCTTCTACTAATTGTTGTTTCCAGTGGTTGCGGGTCGAGTCATCCAATAAGTGCCCATGATGGTGTAACGCTTCGTAGAGCGCAATGGAGGCAAATACGGTTGTACCGTTCCAATCCGAAACGTGCACATCGTTCATCCAGGAACCGTCCGGGCGATGTATATTCTCCATCCAAGCCATCAGGCGTTTGGCTCCAAGCAGGTATTTATTATCTCCGGTTTTGTCTGCCAGATACATTAAAGGAAGTACGGCATCACCGATACGCCCGTGGATGCGAGCACATGCCGGACACAAGATGCCTCCGTCGAGTGCGGGATGTGAGTTTGTACACTGATAGGACAAGAACGCATCCATCCATTCGGTCAATAGCGTGCTTGCTTCATGGCGTAAAGAGCTATCAAATGAGCTTTCGTTTCCGTTCGCTACTTGTCCTGACAAGAATGATGCACAAAACAGCCATAGTAGAAAGATTCTATTTCTCATGTTTCTCGTATTAGGTTTCAATATTCAAAAATAGTCTTTAACTACTAAACGCTTATTCTCTTTTATTCAATATATAGCCTACATATGTTCAGGTATTCCCACAATTTTGTTGAACCGATGCTAATTTTGTCGAAAAGCTGCCTCATGAAACAATATTGGTACACTTTTAAACATAAGACGGTCTCTGTTACGTACGAACACCCTACATTAGCAGACGTAAACAAATATCCCTAATGCTTTATGAAACACTTACCCTTATTGATGTGTACGGCTTTCTACGGATTGTATTCCATGCAAGCAAAGGCGGCTGACAAAAAGGACGAAAGGCCTAATATTCTTTGGCTCACTTTCGAAGATACCAGTGCATATGAGTTCGGTTGCTATGGCAATAATGAGGTGCATACTCCCAATACAGACAGTCTTGCTGCCTGCGGCATACAGTTCATGAATGCCTGGTCGGTAGCTCCGCAAAGTTCGGCGGCTCGTTCCTCGCTTATCACCGGATGTTATGCCACCACCTACGGAATGGATGTTCATCCGGTAGCCTATGATACACCCGCTGATATTTTCTTTCCGCAGAAGTTGCGTGAGGCTGGCTATTATTGTACAAACAACAACAAGACCCATTATAACTCTACCACCGATAATAAGATCTGTTGGGACGAATGCGATAACCGTGCTTCTTACAACAGCATCAAACGGCAGAAAGATCAGCCTTTCTTCGCCGTATTCAACACGGTAACCTCGCATATGGGGCGTATCCGTACCTTTCATACGGACGGACGAAGAGATTATACGCAGGAAGGAATTTATCCGGAATTATTGTCATTGCCCTCTTATGTTCCCGATCTTCCGGAAATGCGTTCTGATTATGCCGGTCATCTGGAAGCGGTACAGGATGTGGATACGTGGTTGGGATTCTATCTGAAAGATTTGAAAGAGAAAGGGTTGGATGAAAATACAATCATATTCTTTTTCAGTGACCACGGCGGCTGCCTCCCACGTGGCAAAGGATATTTATATGAAAGTGGGCTGAAAGTGCCTTTGATCGCATACTTCCCGCCTAAATGGCAACATCTGGCAAACAATATGGTGGGAAAAGAGACTGATCTAGTCAACTTCACGGATTTGGGGCCTACCGTACTTAGTCTTGCAGGCGTGAAACCTCCCAAGCATATGCATGGTAAAGCACTGTATGGCAAGTTTGCCGACAAGAATAAACGGGATGTGCAATTTGCGTTGGCGGCTAACCAACTGCATCACTTCATGCCTGTACGCGCCGCTACTGATGGGCGTTTCAAGTATATCCGGAGTTATATTCCTTACCGTCAGTTTGCTTTGCGTAATTATTATCAGTGGGGTATGCCATCCAATAAAGCGTGGGACAAACTGGTGTTGGGAGGACAGAATACCAATCCGGATTGGAAACAGACTTTTGAAGCCCATTCGGCAGAAATGCTCTTTGACCTCGAAAAAGATCCAGATGAACTGCATGATCTATCCGGCATCCCTGAATACGCAGATGTCCTTGCTAAAATGCGCCGGGCGCTATCCGGCCATATTCGCACAACTAACGACTTGGGATTCTTTCTGCCGGACTCACGCACCGGACATATACTTTATGAGAAAGTGCGACAAGAGAAATATCCGTTAGATGATCTGTATCTGCTTGTTGAAACAGCCGGGACAGCGACTCCGGCCTCACTTCCTTTATTGGAAAAAGCGATTGTCAGCCCTCTGCCGGAAATGCGATTCTGGGGAGTAGTGGGATACGCAAAACTTGCCAGAGAAAAACAAATTAAAACTTGTCCCCAGGCTCTGCTGGCATTGCTTCAGGACACCAATGCTTATATAGCTTCCGAGGCCGCTTATGCCGTTTCCTATTTGGGTAAAGCTGACGAAGGTGTTGCTCGCCTGGTTACTCCCCTGCTTGATAAAGATAGAAAGATTGGTTATTCATCGTTGGAATGCCTATCTTTAGATTCTGAAATGCGTGACTACATCCGCCCGTTCGTGCCGGAACTAAAAAAAGCAGCGGAAACCCTGCCGCGTCTTGAAAACGAGGCTGCCGGACTCATGGCACGTGGAATTCTGGTAAATCTAGGCGAACTGAAAATAGAAGAGCTGCATGGTCTCGAAGTTTATCAGAAAGGTTTAAAATTAAACCATGGACGCAGAGCAATGCTGCCTTTGCCCTATTAAACAAAGATGAGCAACCAGAAAAACAGTCTTTCAACTAAGGTCTAATTAAAAACAAATAAGATGATAAAACCTACTTCAATGAAGCATTTAGCATACCTTTCTTTGCTATGCTCTCCGATAGCCTCCGCGATTGAGCGACCTAACATCATTTATATCTTTACCGATCAGCAAACGGCCAATGCATGAGTTGCGCTGGGAATCCGGATCTTCATACTCCGAATATTGATCGCTTAGCGGCTGCCGGTATAAGGTTTGAAAACGCCTATTGTACCTCACCGCTCAGCGGTCCATCACGTGGCGCCATGTTCACAGGGCACTACCCGGATGCTGTAGGATTATCCGTTAATGGTTCCCCGATACCCGATTCGCTCAAGACGCAAACATTAGGTACACTCATAAAGAATGCCGGGTATGATTGTGCCTATGGTGGGAAATGGCATTTACCCTTGCTTGATATCCCTGACAAAGAATTCGGTTTCGAAAATCTATATAAACATAGTGATGACGGTCTGGCGGAAGCTTGTGTCGATTACCTCTCACGGGAACATAAAAAGCCTTTTTTCCTAGTCGCTTCCTATGATAATCCGCATAATATATGCGAATACGCCCGACATCAGAACTTACCTTATGGCAACATTGATACACCCGATCTGCGAGATTGCCCTGGATTGCCTGCAAACTTTGCTAAGAACCCTTATGATGCCGATGTCATTGAGAACGAAAGAACCGCCAACTACAATGTTTATCCAACGGCTGACTTTACTCCTGAAGATTGGCGCATGTACCGCTATACCTATTATCGTCTGGTCGAGAAGGTAGATAAAGAAATAGGGAAAATTGTGGATGCGATCGATAAGAACAACCTCTGGAAGAATACGGTCGTTATTTTCTCAAGTGATCATGGAGACGGCATCGGTGCGCATCGTTGGAACCAGAAATCGGCTTTATACGAAGAAGTAATTAACATTCCTTTCATCGTGACGCTACCTGGTAAAAAGAATGCCGGCAAAGTCTTACCGCAACTTATCGGCAACGGCGTCGATTTCTTTGCTTCCGTATGTGATTGGGCAGGTGCCAAAATGCCGAAAGGAGCAGCAGGCGTGTCTTTTCGTAAAGTTGCCGAACAAGGAACTTCGCAAACTCCACACCAGAAGTATGTTATCACTGAAACCCGGTTCGACGGCAGTAGGACAAGAGGCTGGGTCGTACGCAGCGAGCACTATAAATATGTACTTTACGATAAAGGAAGGTATCGGGAACAACTCTTTGATATGCACAATGATAGGGGAGAAATGAGGAATCTTGCCATGGAGAATGCATGCAGCGAAGAATTACAAGAACATCGGAATATCCTTGAACAGTGGATGAACACCTATAATATACGTCCGAGTCGTCCAAAACTGCACGATGTTCCCGGGAAAAGGCTAGAAAGTAAAGCCCAATACCAAAACGCGTATAAATAAATATCTGTATGCAAATAGATAAAACGACTGGTTTTGGTAAATAATTGAACAAAAAGTCAGAGTTTACCTCAATAATGGCTGTCTGCTATTTCATTTAGTCAGGGCTTTATGCATAATTATTCCTTTCTTCTTTCCTTTTTCCCGTAGGAAAGGATATATTTGCATTCAAGTTCAACGAAAAACTATATATGGTATGATAACGACTCAATTGCTTCGCCCTGAGAGTATTGTTGTAGTAGGTGCTTCAAATAATGTACATAAGCCAGGAGGCGCTATATTGAAGAACCTGATAAGTGGAGGATACAAAGGAGGACTGCGTGCAGTAAATCCAAAAGAAAAGGATGTACAAGGGGTGCCTGCTTTCGCTGATGTGAAAGATCTGCCGGATACGGACTTGGCAGTGTTGGCTATCCCTGCTGCTATGTGTCCGGATGTGGTAGAAGCTTTGGCAAGTAAAAAGCAGACGCGAGCGTTTATCATACTTTCCGCGGGGTTTGGCGAGGAAACACACGAAGGTGCCTTGCTTGAACAACGTATTTTGGATACGGTCAATAAGTACGGGGCTTCGCTGATCGGTCCCAACTGCATCGGACTCATGAACACTTGGCATCACAGTGTGTTTAGCCAACCGATTCCAAACTTGAATTCGAAAGGCGTCGATCTGATTTCCAGTTCCGGAGCTACTGCCGTATTCATTCTCGAGAGTGCCGTAACAAAAGGGTTGCAGTTTAATTCAGTCTGGTCGGTGGGAAATGCTAAGCAGATTGGTGTGGAAGACGTATTGCAATTTATGGATGAAAACTTTGACCCGGAGAAAGACTCCCATCTCAAGTTATTATACATCGAAAGTATCCAGAATCCTGACCGACTCTTATTCCATGCCTCTTCGTTAATCCGAAAAGGGTGTAAGATTGCGGCGATCAAAGCTGGTAGTTCCGAGAGTGGAAGCCGGGCGGCCTCTTCGCATACAGGAGCCATCGCTAGTTCCGATTCGGCTGTAGAAGCCTTGTTCCGTAAGGCAGGAATCGTACGCTGTTTCTCTCGTGAAGAATTGACTACCGTTGGCTGTGTTTTTACTTTGCCCGAATTGAAGGGAAAGAATTTCGCCATTATCACTCATGCCGGAGGACCGGGAGTGATGTTGACCGATGCGTTGAGTAAAGGCGGACTAAGTGTTCCGAAGCTTGAAGGCGAATTGGCGGAAGAATTGAAAGCGCAGCTCTTCCCCGGCGCAGCTGTTGGTAACCCCATTGATATTCTGGCAACCGGAACTCCGGAACATCTGAGTACCTGTATCGAATATTGTGAAGAGAAGTTTGATAACATTGATGCGATGATGGCTATCTTCGGAACGCCCGGTTTGGTAACGATGTTCGATATGTATGATGTTCTTCATGAAAAGATGCAAGTATGTCGCAAACCGATTTTCCCAATCCTCCCTTCCGTGAATACGGCAGGAGCAGAAGTCTCTGCTTTCCTTGCTAAAGGACATGTGAACTTCTCCGATGAGGTAACGTTGGGAACTGCTTTGTCTCGTATCATGAATGTACCTAAACCGGCTTCTTCCGAAATCGAACTGTTCGGAGTAGATGTTCCCCGCATCCGTCGTATCATCGATTCTATACCGGAAGATGGCTATATAGAACCTCACTTTGTACAAGCTTTACTTCACGCAGCAGGAATACCACTTGTAGATGAGTTTGTCTCTAACGATAAACCAGAGATAATCGCATTTGCTCGCCGGTGCAAATTCCCGGTGGTGGCCAAAGTGGTTGGCCCTGTGCATAAGTCTGATGTTGGCGGAGTTGTTTTGAATATCAAGAGTGAGCAGCATCTGGCGCTCGAGTGCGATCGTATGATGCAGATTCCCGATGCGAAGGCTATCATGGTGCAACCCATGTTGAAAGGAACAGAACTCTTTGTCGGAGCTAAATATGAAGAGAAGTTCGGTCACGTTGTTCTTTGCGGACTCGGAGGGATCTTTGTAGAAGTATTGAAAGATGTTTCTTCCGGTCTGGCTCCGCTCTCCTATGAAGAAACCTACTCGATGATTCATTCGTTGCGCGCTTACAAAATTATTCAAGGCACTCGTGGACAGAAAGGAGTGAATGAAGCCAAGTTTGCCGAAATCATTGTTCGTCTTTCTACATTGCTTCGTTTTGCCACGGAAATCAAAGAGATGGATATTAACCCCCTTTTGGCCACGGATAAAGACGTTATCGCCGTGGATGCACGTATTCGGATCGAGAAAGCCAAGTAAGAGAAGACATTCTAAAATATAAATATAACCACTAGCAACAGCTCTTCTAATCCATGGCGGATGAGGGGAGCTGTCGTTGGTTGATACTCACCATCTATTGCTTTCTGATAACCGTATTATTCTATTTCAAAGGAAAGTACTCTCTTTTCTTCGCTCTTTTGAACAGATTCTTTCCTTTATCGGTCAATTTGTAATATTCCGGACAGTTGATCTTTGCTAACTTTGTTGCCGGTAATCTTAAAGAAGAGACACTCTAGTATTAACAGAATCAGGAAACTCGCTGCTGATTCGCATTAATTAATTTATATGAACTTGAAAAGCTTGCTTTGCGGAATCGTTATCGGAGCAGTAAGTATCGGAACGGTAGAGGCCTTTGAGTATCTGCCCGAACGCGCTTCTGCCTCAATATCTTTGAAAGTGCTCGGGAATAAGGCAAAACACTATCCTTTGATCTTACATCCATCTGCCAACGACCGTTCGTTTTACCAGTTGGAAGCAACGGAAAAACTTCCTTTAGTTGCCTTTCAAAAACTGAAAGAGCATGACGGACGCTTACAGATTGAGGTCGGTATTACCGCCTTGGAAGATATCTACTTTAATTATAGTCAGCAATTGTCGACGGGTTTCCGACACGATGACTGCCAGTTCTATATGCCGGGTTTTTGGTATCGCCGTAACCTGCGCTCACCCAAAGAAGCTCCGTCATTCCATACTTCAGATAGCTGGCTGGTCCGAGAAGATCGCTTGAGCACTCCTTTAACCGGTATTTATAGTGAGAAAGAGAAGCGATCCATGACTATAACTCGCCTGGACTCGTTTACCGATGATGCTTTGACTACCCATCGCGAGGGAGAAGTCATTCTCTCCGGTAAGACCTCATTGGGGTTCACCGGCTTCGAAAACCGGAATGGTACGGCAATGCTTTCTTTTGGTTTTCCGTACCGGGAGGCTCCTAAAAGCTATATTCGCAAGCTGACATTAGCTCCTGAGGTAGAAGCGTATCAGTTGTTGAAGAAAGGTGAGACTGTGTTGTTAACCTGGGAACTGACCGATAGCAAAGCGGAAGACTTTTCTGAATTCATTCGTACCACTTGGGAATATTGCTACGATACGTACGCTCCCAAGCCGGTGAATACACCTTATTCTATAGACGACATGAAACAGACGCTTAGTCAGTTTTTTGTGACTAGTTTTGTGGACAACCAACCGTTGGCCTATAATTCGGGGATTCACCTCCGGATCGACGAAGATAAGCGCAACGGACAGGCTGAAGTTGGCTTTATCGGACGCGTTCTTCTGAATGCTTTCAATGCTTGGGAATACGGTTGGCAGAACGGTCGCGAAGACCTGAAAGTAAACAGCACGAAGGTATTCGACAGTTATTTGAAGAATGGCTTTACAGAAGCGGGCTTTTTCAAGGAATCGATCAACTTCGATAAAAAAACCGAGGACCCCGTACGTAGCATTCGTCGTCAGTCGGAAGGAATCTATGCCATGTTCCACTTCTTGGCATACGAGAAAGAGCATGGCCGTCGTCATCCGGGATGGGAACAACGAATTAAAAAGATGCTGGATATGTTCCTGCAATTGCAAAATACCGATGGTAGCTTCCCACGTAAATTCCATGACGACCTCAGTATCGTAGACCAGAGCGGTGGCAGTACTCCTTCGGCTACGCTGCCGTTAGTGATGGCCTATAAATACTTCAAGGACAAACGTTACCTGGTTAGTGCCAAGCGGACAGCCGAGTATTTAGAAAACGAACTGATATCGAAAGCCGATTACTTTTCGTCTACACTTGATGCCAATTGCGAAGACAAAGAAGCATCTCTTTATGCAGCTACTGCCACCTATTATCTTTCTCTGATAACCAAGGGGGAAGAGCATAAACATTATGCCGACCTGACGAAGAAAGCAGCCTATTTTGCTTTGTCCTGGTACTATTTGTGGGACGTACCTTTTGCTCCGGGGCAGATGTTGGGAGATATTGGCCTCAAAACACGTGGCTGGGGGAACGTATCGGTCGAGAACAACCACATCGATGTCTTTGTGTTTGAGTTTGCTTCCGTACTTCGTTGGTTGTCGAAGGAATACAATGAACCCCGTTTTACAAACTTCGCGGAGGTCATCTCAACCTCTATGCGACAACTACTTCCCCACGATGGCCATATGTGCGGCATTGCAGGAGTCGGTTATTATCCGGAGGTGGTTCAACATACCAACTGGGATTACGGTAAGAATGGTAAGGGTTATTATAATGATATTTTCGCACCGGGATGGACAGTAGCTTCTTTATGGGAACTATTGACCCCGGGACGGGCAGAGGACTTTTTGGTGAAATGATTTTATGTTAAGGAAAAAGATTGGAATGTTATTGCTCTTCTGCCTTCTGTTCGTATGTAGCGGAAGCGTTATCCTACCCGAAGGTGGAGAGGCAATGGCAAGCAGGAATGAACAGGGTGCAACGGATTATTTACCGATTGCCGATCCGTACGTGATGCTTTATAATAAGAAGTATTATGCGTATGGAACAGGGGGAACGACGGCAGGCGAAGGATTCGCCTGCTTTTCTTCTGTGGACTTGAAGACTTGGAAACGGGAGGGACAAGCGTTGTTTGCTGCCGATTCGTATGGTACCTGGGGCTTCTGGGCGCCGGAAGTTTACTATGTGAAGTCGAAAAAGAAATTCTATATGTTCTACTCAGCAGAAGAACATATCTGCGTGGCAACCGCCGACACTCCGGTAGGACCGTTTCGACAGGAAGTAAAGCAACCTATCTGGGATGAAAAAAGCATAGATACCTCCCTCTTTATAGATGATGATGGGACTCCATACCTTTACTTCGTGCGTTTTACCGGTGGGAATGTCATCTGGGTTGCCCAAATGACGCCTGACTTGATGAGCATTAAAACAGAAACCCTGACCGAATGCATTAAAGCGGAAGAACCTTGGGAACTCTTACAGGCAAAGGTAGCCGAAGGCCCGTCGGTATTAAAAGAGAAAGGGGTATACTACCTGATTTATTCCGCCAACCATTACCAGAATAAGGGATATGGTGTTGGGTATGCTACGTCACACTCGCCAATGGGGCCTTGGACAAAGTACAGCGGGAATCCAATCTTGCAGGGTGATGTTGCCACCGGGTTGGTTGGTACCGGGCATGGTGCTCCTTTTCAATGTAAAGATGGTAGCTGGCGTTATATTTTTCATGCGCATTGGAGCAAAGAGAAAATACATCCTCGCACTTCTTATCTAAAGAAGTTTGCCATATCGGATCAAGCGTAGTCTCTATCTATGGAGCTACTGTCAAACCTACGGTTAGTAAGTAGGATGAGTATAAATATATACAACTAAATGTTCTAAACCTTAGGTGTTCTTCTTCCTAATCTATATGAAGAAGCCGATTGCCGTATCGTATCAATAGGCTGCAAAACGATGAGTTTTGTAGCCTATTCTGTTATATTTCCCTAATATTAGACCGGAAAATAGGACTGCCCTTTCATTAATTGGGACAGAACTTCTAGTCGTCCGTCTTTACTTGGCTTACATTTGAGCAATCAGAAAAAGACAAGAAAACGGATGCTATGAGGAATATATTCATTCTTTTAATTTGCTTTATTTGCTATCAGGCAGTCAGTTATGGACAGATGGCGGACGAACACTATTATTTCAAAAACCTGAGTGTGAAGAACGGACTATCGCAAAACACGGTTCACGCCATACTTCAGGATAAACAGGGCTTCCTTTGGTTTGGAACCAAAGATGGTTTGAATAGATACGACGGCTTGTCCTTTCGGAAATTTAAACATGATGACCGTGCCCGGCAGAGCATTGGTAACAATTTTATCACGGCACTTTATGAAGATGCGAAGGGAAATATCTGGGTGGGCACGGATGTGGGACTTTATATTTATGATCCGCAAAAAGACTCTTTCCGGCACTTCGCAGAGTTGAGTGTGGAAAAGACCAAGATCGAGCATACCATAACCGTTATTTCCGGAGACAGTCAAGGTTGTGTCTGGATTGCGGCCGACTCTCAGGGGTTGTTTTGTTATAATCCGGAGAGCGGCAAGCTTCATAATTACACATTGAAGAACTTTCCTTTCATTTCTACCAATGTGCAAACGCTCGTATTCGACAACAGCGGGACGTTGTGGATTGGCTGCTACGGTGACGGACTTTTCTATTCAAAGGACCGTTTGCAAACTCTCCATCCGTACCTTTCTCCGGTAGATCGTCAAGCGACTTATGCGAATGACGTGGTGATGCGCATTGTGAAAGGAGCATACAACTGTCTCTATATAGGCTCTCTGAGAGGAGGTGCGAAAGAGTTGAACCTGACTTCAAACAAACTGCATGATCTGCTTTCGGTCGATGAGCGGGGAGAGTCTGTTTATTGCCGTGAACTGTTGGTTGCTTCTGACAATGAACTGTGGATCGGGGCAGAGTCGGGGCTTTATATTTATAGCCTCCGAATGGGCAAGTATGTTCATTTGCGCAGCTCAATCACTGATCCTACTCCTTGTCCGATAATGCGATCTATTCGTTGTGTAAGGATCGGGAAGGAGGCATTTGGATCGGCTCCTATTTTGGTGGTGTGAATTACTACCCCCATTTTTACACCTATTTCGAAAAATACTACCCCAAAGGTGCGGATACCGGGCTGCACGGTAGGCGGGTACGTGAGTTTTGCCAAGATCATCAGGGGATTTTGTGGATTGGTACAGAAGATGGAGCTTGAACCGCTTCAATCCGAAGACAAAGACTTTCTCCTTTTTTGTACCCAGTAGCGCCTTTACCAATGTACACGGATTGTGTTTGGTTGACGACAAGCTTTGGGTAGGGACTTTCTCCAAAGGGGTGAAAGTGATCGATACGCATACAGGCGCTGTTGTGAAGAGTTATCAAAAGACCGACTCCCCCCGCTCCTTGCTAGGCGATGGCGTTTATTCTATTTGCCAAACAACGACCGGAGATATCTATCTGGGGACTTTATTCGGTCTGCTGCGCTATAATAAACAATCGGACGACTTTGATCGAATCCCCGAGTTAAGCGGTCGGTTTGTCTACGATATCAAGGAGGATTCCGGGGGCAACCTGTGGTTGGCGACCTATGCCAATGGTGCTTATTGCTATGATGTGAACGAGAAGAAGTGGAAGAACTATTTACGCGATGCGAACAACCCGAATAGTCTCCCCTACGATAAGGTATTAAGTATATTCGAAGATTCGCATCGGCAGATCTGGTTGACGACTCAGGGAGGTGGCTTCTGTCGTTTCCATTCGGATACCGAAACGTTTACCAACTATAGCTTGGCTGATGGCTTACCGAATGATGTCGTCTATCAGATTGTAGAAGACGCAGACGGGGCTTTGTGGTTGACAACAAACAACGGGCTAGTGTGCTTCCAACCCACTACCGGAGCGATGAAAGTCTATACCAACTCCAACGGTCTGCTGAGTGACCAGTTTAATTATCGTTCGAGCTTCAGAGCAGAAGATGGAACCATCTATCTGGGTAGTATCGACGGCTTTATCGCTTTTAATCCCGCAACGTTTACGGAAAACAAGTATCTTCCGTCTGTAGCAATTACTGATTTCCTATTGTTTGGCAAAGAGGTGCATGCCGGCGAGCCGGGTTCACCGTTGGAGAAGAGCATTACCTTTTCCGATCAACTTGTCCTCACGTCCAAACAGAATTCTTTCTCTTTCCGTGTGGCGGCACTGGACTTTCAAACACCGAAAACGAGCCGGATTATGTATAAGCTCGATGGCTTTGATACGAACTGGCTGACAATAGGTGAGAGTCCTGTTGTTACTTACTCCAACCTGCGGTACGGTGATTACACCTTTCGAGTGAAAGTATCCAACAGCGACGGCGTGTGGAGTGAAGACGAAGTGGCGTTGAAGGTACATATCCTGCCTCCTTTCTATCTGACGGTTTGGGCATATTGTGTATACGCTTTGCTGATTGTGAGTTGCTCCTTATATATAGGTATATACTTTAAGAAGCGCAGTAACAGGAAGCACCACAGGCAAATGGAGAAATTCGAGCAGGAGAAGGAGCGCGAGGTGTATCATGCGAAAATAGACTTCTTTACCAATGTAGCCCATGAGATACGTACGCCGCTGACACTGATCAAGGGCCCGTTGGAAAATATCATATTAAAGAAGCAGGTAGATGCGGAAACACATGAAGACCTGAATGTGATGAAGCAAAATACGGAACGGTTGTTGAACCTGACCAATCAGTTGCTTGACTTCCGTAAGACGGAAAGTCAGGGATATCGGCTGAACTTTGCCAAATGTAATATAACGGAGATATTGAAAGAAACTCACCTGCGTTTCACTTCGCTTGCCAAACAAAGAGGACTGGATTTCACCCTACAACTACCCGAGCAGGATTTCTATGCGCACGTTAACCGGGAAACGCTCACCAAGATCATCAGTAACTTATTGAATAATGCAGTGAAGTACTCCGATTCTTACGTGCATGTCTCTTTAGAAGTCGATGATAGCGAAGTGCTTCAAACCTTCCACCTGCGTACGGTGAATGACGGGGTGGTTATACCGGATGATATGAAAGAAGAGATATTCAAACCATTCGTCCGCTTCAATGAGAAAGAGGATGCGCGGTTAACTACCGGTACAGGCATTGGTTTGGCTCTTTCCCGTTCGTTGGCCGAACTGCATTAGGGAAGTTTAGTCATGCTGGAGGGCGAAGTGGAGAACTGTTTCTATTTGACGCTGCCCGTTATTCAGGATACTACGATTAAGCTTATTTCTGAAGAGGTGATAGGTGTGGATAGAGAACAAGGTGCGGAAGTCGGCGCCGAACAACAAGCCGGAAAGCCGGATGAAGCGGGTGACCGGCCGTTGGTTTTAGTCGTGGAAGATAATCTGGAGATGTTGTCGTTTGTTGCTCGTCAGTTGGCGGAGAGTTATGCCGTACTAACCGCCGGCAATGGCCGCGAAGCACTCGAATTGTTGGACGGCAACTATGTCAGCTTGGTCGTCAGTGATGTAGTTATGCCGGTGATGGACGGCTTTGAACTGTGTAAGACCATCAAGTCGGATCTGAATTACAGCCATATTCCGGTCATTCTGTTAACGGCCCGAACGAATATCCAGTCCAAAATAGAAGGGTTGGAGTTGGGAGCGGATGCTTATATCGAGAAGCCTTTCTCGGTGGAGTACCTTCATGCCTGTGTCTCAAACCTTATCCAGAATCGGGAGAAGCTACGCCAGGCTTTTGCGCAGTCACCTTTTGTAGCCGCCAATACGATCGCACTAACCAAAGCCGATGAGGAGTTTATCAAAAAGCTGAATGAGGTGATTCAGGTAAATCTTGAGAACCCGGAGTTCAGCATGGATGATATGGTGGACGGTCTGAATATGAGCCGTTCGAACTTCTACCGGAAGATTAAAGGGGTACTTGACTTGAGCCCGAATGAGTATCTGCGTTTGGAACGTTTGAAAAGGGCGGCTCAACTGTTGCAAGAGGGAGACAATCGGGTCACGGAAGTTTGCTATATGGTCGGATTCAATTCTCCGTCTTACTTTTCCAAATGCTTCCAAAAACAATTCGGCGTATTGCCTAAAGACTTTGTTGGCTGAGGGGAGACGATTCTTATGCAAATCTGTGACAAGACTGACCAAAGTAGCGGTTTTTTTACTGTCTGGGACTCTTCTTCTATTTATTGGGGCATTTGTTATAGCCTCAGACTATTCCTCGTGTACTTTTGTCCTATTAACTGTGATAATTCACTATTCAAACTTGATGAACCATATTATGAAAAAAAGAAAAACCATTATTCTCCCTTTATGTTCTGAACCGGGTTCTCATGAACTTAGGACGCAGGCTGTTTCTATTTCTAGTGTCTAACCATCATCGGTGTTTTCTGTGAAAGAGGAAGTACTGATGAACCTTAAATCATATGTTATGAAAATGAAAGATTTTTTATGTTCGCAGGCTTTAATGTCGGCAATCTGTTCAAAGAACCTTATGCGTTGGTTGTATTGTCGTACCGTGTTTACCGACGGTAACAACCGCCTTTCGTTCGTCCCCAATCGGGAGTTCTGGGCGTTTGAGACTGACTATACAGATCAACGAGTGTCCCTTGTATAGACTCGGATTATCGGTCTATACCCTTTTATTCTCCAAAGAATAGCTTAGAACTTCTCCTTCTCAACCGGGAGAGATACAAATCATTTGAGACTTTAAAACTTTAATATTATGGGTTTGAAAAAAATACTATTTGTCGGGTGCTTATTGTGCTGTGGGTTAGAAGTATATTCGATACTACCTGCTAATGCAATGAATGGAACAGCACCTATGCCCGAGCAAGTAAAAGAAATCCGTATCAGTGGTACGGTGATTGACAAGAACAGGAATCCACTTCCTGGTGTAAATGTTCGCGTAGCGGGTGAAAGAACTTCCAGCGGAGTTATTACCGATTTAGATGGGCACTTCTATTTGAATGTGCCGGACAAGAACTCGGTAATCGATGTCTCCTACATCGGATTTAAAACCCAGCAGCTGAAAGTGGGTAGCAAGATCAATTTTGATATTATTCTTGAAGAAGATGTAGAAGCCCTCGACGAAGTTGTGGTAACGGGTTACGGTAGTCAAAAGAAGCTTTCGGTAATTGGCTCCATTGAAACCTTGCAGCCTAAAAAGCTACAAGTCGGCTCCACACGTTCGTTATCCAACAACCTGGCCGGACAGATTGCCGGAGTTATAGCGGTGCAGCGTTCCGGAGAACCGGGATACGATTCTTCCAATTTCTGGATTCGGGGCATTGCTTCTTTCTCAGGCGGGCAGACTCCACTTGTGTTGGTCGATGGTATCGAACGCGATTTAAATCACATCGACCCGGCGGAAATCGAATCGTTCTCTGTCTTGAAAGATGCTTCAGCAAGTGCCATGTATGGGGTACGAGGTGCTAACGGCGTCATTATTATCAACACAAAACGCGGTAAAATAGGAGCTCCCTCTGTGAATATCCGGGTGGAACACTCCATCGCAGAACCGACGAAGCTTCCCGAATTCATTGGCGCAGCCGACCACATGACATTGATAAATGAGATAACAAAAGATAGAACACGTTTGCCTTATAGTCAGGAGCAGATCGACAGAACTCGTAACGGCTATGATCCGGATTTATATCCCAGTGTCAACTGGCTCGATGATATAACGAAAGACTATGCATACTCAACCCGTGCCAACCTGACGGTATCGGGAGGTTCCGATTTCCTTCGCTACTCATTGGTCGGTTCCTATTTTGGTGAGAAAGGAATCATGGAAACGGACAAGACCTTGCCTTACGATACAGGAACCAAGCTGACTCGTTATAATATGCGTGCCAACGTCGATTTGGATGTGACCAAAACGACCGTACTGCGTTTAAATGTCGGAGGATTCCTGCAAACACACCGTAAGCAGTCGTTTAGTACCGATGACGCTTTTAACAGGGCCTTTATGACTTCTCCTTTTGTACACCCTGCTCGCTACTCCGACGGAACGATCCCGATCATGTATCTTACTGGTGTTAACCCCTGGGCCGCTGTGACGCAACGTGGATATGACATGGTTACAGCTTCACAGATCCAGTCTCTATTCGCTATTGAGCAGAATCTGAAAATGATAACTCCGGGATTGAAAGCCAAGGTGACCTTCTCTTTCGACCGTTGGAATCAAAGCTCGATCACCAGAGCCAAAGAGGCAACTTACCATAGCATCGCTACCGGTCGTGATATCGAAGGTAATCTGATTCATTCGGTACTGAAATATGGAGATGAATCTTTGGGGCATGGCAATAAAGGTGAGTATGGTAATTCGAGGGTTTACTTTGAAGGAACTTTGACCTATGCGCGCACGTTCGGTAAGCATGATCTGGACGCGTTGTTCTTATACAACCAGCAAAGTTTTGATAACGGTAGCGTGCAGCCTTATCGGAAACAAGGTATTGCCGGTCGGCTCTCTTATACATTCGACAGCCGGTATGTAGCGGAAGTCAATTTTGGTTATAACGGATCGGAGAACTTTGCCAAAGGAAAGCGTTTTGGTTTCTTCCCGTCGGTTGCTGTGGGGTGGTTGCTCTCTGAGGAGCCGTTTATGGAGTCAACCCGAAACACGTTAAGCAAACTGAAGTTGAGAGGTTCCGTAGGGAAAGTAGGAAATGATGATATTGGCGGTCGGCGTTTTGCTTATATGACAACGTTGAATACGAATGCCGGCAAATACAACTGGGGTGATACCGGACAGATCGGACGCACAGGTATTTCTGAAGGAGAAGTCGGGATCGATAACCTGACTTGGGAAACTGCGCTGAAAATGAATATCGGATTCGAATTGGGGTTGTGGAATGAGCTGGAGTTGCAGGTAGACCTTTTTAGAGAAAAGCGGACCGACATCTTTATGCAGCGTAAAATCATTCCTTCGCAAACCGGATTCCTGACTAATCCTTGGGCAAACTTTGGGGCAGTGACCAACCGGGGGACGGAAGTCTCTTTGAACTACAACAAACAAATAAATAAGGATTGGTTTGTTGGTTTCCGTTCGACCTTTACCTATGCGATCAACCGAGTGGACGAGTATGACGAGCCCGAAACAGTGAAAGGTACTTACAAGGGGTTGACGGGACGCTCATTGAACACCCTCTATGGGTTGCAAGCGGAGAGACTGTTCACCGAAGATGATTTCGATGCAAGCGGCAATTTGAAGTTCGGCATACCGACGCAAGACGTCGGAGCTCGACAGTGCGTCCGGGAGATATCAAGTATGTCGACATGAATGGCGACGGTGTTATCTCGGATGCAGACGAGGGCTTTATTGGCGGAACGGTAGACCCGCGCATTGTGTATGGTTTTGGAGGTAATGTGAGTTATAAAAACTGGGACTTGAACTTCTTCTTTCAGGGAACCGGAGACACCCATCGGTTAATCGGTAACACGACCTATTTTATTCCGGGTAGCGGACAGACTTTGCAAGGCAACGTCTATGCCAACTACAACGATCGGTGGACGGAGCAGAATCCGTCTCAGAATGTATTCTGGCCTAGATTATCCGAGGAACCCAATCGCCAGAACTACCGCAACTCCACCTGGTGGAAAAAGGATATGCGCTTTATGCGTTTGAAAACCTTGGAACTGGGATATACTTTGCCGAAAGCAGTTACCGAGAAGATACATTCGAAATCAATCCGGTTCTATGTGAGTGGCAATAATTTGTTCTGCATCTCTCCATTTAAGTTGTGGGACCCGGAATTGAACACCAATACCGGTCTGCGCTATCCTGCCATGCGTACAGTCATGTTTGGAGTTGACCTGAATTTTTAACTTAATAAATGACGATAATGAAATTAAGAAAATATATAGTAGCCAGTTTAATCGGGCTGGCACCGTTAGGGTCTTGTACCTATCTTGACAAAGAACCGGATACGGAGATTGATATAAACATGGTTTTTGAGAATAAGGAGAAAGTAGAGTCTTGGCTGGCCAATGTGTACAGCCGCATACCGAATCCGGGTAACGACTGGTTGAATAAGTATGGTTGGGAAGTCTTCGCGGACGATTTGACCCCTTCCAAGCGTTGGCAGCAGTGGGACTGGCCCAATATTACTAAAATTACCGGCGAATGGACGCCCAATACGCAATGGGCGGGAAGCTTCTGGGATGACCTGCCGCGCAAAATACGTCAGGCTTACATCTTCATCGAACGTGTGCATGCATTGCCCGACGCCGACCTTCCTCAGAAGGAAGTGGACTATATGAAAGCTGAAGCACGTTTCCTTGCCGCATACTATTGGTGGCAATTGGTGGAAACATACGGCCCTATTCCGTTCAGACCGAACTACATTGCCCCGACAGACTTTACGCTCTCGGACTTAATGGTCGGACAAAGACCCTTTGATGAAATAATCAGCCACTTGGATAACGAGATGTTGGAGGCTTCCAAGCAGTTGGCCCCTGTATGGCAGAGTGTAGAGAAGTACGGTCGCATAACTTCCGTCATGTGTCTCACCGTCCGTGCCAAGATGTTATTGTTTGCCGCCAGTCCGTTGGTCAATGGAAATGATTGGTACATCGGGCATAAGAATAAGGAAGGCGAAGAGCTGTTTAATTCCACCTATAGCCAGCTGAAATGGGTGAAAGCTGCTGAGGCTTGCAAATTACTGCTTGATGAGGCTGAACGGGCCGGCTATCGTCTGTATGTAGAGTACAATGACGAAGGAGAGATCGATCCGTTCACCTCGCTGGAGAATCTCTGGTTCACCAAGTTTCAGGACGGCAATAAAGAGATTCTGTTTCCCTTTACAAAGGAAGACGCTTATTCTAGCTATCAGTTTTATACCAATAAGGTAGTAACCAAAGAGTACGGCGGCGGAAATGGTTTGGGTGTATATCAAGGGTTGGTGGATGCTTTCTTCATGAAGAACGGGCTTCCGATACAGGATGATAATTCGGGCTATGTAGAAGAAGGTTTCTCAACGCAGAAAGAGACCCGGGTAACAGCGTGGGTTGGCGGAACAGGACAGAAAGGCGAAGTCACCGCTGCCAGCACGTATAATATGTATTGCAATCGCGAACCTCGTTTTTATACCGCGGTTAGTTATAACGGTTCCTGGTATGCGTTGGCCGGTCGTAAATTCGCGTTCTTTAAGAACCAGAAAGACAATGACTATACGCATGACGCACCTCAAAATGGCTATTTGGTTCGTAAGAAGATCTATCCACAGGATAATCCGAAGAATAAGAGTTATAAATGGCGTCAGGTGTTCCTGTATCGTTTGTCTGCCTCGTACTTAGACTATGCGGAGGCGATCAACGAAGCCCATGACGACAATGCATCTCGCGAAGAGGCATTGAAATACATCAATAAAGTACGTGAGCGTGCGGGAGTTCGACAATATACATTGAGTGCGGTACCGGCAAATGATGCCAAATACATTCATGTGAACGATGATCAGGCGTCAGTGCGTGCGGCAGTTCGTATGGAGCGTCGTGTTGAACTCTGTTGCGAAGGAACGCGATGGTCGGATATCCGCCGTTGGAAAATTGCGGAAAGTCTTCCCGAAATGACCGGTGATGATTATGGCATGAACTTCGGTGGAACGAACAACGCGGAGTTTTATAAACGGACGGTGTTCCAGACACGCGTATGGAAGAAAGCGATGTATTGGTTCCCGATCTATATCGATGAGATTAACAAAAATCCGAATTTGGTTCAGGCGCCTTTCTGGAATTAATTAAAAAGCATAATTATGAATAAGATAATGAGACTAGTATGCTTGCTCTTTCTGATGTCGATCGTAGCGAGCTGCAACAAAGATCCGGAGTACTATACATTGGAAAATCCGGTAGATCAGATGCACTTGAAGGCCTCTGTTGCTGAAACGACTTTGGAGAAAGAGAAGGAGCACGAGGCTGCCGTTACATTTACATGGGATGCTGCTGCCCAACGTGGCGGTGCGGATGCCCGTACGACGTATTATTTCAGAATGTATATGTCGGATCTGCGTACGAATGTGACCGAATTGTATCAGATTGAAACAGGCGAGTTCTCCATCAGCTTTACGCATAGTGAACTGAATGACATCCTGGCTTCTTGGAACATCTTGCCCGGTAGTAAAACGACCATCGAAGCAGAGGTTATTGCCCAAGTCAACTCCTCCGTTCAATATCTCAAGCCGGAGTTGTCGAAAACACAAATCAATGTAACCGGATACGATAAGAATGCCACTGCGATTTACATGGTGATGGTGGCTGATGACGGTGTGAAAACCGTTCGTCGAATGACTGAGAAGGTTGTCGGAACCGGTGTCTATCAGTCGTCAATCACATTGGAACCCTGCAAGTACTACTTTGCACTCAGTGCCAGCGAAGATTATCCGGGTTATGTGAAAGGTGAAAATGGAGATAACTCCTTGAAGTATGTAGGGGCAGGGGGAGACCATGAGATGTTAGTAAATACCAAGTCGGGTACCTATACCGTTGTTGCCGACCTGAATATGTTGGACGTCAACATCGTGCGTATCTATCCTTTGCCAATGGGCGGCGTATGGATTGTGGGTAACTCTTGCGATGTCGGGTGGAACCTCGACAAGGAGAAAGGGGCCTTACTAAGTAAAGACCCGCGTCACCCGGAACGCCTGACTTATACCGGCAATTTCTACTTCAGGGGTGGAGACAATGAGTTTAAACTCTCGTTGGAATTAAACTGGAGCGGTAAATTCTTCTTCGCTCCTCATGCAGGGGCCAATCCTGCTACCGAGCATGAACTTGGAGAGGGAAGGTATCAAAATGATGGAGGTGATTTGAAATGGTCGGTTGCTTCGGACGGGAAATATACCCTGACCGTCGACCTGGATCAAATGAAGATCTACCTCGATCCCGTGCAATAATCTTCGTAGTAAGCTAATTAAAACAAGGAAATCATGAAAAAACAAGTTATTATATGCTGTTTGCTTGCCAGTCTGTTTGTATTGGGAGCTTGCAGTGACGTCGAGGGAGTGGGCGATCCGCAGCCACGCTTGCCGAGGGTGGAAGTGGAGTCTGCCGAGTATTATATCCAGATAACGCAGGAGAATCTGGGGGGAGTCGCTTTTGTATATCGATGGCTGAACCTGGAAAATGCTTCCAAGTACGTCATTACACTGGGTGCGGAAGAGCAGGAAGATACGATCGATGTTGTGAATAAGAGTACCCTGACCTATAACGGCGTTCGGGAGCAACAGTTTACCAACCAGGACATCCTGGGTTATCTGCATGCTTTTGGACTCTTAGCTACTGATTCGAGGGAGGCCTTGATGACAATCACGCTGGAGGCTTTGAATGCGGACGGGGCACCGATAAATGCGGAGGCCGCTAAAGCCTCCAAGACATCCAACATCCATGTGGTAATCGCTCCTGATGTTGACCTGACTACTAACTAATTAAATCCAATATGAGTATGCTTTATATAAAATATGCAATTACAATCGGGCTTCTCTCTGTTTTCTCCTGGGGATGTTCCAGCAGTAATGAACCGAGTGGGGAGGATGTGCAACCGCCTCTGAAAGATAAAGTTTGGTACACCAATCCGGTGATCGACCACGATGCTCCCGACCCTACCATAGAGCGGGCAGCCGATGGAACATTCTATCTCTATGCTACCGGTGGTAACACATCGGTGTATAAGTCCCCCGATCTGGTTCGGTGGGATTACGTAGGCAATGCTTACGAGGAGAAGAGCAAGCCGGCTTGGGAGCCTGAAGCCGGGATATGGGCACCGGATATCAACTATATCGATGGGAAATACGTGATGTATTACTCCATGTCCAAGTGGGGCGGCGGGCAACCTGCGGCATTGGTGTCTCCGTTTCGGACACGCCCGAAGGTCCGTTCACAGATCTGGGCAAACTGTTCAGAAGTAATGAAATTGATGTGCACAACAGCATCGACCCTTTCTATATCGAAGACAACGGTCAGAAGTATCTCTTCTGGGGAAGTTGGTATGGCATCTGGGGAATTGAACTCAGTGAAGACGGACTTTCACTGAAAGGTGGAATTGCACAGGCCAAAGCGACCAAACGGAAAGTAGCCGCCGCCACCAATAACACCCGTGGCTACGAAGCGGCCTACATCCTGAAAAGAGGAGTTTACTACTATCTGTTTTGTTCGACAGGTACCTGCTGTGAGGGTGCCAAGAGTACGTATCAAACCGTACTGGGACGCTCCACCGATCTTTTTGGTCCCTATCTCAACAAAGCCGGTGAGGATATGAACGACAACAAGCATGAAGTTTTGATATCCAAGAATGACGCATTCTTAGGTACTGGGCACAATGCTGAAATCATACAAGACGATGAAGGTAAAGATTGGATACTCTATCACGCTTATCGGACTTCGAACACGGATCTCGGTCGTGTCGTTCTACTTGATAGGGTTTATTGGGATGACAATGACTGGCCGTATGTGCTGGGCGGCGGCTCGCAGGTAAAAGCGGAAGCCCCGGTTTTCAAGAAGAGTAAGTAAATAATGCAGGGTGGCTGTAGATGCAGCCACCCTGCATTTCTAAAAAAAGGAAGACTTTCATTCCTACTTTCAGTATAGGATATTATTTTTGTGTCTAATAAAAGATTGAACCGTAAACTTATTGGTTTTTAATGTAATTATGAAAAAGAAATTACTGTTTTTACTCTGCATCCTACAAGGTGTGCTGTCCGTTTCGCAAGCTCAAAACACGCAGCGGAACATTGCGTATACAGATGCCAATGTACGATTCTCAGTTATCTCCGACGGAGTGCTCCGCTTGGAATACGCTCCCGATGGCGTGTTTGTAGATGACGCATCGCATCTGGCTGTCAATCGGTTATATCCTCAAGCAACTTATCAGCTAAAGACAAGCGGCGGATGGATTGAAATAGCGACTCCGAAAATGAAGATGCGCTATAAGAAGAATAGCGGTCAGTTTACAGACCGGAACCTCGTTATAACCGCTGCAAAGGGGGCTTCTCCTTTTACATGGAAGCCGGGTATACAACAAAAAGGGAACCTGAAAGGGACCTATCGTACCTTGGACGGGATGGATGGAGATACTCAATCGCAAACCTGGGTGGCTGACACAAAGCAAGGCGAAAAGCTGAAACTAGAAGATGGGCTGCTGGCTACCGACGGCTGGACCTTTATCGATGACTCGAAGGGGCTTTTGTTTGATAACGACCCTGATTGGAACTGGGTCAAAGAACGTCCCGCGAATGGAGGTCAGGACTGGTATTTCATGACTTATGGCCGTGACTACAAGGCTGCTTTGAAGGACTACACCCTCTTTTCCGGCAAGGTTCCGTTGCCACCCCGATATGCATTTGGCTATTGGTGGTCTCGCTATTGGCTGTATTCGGATAAGGAGTTCCGGAATCTGATCGACAATTTCCATACGTATCAGATACCCTTGGATGTTTTGGTTGTGGATATGGACTGGCATTATACGGAAAAAGGAAAAGGCGGTTGGACGGGCTGGACCTGGAACAGAGATCTTTTTCCGAATCCGAAACAGTTTCTGGGATACCTCAAAGATAACAAGGTAAAGGTAACGCTTAACCTGCATCCGGCAGACGGTGTGGCTTCCTACGAAGAGAATTACTCGGGCCTGGCGGCAGACATGGGAATCGACCCTCAGAGCAAACAAACCATTCCGTGGATCAATTCGGATAAAAAGTTTATGCAAAAGATGTTTAAGCATATACTGACACTGATGGAAAAGGACGGAGTGACTTTTGGTGGTTGGATTGGCAACAAGGAATCTATGACCCGAAAGTTAAGAACCTGAGTAATACTTGGTGGATCAACTACTCTTTCTTTACGCAGATGGAGCAACATCGGGAAACGCGTCCGATGCTGTATCACCGTTGGGGAGGCTTGGGCAACCACCGTTATCAGGTTGGATTTTCGGGCGATGCGGTTGTCTCCTGGAAAAGTCTGGACTTTCAGCCCTACTTCAACGCCACCGCTTCCAACGTGTTGTATGGCTATTGGAGTCATGACCTGGGCGGACATATCGGTAGCAAAATCGATCCGGAGATGTACACGCGTTGGTTGCAATTTGGGGCCTTGACTCCGATTATGCGCACACACTCTCAGAAGAGTGCCGGGTTGAACAAAGAGCCTTGGGTGTTTAACAAAGAATACGGTGACATTCTCCGCAAGACAATTCGCCAGCGTTATGAAATGGCACCGTATATCTATACCATGGCGCGTAAGGGGTATGATGAAGGACTCTCGCTCTGCCGTCCGATGTATTATGATTATCCGGATAGTAGGGAGGCGTACGATTTTCGTAGTGAATATATGTTCGGAGACGATATGTTGATTGCACCTGCCACTGCTCCGGTAAAAGACGGCTATCTTCAGATGCATGTATGGCTACCTGAGGGCGAATGGTATGAATGGCATACAGGTACCTTGTTGACAGGCGGACAAGTGGTAGAACGTCCGTTCGCTATCGATGAGTATCCGATTTACGTGAAAGCGGGAGCCGTATTGCCGCTTTACACGGAGAAAGTGATGAATCTGAGTGGTAACGATGAAGATGTGGTGGTCACCGTATTCCCGGGTGGCAAGGACAGTTCCTCTTTCACTCTTTATGAAGACAATGGAAATGATAAAAAATATGCGTCGGAATATGCTTTGACTAAGTTGACGAGCTCCCGTCAGGGGCAAGAACAAACGGTTGTCATTGGCAGGCGTGAAGGGCAGTACGCTGATATGCCCTCTTCCCGGTCGTTTAAAGTAAAACTCTTGTCCTCTCTTGTTCCTCAGTCGGTTACCGTCAATGGACATCCTGCAAAGTATGTTTATTCGGGTGAAGAATTTGCGCTTGTGATCGATTTACCTGCCATGCCATGCAATCAGGAAAAAGTCGTAAAGGTGGTTTATCCTACTGAAACGGTACAGCTGAATGGAGTGTTGGGCGTGTCCAACCGGATTGCCAAATCGATGGAGTTGCTTAAATACCGTGATTCGTATATCTGCTTCAAAGAGGAGTTCGGCAAAATGGGAAGCCTACACGAAGCGGTGAGCTATGCGCCTGCTGAGTTACCTACGCTCTTAGCAGAGTTCTGGAAAAGCTATAACGATCTTCCCGAAGTACTGAAACGCCAGGGATTGAACGAAGCTAATGCAAAATGGTTTTTACAGTCTGTGGCTGGACCGCCAAATAAGGACGTAGAACACGTCTCTGTCTGGCTAGGCAGAAAGAATGCGAACAGATAAATAAGGGGCTGCAAAACGAAGAGTTTTGCGGCCTCTTTGGCTTTGCACCGATACTTCCGTCCGAGGAAATGTATGCGTGCAAGGTCTGTTCTGCGCATTTGTGCCGAGCGATGCTGCAAACCTAACGCAGTAACTTATGATTTACACCGGACTTGCGCAGCAGCCGGCACGGGTCGACCGATCAGCCAACGTTAGCCGTCTGATCGGACAACCAAGGTCGCTACTCAGCCAACCCATGTTGGCCAGGCTATTTGATGCTGCATTGCATACCAGTGATGGCTTATGCTTTGCATAGGCATCCCCACTGTTACGGTCGGTTCAGTTCGATGTAACAGCGAAATGCTGAAGGCTGAAACCCGATTTAGGCTTCAGCTTTCAGCCTGAACTTATTATCATACAGCTCGTTATCCCGGAGGCTGAAGGCTGAAAGACAAAAACGAAACATCTTTTTATAGACATTTTTTACCCCAAATACATAGGTGATTCATTCAAACAGGGAAAGAAACACCCCTGGATTCGGGTGGTTCTTTTCAACACTTCCGTTTCTTTGTTCCTTTCGATCCCACTTCGGGCAATTCTCTCTCCCGGCTGACTTATCCCATCGGTGATGAGCCGTGTCGGTTTGTAAAATAACGATCGGTTGCAACCGGGTCGATACACTTCCTAAATATTGTCGTTTTCGATGCGCTTTCGCTCTGTTGATCGGCGAAGAGGTTGGCTTGGCAAATCTCTTCAAGTGTTCGGGCATTACCGATAAAACGCTCTATTACCTGCCCCAAACCATCCGTTTTTCCCGTTTTAGCGGTGTTTGGAACAAAATCTTTTAATCATAGCCCAAATTTTGATATAGGGAGCAGTTGTGGTTTGCTAGTTTTGCTATTACTTTCCAGTGTTGAAAGGGGCCAAGTAGCTTACTCCCAACCGCGGCTGGTTTGTCTGGTTAACAACTAAATCAAAAAGAAGAACATGTGCCATAAATTATTGTCTTTTATTTGTCTATCCCTTGCTTTCATCTCTTGCCGGGCTGATGAGGGTACTTCAACGGATCAAACTCCGCAATCACCGGTGTACAACAAAGTAGTGGCTTGGTATGGAACCTCCATTCCGGCAGGCTTTCCCCATTACGATCAACCCGGTAAGTGGTCGTACGCCAATAAAGCAGTCGTCAAGCTGGGAGGAATCATTCAAAACCGATGTGTGAGTGGCTCTACCTTAATGTTTAAGCCCGGAGTTGAACATTTCGACAACTTGGCCTTTAGCAACGAGAACTTTGAAAAGGGGTACAAAAAACAGCTGCTCGACCTGCTTGGAACCGACCGCGAACCGGATCTATTTGTCTTCGATTTCGGAGCTAACGACGGACAGTTTGATAAGGAGTACTTCCTGAATCTGGATTTGACTCATTTGGATTGGACAGACCAACGTACATCTACTTTTCTGGGTGCCTACAATCGCATCATAACCTCTCTCCTTGCAAAGAAGCCGGGTGCCAACATCGTACTCTTTACCCATTATGCAGATGATGCCGATGAGCCGAACTTCTTCCTGAACGCACGCAATGGGTATCGGAAGATGAACGATCTCATTGTAGCTATCGGGCAGCATTACGGTATTCCCGTTTGCGATGTGCGGAGTCAGACCGGTTGGACGCTTACTAACCTGCGCACCACCTGGTGTAAAGATGGCATTCACCCCGCAGCCGAGGATAATATGGCGGCTGTCGAAGTACTGACTGCAATCGCCTATCGTTTTATCTCCGGGCTGTCTCTCCATTAAGCCAATCCGAACAGGTGGGCAACGATCTGTTCAGGCGGGCTAAATAAAGAGAGAGAATGGTTGTTTTATGAACCTGCGTTCTTCGCTCTAAAGCATCAAATTATGAAAACACTACGTTACCTCTGGCTGCTTTTGGCCTGTTTTTCTTACCTCCTTGCTTGTCTGCCTCTCCGAGTGACAGGCACTACACCTTTCGCTCGCTGAGTATTAACAACGGATTGTCGCAAAACACGGTCCATGCCATACTTCAGGATAGGCAAGGCTTCATGTGGTTTGGTACCAAAGACGGATTAGATCGATACGACGGAATCTCTTTCCACGCCTATATGAAGGAAGCGGGAACTCTCGGCAATAACTTTGTGACAGCCTTGTACGAAGATATTCAGGGACAGATTTGGATCGGAACCGATGTCGGCATTTACATTTACTCTCCACAAACCGAGGCGGTAAAGCGTTTTGAAATAAAGAGTAACAAGCATACCCTTATTGACCATACCATCAACTCCATAACCGGCGATCAGGACGGGGGCATTTGGATTACCTCGCAGGGGCAAGGGCTCTTTTACTATAATCAGTCAAGTAAGCGGATGATAAACTACCTCTCCGATGCTTCCGGCAAGCTGGATTTCACGAACCTAGGCAGGCTTTGCTTCGATTCGGACAATACCTGCTGGATTGATGTGCACGATGGGAATCTATACTATTCGAATGATAAACTTCGGACTTTGCACCCGCTTTTCCCCAAGAACGGGAAAGAGCCTTTTCGGAACGATTACATCTGTAAACTCCTGCCGGGCCCTTACAATTGTCTGTATGCAGGCACCATGAAGGGGTTGAAAGAGATCAACCTGACCAATAAAACCGTGCGAGAGCTTCTCTCCAAAGACGAATCGGGAGATGATATTTATGTCAGAGAGATTGCCTTTTACTCCGATGACGAGTTGTGGGCGGGGACCGAGTCGGGGTTGTATATCTATAACTTGCGTAGCGGGAAGGATATTCATCTGCAGAATGTAACCGGCGACCCGTATTCAATCTCCGACAATGCCATTTACTCGATCTGTAAAGACCGGGAAGGAGGCATGTGGATTGGTTCCTATTTCGGAGGAGTCAATTACTATCCGATGCAATACACCTATTTTGATAAGTACTACCCCCGTACCGAATCCGATGAGATGGGCAAACGAGTACGTGAGTTCTGCGCCGATCGGGACGGTACGATTTGGTTCGGAACAGAAGATAAGGGTTTGTTTCGTTACAATCCGACAACGGATGAGGTTACGGCATTCCATCACCCGGAGATTCACCGCAATGTACACGGACTCTGTTTGGATGGAGATTATCTGTGGGTGGGCACTTTCTCCAAAGGATTAAATCGAATAGATTTGAAAACGCACGCAGTCAAGCACTATAGTAACTTATCCAATGACATCTTCTCAATCTGTCGGACCACTTCCGGTAAGGTCTGGATCGGAACAACCATCGGTTTGGCACGTTACCACCCGGAGACTGACACTTTCGAAAAGATCCCGGAACTGGAAGGCGTGTTTATTTACCACATCAAAGAGGATAAACAAGGGAATCTGTGGTTGGCTACCTATGTCAATGGGGTTTATAAGTGTAACATACGTACCGGCGAGTGGGAGCATTTCGTCCACAGCGATGCCGATCCGCATAGTCTTCCTTCCAATAAGGTGCTGAATGTCTTCGAGGATAGTCAGAATCAACTTTGGTTTACGACGCAAGGAGGAGGGTTCTGCCGCTATGAGCCGATGGAGAAGAAGTTTATTTCTTACGACTCCCATACCGGGTTGCCGAGCAACGTTATCTATCGGATCGAAGAAGACGAGAAAGGATTGTTCTGGATTACAACGAATAAAGGCCTGTTGCATTTCGACCCGAAAACCGCTAAGTTTAAAGTATATACGTTGGCAAACGGGTTGTTGAGCAATCAATTCAATTACCAATCCAGCTATAAAGATAAGAACGGGCGGATTTATTTAGGCAGTATCAATGGTTTTATTTCCTTCGATCCATCGACCTTTGTAGGCAATGACTTCATTGCTCCGGTGGTTATTACCGATTTTATCCTGTTCAATAAGAATGTTCCCGTGGGGACTAAAGGCTCTCCGCTGCAACAAAGTATAACTCTATGCGATTACCTGGAGCTGAAGTCGAGTCAGAATTCATTCTCTTTCGGTGTGGCCGTCCTTAGTTTTCAGGCTCCCGACATGAATACCTTGATGTACAAACTGGACGGCTTTGATACCGAGTGGTTTCCGGTGGGGAAGGGGCTTATCACCTATTCCAATTTACCTTCCGGTACGTATACCTTAATGGTGAAAGGCGCCAATAGCGATGGAATATGGAACCCCGACGTTCGGGCGCTGAAGATACGTATTCTACCGCCGTTCTACTTGTCGGTATGGGCCTATGCCTTCTACTTTCTACTCATCGTAGGGAGCGCTTTTGCTGTTCTTCTTTATTTGAAACGGCGTTCGGCTAATAAACATCAACGGGCTATGGAGAAGTTTGAGCAGGAGAAAGAACGGGAACTCTATATGTCAAAGATCGACTTTTTCACCAATGTGGCACACGAAATCCGTACCCCGCTGACACTCATCAAGAGCCCGTTGGAAAGTGTGTTGCACGAAAAAGAACTCGCGAAGGATGTCCGGATGGAACTCGAGATCATGGATCAGAATGCCGAAAGACTGCTGAACCTGACCAACCAATTGCTCGATTTTCGTAAAACGGAAAATAAAGGATTTCGACTCAATGCCGTGGAGTGTAACCTGCTCGATCTGGTGCAATCTGTCTATAATCGTTTTACGACCTTGGCCAAACAGCGGGCGTTGGACTTTACAATCGATCTTCCGGATGGCGAACTATCAGTTTCTGTGGATAAAGAAGCCCTGACAAAAATACTCAGCAACCTACTGACCAATGCGTTGAAGTATGCCGAAACCTACGCTCACCTCAGTTTGTCTGTTGATGTGCAGCGAGAAACCTTCTCTATTCGGATGACTAACGACGGCGAAATTGTACCGCCGGATATGCGTGATGAAATATTCCGCCCCTTTGTACAGTACCGGGATAGTAAGAGTTCCATCCCCGGTACCGGGATCGGACTTGCACTGGCTCGTTCTTTGGCCGAGTTGCACGATGGAGTTTTAGTGATGGATCAAGCTACAGACTGCAACCGTTTTATTCTCACCATTCCGATTGTACACCGGTCGGAAGAGGAAATAACCCGGCTACCGGATCCACTCATTCCCGGCGAAGCGGTCGAGGCGGAAAGAGCTTTCATGGAGAAAGACAGGCATAAGAAGGCCACCATTTTAGTCGTAGAAGACAATAAAGATATGTTAGGATTCGTATCGAGCAACTGGCCGCCCTGTACAATGTGTTTACGGCTGCGAATGGAGTCGAAGCATTACGTATCCTCTCCCGGGAGGATGTCAACCTGGTTGTCAGTGATGTGATGATGCCCGAGATGGATGGATTGGAGCTTTGCACCCACCTAAAGACCAACCTCGAATATAGCCATATCCCAGTGATCTTGTTGACAGCCAAAACGCATATGGAATCGAAGATAGAGGGACTTGAACAAGGAGCCGACGCATATATCGAAAAACCTTTTTCGGTGGAATACCTACGAGTGAGCGTAGCCAATCTGCTAGCCAATCGGGAGAGACTGCGGCGCAAGTTTATCGACTCTCCCTTCGTGAAAGCCGATACGATGGCGTCGACGAAAACGGATGAACTCTTTATGCAGAAGCTAAACGAATACGTGCTGCAGCATTTGGACAATACCGAACTATTGATCGACGATATGGCCGATTCGATGAATATGGGGCGTTCCAACTTCTATCGCAAGTTGAAAGGCATACTCGATATGAGCCCCAATGAATACCTGCGACTGGAAAGATTGAAAAAGGCTGCTCAGCTTTTGTCCGAAGGAGAATATGGAGTTGTGGAAGTTGCCTATATGGTTGGCTTCGGTTCGCCATCCTACTTTTCGAACTGCTTCAAAAAGCAATTCGGAGTCCTGCCCAAGGATTTTGCGCCGTGAACGGATTTTAATAAAATGACCAAAAAACAGCAATAATCGGTATGTCCCTGTTTTTGGATAAATTCTTGTAATATGAGGCCAATTCCTTGCAATCATTCTGGTTCACCGCAGGTAACTTTGCCTCTATCACAGCAAGTAATATTTATCTTTAGTATCCGATTTATACCATGAAAAAACAACTATTGAACTTCCTTTTAGTAAGTGTAGCGATTAGTACTTCCGCTTTTGCACAATGGCATCCGGTGGGTGATAAGATCAAGACCGCCTGGGCTGAGAAGATCGATCCGCAGCACGTATTACCCGAATACCCTCGCCCGCTGATGGAGCGGAGTGAGTGGGAAAACCTCAACGGACTTTGGAATTATGCCATTCAGAAACGAGGCGAATCCTTGCCGGCAACTTACAACGGGCAGATTCTGGTCCCCTTTGCCGTAGAGTCATCCTTGTCGGGTGTGGGCAAGCGCCTGAATGAGGATCAGGAACTGTGGTATAATCGCAGCTTCAATCTCCCTGCCGCGTGGAAGGGCAAACGTGTCTTGCTGCATTTTGGGGCGGTCGATTGGCAGACCGATGTATGGGTGAACGGAGTGAATGTAGGTAGACATACCGGAGGATTTACTCCATTCTCTTTCGATGTAACGGCAGCTCTTACGAAAGGAGCCAACCAATTACTGGTGCGTGTATGGGACCCGACCGATAAGGGAGTGCAACCTCGGGGTAAGCAAGTTGCCAAGCCGGAAGGTATTTGGTATACCCCCGTATCCGGAATCTGGCAGACTGTCTGGTTGGAACCTGTGCCCGAAACCTATATCACAGCTTTGAAAACTACTCCTGATATCGATCAACGACAGTTGCAAATAGAGGTACAAACCAATGCTGCGACTCAGCTTGGCTATATCCGCGCCGAAGCATCGGTCTACGATGGACAACGACTGGTCTCTTCCGGTGCGTCTGTAAACGGAGAACCCGTACGCATTGCCATGCCTGCTGATATGAAGCTATGGTCGCCCGACTCTCCTTTCTTATATACGGTGAAACTGCGGTTATGCTGCAATGGCAAAGAGGTTGACCGGGTGGATAGCTATGCTGCTATGCGGAAGTACTCGACCAAGCGCGACGAAAAGGGGATTGTCCGTTTGCAATTGAATAATCAGGATCTTTTCCAATATGGCCCGCTGGATCAGGGTTGGTGGCCCGATGGCTTGTACACGGCTCCATGCGATGAAGCCTTGGCTTACGATGTCAAAAAGACCAAAGACTTCGGCTTTAACATGATCCGGAAGCATATCAAGGTGGAACTCGCTCGGTGGTATACGCATTGTGATCGGTTGGGAGTCATTGTTTGGCAGGATATGCCCAGCGGCGATCGCAACCCGGAGTGCAGAACCGCAGCTATTTCAACGGAACCGAGTTTAAGCGTTCTGCTGAGTCCGAAGCGATCTATCGCAAAGAGTGGAAAGAAATTATGGATTGTCTCTACTCCTATCCTTGCATCGGTGTATGGGTGCCCTTTAATGAAGCCTGGGGACAATTCAAAACGCAGGAAATAGCGGAGTGGACTAAGCAATACGATCCTTCCCGGCTGGTCAATCCGGCGAGTGGAGGTAATCATTACGCTTGTGGCGATATGCTCGACCTGCATAACTATCCCGGACCGGAGATGTATCTGTATGATGCGCAACGTGCGACCGTGCTCGGTGAGTATGGAGGAATCGGTTTGGTGCTGAAAGAACATATCTGGGAACCGAATCAGAACTGGGGATACATTCAGTTCAACTCTTCACAGGAGGCTACGGATGAATACCTGAAGTATGCCAAGATGTTGGAAACGATGATTACGCATGGCTTCTCAGCAGCCGTCTACACCCAAACAACCGATGTGGAAGTGGAGGTGAACGGGCTGATGACGTACGACCGCAAGGTGATTAAACTCGATGAGCAGGCTGTGAGGAGTGTGAATACTCGTATTTGCCATTCATTGAGATAGTCACTAACCATAAAACGTCTGACGTGAATCCTTATTTAAGGGGATCTATATATACTAATGTTTAACCAATAGAATTAAGAACATGAAAAACAAGTTATTGTATGTCGGCACCTTTCTGCTGATTGCTGGTCTCTCGGCTAGCTGCACAGAGGAGAAGGATTGGTCCGGCGGGTTAAAGAATTCTGATCTGGTCTTCCAGACTTATCTACCTACAGAGGGTGCCAGAGGAACGGTACTTTCGATCCGCGGTAATAATTTTGGGGAGGATGTGGACCAAGTGCAGGTATGGGTAAACGGAAAAGAGGCCGAGGTACTGTCAGTCGCTCCTACCCGGATAAGCGCCAAAGTTGCCGAAGAGAGTGGCAGCGGTGTAGTTAAAGTCAGGTTGGTGAGCGTGAGTATAGTTATCCTACGCTATTCTCCTATGGATATATCCGTTCCGTATATACAGTGGCCGGTAACGGACAAAACGTGACTACCGACGGAGTTTCGTTACAGTCTTCCGTGCAATGGCCGATCATACTCGCTTATGATAAGACGGACGATGCGCTGTTTATCCTTCAGGATGAGGGCGAACACCGCATCCGGCGAATCAAGAATGGCAAAATAGAGACCTTATGCTCTACGACCTCGCTGATGAATAATGTACGGAGTATTTGCTTCTCACTGACCGGAGATACCTTGTTTATGGGAAGTGATAACGCGAATGATTTGATAAAGAATCCTGTAGCCGTAGGTATGGTAACACGTAAAGGTGGCTTCAAGGATCTTCAGGCGTATATTGCCTCTACCAAATTCCCGAATCCGCACATCAACGGTATCGCTGTCAATCCGAAAGACGGTTCGTTGTTCACGTACCATTGGGGGCGCCATGTCTATCGGTATAATAAAGCAACCGAGACATGTGAGTATGTAATCACCAAGCCGGAGATTGACCAATTGGTGAAGGGACTCTTCCCCGATGCTGCCGGGAACTTGCAGAACATAGGCGGAGACGGTGGATATGGATGCCTTGCTTTTTCTCCCGATGGAAAGACGCTTTACTGGGGAGGACGTGATCCTTATCAAGGTGTGCTGAAAGCTGACTATGACCTGGTTACCAAGAAATGTAGCAACCTGACCCGTTTTGCCGGTAATGGCGTATGGGGCGTTGTCGACGGACAAGGAACGAACGCGCGTATGGACCAACCTGCGCAAATAGCTGTTGACGGCGAAGGCAATTTGTTTGTGACGACTCGCTACGGGCGTACTGTTCGCAAGGTTACGCCTGCCGGAAATGTAAGCACGTATGCAGGTATCGGATGGACTACCGGGTACGTGGATGGATTGGCGCTCTCATCCAAATTTAACGAGCCTTACGGCATAGCGGTCGGTAGTGGGAAGAGCCTCTATGTATCCGATTGCCAGAATTGGCGTATTCGTCAGATCAAAGAAGAGTAATGAATCCGGACTATGTAAAATTAAGAACGAACGTTTATGTTGAAAAAGAAAATAAATTCACTGTTGCTCCTGCCTGCTTGTCTCCTCGTGTTTTGTTGCGGAAGCAGCGATCCCACCGATGAAGACGATAAAGGCGGAGGCGGAACAGTCACTGTCGAGACTAATTATTTGCCGATTGCCGATCCGTACGTTTTGGTTCATGAGGGTAAATATTATGCCTATGGTACGGGAGCAACATCCAACGAAGGCTTTCCCTGCTTCTCTTCTACTGATTTGAAGTACTGGAAACGGGAAGAGCAGGCACTTTCGGCCGCCGATTCGTATGGAACATGGGGTTTCTGGGCACCGGAAGTCTATTACATCGCTTCCCAAAAGAAATTCTATATGTTCTACTCCGTCGAAGAGCATATTTGTGTGGCTACTTCTTCCACTCCTACGGGCCCGTTCCGTCAAGAGGTGAAACAGCCGATCTGGGCGGAGAAGAGTATCGACACTTCCCTCTTTATCGATGACGACGGCACGCCGTATCTCTACTTTGTACGCTTCACCGATGGGAATGTGATTTGGGTAGCTCAGATGAATGCCGATTTGAAGAGCATTAAAACGGAGACCCTGACTCAATGTGTGAAGGCCGAAGAAGCGTGGGAAATCTTACAGGGAAAAGTGGCCGAAGGTCCTTCGGTACTTAAAAAGAACAACACCTATTACCTGATCTACTCTGCCAACCATTATGAGAACAAAGGCTATGGTGTAGGGTATGCCACCGCGACATCGCCCAAAGGGCCTTGGACTAAGTCGAAGACTAATCCGATCCTGCAAGGAGATACTTCTACCGGGTTGGTAGGCACGGGGCACGGAGCACCGTTTCAGTGTCCGGATGGCAGTTGGAAATATATCTTTCATGCTCATTGGAGTGCGAAGGAAATACATCCGCGTACCTCTTACCTCAAAGACTTTGCCATATCCGATCAAGGCGTCGCTTCTATCAGCGGAACCGTTATCAAACCCAAAGTCCTGAAATAGTACCTAAGAAAACGTGAGTAAGTAACTTTCTATTTAAAACTAATACTATAATGAATAAAAATGAGCGAATGATTAAAAGACTTGCGACTTGGGTCGTTGTCTTTTTGATGTGCCTGGTGGAGAGCGGGACTTCTTTTGCACAAAGCACGCAGTTGCAAGTCAAAGGAAATGTAACCGATGCTTCCAGAGAACCGGTTGTAGGAGCTACCGTTAAGATAAAGGGAACTTCGCAAGGTGTCATTACAAATATGGATGGCGAGTACACGATTGATACACGCAGCAACGCCATTCTGGAGTTTAGCTATATCGGTTTTGTTACGCAGGAGATACCGATCAGCGGCAGTAGAATCATCAATGTGGTGCTGCAAGAGGAGGTAAGCAAGCTGAATGAAGTAGTCGTAGTAGGCTACGGCACACAGAAGAAAATCAGTGTTACCGGTTCGGTGTCTAACATATCGACCGGAGAAATAGCTAAGATCGCTACCCCGTCTTTGAGTAACACGCTGGGCGGACAGATTCCGGGTATCGTGACCCGACAGGCAACCGGCGAACCGGGCTATGATCAGGCAAGTGTGTATATCCGTGGCTTCGGCACATGGACAAACCGCAGTCCGTTGATTCTTGTCGACGGTATCGAACGGGATATGAATACGATTAACACGGAAGAGGTGGAGAGCATCTCGGTGTTGAAAGATGCTTCCGCTACTGCGGTTTATGGGGTTCGGGGTGCCAACGGGGTTATTCTGATCACAACGAAACGCGGCCAGTTGGGCAAACCGAAAGTGACTTTGCGTTCGGAATATGCGGTACTTACCGGAATGCGTTATCCGGAATACATCAATGCGGCCGAGTACGCAGGTTTGATGAACGAAGCGCGTGAGAATGCCGGAGTTTCCAATATGGCGTACACGAATGAGGAGATAGATCTCTTTAAGAATGGCAGCAGTCCCTACCTCTATCCCAACGTAAACTGGGTAGACGAGGTACTTAAGAAGAGTACAACACAAAGTATTACGAATCTAAATATAACAGGGGGTACGGAAGTAGTCCGTTACTTCGTGAATGTGGGTTATACTACGCAAAGCGGACTTTATCGTGACAACGGTAACAATGCGTACAGTACAAACAGTCGCATCAACCGTTACAACTATCGGTCGCGTGTGGACGTGAGCCTGACGAAAGACTTGTCGGTCGAACTAGGTGTAGGCGGTATCATACAGAACCGTAACTTCCCGGGAAAGAGCCAGCCTGATATCTTTAACGCGATACGTATCACCCCTCCTTTGTCGTTCCCGGTTCAAAACCCTGACGGCAGTCCGGGGGCCTCGCCTACTTTCTTGGGGAATAACCCTTGGGGAATGACTACGCAAAGTGGCTATGAAACACAGAACTGGAATACCCTGCAAGGCACCTTCTCTGCACGTTGGGATCTCTCTTCTTTGCTCACCAAAGGGTTGGCGGTTAGCGGACGTTTTGCTTACGACCACTACTATGCCAACAATAAGCAGTACTATAAAGACTTTGAGGTAAAGCAATACATGGGTGAGGATGCTGACGGAAAGGCTATCTACAACATTTTGCGTAATGAGAATATAAAGAACGTATCGCTGTGGGAAGCGGCTAACCGGGCGGTCTACTATGAAGTGGCGGCCAACTACGACCGTACATTCGATGCGCATAGCGTAGCGGCGATGTTTCTGTTTAATCGTCGTGATTATGTGGACTTGCGTAATACCGATCGTACGGGATCGGTTCCTTATCGCCGCCAAGGTATCGCCGGAAGGTTGAGCTACAATTTCTTGCAGCGTTATTTTGCCGAGTTTAACTTTGGATACAACGGTTCGGAGCAGTTCCCGAAAGGCAAGCGTTATGGCTTCTTCCCCTCGGTATCAATGGGCTATGTGTTGACGAACGAGAACTTCTGGAATTCGGATTGGTGGGTTAGCAATTTGAAATTGCGCGGAAGTTACGGTAAGGTGGGAAATGATATTTCCTCCAGCACGCGCTTCCTCTATCTCACCACCATGAATATGAACGCTTCGGGCGGATATATGGGTAAAGAAGGCAATAACTATCTGGCAGGTATTATGGAAGGACAAACCGGTAACCAGAACGTGACGTGGGAAACAGCCAAGAAACTGAATATCGGCTTTGACCTGGGACTGTTCAATGACGTGGTCTCTTTGCAGGTGGATCTGTTTAAAGAAAAGCGTGATGGTATTCTGATCTCCCGCAAAACGGTACCTGTACTGGCCGGATTCTCCGGTAGCAGTATTCCGGTAGGTAACTTGGGTAAGGCAGAGAATAAGGGTATCGAAGCAGCACTTGAAGTCAAAAAACGGGTTCATAGCGACCTGTTCTACTCGCTACGTGGTAACTTCTCTTTTGCTCGCAATAAGATAATCGAGAACGACGAACCGATACCGAAGTACGAATATCAGGATGCTCGCGGCCGTCGCATCGACCAAACATTCGGGCTGGTTGCCTTGGGTTTCTTCAAAGATCAGGATGACATAAAGAATAGTCCCAAACAGACCTTTCAAAGCGTCGTACGCCCCGGTGACATCAAGTACCAGGATGTTAACAACGATGGCGTGATCGATGAGTATGATAAAGTGGCTATTGGCAATCCGCGTACGCCGGAAATCATGTTCGGATTCGGTGGAACGGTGGCTTACAAGAAATTTGATGTCAGCCTTTTCTTTACCGGTGCAGCCAAAACCAGCTTCTTCTTGCAGGGAGCAACGGCTTATCCGTTCCAGAGTGGTGAAGGAACATGGAATGTGTTGAGGGAGGTGTACGATCATCGGTGGACATCGGCAACGGCTGCTACGGCAGAATACCCGATTGTGATCAATGCCAACAGCCCCAACAACTACCAAACTTCGACGATGTACATGCGCAATGGAGCGTATATGCGTCTCAAGAGCGCGGAGATTGGGTATACGTTTAAAGGAAGACTTATCGATAAGATGTTTATGGACAACATCCGCCTCTTCTGCAACGGACAGAACCTGCTGACGCTGGATTACATTAAGATTGTAGACCCCGAATCGAATAACGGTGTGGGTAGCTATCCGATGCAGCGGAGTATTAACTTTGGTTTCCAGATTAACTTTAAATAGTAATGAATATGAAAAAGCCTAGAATGACTATAAAAGTAATGGCACTATGCCTGTTGGCGTGGGCGTCTGTTGCTACTTCATGCAATGATTATCTGGACAAGACTCCGGATGACGCTACTTCCATTACGTTGGAAGAGGTATTCGCCAATGAGCTGTATACGGAGCGCTTCCTACTGCGTGCCTATGACTATCTCCCTTGCGAAACGAACTACAATGACAACGATTATTGGGCGCTTGGTGCTTGGAGCGGTGCGTCCGACGAGATGAATATTACCTGGACGTACCCGATGGCGAAGGAGATGAATCGGGGAAGTTGGAATCCAAAAATGTTGGAAGGCAGTTCCAGTCAGGGTAAGTCTTATGCCATGTGGTGGCGTTATTATGAAGGGATACGTCAGTGCAATGTGTTTTTGGAGAATATAGCTTCATGTCCGGCTCCGCAAGCGACGAAAGACGTGTGGATCTGTGAGGCTCGTTTTATGAGAGCCATGTTGCACTTCTTTCTCTTGCGTAGCCACGGCCCGGTTCCCATCATGGATCGTGCCTTGAAAATGGATGATAACATGACTAATTTCCCCCGAAATACATTCGATCAATGCGTTGATTTCATTGTTGGGGATTGTCAGGCTGGTATTGACGGTGCTTTGCCAATGATCTATACCAACGCCAGTGGTACAGTAGCGGAATCTTTGTACGGCCGTGCTACCAAGGCGGCTGCTTATGCCTTGAAGGCGCGTGTACTGCTCTATGCCGCAAGTCCGCTATTCAACGGGAATCCGGATTATGCACAGTACGCCAATGCGGATGGTACGTTGCTCTTCGGTGCGAAGGATGATACGAAGTGGGAGAAGGCTGCCACTGCTGCCAAGGAAGCTATTGATAAGGTAGAGGGTTCGTCTTACTACGGATTGTATTATTCCGATGAGCCGACTAATGGCTATAAGAACTATTTGGAGCTGTTCTTACCGTCTAAGAAGTGGAATAAGGAGTATATCTTCGCACGTAACCAGGGTACGGGGTATAGCGATAATATCCATCAGGAAAAATGTATGACTGCCAATGGAATGGGTGGTTGGAGTGGTCTTTGTCCGACTCAGGAACTGGTGGATGCTTACGAAATGGCGGACGGAACAACGCCGATTACCGGATACAATGCGGATGGAACACCTATTATCAATGCATCTAGCGGCTATTCGGAAACCGGTTTTGCTACGGCAGCAGGCAGTCATTACCCGACCGGAGTATATAATATGTATGTAGGCCGCGAACCACGTTTCTATGTCTCGATCAACTTTAACGGGCAACAATGGCGCGGACGTCAGCTGGAGTTCTATCAGGGTGGTAAGGACGGTATCAACGTATCGAAAGTCGATTACTGCTGCACGGGATACTTGTTGCGTAAAACCTCCGATGAGGGTGTAGATGTAGTGAACGGTAAAGGTGGCACGAAAGAGGCTTCGATCATCTTCCGGGTAGGTAGTCTTTACCTCGACTATGCCGAAGCGTTGAATGAGGCTAAGGGTCCTGTGGCCGATGTTTATAAATATGTCGATGCGATTCGGAACCGTTCAGGTTTGCCGGGGTTGACCAAGGGACTGGATAAAGATCAGATGCGTGAGCGTATTCGTCACGAGCGTCGGGTTGAACTGGCTTTTGAATCGGGACATCGCTACTTCGACTGTCACCGTTGGAAGATTGCCGAGAAAACAGATAACGGCTACGTGCATGGCATGAACATCACGGCAACTAACAAGGTTGATTACAGCAAACGGGCTACCGTGGGCGACTCCCGGGTATTCGAAAAGAAACACTATCTGTTCCCGATCCCACAGAACGAAATCGATAAACGGATCGGACTGGTACAATCTCCTTTCTGGGAATGAGAAGCATACATATAGGTAGAAGGGGAAGGTAAATGATTGTGAGGTAATGATGAACGAGTACTCCTTTCTTTGGAAACTTGTTTTCCGGAGAAAGGAGTCTCTTTTTAATAAGGTTGAACAATGAAAATTAGAAGATTATCTTTAGCTGCATGGCTGGTCTGTCTGGGTATCTCTACGCTCTGGGCTTGCAGTAATGACGGCGTAGAGGAGGGTGTAGAAACGGGTTATCAGCCTTCGAAAGGCAAACCGGTGGATGGTATTCGGATTGGTTGGGATTACGGATCGATCCGGCAACTGACCGAACGGGGAGGTTATCCCCGTTCCATTCGTTTGCAAGACCAATCGGTGGTTGCGGTCTACGAGAACCATGTTACGGGTTTTGAGATGCGACGCAGTACGGACGACGGAGCTACGTGGGGCGAACCGACTCTCCTTTTCAGTATACATGAGCTCACGAACGGGCAGGGAACGACACGGGTGAATATCGCCAATTCGGAAATTATACAATTGGCTAATGGCGATTTGTTGGTGGGGTGCAATTATCGGCCTCAAACAGCCGAGATAACGCCTTTCTCCATTGCTATACGGCGTAGTACGGATCAAGGAGTCACGTGGAGTGCTCCACAGATTATCTATGAAGCACAACCGCGGTTTGCGGATGGCTGCTGGGAACCCTCGTTCCTGCAACTGCCCAATGGCGACGTGCAGGTTTATTTCGCCAACGAAGGACCCTATACACATTCGAATGAGCAGGAAATATCGATGTTAACTTCGAAAGATAACGGACAGACGTGGGGTGATTTTAAAACGGTCTGTTTCCGTGCCGGTAGTCGGGACGCATGCCGGTGAGCAAATTGGTTGGCGATGAGATTGTTTGCGTGATCGAAGATTGTGGCTTTGTTACTTTCAAACCCTATACCGTGCGTACCAAATTGGTCGATAATTGGAAGACTCCGGTTTTGGCCGATTCTCCTCAGCGTGGTAAAGCTCTAGGCGAACCGGTTGAAGATTGGGTTTATATGGGTGCTCCCTATTTGGCTGTACTCCCTACCGGTGAGACGCTGCTCTCTTATCAGGTTGATGATAAGATCCATGCCGACCAATTGGGCGATCGGTTGCCTTATTGCACCATGGAGGTTGCCATCGGCGATAAGGAGGCACGTGACTTTACCCGGCGTACCCGCCCGTTCCCCATTCCCGACGGGAAGCATGCGCTTTGGCCTTCTGTAGCCGTATGGGATGCTAATACCGTGGTTGCTTTGGCTGCTAGCAACTACCGGGATGGAGCCGATTCGCCTTGCTTTATCAAGGGACATGTGATGCGTGACTTGGAGGTCGGCCCTGTTGAGGCTGCCCAAGCGTCTCTTTTTATCGGACATACGGGACAGGCTAATCTGCGTGCCAAAGTTCGAAAAGATGCTGGCAATCTTTATGTAACCTGTCAGATTCAGGACACAGAACTCTATTCGGGAGGACAAGGGAGTGCCAAAGGTAGCGGCGTATATCTTTGTCTGGATACGAAGAACAGCTGTTTGACCGAACCTGCCGAAGGGGCTTATAAACTATGGTGTTCGTATCAGGGTGATGCTATGGTATGGGAAGGTAAAGAGGGAAAATGGATCAATGCCCAGCTGGACGGCCTGAAAGTATCTCATTCATTAACAGCCGGAGGTTATAGCCTTACATTCACGATTCCGCTGAAGAGTTCGTTTAATAAAGAGGAGATGCGTATCGGTGCGGCTCTATCTACCAAATACTATGTGGAGGAATTGGTGCATAGCAATTTGAATAAGCTATACTTGGGTAAAGATGAGTCTCAAAGGGAAGTAAAACTCGAATGAGTCCTGCGGGGCGGCTTGAGCTAAGTGGTGCCGCAGGTGTATAAGTCAGCCTAAAACACTCCGTATATAGGTGCTTGCTAGTCGCCTTATCAAGAGTTAATTCTTGATCTTTGGGGTGTTAATAGCTTAGTTGGCAGGTATTAATATCTGCTAACTCAACTGTTATTACCTGAGAAGGAGGGTGTTTATATAGAAATACCGGGCTATTAATCGATGAAGATTCGCTGCATGCTTGTTTCAACGTTCTTAATAAACTTACGACACGTTCTTAATAAACGTTCATGTTCTTTATTAAGAACGTTGAGTGAGTTTATGCATGGAGGAATTTTGTCCTTGGTATGAAGCCCAATGCTTCAATCCCGGTGTAGAAATTCGGATGGATAAAAGGGTTTGGCAATCTAAATAGAGCAGGCTCGTTTTACCCCGCCCAATTCTCTCTATCGAGATTACGGTAGCTGATCGCTTCCGCCAAATGATTGGGAAGTATCTGCTCGCTTCCTTCCAGATCGGCAATGGTGCGGGAGACTTTCAGAATACGGTCGTAGGCACGGGCGGATAGGTTGAGACGATTCATGGCGTTCTTTAGTAGTGATAGGCCTTGCTCGTCCGGTTGTGCGTATGCAGCTAGTAATTTACTTGTCATTTGCGCATTGCAGTAAATACCGGGATTGGCTTCATAACGCTTTTCCTGTATCCGGCGAGCTTGAATAACCCGTTCGCGAATAGAGGCGCTAGACTCTCCCAATCGCTGGTCGGATATTTTATCGAAGGGCACGGGAACGATCTCGATCTGTATGTCGATGCGGTCGAGCAACGGGCCGGAAATTTTATTCAGGTACTTCTGTACTTGACCGGGATTGCACACACAGGCTTTGGTAGGGTGGTTGTAGTAACCGCAGGGACAGGGATTCATCGAAGCCACCAACATGAAGCTAGCGGGGTATTCAATACTGCTTCTTACTCGGGAAATGCTGATGCGACGATCCTCCAGAGGTTGTCGGAGTACTTCCAATACGCTCCGGGTAAATTCAGGAAGTTCGTCTAAGAAAAGCACGCCGTTGTGCGCCAGACTTATCTCGCCGGGTTGGGGGAAACTTCCTCCTCCCACCATAGCAACTTGTGAAATGGTGTGGTGCGGATCGCGAAAGGGGCGTTGTGAGATAAGCGAAGAGTTACGACTTAACTTCCCGGCTACGGAATGAATCTTGGTTGTTTCCAAACTCTCACCCAACGAAAGAGGCGGCAGTATGGAGGGGAGTCTCTTTGCCATCATCGATTTACCACTGCCAGGAGCACCTACCATGATGAGGTTGTGTCCACCGGCTGCGGCAACTTCCAAGGCTCTCTTCACATTCTCTTGCCCTTTCACATCGGCAAAGTCCATATCGAAGTGTGATTGCTGGGCGTAAAACTCTTCTCGTGTATTTACGAATGTCGGTTCCAGTTCACGTTCGTTGTTGAAAAACTCGATGACCTCTTTGATGCTGCTCACTCCATACACTTGCAGTTGGTCGACAACAGCCGCTTCCCGTGCATTTTGTAGGGGTACAATTAATCCTCAAAACCGGCTTCACGGGCTTTGATCGCAATGGAAAGTGCGCCTTTGATGGGTTGTATGCTGCCATCCAGACTTAGTTCGCCCATAACGAGGTAGCGGGAGAACTTCTCCGAAGAGATGGTTTCGCTGGCACCCAATAACCCGATGGCTAGCGGCAGATCGTATGCCGAACCTTCCTTGCGGATATCCGCCGGTGCCATGTTGACAACGAGGTTAGTAGTCGGCATTTTATAGCCGTTGACTTGCAGGGCGGAGATTATCCGCTGGTGACTTTCTTTTACCGCCGAGTCCGGAAGACCGACGAGTAGAACATACAGCCGCGTGAGCTGTTTACTTCGATTGTTATGAGTGTTGCATCAATTCCTTGAACAGCTGCTCCAAATACTTTGATTAACACGTTGGTTTTTGGTTATTTTTTCTTGTCGTTCTTATCTTTCTCTGCTGCTTCGGCCACGACTTCTTCTATTTTCTTTTTTAACTCCGCGCCTTGCAGGTTTTTAGCCAGTATCTTACCATCAGGAGCAAGGAGAATGTTCGCGGGTAGTTGTTCGCCGCTATACGGTTTGGTTGCCTCCGAGTTGAGTCCGCCGAAATCGCAAACTTGTTCCCAATTCAAGGTGTCTTTCTTAATGGCATCTTTCCATTGCTGCTTGTTGATGTCGAAAGATACGCCAAGCATGGCAAAGTATTTGCTCTTTTTGTAGGAGTCGTATATCTTACGTAGTTCTCTGTTGGTCTGTTTATTGGCAATGCTATCTCCCCAGGAAGCCCAGAAGTTGATCAACAGATTCTTCTTTTTGAAGACTTCGGAGGAACGGCTGATCTTCTCGCCTTTAGCATTCGGCAGATTGAAAAATGGCGCGTATTTGCCTACGTCTGTTTTTTCGGCTTGAGCAATCTGCTCGTTCAGCTTCTCAATGTAGGTTTTGTCTTGCAGCACACCCGTCATAACATCGATTAAGGACTTAATCTTCTCGAAGTTCGGCTCGTCTTTTTGCACGAAGTATTTGTCTAGCAGGTAGAGGCTGACAAATGAGGAGTGATGTTCTTTGATAAATGCTTCGGCCTTCTCTTCAATTGCTTTCGAAGATGATAAACCCGCTTGCTCCAACTCATACTGAAAAGCGGTGAACTCCTCATTATATATATTACCTTCTACATGAAGGCGATTTAGGTTACTGGTATCTCCTTCAATCTTAATATGGTTGCCTTTATCCAGAAAGATTGGATATTCTGTTCGGTCATTAAATAATAACGCTACATACGTGGCTGTATCGATGTCCGTTTGAAATGAGAATTTATCGTCCTCGACATAAACGGTATCAATGCGATCGTACAACTCGTCTAACCCGTATAAGAGAAGGGTGTCGGTACCTAATCCCTTGATTTCTCCACTGATCGTTATCTGCTTCGATGCGTTTTTGCAGCCGAATAATGCGGTAATTATGATTAGAAAGAGACCTATATGCTTCATCTTTTGTATTCTTTTCTGCGAAAGTACGGTTTTTGAAGATAAAAAAAAAGAATTGCCCGTCATTTGTGTGACGGGCAATTCGTTATATTTTAAATAAGGGTTGTTTTCGCTTATTTAATGATGCTCATAAAGTCTGAACTAGTGAAGAATTTTGCGAATTCCAAATCAGTTACAGCTTTCTTAGCCAAAGATGGTTCTTTAGCAACAGCGCTCTTCAAGCTGCTTGTTACCATAGAAGAATTGTTAGTTCTTGCACCTAGTACAGCCATCAAATAGTCTGTGTATGCATCTGGTTTTTCTACGCTAGCCAATGTGTTTTTAGCTTTGTTGTAGTCTTTTGCCAGAATCTGAGCCAGAGCAGCACTGTTAGTTTTGGTATCACCAAATGAGTTAACAGCTCTTTCGTACTGACCTTGAGCTACGTATAGGTTACCCATTGATTCGCCCAATTCTTTCGTACCTGCTGCTTTACCGAAGTAAGCTTCTGCTGCAGATTTGTTGCCTTTCACCAAAGAAACCAAACCTAAGTTCATGTTTACTTCAGGAGCAGCGTTGATGCTAGCAGCTTTCTTCAAGTAAGATTCAGCTTTGTCAACGTTACCAGCTTGGTAAGCAAGCTTACCTAAGTTGTTGTATGCACGGTAATCGTTAGGGAACTGTTTGGTTGCTTGTGTATAGATAGCTTCTTGTGTAGCAGCATTCTTAGTCAGTGTAGCAGCGTAAAGCAGCTCTTCGATATTCAACTGAGAAGGATCAGAAGAAGCAAGCTTCGTAATTTCTTCGTCAGACTTACCAATGATTTCATAGTTCAAAGTCAAACGTGAACGACGCAACTGAGGCAGAATTTCGTCAGCTAAGTTTTTGTATACAGAAGAAATGTTTTTGATTTCTTGCTCTCTCTGAGCAGGATCTTGGTACATAGAAAGAACGCGAAGGATCAACTCTTTGTCCTGGATGCTGGATTTAGATACCAACTCCTGGAAACCTTGCCAGTCTTGTGCAGTATATTTTGCATCAATCGGAGCGTCAATCTTAGCTTTCTTCAAGTCTTTGCTCAACAGCTTAGTTGTGTTACCTTCACGATTTTCAGCTAAAGTAGTATTCAAGCTTACACCACCGTCTGGAGATGCGTATGCAGATACTTCGATGTTGCTGATCTTTTTGTTGGCAGCGTCGTTAATGTTAGCAACTTCTTTGTTGAAGTTTTGAGCTGTCTTCAATTCGCTGGAACGAATGTTAGCTTGTTGGATCAAGAACATGATGTTAGCGTCATGTTTTTCTTTGATGATACGTTGGAAAGCATCTTCACCTAAAGCAGGGTTAGCGCTTCCTAATGTATTGTTCAGTAATTCTGAAGTAGAGATTACACCATCAGCTACTTTCACCGCAGGAATAGTAACTGTCTTGTTGCCGATTGTAGCTTTGAATTCTAGATACAATTCAGATTTAGCCATTTCGGGAACATAGTCAAAAGATGTTTTCATCGTGTAGCTACCGCCTACCTTGTAAGAGATAGTTTGGTCGTTACCTTCTACTTTTTCACCTTGGAATGTGGCAGTCTGTCCTTTAGCTTCACCACCGTTCCATCTCAAAACCGGAGTTACTTCTACTACTGCTTTCTTGTTGAAATACTTTTCAGGAAATTTGCCGTTAATGGTTGCAGGAACTTTACCACCTACAGCTTCCAACACTTGTGGAGTCACAGTGAAGTAATCAGATGATAATTCACCCATTTTTTTGCTACATGAAGAGAATAATGCAACAAACATTGCCATGAGTAAAGGCAAGTACAACTTCTTAGTCATTTTAGGTATAAATTAAATGTTTGTAATTGAAATATCGCCTATTCACAAACTTTGGCTGCTAAACCGCAGAAAGAGTAACGCAAAGATATTAAATCTTAAAATATATATGTAAATTAAGGGCTGATTTTATCATAATTTAATGAAAATCATTCCCTTTCTCAGCCCTATACTTGATATTTCGAGGGTGGTGCTCTATTATTTCACTGCGGAGCATGTTCCGATCGATGTGTGTGTAGATCTCTGTGGTCGTAATTGACTCATGTCCCAGCATACTCTGAATGGCTCTTAAATTGGCTCCTCCTTCGAGTAAATGAGTGGCAAAAGAGTGCCGGAAGGTATGTGGGCTTATGTTTTTGGTAATTTGGGCTGTCACGGCCAACTCTTTGATGAGATGGAAAATCATGATGCGCGATAAAGGCTTTCCCCGGCGTTGACTGATAAATACAAAATCTTCATAATTTTTTTTAATTTCGATTTGATTCCGATCCATGAAATAAAGCTGTATTTCTCTGATGGCTCGTGGAGAAATTGGTACCAGTCGTTGCTTGTTTCCTTTGCCGTCGACTTTGATAAATCCTTCTTCAAAGTATAGATCGGACAACTTCAGATTGGTCAGTTCAGACACTCGGAGGCCGCAGCTATAAAGTGTTTCCAAAATGGCTCGGTTGCGTTGCCCTTCCACTTTGCTTAAGTCAACGCAGGAGATAATATTGTCTATTTCTTCAATGGTCAGTACTTCGGGTAGTTTGAAGCCGATACGGGGACTGTCGAGGAGTTCGCTAGGATCGGCCTTTATAAAATCTTCTAAAATAAGGAAGCGGAAGAATGATTTGATTCCGGAGAGGATGCGGGCTTGCGAACGGGGATGGATACCGATGTCGTGTAGCCCGGCGCTGAAACTCTGGAGATCTGCCAGGCAGACTTCCAGTACGTCAACACCTTCCAGTGTGAGGAAGCTCAAAAGCTTGTCAAGATCAGTAAGATAAGCGTCTAAAGTATGTGAAGATAGTGACTTTTCCAGCTTCAAGTATTGTTGATACTTTTTGATTATCTGTTCTTGTGCATCCTTCTTCTGTTTTTTTTCGTTGATTTCCATTCTTTTTTCTACCTTTGCATCTTGAAATATTGTTCTTTGGATGCAAAGGTATCATAAAAATAAAGATTGCGCGATGAGGATACAGATTATTAATGGTCCCAACATTAATCTATTGGGTAAGCGTGAACCTTCTATATATGGAAGTGTTACATTTGAAGATTATTTGAGTGAGCTTCGGGAAAGGTATACGGATGTTACCATCGATTACTTCCAGTCGAATGTGGAAGGGGAAATGATAGACTGTATTCAGCAGACCGGATTCGAAGTAGACGGTATCATATTGAATGCCGGAGCTTATACACATACTTCTATCGCATTGCAAGATGCCATTCGGTCGGTGACTTCACCGGTGATAGAGGTTCATATATCCAATGTGCATACGCGCGAGTCGTTCCGCCATGTTTCTATGATTGCTTGTGCGTGTAAGGGAGTTATCTGTGGCTTTGGATTAAACTCTTACCGATTGGCAGTGGAAGCTTTGTTGGATTCCTCATCGATTAAATAGCTTTGTAGCACTTTAGTTCTCTGACTTGACGCATTAGAAGATAGAGATTTTCCGGGTTTATCCTGCTTGTGAATTTAGAATAAGATAATACATAAATATATTAGAAAGACTATGTTACTGAAACAGACTAAAATTGTCGCTTCCATCTCTGATAGACGTTGCGATGTAGACTTTATACAAAATTTGTTCGATGCCGGTATGAATGTGGTTCGTATGAACACGGCACATGCTAGTCGTGACGGTTTTGAAGCTTTGATTGCCAATGTGCGGACTGTGTCCAATCGCATTGGCATTTTGATGGATACCAAGGGACCTGAGGTTCGGACTACTGCCAGTGCTGAACCAATTCTGTATTTGATCGGTGATAAAGTGAAAATAGTAGGCAATCCGGATTTGGAAACAACACGTGAGTGCATCGCTGTTTCTTATCCTGAATTTGTGCATGACCTTGCAATTGGAGGTACCGTACTTATTGATGACGGAGAGTTGGAACTGGAAGTTGTCGACAAAAACAGCAGCGAATTGATTTGTGAGGTTAAGAATGAGGCAACACTTGGTAGCCGTAAGAGCGTTAATGTACCCGGAGTTCGTATAAACTTGCCTTCGCTGACTGAAAAAGACAAGAACAATATTCTTTATGCAATTGAAAAAGATATTGATTTTATCGCTCACTCTTTTGTACGTAACAGACAAGATGTGCTTGATATTCGGGCTATTTTGGATGCTCATGACAGCGACATTAAAATTATCGCTAAGATTGAGAATCAAGAGGGTGTAGACAATATCGACGAAATATTGGAAGTAGCCGACGGCGTAATGGTCGCTCGTGGAGATTTGGGAATTGAAGTTCCGCAAGAACGTATTCCGGGCATCCAACGTGTGCTTATCCGCAAATGTATTTTGGCTAAAAAGCCGGTTATCGTGGCTACGCAAATGTTGCATACAATGATCAATAATCCACGTCCGACCCGTGCGGAAGTGACTGATATTGCCAATGCAATCTATTATCGCACAGATGCGTTGATGTTGAGCGGTGAAACAGCTTATGGAAAATATCCGCTAGAGGCTGTGAAGACAATGGCTAAGATTGCTGCCCAGGCAGAACAAGATAAATTGGAAGAGAATGATATTCGCATTCCGTTGGACGATAGCAATGATGTTACCGCATTTTTGGCTAAACAAGCTGTTAAGGCAACTGCCAAATTGAAGATACGTGCAATTATTACCGATAGCTATAGCGGACGCACCGCTCGTAACCTAGCTGCTTTCCGTGGAAAGTATCCGGTGTTGGCTATCTGTTACAAAGAAAAAACAATGCGTCATTTAGCGTTGTCTTATGGTGTAGAGGCTATCTATATGCCTGAACTGGCCAATGGACAAGATTATTATTTCGCTGCACTGCGTCGTCTGCTGAAAGAAGGACGTTTGCAACCGAGCGATATGGTAGGTTATTTGAGCAGTGGTAAGGCAGGAACACAGACTTCTTTCCTCGAGATTAACGATGTAGAAGATGCGTTGAAGTATTCGGAAGAAACTGTTTTACCTAATAAAAACCGTTATCTGTAAACACTGGCTGTAATGCAGAATACCGAATCACTTGATGCATACATTTTGCAGCATATTGACGCGGAAAGTGATTATCTGAAAGCGCTTTATCGTGATACGCATGTAAAACTACTCCGTCCCCGTATGGCTTCCGGGCATCTGCAGGGACGGATGTTGAAAATGTTTGTGGAGATGATTCGCCCTCGTCAAGTGTTGGAAATAGGAACGTATAGTGGCTATTCTGCACTTTGTCTGGCAGAAGGATTACCGGAAAACGGAATGTTGCATACGTTTGAAATCAATGATGAGCAAGAAGATTTTACGCGTCCTTGGCTGGAGAACTCAGCATATGCTGATAAAATAAAATTCTATATAGGACGCACTTGAGTTGGTTCCCCGTTTAAATATAACATTCGATTTGGCTTTTGTTGATGGTGATAAACGCAAATATGTCGATTATTACGAAATGGTTTTGACTAACCTGGCAAAAGGAGGATACATCATTGCCGATAACACCTTGTGGGATGGGCATGTGGTGGAACAGCCGCGTAACGCAGATGCGCAAACCATCGGAATAAAGATCTTTAATGATTTTATTGCAAAAGATGACCGGGTCGAGAAAGTCATTCTACCTCTACGTGATGGATTGACGATAATAAGAAAAAAGTAAAATAGGAATAGGAGATAAATTATGGAAACAACCAGACAAAGTAAAATAGCTCGTCTGTTGCAGAAGGAGTTGAGTGAGATTTTTCTGTTACAAACGAAGGCGATGCATGGTACCCTGGTATCAGTAAGTGCCGTACGTATTAGTCCGGATATGAGTATCGCTCGCGCTTATCTCAGCGTTTTTCCCTCTGAGAAGGCCGATGAACTGGTGAAGAATATTAACGAAAACATGAAGTCTATCCGTTATGAATTAGGAACTCGGGTGCGCCATCAACTGCGTATTATTCCCGAATTGAAATTCTTTGTGGATGACTCGCTGGATTATATCGAAAAGATTGACTCATTGCTCAAGTGAACTTCCCTTTCTATATAGCAAAGCGTTATCTTTTTTCCAAGAAGAAGCATAATGCGATCAATATAATATCCGGCATATCTGTGTGTGGAGTAGCGTTGGCAACCCTGGCGTTAGTCTGCACATTGTCTGTTTTTAACGGGTTTCAGGATATGGTTGCCAGCTTCTTTACCGCTTTCGATCCGCAGCTGAAGGTTACAGTTCGTGAAGGCAAGGTCTTTGATGGACAGGATGCGCGCATCCGTACCGTTTGTTCTCTTCCGGAAGTGGATGTATTTACGCAAACGCTTGAAGAGAATGCGATGGTGCAATATAAAGATCGTCAGGCTATGGTCGTTTTGAAAGGCGTTGAAGACAACTTCGAGCAGCTGACTGCTATTGACAGTATTCTGTACGGAACGGGGCACTTTCTTCTGCATGATTCCATCGTCGATTATGGAGTGATGGGGGTGGAGTTGGTAGCTACCTTGGGAACCGGACTTGAGTTTGTAGACCCCTTGCAGATATATCTGCCTAAGCGGAATGCCAAAGTGAATATGGCAAACCCCGGTGCATCTTTTAATCGTGATTACCTATATTCTCCCGGTGTGGTCTTTGTTGTGAATCAGCAGCAATACGACGGGAAATATATTCTGACCTCTCTTAAATTTTTACGACATCTGTTGGACTATTCCACCGAAGTATCCGCCATCGAATTGAAACTAAAGCCCAATGCAAATATCGCAGCGGTACAAGAACGCATCGAGAAGATATTGGGTGAGGGCTTTGTGGTGCAGGATCGTTATCAGCAACAGGCGGATGTTTTCCGCATTATGGAGATCGAAAAATTAATTTCTTATCTGTTCCTGACCTTTATTCTGATGATCGCCTGCTTTAATGTAATCGGCTCTCTTTCGATGCTGATTCTGGATAAGAAAGATGATGTTATAACTTTACGTAGCCTGGGTGCCAGTGATAAACTAATTTCCCGCATTTTCCTATTCGAAGGCCGGCTGATAACTCTTTTTGGCGCGATTATCGGTGTCGTTCTAGGATTACTCTTATGCTTCATCCAGCAGACATTCGGCGTAATCTCACTGGGTGGTGGAAGCGGTGCTTTTGTTGTAGACGCTTATCCGGTTAGTGTCCATGCCTGGGATGTCGTGCTCGTTTTTATTACGGTACTTGCTGTCGGATTCCTTTCAGTATGGTATCCGGTGCGCTATTTGAGTAAGCGGCTCCTGTAACTTTCTCTAATTTACTCTACACAAGAGTTATTTTTACTATATTTGCTGTCACTCGGTCACATCTGGCACTTACCTATTTGACTATAAGCTGGCTAGCGGTGACAGCAAGCGGTGACGGCAAATGTCGCACAAAAACTTCTATGAGAGAAAGAATAGATCGGGCTTTATTACTTGATCAATGACGCTTTGGCTGCTTGTCGTTTCCCCAGACTTTTCGAATCGTCTCTATCTCTAATCTTGTTGTGCCCTTCTCGATTTTATAAGATGGAGTATCTCTTTTGAAAAACTTAAGGAGTATAGAGTAACTCCTGTCCGTACGATTAGCAGCTTTTCTAAAAATGAGCTTGCTAAAAGCTGTTTATTACTTCTAATTGGGATGTTTTTTGTATATTTCTTACGCCTTTTGGATGGAAATTCCCCACCTTTGCCTTTCGATCTGTATCATCAACCTTGGTATTTGTTGAAGAATGATTCGATTAGAACGTGTCTTAATTGGTAAAAAAACTTAATATACCATAGGTAGACCTATATAATACATAAACTCTATGTGTCAATATATATAAGTAGCAATCTAATATATCTTAAATGGAAGACCTGACAAAAGAACTTTTGTTGATTTCAAAAGGGGATGAACTGGCCTTTAATAGTTTCATGAACCGATACTCGAAGAGGTTGTATTATCACGCTTTTGGCATCCTAAGCAAGAAGGAGATGGCCGAAGAGGTGCTGAGCGATGTTTTCCTTGAAGTATGGAGACTACGTAAAACACTTTTGGAAATTGTTAGCATGTCGAGCTGGTTAAATACGATTGTTTATCGAAAATCAATATCTTATTTACGTAAAGAGGCAAAGAGTAATCAAGAAATATCTTTTGAGGAACTTCAAGATTTTGCTTTCCCTGACATGCAAAGTCCAATTGACGATATGCTTTCGCGTGAAGAGATACAGGGTTTAAATGAAGCAATCAATAGTCTGCCTCCTAAGTGCAAACATGTATTCTTCCTGGCAAAACTAGAACAGATGCCTTATGCGGAAATTGCTCAGATGTTGCAAATCTCTCTTTCTACTGTGAATTACCATATAGGATATGCTATGAATACGTTAAAAAAGAGGCTCGTGGATGGATGATTTAGAAAAAAAAAGCAGCACTAAGAAAAAAAGTTGATTTTAAACCTATAGATAAATAGAACCTTTGCGTCTTTATAAATAGAAGCAACTTATAAGGTAAAGATATTGAAAGGATAAAAAGAGTTGAAAATGGGTAAAGATAGTAATGATTGTACACATGGAGATTTGCCGAGCGACCTCAAACTGAAGGCGTTTATAGAGCATGGAACTCCCGCCGAGATAGATATCTCGGTCATTAAGAAAAAAGCTTTCTTGAAAATACATCAACAAGAACGCAAAAGCAAACAGCGACGTGTTTTGATGTATGTTGCCTCAACGGCTGCAACGTTGCTACTTTTAATAGGTATTAGATATATAGTCACAGAGAATGTGATCAGTAGTTTACCTCACACGGAGGTTATGGAATTAGTCGCTAGTGTTTACGATGAGGAGGTGGAAGTGCCTATTGGCGATAGAATGACGTTGATGTTGGCTGATGGCACTAAGATCATAGCCAACTCGCGTACCATAATTCGCTACCCCAAGCGTTTTGAGGGCGATTACCGTGAGGTGTATGTGAAGGGTGAGGCTTACTTTGATGTGGCACACGATGCGAGCATCCGTTTTTGGTTTATTCTGATAACTTTAGTGTGAAGGTGCTTGGAACCAAATTTAATGTGAACAATTATGATGCTTCGGATTCGCAAGTGGTGCTGGTTCAAGGATCGGTAGAACTAAAAACGGCAAACAATGATCGGGTACGTATGAAGCCGAGTGAGTTGGTGAGTTTGCAAGAGGGTAGTTTTGCCGAGAAACGAGCTGTGGATACCGACGAATACATATGTTGGATGCAGGGTATGATTAACCTTGATGGTGAAAGTGTAGAGTCTGTAGCACAACGACTCAGCCATTATTATGGGGTGACTATTTTGTTTGACGATGAGATGGTGGCAGAACGATTTTACGGTAAGCTAATGCTTAGTGATCATGTAAATGAAACCTTGCGAGCCATTGAAACCATGACGCAGACTCGTATAAAAGTTCATGGGGATACAATTTACTTAGTGAAGAAGTAGCTGCTTTTGTTATCAGTTATTTCTGAATGAAATAATAGCATAAAACCTTATTATTAACCAATTTATAATGCCTTCATAGCAAGGTAGAGGAGATCTGCATTCTTTTCGAAAGGAGAGGTTGTACTCCATTAATACTATTAAAAAGATGAAAAGACACATTTTGTTATACACATTTATGCTGTTTATGGCAGCGCTTCCTCCCTACGGGTGGGCTTCCGAATATACGCAACTAACTATCGCTAACGAGGGAAAAGCACCTGATCAAACAGTCCGTTTTGAGCCGGACACCACTTCAGTACTCAAAAATCCCCTTACAGGTTGGGTGATGTATTTAGGTCGTACATGGGATGAGTCTTTTTGGCAAACTCACCGCTATGACGCTATGCCTGTGAATGGTGGAGACTCGACTGTTCGCGTTAGCGATTATGCCGGTACATGTTACATTCGCATTAATTGGAACATGCTCGAGAGTAAAGAGGGTAAGTATGTTTGGAAGGATCCCCACTCACGTATCTATAAATTGCTTGCTACCGTACGTGAACGTGGTATGCGCTTGGCTTTCCGCATCAATGTAGATAGTCGCGATCAGGGGCAGAACACACCGCTTTATGTCAAGGAGTCCGGTGCCAAAGGTTTCCAAGACCCCAACAATCCACAAGTCTGGTCGCCCTATCCCGATGATGCTGTATTCCAGCAGAAATACGAGAAATTCCTTCAAGCGTTTGCCCTTGCCTTTGATGATCCCGATAAAGTCGACTTTATAGATGCTTATGGATTGGGGAAGTGGGGTGAAGCACATGCTGTGAAATATAATAACTACTCAAATAAAGTAGAAGTATTCGAATGGATTACGGATGCTTATGCGAAAGCCTTTAAGCGTGTGCCGTTGGTGATAAACTACCATCGCTTGGTAGGAGATACTATCAGTTGGGCAGCACCGCATCCCGATAGTAAACGATTGCTTGAAAGAGCCATTGCCAAGGGCTATACTATTCGGCATGACGCTTTTGGTATGACTGGTTATTACGAAGAGTGGGAAAAGAACTTTGCTCGCACTTATCGCTATCGCTTACCGATTATTATGGAGGGAGGATGGATTACCGGAGGGCAGCACCGTTATTGGATTGATCCTTGTGGCAAGTATCGCCAAGGTCACTCGGAGGATGTACGCTTGGGTGAGTACGAAGAGAGTCGCAACGCTCACGTTAATATGATGGATCTTCGCATTGGTGATGAAGTCGCTTCGTGGTTCAACTCTTCTTTCGATTTAGTAAAGCGCTTCGAACGTGAGGGAGGATATCGACTCTATCCCACTGAGGTGCGTTTCGTGAATAAGGCTCGGCAAGGTGAACGAGTCAGTGTGCAGCACAATTGGCGCAATCTAGGTTGGGGATATTGTCCTACTAACATCCCCCAATGGAAAGGGAAATATAAAGTTTGCATTGCTTTGATGGATGATAAGCATCGCATTGTGAAAAAGCAGCTTGCAGATGAGGCAGATCTCTCGACTTGGGTGCAAGGGCATGATGGTCATTACACCACAACTGTTAGCTTGGATGCTCTTCCAAAGGGGAGTTACACCTGGCTTATAGGGTTAGTCGATACGACCAAAGCATATCAACCAGGCTTGGCGATGGCGGTCGACAAAAAACTTCTAGTCGAGGGATGGGCCAAGATTGGCAAACTCGAAATCAAAAAGTAACTAGTACATTAATAATAAATCGCCATGCGATAGAAATTACTTATCAATCTTAATATTATGAATCGAAAAACAATCGCAACTACAGCAGTAAGTTTTGTTAAAGCTTTCTGTCTGGCTGGGCTGCTTTCTCTGCCCACTTATTCTAGCGCGTCGACTGTTTCGATCGAACAGGTGAATGGGATGTACATCCTCAAAGCCGAAGATTCGACTGTGAAACAAGTGTTCGACTACATTGAGAAACATAGCAAATATGTTTTTGTCTATGATCAGCTAGTGAAAGATCGTCTTGACAACAAGGTGAATATCGAATTGCAAGGTAAGACGATCAATGTAATATTGGCGGAAGTATGTCGGCTAGCTGATTTGAAGTATCACATTCAGAATCGTCAGGTAACGATCACTGCTAATCCTTCTAAGAGTCGGGCTACGCAAGTGAAAAAAGCGAAGCGAATATCAGGCGAGGTAGTTGATGAAACAGAGCTTCCGATGATCGGTGCTACAGTTCGTGTGAAGGATAGTAATGCAGCTACCATTACCGATCTTGATGGCAAGTTTCAAATAGATGCTGCCGAAGGTAGCGAACTACTCATCAGCTATGTAGGCTATGTAGATAAAGTTGTGCGGATAGATAGCAAGAACAGGTATGTCATAGTCATGGAAGAGTCTAGCAAGGCACTCAACGAAGTAGTTGTTATCGGTTACGGTGTGGTAAAGAAGAAAGACCTCACCGGTGCGGTATCAGCCGTAAAGGGAGAAGAACTGGTAAACAAACGCACAGCGATGCTCTCCAATGCTTTGCAAGGAACGCTCTCGGGGGTGATGGTGACGCGTAACAACTCGGCTCCGGGTGCAGGTGCTGCCTCTATCCGTGTGCGTGGTATTACCACTATGGGCGAATCGAGTCCGCTGGTGATTGTAGACGGTGTGCAAAGTTCGCTCGACTATGTGAATTCTAATGATGTAGAGAGTATCTCCGTACTGAAAGATGCAGCGGCTGCTAGTATCTATGGGTCGAAAGCGGCGGCCGGTGTTATCCTGGTTACTACTAAGCGCGGCAACGATACTGGTAAAATTAACCTAAAGTATAATGCTGAATTTGGTTGGGAAATCCCGACTAAACAACCGAGTATGGTAGGTGTTACCCGCTACTTGGAAATGAGCAACGAGCTGAATTACAATGACAATCCTACCGGAGGTTTTTTTCAAGAATATACAGCTGATAAAACCAAGAACTGGGTGAAATATAACGCTACCGATCCCAACAACTATCCCATAACCGATTGGACTGATTTGATTTTGAAATCGAGCGCTCCCCGTATGACTCACACCCTTTCTGTATCGGGTGGTAACGAGGCGGTCAAGTCGGTGGCTACCCTTTCGTATGACGAAGTAGATGGCCTTTACGATGGTCGAGGCTTCCAACGCTATATGTTTCGTTCGAACAACGACTTTAATATCAATGATAAACTCAGTGCTCAGATAGATGTGAATATCCGTCACGCGAAGAGTACCGCCACAAACTACGACCCATTCGATACCATGCGTAAGATGCCCGCCATTTATCCGGCTACTTGGAGCGATGGTCGCTTGGCTTCGGGTAAGAGTGGCGCAAACCCCTACGGATTGCTTGTAGCCGGTGGTAGTTCGGTAGCTCATAGTACGCAGGTGGCAGGTAAAGGTTCGCTAACCTTCAAGCCTATCAAAGGATTAAGCATCTCGGGTATTGTATCCCCCTTCATCAATTATCAAAAGAAGAAAGCATTTAGGAATTCATGCGGATACACCCTAGCCGATGACCCCGAAACCTTTGGCGGTTATTTTGACTCCGGAAGCACTTGGACCACCAATTCGCTGACTGAAACTCGCAACGACGATTACAACGTCACTAGCCAGGCTATTGCCAACTACATGGGGACCTTTGGTAAACACAACCTCACCGTGATGGCTGGTTTCGAAAACTACTACATGAAGAGCGAAAGCCTCGGTGCTGCCCGCGATAAATACGAACTTACCGCTTATCCTTACCTCAATATCGGTTCGGAAGATTTCCAAACCAATAGCGGTACAGGTTCCGAGTATACTTCAAACTCGGTTTTTGGTCGTGTCATCTACTCGTATGCCGATCGCTACCTGTTCCAAGCCAATGTGCGTCACGATGGTAGTTCACGTTTTGCCAAAGGGTATCGTTGGGGTACCTTCCCTTCATTCTCGGCTGGTTGGGTGGTGAGTGAAGAGAAGTTCATGAAGAGCCTCAAACTGGATTGGCTCTCATTCCTGAAGTTGCGTGGTTCATGGGGTATGCTGGGTAACGAACGTATCGGCAGTAACTACTTCCCCTACATTGCTTTGATGAGCTTTGGTAATTCGCTTTTCTACATGGCTGATGGCAGTGTTATTTCTGACAAAACAGCTCGCCCTGCAGTGTTGGCTGTAGAAGATATTACGTGGGAAACGACTACGAGTACCGACTTAGGTCTGGATGCGAACTTCTTTAACAACCGTTTGCAGTTCCACTTCGATTACTATTGGAAAGAGACTAAAGACATGTTGCTGAATATTGAGATTCCCTACTTCATGGGTTATAACAGCCCTAGTACGAATGCCGGTAAGATGTCTACTCATGGTTATGATATCGAATTAGCATGGAACGACCAGATAGGTGATTTTAAGTATGGCATCAATGTGAATTACTCAGACTTCCTCTCAAAGATTGACTATATGAATGATGGTGAGCAAATCAGCGGTGGGAAGATAAAACGTGCCGGTGTGCTCTTCAATGAATTCTATGGGTATGTGTGCGAAGGCATTTATCAAACACAAGAAGAAGTGAATAACTCGGCTCGCACGAGTACTACCGTTACGGTGGGTGACTTGAAGTATCGTGACATCAGCGGTCCCAATGGAGTACCCGATGGCATAATCAGTCCCGAATACGACCGTGTACCCTTGGGCAACTCACTGCCTCGCTTCCAGTATGGTGGAACATTCAATGCTTCGTACAAAGGTGTTGATTTAAGTCTGGCTTTCCAAGGTATTGGCAAGCAGAATGCTTATCTCTCTACTTCTATGGTGCAACCTCTGCGTGATAACTACGGTAACGTACCGGCCATTCTCGAGAATAAGTATTGGAGTCCCTTCAATACCGATGAGGAGAATTTGTTAGCCAAGTACCCCCGTCTTTCGAACGTATCGAAGAGCAACAACTACACGACTTCTAACTACTGGATGTTCAATGGTTCATACTTCCGTTTGAAGAACGTCACACTAGGTTATACCCTTCCTAAGAGTTGGATACAAAAAGTGGGTATAAACCGCGCCCGCTTCTATGTGAGCGCTAGTGACCTCTTCTGCTTGAGCAATTTCCCCGATGGTTGGGACCCTGAAATGGGTACCTCGGCTTATCCTATTACCACCTCTTTGGTAATGGGTGTACAAGTTAACTTTTAAATAAACTGGAATAGAATATGAAAACAAAAATATTATTAGCCGGAATGTGCCTGAGTCTTGCTGCTTGCGAGAGCATGGACTTGGTACCCAAATCGCAAGGTAATACCGAGTCGTGGTACACATCCGAAACAGAATTGCGTATGGCTGCCAATGATTTCTATATTTTGGGTTATTGGCAAGAACCCCTTAGTTCGTCCGAACAATGGTCGGACAACACAACCTATCGGCAAACCAATCGTAACCCCGGAAGTGGTGGAACCGTGCTTGATGGAACCATGAACGGTCAGCAGTACGAAGTATATGCTTTGTGGCAACAATCATTTAAACTCATTGCCCGTGCCAACACCATGCTTGAAAATATTCACAAAGCAAAAGGTGTTGTGACGGAGGAGGTTTACAATCGTTATGCCGGGGAGGCTTACTTCTGCCGTGCCTGTAAGTATGCCGAACTGGTATTCTTCTATGGCGATGTACCCTATCAGGATGAAACCATTACCATTTCCGAAGCTTTACAACGCGGTCGCAAGCCTAAAGCAGAAGTACTTCCTTTGGTGTATGCTGATTTTGATAAAGCCATTGCCGGTTTGCCCGAAAGTTATGGAAAGGAAGAAAATATCCACCCCACCAAAGGTGCGCCCTAGCGATGAAAGCTCGCTTTGCCCTCTATATGGAAGACTATGAGGTCGCTGCTAAAGCCGCTAAGGCTTGCATGGATCTTAAACTCTATTCTTTGGAGCCCGACTATGCTAAACTTTTCAAACAGAGTACGAAGCTGAATGATGAGAAGGTCTTCGTATTGCCTCGCTCTATTGAAAGCGAAGTGATGCTCGACGCTTGGATTGTGAAGAATGGTCTTCCTCGTAATGCCGGAGGATATGGCTCGTACAATCCCTCATGGGATCTCTTGGCTTCGTACCTTTGTACCGACGGACTGCCTATCGACGAGTCTCAGTTATTTGATCCTCGCAACCCTTTCAAGAACCGTGACCCGCGTTGTACAATGACCATCGTTGAGTTCAACACCGAGCACTGTGGCTTCGAATACGATCCCAGTCCCGCTGCTAAAACCGTGATGAACTACACGACAGGTAAGGCACAAAGCAACCAGGATACTCGCATCGTGAATCAATATAGTTCATATACCGGGTTGTTGTGGAAGAAAGGCATTGATGCTACTTGGGCAGTAGACCAAAAGGTAGAGCAAGATTACATCATAATGCGCTATGCCGACGTACTGCTGATTTATGCCGAAGCTATGATAGAGCAGAATCTGATTGACGACAGTGTGCTGAAGGCTGTTAATATGGTACGTGCCCGTGCTTATGGTGTGGATGTAACAGCTACTGATAGCTATCCTGCGGTGACTGCTACCGGTCAAGCGGAATTACGCCGTGCCGTGCGTATAGAGCGTCGCATGGAGTTTGCCATGGAGAACCAACGTCTGCAAGACTTGATGCGTTGGAAGTTGGCAGGGAAAGCGCTGAATGGTTATAATTACATCATGCTTATCAACCCTACCGAATTGCTGAACAATGTGGTGAATAAGAACCTCTGGTTCTGGGGAATGACTCCACAGATCGATGACGATGGTTTGGCGGACTTTGCCGCTCTCTTTAATGCCGGTTATTGTTCGCAGGGAGCGAAGCGTATCTTCCCCGAACGCGAATACTTGTGGCCGCTGCCTACACACGATGTAGAGTTATGTCCCAATTTATTGCCTAACAATCCGGGTTATTAATCTTATAAACTATTACGAACATGAAAACAGCGCATTTATATAGAAACCTTGGTTTGGTGGCTGTGGGAATAATGAGTATGCTGGTTACCTCGTGCGAAGAGGATATAGACAATACCGCCTCACGCAACCATTCGGAGATTGAGTTGACTCCTTCGGGTGAATATATTAAGCTCGATGAGAGCAAACCCAATGAAACAGCTTTTACGCTGAAGTGGAGCACCGCTCACGATTTTGGTGAAGATTACATCACGACTTATAAATACGAGATACAGCTTATCGGTAGCGATGCCGAGAACATCAAGGAGTTTGATGACGATGGCGAATTCCTGCGCTCGTACACGAACCGCGAGATGCAGGAAATGCTGGTCGACCACTTCGGCCTCACCACCAGTACCATTGGCGAAGTACTATTCACTGTCACAGCCAACTTTGAAGGTCCCCGCCTTACGGTGCCCGATATTGCTACTGCTACTTTGAAGTTCAAAACTTATGGCCCTAAACAGTATAAAGCCGATATTCTCTATGTGGGAGGAACCGCTGTAGGCGACGATAATGTTAAGATGACGCTGAAAGACGAGACAAATCGAATTTATAGCTACGAAGGAGCTTTGGCTGCCGGTAAGATTAACTTCCCTGTTGACTATGCCGACGAGTTGAATGCCATTGGACCGGAGACTGCTGATGCTTCCATTACCACCAGTGAGATGGCGAGCGTCATAGCCGACCGCACCGAAGCTAATTCGTGGGTGATTCCATCTGCAGCGACCTATCGCATTACCGTCAACATGAGCAAACAGACCGTGAAGATAGTTGAAGCGGGTGCGGTAGTTGAAGCCGACCAACTATTCCTGGCTGGTAGCGCTGTGGGTGGGGAACAGATTGAGATGGTTCAAACCTTCGAAAACGATCAACTTTATGCTTGGCGTGGTGAACTGAAAGCTGGTAGTCTCTACATCCCGCTGACCTTCGAAGGAGAGCAAGCGATGGCTATTGTACCGGAAATAGTCGATAACCACGACATCGAGGATGGGCAGCTGGCAACGTTCGGGCAAGTACTCATCAGCAAAGTAGATAAACAGTATTGGACCATTCCGTCCGATGGTACTTACCGCATCGTATTGAATAAGGAAGAGAAATCCATTACCATCTATTCGGCTGCTACCGATCTGAAACCGCTCACCGTATCATTCAACAATACCGAACTGGGGAAAAACCCATGGAGTCAAGAACTCAATGTACTGCATATGTATGGTGGTTTCAATAGCTTTGCTTACGATTCGGGTACTGACGAAGAAACTGGGAAAAGCCTCAAGTACTGCCAAGTGAAGTATAACCTCATTCAGAGTACTGCCAATCCGAAAGTCTTTGTTTATAAAGGTGAAGTATTGCCTCGCAATGAATACAAGGATAACTATGGAAAGACAAATTCCGGTTGGGTGAACTTCAGTACGTTGCGATATGCCAACAACGGATGGTTCGTAGGTTCTACAGCTGACGCTATTCGCAATAGTTACAACGGATATACGGAGGTAGTGGCAGGCAAAGTAGAGAGTGCTGTAACAGGTCAAAGCAATAACCGCTATGCTTATTTCCTTATACCCGAAGGTGTAACTACGTGGTGGTGAACTTGGAGAACAACACGGTACTTTTCGATACGAACTAAATTTAATGTGAACAGCGTAAGAAGTGGAATCTCAATCACTTCACTTCTTACGCTATCTTTAAATAATAACAATAAACGACATATATTCCATGAACAAAATAATCAAAAACAGCATCAAAGCCTTGTCGCTGTGTCTGTTGGCTACTACGCCTTTCATTAGCACTGCTTGTTCGGATGATGATGCCCTTGTCACCGACCATAGTTGGAACATCGAAGGCAACACCATTGTCAACATCAAGCCCGAACGCTACAAACTGCTGCGTAACCCGATGAATGGTTGGGTTATCTACTCGGGTATTGGAGATGGCATGATGATGAACTTCTGGGATCTTTACGATAACTTTGAATCATCCGAAGGTACTGTAAAGGTATCTGACTATGGAAGTACCCTTTACGTACGTGGTCTCTGGAGTAATTTCAACCCTGAAAGGGGGAAATATGTATGGGATGAGACGCTACAGACCGGACCGGCCAAGCGGTTCCGTATGCTGGTGGAAGGAGCTAAGGAACGCAATTTGAAACTCGCTTTCACCTTTGTATGCGATAGCCGGGATAAGCACGATGACGCCTGCCCCGCTTATGTAAAAGAGGCTGGTGCTGAAGGGTTCACCACCACCACGGGGAGTGTGAACGTATGGACACCCTATCCCGACGATCCCATCTTTCAGAAGGAGTATGAGGAGTTCCTCACTGCCTTTGCAGCCAAGTACAACGATCCGGATGTCACGCAATTCGTGAGTGGTTTCGGCTTGGGACAATGGGGCGAAACTCACACCCTGAAATACTCCACAGGCGATGAAACTCCCAAACAAGCTGTATTCGAGTGGATTACCGACGTCATGTCGCGGCTCTTCACCAAAGTGCCCATTATGATCAACTATCACCGCTGCTTACTGGGTAACAAAGGATTTAGTGATGCCGATACCGGTGTAGCCGCCGATATGGTGAAACGCGCCGTAGCTAAGGGTTTCTGCTTGCGTCATGATGCCTTCGGTATGAAGCAATATTATAAAGATTGGGAGCGTGGCATTACTACAACATACCACGGTGTCGTTCCCATTATTATGGAAGGTGGCTGGGTCGAATCATCGCACGGTGGTTCTATTGCCGGTGACGGTTATAAGAATTTCGCCGAGGTGCGGCAGGGGGAATATGATGAAGCGAAGGGTGGTTATGTCAACATGATGGATCTCCGTTTCGATACCAATGTAAACACAGGTGAAACTCACTCTTGGTTCAACACCGCTTTTCACTTGGTAGAGGAGTTTATAGCCGAAGGTGGTTATCGCCTTTATCCCGATCGTCTGTCTATTCCTACTACGGCCCGTAGTGGCGGTAGCGTATCACTTACTCATCGTTGGTCGAACTTGGGTTGGGGTTACTGTCCCACCAATCTGCGGCAATACGGTGACAAGTACAAGTTAGCTATTGCATTACTCGACAAGAGTACAGAGGAACCCGTTCGCATCTATATAGAAGAAAAAGCCGATATTTCGACTTGGATGAAAGGAAAGCCCAAAACCTACACGAGCAACATCAAACTCACGGATGTAGCCGCAGGTACCTACACGTGGGCAGTAGGGCTGGTTGATACTACCAAAGAGAATGCCATCGGTATTTTAATCTCAGCCCGCGATGAGAATCAGACTCTCAAAGGTTGGGTTAAAGTAGGTGATATAACTATTCAATAATATTAAAAACGTTGTGCTATGATGAAAAGAATCTTACTAACATGCATAGCCGTAGCCTGTACCTTTGCTGCTGTAGCCCAAGAACTGCTTGTCGAGGCAGAAAGCTTCAGTCGGCGAGGTGGCTGGGTGCTCGACCAGCAGTTCATGGACCAAATGGGTTCGCCCTATCTCATGGCACATGGCATGGGTATCCCTGTGGACGATGCTACGGCAGAAATCAATATCCCCAAAGCGGCACTTACTACGTATATGCCCGTACCTATAACTGGACTTCGCCTTGGACCGATGCCGAAGGTCCTGGGAAATTCCGACTGGCCTTAGGTGGTAAGTTGTTGAAAACGACGCTGGGACATATTGGTAACTCTTGGCAATGGCAGTCTGCCGGAAAGGTTGTTCTAAAAGCCGGAATTACAACTCTTGCGCTGAAAGACCTCACAGGCTTCAATGGCCGTTGCGATGCCATCTACCTCACGACCGATGCGAATGCGCAACCCGCTACATGGGGTGGAGCAGAGACAGCAGCACTTCGCGCTCGCTTGCAACAACACACACGAGCCACCCATACGTACGACTTCGTGGTAGTAGGAGGTGGTATAGCCGGCATGTGTGCCGCCACGTCGGCTGCCCGGTTAGGCTGCAAGGTGGCGTTGGTAAACGACCGTCCCATACTAGGTGGAAACAATTCGTCGGAAGTACGTGTACATCTGGGCGGCATCATTGAAAAGGGGCCTAACGAGGGGTTGGGACGTATGATACGTGAGTTCGGTCACAAACGTGGCGGCAATGCCCAGCCGGGAGACTACTATGAAGATCAGAAGAAAGAAGACTTTATAGCAGCTGAAAACAACATAACCCTCTATGCTTCACAGCGAGCTGTGTCCGTTACGATGCAGGGTGATTGTGTTGCTTCGGTTACTATTCAGCACATCGAGACGGGAGAACAAACAGAACTGGCGGCTCCTCTTTTTAGTGACTGCACGGGCGATGCTACCATAGGTTATTTAGCTGGTGCCGATTGGGCCATGGGGCGTGAAGGCCGGGATGAGTATGGAGAGAGTCTTGCCCCCACACAACCCGACTCGATGGTGATGGGAGCTTCGATACAGTGGTATAGCAAGGAGATGAAGAAGAAAACTTCTTTTCCCCGTTTTGAATATGGCATTCGCTTTGGTGCCGATAATTGTGAGTCGGTAACGATGGGCGAATGGAAGTGGGAAACGGGTATGAACCGCAACCAAATCATCGAGGCTGAACGCATACGCGACTATGGATTGTTGGTAATTTACTCCAATTGGAGCTATCTGAAGAATCACCATGAAGACCATAAGACGTATGTCGAGCGTTCGCTCGACTGGGTAGCCTACGTTCTCGGTAAGCGTGAATCACGCCGTCTTCTAGGCGACTATGTTTTGGCGCAGGACGATATCGATAAGAATGTGGCGCACGAGGACGCATCGTTTACCACTACTTGGAGTATCGACCTTCATTTCCCCGATAGCTTGAACAGCGTGCGCTTTCCCGGCAATGAATTCAAATCGGCTACAGTGCATCGTTGGATTCACCCTTATGCTGTCCCCTACCGCTGTCTCTATTCGCGCAATGTGGATAACCTCTTTATGGCAGGTCGCAACATGAGTTGTACCCACGTGGCCTTGGGTACGGTACGTGTGATGCGTACTACGGGTATGATGGGTGAAGTAGTAGGTATGGCAGCCGGACTTTGCCACAAACATGGTGTAGAACCACGTGCCATTTATCATCATCATTTGCCCGAGTTAAAGCAGCTTATGCGTGCAGGCTTAGGCAAGCAAAATGTGCCCGATAACCAACGTTTTAACGAACCCAACAAGCTGTTGGAGGTTCCGGGAGCTTACACTAAACCGTAAACAAGTTATGAGTAGAAAAAGTATTATCACGCTATTTATTTCAACCCTATTGGGGTTGCCGATTTGGGGAGCACAGCCCTATTATGCTTTCTTGAAAGGCGACACACTACGCATGGGCAATGATTGGATGGAGCGCACCATGCTGTGGAATAATGGTGCGCCTATCACCATTAGCCTCACTGATAAGCAACGTGGGGAAATCATTCGAGCGGATGGCAAACAGCCCGATTTCTCTCTTGTGAAAGGTGCTTCTAAAGACGCTACACTTACCGTAAGCGAGATATCAACGAATGGTATACATGCTAATTATCTGCAGGTTACCGTGGCTTCTACCATCGGTTCGCTGTGCATAGAGCGTCGCTATCGTATTTATGCGGATTGCCCGGCCATTGCCTGTGATACCTATCTGAAGGGGCAGGTAGAACTTTATCAGCATAAAGATGATAATCGTTCGAATGCCGATCGTAAAAACATAGAGCATACAGACGATATGGCTACGGGGGTAAAAACTCCTACGCTCGACAGATTACAACTCATAGGTAACCATTGGCGTGCCCGGACGGTAGAATTCTTCGATTATACCGATTGGAACGATAATCTGATGACCGAACGAACCTGGTTGCCCTATCGTCGCAATACCTATCGTGGCAATCTGCTTTTCGCTCATGATGTGGATACGCAGCAAGGCTTTTTCTTCTTGAAAGAGGCTCCTAGCAGTAGTACCCAATTAAATTATGGCGGTTCCGATTTTGTAGCTGACTTTAGCGATTTTATGGTAGTGGGTTTGGGGATTGCAACGAATGATGTTAAGCCGGATAACTGGACCCGTGTGTATGGATGCGTTACCGGTATTTATACCGGCGGCGAACAAGAAGCTCTTACTGCACTGCGTAACTATCAAAAACAATTGCGTCACTATACCACTGTGCAGGATGAGATGATCATGCTCAATACGTGGGGCGACCGCAGTCAAGATGCCAAGATCGATGAGGCTTTCTGTCTGGCTGAGTTAGACCGTGCCGCACGTATGGGAGTCACCCTGTTTCAGCTGGACGATGGATGGCAGAGTGGGAAAAGCCCTAACTCAAAGACGACCGGAGGTAGCTTTAAAGATATTTGGAAAAACAACGAGTACTGGACGCCTAACCCCACAAAGTTCCCTCATGGGCTGAAACCCATCGTAGAGAAAGGGAAGAGGTTGGGTATTCGGGTCGGATTATGGTTCAATCCTAGTGTGCAGGATGATTTTGCCGATTGGCAAAAAGATGCAGAAGTCATTATCGGGCTTTATAAGAAGTACGGTATCTGCTGTTTCAAGATAGATGGTTTACAAATACCGACGAAAGCAGCCGAGCAGAACTTGCGTCAACTGTTTGATACTGTCTTATCGCAAACCAACCATGAAGTGATTTTCAACCTCGACGCCACCGCCGGTCGTCGCGGTGGTTATCACTATATGAACGAGTACGGCAATATCTTTCTGGAAAACCGGTATACCGACTGGGGCAATTACTATCCCTACCGTACCCTGCGCAACCTTTGGATGCTGTCTCGCTATGTACCTGCCGAAAAGATGCAGATCGAGTTTCTTAATAAATGGCGCAATACCGATAAGTATCCTGCTACTGCCCCCTTTGCTCCTGCTCGCTACAGTTTCGAATACTTGTTTGCTACCACCATGGCGGGACAGCCGTTAGCCTGGATGGAAGCTTCCAATCTACCGGCTGAGGCTTTTGCGATAAAGAGTCTAGTTGAGCAATACAAGAAGGTGCAATATGATTTTCATAAAGGAACCATTCTTCCGGTTGGCGATGAACCTTCCGGGCGTTCGTGGACGGGATTCCAGTCCATTAACCGGGAAAAGGGCGTTGAAAGCGGCTATCTGCTTATCTATCGGGAAGATAATACAGAATCGGAAGCCTGGGTAGAGACTTGGTTGCCCGAGGGAGCGGTAGTAACCTGTACACGCGTGCTTGGCAATGGTGAATCAGCAACACTTACCGTTGGCCGAAGAGGAGCAGTGAAGGTCTCTCTTCCCCACAGCAATGATTTTGTGATGTATCAATATCAAATAAAGTAACTCATGCCTGCGCAGGCGATTCGGTTGAATAGCAAGAGTCGACTGATAAACTCTTAACATACGGTTTGCAGAGAGTTAATGTCTGATCTCTCAGGTGTTAATATCCGATTTGTAGGAGATTAATACCTGAGACGATAGCTGTTAACAGTCAATCCGATACGTATTGGTGACTGAAAAACAGTCTGTTAATGCAGAGATGACAGGCCATATAAAATAGCGGAATTATGATGAAAAGTTTGTGTTTTCTTCTTCTCATGTTAATCGCCTCCATGCAGGTAGCTCTTTTCGGGCAACCGCAGGAGAGACTGATTAAGGTTCAGGTAACTCCCTCCTCCACCAACTGGCTGTATACCCCCGGTGAGAAAATTCAGTTTAAAGTAGTCGTGTTGAAGTGTGATATACCGCAAGACGGCATGGAGGTGCATTATGAGATTTCGGAAGATATGATGAAGCCCCACCAAACGGTAGGCAGACTTTGAAAAATGGGAAACTGGAGATTCATGCAAGGACGATGAAGAAAGAAGGTTTCCTGCGCTGCCGTGCTTTTGTCAGTTATCAGGGACATGACTATGAAGGAGTTGCTACCGTCGGTTTTAGTCCCGAGAAACTGCGCCCGACTACTTCGTTACCCGCCGACTTCCTGAGTTTCTGGGAGAGCAATAAAGACGCTGCCGAAAAGTGGGCGTTAGAACCGATGATGACCTTGCTGCCGGATAAATGCACAGCCGACGTGAATGTATATCATGTTTCGTTTCAGAATAATGACTATGCATCCCGTGTGTACGGTATTCTTTGTGTGCCGAAAGCTTCGGGAGAATATCCGGCTATTCTCAAAGTGCCCGGTGCAGGTATTCGCGCCTACAATGGCGAAGCTGACCGTGCGGGGAAAGGCTTTATAATTCTGGAAATAGGTATCCACGGCATTCCGGTCAACTTGCCGGGAGAGGTCTACCATCATCTATATAACGGTGCTTTGAAGAACTACCACTCTTTCAATATGGAGAATCGCGATACATACTATTATAAGCGTGTCTACACAGGCTGCGTGAGGGCGATTGATTTCATTCATACACTGCCCGCATTTAATGGTAAACTGGCTACTTTCGGAGGAAGTCAGGGCGGAGCGCTTTCTATAATTACCGCAGGACTGGATAACCGTGTCAACGGGCTGGTCGCCATGTATCCGGCCTTATGCGACATGGGAGGCTATACGCATGGACGTGCCGGTGGTTGGCCGCATATGTTCAGAGACGAGAAGAATCGTATTCCTGAGAAGATCAAAACGGCTCAATATTACGATGTTGTAAACTTCGCGCGGCAAGTCAGTGTACCGGGGTTCTATACCTTCGGCTACAATGACATGGTTTGTCCGCCCACAACGATGTATTCGGCGTATAATGTAATCGATGCACCCAAAGAACTCTACGTAGCTGAAAACACCGCTCACTATGCTTATGCAGAGCAGTCGAGCGCTGCATGGGACTGGATTATGAATTTCCTGCGAAATGCATCTCCCGCAAAAGGAGATACGAAAGCGGAAGAAATGAACTTACATTAAAACACAACAGAGATCAAGATAGGAAAGAAACTGATAACATCTTGTAGCCTGCTACTTCATTTAAGACCGATCTCTTTTCTGTGATTGATAACTTTTATTTCCTTTTTGTTTTTGTAATTACTAATATACTAGTATATTTGGCCAATTTTGTTAACCAGCGTCAATCTATACAGTACTTCCGTGAGTTTAAAAAGCGATGATATTATTAAGGTCGTAAATGGTGATGAGAGGGCATTTGATCGTTTCATGGGTCACTATTCGTCCCGTCTATATTACTATGCATACGGATTGCTTGGGCATAAAGAAGCCGCGGAGGAAGTGGTCAGTGATGTTTTCTTTGAAGTTTGGAAGAATAGAAAAACTCTGACGGATATAACAAGCATGAATGCTTGGCTGCAAACCATTACTTACAGAAAATCAATTTCCTATTTGAGAAAAGAAGCAGGACAGAATATTCTCTCTTTTGATGATATATCCGAGTTCTTTCTCGCTCCTATTCAGACACCGGATGAAGCAATGATTAGCAGAGAGGAGATGAATAAGATAAATGAGGCTATTCAGCGACTCCCTCCCAAATGTAAGCATGTTTTCTTTTTGGCTAAAATGGAAGGGCTACCTTATAAAGATATCGCAACTTTACTAAACATCTCTGTGAAGACAATCAATAATCATATCGCATCTGCATTGACAATTATAGCCCGCAATCTGAATATCAAAAAGTGATTGTTTACTTATAGGTTATAAGGCAGTTTCTACTCTTTTCAGGAGAAAAACAAAAAAAGTTCATGTTCGACTAGGAGATTTCTAAAAAGGTTGCGTCTTTATATATAGAACAACACCTTAAAAAGAATATGAGCTTAAAAGGATACCATCGTCTTGTCGAATTATTGGATAGGTTGAATTCCCTGAAAGAAAATGGGGATGATTTCTCCAGAATACCTGAAGGCGAACAGCTGAAATTCTTTTGGGAGAGATGCGAGCCTAAAGTGCAAGATGCATCTTCTATTATCGAAAAGACCCGTCGAAAGATTGAAAGAGACAAAGCACGGCGTCGGAAAAAATACTTCTTAATGGCGTCCGCTTCTGTTGCAGCACCGTTCTCATTTTTGTTTCCTCTATTTATTTAATGAATCAGCGTGACCATTCATTTGTTAACTTTCAGGCTATAGCCGAAAAAATGGATGCTCAATCGGTAGGTGAAGTTACGCTTATTACGTCAGAGAAGCAGCTTAACCTGGAAGAGGATGTCTTGATTACCTATTCAAAAGAAGGAAAAGTAGCTGTAAATTCGGAAGTGATCAAGGAAGAAGAAAACAAGAGCGATAATGCTCAAGAGTACAATCAACTGTTAGTCCCTGCTGGGAAAAGAGCACGGATAGAGTTGTCAGACGGAACGCGCCTTACGATTAACTCGCAATCGAAAGTTATTTATCCACGGCGCTTCAAGGGCGATACCCGTAAGATATATGCTCAGGGTGAAGTCTTTTTGGATGTAGCTCATGATAAGAAGCATCCTTTCATTGTAGAAACGGATGAATTCAATCTGCGAGTCTTGGGAACTAAATTCAATATATCTAACTATAAAACTGGTGAATTTACTCACATTGTATTAGTAGAAGGTTCCGTAGAAGTAGTAGATAAGCATGAACGAAAAGCTACGTTAGTACCTAACGACCTGCTTTGTATTTCGAATGGGGCAATCGCTTCTCAGAAACAAGTAGATGTGAGCGAGTATATCAGTTGGGTGGATGGAGTCTTGCTTCTGAACGGGAATGAACTTTCTCGTATTATTCGGAAGCTAAGTATTTACTACGGAGTTTCCATTGAGTGCTCGCCTGCAGTTGGACACGAGAAGGTTTATGGTAAGTTAGACCTTAAAGATAACCTGGATGATATATTGGAATGTATTCAACAAACCTTACCAGTAAAGATAGAAAGGAGTGATACGCGTATATACTTAGATAAATAGCAACTTTAATAATCCTGTAAATCTAATAGCCTATGTAACACAACTAATACACCGTAAAACAAAAAAACGGGTAAATATTGGCCTATTTACCCGGTAATAATTTCTTCATTAAATCAATAAAATCCAAATTGTTAACCTAAAAAGAAATTTTTATGGTAAAGAAAACTATTTTATTACATCTACAAAAGAGACTTAAGCTTTTTTTTGCTATTAATGTCTTTTTTATGATTCCCACATCCTCTTTCGGTGAAACTGTAATCACTTGGGACTCAAAGAGTGATTTGTTTACAGTCCAGTCTGAGGATGCTACCGTGAAAGATGTATTAGACTACATCGAGAAGCATAGTAATTATCTTTTCATATATTCGGAGAGTGTACAAAAAACTCTATTGAATAAGGTCTCCATTTCAGTTTCCAATAGGAAAATTGACAACATTTTGAATGAGCTATTTGTCAAGACGGGCTTAGAGTATAAGATGTCCGGCCGGCAGATAACCATTTCTGTACCACAAATTCCAAAGGCTCAGCAAAATGTAAATAAAGGTGTTAAGGTAACAGGTAACGTTACTGACGAGGCCGGTGAACCGTTAATCGGCGTAACAGTCTTTTTAAAGAATGATTCAACCGTGCATGCCATTACGGATATAAACGGGACTTATCATATTGCAGTTCCTTCAAATCGTAAGTCGGTGCTTTCTTTCCGTTATATCGGCTTTGTTCCTAAGGACGAAGTTGTAGACAACCGAAAGATACTGAATATTGTGATGTTAGAGGATGTGGGTCAGTTGGATGAAGTGGTAGTAGTAGCATACGGCGCACAAAAGAAAGAATCAGTGGTCGGCTCTATTACTACAGTCGAACCGGCGAAACTTAAAGTGTCCACTACTCGTTCATTGAGTAACAATTTGGCAGGGGTTGTTACAGGAATAATCGGGGTTCAGCGTTCAGGAGAACCGGGCTATGACAACTCATCATTTTGGATCCGGGGAATCAGCACCTTTCAAACGGCTGGACAAACACCACTCGTGCTAGTTGATGGAATTGAACGTAGTTTAGATAATATCGATCCGGAAGAAATAGAGTCTTTCTCTGTATTGAAGGATGCTGCTGCCAGCGCCGTTTATGGGGTACGTGGAGCGAATGGCGTAATTTTGATCAACACTAAGCGAGGAGCAGTAGGTAAGCCAAGGGTGGTAGTTAAAAGTGAGTTTGCTTTCACACAACCGGTTAAACTACCGAAATATATTGGTGCTGCCGATTATATGCAATTGTTGGACGATGTGTTGGTGGATACCGGACAGTCTCCTATTTATACCGATAGAATAGCGAAAACGAGGGCCGGATATGACCCGGACTTGTATCCGGATGTAGACTGGATTGATGCTATTTCCAAAGACTATGCCTCTAACCAGCGAGTTACGTTGGATATTAGTGGAGGTACGGAAGTTTTACGTTATTCATTTGTTGCGGCTGTGTATAACGAGCATGGTATTTTGGAGCGCGACAAAAAGCAGGAATGGGATCCATCACTCAAACTACAACGTTATAATGTACGCTCTAATGTGGATTTGAAGCTATCTCCAACAACGCAGTTACGTTTTAACATCGGTGGATATTTACAAGATCGTAATTCTACGACAAAGAGTGTTAGCACAATTTTTAATAATGCGTTTCGTGCTGTTCCTTTTCAGTTTCCCATTCAATATTCTACGGGTGAGATTGCTGCAACAGAGGAATACAATGTTTGGTCATGGGCTACTCAGCATGGATATCAACGTACTAGTGCTAGTAAGATTGAAACATTATTCTCACTAGAACAGGATTTGAAGTTTGTTACATCGGGTTTGAAAGTGAAAGGAACTTTTTCTTTTGACAGATATTCTACCGGTACAGTAGTACGCTCCAAGAGTCCTGATTACTACAATGCAGCAAGTGGAAGAAACGAAGAGGGTGAGTTAATTCTCAGTATCAAAGAAAATGGGACGAATTTCTTGGGACACTCTCCATCAGGTAGTTATGGAAATAAGAGCCTGTATATGGAAGCAGCTATGTATTATGATCGTGTCTTTGCTCAAAAACATGCTGTATCCGGTATGCTCTTATACAATAGACGGCATTACGATGATGGCGATAAATTGCCTTATCGGACTCAGGGAGTTGCCGGTCGAGCCTCATATACATATGGTGGAAAATATGTGGCTGAGTTTAACTTTGGATACAATGGTTCGGAAAACTTCGCTAAAGGTAAGCGGTACGGCTTTTTCCCTTCAGGTGCCATTGGCTGGATTATCTCAGAAGAAGCATTTATGCAACCGATACGCAATACGATTTCGAAACTAAAGATACGTGCCTCTTACGGGCAAGTAGGTAACTCGAACCTAGGAGGACGCCGTTTCGCTTATCTCTCTACTATTCAGGATGACTGGAACACATTGGGACAATATAACTGGGGTGTTGAAGGGGGATATTCTCGCGTAGGCATGGCTGAAGGAGAATTTGCTGTGCCCGATTTAACTTGGGAAATTGTAAACAAGGCCAATATCGGTCTTGAGCTTGGACTATTTAAGGGAATGGTTGATTTACAACTGGAGTTATTCGATGAGCGTCGCCATAATATATTTATGGAGCGTTCTTCAATTCCTGCTACCGCCGGGTTTATCAAACAACCGTGGAGTAATTTCGGTAAAGTAACAAATCGAGGTGCAGAGGCTACACTGAACGTCAATAAGCAGATTAATAAAGATTGGTTTGTCAGTTTAATGGGGACTTTCACTTATGCACATAACAAAGTGACGGAATGGGATGAGCCGAAGGCGGTCATTGGAACCAACCGTGCTAAAACCGGGCACTCCTTCGATCAGCGTTTTGGTTATGTGGCCGATCGACTTTTTACGGAAGACGATTTCGACGATGTGGCTACCGGAAAACTTAAAGAGGGAATTGCGACTCAGAGTTTTGCGGCTACAGTGCGCCCGGGCGATGTCAAGTACGTTGATGTAAATAAAGACGGCGCTATTGATACATATGATAAAACAGCTATAGGCGGTCCTTTGACTCCGGAAATAGTTTATGGATTCGGTTTGAATATGCGTTGGAAAGACCTTGACTTTGGCGTTCTGTTCCAAGGACTCGGAAGAACCTGGAATACGCTTTCCGGAAACATTATACCAGCTTCTAACAAAGGAACTACCTACAACATATTTACTAACTATGAAGATCGTTGGACAGCAGAAAAACCAAGCCAGCATGTGTTTTATCCTCGTTTGGATTATGGAACGAATTCCAATAATAGCCAGGTCTCAACATGGTGGTTGCGTAATATGAGTTTTATGCGTCTGAAGAATATAGAACTGGGATACTCATTTCCCAAGAGATGGATGCAGGATATTCGCCTTTCCGGAGCACGGCTATTTGTTAGAGGAACAAATTTGTTAACCTTCTCTGATTTCAAGTTGTGGGATCCGGAACTGAGTTCGACTACCGGTGCCGCTTATCCGGCAATGAAATCATTATCAGCAGGTTTTGAAATAAGATTCTAAAGAAATAATAGTATGAAAAATAGAATAATAATCTTAATCGTATTAGGCATTATTGCCATGTTCCCTATCTCCTCTTGTTCAGACTATCTGGATAAGCAACCGGATGACCAGCTGGATTTGACCTCTGTCTTTGAGAACAAGAAAAACATGGAACGTTGGTTGGCTTACATTTACAGTGCTGTTCCTAAGTTCTACACGTATGATGGAGCCGAAGTGATTGGTGATGAAATGGCACCTTCCGTAGGATGGGAGTCCCAGGGATTTAAAGCCATATTCTACCAAAATGGTAACTGGACAGCCGAGAGTCCGGGAGTAATTGGCCATTGGACAACTTTTCCTCGCGCCATTCGGTCGGCATACACATTTATTAAGTATGCGCACCCTATATTGGAAGTTTCGGAGAAAGAAGTAAACTATATGAAAGCCGAATGTCGTTTCTTCATAGGCTACTTCCACTCCGTGTTAGCCATGACGTATGGTGCAGTACCTATTATACATGAAGCGGTAGAAGAAACGACCGGAGAAGCGTTGATGTTGAAGCAAGAACCTTTTGACACTGTAGTAGATTGGGCAGCCAATGAAATGCTGGAAGCATCCAAAAGTCTGCCTCCATATTATGATGATGACAATAAATACGGTCGTATTACGTCTTTAATTTGTCTAGCTATGCGTGCCCGCTTGTTGACTTTTGCAGCGAGCGATCTGGTGAATGGTAATCAGGATACGGATATGGTAAATATGAAGAACTGCGACGGCATAGAGATCTTTAATTCTACGCATAACCCTGAGCGCTGGAAACAAGCGGTTGATGCAAATAAACTATTGATTGATGAGGCAGAAAAAGCGGGGCACAAATTATATGTGGAATATTTGAGTAATGGTGAAGAGATCGACCCATTCCTTTCTTATCAGAATGCGTTAATGCTTCGTCGTAATCAAGGGAATTTAGAGATAATCTATCCCCGGACATACGATGATGCGGGGTGGTATGACCGCCAGTCCAATCCTCGTAGTATGGGTGGTGCAGGTGCTATTGGTGTGACACAGTTGTTGGTAGACGCCTTTTTTATGAAAAATGGATTGGCTCCTATCACCGGGTATACAAATGAAGGCGGAACACCTGTGATTAACGATGGATCAGGGTATAGTGAAGAAGGGTATTCAGCAGCAGATGAGCTGTATAATACCAAGTGGAGTTATGCTACAGCTAACGGGGATGCCTTCAAAGATCAGAATGTGATTGTACCCAAAGATACATATAAAATGTATTGTAGTCGCGAACCCCGTTTCTATATTTCCGTGCTGTATAACGAAGAGTATCATTGGGGTAAAAAGAAGTCGGTCAACTACTTTAATGGTGGTGAGGATGGAGGGCCATCGCATGACTCTCCGAGTTCCGGTTATCTGGTGCGTAAGCGTGTGGACCCCACAGCGATACCTTCTGCCAGTAGCGGTAATTATAAAACACGTCAGGGAGCTTTGTATCGATTGGCAGAGGGATACTTGAGCTATGCTGAGTCCTTGAACGAATATAGTATTGAAAAAGGTACATACGATGCAAATAAAGTCGAGATCTTGAAATACCTTAATAAGGTACGTGAAAGAGCTGGCATCCCCTTGTATAGTGTAGGAGCCGAACCGGGAAAAATCACTGCGCCTGCAGATCCGTTAGTAATGCGTGATTTGATCCGTCGCGAAAGAAGAGTTGAGATGAATTGTGAATGTGGTTTACGTTGGTATGATTTACGCCGTTGGAAAGAGGCCGAAACAGTACTGAGTGGAAAGTACTGGGGGATGAATATGTTGGCAAAGAAAGAAGATCGTGACAACTACTACAAGCGCACAGTTTATCAAACAAGAAAATTCATCAGCTATTGGTTCCCGATACCACAAGACGACATTGATAAGAATACTAATCTGAGACAATTGCCGGGATGGTGGAAATAATGTGTTACCTTAAAAATAAGAAGTATGAGACAAATAGGATCATTATATAAATGGTTGCCTGTAGTTGCCCTGATCATTCTGGGAGCATGCGACGATGACGATAATAGCACCTCTTCATGGAATAACCCTACTGAATGTCTGGAGCTGACTACGTCGGGCACTGACATTGAGTTGGATGAAGAGAAACTTAATGATGTAGTATTGACATTCGCATGGACTTCGGCCCGTGAAATGCCCGACGATTATATTATTTCGTATGTGACAAAAATGGATATCGAAGGAAGTAATTTCAACTCAAGTGTGCGTGTGGATGAAGAAGAAGGCGTGTTTACTAAGAGCTATACGACTGCTGAACTTCAGAATCTGTTGACCGAGAAATGGGGGCAGACAAGTAATAAAGCCGGTACTATTCAGTTCCGCGTAATAGCTAAGTGGGATGGTGGTTCTCGCTGGGCAAAGCCTGAAGTGCGAACGGTGACAGTCAATATACGTCCGTACAAGCCGATTGTTTTTGATGCAGATAAGGTATTTCTCGATGGAAGTGCTATGACAGGCTCGAGAGTGTCGGTGAGTAAGACGCTGGAGAATAGTTATCGGTACGCCTACCTGGGTAATCTGAAAAAGGGAGAATTACAAATCCCGGTAGATTTTGAAGGTGAGACCAATTATATTTGTCCGGAAGACGGCGAAGGTACACTATCGGATGGCAATCCGGAAGCAGTAACAATGAAAGCCGAACCTATCGGATGGAATATACCGAAAGACGGGGAATACCGTATCATCGTAGATATGGAGAAGAAAGAAGTAACTATTTATTCTCCTGATAAGAAGCTTGAGCCGGCTGTGGTCACATGGTACGATAAGAATAATGATGAGCAAACGACTGTGGTAACCGAACTGTGGATGTATGGTGGGGGAACCGGATGGGCTTGGTGGAAGGGCAACTGTACACAAAGCTTGGCTGATCCCCAGATATTGATCTATTCTGGTACGGCACTAAAAAGTGGAGAAGGATTGAAATTCACAGTAGACGGTGGGGATAGCAAAAACAACTCCTATGCGTATAGCTGTCCTCCTATCGATGAAAATACGTCACAGAACCTAACGTTAGCTCTCGGAGCTACGGGCGAACTCTCCGGTGGATGGAGTAGAGGCCAGAGAAACTCTTATTATAAGCTCCCTGGTGGGGCGAACTTCATCGTGTTGGATATTCGCAACATGAAGATCCGTGCAGAAAAACGTTGATCGATAGCTAGAGAACAAGAATCTCATTGCCGTGTCCGAATAGTGATTTTATAATGAAAGGAGGAACGACTAGGAAGGCACGGCAATCATTTCATGAATCAATATAAAACTGAATATATGAAGATAACAAAGAAATTAATGGCTGGAAGATTGTGGGGAATGATACTTTTACTCTTCAGCTCAACAACCCTTTGCGCTTGTTCAGGAAGCAGTGATGAAACCAAGGACAAAGGAGAAAACGAAGTTCCTGCAGAGAATGTTACAGTTAAAATAACCGCAGATAAAAACACGGTTCTTCGTAACCCTCTGAACGGATGGGTTATGTATATGGGACGTAGTTGGGATGAAAACTTTTGGACATCTGAGGGGTATGACGCTGTCTATGTTCCTGATATCGGAAAAACAGTGAAAGTCTCTGATTATGCGAGCACTTGTTATATCCGGACTAGCTGGAGCTCCCTGAATCCTGCCGAAGGAGAGTACGTATGGGATAATCCGAATGCACGTCTGACTAAGTTATTCCAAAGTGCATTGAATAGAAATATGCGTCTGTCTTTTAGGATCGTGGTAGATGGTCGTGATCAAGGATTAAATACGCCACAGTATGTATTTGATGCAGGTGCAGAGTGGTATCCCGATCCTAACGGTAATAATGGAGAGAATCGTAAGTCTCCTTATCCAGACGATGAAGTTTTTCAGACAAAGTATGCAAAGTTCATTGAAGCATTTGCCAAGAAGTTTGATGATCCGGATAAAGTGGACTTCATTGATGCCTATGGACTAGGTAAGTGGGGAGAAGCACATTCGATGGTTTATAAAGATTATGCGAATAAATCGAAAGTGTTTGAGTGGGTTACTAGCCTGTATACCCGTTGTTTTAAGAAGGTACCATTAGTTATTAACTACCATCGGTTGGTAGGTGCCAATAACACCTCAGGCTGGGGAGCAGTAGCGCCCGATACAGAGCAATTAATGAGTAGCGCGATTAATAAGGGATATAGCTTGCGCCACGATGCTTTCGGAATGAACGGTTACTACCAGGATTGGGAAAAGCAATTCGCTGAGAGGTGGAATTATAAGCGCCCGATTATAATGGAAGGCGGATGGATAACCGGTGGTACACACCGCTACTGGATTGATCCGAGTGGTAAATACCGTGAAGGACATCCGGAAGATGTACGACAAGGTGAGTTCGATGCCTCCGCAGAAGCTCATGTGAATATGATGGATCTCCGAGTAGGTGATGAAACTAATTCATGGTTTACGAAATGCTTTTCTCTGGTGCAACGCTTTATCACTGAAGGAGGTTACCGCTTGTATCCGGATATGGTCTCTTTACCGAAAGAAATATCTAGCGGGAAACAGATTACCATCATTCATCGCTGGAATAACTTGGGGTGGGGGTATTGCCCGACTAATATCCCTCAGTGGAATCAGCGTTACAAAGTCGCGTTTGCATTGCTTGACAGTAAGAATGAGCCTAAGAAAATAGTTGTAGACCAGCAAACCGATTTGTCAACTTGGTTAAAAGGCAAGCCTACTACCTATAACTTCGACTTGAATATTAAAGGTGTTACAGTAGGGGCATATACTTGGGCGGTTGGCTTGGTAGATACAACCAAAGATAATGCAATCGGATTGCAAATGGCTATCAAGGGCGATGTACTTCCATCGGGTTGGGCTAAACTGATGACCGTTACAGTGAAATAATACTTACTAGTTATTTTATACTCCCAAAGGTAGATGCGATGTGAGTATCTTCTGTGAGGTTGTATTCTCGTTACTCAAATGCATGTATTAAAATGAAATAGAGATGAAGATAGGAAAGAAACTGATAATATCCATGTTGCTGCTGACTGCCTTGGCGGAAACCCTTGCAGGGCAGCAATTGATAACGAATGTATATGGTCGCGACATCCGTTCACTGAATGGTAAATGGAATGCGATTATTGACCTCTACGATCAGGGGAGGCGGATGAATATCTATGAAAATCAGCAACCGAAAGGGACTACTGATTTCTTTGAATACGCATTTGAGGGCGGTTTGCGTCTCAATGTTCCGGGCGATTGGAACTCGCAGGCAACGGAACTTAAATACTATGAGGGCACCGTGTGGTATGCTCGTCATTTTGATGCCGGGCGGTTGGCGGATAGTCGTCAGTTTCTCTATTTCGGGGCTGTTAGCTATCGTTGTACGATTTATCTGAATGGCAAAGAGATCGGTGCGCACGAAGGAGGTTTTACTCCCTTCCACCTAGAAGTGACCGACCAACTGAAAGATGGAGACAACTTCTTGGTTGTTGAAGTAAACAACCGTCGGACAAAAGATGCCATACCGGCGTTGGCATTCGACTGGTGGAATTATGGTGGTATCACAAGAGACGTGCTACTGGTGAGAACCGCACGTACATTCGTAGAAGACTACTTCATTCAACTGGATAAAAACGCTCCTGATCGGATTGTTGTCAAAGTCCGCCTTTCCGATAAAAAGGCCGGTGAACAGATCACTGTTTTGATCCCCGAGCTGAAGATCAATGCGCTACTGACACTGATGCCGAGGGAAAAGCAGAGGCAGTGCTCAGTGTGAAAAACTGCAACGTTGGTCGCCGGAAGACCCCAAGCTCTATGCTGTGACGATTGCTTCCGGTAGCGACCGCGTGGAAGAGCAGATCGGTTTCCGTAACATTACGGTCAAAGGGACGGATATTTACCTGAACGGGAAACCAATGTTTATGTGCTGCATCTCCTTTCATGAAGAGATACCGCAACGCATGGGACGTGCTTTCTCGGAAGCAGATGCGGCCGTGTTGCTTCACGAAGCGAAAGAGCTGGGCGTGAATATGATTCGTCTGGCACACTATCCGCAGAATGAATACACCGTTCGGTTGGCAGAGAAGATGGGATTCTTACTTTGGCAGGAGATACCCATCTGGCAGGGAATCGACTTCATGGATAACGACACTCGTCGGAAAGCACAAGGGATGTTGACGGAGATGATCAAACGTGATCAGAATCGCTGCTCGGTCAGTTACTGGGGGATTGCCAATGAGACCCAACCCTCGAAAGAGCGGAATGACTTCCTCACCTCTTTGTTACAAACCGGCAGGCAACTGGATACCACTCGTTTGTATGTCGCTGCATTTGACCTGGTGCGTTTCAATGCCGAGAAGCAACGTTTCACAATGGACGATTCGTTTACCTCTCAACTGGATGTGGTAGCTATCAATAAATACATGGGCTGGTATCACCCCTGGCCGGTTGAACCGAAAGATGCGATCTGGGAAGTGACACCTGATAAACCGTTGATTATTTCAGAGTTCGGTGGTGAAGCATTGTACGGACAGTCGGGAGATGAGAATATCGCCAGCTCTTGGAGTGAAGAATATCAGGCACGTCTGTACAAGGATAATATCCGGATGTTCGGTAACATTCCGAACCTGCGTGGTGTATCTCCCTGGATTTTGTTCGACTTCCGTTCACCTTTCCGTTTTCACCCGACCAATCAGGATGGATGGAACCGTAAAGGGTTGATTTCCGATCAGGGAATGCGCAAGCAAGCATGGTATATCATGAAAGAGTATTATGAGAAGAGGAAAAATGAGTAAGGGGCAGGTCAATGCCTTATGTAATACTACCGTATGGTAGTATTTGTTTAAAAGATCTATAATATAATGAAGCGAATTAAAATCGGAATGCTCGGTCTGTTCATCGCATTCTTCTGGATAGGAGGAGTGCATGCGCAGCAGAAAGTAGTCCGAATACTGGCAATTGGTAATAGTTTCTCGCAGGATGCCATCGAACAGAATCTGCATGAATTGGCTGCTGCCGATGGCTTTACTGCCGTTATCGGTAATTTGTTTATCGGGGGATGCTCTTTGGAAAGGCATGTGAGAAATGCTCGTGATGATGCGTTTGCCTATGCTTATCGTAAGATAGGCATCGACGGTAAGAAGGTCGAACGAAGGAACGTCTCTTTGGCACAAGCGTTGGCTGATGAGCAGTGGGATTATGTGAGCTTGCAACAAGCCAGTTCTTTTTCGGGTATGTATGCAACCTACGAGGTCTCTCTGCCCGAGTTGGTTAGCTATGTAAGTGAACGAATCCCGAAGAAGACCAAGTTGATGTTGCATCAGACTTGGGCTTATGCAGCCAGCGCATCGCACTCCGGCTTTCGGAATTATGATAATGATCAACTGACGATGTATCACGCATCGTGGAAGCCGTGAAGAAAGCGGGACGGTTGGCGAAAATTAAGATCATTATCCCTTCGGGAACAGCCATACAGAATATGCGAACTTCCTTCGTGGGCGATCATATGAATCGGGACGGATTCCATCTGAATCTGACAACCGGACGTTATACTGCCGCTTGCACTTGGTACGAAAAGATTTTTAAGCGTAAGGTTGTCGGCAATCCATACGCTCCGCAAGGAATGAGTGAAGAAGAACGCAAAGTAGCGCAACAGGCTGCTCATAGAGCCGTACTGCATCCCGGCAAGGTAACAGAAATGTCCGGTAAGTATTCGGGAACGGCTGTGACGTTCACCGGCATTGAATATCTTTGTGTCGGTGACTCTCCGATGAGGCTGCATTCAATTGATGAATAGATAAACTAAAGACAAAATAAGATGAAGAAAAAAGTATTTATGTATGGGTTATGTCTGCTGGGCACACTCTGTACCCTTTCAGCGAAAGAGAAGAAAGGACAGCTTTTGTATAAGGATGCCAAAGTACCCGTGGAGCAGCGGGTGGAAGACTTACTGTCGCGTATGACACTGGAAGAGAAAGTTCTGCAACTGAACCAGTACACCTTGGGGCGAAATACGAATGTCAATAACATCGGTGAAGCGGTGAAGGAAATACCGGCAGAGATAGGTTCACTGATCTATTTCGATCGGACACCGAATCTGCGCAACCACATGCAAAAGAAGGCTGTGGAAGAATCGCGGCTGGGTATCCCGGTTCTTTTCGGTTATGATGCGATCCACGGCTTTCGCACGATTTATCCCATCTCACTGGGGCAGGCCTGTTCGTGGAATCCGGAATTGGTGGAACAAGCCTGTGCCGTATCAGCCCAGGAAGCTCGTATGTCGGGTGTTGATTGGACATTCTCGCCTATGATCGATGTAGCCCGTGACCCTCGCTGGGGACGCGTTGCCGAAGGTTACGGTGAGGACCCGTACACCAACGGCGTGTTTGCTGCTGCTTCCGTACGGGGTTATCAGGGCGATGATCTTTCGGCAGAAGACCGGATAGCGGCTTGTCTGAAACATTATGTAGGTTACGGGGCTTCGGAAGCCGGACGCGATTATGTCTATACCGAAATCTCCGGGCAAACCCTTTGGGATACCTACCTGCTTCCCTACGAAATGGGCGTGAAAGCGGGTGCGGCAACGTTGATGAGCTCGTTCAATGATATCAGTGGCGTACCCGGATCGGCCAATCATTACATCATGACAGAGGTGTTGAAGGAACGCTGGGGGCATGAAGCTTTATTGTATCCGATTGGGGAGCCATTGAGCAATTGAAGAATCAGGGACTGGCGGCCACTAAGAAAGAGGCGGCAATGCGTGCGTTTAATGCGGGCCTGGAAATGGACATGATGTCTCATGCCTACGATCGCCACCTGCAAGAACTGGTTGAGGAGGGGAAAGTGTCGATGGCACAAATCGACGAGTCTGTTCGGCGTGTGTTGCGTCTCAAATTCCGGCTGGGCTTGTTTGAACGTCCCTATACACCGCTTACGACAGAGAAGGAACGTTTCTTCCGACCGCAAAGTCGTGCTACTGCCGGAGAACTAGCAGCGGAGTCGATGGTACTTTTGAAGAATGCTAACGGGGTCTTGCCACTTACCAACGTAAAGAAAATTGCTGTTGTAGGTCCGATGGCAAAAAATGGTTGGGACTTATTGGGATCGTGGTGTGGGCACGGCAAAGATACGGATGTAGAAATGCTCTATAACGGTCTGGCGGCAGAGTTTAAGGATAAAGCTGAATTACGTTATGCTGCAGGGTGTAAACAGGATGGGGATGATCGTTCCGGTTTTGCCGAAGCTGTGGAAGCAGCCCGTTGGTCGGATGTCGTAGTTCTCTGTCTGGGCGAGAAGATGACTTGGAGCGGTGAAAACGCATCTCGCTCGACCATTGCCTTGCCTACTATTCAGGAAGCGTTAGCTGTAGCCTTGAAAGAAGCCGGCAAGCCGATTGTACTTGTTTTGTCCAACGGCCGGCCGCTCGAACTGAATCGGCTGGAGCTATCTGCGATGCCATGCTTGAAATCTGGCAACCGGGCATCAACGGGGCACGCCCAACGGCAGGCATTCTATCCGGGCGCATCAATCCGTCCGGGAAGCTGGCTATTACCTTCCCTTATTCAACAGGACAAATTCCGATCTATTACAATCGCCGGAAGAGCGGACGCGGGCATCAAGGATTCTATAAGGACATAACCAGCGATCCGTTGTACCCGTTTGGGCATGGGCTTAGTTATACAGAGTTTACTTACGGAGCAATAACGCCTTCTGTAACGACCCTAAAACGTGGTGAGAAGCTTACTGTCGAAGTGGTTGTAACCAATACAGGCAGCCGCGACGGCATGGAAACCGTTCATTGGTTTATCGCTGATCCGTATTGCTCCATTACCCGTCCGGTTAAAGAACTGAAGCATTTTGAAAAACAAGACATCAAGGCCGGAGAGAGTAAGACTTTTCGTTTTGATATCGATCCGGAACATGATCTGAGCTTTGTGAATGGAGATGGTAAACGCTTTTTGGAATCCGGAGAGTATCATATACTTGTCAAGGATCAAAAGATGAAGATTGAATTGCTGAACTAGGAACTGACAGATGATGAATATAAAAACAATAAGTGTGGGGCTTTGCTTATTCTTTGGAAGCATGGTGGGCAAAGCGCAGGTTATTACCCCACAGGCGGAGCAGCGGGCACGGGAAATTGTATCCCGGATGACACTGAAGGAGAAGATCGAATATCTATCGGGTTATACTTCGTTCTCACTCCGGGCCATTCCCCGATTAAGCATACCGGAAATCAGACTTGCTGACGGTCCGCAGGGGATTCGCAACCATGCGCCGAATAGTACCATGTATCCATCGGGTATTTTATCCGCCTCTACCTGGAATCGGGAACTTGTATATCGACTGGGTAGGGGATTGGGGCAGGATGCCGGGCTCGGGGAGTGTCTATTTTATTAGGCCCTGGAGTGAATATTTACCGTGCTCCCTTGTGTGGACGTAACTTCGAATATTTTGGCGAAGATCCGTATCTGGCAGGAGAGGCTGCCAAGGCTTATATTACCGGGGTACAGTCTGAGGGTGTGATTGCGACTATCAAGCATTTTGCCGCCAACAATCAGGAGTGGAGCCGGCATCATGCGAGTTCGGATATCGATGAACGCACGTTGCACGAAATCTATCTGCCCGTTTTTGAGAAAGCTGTGAAGGAGGCGAACGTAGGAGCGGTGATGAACAGCTACAACCTCCTGAACGGGGTACACGCTACGGAGCATAAATGGCTGAATATTGATTTGCTACGTGATACTTGGGGGTTCAAGGGAATCTTGATGTCCGACTGGACTTCGGTTTATTCGGCAGTAGGAGCTGCCAATGCCGGGCTGGATTTGGAGATGCCGAAGGGTGTTTTTATGAATGCCGGGAATTTGTTACCAGCCATCGAGACGGGGCGGGTGACGGAGGAAACGATCAATCTCAAAGTGCAACATATCTTGCAGACATTGATCGCTTACGGTTTATTGGATAAGGAGCAGCAAGACCGGACTATTGCGTTGGATAATCCTTTCTCTCGCCGGACAGCGTTGGATTTGGCTCGTGAAGGGGTTGTCTTGTTAAAGAATACCGGGAACTTGCTTCCGCTGAAAGGTCGGACGGCTGTCATGGGACCTAATGCGGACCGAATCCCTACGGGTGGCGGTAGTGGCTTTGTTTCTCCTTTTTCTACGGTATCGGTAAGCCAGGGGTTGAAGGGGTTGCAAAATAAAAACACATTGCTGCTGACCGACGATGTGATTTACGATGATATCGTTGCGGAGTTCTATACCGATAGTACCCGGCAGACGAAGGGTTTTGTCGCTTCGTACTTTAAGAATAAAACGTTGAGCGGACAACCGGAAGTGATTCGGACCGAACCGTCTATTGATTACGATTGGAAAGACGGTGCGCCGTTGGATGGCTTCCCGGTGGATGGCTTTTCTGTTCGCTGGACAGCCAATTATCGTTCGGAGGTGGCTGGGCAGTTGAAGCTACATATTGGGGGAGATGATGGTTATCGGCTCTTTGTGAACGATGAACGGGTGACAGGGGATTGGGGTAACCACTCTTATTCCGGTCGGGAAGTGGAATTATCGGTTGAGGCGAATAAGGAATACCGCTTCCGAATTGAGTTTTACGACAATATATCTTCGGCCATTATTCGTTTCAATGCCTATAAACTCAATGAAGAAAAACTTCGGCAGGGATTGGCAAAGGTCGATAATGTCGTCTTTTGTACCGGCTTTAACAGCAATACGGAAGGTGAAGGATTTGATCGTCCGTTTGCTTTAGCACATTATCAGGAACTGTTTATCAAGAAGATCGCTTCCATGCATCCGAATCTGGTGGTTGTGCTCAATGCCGGTGGTGGAGTGGACTTTACTCCTTGGCATGAGGCGGCAAAGGCTATTTTGATGGCGTGGTATCCGGGGCAGGAAGGTGGGCAGGCCATTGCTGAGATATTGACCGGAAAGATTTCGCCGAGTGGCAAGCTGCCTATATCCATCGAACGGAAATGGAGGATAATCCGGTTTATGGAAGCTATTATGAGAACTTGCGCGCAGAGATTAAACGTATAGATTATTCCGAAGGTGTCTTTGTCGGCTACCGAGGGTATGATCGTTCAGGCAAAGAACCGTTTTACCCTTTTGGCTATGGACTCTCTTATTCTTCTTTTGCTTATGGCAATCTGGCTGTGGAGAAGGTGGGAGACTACCAGCTTGCGGTTAGCTTTGAGGTGAAAAACACCGGAAAGATGGATGCTGCCGAGGTCGCTCAGGTCTATGTGCATGATGTGCAATCAACTGTCCCCCGACCGTTGAAGGAACTGAAAGGGTATGAAAAGGTATTCCTTAAAAAGGGAGAAAGTAAACGTCTGTCGTTGGTTTTGGATGAGCGGGCTTTCTCGTATTATGATATGAATTTGCACCGATTTGTCGTTGAGCCGGGAGAGTTCGAGATTCTGGTCGGACCGGATTCGCGCCAATTGCCGTTGAAAGCGACTGTAACGTGGTGATGTAGACTAATAAACTGAATGAATAGCTTATGAAAAAGTATATCTTAGTGGGGATCTGGCTGCTGGGACCGTTTTATATGCAGGCGGATTTTCCTTTCGGTAAATCAGAATTGAAAGGAGTCATGAGGAAAGTGGCAGACTGGCAGCTCGAACACCCGCATCCGGCCCCCGAACATGATGACCTCAACTGGCCTCAGGCAGCTCTTTATATCGGTATGTTCGATTGGGCTGAGTTAGCGGAGCAGGAGGATCAGGACGATACGTATCTCAACTGGCTCGTTCGGATGGGGCGAAGGAATGGTTGGCAACCCGATAAACGTTTTTATCACGCTGATGATATTGCGGTGTCGCAACTCTTTATCGACCTCTATCGAAAGTATAAAGATGAAGCGATGCTTATTCCGACGCTTGCGCGCGCCGATTGGATTGTGAGGCATCCCTCTTGGGGACCTTTTCAATTGAAAGAAGGAGATCTTAAAACATTGGAACGATGGACTTGGTGCGATGCACTTTTCATGGCTCCTCCGGTATATGCGAAGCTGTATAGGGTGACTGGTGATAAAAAGTATATCCGCTTTATGAACCGTGAGTATAAAGCAACGTATGATTATCTATTCGATCAGCAAGAAAATCTATTCTACCGGGATTGGCGTTATTTCGACAAACGTGAAGCGAACGGCCGGAAGGTTTTCTGGGGCCGTGGCAACGGATGGGTGCTCGGCGGATTGGTGGAAATCCTGAAGGAGCTTCCCGCAGGCGATAAGAACCGACCCTTTTACGAGGAACTTTATACTAGATTGGCTACTCGGGTAGCCGGATTGCAGCAGGCTGACGGTTTCTGGCATGCCAGTTTGTTAGACCCGGCTTCTTATCCGTCACCGGAAACCAGTTGTACGACTTTCATTGTGTATGCTTTGGCGTATGGAGTCAATGAAGGCTTATTGGATCGGATGCTTTATTTACCGATTGTGCAGAACGGGTGGAAGGCATTGCTTTCTGCAGTAGATCCCGATGGAAAATTGGGGTATGTGCAACAGATTGGTGCTGATCCCAAAAAAGTAACCCGTGACATGACCGAAGTCTATGGTGTAGGTGCTTTTCTGATGGCTGGCTGCGAGCTTTATAGAATGGCGGACTGACCGGTTTCTTTGCCCTGGGCAAAGCAGACCAATGCCCTGGGCACACGAACGCGGAGCCTGGGCATATTTTATTTTGCCCTGGGCAAAGAAATGAAGAAGCCGGGCTCTCGGTTGCCGGTGCATAGATGGCGCAAGATGGGTGCCGGATACTCAGTCATAACAAGCTTGTCGCCTCAATCGCGCTGCCATCCCAATCGTCTTTTGCTAACTGCATGGTATAAAGTCTTGAGGTCGTTTTTCAATCTGAATTGATGGTGCAGGTGAAAAGAAGAGATCATGACCTGTCCTTTTGATGCTCTCAGCTTATAAGATAAAAAGAGGGCCGACTCAATTTCATAGTTGAGCCGGCCCTTTTCGTTGTATCGTTTGAAGAGTGTATTACTTCACTTCCCAAGTATCGTTTGTCATTAGCAATTCCTGAAAATTGTGATATTTTTTCTTGCTTTTCACTTCAGCAATCTGTTCGTCTATCGCATCGTTGTAGGTCAGAGCTTCTGTATTACGGATTACGCCGAGCGCTATTGGAAACTCAGGCCTTCCATTAAGGCCAATTTCAGTTGCAAAGTATTGTCTTGGCAATGGGCATCGTGGACTAGAATATCTTCTTCTGTAACTCCATTCTCACCGAGCTTAACGACTTTCAGTCCAAAGCCTTGTTGCATCAAGCCAAACTCTTTGTTTTCACCGAACAACATCGGCTTGCCGTGCTCCAGATAAATAGCGTTCTTATTACGACCTTCTTTCGTAGCCACTGACATATGTGTACCATCATTGAAGATTACACAATTCTGTAGGACTTCCACTACGGAAGCTCCTTTATGGTGCGCAGCGGCCTTTAAAACCTCAATAGAGGCGGGACCGTCTATGGCTATGCAACGGGCAAAGAAGTGACCGCGGGCTCCGAATGCCAATTCAGCCGGGCGAAAAGGATCCTCAACTGTTCCATAAGGAGACGATTTGCTGACGTATCCACGTTCGGAGGTCGGTGAATATTGCCCTTTAGTCAGTCCGTAGATACGGTTGTTGAGTAAAATCATATTTAGATCTATATTCCGTCGCAAGGCATGAATGAAATGATTACCGCCAATAGCCAGGCCGTCACCGTCGCCGGAGATTTGCCAGATGGTTAGATCCGGATTAGCTACCTTAGCACCTGTTGCTACAGCAGCTGCACGTCCGTGAATCGTGTGGAATCCGTACGTATTGACATAGTAGGGAAGGCGGGAAGAGCAACCGATACCGGAAATTACGGCAATATTGTGTGGAGCTACTCCCAGCTCGGCCATTGCTTTGTGCATGGAATTTAGGAAACCGTGGTCTCCACATCCCGGACACCAACGAGGTAGACCCGATTTATAGTCGTTTACTGTATATACTGTTTCGCTCATCTCTTATTCCTCCAATAATTTAGTGAATGCATCTGTCAATTCTTTCGTAACGAATGGCTGCCCCTTTACCTGATTGAACTGGTTGATATTCAGTCCCGGTATTTCCATACGCAGGTATCCGGCAAACTGTCCCAGGTTTTGTTCGGCAACTACTATCTTCGAGTATTTACGCAATACGTCAGCTGTATTTTTCGGTAGCGGGTTGATGTATTGGAAATGAGCTAAAGCGACTTTCTTTCCTTCTTTGCGCATGAAGTCCATTGCCAGACGGAGATGTCCGTAAGTACCGCCCCATCCAACAATTAGTAAATCGGCGTCTTGATCGCCCATAACTTCAAGTTCGGGGATGTGATCCGCTATTTTTTCTATTTTAGCCTGACGCAAGCGTACCATCTTTTCATGATTCTCCGGTTCGGTGGAGATGACACCTGTTTCATTACTCTTTTCCAATCCACCGATGCGGTGTGTGAAACCTTCAGTTCCTGGAATGGCCCAATAACGGACTCCGGTTTCTTCGTTTCGTTGATAGGGAGTCCACTTACCTGCCATATCTGCTGTTACATACGGCGGAACGATTGCAGGGTATTCATTCAGATCAGGTAATTTCCATGCGGCTGATCCGTTGGCTACGAAAGCATCTGTCAACAAGACTACGGGAGTCATGTGTTCCACTGCTATTTTAGAAGCCATATAGGCCGCATCGAAGCAGTTGGTTGGAGAAATTGCGGCGATTACCGGCATGGGGCTTTCGCCATTACGTCCGTAGAGAGCTTGAAATAAGTCGGTCTGTTCGGACTTGGTTGGTAGGCCGGTCGACGGACCACCGCGTTGTACATTAACTACAACTAAGGGGAGCTCGGCAATTACCGCCAAGTTCATAGCCTCGCTTTTCAGACAGACACCCGGTCCGGATGTTGTGGTAACAGCTAGTGCACCAGCGAATGCAGCACCTACTGCCGAAGCACATCCGGCAATTTCGTCTTCGCATTGTACGGTCTTTATCCCAAGTGATTTATGCTTGGATAGCTCGTGCAGAATGTCGGTTGCAGGGGTGATAGGGTAAGAGCCCAGATAAAGTTCTAAGCCAGCTTTCTCAGCGGCTGCTATCAGACCGTAAGCGGTTGCCTTGTTGCCATTGATGTCTGTGTAGATACCTTTCGACTTCGGCTCTTTGCTTTCAATTTTATACGTAGATGTTGATGCGTGTGTATTAGCACCGTAGTTATATCCATCGTTTAGCACCTTGATGTTAGCTTCGGCTATTTCCGGCTTTTTGGCGAATTTCTCGCGAATGGTCTTTTCCGCTGCCGCTAGGTTACGGTTAAAGAGCCAGCAAACCAAGCCAAGTGCGAACATATTTTTGCAACGAAGAATGGACTTATTATCCAGCCCGGAGTCTTTGAGGCTCTCTTTACACATTGAAGAGATTGGTACTTCGAGTACATCCTGTTTGAGGCCCAGTTCTTCGAAAGGATTGTCGGTTGTAAACTTTGCTTTTTCCAGATCTCTGGCTGCGAATGAGTCAGAGTCTGTGATAATTAATCCTTGTGGCCTACAGAACTTGATTTGGGTTTTCAGTGCTGCCGGATTCATCGCTACCAATACGTGGCAGTGATCTCCCGGAGTGTACACCTGCCCAGCTCCTATATGAACTTGGAAACCGGAAACCCCGGTTAGTGAACCTTGTGGGGCACGGATGTCTGCCGGATAGTCAGGAAATGTACAAATGTCATTTCCTACTGTGGCCGACACATTCGAGAAAATGTTACCGGCCAGCTGCATACCGTCACCGGAATCACCGGAGAAACGTACTACTACTTCCTCCAATTCTTTAACCAACATTTCGTCTGCCATAACTTTAATTACTATATTTTGTTTAATAAAGAGTTTTACTTTCAATTTGGAACACAAAGGTCGGAAAGATTGCCGAATTATCAAAATAAAACCATGTTTATTGTCCTATTGACGCTAAAGTTTTAGATAACTTGACAGAATACCGTATTTTTATTCTTGTTAAATTGCCAGAAACCGTTATCTTTGCAAGCAAAATAGAGCGGCCTTGTAGTTCAACGGATAGAATAGAAGTTTCCTAAACTTTAGATAGGGGTTCGATTCCCCTCGGGGCTACTAAATAGCGAAGTTGCATTGTTTTTTCCATATTGTATTCATTTATGTTCTGCAATATAGCTCCTTTATTTAACATTGTCACGCTGTGACCTCTGTTTTTTAAGATAATTAATAGAAAAGAGGCTGTTTCGATAAGCAAATCTGTCAATATGATAGATATTTGTCGAAACAGCCTCTTTTGCTCTCCGTAATATGCTCAATAGTGTAGATTAACCCTTGAACTATAATCAAAAAGAAAGAGCCTGCTCTGTATTGCACAGAGTAGGCTCTTTCTTTTTAAGGAAATAATTCCAGCTTATTATTCTTTAGCAGCAGCAGCTTTTTTGTTCATCATTGCAAACGCGATCGGAGATGCGATAAACAATGAAGAGAATGTACCGAAGATTACACCTAGGATCATAGCGAATGAGAAGCTACGGATAGAATCACCACCTAAGATGAAGATACATAATAATACAAATAAGGTACTACATCCTGTATTGATTGTACGAGACAGGGTTGTATTCAAAGAGTCATTGAACAACTGGTACTTGTTGCGTTTCGGATATAAACCGGAGAACTCACGTACACGGTCGAAAATTACGACCTTGTCATTGACCGAATAACCAATAGCTGTCAGGATTGCTCCGATAAATGTCTGGTCGATTTCTAATGAGAACGGAACGATACCCCATAGCAAGGAGTAAGCACCGACGATCATAATCGCGTCACTACTTAAAGCAACAACCGAACCTACACTATACGCAATGTTGCGGAAACGGAGCAGGATATATAGACCAATACCAATTACAGCCAATATGATCGACCATACAGCGCCAGTCTTGATATCGTCAGCAATACTTGGTCCTACTTTCTGTGAACTAACGATGCTGCCACCCTTGTGGTTGTCGCGGTCGATGAAAGTAGCCAAAGAGATATCTTGAGTCAGCAACGGTTTCACCGCTTCATACAAGTAAGATTCGATTTCCGAGTCAACATTGGCTCCACTTTCTTGGATACGGTAGTTTGTGCTCACACGTACGGTCTTCTTATCTGTACCGATAGCGATTACACTTACGTTAGCTTCTCCAAATTTGTCAGCGATCAGTGTGCGAACTTGTTCGGGTTCTACCGGATTCTCGAATTGTACCTTATAGTTACGTCCACCAGTAAAGTCAATACTCTGGCTTAAGCCGCGGAGTACGAAGGAACCGATGCAGACAACAACAATAGTACTGATAATAATCAAAGACTTTCTATTCGTCCCCATAAAGTCGAAATGAGGATTGATGAACAGGTTCTTAGAGAATTTAGTAGAGAATGTAAGGTTCAACCATTTGTCTTTGCTTGTGAAGTGATCGTAAATTGTACGAGTCATAAACACAGCTGTAAAGAACGAAACGAGGATACCTATAATTAAGGTAGTAGCAAAACCGCGGATCGGGCCTGTACCAAAGTTGAACAGGATGATACCGGTTAGGATAGAGGTCAAGTTGGCGTCAAAAATAGCAGAGAATGCATTCTTGTATCCATCACTGATCGATTCTCTTACCCCCTTACCGCTACGTAGCTCTTCTTTAGTACGTTCGTAGATCAACACGTTCGCATCCACCGCCATACCTAATGCGAGCACCATACCGGCAATACCGGACATCGTCAGGGCCGCCTGGAAGGAGGATAAGATTCCTAATGTGAAGAAGAAGTTCATGAGTAGCGCTCCATTGGCAACCATACCCGGGACGAAACCATACATTGAACACATGAATGTCATCAACAGGATTAATGCGACTACAAATGAGAAGATACCTGCATTGATAGACTCCTGACCCAGTGACGGACCAACGATGTCTTCTTGTACGATATGAGCCGGAGCCGGCATTTTACCGGACTTCAACACGTTTGCTAAGTCTTTTGCTTGTTCCGGAGTAAAGTGACCGGTAATCTGTGAGCGTCCACCGGTAATTTCGGTGTTTACGTTCGGTGCAGAATATACGTAGTTATCCAGTACGATAGCGATTGAACGGCCAATGTTTTGTTTAGTCAACTGAGCCCAACGGCGTGCACCGTCCGAGTTCATTACCATGCTAACTGCAGGTTTGCTGTATTGGTCATATTCGTCTTTAGCATCTGTTACAACGTCTCCTTCCATAGGAGCTTTGCCATTGCGTTCAGTCGATTTGATCGCATAAAGTTCGTATGTTTGTCCTTTCTTATCGAATTCAGCCGCAGAAACACCCCATTTCAGGTGTAAGTCTTTCGGCAGTTCAGCACGTACTTCAGGTAGAGCCAAGTATTTGTTAACTTCGGCTGTATCTTTCGCAATTGCATAACCAACTACCGGACCTTGACCGCTAGAGTTCAATTGAAGGATGGCCAACAATGGATATTGTTTTTTGATCTCGGCCATGTTAGCAGCTGTATTGGTGTCTTTTGTGTCACCCTTAAGAGCTGCTGCCAAGCTATCAGCGCACTTACGCCCTTCTTTTCCGGAGTTGCTTCAGCTACGAGTTCAGTAGAAGCAGAATCACCTGCAACTGAATCTGCCGGAGCTTCTTGATTCAACACTGCGCGTAGTTTCGCATCTGCTGATTGCATACTCGGAATGATCTCTTTGGCTGTATAGGTTTCCCAGAATTCCAGGTTAGCCGAACCTTGGAGAAGCTTTCTTACACGCTCAGGTTCTTTGATACCCGGCAGCTCCACCATGATACGTCCCATTTTGTCTTCCAGGCTTTGTATGTTCGGTTGAACAACACCGAAGCGGTCGATACGGGTACGAAGCACGTTGTATGAGTTCTCAACTGCTGCTTTTACCTCTTCTTTCAACACTTTCTCAACTTCAGCATCTGATGATTTTTGGTTAACCTTGTCTTTGAGTTGTTGTGTAGCGAAGATCTCGGAGAGTTTGCCTTCCGGAGCAAGTTTGTGGTACTCCTTTACAAAGAGGGTGATGATGTTCTCCTGGCTGCTGACAGCTTGCTTAGCAGCTTCGTCGACAGCTTTGTTGAAAGTCTCGTCCTGTTTGTTGTCAGCTAATGCTCTGATAACATCGGGCACAGAAACTTCAAGGATAACGTTCATACCTCCTTTTAGGTCCAAACCTAAACCGATCTCCATTTCGCGACATTGTTTTAGCGTCCAGTTACCCAGCCAAACCTTCTCGTTAGCGAGAGAGTCCAGGTAATTCTGCTCTACTTTCGCATCTCCATTCGCAATTTCTTTCGCCTTATTAGTATAATGGCGAGTCACGAAGGAAAAGGAAAGGTAGAACACACATACCAGTGTGAGTAATACCGCAAAAAACTTAACAAATCCTTTGTTTTGCATTTTACTTTAATTTATTATGATTACTTTTTTAATTTAATTCTGTCGTATACAAGGCTGCAAATATAGTTTTTTTTTCACACTCACTGATAATAAGCCCTCAAATATTTGATGTTTAGACAATATTTTACCAAAGATGCAGCCTTTTCCCCATTTATTTCATTCCCCTGTTTTTCAACATCGGTTCCATACTCGGCTCAGCACCACGAAATTTCGTATAAAGCACCATTGGGTCTTCGCTGTCTCCCTTTTCCAATACATTGCTCCGGAATAGTCCGGCGGTTTGCTGATCGAAAATGCCATGTTCCTTAAATGCTTCAAAAGCATCATTGTCTAATACATTGGCCCATAGGTAGCTATAGTAACCGGCAGCATATCCGCCAATGATGTGGTTGAAATAAGTAGCGCGGTAGCGTGGAGCGATTTCGGGGATAAGTCCAAGTTTATGCATGGCTTGCTTCTCAAAATCTATAATATCCATATTTTTTACATCCGTAACCATGTGCAAATCCATGTCGAGGATAGCGGCAGCCAGTAACTCGGTTGTAATAAAGCCTTGGTTGAATGCTTTTTGCTTCAAGATCTTGTCGATTATTGCATCGGGAATTACTTCTCCGGTCTGATAATGTTTAGCATACATTTTCAACACTTCGGGTTCAGTGGCCCAATGTTCGTTGATTTGAGAAGGAAGTTCTACAAAGTCACGGGCTACGCTGGTTCCGGAAGTTCCTTTGTATGCGCATTTAGTCAGCAAGCCGTGAAGGGCGTGTCCAAATTCGTGGAACAGAGTTTCTACTTCATCCATAGTAAGCAGCGAAGGGGTATCGCCAATGGGTTTAGTAAAGCTGCATACATTGCATACTAACGGGCGAATATCACCTTGTTGATCGCGGTAATTACTCATCCATGCGCCACCGCTTTTACCCGGGCGCGGGAAATAGTCTACGTAGAAAATACCGAGTTGTGAACCATCAGCGTCTTTTACCTCAAAGACTTCTACATCTGGGTGGTACGTTGGGATTCCCTTAAGGGGAGTCAGTGTGATACCATATAGTTTGTTTGCTACCGAGAAAGCTCCGTCGCGTACATTCTCCAATTTAAAGTAAGGCTTAGTCTCTTCTTCAGTTAAGTTGTATTTTTCCTTACGAAGTTTCTCTGTATAGAACCACCAATCCCAAGCTTCCAGCTTCTCGCCTTTGCCTTCATTGGTCATGATCTTCTGCAATTCGGAAGCTTCAGCTTTGGCTTTGGGAAGAGCATATCCCCATAAATCGTTCAAAAGTTCCATAACATTGCTTGAGTTCTTAGCCATTGTTTCATCCAATACAAAGTTGGCATACGTATCAAAACCTAGCAGTCGTGCCTTTTCCTGACGCAAAGCTATGATTTGGGTGATAATCTTCTTGTTATCGTTCGCATCGTTGTTATTTCCCCGATTGATGTACGCCGTATACATCTTTTCGCGTAGCGGGCGATTCTCAGAGTACTGGAGGAAAGGCAGACGGCTGGCGTTGTGAAGCGTGAATAGCCACTGGCCTGCTTTGCCTGCTGCCTTCGCTTCTTCGGCAGCACTTTGACGGAATGATTCCGGAAGACCTGCCAAGTCGGCCTCTTTGTCTACAAACAGTTGGAAAGCATTGTTCTCATTTAGTATGTTGTTGCTGAAAGTCAATCCCAACGTGGAGAGTTCTTTATTTATTTCGCGCAAACGAGTTTGCTTCTCTGTGTCCAGATTGGCTCCTGCACGTACAAAACTCTTATAGGTCTTGTCGAGTAAGCGCAATTGTTCGGAGTTCAGGTGCAGCGAGTCTTTCTGCAGATAGACTGCATTGACACGTTTGAAAAGATCACTATTCAACGATATATTGTCTCCGTGTTCCGAAAGTAGGGGAGCAACCTTGATAGACAGTTTAGTCAGCGAATCAGTTGTTTCCGCATCAATCATATTAAAGAAGATAGGGTTCACGCGGTTTAATATCGGATCACTGTTGTCCAAAGCAACGATTGTGTTGTCGAAACTAGGTTTTTCCGGATTGTCGATAATAGCCCGGATATTTTGGTTTTGTTCCTCAATACCTTTCAGGAACGCTGGTTCGTAATGCTCCATTTTGATTTTATCAAAGGGAGGGACACCGTTCGGAGTTTGAAACTCTGTCAGGAACGGATTGCTTTCTGTTTTCGTAGCGCAAGAGTACATCATACAGCTAATTGCTAAAATAGTGAATGCCTTTTTCATCATAGGGGGTTATAATTTAAGTTTTTAATATTTATTGCTTACTTAGGTAACACCAGATCGGATAATGATCGGAATCTTTAATCGAACGATCTACGGTGCAGTTGTAGGCTTTTAGCCCCGGGCTCATTAATATATTGTCGATTCGGAAATAGAATTTATTCTGATTGTAGGAGATGCCCAATCCTCTGCCAGATTGAGTAAAAGCGTCATTTAAGTGTTGGCTCATTACCCGGTGCGTATACGAAATCGAAGCATCGTTGAAATCACCGCATGCAATAATTAGCGGATGCTTGCTCTTGGCGATCACTTTAGCTACGGAATCCGCTTGAGAAGATCGGATGGCGGATGCTTCGGCGAGCTTTTTCACCAATTGACGCATACCGCTTTTCACCTTCTTGACATTTGGGTCATTAATCATATCCTCATAAATACCCTTATCTTCTTTGGTTAGCTTATTCGATTCCAAATGGTTATTAATAAGGGTGATGGTATCATCCTTCACCTTCAGTTCGTACATGACGGAGCCATTGTATTCGCTTTGGTATTCGATTACCTTAGCCGAGAGTATCGGATATTTAGAGAAACAAGCCAATTGAGTACCTCCTTTCGATGGAGTGCGTACCGAATGGTAAGGGTATTTCTTTAATGCCTTTTTGATATCTCTTTCGGTCAGATGTTTCGGGTCATCGGAGGTACTGTATTCCTGTAAACATAAGATATCCGCTTCGCTATTGGCCAGATAAGTGAGGATTGGGTTTTTCCCCTCTTTCTTTCTCTGCATTCCAAAACTCATCACATTATACGATAGTAGTTTAATATTCTCTTCCGGAATGTCTTTGCTTGGGAGATGTATCGGAATATAGGTTTTAATTTGCGAATAGCACACCAGAAAACCGATAAAGGATAGCAGTGCCAACCGATAATTGATGAGTAGCCAGAAAATAAAGAAGCCTAGATTAACAATCAAAAAGATCGGAAAAGCCAGTCCCAGGCATGAGGCCAAAGGATGTATCTTCGGGTGAAGGTACGGACTGTAAGCTGTCAAAATTAACATTCCAATAAAGAATGCGTTGGCAGCCAGAATCAGGTAGATAACCAGTTTTCCGAAATGTTTCATTTGAACTATTTTTTGCTTGCATCAAACAAGCTCTTCTTTTCTTCTGTCGTTAAGCTCTCGTACCCTGATTTCTTCAGTTTCTCGAGAATACGGTCTATTTCATCCGATTGAGCTTTCTTATGCGCATTGTAATCGTAATCTTTTTCCCGGATGTTTTGACCATAGTGTATTTTCATTTTCGGCTTACGCTTCCAAGTTTTCTTCCGGAACAGAGCGGCAATACCATCCAGTAGTTTGTTGATCCACAAAGTCAGGTCGCTACCTTTGCTAAGGCTGGCGGCAAACCATAGGCCGGCAAGTGCGCCGCCTAAGTGGGCAATATGTCCACCGGCATTGTTGGAAGTAATAAAGAGCAGGTCGGTTCCAATGACGATCAAGGCCAGGTATTTCAAACGGATAGCACCAAACAGAAATAGCTGAATGCGGTAGTTAGGTTCGCGATAGGCGGTAGCGGCCACAATAGCTAGTACCGAAGCCGAAGCACCCACTAGTGAGGCTTGCTCGACCACTACACTGAAATAAGGGAAAATGTTATAGGCGATCATATAGAATAAACCGCCGCAAAACCCTCCCAATAGGTATAATCCACGTAAATGTTTGGCAGAGAAGAAATGGAGAAAAAGTGCGCCGAACCAATATAGCCAGAGCATATTGAATAAAATATGCAGGAATCCGGCGTGCATAAACATATACGTAAGGATCGACCAAGGTTGCAAGGCAAACCGGGTAAAGGATGCCGGGAGTGCGAAAAGATCGAATATTTCTACGGCACTTTGGTTGAAAAGTTGCAAAGCAACGCCTATTAACGTGCAGAAGATGAAAATAGCGACGTTAATAAAGATCAGTTGGATATAAATATTTCCTTTCTTAAATGTATCTTTCAGGTCAGCGATGATATGTCCCATTTACTTTATCATTTTTTTTCCAATATAAAACAAGGATTAATCCGAATACCATTCCTCCCAAGTGGGCAAAGTGGGCTACGTTATCACCAGGGTTATTGGCTATTCCGGAATACAATTCGATTAAGGCATATCCGGCAACAAAGAACTTGGCTTTGATGGGGAAAGGTAACGGAAATATGAATAGTCGGTCATTGGGAAACAACATCCCGAATCCCAACAAGACGGCATACACTGCGCCCGAAGCTCCTACGGTAGTCATTCTGTTTAGATATTCGTCCATTGAAATAAGGCCTGTCCCGATATTTACTTGAGTATATTGGCTTAGTTCTGTCACATATTGGATATATTGTATCCCTTCCTGAATGAGTCCTGCACCAATACCACAAAGAATATAGTAGAAAAGAAACCGACGGGGCCCCAGACTTGTTCAAGAACACGACCGAACATAAAAACAGCAAACATATTGAAAAATATATGACTAAATCCTCCATGCATAAACATATAAGTGATTAACTGTGCCGGATTAAAATCACTGGCAAGGAAGAAGTGCAATCCTAGCTGATTGGTTAGATCTATACCATATCGCTGGGCTACAAGAGTACCGAAAAAGATGAGTACATTGATAATTATCAGGTTCTTAGTAACGGTTGGCATCTTATTATCGTTTTAACTTTTTACGTATTTAAGCGCAAAAGTACGAATAATTTCTGTTTTAAAGCATGAAAAGGGTCTCTTATTAGTTCTTTTTCAATAAATTGCATCGTTTTTTTTATGTTTTTATTTGATATATTGTTTCATTCGTTTATATTTGTGAAGTGTTTTTAGGAGCTGAATTCTTTTGTGTAACATATATTAATTAATCATTAACGTATTATGAATAAGGCTGAACTTATTAGTGCTATGGCTGCTGAAGCTGGTTTAAGCAAAGCAGATGCAAGGAAAGCTTTAGAGGCTTTCATCTCAACTGTTACTAAATCTTTAAAAGAAGGTGACAAAGTTTCATTGGTTGGTTTCGGTACTTTTGCGGTGAGTGAAAGATCTGAAAGAAAAGGAATGAATCCTGCGACGAAGGAGGTAATTACTATTCCGGCGAGAAAAATGCCCAAATTTAAAGCAGGAGCTGAGTTGTCGGCCGCTGTTAAATAAAAGACGTTTTATATAGAAATAATAAATGAGGTGTGCCAACTAGGTACACCTCTTTTATTATTTACCCCTAAACGAATCTATTAGGTTCATTCAAACTTGCCGATAAGTATGGGACAACTCGAATCATTATTGTAAAATTCGCTGTTTCTCTCTCTCCCTAAGAGTTGTTTTGGTTTTTCGTCACTTTAGGTGCCGTTTGCTCCAAAGAGATATTTTCCTAGGGTATTCGAATGAATCGATCTCATTTCTGGAGTCATACTTTCCCTCCTCCCTACATACAAGAAAAAATATTTCATCTCTCATGCTCTCATTGTTTTTTGCTTAAAAGGCAGCATTTCAGTATTTTATGCAATGAGAGATACTTTTATAAAGCGGTATCTCTCATCATTTTCCCGCATTTTTGCCCCTTTTTGGACGTATCTCTCATCATTTTTGAGGGATCTCTCATTCTTTTTGGCTGTGTTTTTGCCTTAGACAGGGCTTCATTTCCCCGGAGAGTTTGTGACAGCATTTTAGCTTTCACAAATCTGTTGCCCTGACATACAATACATATTAGCACTTGACTTGCTAGTATACAATCTATTAGGCAGCCTACGAGACAAACGAAAGCAGGTTTATAAAAACAAGGTTCTTCTTCAATTTTAGTGCAAGTTAACTTGAAAAAGGCATCAGTAGCTTGAAGGCATAACAACCCATGATCACCTGAATGTATCTTAGTGCCACAACTGTTCTTTATAGTTGGCACGACAGTGCCACTGCGATGTCACAGTTGTGCCACCGGCTTGGCACAGTTGTGACACGGGCATGTCACAGTCTAATTCAGTACTTGTTTTCAGCAAGAGCTGCCATGTAGAACCTAAAAAGGTATTATCAAAAACTACTTTTCAAATAACCTCTAAGAAAAGGAAGAAAGGACATAGCTAATAAATGGCTGTAGAATGATTATTCGGGCTCATAGATGTAGCCGATTGATTAGCGTATTTCGGATAGCGTTAGGCTTTGATTTAGGATTGACAAGAAGCCATCTGCAACAAGGTAACCAGCTATTTTTAAGTAGCGCGGTCTGGTTGCAGATGGCTTATGCTAATTTATGAGCAATCTTTTCTCGCAGTTTGAGTTGTCAGAACTTCCGGTTAACGGGTATGAGTCTGACTTCACTGTTTAAACCGGAAGGCATGGGTGCCCAATGCGCATAGCTACTTGGACGATAATTGAGATTGACGATATTAATCTCTTTAAACTTCCGCCATTTCACTCCTTGTCGATCTAATTCGGCAATCCGGTTGGCCGGGAGGTTGGTTACCTCTACCTCAATCCGGTTTTTGCCCTTTTTCAAGAAACTGCCTACTCTTAATTCATAGGGTACAGCCCAAGCGCAGCCGGCATCTTGTCCGTTGATACGTACACGGGCGCTTTCACGTACATCTCCCAAGTCGAGTATCCAGTCATCAGCGGGTAGATCGGGTAATTCGATTTCCAGTGTGTAAACTCCGGTACCCATGTTGATGGTAGCTGCCGGATGCTGGATAGTTGTCCACGAACAGAGTTGATCGATGTTGAAGTTTCCTTTAATCTCCGGCTGACTTTCGGCAAAGTGCAGTTGCCAACCGTGATCCAATCGGAGGCTGAACGGTTGCTCTTGCTTATAGAACCAAGGTTTGGCATCGGTCAAAGGCTTCTGATACGTTTGGAGTAGTACCGATTCGCCGGACTTTAATTGCAGGTAAACCTGTGTTTGTCCGTTAACTTGCTGTAAGCGTGCTTCACCCGACTCTCCGGTCACCGGATTGAAGAGAGCAGCGGCTTTCGCCTGTACTCCTAAGGTCACCCAGCCATCCACTCCTTTCTCTTGCAAGGAAGAGATGAAGTAATGATGTCCCGTCGAGTTGACTCTGCGAATCGCTTGCAGTCCGAATTCAGTTTTCATCTCCTCAATGGGGATGTTGCAACTAGCTAATGTGCGCGCATAATCCGTACCGGTAATGATTTTCCCTTTGCCGACAGGAGTAACTGTTGTTTCAGAGAAAGAAACGGCCGGTAATTGTTGCAAGGTTGCACGGTAGGCGTTACGTCTCTTGTCCAAATTGGCATATCCGGGTACGTCTGTCGGATAGTTTTCAAGGAATACGATGGTAGCTCCTTGTTGGGCTAGCTTGGATAGGTGAGCTAATACATCCGCAGGCATTAGATGGGCGGCAGGTACGACCAATGCTTTGTAGGCTGTTCCTCCCGATGTCACGAGACGTCCGTCTTTGAACTGAGTCGACCGGATGAAGTCGTCCGAGATGTAATCGCCATCGTATCCGCTGTTGTTGATACGGTGAATGGCATCGATGAATTTAGGAGCCAGTTTTTCCATATGGTGAACAGAAAAGAGCAACAACCTACCCGGTTGTTCGTTCCACATATCATATATGGTAGATAGATGAGGAAATCATTATCCGGTTGCCCCATTTGTAAAAAAGTCTGGCAACGAGTGATGTATTGGAAGAAAGCGGGAGCGTCTTTCCATATACTATTTGTCGGGCTCATGTTGATGGATGCGTAGAAAAGCCAGCCCGGCCATTCTGCGTCTTTAGGGGAATATGTAGTACCGTGAAAGAACATATGGTTGACGCCCGATACAAACATTAAATCCATGTCCGGTTTGCATTGAGCCAGCGAAGTGCGGAAGTGTTCGGTCAGCCAAGTGAATGTTTCGGAGGATGTATAAGTCTTTCCGGCAATGTGAGCACCCGATGACGCATATTTCAGCATGGACAAGTCCGAATCATTCTTCTTAGTAAGTGAATCCTGTCGCAATCCATCGACATGGAATTGAGAAAGTCCGAATCCTTCGCATTCGGGAATGTCTACAGCCGCATAGATATCGATGAGGTTTCCCGGTGAACCATGTGCTTGGTTGCGAGTGATGCTGCCGTGTTTATGTGCCCATCCGGTCCATTGCCGGGTGAAGTTATCCAGCAAAAGTTCGGAAATGGTTTCCCGGTAGTCAGATACGATGCGACGGCTGATCTCCGGGCGGTCGGTATCTAGGAACTGAGGTAAGAATTGTTCGAGTTTATAACCGCGGCGACGGTTGAATTGTTCCAAAAAGTCTTCTGTCCAATCCGCCTGATAGACTTCGTAGGAATCATTGAAAAATGTATGTGGATAGCTACTCCGTTACTTTTAAATGCCCGGTCGAAACGAGACAAGTAGTTGTTGACAGCACTCTTGGAGAGATGATTCATGACATAACCTTCCCCTCCCGGAGCGGCTCTCTTCACTTTTTGCAGTGTCTTGCCGACATAAAGAGCGATCAGCTTCCACTTTCCAGCAGATGCTTTCCAGTGTAGTTTGTTGTGCTTCACACGAGCGGTTAGGTCGATGCACGATCCATTCTCAGCATAGCCCATGACTCGGCTCAGTATCGCGTGCGGACGTTGTTTCTCATCGTTTACAGCTAGATCTAATACGATCTCTTTGCCTCCCTCTACGTCATAAGTCTGGAAAATAGCTTTACTGGCTGCATCCTTTATACTCACTTCAGGACCTCCGAATGGCCATCCTGTACCGGTATTCATGTCGATTTCGAGCCCTGTTCGTTTTCCTTCGGTTTGCGTATGCTTTAACATTTCCATCCAACGAGGTGATAGAAATGGAATCTCGTTTGCATCGTTACCTTGTACCCCATAGATTGGCGTGATCTCCAAACCACCTAGTCCGGCGCGTGCGTATTCTTCCAGATTGTAAGTCAGATTCTTTTCATCGACCGCATTTCCCAACCACCACCATCGGGTAGCCGGACGAGCTTCTGCCGGGGTATCCGGCCATTGTTGCGCTTGCATACTTCCTCCGGCAAGGAGTAGACAGCAAGCGATTAGTGTTTGTTTCTTCATCATTCTATAGTTGTATTAAGGTATTTAATTTCTTGTGTATCTTCTGTCACAAAGAGCGGACGACCATCCGGTTGGTTGAAATGAAACTGAACCTGATCGAATGTAATGTTCCGTGCGTGGCGGACGTAGAATCCTTTGGCGGGGATTGTACCGAACATCCACGGCTCTGGATAAGTTTTCTCTTCTTCGGGAGGAACGCGCTTGCCATCTTCTGCACTGTATCCTCCTTTATAATATAGGTGGATGTTCTGGAACGTCACATCTTCGATGCAACTTCCGGGTATGCCACTGATAATGGAGGCGTAACGACTGTCAGCGTTCCATACATTGATGTTGCTGATGAGAATACGCTTCATGCTACCTACGGGTGTTCCCTCCGGACTTCGCATCCGGGCTCCCAATCGCAGGAAAATAGGAGCGTTCACAATATCCCTCATGGTAATATTGTTGATAACGATATCTTCCAGACGTCCTCCGTCTACCGTTTCCAATGCCAGTCCGCGGCAATGTTCGAAGATGCAGTTGGTGATAGCGATGTTGCGAAAACCTCCGCTACTCTCTGTGCCGAACTTAATGCGGCCCGTGCGGTAACCATGGTCCGGTGCTTGCGGTTCGTCCAACTGCCAGCTGGCATCCAGCATACTGCCTTTGTCGTAACCACTGACGTAACAATCACTGATTGTTACATTCTCCGTATCTTGAAAACGGCCTAACGCATAGGAAGCCTTAAGAACGATGGCATCGTCCCAAGGAGAGTTCACGCTGCATTGGCTAATGCGTACATTCCGGCAGCAATCGATGTCGAACCCGTCTCGGTTCGTGTCTACTTTCAGGTTTGTAATCGTCAGATGATCCACGCCTGTAGCGAGCAAAGCAAAGTGTCCGCAGTGTAGCATGGAAAAATCTTTTAAGATCACATTCTTGCATTCTCTCAGGCTGATTGCTTTATTGCCTACTCCCGGCAAACGGTTTTCTTCCCGTGTGAGGCCTTTGCCGTAGATTAAGCCGTAGCCGCTAATGGTTATATTCTCCAGTCCGATGCCCCAGATCAGCGAATTCTTCCAGTGGCTGTGACCGAAGTCTTGAAATTTGTTATGCTCGTTGGGCTCGGCATTGTCGTAGCCCTCATCCTTTCCAGGAAAAGCAGCAATGATCTTCGCGCCCTGCTCCAAGTACAAATGAATATTGCTTTGCAACCGGATGGAGTAGCAGGCATATTCGCCCGCAGGGAGGTAAACCATTCCGCCACCTGCCTTTGCGGCCGCTTCGATGGCGCTGTTGATAGCGGGTGAGTCAATGGTTGTTCCATCCGCCCGTGCTCCGAAGTCTTTTACATTGTAGACGGCAGCGCGGATAAGTAAGCAGCATCCCAACAAAACGAATAGGGTATAAAGTCTTTTCATGGTCGGTTGATTTGGGAGAATAGATCCGGTAATGAGTAATAATTATAGTCTGCTTTGGCATTTTGCTCATAAAAGCAGAAGTAAAGTTTGGCGCCCTTAGTTAGCGCACAACGTCCGGCTAACACCGGACGATCCGTACGTTTTCCCGATTCGTATAGCATTCGCGGAGTTTCATCCTGTTTGCCGTTACTCAGCCGAATATCGTCGGTAGGGACAACTGCTTGTACGGTGCGTAGCTTCATACTCTCTCCGTAATAGCAGGTAAACGCCTGCCCTTCCACACTGAATACGTTTACATCGGCATCCGGAAGGCAATCTCCAAAACTCCAGTAGAGCATATCAGCTTTGGAAAGGTTCGTTATGCTTACCTCAAGCAGAAATCCGCGCGTATCGGGCAAGGCTTTCCACTGGAAGGCCATGCCTTGCACTTTTTCTCCCGCTGCGAGCCAACGACTGTTTTCCCCTTGCCCGATGCCTAACCGGAAAGTTCCGGCGGGCGGTGGCAACGATTGCGCTTGCAGGCTAATGGCGCAGATTCCCAGCAGTACGGCTGTCAGCAGATGGGGGAGTTTCATTAAAATGTATGTTACTTTCTTCATTCTCTTCCAGTTTGATAGTTACTTTCTCTTTTATGTTGAGAGTTGTTTCCGACAGGTTGAAGTTTCGCGTATATCGAATCTTGCCCGGACGATCTACTTGCGCTTCAATGGCATAAAGATAGAAGTTTTCCAAACGCAAACTGTCATTCCAACCCGATGCGGAAATAAATTCTTTCACATTCGACGCTTTTACGTGCGACATATATACGTTGCGGAAATGCGGATAACCCTTTTCAACCGGTAGTACCGGAGTCAGCATTACTTTCCAGTGTTCGGGAATCTCTTTGTCCTTGTATGCATCGGGCAGCGTACTGTAACTGTAGCTTGGATTCCAATTCAGATCGGCTGCCAGTACGTGGCGGGTACTGTCTGCTTCGATGCGTGTCATATAAATGTTCTCGACGGTGCCGCCCCGATTCATGGCACTTTTTAATCGTAAAACTGCCGAGGTGCCGACCGCTTTCAGGTCGTAGCCCAATATGTTCCGAATGCTGCCGGAAGTTTCACTGCCACAGGTAATCAGTCCGGCACCTTTCCGGGCAACACAATTGCGTATTACCACGTATTCGGTGGGGCGATTCACCCGTAACCCGTCGGCATCCCGTCCCGATTTGATGCAGATATTGTCGTCGTTGCAATCGATATCGCAGTTCTCAACCAGAATATTGTTGGAAGAGTCGATGTCGATTCCGTCCGTGCTCGGTCCGTGTCCGCCAATGTTGTTGTTGATGGTAAGTCCATCCAGTGTACAGTGGTCTGAGTACAGGATTTGACATCCCCAAAAGCCTGTGCGCATGAGTGTAAAGCCGCTCAGTGTAATGTCCGAACTACGTTCGACCAGAATACCTCGCACACGTTTGCAATCGTAATCCACAATCCAGCGCAATCCTTTCGCTTCGTATTCTTTCCGCATGGTCCAATACTGGTCCCAAAATACTTTACCGCGGCAATCTAGCGTCCCTTCTCCACTGATAGAGGCATTTTTCTCACCGATGATATTGATTACTGCCGACGGCCATATCATTTCGATACCCGCAATGCGCGATTGGAATTCCGGATAAGCTTGCAAGTCGGTACAAGCCAATAGCGTGACTCCTTTGTCAAGCCGCAGGTTCACATTGCTTTTGACAAACAGTGCGCCGGTTTGGTAATATCCGGGTTGTAAAGTGACAGTACCTCCACCGGCAGCGGCACAACTGTCAATAGCTTGTTGAATAGCAGCTGTGCTGATCTGGTTACTGTCGGCCACCGCGCCAAAATGATTGGCAGATAGAACCAAGTTCTTTGCCGGGATTTGTCGGCTACCGACACTGTCAGCCCACGATAAATCCGGTTGCTGTGATAACTGTCCCCATTCAAAACCTTTGTCGGTCTGTTTAGCCGAATTGCATGCCCAGAACAATGCTCCTGTCAGCAGACAGGGTAGTAGGTTGCTTACTCTCATATCTTTTAAAAGCTGTTGTCGTATTTTTAATTACCGTCTGGTTTCTCTGCCTCAGCAAAAGGCGAATCATTCCAATGAAACGCATTCACATCATCCGGTTGAGCGGGATTGTATTGCGGATCGAATTGTAAGTGTTCTGTCAATTGCGGAACAGCTTGCTTCATCCCTTCGATCACACATTTAGCAATTTGGTACGCCCCGTAAGGATTGAAGTGCGTGTTATCTTCGAAAACTTTCGTTTGTCCCGGATAGCTTCCTGCGGGATAGTGTACAAAAGCCCGTTTAGACGTTTCCGGTCCCAATGCTTCATAAAGCGTTCGGGTGAGGTTATTGAGATCTATCAAGGGGACATTCTCTTTGGCAGCCAGCCAACGCATCGCTTCCGGATAGTCTTCATGCGTATCCCGTATGCGCCCGTCGCTGTTGAAACTTCGACGTTGCGTGGGAGTTACCAGTACCGGATAAGCTCCGCGAGCCCGAGCTTCATCAATGTATGTCTTCAAGCTGGTCATGAATGAGTAATACGCCCCTTTGCCTGGGCCTTTCTGTTTCTGGTCGTTGTGTCCGAATTCCATAAACAGGTAATCGCCGGCTTTCATTTGCGATAGGGCTTTTTTGAGCCGATTGGCTGCAATAAATGAATTGGCGCTTTCTCCGCTTTCGGCATAATTGGCAATGCAAACATCGGTGTTGAAGAAGCGGGGAATCATTTGGCCCCAGCTTGCCCAAGGTTCGTTGTCCTGATCGACTACTGTACTATTGCCACATAGGAAGACGGTAATAACTGACGGATCGGCCGGTTCGATGCGAATGCTCTCGCATGCGGGAGCGTCCCCATTAAATTCCAATGTGAGCTTGTCATCCCAATTCAGCTTTTGTTTCTCACGAGCCTTGATACGTACAAACTCATTATCCGAAATTTGCGTGTTCCGCTTGTTTATGATAAATGTTTCCTCAACAAATTTCCCTTTTTGAGTCGGCAGGTTCTCAATGAACAACCGACGTGATTCTCCCCGGACGGTGGTTATCCCTGCCTCCTTCTTGTTTCCCAACCTTACGGTTACTTTGTAGTTCCCATCCGGTACACGGACTGAGAAGAAGAAGGGTGCTTTGCTGCCTTTTACAGGAGTGGCGACAAGGTCGTACCCATATCCGGTCTCTTCGCTGTATCGGGTAGTATCCGTCAGTGGGTAAGTGCGTGCATATTCTTGTGCCTGCGATGCGGTCGCTGCTAAAAGCAGAAGTCCTATGATTCTTGTTTTCATATTTATTTGTGTTATCTGCAGCTTAATTAATTTTCGGTTTCAGCTCATCGGGTGAGTCTTTCGTATACGATTTCACGTCACCTGCCACTTTGGTGAACAATGTCTGGATCTGTTCCGGAGTAACTGTAGTTGCCGGACGGAAATTGTCAGCGTTCATGTAGTCGAGGATCGCTTTATGCAGTTGGCGAGCAACTACCCGTTTGTCCGGCTGCGAAGTGATATCCATACTGGTCATCATTAACTTGCCGTTAAGTACGTTCGCTTCGAACAGCATACCGATCTTCCGACTGATGAACCAAGTGTCTATACTTTGAACAGTCGGTTGGAATCCGGCAGGGAAGTCGGTGAATTGCATCACCTGTGCTTTGTTCAGTAGCTCCCACCACTGCAAATTGCTGTGATATTCGGTTGGGAATTCACGGAATAGCGGATGGTATTCGTTCAGGAAGATACCTGTAGTGTGAGGAGGACGCATTTTGAACCATGACGTGTTCCAGAACACCGGTGTGAAGTATTGTACTACTTCTTTGCCATAGCTGATCTTGCCAGCTGCTGTGATCAATACTTTGCCGCCATCTTTCAATACAGATAACGCTTTTTGATCTAAGGTGTCGGTTGTGTATACATCCTTTTCGACAAGGTCTACTTTGGACGGATATACCCAGAAATCCCAATCATTGATCGCGTCACAGCCTTCGATCCGTACTTCCAGATTCAACTTAACAGGTGTATTGATTCCGGCAAGGTTCATATCTACACTTCCCAGTGGGCATAGGTTCCCGATCGGAACGTTTTTCGTACCGACAGTACCGTGTGCATATACTTTTCCGTATTTATCTTTAATCGTATAGGTGGTCTTTGCGCCTGCCAGAGGTGCTTTGCCGAAGTGTGAAACTTCAATGTCGGCGTGGAATGTCTCAGCATTGGTGTACACAAACTTAGGAATACGTGCTAATGGAACTGTCGGGCTGCAAAAACGATGAAATTCTGCCGCATTGATATACCCTTTCTCTTCGAAGAATACGTCAATTAAACCTACTAACGCCGTGCCTTGGCCGGAATAATCATTGAGAGCCAAGAGTTGGAATCCGGCATAGTCCGGTGTGCGCAAGGTTTTTTCAATTTCATGTTTGTAGCAGAGTGCTTGCAGTTTACCCGAAGCCATCATGAAGTCGTGACTTAAACTGCTCATATCGTTATCGTTCAGTATGTCGCGGAATATCTCAAAGTTCTTAGCTTTGTTTACACCGGTATACTTGCGAATTTCGTTGAAGTTAGGGAATACACACCACTGGCCTGTTTCATGTGAAACGTAGGGTTGCTTCACCGTGTCGATTCGGGCACGATAATCTGACATACTCTCGGGAGATGCACCGGTCCAATTCAGTCCGCGAGCACCGGCTTTCACATGAAACTCGTTCCGTGGTTGCCATTGCCAACTGTTACCTACCGAAGCACCGGTATATACACGGCGGGGATCGGTAGCTTTCCAGTAGTCGACAAACTTGCTTACCCAGCTACCCAACGTCCCGAAGGTTCGTTACCACAAGCCAACATACAGTAAGACGCATAGTTGCCGTAAGCTTTAGTCAGCGCGATTGTTTCATCCATCAGGTATTTGTCGATCGGCTGTCCGTTACCCAGACGCGGGCCGTGATTGGGCCAGCTAGGGCCTTCCGGTTGCAGGTAGAAACCTACCAGGTCGGCAGCTATGAAAGCAGCTTCCGGTGGACAGAATGAATGGAAGCGCATATGGTTCAGGCCGAAGCTGCGGCAAATGCGGAATACACGTTCCCAAGCTGCCACATCCATGGGCGCATAGCCCGTTAGCGGGAAATCACAGTTCTCTACCGTACCGCGGAGCATCGTCTGACGCCCGTTGACGTAGAACCACTTGCCCTCTATCTTGAATTCACGCATTCCGAATTGCAGTTGTTTGCTTTCGGATTGCTTGCCACTGTTCAAGGTAGCTGTTAGTCGATAGAGGGCAGGGTCGAACTCATCCCAAGTCAGGAAGTCCTTTCCCATGGGGAGCTCTATTTCAACCGGATTATCTCCCGGTTGAATACGAATTGTCTGTCGGACAGGAGAAACTTTATGTTGAGTGTCTGTATTAAAACTGGTGGCAGCGAGTGTAATCTCACCTTTAGTCGCGGCAGCCGACCGTATGTTCATGCGGACAGTTGCTTTTTGCCCGGCTAGATCGGGGTATACCTGAATATCTTCAAAAAAGGCTTTGGGCGTACTTTGCAGCTCCATACGGCCTACAATTCCATTCCAGTTGCCTTGTGTCTGGTCGGTGATACTGTGCGAGTCGGGGCCGACATTGATCTCTTTGATCCGGTTGTCGATCCGGATTGTGATCTGGCAGGATTTACCGGGGGTAACTGCCGAAGTCAGATCGTATACGTGAGGCACGCAAAGGCTGTTCTGCATACCTATTTCCTGTTGGTTTACCCATACGGTTGTTTCAATATGCGGGCGTTCGAGGAAAAGAATAACGCGTTCCCCTTTCCAATTAGCCGGAACGACCACTTTCTTCTGATACCACGCTACTCCTACGTAGTGTTTGTCGGGTGTTAGGAAAAAAGGTAGTTTGATCTGGCCTTCGATCCGGTACTTCTCCATGTAGGGGTTGAAGTAATATGAACTGTCGTAGAGGCTTCCCGTCCATTGGGTGCGGGCAGTGACTTCATCGCCTTTTAATTTCTCAGGCATTGAACCCGGCAGATTGATATGGTCGTCGAGCGATTTCTTAAACCATTGTTCTTTTACACCTGCATCTTTCCGGTCTATTTGGAAATCCCATTTGCCGGATAAATCGACAGCGTTACTTTGCCCCGTTGCTGTAAGCAAAAAGGCGAATGCGAATGTGATACTAACTAAAAAATGTTTCATGATATGATAGGTTGACTTATTTCTTTTTACTCGGTTGAATTCCAGCCGCTAAAATAGGGCTTTTCCGCTGTTTGTTAAATAGAAAGATGTACAGATACCTAGAATATTGTGTCGAAAGAGGTAAATATCAGTAGAAGTGTACAGAACTACATGGAAATGTTGATTAATCCATCCTACTTGGCTTCGGTATGTCTAGCGGATGACATATATTTGCGAAATCAACTTTTTAATCTTAAAGTGAACCATGAAAGTATTGTTTGCCTGGATGGCTCTAAACCTCTGTTCGTTGTTTTCTGTTTGGGGCGGCGAAACGGCCTACCTCTTTTCTTATTTCATCAACGATAGTAAAGACGGCTTGCATTTAGCTTATAGTTATGACGGTTTGACATGGACTCCTTTGAATGGTGGAAAGTCTTATTTGACACCTGCTGTGGGGAAGGATAAACTCATGCGTGACCCCAGTATTTGTCAGTCTCCCGATGGAACTTTCCACATGGTGTGGACATCCAGTTGGACAGACCGCATTATTGGATATGCTTCTTCCCGCGACCTGATTCATTGGAGCGAACAGCAGGCTATTCCCGTTATGATGCACGAGCCTGCCGCGCACAACTGTTGGGCTCCCGAACTTTACTATGACGAGCCGACGCAAACCTATTATATCTTTTGGGCAACAACCATTCCCGGCCGTCATAAGAAGGTGGCTACCAGTGAGAGTGAGAAAGCTGAATCATCGGATGTATTATGTTACGACTAAAGACTTCCAGACCTTTTCAAAGACAAAGATGTTCTTCAATCCGGATTTCAGTGTGATTGACGCTGCCATTGCGAAGGTGCCCGGACAAGATGAACTGCTTATGGTTGTCAAGAATGAAAACTCCAACCCACCTGAAAAGAATATACGTGTTACACGTACGCAGTCTTTGCTGAAAGGTTTCCCGACTAAGGTTTCCGAACCGATTACGGGTAATTACTGGGCGGAGGGGCCGGCTCCTCTTTTTGTAGGTAATACGCTTTATGTCTATTTCGATAAATACCGTGAACATCGTTACGGAGCGGTTCGCTCGTTGGATTATGGACAAACGTGGGAGGACGTGTCCGAACAAGTCTCTTTCCCGCGAGGAGTTCGCCACGGTACTGCTTTTACCGTAGATGCCTCGGTGGTAGACGCTTTGATAGCCAATCGCAGCTATAACCCGTTGATCCCCGATAATCTGGCCGATCCGTCGGTCTCTAAATTCGGAGATACTTACTATTTATATGGAACGACCGACCTTGATTATGGGCTCGGACGTGCCGGCACACCAGTGGTCTGGAAGTCGAAAGATTTTGTGAATTGGAGTTTTGAAGGTTCGCATATCCGTGGAATCGATTGGACGAAAGGATATGCGTATGTAAATGATAAAGGTGAAAAGAAAGAAGGATATTTCCGGTATTGGGCCCCCGGGAAAGTTATTGAGAAACAGGGACAGTTTTACTTGTATGTTACATTTGTGAAACCGGACGAAAAGATGGGTACTTATGCACTAGTATCCGATCGTCCGGAGGGCCCTTTTCACTTTGCTGAGGGGAAAGGTATTTTTCCTCCGGGATCGGAAGAGGTTGATAGCCCCGCTGTTGTGCCGGATATTGACGGAGACCCGTTTGTCGACGAAGATGGTTCGGCTTATATATTTTGGCGGCGGCGAAACGCAGCACGCCTTACATCGGATTGGCTTCATGTCGAAGGGGAAACGGTTAATCTGAAAACTGCCCGGCAAGGCTATTCAGAGGGACCGGCTATGTTTAAACGCAAAGGGATCTATTATTATATCTATACGCTGAGCGGCCATCAGAATTATGCCAATGCATATATGATGAGTACCGAATCACCTTTGGCTGGGTTTGTCAAACCTGAGGGGAATGATATTTTTCTGTTCTCCGCACCTCAGAATCAAGTATGGGGACCGGGACACGGAAATGTTTTCTACGACGAAAAGACCGACGACTATATCTTCCTCTATCTGGAATATGGTGATGGAGGAACTACTCGGCAGGTATATGCCAACCGTATGGAATTCAATGCAGATGGAACGATTCGGACACTTGTGCCTGATTTACGGGGAGTCGGCTACTTGGCCAAACCGCAGGAGCAACGCCCTAATTTGGCTTTGCAAGCTCACTTCTATGCATCTAGCGAAAAAGAGCCACGCACTTCTACGGTGAGTATCGAAACCCAACCCAACCAACCTTTGGCGGACAAAGGATCGGTGAAATCCTATACCCGGACACATACTTATCAGGCAGCCCATGTTGCCGATGAATCGAATGGTACTCGTTGGATAGCGGCTGAGTCGGATAGCAGTCCGTACATCATAGCGGATCTGAAAAAGGTATGTAATCTGGAAGAATGTCAATTCTACTTTACCCGCCCTACCGAAGGGCATACGTGGCGGTTAGAGAAATCGGTCGACGGTAAGCGATGGGAGAGTTGTGCTGAACAGGGTAAACTACAAGTACGTTCGCCTCATGTGGCAACCGGTATCGGAGAAGCCCGTTACCTCCGTCTGCACATCCGTCGGGGAGATCCCGGCTTGTGGGAGTGGAAAATCTTTGAAACGGCAAAATAGAATAATTAGCGGAATATATTAAAGGTAAAAGATGATGAGAAGGAAATTAATCGGTTTGATTTGTGCCTCTTTGCTGGCACTTTCGGCAGGAGCACAGCCCTCCTCTTGGTTTAATGACAAAGACTTAACGCTGACAGGGGTTTATTATTATCCCGAACACTGGGACGAGAGTCAATGGGAACGTGATTTCAAACAAATGCACGAGATGGGTTTCGAGTTTACGCATTTCGCCGAGTTTGCCTGGGCGCAGTTGGAACCCGAAGAAGGTCGCTATGACTTTGCCTGGTTGATCGTGCGGTAGCTTTGGCAGCCAAATATGATTTAAAGGTTGTTATGTGTACATCGACGGCTACTCCTCCCGTATGGTTGAGTCGGAAATATCCGGAAATTTTATTGAAGAATGAAGATGGTACGGTGCATGATCACGGTGCCCGCCAACACGCTTCATTCGCTTCGCCACTCTATCGCGAACTTTCCTATAAAATGATTGAGAAGCTAGCGCAACACTACGGTAACGATTCGCGTATCATCGGTTGGCAGTTGGATAATGAGCCGGCTGTACAGTTCGATTATAATCCGAAGGCGGAACTCGCTTTCCGTGATTTTCTACGGACCAAATATCAAAACAACATTAAACAACTGAACGATGCTTGGGGTACAGCTTTCTGGAGTGAGGCTTATTCCTCTTTCGATGAAATCACATTGCCTAAGCGCGTGCAAATGTTTATGAATCATCACCAAATACTCGATTATCGTCGTTTTGCTGCTCAGCAGACCAATGATTTCATGAATGAGCAATGCTTGCTGATTCGAAAGCATGTCAAGAACCAGTGGATCACCACCAATTACATTCCCAATTATGAAGAGGGACATATCGGAGGAAGCCTGACTCTTGACTTTCAGAGTTATACCCGTTACATGGTTTATGGCGATAATGAGGGAATCGGACGCCGCGGCTACCGGGTAGGCAATCCACTTCGGATCGCATTGGCTAATGACTTTTTCCGTCCCATTCAGGCACATACGGGGTCATGGAACTGCAACCGGGGCAAGTGAACTGGGGAAGCATCAATCCGCAGCCGTTACCGGGTGCTGTTCGTCTTTGGATGTGGAGCGTATTTGCCGGAGGAGGAGATTTTATCTGCACGTATCGCTATCGTCAGCCTCTGTATGGAACGGAGCAGTACCACTACGGCATTGTAGGTACGGATGGGGTGACTGTAACCCCCGGTGGAAGAGAATATGAGACTTTTATCAAAGAGATCCGGGAACTGCGTAAACACTATTCGCCTCGCGAAACGAAACCTGTCGACTACCTGGCTCGACGTACGGCCATCCTCTTTAATCATGAGAACTCGTGGAGCATCGAGCGTCAGAAGCAGAATCGTACTTGGGACACATTCGCGCATGTTGAAAAATACTACCGTACACTGAAGTCTTTCGGTGCACCGGTTGATTTTATATCGGAAGCTAAACAACTGTCGGACTATCCGGTGGTGATTGTACCCGCTTATCAATTGGCCGATCCGGCATTGGTTAGTCAGTGGACGGAGTATGTGAAGAATGGCGGTAACCTGATTCTGACGTGCCGCACAGCGCATAAAGACCGTTATGGTCGCTTACCCGAGATTCCTTTTGGGGAGATGCTTACTCCGCTAACCGGTAACCGGATGGATTTCTTTGATTTGCTGCTGCCCGAGAATCCGGGTAAAGTGATGATGAATAGCCAAGCGTATAGTTGGAATACTTGGGGCGAAGTGTTGATCCCCGCTTCCGATGCGCAGGTTTGGGCAACCTATGCCGATGAGTATTATGCCGGAAAGCCTGCCGTTACCTTCCGCAAGCTAGGCAAAGGTACGGTAACCTATGTCGGTGTAGACACGCATGATGGTGCGTTGGAGAAAGATTTATTGAAGCAGTTATATGCTCAGTTACAAATTCCGGTAATGGATTTGCCGTATGGCGTAACGCTGGAGTACCGGAACGGGTTGGGTATTGTGCTCAACTATTCGGATCGTCCTTATACATTCGCATTGCCTCAAGGGGCTAAGGCTTTGGTAGGATCTACGGAGATTCCGACCGCAGGCGTATTGGTTTTTTCATTCAAGAAATAGGTATAAACTAAATAGATAGACAAAAGATGAGAATTTTTCTACTGTGGATAGCGGTATGCGCTTCTTTACAACTGGTTGCACAAGAGAAATTTCCCGATGGGACTCCTGTTCCCGAGTGGTTTAAAAACAACGAACAGGTTAAGGTTGCTACACTGGGGAAACCGTATCGCTTGACAGATTACGGAGTGATTAACGACAGTACGGTGTTGCAGACTGAAAAGATTCAGGAAGTGATTGATCTGGCTGCCTCCAATGGGGGTGGAGTTCTGGTTGTTCCTTCGGGTACTTTCCTGAGTGGCTCTCTGTTTTTCAAACCCGGTACCCATCTGCACATTGAAGCCAATGGCGTTTTGAAGGGTAGCGACGACATCAGCCATTTTCCGGTGGTGCTGACTCGTATGGAAGGACAGACGCTGAAATACTTTGCTGCTTTGGTTAATGCCGATGGATTGGATGGCTTTACCATTTCGGGAGCGGGTACGATTAACGGTAACGGATTGCGCTATTGGAAATCTTTCTGGTTGCGCAGAGAAGTGAACCCCGGTTGCACGAATATGGACGAACAGCGTCCCCGGTTGGTTTATCTCTCTAATTGTAAGAATGTGCAGCTGGAAGGTGTCCGGTTAATGAATTCTCCTTTCTGGACTACTCACCTCTACAAGTGTGAGCATGTAAAACTGCTGAATCTGCATATTTCCTCCCCTAAAGCTCCGGTGAAAGCTCCCAGCACGGATGCGATCGATCTGGATGCTTGTCGGAATATCCTGATTAAAAACTGTTATATGTCTGTCAACGACGATGCGGTTGCTTTGAAAGGCGGTAAAGGCCCTTGCTGATCGTGATTCGAACAATGGAGCCAACGAAAATATTATCATTGAAGATTGCCAATATGGCTTCTGTCACAGTGCACTGACATTCGGCAGCGAATCCATTCACAGCCGCAATATTATATTCAGACGTGGCAAACTCGATCAGGCAAGAAACCTGCTTTGGCTGAAGATGCGTCCCGATACGCCACAGATTTACGAGTATATCTTGGTGGAAGATATGCAAGGAAATGCGAACAACTGCCTGTTGATTAAGCCGTGGACTCAGTTCTTCGACATGAAAGACCGGAAAACGATTCCGCCGTCCTCCTCCCGCCACGTGACCATGCGTAACATTCAACTGGAGTGCGAGGTATTTTTCAACGTAGAGAAATCGAATCAATACCGCTTGACTGATTTTGTTTTTGAGAATATGCAGATTCAGGCCAAAGACGGAAAGGTCGATAAAAGTATAATTAATCCGTTTACCATCAAAAATGTGACGGTCAACGATCAAAAGTTGAAACCTTGAGAAGTTGAAGCTTTTCTTCTCCTTCATATCGACTTGTACCGAGAACTGTTCATCGTAAACATCAAATAAACTGTTATTCAATGGCTAAATTTACATCTGTCCCTTTATCGACTTGGCTTTTGGGCTTGGTTTTGAGTGGCTGTAGCCTGTGCCATGCGCAGGAAATAACGATCGGGGAGATACCCGAACGATCGAAGTCTACTTTTCAGTTGGGAACTGCTGTTAATCCGCAAGGCCGGACGCTGCTGTGCGATTCTAAAAGTATACTGATGGATGGTAAACCGGTTGTGCCGGTTATGGGAGAGATACATTACACCCGTTGCGATGAAAAAGAATGGAGGCGGGAACTGCTTAAAATGAAGGCAGGAGGAGTGACGATTGTCGCTACTTATGTTTTCTGGATACATCACGAAGAGATAGCAGGCCGGTATGATTGGAACGGAAGGCGGGATCTGCGGAAGTTCGTTGAAATCTGTAAGGAGTTGGATTTGCCTGTCGTGCTGCGTATCGGTCCGTTTTGTCACGGAGAAGTGCGCAATGGCGGCTTACCGGATTGGTTGGTCGATGGCTCTTACAAAGTGCGTTCTACAGATGCGAAGTTTCTGGATAAGGTGCAGGAATGGTATTCGGCCATCTATGCCCAGGTCAAAGGCTTGATGTGGAAAGACGGCGGGCCTGTTGTTGGCGTACAGCTAGACAATGAATACCGGGGGCGTTGGGATTATCTGAAAGGCTTGAAAGATATAGCTCACCGGATTGGCTTTGATGTTCCGCTGTACACCCGTACCGGGTGGCCGACGTTGACAAGCCCGGCTACTTTCGGCGAAATACTACCCTTGTATGGAGATTATGCCGATGGCTTTTGGGACCGTTCCATGAAGGATATGCCGGGCGATTACGCACAAGCATTTGTTTTCCGTCCGTCACGCCTTTCAACCGTAATTGCCACCGAGCAAATACCCAATCAAACAGGTAAGGAAGATGCAGCCGATTTGGCGTACCCTTATTTTACGTGCGAGTTAGGTGGTGGTATGATGTCCAGTTACCATCGGCGCATTCACATCGATCCGTTAGATATTCACGCGCTGGCTATCGTGAAAGTCGGTAGCGGAAGCAATCTGCCGGGATATTATATGTATCATGGCGGTACAAACCCAACAGGGATACAGCATACGTTGAATGAGAAACAAGATAGCCCGGCTACGAATTCCAATGATATGCCGGCGGTTACCTATGACTTTCAGGCTCCTTTGGGAGAGTTCGGACAAGTGAACGAACAGTATCACTGGCTAAGAAGGCTGCACCTGTTTCTGGCAGACTTCGGTGCGGAACTTTCCGGCATGGACGCTGCCTTTCCGATGGATGGAATTACCGACGGCAAAGGCGAAGACAAACTTCGTTGGGCTGTGCGCAGCGATGGACAGAGTGGGTATGTGTTTGTGAACAACTACCAACGCATGCGTCCGCTGTCGGATAAAAAGGATGTTCGCTTTACGCTGCATTTGCCTAAGGAAACCTTGAGCTTTCCGCAGCAAGCAATGACAATTCCGGCGGGACAATCCTGCTTTTTCTCTTTTCAACTGCCAATTGGTGGCCTAACACTGAAATATGCTACGGCACAACCCTTGGCAAAGATCGAACATGAAGGCATAGTGACGCTTTTCCTAGCGGAAGTCAAAGGCGTTCCGGTGGAGCTGATGCTTTCGGCGGATGTAACCGTGGATTCTTCCCTTCCGTTTGAAAGGACAGCCGAAGGTGTGTTGTTCAAGGGACTTCGTCCCGGAAAAGATTGTGTGATCCGCACAAAGACATCTACGGGACAGCGCGTGCACATAGTCGTACTGGATGAGGCTACTTCTTTGAAAAGCTATAAAATACAAACGAATCAGCAGGAATATCTGGTGATCACTTCGGGCAGTCTGATTCATTGGAACGATGAATTCAGCTTCGAGCAATGGGGAGAGTCGGCATTTGATTGGCGTATTTATCCCGCAGCATCTTTCACGCAGAATGGAAAGAAGATACGTTCAAAGGCCGATGGCGTGTTTTCCCGTTTTCAAGTGAGTAAACCACTCACACCGGTAGCTGCGAAGCTAACCAAGTTGCGTGATGGTGGGGCATTGCGTACGGTGGGTATGGGACAACGAGGAGTTGCCGAACAACCGTCGGACAATGATTTTGCACAAGCAGCCGCGTGGCGTATCGATGGGGTGAATGCCCTGAAAGATCCGTCGAACTATTTCCTGAAGGTAACTTATGAAGGAGATGTAGCCCATGTTTATTCCGACGGACAGCTGGTGGAAGATAATTTCTACAACGGCAAGCCGATGTATGTGCGTGCTACGAGTCTGCTAGGGACGAAGAATGCCCTGGAAATCCTTCCGTTGGGTAAGGATTATCCCATTTATTTCCATGCGGCTGTTCGTGATAAACTGTCAGAAGCAGGCAGGCTGTTGCAACTGAGTAAAGCGGAATGGTAGAACGGAATATGCTGAATGTCCGCTTGTTGACCCCGTAGGCGTTCTAAATAAGAAAAGAGACTTCTCAGATAGCGGCGTATTGCGATTTTAACAGGGAATTGTTGCGATATGTCTATGTGGTGTACAACGCTTACTGTTGAAAGCGTGTATGCGGGGACTTAACTGTACCTCATGTACCGTTTTTTAGGCAGGATTAGGTCTGAAGAGCGTACAATTCTATATAACGTACGGAATTCCATGTTCGGTTGCGCTCTGTTGCCTTATCTTTGGGGTACTTAAATCATTCTATCAAATAACAGATTATGATGAAAAAACTTTTCTTGAAAAATGGCTTGGTTGTTGCTCTTTATCTACTGGCAACCTCATTTACTCCGGCGCCGGGCAGTTATACAACCGTGAAGGTGAGAGCACCTTTTCCCATGCAACCTATTAAAGTATTTGTGTATCCCGATCAGGATTTTCCAATTACGGCCTATGGAGCAGTCCTCGGAGGAAACGTTGATAATACGAAAGCCATTGCTGCGGCTGTCGATGCCTGCCATGAAGCCGGAGGCGGACGCGTTGTTGTTCCGGCAGGTGAATGGCTGACCGGTCCGGTTCATCTTAAGAGTAATGTAAACCTGCATCTGGCAGCAAACGCGATCTTGCGTTTTACGGATAAGCCCGAAGCCTACCTACCGCTGTTATGACTTCGTGGGAAGGAATGGAGTGTTACAACTACTCTCCATTGGTATACGCTTTTAAATGTGAGAACGTGGCGATAACCGGTAAAGGGATGCTGAAACCGGATATGAATACATGGAAGGTTTGGTTCAAACGCCCGCAACCTCATTTGAACGCGCTTAAAGAACTCTATACCAAGCTTCGACCGATGTGCCGGTAATTGAACGGCAAATGGCTGTAGGCGAGAATAACCTGCGTCCACATCTGATTCACTTCAATCGTTGCAAGAATGTGATGCTGGATGGATTCCAAATTCGGGAAAGCCCCTTTTGGACTATCCATTTATATATGTGTGACGGAGGAATCACACGCAACCTCGATGTAAGGGCGCATGGACATAATAACGATGGAATCGACTTGGAAATGAGCCGCAATTTCTTAGTAGAAGATTGTACGTTCGACCAGGGAGATGATGCGGTAGTAATTAAAGCGGGCAGAAACCGGGATGCTTGGCGTTTGAATACGCCTTGCGAAAACATCGTGATTCGTAACTGTCGCATCTTGAAAGGTCATACTCTGCTGGGCATCGGAAGTGAAATGTCCGGCGGTATTCGAAATATCTATATGCATGATTGTGTGGCTCCGCAATCTGTGACGCGGCTTTTCTTTCTGAAGACCAATCACCGTCGCGGTGGATTCATCGAGAATATCTATATGAAGAATGTGCAAGCCAAAAGTGTACAGAATGTGTTCGAAATCGATACTGACGTGCTGTATCAGTGGAAAGATTTGGTGCCTACCTACGAGGAACGTATTACCCGTATCGAAGGCATTTATATGGAGCAGGTCTCTTGTGAGTCGGCGGATGCTGTCTATGAACTGAAGGGGGACGCACGGTTGCCTATTCGGAAGGTACAACTTAAAAACATACGGGTGGATCACGTGAAGAAGTTTGGGAAGAAAGCCGCTCATGTGGAGCAGTTGACAGAGAAGAATGTTGTTTTCCGGTTGGATCAAAAGCAATAAAGCATGAAGCATTTAAGTCTTTGGTTGTGGATTGTCTGCCTATGCATCGGTTTGCAAAGTCGGGCGCAGTCTGTAGAGAATCATGCGGACGATGAGTTCCGAGGAAAACGAATCGGTGTTATCGGCGACAGTTATGTGAAGAATCATAAAGAACCGGTTGCCTATACTTGGCACTATAAGTTCGCGCAGAAACATGGCATGGAATATTTCAATTACGGGAGAAACGGGAATAGCATAGCTACTCCAGTCCTCGGTGGGGAGAAGCCATATATGTACGCTATCGGGAGATGGCTGATAGCTCGATTATGTACTGGTTATCGCCGGGCACAACGATGCGTTCAAATTGGATTCTATCGGAGGAATCGAACCCTTTAAAAATAAGATGGAAGTCTTGTGCAAAGGCTTATCGAAAAGTATCCGACTGCTAAAATATTCTTCTTCACACGGTGGACGTGCAAGGACTTTGTGGGAAGCGATTCGGAGAAAGTGGTGGACGCCATGCTTGAGGTCTGTGGCAGATACAGCATTCCGATTCTGGATTGTGCCCGGAAAGGAGGGATCTATGCCGAAAGCGATGCGTTCCGGGCAATCTACTTTCAAAAGAGTAAGAATAATACCGATACCGCTCACCTGAATGCCAAGGGGCACGATCGCTTTCTGAAAGTGGCTGAAAACTTTATCCGGCTATACTAATTCTGCTTTTAAAAAGTCTCCGGTGTTTTTCATTCAAACGCCCAGGGCAGATGACCAAATGCCCTGGGCAAATGATTCAAATGCCCTGGGCTTTCGTTCAAATGCCGAGGGCATTTCATTCACTACTTGCTTTCTCAACGAGATACTTCCTTAGACTATTCAGAAGATTCACTCACTCACTCGTTTTAGGTAACCTGAATACTTAGCCATAATAGGCTGAATCTAGGGGATTCTATATGCATCGAGATATCTGATAGCTATGGGATAAAACGAAAGCTGATTTGTATCTAAACTGACGAAAAAATCGAATTCTATTTTGCCTTTCAGGTTTCAGTTTTAGAGGTAATGTGTTGTTATCTAGCACTTTTTGCCTGAAAGCAAGGACTGAAAGGAAACTCTTTGCTTTCAGCCATCTCTTGTTGTTATAAATTGAATTATCTATGGCTTTGGTAGGAATGTGTTCTTGTCAGAGATGTTTTTTTCTGTGTAAATTCGGTTGTTTCTTAAAGTAGCTTATAAACTGAAAGGGCTGAAAGCTATAATAGGGGGTTTCTTTCAGTGTTGTAAGTTGTATATCAGCTTATTATGTGAAAGCTGAAGGGCTGAAGGCAAAAAGTAAACATTGTGTCGGAAATAGGATGTATTCTTCTGTTATGTGGAGTATTTTCTATCTAAAAGTACGATAATCCATGGTGAAAGCGGCTGCGCAGATCTATCTTTGATCTGATTATTTATTAACCAATAAAAGTTAACCAAAGTATGAAACACTTACGCTATTTGTCCGCCATGGCTTTGGCGGCTCTCGTTTTGGCATGTACGGATGAAGCCATGCCGACTCCTTCGGGTGGAACCGACGCTGTTGATCCCGGTGAGAATACAGAAGCAATTGTGCCCACTACTATTTCCCGCGCTATGTGGGTCAGTTACGATCCTGCTCCTCGATCGACCAAAGGACACACATCCGGATTTAAATCGGCACTTATTAGTTGGAGATTATTACGTACCGATCCGTCTACTATTGCGTTTGATATTTATAAGCGTGAGAACGGAGGGAGTGAGGTCAAGTTGAATACCAGCCCGATTAGCCATGCTACTTGTTGGTCGGATGCGAATGTGAACGCAACCGTAACCAATATATACCGCGTTACCCAGTCGGGATCTAATGAAACGCTTTGTGAATACGAGTTCACAGCCGAAATGGCCAAAACTTTCCATCGGGCGATTCGGCTGAATGCCACCGTTCCCAATGCCGCTCTCGTTTACGAGGCAAACGATGCGCAGGTGGGCGATGTGGATGGTGACGGAGAGATGGAAATCATCTTGAAGCGTCAGCCCTATGACGGAGCTAATCAGGGAGGTTGGCGAGAAGGGACTACGCTGCTGGAAGCTTATAAATTGGACGGTACTTTCCTTTGGCAGATCGATATGGGGGTTAATATCCGGTCCGGATCGCACTATACCTCTTTCGTAGTCTATGATTTTAATGGAGATGGCAAATGCGAAGTCGCTCTCCGTACTTCTGAGGGAACACGCTTTGGCGATGGCAAACAGATAACGGATGCCAGTGGGAAAGTGAATGACTATCGCCTGACTGATCCAAATGGGAAAGGGTGGTATTCGGGGAGATCGCTCTATTCTACAGCAGGCCTCATCTTTGACGGTCCTGAATATATATCTGTAGTCAACGGGGCAACCGGAGCTGAGATAAGCCGCACAAACAACATTCCTCGGGGCGGTACGGGAACGAACTGGGAACGTGCTAAGTATTGGCATGAGTATTGGGGGATGATTACGGCAACCGAATGGATCGTTTCTTTATCGGAGTGGCTTATCTGGATGGGGTACCTCGCGATGGCGTACGGACGGCTAACCCCAGCCTGATTATAACTCGTGGAATTTATAAGAACTGGCAAGTATGGGCACTCGATCTCAACGGATCGGAACTGACTAAACGTTGGGCATTTGATACGAATAGTGGCACGAACACAGTTGCTCAATCGATGGGATCGCATAGCTTCCGGGTAGCTGACCTGAACGGAGACGGATACGATGAAATCTTATACGGTTCTGCGGCAATCAGCCATACCGGTAAACTGCTTTATTGTACGAAGAACGGACATGGAGACGCACTTCATGTGGGGAAATTTGCTCCGTCACGTCCGGGCTTGCAGATTGTCGCTTGCTTCGAGGAGCAGAATAATTATGCGGTAAGTGGGCAAGGCTATGGCTGTACAGTGATGGATGCGGCCACCGGACAATTCTTGTTCGGACATGGAGCGGGGAATAGCGGTGATGTGGGCAGATGCCTGGTGGCCGACATTGATCCGGAAAGTCCGGGATGCGAATATTGGTCTTCGCTGGGAACGGGTGTATATAGTTGCGAAACCGGTGCACTGGTGAGTACCGTAATGCCTACTTATAAAGGAGGAGGCAATAGTTACAATAATGCAGTTTACTGGACTGGTTCTCTCACCCGCCAGATGCTGGATGATGTCATGATACAGAGTTATAAGCCATCGGCTCCCTGGCATCCGGAACTGAATAACTGGACACGTGTGCTCACTTTCTCATACTATGGTGGCGGAGTTTCTTCCAACAACAGTTCGAAGTCAAATCCTTGTTATTACGGTGACTTCCTAGGCGATTATCGCGAAGAGGTGATATACCGGAGCAGTGACAACGCTTCTATTTATCTATTTTCAACCAATCACCCGACCGAGCACCGGTTTGTACAGTTGATGGATGACCATACATACGATATGTCTCAAGCTTTGCAGAATATCGGATACAACCAACCGACCCATTTGGGTTATTATATCGGCGAGTAAACTGTACTTATGAATAGAATCCCCCTGCTGTCAGTCTGTAACAGCAGGGGGATTTTGGTTGGTATAGCTTGAATGTTTCAGGCTTTTCGGCGTTATTCACTATTCAAAGGCAAGGAGTAGTGTTGCAAAACTGTCTGAAAAGGCCAACGACTAAAGAGTTAAGCGCAATTGGCTGCATCTGAAACCTGAGCGGATCATTGAATGAAGATCTGCTATTACTTTAGGTTGGTTAATAGCCGAAAGCCAGTTGTTTGCTTTATTTCAGGTATTGCTTTAACGGACAATCCGACTCCTTCAGTCCCTCGGTAATGCTTTGCGCATTCAGCTGGGCTCCTTTGAAGGAGGTGTGCGTGTGGTCGGTATTGTAGAAGGCGGCTGTTTTCTTTGCGCCTTTCTTTTGCAACTTATCGGCCGACAGTTTATTCAGGTCGATGAAGTAAGCTCCTGTAGATTCGGCCGTTTCGCGGGTCCATTTGCCATATGAATCGGTATTCCGCTCTATTTGTCCGTCTTTCCATTTGTTGCGCGGTGTGTGGCTCAGTACAATTGGAATTGCCCCCTTTTCCTGAACGTCCAAGATGAACTTGCGGAGGTATCCACCAAAGGTATAGATCACTTGATACTTTCCTGTCGGCTCCATTAGGAAGACTTTGCTTTCTCCTCCCGAACCGTGCAGTTCTCCCCGCGCCTTGCCGACATTGATATCGCCGCCGTCGTTGTGCCCAAACTGGATAAGTACAAAATCACCGGGCTGAAGCGCATTGTACACTTTATCCCAACGTCCTTCGTCCAGAAAAGTACGGGCGCTACGTCCGGCCATGGCACAGTTTTCAACCGATATTTTATTTGGATCGAATAAATCGGCAATGACGCTGCCCCATCCCCACATACCGTTCTTGTCGTCATCTTTGTTCTTGACCGTGCTGTCGCCAACTGTGAATAGCACGGGACGACCTTCTTGTCGGCTCGAACCGGTCTCGGTATCTGATACTAATGGCTTTAGATAATTGGACAATTCTAGGCCCTGATACGTACGAATGCCTTCAGCGGCAGACTCTGCATTTACTTTGGCTCCGAACGCACTGGTATGGATACGGTCGATGTAGAACATATATTTCACCTTCTCCTTTCCGAACTGTTCAAACTTGCGAGCTGTGATGTCATTCAGATCGATGAAAGGGACACTTTGCTCCTCTGCTACCTGTTTAGCCCATAGACCGAATGTCTGGTTAACACGGGTGACGATTGTACTATCCTGATCCTGCCATGCATTGCGGGGAGTCAAGGAAAATAGAATAGGGTGCCCTCCTTTTTGCTTTACGTCCCGGATAAAACGACGCATATATTCTCCGTAGGTGTATACGGTTTCTTTGGCTCCGGTCTCTTTAATCGTAACTTCCAGCTGTCTTTGCCAATGCCCGGAATAGAAGCCCGCGCGCGTCCGCTGTCATAAGGACCGTTATCATTATGTCCCAATTCGATAATCACCCAGTCGCCCGGACGAACGCCTTTAACTACATCCGGCCAAAGACGGTTGTAGAACGTGCGGCTACTTGTTCCCCCTAGCGCATGGTTTTCGACCGTTATTCTATTGTTATCGAAGAACTCTTCCGCATAATATCCCCAACCCCATTGACCATTATTGCCATTTCCCAACGTTCCGGTACGCATGGTTGAATTGCCAACCAGAAACAGAACCGGATTATTTCCCTTGCGGCTGGAACCGGCAGCAGGTCTTACTGTGCGAGTCTGGTTTAAACTGTCCAGTGTATTGTCAATCACTTGATTTACATCTTCCATCGGTGCAGCCACTTTATCCTGCGCCGTTGCCGACAGGCTAAAAGCAATAGCAGCCAGCCAGCATAAATGATGAACTAAATGGTATTTCATTCTTTCTTTATTTTTTAGTTGTAAAATACATCTTTAATTGTGACGTAGTGATCTGTGCTTCCGTACACGGTCTTACTTTTATCCGTCCAGGTGGTATGCTCGCCAAGTACTTCGATAGTCAGCGTATATTGACCCGAGGGTAGTAGCGGACTTAAGAACTTGAGCGAAGCGTTTTCGTATTTGCTATAGAAATCGACGGTCGTATCGATTATCACTTTATTGCGTTTGTCTCTAATTGTCACTTTGGCATAGCTGCTTTTATTATTGGCTAGTCCATCGATTCCCACCTGTCGGCCGTTGAAAGTATATGAGACTGTCGCTCCTTGAGCTTTCGATGTAAGATGGTTGCCGGTGGTTTTCCATTCACCTTTGCGAACTACGTTCTTCAAAGAGGTGTTTTTGCGGTTGATTGCAATAGGCGTGTATGGATTCGTTGATGAACCCGGACGCCAGCTTTCATGAAATTGAGGAATAGACATTTCATCACCTGTCAAGGTAACCGGTTGCCAAACATAGGTTGCGGCCGAACCTTGCTTGGGATACGACCAGCGGTCTCCCATATACATATATAGCGTATCTGTCTGGTTAATAATAGGCAGGAAAAAAGACGATTGAGAGTTCCAGGTTAATGTTCCGGTAGGAGCGACCAATCCTTTCTCCGTCCAGGGGCCTTCTAAGGAGGTAGCGGTGAGGTAGTAATTGTCATTCCGCTCCCAGCTTGTTTTGCGTGAGAACATCCAGAAATAACGTCCGCCTTGTTTGAGTATGGCGGGTGATTCTCCTCCGGAAGTCGCATGGCCGACAACTTGTAGTTTTACCGATCGGTAATCTGCGTTTAACTCATAAATAAATCCTTCGTGGGTGAGTAGATAACCCGTACCGTCGCTATCTTGAAAAGCGCCCAAGTCCCATTTCTTCAAATAGTTGCCATCATGAAGGAGCTCACCTTGAAACTGATAATCTCCATTGATTGTTTGGCAAGTAGCGTACCCCACGTGCGGATCTTTATACCGTAAATCATCGGTGTGCATATACATCACGTACTCACCTGTTGCGGGACACTTCATCACTTTGATCCGTTCGCCTACCCGGTTGGGTCCTAACAGTCCATCGGGCTGTACTTTCAATACCATGTTCTCAAATCTCCAATTCATTAAATCGGTTGATGAGTAGCAGCTGAATCCGATGAAGGCATTGCTTGTGTCGGTGTGATATTCTCCAAACAGATAGTAACGATCGCCTTCTTTAAGTATGCAGGCGCCATGAGCGTTAACTTCTTTGTTGTTTTGGTCGAACCAAGATATACCGCTATAGATCGCTTCGTATCTGTTTGCGGTATTTTGTGCCTCTAGCAAACCAGTATTTAGGAAACTCAGCAAGAGAAGCAGTGTGAAGAGATAAAGAGCGTTTTTCATGATAGGATGATCCAGTTAATAGATAAGTGATAAAAGAAAAATCGTTTTGCAGGGAGTGACACGTCTTGAATAAGAAAATTCCATTGGCTAAAATTGTTTTAGCCAATGGATATACCTGAGGTGCCATGAAATGCGTGAGAAACCGCCGCTTATTTTAATTTATAAACTTCCGTTCCCGCCAGCAAGAAGCATCCTACTCCGTAGTCTTCAAAGTCTGGTACGCTGGTGTAGGTTACCGGTTGGCTGTCTTTGGGCTCTTTGCCGGTTCCCTGCACATAGCCCAGAAAACCATTTGGATGAACAGCCTCCTTGGTCATCGCATTCCATGCTTTGAGTAAGATGGGCAAGTATTCTTTTCGGTCGAGCAGTCCGTTACGAACTCCCCACGCCATGCCATAAACAAACAGCGCGGTACCCGATGTCTCTTTGCCTCCGAAATTACTTTCGTCGTGCAAGCTCACATTCCAGAAGCCATCTTTACGTTGACATTGCTTGAGCGCCTTGCTCATGGTCAGGAAATCATTGATGTAGTCCTGGCGATGCACTTCTGTTGCCGGAATTTCGTTCAAAACCCGTACGAGTGCCGCGTAAACCCATCCGTTTCCTCTCGACCAGTAACAATTCTTCCCGTTCGGTTCTTTATAAGGAGGGTCGAAGTCATGATCGCGCCACCATAATCCTTCCTTTGCATTGTACATACCGCTTCGCCATGCGTATTACGGGTGTAGGAATACAAGTCCCACATCTTGTCGTAGTACTTTTGCTCTCCCGACATTTTACCCAGTTTGGCGTAAATCGGCATAGCCATCTGAATAGCGTCCACCCACCACCAGTCGTTTACTTGCGGCGTGTTAACCACCATATCGATACTGGCTTTAATGTTGCGTAGCATACCCGGATCGGATGGGCATAAATTATATAAGTCTATATACACCTGTCCGCAGCATTGATCATCTGCATTTCGGGTCGTATTGCCGTTGCGCATTCCCCATTTGTGGTAAGCGGCCCAGTCGTATGTATATCGGTAGTAATCTTCGCGCGGATAAATGCCATACAATGCCATTAGTCCTTCGTAATAGACGCCGCGAGTCCATATGTTGCTGGGGCGGATATTATCGCGAAAGGATGGGAGTGTATAGTCTGCATGTTTCTTCATAAAGTAATCGTTTACTTTAATCAGTGATTGTAAAGTCTCTTTTTGTTCAGGTAATGCTTGTGCCTGAACTTCCTGCTTAGATAGGCTGCATGCTAAAACGGCCGTACAGAATAGAATTGATAATTTCTTCATGGATTCGTATTTCTTTTTAATATTCTTATCGTTCTGAATATTCTCCCGATTGAGGTGTTTCTTACATCTGCAAAAATAGGGCGAATATGAAAACCTGTAAATGGAATATCATCCATATTTATGTGATTTTATCCATTCTAAGGCTTCTCTTCGGACTTGGTAACTAATCGGTGACCGGATAAATGTGAAAACAGGTTGCAAAGAATGGAGAACCCAAAACATTGCAACCTGTCTTCTTTTATTCGAGATGCGTCTCAATATGACGCGAATCTTATTCGTTTAATAACCCGGATTCTGCCATTTATCCTTTTGTTCTTTGGATAAGTTAGAACCGTCTTCGTTTAATAACCCATCAATAAATGATTGTGGAATAGGACGAAGTTCGTGCTTGCTGGCTTTGATATTTGTACTGGCTTCTGTGTTAAACACTTTAGCTCGTTTGATCAGAGTTCCCGTACGTGACAGCGTTTCCCAACGTTGCCATTCGCCTAATAACTCACGAGAACGTTCGTTCAGAATGAAGTTTAAAGCACGTTCGTACTCTCCTGAAACGCCCAATGAGGAAATGATTGCTTCATCTTCGGCTGGGAGATTATTTGGGAATGCTGTTAAAGTCAGGTCTGAAGCTGCTGTAGTAACTGCTACTCCTGGATTCGACAGATAATAAGTGTTCATGTTAAGATTCGAATTTGTATAATTCGTTGCCGAGGTACCGGTGTTTAATGAATTGCTTTCAAAAGCTTGCGATCCATCTGAGTAGAATGAACGGTTCTCTCCATTCTTCCACTGAGCACGTTTACGAACGACATTGATGTCTTTCATTGCATTGGCGTAATCGTTGAGACGAACATAGCACTCTGCTCTTACAAGGAATGTTTCTGCCAGACGAGCCATAGTCACGTCGCGGTGGGCATCTCCCTTTTCTGCTGTACGCGAACCGTCATCAGTTTTGTTGATACCTGCAAAGAAATTACAAATCGGTTGGTTCTTAAATTGAGGTGCAACATACTGGCTGTTCTGATAAAGAACAAGTGAGTTGGGAACCATTTGCCTTTTTGTGTGGTCAAGTCGCCTGAATTAGGTTTCTGACGAGAACCGCTTTTCCATTCGGCTAAGCGACCATTATCGTCTTTCCATGTTGGATTTTGAATGAAGCAACCGAAAGTGTACTGGTCGTAGGTATGGTCGTTCTTGGTATTCAGAATCATTACAATCGCAGGGTCTCCCAAGTTAATGTCTTTCGTTTTATCTTGAACGTTATTGGTTCCAAAAACAGTTCGGAATGTTTTCCACATACGGGCATCGTTTACGTGATCGAATACCGCATAAGCATATTCGGTTGGGCGACAACGCTGGAAATCCATACCACCAATCCAGACACCGCGTTTCACCCATCCACCGGAGAAACTTGAAAATTGCGGATTGAAATAGTTATAAGTACGGTTGCCGAAGCGTCCTACGGTGGTAGCGTCTGCATTATTACCTGCTGCCATTAGAATCTCATCAAGTTGCTCGTTGGCACAGTCTACTCCGGTCCAGTTTGCGTAAAGATCGCTGTAGTTGTCTGTCAACTTTCCTCCACGAGCTGTAATCGCATAGCTACATGCTTCGATTGCTTCGTTCATGTCGTTCTTAACATCAGCGCTGGTACGTGTTGTTCCATCTTTCGTGAATTGAGCCGTGCATCGCTCTGAACTACGGAAAAGTAAGGCTTTTGCCAAGAAGTGGGCTGCAGTAGCTTTGGTCCATGTAATTCCCTTACCATATGTAAATACTTCACCTTCAAAGAGGTTGTACGCTTGGCGAAGGTCTGATACGATCTGTTCCCAACATGCTTCTTCTGTTGCACGTGTGAGGCTACGGATTACACCTTGTGCTGGTTCTGTTTGAAGTACAACGCCACCGTATTGTGCAGTTAAGCGATAATAGTTGTAGCCACGTAAGAAGTAAGCGTGTGCCAGACAGCGGTTGCGTACTTGTACGTCCGATATTTTATCTGCCTTGGCAATAATCGTGTTACAAGAAGCTATTCCATAGTACATTTGATCCCAAAGAGCACCAGGGGCTGTACAGTTACCATTTGCAGCACCTAAAGCGGTAGTCGCATGAATCGGGCCAAAACGATTATCGTATGTATTCCAACATTCGTTAGTCAGGTCATTGGCATTTGTAAATTCATCCGTGCCGTAGAGAGTTAAGCCGTAGGCCCATTCATAGCCGAAATGCCAACGAATGTTTCCGTAAAGAGATCTGGCTAACGCTTCGAGTCCTTCAGGAGTTTCAAAATAATCTGTCGAATATTTGGTGTCTAAATTCTCGTCAAGGAAGTCACTTGAGCAAGAGGCGAATGTTATGCTAGCTAGCACTAGCATGGCAATTCCTATATTTTTAATCTTTTTCATATGTATATTCTTTTATTGTTATGATTGGTTCTGCTTAGAAGCCGATTTCAATGCCGAAAACAAAGCTACGATTGTAGTAAGTTGCATTTACGTCGAGATCATACCAACTTATGGATTGATAAATGCTGAACGGATTTACTGCTTGTGCGTATACTTTCAGATTACCAATACCAGCCTTTGCGCATATGTTCTTAGGTATATTGTAACCCAAAGAGATGTTGCGCACTTTAAGAAACGATGCGTCTTTGAAACCGAGAAGTCCGGAGAAATCATCACCTGATCCTGATGTGGCTTGTCCTAGAATAGGCTTTTGGAATTCAGCACCTGGGTTATTGGGTGTCCAATAGCTTACCTCGTGTTGGTTGGAGTGCGCAGTCAATGCTTCACCACCCAAAGAGGCTGTGTAGCCCATGCGCCCGTACAGGCTTATGCCCAAATCAATTCCTTTATAGTTGAAGTTATTACTCCATCCCATAGTCCAACGTGGGTCTTTGTTGCCAAGTACTACACGGTCATTGACATCCATTGTATAATTACCATCCTGATCTTTAGGACGAACATTACCCGGAGTAAACTTATAGCCATTGGCGTTCCATTTTTCCATTTCTGCCCGATCTTCCGGAGTATCTTGCCAAATACCGGCGTTCGCATAACCGTAATATACATTAATGGATTTACCGATAAACCAAGCATTGTCAACCATGTCATTTTTACCGTATGCCAATTCGTCTATCTTATCTTTTTGCCATGCGAGATTAAAGTTGGAATCCCAAGAGAAATCTCTGAGTTGCACAGGAATCAGATTTAGGGTTAGTTCCACACCGTGATTACTGGTCTTACCTACGTTAGCGTAAGTTGACGGGAAACCTGTTAAAGTCGGTATGGTCATATTCATTAATAAGTTTTTAGTGCGCGACACATAGGTATCGATGCTACCGCTGATTCGGTTATTTAGAAATCCAAAATCAATACCTAAGTTGTATTGAGTCGTTTTCTCCCATCCGAGTTTAGTGTTGGCCATTACTAATTGATCTTTCATATAATAAGGCTCATTCGTGGTATAACCAATCTGGTTGCTCATTCCATTAAAAGGAAGATAAATGGAGGTAATGTCACCTTTGGTTGCGTAAGGAGATACAGCTGCATTACCTGTTGTTCCGAAACCAAGACGGAGTTTCAGGTTACTAATCCATGATACATCTTTCAAGAAGCTTTCTTGATTGATACGCCATGCAAGGGCAGCGGAAGGGAAGAAATCCCATTTGTGGCCTTCGGAAAGCTGTGAAGCTCCATCCCAACGTCCGGATACGGTCAGTAGATAACGTTCGTCGAAACCATAATTCAAACGAACCATATACGAGGTGAGCTGACGCTCTGTTAAGCCCGAACCCATTCCCGCTTTATTATCTTTGTTCAGGATGTCAACACTTCCAAAAGCATTCCATAGATAAGAAGGCTTAGCAATATTATTGGCATTCATCGAAGACTCCTCTATATTCCATGATGATGCTGTTTGAAGCAAAGTTACGCCTACCTTATGTTTTTCCACAAAAGTGCGATCGTAAGTAATCATGTTATCTAGTGTCCATGAGAAGTCGCGGCGATTCTTTAGTCGGGCGTAGTTAACACCTTCAGTACCGTCCGAATTAACTTTAAGCGCAGATGTTCCATCAATATAAACCCCTTCTCTCCAATTGCGGTAGTCGGGGCCGAAGTTTATTTTATAACGTAATCCATTCAACGGTTTCCACATTTCGCCAAAATTAAGAGTGGCGGAGAAGTTTCCTAGTGCACGTAACGATTGCGACTGTTGGGTACTTTTGTCCCATTCATTCATGATTGTATAAATGGTGCTTTCACCTCCCGGGTTAATGACAAGGTTGCCATTGTCATCGTAGGGAACGGCGAAGTTATAGATACTTTTAGCTACTTGATAGATAGCATCAGGAGCCGTACCACTCCGTGCACCTAAAGTCGACATTCCATAATCTTGCTCACTCCACGATACATTCATCGAACCGTTCATTGTAAACCATGGAGTTGGGTTGATATTAACGCTAAGCTTAGCTGTATAGCGTTCATACCATTGGCCCTTTTGCGTCCCTTTGTTACTAAGATAACCAAACGAACCATACGCATTCAATTTATCTGTACCGCCACTTGCACTTAATGTATGCTCGTGTGAGAGGCTTGTTTGAGTAACGTAATCTGTCCAGTCTGTATTAGCTACTCTGGAAGGATCCCAGCTACCACCGGCCCATCCTTTCATTACATTATTCAAGGACGTCTGTCCGTCCAATGTACTGTCGAAAATCAGCTTATCGTTTTCCATTGTAGGAGAATCAGGATGTGCATATTGAGTAGGATCAAGATTGTATGCTGCCCAACGCCGGAAATTAACAAACTCCGAAGAACTCATAGAGGGGGATTTGTCAACAATGTCGGATACCGTAACCGTACCCGCATAGTTGAGGCTGAATGATCCAGATTTTCCTTGCTTAGTTGTAACGAGAATAACACCGTTAGCACCACGTGATCCATAAATAGCAGTAGCTGAAGCGTCTTTTAAGATATCAATCGATTCGATATCACGCGGATTCAGCGTTTCAATAGCCGATGCCGACATTAAGGGAACACCATCTACTACATATAGCGGACCATTTTCTGCACTAATGGAGCGGTTACCGCGGATGCGGATGTCACCGATAGTACCCGGGCGTTCGCTAGTTGTGATGTCCACGCCGGCCGCTTTACCTTGCAAAGCTTCGAAAGCGTTATTTACCGGTCTTGCCGTCAGTTGTTCGGCACTAACGCTCGCCATAGCTCCTGTGATGTCACTTTTCTTTTGTACACCATAGCCCACTACGACAATTTCATCCAGTACCTTGGTGTCTTCCTGCAAGGTGATGACAACGTTTGTTTTGCCGGCTACTGACACTGATTGAGTGGAGTAGCCAACAAAGCTAACTTGTAAAGTGGCATTATTCGGTACATTAGAAAGTCTAAATTTACCATCGAAATCAGTGATAGTGCCATTGGTAGTGCCTTTAACTACTACGCTAGCACCAATTACAGCTTCTTTATTCGAATCAAAGACGCTGCCAGAGATTACCTTGTTTTGTGCAGAGGCTCCTATGGCTAATGTAGATAATAAAGTAATAAAAAAGATTTGCCGGACCGTGTCCGTCCAGCCAAATAGACATAAAAACTTGTTGTTTTTCATACTTTAAACT
>NZ_BAIV01000012.1 GCF_000517545.1 Bacteroides reticulotermitis JCM 10512 | reverse complement strand
TTATTTTTTCACCGGTTATTGGATTTATATATCCATCGATTAGACCCAATATTTTGTTTTTATTAGCACTGAATGTGTAATTGGTATTCCATGTGAATTTCTCCCAAGTGTTTTTATATCCGAGCGAGAGTTCAACACCGCGGTTACGGACATTACCCGTTTGCGCATAGAATGTATTGTATCCTCCGGTAGGAGAAATTCCAGCGTCCATGGTCTGGTTGTAAGTCTTCGTACTATAGAACGAGAAGTCCATATTGAAATGTTTCAGGAAGTTGGCAGTGATACCGAATTCCCAAGAATCAGTACGCTCAGGCTTTAGGTCGTACAATGGATAGGCCGATCGAGAAGAGAAAGCACCTGTTGAGGAATCCCATTGGAAAGTCGGATAGGCCAGGAAACGTCCGAAAGGTAGTCCGACAGAAGCCCAAGAAGCACGTAGTTTCAAGTAAGAAATGCTTTGAGGTAAGGTCAGAAGTTCGGAAAGTACCACAGAGGCACCAACTGAAGGATAGAAGAAGGACGAATTTTTAGATTTGGGACCTTTCAACTGGCTGGGCCAATCGTTACGTCCGGTCAGTGTCAGGTAGTATGTACTTCTATATCCTAGTTCGGCTGAAGCAAATATCGATTGGACTTGTTCGCGGTAGCCGGTTTCTGTACGTTTGCCTGTTTCTTTGCTCAATTGGACAACAGTGAAGTAGTTAGGAAGTCCGTTATCTGCTATCGGGCCACTAACAGTAAGATCTTCCGAACGGGTGTCCGAGTAAGAGGAACCAAGGTTGGCTACTAATGACCAATCGTCTCCAAAACGTTTGTTAATGTTTACTAGTAGGTCGGCATAGGTTTGTTTGTCGCGTATATTGCTGACTCCATAGAAACCGTTTTCTCCCTCAGCGATTGTTCTTTCTGTTGAGGCATAGTATTTCTGTGTATAGGTGTTAAGCGAGTTGTCAACGCGTACACGTCCGGCAACATTCAGCCAGCTTAGTATATCATAAGATAAAGACGCGCTCAACATATAACGATCTTTGTCGTTCTCACGCAGATTGCGGTAGTTGATCCAATATGGATTCTGCAAGCGGAATGAACCACCGCCTTGTGGAAAATATTGGGTGTATAAATTGCGGGTTGGGTCGTAACGTTCGTACATCTTATACTCTTCCCAGTCATTTCCACGAGGAAATAAATAAGCTGAAGTCAAAGGGTTGGCATAAATACCTTGATTGATCATGTTGCGGTCTTTTTGCATGATGTACTGGGCACCTACATCTAACCGCATCTTATCTTGCAGGAATAGGGTTGTATTCCGAAATGTAAAGTTGTAGCGGTCGTATTTGTTGTTTGGAATAATGCCACGTGAATTAACCGCAGCCACTGATGCATAGGTTTGGTTATGTTCGGTACCGGTGGAAAAAGTTACGGTTTCTGTACCGATCAGTCCGTTTTGCAGATAATCGCTCTTGGGATCATATCCATAGTAATTGCCGGCATTGAGCTTTGAACCCCAGCTGGCGTCTGTACCTGAAGTACCATAACGGTTTTGAAACTCAGGCATTACGAAAGGAGAAAGGATTTCCGTATTGCTCGAAAAAGTAACTGAGGTGCGTCCTACTGCTCCTTTTTTAGTTGTGATAATAATGGCTCCATTGGATGCATTGCTACCATATAAAGCAGCGGCAGCGGCACCCGACAGAACAGACATGGACTGAATGTCTTCCGGGTTAATATCAGCAATGGCTTCTGTTGAGCCTTGTGATTGGAACTCTTCACTACCACCGGCTGCGCTCAGGTTGTACATCGGGATACCATCGATCACATAAAGTGCATTAGACGATTGCTCGATCCCTCTTGAACCACGCATCACTACTTTGCTGGCTCCTCCGATACCGGAAGAAGATGCATTGATATTCAAACCGGCTACTTTACCGTTTAGTGAATTAATAAAGTTGGCATCTTTGACAGCTAATGCCGATTCGGCATCAATCTGAGTAACATTGTAACTTAACGCCTTTTCGGAACGTTTGATACCTAAGGCTGTTATGACTACCTCATCGATAACTTGGGTATCTTCCATTAATGTTACATTAATAGATGTTTGGTTTTTTAAAGAAACTTCTTGAGTTTTGTATCCAACGTATGAATATACAAAGATGGGATTGGCGTTGTTGGTAGTAACTTTATAATTACCGTCCAAGTCGCTTATTCCTCCATCAGTCGTACCTTTTATTAGTACGCTTACTCCAATCAGTGGTTCGCCTTTGGCGTCTTTAATCTGTCCGGTAACGGTACGTTCTTTTCCCACTTGTTGTGTACTTTTCGAAGTCTCTTTAGTGGATAAATAGATGATATTCTCTTCAATTTTGTAAGAGACATCTTTGTTTTTAAGAAGAGTGCTCAGTACTTTCTCCAACGAGGCATCTTTTACTTGCAGTGGCTCTACGGCGATTGCAGATAATTTGTCGTCATAAAAGAACTGATACTTTGATTGAGCTTGAATTTGTTTGATAACTACTCCGAGCGTGGTGCGAGGAGTAGATAGGGTCAACTGCCCAGCAGCCCATTGTACGGGGAGTGCTATAAACAAGATAATCAGTAAAGCTCGAAATAAATTCGGCTTTCGAAGCGAGTATTTGCTTTCCATACATTTAATTTAATGGTTATACACTTAGTAAAGTCAAAGGGAGAGTGTCGACTTCCTCATCCTTTTACTAATAAAACAATGTAACTGAAATAAACACTTAGTTCTCTTTCTCTTTTTTAAAAGAAAGTTAAGACTAGTTTGAAATATGCACCAGTAACTCTTTAATAATCGACTGTAGTTCTGAGACTTAATAAACGTATATAGCCTCCGGATTGTTTTGTTGATAGCATTACATAGCGCTTGTTTGGGGATAGAATGTTACTCACATAATTGATCTGTTACTTTGCATGCAGCATGCTAAAGAAGTATTTGTGCCATCGCATTGTCACTGCTTTGCCACTTCGCTGTCACAGTTGTGCCACCGCGGTGGCACAACTGTGACAGTGCTAAAGAATAGGCTGGCACTGTAAGGGAAGAAGTAAAAGCCTGTTGTAGATAACAAGAATGAAGGAGTATAGTGGGAGCTTATCAGATAATTTGCTATTTTTGACAACGATTTGCTTGTAGCGAGGAACTGATCGTTTTAGAAACCGATCCTTTTGAAGCGTGGTTGCTCGATAGCACGGCCGTTGCAATTATTAAACGAAATGAAACACATTAAACTACCTATAGTCTCCCTCTTATCCCTGTTGACTTTTTCGGTAGGATATATCAATGCACAAAATAAGGAAATACCCCTGTTTACTGAATTCCGTACGGCTGAAGAAGACGAAAACGAAGAATGGAATTGTAAAATTACCAATGAAAAAGAATTGGGGTGCTACATGCTGCAATTGGTTTCGTCCAAGGAAAAAACGGCGTATAACAGCCAATGGGTATGTGTGCAGGTTTTGGATAAACCAACTCGGCAACTTGTACAGAAGATCGAACTGAATACATCTGGTCGAGGAGATAGCTTTGATATTGAAGATTACAATTTCGATGGGCATGACGACTTTTCTTTGCTTGGAGGATGTGGGACATTAGATAATTTCTATAGTTACTATTTCCTATTCGATACGGAAACCAAGACTTTTATAGAAAGTGGGTTTGAAGGCACAAATCTAGTGTTCGATGGTTCATCCAAAACAATAACTTCTCGCAATCGCTCCCGTGCAGGTGCAAGTGTAGCCTCTCAAACGTATAAATTGGTTGATAACCAAATGATACTTATCGAACAACAATGTTTGGAAGCCATGCGAGATGAGGCCACAGGCAATGTGTTGTTTAACGAAGATAATGAAATCGTGTTTGAAGAAGTGGATTGCCACACACATTATTTAGATATGCAATTACAGTCAGTAGGATTGACGACTAATTTTAAGTTACGCATGGCTGTCTATGATGAAAACATAGCGGGTGGCTTTGTGTTCTACAAAGGGCAAGCGGAGCGTATTCCTATTCATTATGACCGAGAAGAGGTTGTTGAAGATAGGAGTGGGGAAGGCCGTCCCAACACACGGCAATTATTCTATAACGAAATATATCAAGGTGAAGTAAACGGCGTATACGTACTAACCATACAAGGTGCCGTGTGTTATGACGTACGTTACATTCGAGGAAAGGATGGGAGAACATTTGATTTGAAGCTTATATCACAATAAAGCCAATGATACTGATTCTCGATCTTGTATTACTGCAACCTGCAAATAAGAATCAACTTCTCCTCAATACCGGTGGACATAGAGAAAATGATCCCAAAGTATTTGAGAAAACGTTTCGGCTTGGAAGTTCATGAAACCGAAGGTGAAGCAGAAGCTCCTATGTTAACCGAGGTAAGAGAAAGAAAAATCGTTCAATTACCAATCGTAAATTTCGATGTATGCGTCAAAATCTTGTGGCTGAGCTATTCCGCAACTTCTGAGGATATTCAGTATACTCTTTTGTTCACTAGGAGAGAGTAAACGTTCACCTTTACGGACCCGGTAATAGGTTCTACGATCAAAAAAAATTATTAAGCGTGCAATGACAACTTGCATCTGTTTGTGGGGTAGTGATTCTAGTATACCTATGAAGCCTTTGGCAAAGCGTATTTTTACATTGGAACGATAGTAAAGGCAGGTCTCTTGCTGAACGGGTAGTTTCTTCGGATTGACAATAACTAAATAATTGGTATCTTCGGGTATACTTTGTGCGGTAAGTTGTCTTAAGCATGTAGAAGCTTTGGGGCATTGTTGGTTTAGGCACATCGGATATTCAAAAGGGATTTTTGAAAAGTCAAGTTTTTCTTCCATGATTGTGGTGTTTTATCAGACAAAAGTACTAAATAGGAATTAAAAGTGATGGTCTGAAAGTAAATAATTTACTCTCAGACCATCACTTTTAACTGTACAGCTTGTATCTTGAAATCAATATCGAAATCAAAGGAATAGCATATCTGTATATTCGCTTACTGTTGCTCTTTCGAAAAAGAGTAGGGCAAATCTTCAGCTTTTACTCCTCTGTAAAGATTAGGTTGATTGTTCATCTCTATCCGGATAGCACCTCCTTTGAGTAGATCGGCATGACGGAGATAGTTCCGTGTATACGCTTCTCCATTAAAACTCATAGAATTGATATAGAAATTCTGGGGACTATTGTTCGGCGCTTCGATAATCAGGTTATTGCCATTCTCAAAATGAACAGTAGCTTTCTTGAATAACGGAGCACCCATAACGTATTCATCCGTGCCGGGACAAACCGGATAAAAGCCCAATGCGGAAAATACATACCAAGCGGAAGTTTGTCCGTTGTCTTCATCTCCACAATAGCCATCCGGCCCCGGAGTGTACATTCGATCCATCACCTGACGCAGCCAATATTGTGCTTTCCAAGGTTGGCCGGCATAATCATATAGATAAATCATATGCTGGATCGGTTGGTTACCGTGCGCATAGTTACCCATGTTCATAACTGTCATTTCGCGTATTTCATGAATCACCTGTCCGTAATAGCTTTCATCGAATACAGGAGGAACAGCAAAGACAGAATCCATCATTGTTACAAAGCTTTCTGTGCCGCCCATCAAGTCAATCAACCCCTGCGGATCGTGAAATACAGACCAGGTATAGTGCCAACTATTGCCTTCGGTAAACGCGTCACCCCATTTCAGTGGTGAGAAGGGAGATTGGAATGTACCGTCTTGATTACGTCCACGCATCAGTTTCGATTCCTTGTCGAATAAGTTTTTATAATTCATGGCACGCTTGGCGTACAGGTTGATCTCCTTTTTGGGACGTTTCAACTCTTTAGCTATCTGATAGATGCACCAATCATTGTAGGCATACTCCAATGTACGTGCTGCATTCTCATTAACATTCACGTCATAGGGAACATAGCCCAGCTTATTGTAGTATTCATGTCCCAGACGACCGGTCGAAGAGACTTGGGGATGCACGTGATTCGCACCTTTGACAAGTCCTTCGTACAATGTTTTAATATCATCCACCCGTATGCCTTTTAAGTAAGCGTCTGCCAAAACGGAAGCGGAATTGTTGCCAACCATACAATCTCTATGTCCCGGGCTAGCCCATTCGGGAAAGAAGCCACTTTCTTTATAGGTGTTGATAAGTCCCTCTTGGATCTCTTTATTGATCGAAGGATAGACTAGGTTTAACAGTGGAAACAAACCACGGAAAGTATCCCAGAAACCTGTGTCGGTGAACATATAGCCCGGCAATACTTGCCCGTTGTAGGGACTGTAATGTACCGGATTGCCGTTGATGTCTACCTCATAGAATTTCCGTGGGAAGAGTAACGAACGGTATAGGCACGAATAGAATGTACGGTATTGATCCAGGTTGCCTCCTTCCACTTCTATCTTGCCCAATACACGGTTCCAGGCTTCTTTTCCTTTTCCGGCAAGTTGTTCCATCGAGTCGTTGCCTAGTTCCTTGAGGTTCAAAGCTGCCTGCTCGAAGCTGATGAACGATGAGGCGATACGGGCGTGTACTTTCTCTCCTTTGCTTGTCTTGAATCCGATAATTGCCCCGGCATGATTGGAGGCTTGTTCCGTTAGGGTCTCCTGTAGGGTGCCATTCGACACGGTAGCCCGATAGATAAACGGTTTGTCGAATTCAATAATGAAATAGTTTTTGAAGTTATCAGGTACTCCGCCGCTGTTGCGGGTTGTGTAACCGATGATTTTATGCTCTTCAGGGATTATCTTACATAAGAACCTTTGTCGAAAGCATCTACAACGATATATGAATGATCGTTTTCGGGGAAAGTGAAGCGGAATAACACCGCGCGTTCCGTCGGGCTCATTTCCGTTATTACATCATGTTCGGCCAGATATACCTTATAGTAGTAAGGAGTTACGGTTTCTCCTTTGTGAGCAAACCAACTGGCACGCTTCTCTTCGTCGAACTCCGGCTTGCCGACCACCGGCATAATGGAGAATTGTCCGTAATCGTTGATCCATGGACTTGGCTGATGCGTTTGTTTGAATCCGCGTATTTTATTGGCGGTGTATGTATATTGCCATCCATCGCCCATCTTTCCGGTTTGTGGAGTCCAGAAGTTCATTCCCCAGGGACGTGCAATGGCAGGATATGTATTGCCTGTTGATAACTCGTAACTGGACTGGCTACCCATTAGTGGGTTGACGTATTGTGTCCAGTCGTTGGCATGGGCAAAGAGTGTGCAGCTGAATGCACAAATTAGTAGAAAGAGTTTTTTCATGGTATGGGTTGACAATTAGTGATTATTGAATACCCCAACGCGTGGGTTGACTGCTCATCTCAATTTCCATTACCCCTCCTCTCACAAGATCCTCATGGCTGAAGAAAGGGGTGGTCAACGCTTTGCCGTTCAACGACACACTTTGTATGTATTTGTGGCTTTTGGCATTGTTTTTCACGTAAATGCTGAACTTCTTATCGCCCGGCAGGTTGATCACAACTTTATCAAAGGCAGGACGCCCGATGGAGTAAACCGGTTTGCCCGGACATACTTGATAGAAGCCCATTGAGTTGAGAATATACCAGGCAGACATCTGCCCACAGTCTTCATTACCCGACAATCCGTCTACCCGGTTGGAGTATTGGCTCTTATAAACACTGTCTACAAGTTCCTGAGTTCTCCAGGGAGCATCGGCATAATTATACAGATGTATGATGTGATGGCTGGGTTCATTGCCATGTGCGTATTGTCCGATAAGTCCGCTGATATCTGCGGATGTAGCTTCTCCTTCCAGCGAAGAATCGGCCGTAAATAAAGAGTCCAGTTTTTCTATGAAAGGCTCTTTTCCACCCATCAAGTTGATAAGCCCATCTACATCATGCGGAACAAACCAGGTCCATTGCCAGGCAGTACCTTCACAATAGTCGTCGGTACGGTGGGTGGAAGCACGCGGATTGAAAGGCGTACGCCATTCTCCCTTAGAGTCTAGTCCACGCATGAAGCGGGTCGACTTATCGAAGTAGAACTCGTAAGCTTTTGCCAAACGGGCATATTTTGTTTGTACTTCAGAATCACCCATTGCCTCGGCGAAAACAGAGATGCACCAATCATCATAAGCATACTCTAGCGCTTTAGCAACCGACTCATTCTCGCGATCGCACGGGATGTATCCGATTGTGTTTTTGTAATACTTAGCCTTTGGCATCAGATGCGGCAAAACAAGAGCCGGGCACTTAATGCCGTTGGTGTCATACTCGGCAGCACGCAGAGAGGCTTTATAAGCTTCGCGTATATCAAAATTACGGTAACCTTTCACATACGCATCTACGATGACAGGTACGGCATGGTATCCGATCATGGTACCGGTGTAGTTGGACGCCAACTCCCACATCGGGAATATGCCACCCTCCTGATGCTTTTTAATCAGTGAGTTAACGAACTGGTTATTGAGTTCCGGATCGATAATTGTCATTAATGGATGCAGGGCCCGGAAAGTATCCCATAAAGAGAATACCGTATATATCGGGTTGATCGTGTCCCCTTGATGAACAGTAAGGTCCATTCCAAGGTATCGCCCGTCCATATCTGTAAACAGATTGGGGCTAATGGCGGTGTGATACAGCGAAGTATAGAATATAGTCTTATCATTCTCATCCGCCGTTGTAATATCGATTTTGGATAGATAACGGTTCCAATCGGCACGTGCGTTGGTGCGTATCCGGTCGAAGTTCCAGTCGGGGATTTCGGTCTCTACGTTTTTACGGGCACCTTCTGTATCCACAGCCGATACGCCGACTTTAACCAATACCTGTTCGTCTTTATGAGTGTTGAACTGTAACAGAACTTTGCAGACAGGGAGACGCTTGCCGTCGTCCATTGTTACAGAGTCCGTGATGAGTGTATGTGTAAACGGTTTGGAGAACTTGGCATAGAAATTAATGTACTGGTCGAATGCCCAGTAGGTTGTTTTCTTATGTCCGATGATCTCGGTGTCACTGATGACTTCAATCTCCATTTCCGAATTGGTCTGTCGTTGCAGGCTATAGTCGAGATCGAGAATGAATCCGGCTTCCTTACTTTCCGGGAAAGTATATCGGTGGAGTGCGCCCCGTTTGGTTGCAGTTAGTTCTGCTTTTACCTGATACCTATCCAGAAATACGGCATAATATCCGGGTTCGGCTGTTTCGTTTGAGTGTGAAAACGAGGAAGCGTAGGGAAGTTGTTGGCTTTGTGAATCGGTGATCGTATATTCTTGTGTACCAGTTGTCGGCATCAATAAAACATCTCCATAGTCGCAACATCCGGTACCACTGACATGCGTGTGAGAGAATCCGTTGATGGTAGAATCGGCATAGTAATAGCCTGAACAAGCGTCCCATCCGTCTATGCGTGTGTCGGGGCTGGGTTGGATCATACCGTGTGGTACTACTGATCCCGGAAATGTATGTCCGTGTCCGCCGGTCCCGATGAAAGGATTGACGTATGCGCTGTAATCTTTTACTTTCGTGGATTCTGTGCAGGAGCTAAATGCGAAAAAACCTCCTAAACATCCTATAAGGAATGTTTTTAATTTCATAGTATTGGTGTCTTTATTTGGTAACCGGAGTTATTTTTCATCCGGAGAGATGAAAATATTGCTTCCGACAATTTTATAGTTCATTGGTATGGAATTATTCAGCGACTTTAGAACGGATTCGATTGTGGACTTCTTCTTTAATACGCCCGAATAGGTCTTATCAGCCTTCATATCTGGTGAGAGGATGATCTTTACGTCATAAAAACGTTCAAGTGCTTTTGTAATGGTGAAGATGTTGGCCTTCTCAAATGGAATCAGATTATCATGCCATACGATATCTAATTTTGCATCCACTTGCTTGACAACCAGCCTTCTGCTGGCTTTATTTAATTCGGCACGTTGTCCCGGTGAAAGTACAATCATCCCTTCATCATTATTCCCCCTTACTTCAATTTCTCCTTCAATCAAAGTCGCTTCAGCTATCTGGCTGCTTTTGACACACTTAAAATTGAATGAAGTTCCTAATACACGTACCCGCATTGCATCGCTTTCTACAATAAAAGGCTTTTGGTGGTTTTTAGTTACTTGAAAGTATGCTTCTCCTTCCAGATATACATTTCGCTCATTCTCCGAAAACTCACGGGGATATTTTAAAGTAGCTGCATTGTTGAGCCATACTTTTGTTCCATCCGGAAGCACAACTTCCTGAACAATACCTTCCGATGCTGCGGCAACTAACATGTCGCGGGCAATGTCCGTGCGTGAATACCAATAGAGAATGCCACTCCCTACTAATAGAATAACTGCTATGGAGGCGGCAATCTGCATCCACGGTTTACGGATTCTTCTTTGCTCTGTCGGTACATACTCTTGTTGCAGTCTTTTATATAATCTCCTCTCGGCTCTGGCTGTTTTTTCTGAAACAGTGTCTGCCGATAACTTACCTAAGTGATAGACTTCTTCCATGCCGAAGAGTTGCCGTGCATTCTCCTCCGACTCCTGAAGCCAGGAATTTATCTCAGAAAGGTCTTTTTCAGAACACTTTCCTGTTAGGTATCTATTTAGTATGTCTTCACTCAGATTCTTCATTTTCTATACGTTTACATTATAATAACAATCAATGTGGCAATAACACTTATTCATTTCATTAAAAATAAAAGCAAAAGCAGCATTAAATGTTCCAGTCTGCTTCGAAGGTATTTTAATGCTTTGTACATATGAGCTTCGATTGTTCGAAGCGAAACCCCCATAAGGTCGGCTATTTCTTTATTTTTCATGTCGTGCAGGTAACTGAGCTTAAACACTTCCTTGCATTTTTCGGGAAGTTCGTTAATGGCGCCTAGAATTTCCTTACGCAACTCTTGATTCTCTATTCGGCGAATAACGTCGTTATTGTCCGGGTGATAGAATGCAGCTCGTCTCTGATTGATATCCTCCAGAGCGTTGCAATAGCCGTCAGCTATATTCCGGCGTTTGAGTACATTAAGCGAACGGGTATAAACTGCCCGGTAGAGAAAGGCTTGGATTTGTTCGCCTATCTCTATGCTGTCTTTTCGTTTCCATAATTCCACAAATACATCCTGAACTACATCTTCGGCCTCCTCATCTCCAACAATACGAGTTGCATAGAAAATGAGGTTGGGGTAGTATTTGCGAAATAAAGCCTGGTATTTTAAATCAAAATTCCCATTCATTTTTTCTTTGGTTTGGTTTAGGATTTAGGTGTATTACTCATTTCGAATTCTACAGTGGCTCCACTCATAATCTGTTCATGCGTGAAATAGGTCTTGTCATAGGCCACTCCATTTACTTTAACGGAATGAATATAAATGTTTTTCTTGCTTACCTTAGGAGCCAATACTGTGAATGTTTTCCCATTGGCTAAATGTAGTTTGGTTTCCGGGAATAGCGGCGTGCCTATTTCGTATTTTCCGCAGACCGGATTTACCGGGTAAAATCCCATCGCACTGAATACATACCAGGCTGACATTTGTCCGCAGTCTTCGTTTCCACAAAGACCGGCCGGAGAGTTCCGGTACAGTTCGTGCATCACCTTGGCTACGTATTCTTGTGTTCGGTAGGGCTGTCCTACTGCATTGAAGAGGTAAATTACATGATGACTGGGCTCATTGCCATGTGCATACTGCCCAATCATACCGGTACTGAAAATAGGAAGTTCATCTTCAGCTGAAGGATGGTAAGTGAACATACTATCCAATTTTTCCGCAAACCGTTTCTTTCCGCCTACGAGGCCGATTAAACCGTCAATATCGTGCTGTACTGACCAGAAATATTGCCATCCATTGCTTTCGCAGATGTGTGGCGTATAGTCCTCAGCACGAAAGTCTTTAATAAAAGCACCTTTCTCGTCACGTGGTTGCATGAAGGAACTGTTTGGGTTATATACATTCTTATAGTTTTGTGAGCGACGGTAGAAGGTATCGGCTATTTCTTTCTTTCCCAATTTAGTCGCCATTTCAGCGATGCAATAATCGTCAAAGGCATATTCCAATGTTTTGGATAACGACCAGTTTTCGTTATTATACTCGTCGGTTAAATTATATGGTATATAACCAATTTCCTTGTATATCCCGATGCCCCGATATTTGTCGATGTTCGCAGTAGCTATACAAGCGTCCAACGCTTTTTCTGCATCAAAGTCACCGATACCTTTCAGGTAGGCATCCACAATGACAGGAACTGCGTGGTAACCGATCATCATGTCTGTTTCGCTGCCATAGAAATTCCATACCGGAAGACGCCCGTTCTGTTCGTAAAAGGCTAGGAGAGATTTTACCATGTTGTTTACGCGCTCCGGTTCGGTATAAGTGAATAGGGGATGAGAAGCCCGATATGTATCCCATAGCGAAAAAGTACTGTAGTTTACCCATCCTTCGGCCTGATGTACTTTTTGATCAGGTCCGTAATAACTTCCGTCTACATCGCTGTAGATAGTGGGAGCCAGCATGGAATGATACAAAGCTGTATAGAAGTTGACTTTATCATCTAGCTGATCTGTTTGAATCTCAATCTTACTGAGTTGACGGTTCCAATTGTCTTTGGTATGGGCCAGGTATCGGTCGAAATCATTTTCAGGAACTTCAGCTTGTAAGTTCTTAGCGGCACCTTCCATGCTAACACCGGATATAGCGGTATTGACCAGAATCTGATCTCCTTCCTCTGTTTGGAAATCAAAACGGGCAACAACAGCCGTACCGATACGTTTTCCATCTTTATGTATGGCAGTGGTATCCATTTCCATTTTTTCGAAAGGACGGGAAAAACGTGTGTGGAAATAAATTCGTTGATTACGTGCCCATCCGTCGGAGAAGCGATAACCCTGTATCGTGACTGAGTCTACCACTTCGATATACGAGTCGTTGGTGAAATCCCAGTTCATCGCTTTCTTTAGGTTTAGAAAGATAGCGGAGTTGGCTTTTGGAAAAGTATATCGTTGGATACCGCACCGTTCGGTTGCTGTTAGTTCTACGTTGATCTGGTAGTCTTTCAGGAAGACCTGATAATATCCGGCATAGGCCGTTTCATCGTCATGAGAGAATTTAGAGTGTATACCGAGTGGTGCTTCCGCTTCTTGGTAGGGAAGTGTTACGGGCATAAAAGATATGTCGTATAGATCTCCGGCACCGGTTCCGGAAAGATGCGTATGGCTGAAACCGGCAATTGTGCTGTCCGGATAAAAATAACCGGAAATGCGATCCCAACCCGGAAGGCCGTTGTCCGGACTTAGTTGTACCATACCAAACGGAGCTTGTGCGCCGGGGTATGTATTACCGGTAAAATCAGTGCCTATAAATGGATTGACATAAGCTGTATAATCAATATCTTTAGATGTTGTACATGCTGCAAGAAGACAGCCTAAAGTTAAGAGTAGATAGGTTGGTGTTTTCATTAAAAGTGAATTAGGGTTATTGTACAAATACATGTTCCAAATGCAAATGTAGGAAAAAAAGATAATAAAAAGAGGTTGGCTTCTCTTTTTCATAAGAAACCAACCTCTTTCGTATGTAAGTTGTATGTCGAGATTACGAACGAGCTAGCTCAATAACCTTTTCTATAGCAGCGTTCAATCCATCTATGTTTTTACCTCCGGCTGTTGCAAAGTGAGGCTGTCCACCACCGCCACCTTGAATCAATTTAGCCGCTTCTTTAACCAGATTACCGGCTTTCAAACCGCTGGCAACAAGGTTGTCGCTGAGCATAACGGTAAGCATTGGTTTCTCATGATCGATTGTTCCCGCTACGAAGAATAGATTCTCCGTAATTTCACCACGCAGCTGGAAAGCAATGTTTTTTACTACTTCGATAGGTAGCGGAGCACAAAGCTTGATAACTTTCATTCCGTTAATATCCTGAACGTTCCTCAGTAGTCTTTCTTTGATAGAAGATTCTTTTTCTTTCATATAGTCTTCTATTTGCTTTTTCAGCCCGGAGTTTTCCTCAATAAATTTGCGGATTGCAGTTCCAAGATCCGGTGTATTATTGAATAGTGCTTTTAAGTCGCTGAGTGTGTCTTGAATGGTATCCAGTAATTCTTCCACACGTACTCCTGAATAAGCTTCAATACGACGAACACCAGCTGCGACCGAACTTTCTGAAATAATTTTCACCATACCGATACTTCCTGTTGCGGCAACGTGTATACCTCCACAGAACTCTATGGATGAACCAAATTGAATAACGCGCACTCTATCGCCATACTTTTCACCAAATAGGGCAATCGCTCCTAATTCTTTAGCCTCTTCGATTGGAATATCCCGATGCTCTGTCAATGGGATATTGGCACGTATTTTAGCATTAACCAAATGTTCCACCTTGCGAATCTCTTCATCGGTAACTTTTTGGAAATGTGAGAAGTCAAAACGTAATGAGTCCGGAGTAACTAACGATCCCTTTTGTTCTACATGTTCTCCAAGTACTTCACGTAGAGCCTCGTCCAACAAGTGAGTAGCGGAGTGGTTTGCAGCACAACTAGCACGCTTGTCTGTATCTACACAAGCCATCATAGGAGCTTGCAGATGTTCAGGAAGCTTTTTAGTGATATGTATCGGCAGGTTATTCTCTTTTTTCGTATCGATCACTTCAATGGTCTCGAATTCATTGATCAAAACACCGGTATCACCTACCTGTCCTCCACTCTCTGCATAGAAAGGCGTGTTATCGAGTACGATTTGATACAGTGTCTGGTTTTTTTGCTTCACCTGGCGGTAACGTAGAATAGAGGTTTCGTATTCGGTATAATCATACCCTACGAAGTCAGACGTGCCTTCTTTCAGAATCGTCCAATCTCCGGTCTCTACGCTTGCAGCATTACGAGCGCGTTGCTTTTGTTGTTGCATCTCTGCATCGAACTCTTCATTGTTTACTGTCATTCCATTCTCACGGAGTATCAGCTCTGTCAAGTCAAGTGGGAAACCGAAAGTATCATATAATGTAAAGGCGTCTTTTCCGCTGATTTCTGTCTTTCCGGCAGCTTTTGCGTCTGCAAATGTTTTGTCGAGCAAACGGATACCGGTTTCCAATGTGCGTAAGAATGACTCCTCTTCTTCTTTAATAACCTTCTCTATCAATCCTTTTTGAGCAATCAGTTCCGGATAAGCTTCTCCCATGCTATCGATCAATACGGGAATAAGCTCGTACATGAATGCTTGCTTTTGATTAAGGAATGTATAACCGTAGCGAACAGCACGGCGGAGAATACGGCGAATGACGTATCCGGCTTTAGCGTTCGAAGGCAATTGACCGTCTGTAATAGAGAATGCAATGGTGCGGATATGGTCGGCAATAACACGCATTGCGATATCTTGCTGTATGTTTTTGCCATATTCGGTTTTTGCGATACTGGCTATCGCTTTAATTAGCGGTTGGAACACATCCGTGTCATAGTTGGAAGTCTTTCCCTGCAATGCCATACAAAGACGTTCAAATCCCATTCCGGTATCGATTACCTTGGCGGGAAGTGGTTCAAGCTACCGTCCGCCTTGCGATTGTATTGCATAAATACTAGGTTCCATATTTCTATAACTTGTGGATGGTCATGGTTGACTAAGTCACGTCCGGAGATTTTGGCGCGTTCGGCAGCAGGACGGAGGTCGATATGGAGCTCAGAACAAGGGCCACAAGGTCCGGTATCACCCATTTCCCAGAAGTTGTCATGCTTATTACCATTAATGATATGGTCTTTGGGCAGAAACTTTTCCCAATAAGAAGATGCTTCATCATCCCGGCTTAGTCCTTCTTCAGGACTTCCCTCAAATACGGTTGCATATAGATCTTCCGGATTCAGTTTCAGTACATCAACCAAGTATTCCCACGCCCAATAGATAGCTTCTTTTTTGAAATAATCGCCAAAGGACCAGTTGCCGAGCATCTCAAACATCGTGTGATGATAGGTGTCGTGTCCTACCTCTTCCAAGTCATTGTGCTTTCCGCTGACACGCAAACACTTTTGTGAGTCAGCGACTCTGTGGTATTTCGCCGGTTGGTTTCCTAAAATAATATCTTTAAACTGATTCATCCCTGCGTTGGTGAACATTAGGGTAGGATCATCTTTAATCACCATTGGAGCCGAAGGTACAATATGATGTCCTTTCGACTCAAAGAAATTCTTGAATGAATCTCTGATCTCTTTTGCAGTCAACATACTTCTTTATATATCTATCGTTGAGGTTAATAATCTCAAAAAACTGTGCAAAGATAGCTTGTTTTTATTACTTTTGCCGTATTAACAAGCGAAATATTTCCAAAAAGATGCGTAAAGTTTACTACATCTATAATCCACAGACGCAGACATATGATCGAATTTACCTACTGTGCGGCAGCGTGCACTCAGTATTTTGCGCAGGCTCTTCATTGGGATGGGGTTGGGGGCAGGGAGCTTTATCGTATTGCTTTTGATTTTTGGCTCTCCGTCTGAAAAAGAATTGCGAAAAGAAAATAGCCAGCTTCTGGCACAATATAATGTACTTTCCCGGCGGTTGGATGATGCTATGGGAGTACTTCAGGATGTTCAGCAACGTGATGATAATCTCTATCGAGTGATTCTGCAAGCTGATCCCATATCACCTGCTATTCGGATGGCAGGATATGGTGGAACCAATCGTTATGAAGAGTTGATGGATTTGGCGAATGCCAAATTGGTGGTGAATACGACTCAGAAACTGGATGTGCTAACGAAACAGTTATATATCCAATCTAAATCCTTCGATGACGTGGTAGCTATGTGTAAGAATCATGATGAAATGCTGAAATGTATGCCTGCGATTCAACCGATATCCAATAAAGACCTTCGACAGACGGCTTCGGGATATGGGACACGTATTGATCCTATTTATGGGACGACTAAATTTCACTCAGGGATGGATTTCTCGGCTCATCCGGGAACCGATGTATATGCAACCGGCAACGGAACAGTAGTGAAGATGGGATGGGAGACCGGTTACGGGAATACGATTATTATCGACCACGGTTTTGGATATCGTACTTGGTATGCCCATTTACAGGATTTCCGTACTAAGCTGGGTAAGAAAGTTGTTCGTGGAGAAGTAATTGGTGGAGTAGGGAGCACAGGAAAGAGTACCGGGCCTCATTTACATTATGAGGTACATGTAAAGGGACAGGTGGTTAATCCGATCAATTATTATTTCATGGATTTAAATGCTGAGGATTATGATAAGATGATCCAGTTGGCAGCTAATCATGGAAAAGTGTTCGACTAACGTTTAAAGAATAAACTCAATGTCTGAATCAGAACAAAAATTAAAGCTCTATTATTCGATTGGTGAAGTAGCCGATATGTTTGGCGTAAACCAGTCACTCCTTCGCTTTTGGGAAAAGGAGTTTCCACAAATAAATCCTCGTACCGGAGGACGCGGAATCCGTCAATACCGCAAAGAAGATGTAGAAACTATCGGCTTGATTTATCACCTTGTGAAGGAGAAGGGGATGACTCTGCCCGGTGCCAGACAGAAACTGAAAACGAATAAAGATAACACCGAGCGTAATTACGAAATTTTAAATAGGCTGAAGACTGTTAAAGAAGAGTTGCTAGCCATAAAAAAAGAGTTAGACGGACGCTAACTCTTTTCTGTTTCTTATTTCTTTTTATCCTTCTACGCGGTTGACTTGTTTAATGTTGTTCACCTTCTTGAGATTGTTGCATATCATCCTTACGTCTTCCACATCATGAACCCACAACTGAATCTTTCCTTCAAAGATTCCATCATTCGTTTCTATACTTAACTTACGTATGTTAACATTGAGTTGTCGGGAAATGATCTGCGTTACTTCATTAAGTAAGCCTACACTGTCTATACCTTTTATATAGATATATACCAAAAAAGAAAGTTCTTTGTGTGTATCCCAAACTGTTGCTAGGATGCGATTGCCATAGCTGCTTTTTAGTTTAGCTGCTACGGGGCATTGACGTTTGTGAATAACAACTCGATCATTGTCATCAATGTACCCCAGTACATCATCGCCCGGAATGGGGTGGCAACATTCTGCCATGATATATTTCGTTTGCAAACTTTCTTCGGTGAGCTTGAGTACTAGTTTTGGATTGATCTTCTCTTTTTCAGAAGGCTCTTTACTCTCTAGCTTGTCTTTACCACCACCACCAAAGGAAAAGGTCAGATACTTTTTCCAGTTACTGGGTTGTTTTTCTCTCAACTCATTCTTATCTGCTTCACCAAGAACAATCGTTTTACTACCTATCGCGGCAAGTAGTTCTTCTTCATTTTTAAAATTATGAAGCCTACGGAGTTTATCAATTGTAATCTCGCCCGGACGTATTTCTTCTTTTTTCAGAAATTCAGTGAGAATTTCGTCTCCTTTCTTCTGATTGATCTTACGTTCTTTGCGTAGTATAGCGGCAATTTTTGTACGTGCTCGAGCCGTTGTGGCAAATAATTCCCATTGTGGCTGAACCCGTTGCGATTTGGAAGTAAGTATTTCTACCTGATCGCCGCTTTGTAGCTTATGGCTTAATGGTACTAGTTTATGATTCACTTTGGCACCAATGCAGTGACTGCCAATATCAGTGTGGAGTGAAAAGGCAAAGTCGAGCGCAGTCGAGTTCTGCGGCATTGTTTTAAGTTCACCTTTGGGGGTAAACACAAATATCTCGGATGCAAAAAGATTCAGTTTGATTGTATCCAGAAAGTCGATCGCATCAGGTTGCGGGTCATCTAGGATCTCTTTAATGGTTTTCAACCATTTTTCCAATTCTCCTTCATCTTCACCTCCGCCGCCATCTTTGTATTTCCAATGGGCTGCAAAACCTTGTTCGGCAACATCATTCATTCGCTCACTGCGAATTTGTACTTCAATCCATTGTCCGTTCTGTCCCATGAGTGTGACATGTAAAGCCTGGTATCCATTCGCTCTCGGATGGCTTACCCAGTCACGCAAACGGTCAGGGTGCGGCTTGTATATTTTAGAAATGGATGCGTAAATATCGAAACAGTCGTTCAACTCTTCCTCAGTATTACGCGGCTCAAATATGATTCGGACAGCAAGAAGATCAAAAATCTCTTCAAAAGGCACATGCTTAGTCTGCATCTTATTCCAGATGGAATAGATCGATTTAACTCGTGCGAGGATGCGATACTTCAATCCCTTTCTATCTAATTGCGTGCGTATAGGAGCGGTAAACTCATTGAAAGCTTTGTCACGTTCTACGGCAGTTTCATTGAGTTTTTCTTCTATTTCCTCATACTCTTCAGGATGTTCGTATTTGAAGCTGAGGTTTTCTAACTCCGTTTTTATCTTATTCAATCCCAGTCGATTGGCTAGAGGAGCATAGATGTAGAGTGTTTCACCTGCGATTTTGTATTGCTTATTGGGAAGCATGGAGCCCAACGTACGCATATTGTGTAGGCGGTCGGCAATTTTTATCAGAATCACCCGTATATCACTCGACATGGTAAGCAGCAACTTCTTGAAGTTCTCTGCTTGTGCCGAGGCACGATCACCAAAGATCCCTCCCGAGATTTTAGTTAGTCCATCTACAATTTGGGCTATCTTCGGGCCAAAGATGTTTTCAATATCTTCTACGGTATAATCGGTGTCTTCTACAACATCGTGCAGTAGGGCTGAGCAAATGGAAGTAGATCCAAGTCCTATTTCATTGCATACGATTTTGGCAACCGCAATCGGGTGCATGATGTAGGGCTCACCGGATCTGCGCTTAATTCCTTTATGCGCTTGATTGGCAAAATTAAATGCTTTTGTGATGATTTCGACTCGTTTGCGATGTTTGGTAGCAAGGTAATCGTTAAGGAGTTCTTGGAACTCCTTATTAATCATATCTTCTTCAGTTATTTCTTTAGCGGGCCGATTATTCATATTGTGATCCTTTCACTTGCTTAATTGTGCAAAAATAGACAAATTTCCGAACGGTGCAAGTAAGGAATAAGTTATTTGTAAATTTTCAAATTTTTTCCAGCTGCGATTTTGGTGTTCGATAATCCGTTCCAATTTTGTAAATCTTTAACTCGAACGCCGTATCGAGATGCTATGGTTGATAAAGTCTCTCCACTCTTGATCTTATGGTACCTCACGTTACCTTTACCGGTGGTTGCAGTCTTTTTACGTGCAGCGGTTGGCGTATCATTTTTTACTGCTACAGTTCTACGGTTGCGGAATAGTTCATCCGAACGATATGCATAAATCGTATCTTGGCAATCAATAAAGGAGCTAATAGCTGTTAAAGGTAAGCGAAGTGTGTATGGCTTGATATCTCCTGGTACAACTTGTTGCTTATATTGCGGATTCAAACTCTTAATCTCATCCAAAGGTACTTTGCAAAGCTCTGCGATCTGTTCAAAATGTAAGTTTTGGCTGACTTGTACTGTATCTGTACTAGCTGGAATATTTGTTTCCATCGGGCAAATGTTATGGTCACAATAGTAAGTCATGACGTAATTGGCTGCGATGAAAGCAGGTACATATCCGCGCGTTTCTTTCGGTAAAAAATTGTAGATCTTCCAATAATCCTTTTCACCTCCTGCACGGCGGATTGCTTTATTGACAGTTCCGGGACCGCAGTTATAGGCAGCGATAACCAAGTTCCAGTCGCCATAGATGTTATACATTTCCTTTAGGTAACGTGCAGCAGCCCAAGTTGCCTTAATCGGGTCGCGGCGTTCATCAACAAGGCTGTTAGATTCGAGCCCGTAAATCTTACCGGTTCCAATCATGAACTGCCATAGGCCGGAAGCGCCAGCACGTGAAACGGCAGATGGATTCAAAGCAGATTCTATGATAGGTAGATATTTCAATTCCAATGGAATTCCGTAGGCATCAAGTGCTTCTTCGAAAATAGGCATATAGAAATTACATGCACTTAGCATAAAAGATACCTGATTGCGTAAACGACCAGCGTACATATCAATAAACTTACGTACGATCTCGTTGTATGGCATTTCCATTACGGCAGGAATACGTGAGAGGCGATCCATATATATGGAGTCGCTGAATAACGGATTTACTTCGGCTGTACTGCAATCTTTTCCTAAGTCGATATAATTTTTTGCTTTCCAGTCGTTGAGCAGACTATCCAGTGGATAGGTCATACTTTTAGGTAAATCGATACTCTCTTTACGTTCAGCTCCATTCTCATGGATAAGTACATCTACACTTTGTCCTTTCACCTGAAGTGTTGCTAACAGGAAAAGGAAAACTAACGGACAGTAATTAATCAAATTCTTCATTCTTTAATAATAAGTTCAATCTTTGTTGTGTTCTTAAAACCGCAATACACATTGTACACCTACCGACTTCCGGTTGGAATTATGAAACTGTAGATTGTCGTTAATAACGGTAGGTTCTACTCTCATACTTAAATCGGGAGTTATATCGAAGTTCGATAATTCGGCATCCACATAGGCGTCGATGATTGAGATTATATATACTCCGATAAATGCAAAAATGCTAAGGTCTCTGAATCGACGGAAAGAATCTTTTCGCCGTTTCAATGTATTTTTTAATTGGTCTTCGTTATAACTGGCATTCGGTGGAAGCAGGTCTTCATAGCTTTTGGTATTTGGATTATTATCCATTATATCCATATAAGCCTGCGAATAGTCTTTATACATTTTACTATTCCAGCTGAGTGCATAGGCACAACCTGCAAATCCTCCGTAAATAATCGGTAGCTTCCAGTATTTCCGATTGTAAATTTGTCCACCACCCGGAAAAACGACGGCTAGCCATGTCGCTTTACTAGGATTAGGTACAAAGAGCTTTTTGGGTAACTCCTGGGCTGGAGGGAGGCTGTCGACGTTTACAGCGACACGTTTCGGTTGCTCTATTTCTTTTATTTTCTTCTGATTCGCTTTATCTATACTATCCGTGAGCTGGATTTTGGTGGATAGCATACTGTCTACAGACTGTAAGTGTTCGGGTTTATTGGTTTTGAGTACTTTGTTTAATGTGTCCTGCTTTTGGATTTCAGGTTCACGGTGTCTACGAGCACGCGCCTTAGGCGCTTCACGCTGTTGAACGACACTATCTTTATGTACTGGAGTTACTGTAGACTGTGCATACAGTTCAATCCCTGCCACCTGTAGAAAACAGAGAAGCAGGGGAGTCAATAGTAACTGATATATTTTACTTTTACTTGTCATTTACTTCTTTAGCGTGTCGAAGATTTCCATGATGCGTTCCAAATCTTCTTCGTTACTGAAAGGAATGCTAATTTTTCCTTTCCCTTTTTCGGAACAGGTCATTTGCACCTTGGTGTTGAAGAAGCCGGAGAGTTGTTTCTTTAGTAAGTTGAACTCTTCGGGAAGTTTGGCACGTTTCGGAGTGAGCTTTCGTGAACCGCTTTTGACGGTTTCACCTTCATTCAGTGATTTCACAATTTCCTCCACCTTGCGTACGGAGTAGTTATGCTCTTGTATCTCCTCGAATATTTTTACTTGCATTTTGGGATCTCCGAGTGTAATTAATGCTCGGGCATGTCCCATATCTATCTGTTTGTTTTGTAAGGCCATTTGTATGGGAGCCGGTAACTTCAGAAGTCGGAGGTAGTTAGCGATGGTAGTTCGATTCTTACCAATTCGTTCACTGAGTCGCTCCTGAGTCAGTTCATACTGGTCTAGTAAGTGTTGGTAGGCTAAAGCTATTTCTACCGCATTCAAGTCTTCACGTTGGATATTCTCTATAAGAGCCATTTCCATCATGTTCTCATCGTCAGCTGTACGTATGTAAGCCGGAACTGTTGTCAGTCCCGCTTTCTGTGACGCGCGGTAGCGTCTTTCTCCAGCAATAATTTGATACTCATCGTCTGAGATCTTGCGTAATGTTATGGGTTGAATGATTCCTATCTCAGAGATAGAATCCGATAACTCTTGCAAAGCAACTGGATCAAATTCACGGCGCGGTTGGTTGGGGTTGACGGATATTTTCGCCAGCTCTATTTCATTGATAGAAGAAGAACCTTCGGTTTTTACATCATCCATAGAGAGCAAGGCGTCAAGACCGCGACCTAAAACTTTTCTTTTTGGTGTTGCCATATCTTCTTCGTTTTATCTGTTTTTATTAATAATCTCTTTGGCTAATGACAAGTGGTTTTTTGAGCCAGTAGAATCCGCATCATAGAGAATAGTTGGGATTCCGTAGCTGGGTGCTTCGCTAAGCTTCACATTGCGTTGAATAACCGTATTGAAGACTAGCTCTTGGAAATGCCGCTTTACTTCATCATAAATTTGATTGGCTTGTCGCAAGCGTGAGTCGTACATCGTTAGTAAGAAACCTTCGATTTCTAATGAAGGATTGAGTTTCGATTTAATTATTTTAATCGTGTTTAATAGCTTACTGATGCCTTCAAGAGCAAAATATTCAGCTTGTACAGGGATTATTATCGAATCAGCAGCTGTTAGCGCATTGATCGTGATAAGCCCCAGTGACGGTGAACAGTCGATTAAAATATAATCGTATTTCTCTTTAAGCGGTGTCAGTACTTCCTTTAGAATCTTTTCACGGTTAGGGAGGTTGAGCATTTCAATTTCCGCTCCTACCAGATTAATATGCGAAGAGATAACTTTAAGAGAATCGATTTCCGTATCATGGATAGCATCTTCCACATTCGCTCTATCTATGATACATTCATAGATAGTACACTCCGACTGCTTGATGTCTACTCCCAAACCGGAAGAGGCATTAGCTTGCGGATCAGCATCTACCACGAGCACTTTCTTTTCAAGTGTAGCAAGTGAAGCTGCGAGGTTGATTGTGGTCGTTGTCTTTCCGACACCTCCTTTTTGGTTAGCCAAAGCTATAATTTTTCCCATATTCACTAAATTTATTGGCAGCGAAATAAGCGATAAAACCTTAGAGCACCTACGAAAAAAGCGAAACTTTGAGTTTTCTGTTGATAAGTCACCCGTTTTGTTAATAACTACCCACTGAGTCAATTATAGAATCCGGCTGGTTATCGTCAATCTTTTTTCTGAGCTTGCAAATATACATATTAATATTGAATTTATATCCTTTTTTACTCACTTGCAGAAGATTAAGATTTGTAAACTTCAGCGGGAGTAGCGGGAGTAACGCGACTGGTACGGTTCATAAGAGGGAGTCTTGTCGTCTGACTGATATAATGAAACTTGGGTTGGCAATACAAGTTCTTTTTGTTACTTTTGTGCAAATATAAAAATAGAGAAATAGAATATGAGTAATAGAAAACCGTTGATACTCGTTTCAAATGACGACGGTGTGGTATCTAAAGGTATTAGTGAATTAGTGAAATATCTGCGCCCTTTGGGAGAAATTGTAGTGATGGCTCCCGATTCTCCGCGCTCGGGGAATGCTTCTGCATTGACTGTTACACAACCGGTGCATTATCAGTTACTTCGAAAAGATGTTGGGCTAACTGTTTATAAGTGTTCGGGCACACCGACTGATTGTGTGAAGCTAGCTCGTAACACGGTGCTTGATCGTGAACCGGATTTGGTTGTTGGAGGTATCAATCATGGTGATAACTCTGCTACGAATGTTCACTATTCCGGTACGATGGGAATTGCTATTGAAGGTTGCTTGAATGGAGTTCCATCGATTGGCTTTTCTTTATGTAGCATGATCCGGGAGCCGATTTTGAAGCCGCCGGACCATACATTCGCAAGATTGCTGCTATGGTACTAGAGAAAGGTTTACCTCCTTTGACTTGTTTAAATGTGAACTTTCCCGATACGTCGGAACTTAAAGGAGTAAAAGTCTGCCAGCAGGCGAAAGGAAGATGGACGAAAGAGTGGGAGGCTTGTCCACGTCTGAGTGATCCGAATTACTTTTGGTTGACTGGGTCATTTACCGATTCTGAGCCTGAGAATGAAAAGAGCGACCAATGGCATTGGCCAATGGATATGTCGCTATTACTCCCATTACAGTGGATCTGACTGCTTATAATTCGATCGACAGCCTCGAAGCGTGCTGTCGCGAGTCAGGGTTATGCGATTGATATTTATCATCATTACCTAAATCACATTCTCATGAAATATTATTTGATAGTCGGTGAAGCGTCCGGTGATTTGCATGCATCTCATCTGATGACCGCTTTAAAAGAGGAAGATGCACAAGCCGAATTTCGCTTTTTCGGAGGAGATCTGATGGCTGCTGTCGGTGGTACAATGGTGAAACATTATAAAGAATTGGCGTATATGGGATTTATACCAGTGTTATTGCACCTGCGTACCATTTTCGCTAATATGAAACGTTGTAAGAAAGATATTGTAGATTGGAAACCGGATGTGGTTATTTTGGTCGATTATCCGGGATTTAACCTCGATATTGCCAAGTTTGTCCATTCGCAAACAGAAATTCCGGTATATTATTATATATCTCCTAAGATCTGGGCGTGGAAAGAATACCGTATCAAGAATATTAAGCGTGATGTAGATGAGCTTTTCTCAATCCTTCCTTTTGAGGTAGACTTCTTTGAGAAGAAGCATAAGTATCCTATTCACTATGTAGGAAATCCTACGGTAGATGAAGTAGCGGCTTTTAAAGAAGAACATCCAAAAGATTTTCAGGCATTTGTAGCAGACAATCAATTGGTGGATAAACCGATCATTGCTTTGTTGGCGGGAAGCCGTAAGCAGGAGATAAAAGACAATCTATCGGATATGATTAAGGCAGCTTCTGCTTTTCCTGAATGTCAGCTGGTGCTGGCCGGTGCGCCTGGCATTGCTCCGGAGTTCTATGAAAAATATCTGAATGGGGTAGATGTGAAGATTGTCTTCGGGCAAACGTATATGCTACTTCAACATGCTGAAGCTGCTTTAGTGACGTCGGGAACTGCGACTCTTGAGGCAGCACTCTTCCGTGTTCCGCAGGTTGTTTGTTATTATACGCCCATTGGCAAGGTTATCTCATTCTTGCGACGGCATATTCTGACTGTGAAATATATTTCGCTTGTGAATTTAATAGCTGATAAGCAGGTAGTGGAAGAGCTGGTTGCCGATACAATGACAGTTGCCAATATGCGAGATGAACTGAATCGTATTCTTAACGATAAGGCGTATAAAGAGTGTATGTTGAATGACTATGAGTTAATGGCTAAACGCCTTGGACCTCCGGGTGCACCTCGGCATGCAGCCTCTAAAATAGTGAAAATGTTGAAAAAATAGTTCCTCATTTCTGAATAAATGTAAAGCCAGTGCAGTAAATGCCTGGTTTTGCTGTTTATAGAGCAGAAACATTAAAAAAAGAAAGGAACAGATATGAAAAAGCTAAATTGGTTTTTAGGTGTATTACTGTTTGCATTGATACCAGTGCTGCAGTCTTGTGATGATGATGACAATAATGTTATTGGTTGGGATTGGGCTACTGTTCAGGCCACCGGTGGTGGAGAATATACGCTTGTCGGTGATAAGTGGGGAACTATCTTGCCGGTTGCTACTGCCATTCCTTGGTATAAACCGGTTGATGGAGAACGTGTGGTTGCTTTCTTTCGTCCCTTGGAAGAGGGAGCTCAGGGACAAGAACATGATGTTGTTGTCAAGATGGAGGGAATTACTTCGGTGCTCACCAAAGAGGTAGAAGAGCTAACTGCTGAAAATGAAGAAGAATTCGGGAATGATCCGATCGTAATCTATGAAGGTGATATGTGGCTTGGAGGTAAATACCTTAATCTTATCTTTAGGCAGAATATACCTCATAGCGAGAAACATCGAATCAGTTTGGTCGAGAATAAGAAGGTGACTGTAGATCCTCAGGAAAATGACGGTTATGTACATCTGGAATTGCGTTATAACACCTATGATGACACGACCAATTTATGGGGATGGGGACGCGTCTCTTACAACCTAGCTGATTATTATCCATCTGCGGAGCATTTCTCTGATACTGAAACTCCAACTTTTAAAGGGTTTAAGGTGAAAATAAACTCTAAAACTAATGGTGAAAGAACTTTAGTACTCGAGATCGGTAAGTCAGTGGCTGTACCTGAATCTGCTAAAGACGCGCATTCGACTATGTCGCTTAAATAAAAGAATGATTGTTTGATTTTGTTTTTGAAAGAAAGCCGGCCTATTTTAGTAAGATAGGCCGGCTTTCTTTATACTTGTTTTTTTGTATGCTAAGAATAAGTCAGGAAGTAGAGGTAAGCTACTGCTGCGGGAATTGCCATTAACGAACTGTCAAAACGGTCGAGCATGCCACCATGTCCCGGTAGAATATTGCCCGAGTCTTTGATATGAAGTTGTCTTTTAAATAATGATTCAGTCAGGTCGCCCCATGTACCAAATACAACTACAACAAGAGCAAGGCCGGCCCATTGCCACATCGCCATGATTGGAAAATAATATCCAAAGACGAAAGAAATACCGATTGCTACCACTCCTCCACCAATTGAACCTTCCCATGATTTCTTTGGAGAAATACGCTCAAATAAACGATGCTTACCAAAGAGCGAGCCTACACAATAGGCTCCTGTATCGTTCAGCCACAAGAATATGAAAATGGATAACGGTAGTATAGGATCATATCCAATGCTAGAGTTAGCCGGTGCATTATGGAATGCCAATATATTCAGCATCGCAAAAGGAAGGCCAATATAGAGTTGGCTGAACATTGAAAATGCCCAGTTAAGTATTGGGTTTTCCTTTTTTAGATACAGTTCGCTAATCATTAAGTAGAGCAGCAATAGAACATAGGGGATAAAGATGCTCGATCCCGAAATATTGCTGCAAAATGCTAAGATAGCAATGAATAAGTAAGCTCCTGCCAGCATCAGGATATTCTTATTGACGGAAACTCCTTCTATACGGTTGACCAACTGACCAAATTCGAAAATGGTCAGTGCGGAAATCAATACGAATAAGATTCCGAAACTAATCGGAGAAAATAGAATACAGCCCACTAGGACGGCTACGAAAAGTAGCCCTGTAATAGCACGTTGTAGGAAATTGCTTTTCAAAACAGTTGGTTTTAGTTGTTGGATTCCGCTGTTTCCTCTTGTTCAGAGCTTTCAGTTTCTTCTTTATTCTCTTTTTCTTCTAACTCTTTGGCTAGCTTTCTTTCAGCTTCAGCAGCAGCCTGACTTTCTTTTGCTGCCATGATCTCTTCGGAACGAGAAGCCCACGGACGTTTCCCAAAGATACGTTCCACGTCTTCTGCGAAGATAACCTCTTTCTCAATGAGTAATTGGGTCAGTTCATTATGCCCTTCCTTATTCTCAGATAGAATTAGTTTGGCACGCTCATACTGCTCGTTAACCATTTTCTTAACCTCTTCATCGATCAGTTCAGCTGTTTTCTCGCTATAAGGACGATTGAACGAATACTCTTCGTTGTTGTAGTAACACAAGTTTGGAAGTTTTTCACTCATTCCCAAATAAACAATCATGCCATAAGCCTGTTTGGTTACTCTTTCCAAGTCGTTCATTGCCCCGGTTGAAATGCGTCCGATAAATAAGTCTTCGGCTGCGCGTCCTCCCAGAGTTGCACACATCTCATCCAGCATTTGTTCTTTGGTGGTGATTTGGCGTTCTTCCGGTAGGTACCAAGCTGCTCCGAGTGCGCGTCCGCGAGGTACGATCGTTACTTTAATCAATGGGTTGGCATATTCCAATAACCAGGAGATACTGGCATGGCCTGCTTCATGAAGTGCGATAGATCGGCGTTCAGCTTCGGTTGTGATTTTCGTTTTCTTTTCCAATCCACCGATAATACGGTCTACAGCATCCAAGAAGTCTTGTTTGCCCACAAATTTCTTTTGGTGGCGGGCTGCTATTAGGGCTGCTTCGTTACATACATTAGCTATGTCAGCACCTGAGAATCCTGGAGTTTGACGAGCTAACAGATCGACATCAACCGTATCGTCTATTTTGATTGGGCGTAAGTGTACACCAAATACTTCTTTGCGTTCATTCAAGTCGGGTAGGTCCACGTGGATCTGGCGGTCGAAACGGCCTGCACGGAGTAAAGCCTTGTCCAATACATCTACGCGGTTGGTAGCTGCAAGGATAATGACTCCACTGTTCGATCCGAAGCCATCCATTTCGGTCAGCAACTGATTCAATGTATTTTCGCGTTCGTCATTACCTCCCATTGCAGGGTTTTTACCACGTGCACGTCCTACCGCATCAATCTCATCGATAAATACAATACAGGGTGCTTTCTCTTTAGCTTGTTTGAATAGGTCACGTACACGTGATGCTCCTACACCTACAAACATTTCGACAAAGTCCGAACCGGCCAGAGAGAAGAATGGTACGTCTGCTTCACCGGCAACCGCTTTCGCTAATAAGGTTTTACCGGTTCCCGGAGGGCCTACGAGCAAAGCTCCCTTAGGTATCTTGCCTCCTAAGTCTGTATATTTCTGTGGTTCTTTGAGGAACTCTACAATCTCTTCAATTTCTTGTTTAGCTTCCGCCAATCCGGCCACATCCTTGAATGTGATTTTGATTGAGCCTCCCTTTTCGAATAACTGTGCTTTTGATTTGCCTACATTAAAGACCCCACCGGCACCTCCACCGGAATTGCCACTCATTCTGCGCATGAAAAAGATCCAGAGACCGATCAGTAAAACTAATGGAAGAATATTTATCAGAATAGCTGGGAATATATCCGATTTGGGAAGATAATCAGAGGAACCGTCGAAATGGCCTGCTGCTTTTTCTGTTTGCAGGAAGTCTTCCAATCGATCCGTAGAAGGAGCCCGGCTTGTAACCATCGGGTTCTTTCCAACGCTATTAGAATCAGCTCCAAACACTACTGCTACGGCAGTAGGCTTTATGAAAGCTTCAATCGATTTATCTTCGTATCCCAATACTTTATTGATATACCCTTTGCTTATATATTCTTGGAATTGGCTGTACGGAACAACCTTTTTCCCGGCTCCCCCGGGATTTCCGCCCCACCATAGCCCTATGAGCATAAGTGCAATGATCATATACATCCAATTCAAGTTGAACTTGGGCATATTCATTTTACTGTTGGGCTTATTGTCACTGTTTGTATTCTTGTTATTATTCATAATGATAATTTAGTCTAAATCAGGTACTTTAGTGAGTTTAGAGTCAGCCCAGAGATGCTCAAGGTTGTAGAAAGCCCTGGTTTCAGGCAGAAAAATATGAACCAGTACATCAGCATAGTCCATGGCTACCCATTCAGCATTGCGAAGCCCATCTATCGCAAGGGGTTTACTATTCACCCCTTCGTGAGTAAATTCTTTGATAGAGTCAACAATCGAACTAATTTGGCTAGGGGAGTTTCCCTGACAGATTATAAAATAGTTACAGATGGTGTCTTCTATCTTGGTTAAGTCGGCTATCACAATGTTCTTGCCTTTTTTTTCCTGAATTCCCTCTTGGATTTTTTTTATTAATATTTTTGTATCGCTCATCTATTTGTTAGAATTAATAATGTATGCTTGATTCTTGTCTTCTTATAACAAGAAAAAGGGGTTCTTTGTTTCTTCTAATTATAAACGTTATATTTTTGACAAATATACGGTGATTTATTGGATACAAGAAAGTTATAACCTATATTTTTGTGTTTTTTAGTTATGATGTAATTCTTTTGCGACAGCAGCCGGATGTTTTTCGAGAAAAAAAACAGAGGAATGTTTTGTTATCCCAAATAATTTGTATCTTTGCATCCGCAATCGCTAAAATAGTGGGCTATGGTGTAACGGTAACACTACAGATTCTGGTCCTGTCATTCCTGGTTCGAATCCAGGTAGCCCAACGCAAGGTGCAAAAACATGAGTTTTTAGCACCTTTTTTTGTTTATATTTAATTGCGTTGTATCCACTTCACCGGAATCCTGTAAAACCGAAGAAAAGTGAACCCTATCTTTAAACCAACCAATCATTCTATAATAAAAACTTTCATCAACTTGCATGATACCCTGTTCCTTTATCCTGCGGAGGTTGTTTTCGAATAGACAATTTCCCCGGTATTAGATGTGTGCAATGCCTCATCGGTAAAAAGACTGTTCGGGCGCGTTAATGCAAACGATATATAGTCATAGTCACTTTTTGCCGTAAATGCCTGATTGGTAATTTGATACATTGCGTCTACTCTTCTCAGATTGATCTACTCAATAGATAATACCGATTTTCAAAGATTGTGTACTTGGCTAAAATACCCCGACATATAGTAGTAAACAACTAGTAAAAGGCTCTTTTTTCCATTATATTAGCCGTTCCACATATGTGCGACGGCTGACTCACATATTGTGGAACGGGCGTCGCACATATTATGAAACAGCTGTTCCACAATATGTGGAACAGGAAATAGAAGGGGAAAAACATAAAAAAAGACTGCTTAAATCTACGAATAGTTGCGCACGATACGGTTGAGAAAAGACTTATTTGGTGAATTGAAGGCTCTGTTCTTGGGGGAAGCGAGCAATAGCTATCGTTCCTCAGAATAAAGTGATACAAAAAAAGAAGGCGCATTGCAATATGTTGATATACTGAATGATATGCGAAAAAGTGACTGTGACATAAAGTGATGTGTCATTGTAGAAAATGCCTGTATTCCCATACTTTTGCAAGTGATCCGTTGCTTCTCTATTGTATAGCAGGCTGCCAAGGCATGATTTTTAATCTGGGATATTTATTTATAGAAAAGGAGCGGACTATCAAAGCCCGCTCCTTTTCTATATGAGTTGTTTGGTAGAAATCAAAGATTCATTTATTCCTCTCTCAAAGATTCATCGATTACTTTTATCTTTTGCATAACCAATTCCAGGTCAGCTTTCAGCTTTTCTACCTTACGGTTCAATTCAGTGAGTAGACTGCTACCCTTTTTAGAAGTGGAGGTCAAAAAGCCTAAGTTGTTTTCATAAGTCTGCAATTCGCTCTTCATATTGTCATAAGTGCGCATAAGCTTTTCGCGCTCTCTATATAAAGGTTGTGGGCCGCTTTCTTGGATGTTACTGATATTAGAGCGGAAATTGCTTAGCTTCTTGTGCGAAGTGCTTATATTAAAACGGCCGAATAATAGATCGATCTGTGCATGATACAGTTTGTACAACTTATCTTTTTCTTTGAAAGGAACGTGTCCGATAGAGTTCCATTCTTTCATTAACTCACGCACTAAGGTAGTTGCCTCATCGGTGTCCATCTTCTCATCGATAGAAGATAACTTTTCGATTACGGCCTTCTTCTTCTCCATATTCTCTAGCTCAACAGAGCGTTGTGAGGAGTTGGACTTTTTCTTTTGTTCAAAGAAATGGTCACAAGCACTGATGAAGCGTTTCCATATGGCATCAGAATGCTTTTTCGCCACAGGACCTATTGTTTTCCACTCTTTTTGGAGAGCGGTCAAGGCATCTGACGTAACTTTCCAGTCGGTACTATCTTTGAGTGCTTCTGCTGTTTCGCAGAGAGCTTTTTTCTTTTCCAGGTTTTCATTCATGCCCTCTTTCAAGGTCTTGAAGAATTCTCCCTTCTTTTTAAAGAATTCATCGCAAGCCTGACGGAAGCGGTCGAATATCTTAACATTCATTCTTTGAGGAGCAAAACCTATCGTTTTCCATTTGTTTTGCAAGGCGATAACTTCTTGAGTTTTATTCTCCCAAGAAGTGAATGTCTTGAGTTCATCGTACTCTATAGCTTCAACAATTTCGCAGATAACTGTTTTTTGGTCAAGATTATGTTGCTCAACTTCTTTGAGTTCTTCGAAATGTTGTTGATGACGGCGATTCACTGCCGTAGAAGCTGTTTTGAAACGATTCCACACCTCATCCCGCAAGTCTTTTGCTACGGGACCGGTATCGCGGAACTCTTGATGGAGCTTCTGTAGTTGGTGGAAGGCGGAAACAACATCTTCTTCGTTGGTCAGCTTCTCTGCTGCCTCACAAAGGTGCGTTTTTATCTCTAGGTTTTTCTTAAAGTCATATTCTCTGAATTCATTGTTTAGCTTTAGCAGGTCATAGAACTTCTCGACATACAGTTGGTAGTTTTTCCAAATCTCGTTCACTTTACCTTGCGGAACCAGTTTGGTTTCGTTCCACTGCTGCTGTAGCTTTTTGAATTCAGTATAGGATTTGTTTGCGTCATCTCCCGATTCTACAAGTTCTTTTAACTCTTCAATGATGGAGAGCTTTACCTGTAGGTTATCTTCTTTTTGGCGTTCTAATTCGGCAGCAAAAACACTTCTCTTTTCTTTAATGCCCGACATTAAACGTTTGAAATTGATTTCAGCGGGATCTTCTTCCGGGAGGAAGTCCTCTTCAACGCCTCCGTTGTCGAGAAACAGTTTTTTAGCAGCTTCGAGTTCTGCATTATGTAACTTATAGAATGCTTGTTTCAGGTTGTCAATTTCTTGCTTATTCGTGTTTTCTGTGTTTTGCGCGAGTTCTTTCAACCGGTTCAAGATTTCCTCTTTGTCCATCTGTTTCGTAGTTTCTTCCGGTTCCTTTACGGCATCAACATTCTCAACCGGAGTCTCGATAATAACTTCGGAAACTTCGGATGTTTTCTTTTCTTCTTCTAACTTCCCTTGATTCAGAGGTAGAGTAGTGTCATGAGCGTCCATCATTGTATATTAGTTTTGGGTCACAAATTAATGAAATAAAACAATTACTTCATACTATTTTGCCTATTTTTTTTTATTTATCTTACTTTCACGACAATAAAACAGTAATTCCCATATATAACATCATTCCGATTATGTCATTTGTGATGGCAATAAACGGTCCGGTAGCAATAGCAGGATCTATTTTAAGTCTTTCGAGTGTCATCGGTACCAATGTCCCGAAGATTGAAGCAAACATGACGACCGCAAATAGGCTGATCGACACGGAATACGTCACTGTGGCAGTTGCACCAAACCGAATAAAGTTGTAGGTGTATACCAATATCGAGATAATAGTGGCATTAATCAAGGCCACTACTGCTTCTTTGCTAACTTGTTTGAATGTGTTCTTGGTATCTAGCGAACTGTTGGCAAGTCCTTGTACAATTATGGCGGACGATTGCGTACCCACGTTTCCTCCCGTACCTCCGATTAACGGAATGTAGAGTGCCATCTCCGGATGTGCGGCAAACGTAGTATCAAAATTTCCCAGAATCATAGAGTTACCGATACCTCCCAGCATGCCGATAATTAGCCAAGCAACCGTGCCGTGGTTTGACGAAAGACTTTATCATCGGTTTCTACGTCTTGCGAAAGACCTGAAGCCAATTGATAGTCACGTTCGGCTTGTTCACGCACTTCATCCATAACGTCGTCGACAGTGATCTGTCCGACTAGCCGGCCAATGCTATCAATAACGGGCAAAGCTACCAAGTCATATTTTTCGATGATCTGTACTACCTCTTCAATAGAAGTGTCGACATGCACCGAAATAGGTTCTTTCTGCATCACATGCTTTACCTTCGATACCGAAGGCGAGGTAATCATCTTTTTGAGTGGAAAAACACCTCGCAGGCGTTCGTCGTCGTCAATAACGTATACGTAATAGACCTCATCCAGAACTTCCGCTTGCAGGCGCATCTCTTTCAAACACTCCGGCATACTCCAGTTTTCGTTGACAAGTACCATCTCTGTACCCATCAAACCACCGGCGGTGTTTTCATCATATTTCAATAAATCGACAATATCACCAGCCTGTTCTATGTCTTCTATATGCGAAAGCACCTCTTCCTGCTTGTCTTCGTCCAACTCACGCATTAAGTCTACGGCATCATCCGTGTCCATGTAGTCAACGAAGCGCTTAGCGATCGTTTCGGAAGGAAGTATCTCTAGAAACTCTTTACGGACATCCTCGTCCATCTCCATGAGTACATCCGCTGCCGTCTCATTGTCGAGCAACCGATAGACAAACCGCGCTTCTTCCGTACTTAGGTCATTGCATAATTCGGCAATGTCGGCCGGATGGAGGTCGACGAGAAGATTTTTAACCTTATCGGCTTCTTTTTGTTCTATAAGGCGTTTCACATTGCCAATGTATTCCTCATCCATGTCAGTTCGGTTTTACGTATTACTACTTGCAGTCGGATCAGGCGTTTAAGCTGGCTGATTCATTGCTTTGAGTGCCGCTTCGACTCTGTTGGTCAGGTCGATAAACTCCTGCACCGATAGTTGCTCGGGACGTTTGTTGAATAAAACATCTGCCGTCAACGGGCAATCTTTACCTAATATCGGTTTGATGGAATTACGTAATGTTTTTCGGCGTTGGTTGAATGTTGTTTTCACCACCTGCTTGAATAGTTTCTCGTCACAGCCTAATTGCTGAGTTTCGTTGCGCGTCATGCGAATAACTGCGCTTTTTACTTTGGGAGGAGGGTTAAATACCTGTTCACTAACCGTAAATAGGTATTCAACTTTATACCATGCTTGAATCAGTATACTTAGAATTCCGTAAGTCTTACTGCCTGGACCTGCTGCTATGCGCTCGGCTACTTCTTTTTGAATCATTCCGGTGCAGCAAGGTATAATGTCTTTATTATCCAGCATCTTGAAAAAGATCTGACTGGAAATGTTGTATGGGTAATTGCCGGTAAGCACAAAAGGTTTTCCGTCGAATAAACGTTGTAGTTTCATTTTCAGAAAATCATCTTCGATGATGTGATCTTCCAGTTGCGGAAATGTTTCACGAAGATAAGCCACGGATTCGTAATCTACCTCGACCACTTTAATCTGTCTGTCCTTTTTTACAAGAAACTGGGTGAGTACTCCCATACCCGGCCCGACTTCCAAAACAGGCAATTCGGGAAAGGTATCGACTGTATCAGCGATGTTCTCTGCTACTTTCAGATCTTTCAGAAAGTGTTGTCCGAGAAACTTTTTAGGCTTTACTAATTTCATTTACCAACTAAATAATTACTTTTGCAGTTGACAAAGGTAATTCTTTTAAATGAAGAATGAAGGATTAAGGATGAAGAAACTAATAAAAAAGGCGCTGAAACTTGTTTTACCAATTGTCTTGGGCGGCTTTATTTTGTTCTGGGTTTATCGGGACTTTTGACTTTTCAAAGGCAGGAGATGTACTACTACGTGGCATGAATTGGTGGTGGATGCTGTTTTCACTTCTATTTGGTATTCTAGCCCAACTCTTTCGCGGCTGGCGCTGGCGGCAGACTTTGGAGCCTTTGGGCGTTTTCCCGAAGCGGAATGATTGTGTAAATGCAATTTTTGTATCTTATGCAGCTAGTCTTGTAATTCCTCGATTGGGCGAAATTAGCCGTTGCGGAGTACTTGCCAAATATGATAATGTGTCATTCTCCAAATCGTTGGGTACTGTTGTTACCGAACGCTTGGTCGATACTTTAACTATTCTATTCATTACCGGAATCACCTTTTTGTTGCAGATGCCTGTTTTCATTACTTTTCTGGAACAGACCGGAACTAAGATTCCTTCGCTGGTTCATTTACTTACTTCTGTATGGTTCTATATCGTATTGTTCTGTTTGATAGGCGTGTTGGTGCTCCTTTATTACCTGAGAAAAACGTTGTTCTTTTATGAAAGAGTGAAAGGTTTTGTACTCAATATATGTGAAGGTGTAATGTCTCTCAAAAATGTACGTAACATACCGCTATTCATATTTTACACGCTCGCTATTTGGGGCTGTTATTTCTTTCATTTCTATTTTACCTTCTATTGTTTTGAATTCACGAGTCATCTGAGTATGCTGGCTGCGTTGGTGATGTTCGTTGGTGGAACATTTGCTGTTATTGTACCTACGCCTAACGGAGCAGGCCCCTGGCACTTTGCAGTCATTTCAATGATGATGCTTTATGGAGTAAATGTGACCGAAGCCGGAATATTTGCTTTAATTGTGCATGGAATTCAAACTTTTTTGGTAGTTTTGTTGGGTGTATATGCTTTAGTAGCTCTCTCGTTTACCAATAAGAACAAAACTAATTATTAAATAGAAAATGTTATGAGTAGTATTCTTTCTTTAGCTCCACAAAACGTTTGGAAGCATTTTTATTCATTAACGCAAATTCCCCGTCCATCTGGTCATATGGAGAAAGTGACAAACTTCTTACTCAATTTTGGAAAAGAGTTGGGGTTAGAAACTTTTGTCGATGAAGTTGGCAACGTGATTATACGTAAGCCGGCTACTCCGGGAATGGAGAATCTGAAAGGCATTATTTTGCAGGCTCATATGGATATGGTTCCGCAGAAGAATAACGACACGGTACACGACTTTGAAAAAGATCCTATTCAGACCTATATAGATGGCGATTGGGTGAAAGCGAAAGGTACTACGTTAGGAGCTGACAATGGACTAGGCGTAGCTGCCATTATGGCTGTATTGGAATCAAAGGATTTGAAGCACGGTCCTTTGGAGGCCTTGATCACGAAAGATGAGGAAACTGGAATGTACGGTGCATTTGGATTGAAACCCGGTACACTGAATGGCGAAATAATGCTGAATCTTGATTCGGAAGATGAAGGAGAATTGTATATTGGTTGTGCCGGTGGTATGGATGTCACCGCTACATTAGAATATAAGGAAGTAGCTCCTGAAGAAGGCGATATTGCTCTCAAAGTTACTTTGAAAGGATTGCGTGGAGGCCATTCCGGATTGGAAATTAATGAAGGACGTGGCAATGCCAACAAGCTGTTAGTTCGCTTTGTACGTGAGGCGGTTGCTACCTATGAAGCACATTTAGCTAGTTGGGAAGGTGGAAATATGCGCAATGCTATTCCACGAGAAGCCAATGCGGTGATAACCATTCCGGCTGAAAATGAAGAAGAAATCCTTGGCTTGGTGAAATATTGCGAAGATCTTTTCAATGAAGAATTGGCTGCTGTTGAAACTCCAATTAGCTTTCAAGCGGAAAGAGTGGAATTACCGCTCGGTAAAGTCCCACAAGAAATTCAAGACAATCTGATTGATGCTATTTTTGCTTGTCAGAATGGCGTAACCCGTATGATACCAACTGTGCCTGATACTGTAGAGACCTCTTCTAACTTGGCGATAATTGTTATTGGTAGCGGTAAGGCCGACTTTAAAATTCTGGCTCGTAGCTCAAGCGATAGTATGAAGGAATACTTAACGACTAGTCTAGAGTCTTGTTTCTCTATGGCTGGTATGAAAGTAGAAATGACCGGTGGTTACTCCGGATGGCAACCTAATGTTGAATCACCGATATTGCACGCAATGAAAGCTTCCTATAAACAACAGTTTGGGGTAGAGCCTGCAGTGAAAGTTATTCACGCCGGATTAGAATGCGGAATTATCGGTGCAATTATTCCCGGTTTGGATATGATCTCCTTTGGCCCTACTTTGAGATCACCTCACTCACCGGATGAAAGAGCGTATATACCGACTGTACCAAAGTTCTATGACTTTTTGGTAGCTACTTTGGAGCAAGCTCCCCGGAAGTAAAATCAGCGAACTATTTGCATAGTTCTACATCATAAACGAAAGGCACTAAGGAGATCTCCTTAGTGCCTTTTTGACATATACATAATCTCTTTGCCCGCCAAAATAGACTACTTAGTTGATCTGCATCAATAAATATGCTATAAAACATATATTCTAGGGAGATATATGCAACAAAGGCACTCTTCTTGCGTTTTATATATAGATTTTAGGAGGATAACAAAATGAAAAAGTTAAAAGGTTTATTTAGACACATCGGTGAAACTGATGTAACTATTTGGGGATATGCTACGCTTAACGTGCTTCCCCGTTGATTGAGAAAGATTGTTTTAAAGTAGTTTTCAGAGAATTTAAAGTAAAATGATTATGGCAAAGAAAATAACCAAACTAGTCGGAAAAATCCTCAGTGAAGTAGGGCGTAACGAAATGCTGACATTGGGGTATCGGATTGAAAAATGAAATGACGTACACTAACAAATATAGAAAAGCCGGTCCTTGGATCGCTTTTCTATATTTGTTAGATACCAATCAATGACTCATGGGATAGATGTACAAAGATAACGTAGCATGCCGACAAGCATGCTAAGAATGGACTTTGTTATTTTCGTAGGGAAGTAATAACCGAGTTTTAAGGCGTCTCAATCAATCTTTTATTTTTAATTAATTAGGACGTTTTTTCCTTTTTATTCTCTTTCGAGGTATTGTGTGTCCACTTTTCCATATAGTTTCATCCAAGCCCAGGACTTCCGTTTCCTTAGATATAGAAGATCGTAGTTATTTACCTTTGCTTCAAGATCGAATGCGGAAAGATAATTACCCAGATGGTCTCTACGGCTAGTTTTAGCTTTGGACGAGAATAGAAGTATGACCCATTCGATGCTGTAAAGGATATAGTACATCATTGGAACTAATAACATAAACCACCAGGAAATTAAGACTGAGGGTATTAGGGCCGGTACTAATGCTAGTAAGATACATTCAAAGTAGATCTTTCTGTAAATCATCATTTCCATCTCTTTACATGGCTCGAGATACTTCTTTTTTGTAAAATTAATGCCGAAAATCATGACATTTTCTTTCTTTTTGTTTAAGATGGCTTTAGCCAACAAACTATCATATAAAATCATATGAGTCTAGGTTGTTTTAGTAATCCTTATATATGCGAACTGTTAATGCGATGCTAATAATTGTTTTTAGTTACTCTTGGTGTCTTATTCTAAAAACTTTTTTCTTTACAGACGGCAAAGTTACAAACTTTTTTTCTTTTCTTTGTTATTGATTAGCGAAAAAATAGTGAAGAATATAAATAAATGGGCTTTATGAAGATCAAAAAAGTTTATTTTTGGGTATTATTGGGATTGATAATCAGTTCCTTTGTACAAGCGCAAACTTATGATAAATTATGGAAGCAAGTAGAACAGGCACAGCAGAAAAGTTTGCCGCAAACTGTTCTCAAATTGTCAGACGCGATTTATCAGAAAGGAGAACGGGAGAAGAACTCCGGGCAAATGCTAAAAGCATATATGCTGCAAATGGAGTGTCGTGGTGCACTGACTCCGGATAGTCTGTATGTGGGCATAGAGCGACTCGAAAAGTGGGCTTCGCAAACAAACATACCTATGGATCGGGCTATCTTACATTCTTTACTGGCAGAAAAGTACGCCCAGTATGCTAACGACAATCAATGGCAGCTTCGCAGGCAGACTTCAATAGTTGGTGAAGCTCCTTCGGCCGATATGCGTGAATGGACATTGAATATGTTTACTGACACGGTGCGTTCGCACATTCAGGCGGCACTAAAGGATTCCGTGTTGTTGCTTGCTACCTCTTCGCGTACATATATTCCTTTTGTTGAGTTGGGAGAGACAAGTCGATTCTATCATCATGATATGTATCATCTACTGGTTTCTCGCAGTTTGGATGCATTGAAGCAAATCAATTTTTCCGATCGTTACGTATCCGAATCCCCATCCATTATAAAGCAGGATATAATAGAACTTTATAACCGTATGCTCTCAACCTATAAGGCTTCTGATTCTAAAGAAGGGTATCTATTGGCTGCACTCGACTATCTTGCGTGGAAGCATACGGGAGTCGGAAATTTGAATGAATCCTATTTGCGACAGATTGGGCCGAGGGCTGCAGTTAAGCCTACTGACTATGAAGTCGCATTGAACGAGTTGAAGGAGAAATACAATTCTGAAGCAATATGTGCGGAAGTCTACCTCGCTTTAGCGAATCATGCCATAGAGAATGAACAGCCGAAAACTGCTTTGCAGCTTTGCGATGAAGCGATTCGCCTGTATCCGAAATATGATCGCATCAATGCTTTGAAGAATTTGCGGGAAGATATTCTATCACCGCATCTGACAGTGAATACGTCATCGTCCGCTTTTCCCGGTGAAGACTTGAAGTTAACCGTTTCGCACAAGAATCTGAATGGCTTTACCGTCCGTCTTTATCGGTCCGTGAAAGGTATCACTGAGATGCCGGAAAGTAAAATGAAACCATATTTGCTTAAAGAACAGCATTATACAGTTCTGCGTCCGGAAGATTATCGTGCGCAGGATACCGTATTTACTTGGAAGGCACCGGAACTTGGCTCATACGCGATGCGCATTGTGCCCGATACCTACACAAAAAATAACACAACCTGTGCCTTCAATATCACGCGCTTCAAGGTACTGACTTGTCGCATGCCGCAAGAACAATATCAAGTAGTTGCACTCGACAGGGAAACCGGACATCCGATTCCGTACGCGAAAGTTACGCTTTATGATAATAAAGAAAAGGTCGTGGATGAATTTACGACGAATGAGGCCGGGAAGGTTGCGTTTCTTTGGAAACCAGCATATCGATACTTAATAGCCGCTAAGGATAACGATTCCGCCATGACAAAACAGTACATTTACGGAAGTAACTATGGACGTTATACACCTGATGCGAATGCTGAACACATTACTTTATTGACCGATCGCTCTTTATATCGTCCCGGACAAACCGTGTATATAAAGGGGATTGCCCACACCCAGTCTTCGGATACGGCTCAAGTGATCTCAAATAAAGAATATACGGTAAAACTGACTGATGCCAATAATCAGGAAGTAGCCCAGAAAAAGGTACGTACCAATGAATTCGGTTCATTTACGTCTGATTTTGCTTTGCCTGCCGCGTGCCTGAATGGAATGTTCTCGTTGGAAGTAGCGGGAAATCGGATAAACATCCGCGTAGAGGAGTATAAGCGGCCGACATTCAATATAACTTTCGAGGAGCAGACGGCCGGCTATCAATTAGGTGATGAAATAACCGTCAAAGGAAAGGCTGCGGCTTATAGTGGCGTGTTGCTGCAGAACCTTCCGGTGAAATATACCGTAAAACGTTCTTCTTACTTCTTCTGGACGCTTGACAGGGAGACACAGATTGCTTCCGGTGAGGTCTCTACGAACGATAATGGAGAATTCGCGATTCCGGTTCGCTTGGAAGAAGATAAAGTAACCGATGATATCAACGGTGTTTTCTATCGATATCAGATAGAAGCTGTTGTTACGAATGTATCAGGTGAAACACAAACTTCTGTTCAGGTCGTTTCAGCCGGAAACCATTCGCTCATAATGCAGGCTAATTTGGAAGAGCGAGCTCTCAAAGATGATTCAGTTAGCCTCCGGTTGAATGTACAAAACCTGAATGGTCGATCAGTGGAAGCAGAAGGTACGTACCGTTTGTTCCGCGCCAAAGAAGATTCGATGACTCCGCTGGAAGATGTACCGGTGGTTACAGGAACGTTCGTTGCCAATCAGGAACTAAAGGTAGATTGGAAACACCTTGCTTCCGGGTCTTATGTGCTGAAAGCAGTGGTCAAAGACAGTTTGGGCAGGGAAGTGACGGATTATGCGAAAACAGTTCTTTTCTCCACGAGTGATCGACGTCCACCAGTGACAACTCCGACATGGCTCTATCAAGAGAATGTAGCGTTTGACGCAACTCATCCGGCTGTGTTCTACTTCGGTACATCCGAGAAAGACACGTATTGGATGATGGATGTATTTAGTGGAGACCGATTGTTGGAAAGCAAAGCTCTCAACTTATCTGATACAATTGTACGTTTTGACTATCCTTATAAAGAAAGCTACGGAGATGGTGTGCTGATCCAATTCTGTATGGTGAGAAATGGAGAAGTTTATCAGGAACAAGTGCGATTGACCAAACGATTGCCCGATAAAAAGCTTACTTTGAAGTGGGAGGTTTTCCGTGATAAGTTACGTCCCGGACAGACAGAAGAATGGAAGTTAACGATAAAGACACCGCAAGGACAACCTGCCGATGCCGAAATGCTAGCAACCATGTATGATGCTTCATTAGATAAAATATGGAAGCAACAACAGGACTTTAAACTCATTTATGCTCGTACGGAAGTTTTTGTAAATTGGATGATTCCTTTTAAAGATATACAATCGTTCTATTACTGGTGGGATCGTGCTAATTTGAAACTGTCTCCTTTGGTTTATGATTCTTTTGTGACTAATCAGTCTGCACCTATATTTAATATGGTAGGCCGTTCTACCGGTGGTCTAATGATTAGAGGAAATGCGGCGGTTGCGCAAGAGGTCATCTCAATTGCTGATGCTAAAAGTGGAGGAGGTGTCGATCTTGCAGAAAGCAAACAACTCAAAGGAAAATTAATGGGAGTCGTAGCATCCACTTCAGCAGACAAATCAAATTCGCGATTATACGAAGAAGGCAGTGAGGAAAAGTTATCCGCTCCCACCGCTGATCTTCGTACAAACTTTGCCGAGACCGCTTTCTTCTACCCTCAGCTTCGCACGAACGAACAGGGTGAGGTTTCCTTCTCTTTCACGCTTCCCGAAAGCCTGACACGCTGGAACTTCCGTGGATATGCCCATACAAAAGGAATGTTGATGGGTACGTTGGATGGAGAAGCAGTTGCCAGCAAAGAGTTTATGCTGACTCCCAATTTGCCTCGCTTTGTCCGCGTAGGGGATGTTACTTCCATCTCGGCTTCGATTGCCAATATGACGGGTAAGCCACAGGCAGGAACAGTAACAATGGTCTTGTTCGATCCCATTACCGAAAAGGTAATCAGTACCCAGAAACAGAAATTCTCTCTTACTACCGGACAGACTCTTGGGGTGAACTTCCGTTTCACGGCAACAGATAAGTACGAAGTGATGGGTTGCCGCCTGATTGCTGATAGTGGTACGTTTAGCGATGGAGAGCAACAGCTGCTTCCGGTATTGAGCAATAAAGAGCAATTGACCGAGACACTTGCCATGCCTTTGCGTGGCGAAGGTGCCCGTGTGTTCTCACTCGAAAACCTGTTCAATCGTCATAATAAGACGGCAACCGATCGCAAACTTACCGTTGAGGTAACCGGCAATCCGGCTTGGTATGCCGTACAGTCTTTGCCTTCCCTCAACCTGCCGGTAAATGATGACGCTATTTCGTGGGCTACCGCTTATTATGCCAATACATTGGCTTCACATATTATGAACAGCCAGCCGCGTATTAAATCCGTCTTCGACAGTTGGAAGCTTCAAGGAGGAACGAAAGATACTTTCTTGAGTAACTTGCAGAAGAATCAGGAAGTGAAGAATATCCTGCTGTCCGAATCACCTTGGGTGATGGAAGCGCAGACCGAACAACAGCAGCAAGAACGCATTGCCACCCTGTTTGATCTGAATACAATTCAAAACAATAACATCTCCGCATTGACCAAGCTGAGTGAGCTACAGAATGCCGACGGAGCCTGGTCGTGGTATAAAGGAATGAATGGTAGTCAGTATGTGACGGCTTACATCGTGAATGTGAATGCCCGTCTGGCTATGCTGACAGGTAGCAAGCCCGCTGATGCGATGCTGGCTCTGCAGCAGAAAGCATTCACGTATCTGCATCAATCCGCTTTGAAGGAGTATACCGATATCTTGAAATATCAGCAGAGAGGAGAGAAACCTTCAGGTCTTTCCACGAACGCTTTGCAGTATTTGTATCTGATTGCTATATCCGGCGAGGAGGTTCCTGAAGCAAATAAAGCAGCTTACGCTTACTACCTGTCTCAGGTGCCTAAGATGCTTTCGGGAGCTTCGGTCGATACCAAATCGATTGCTGTCGTTATATTGGATAAGGCTGGTCGCAAGAAAGACGCACAAGACTTTGTCGCTTCCTTGAAAGAACACTTAACGAAGACCGACGAACAGGGCATGTTCTTCGCCTTCAATGAGAACCCCTATACTTGGGGCGGATTGAAGCTGCCTGCGCATGTCCACGTTATGGAAGCCTTGTCTTTGGTTGGCGGTAATGAAGATGCAGTAGAAGAAATGAAGCTCTGGTTGCTGGCACAAAAGCGCACCCAGCAATGGACCTCTCCGGTGGCTACGGCCGATGCAGTTTATGCTTTGCTGATGCAAGGAACCAACCTGCTCGAAACTAAGGGAGATGTGCGTGTTACAGTCGGCAATGAAGTGTTGGAAACTCTTAGTCCTGCCAAAACCACGGTTCCGGGCTTGGGTTATGTCAAACGTAGCTTTACGGAAAAACAGGTTGTGAATGCTCGTGAAATAAAAGTAGAGAAAAGAGATCCGGGTATTGCCTGGGGAGCAGTTTATGCCCAATACGAATCTCCGCTTGCTGATGTAGAGCAACAAGGAGCAGAGTTAAACGTACAAAAGCAAATGTATGTGGAACGCCTTGTTAATAATGTGGCGCAACTCCAACTGCTGACAAATAAGACACCTCTTCAGGTAGGTGATAAGGTTGTAAGCCGACTTAGCATCCGACTGGATCGTCCGATGGACTTTGTGCAGTTGAAAGATCAGCGTGCCGCTTGTTTCGAACCGATCGATAATCTATCCGGCTATCGTTGGGGAGCAGGCACAGGCTATTATGTCGATGTAAAAGACGCTTCTACCAACTTCTTCTTCGACCGTTTGGGTAAGGGATTGTATGTATTGGAGTATAGCTATCGGGTGAGCCGTAGCGGTACATATACCTCCGGCTTGGCTATTATGCAAAGTGCGTACGCTCCGGAATACGCTTCTCATTCAGGTTCGATAACGGTAGAGGTGAAGTAAAATAACGACTACCGAAAAGGAAGGAAATATCCTTCGTAAACTTTGTAAAAATCGCTCGTTGATTGTGCAAAGGTTACGGAGGATATTTTTTATGCCCGTACGTTTATCTTAATAAACCTTTCAATCCGTTCCATATCTCGTCTAAAACTCCTACATTTGTGCGTCAAAATAAAAACATATCGCATGAAACGTAGTTTATTATCTATATTTTTCCTACTTACCCTGACTTTGGCCGTTGTTGCCCAACCGCGCATCTCTTCCAATAAAGAGACACATAACTTTGGACAGATCGAATGGAAGCAACCGGTTACGGTGGAATATACAATAACAAATACCGGTAATAAACCGTTGGTGCTGACTAATGTTACGACCTCTTGCGCCTGTGCGGTAGCCGATTGGACAAAGAATGCCATTGCTCCGGGAGAGAAAGGCATGGTTAAAGCTGTTTTTGATGCCAAGGCACTTGGACGCTTTGAGAAGTCGGTAGGCATTTATAGCAATGCGACACCTAGCCTGGTTTATTTGAAATTTACCGGAGAAGTGGTTCAAGAAGTTAAAGACTATACCCAGACACATCCGCATATGATTGGCGACATCAATATTGATTGCGAAGAGTTTGCTTTCCCCGATGTCTATCAAGGACAGAAACCGGAACTGACTTTCAGTATTGTGAATCTTTCCGATCGTCCCTATGAACCGGTGTTGATGCACTTGCCTCCTTATCTGAAAATGGAAGCTGAACCAAATGTACTACTGAAAGGTAAGAAGGGTACAGTGAAACTGACGTTGGATGCTAATTTGCTGAAAGACTACGGACTTACACAAACTTCTGTTTATCTGTCACGTTTCTCAGGAGATAAAGTTAGCGAAGATAACGAAATGCCCGTTTCGGTAGTTCTGCTTCCCGACTTTTCGCAGATGACTGCACAGGATTCTCTGAACGCTCCGGTTGTTCGTCTGTCTGAAACCAATATTGATTTGAGCGGCCCGCTACAAAAGAAAAGCAAGGCCAGCTATGATATTCTGATTGCTAATCCCGGCAAGAGCCCGTTAGTTATCAGCAAACTGCAAGTATTTAATTCGTCGGTAGGAGTTAGTTTAAAGAAAACCGTTATTCAGCCCGACGCAATGACCAAACTTAAAGTAACGATCTACAAACGCGATACAGGTAAGAAGAAGCACCGTCTGCGTATTCTGATGATTACCAATGATCCGTTGCGTCCTAAAGTTGAAATTAATATCAAACGTTAGTTATCATGGAACATCCCGAAAATAGCGAAGCATACAAAGGACTTGTTGTCAATAAAGGTATTGAGCAACCCTCGTCCGTTAATCCCTATTTGAAGCGGAAACCGAAGAAACGCCTCTTGTCGGCAGCCGAGTTTGTAGAGGGCATCGTGAAAGGTGATATCACCATTCTAAGTCAGGCAGTGACCTTGGTAGAAAGCGTGAAACCCGACCATCAAGTCATCGCTCAGGAAGTTATCGAGAAATGTTTGCCCTATTCCGGCGATTCCATTCGGATTGGCATCAGCGGTGTTCCCGGTGCGGGAAAAAGTACATCGATCGACGTATTTGGACTGCATGTGCTCGAGAAAGGCGGAAAGTTGGCCGTACTAGCCATCGATCCAAGCAGCGAACGCAGCAAAGGAAGTATCTTGGGAGACAAAACCCGTATGGAGCAACTTGCCGTGCATCCCAATTCTTTTATTCGTCCGAGTCCCTCGGCCGGCTCTTTGGGCGGAGTAGCCCGTAAAACTCGTGAAACCATTATTCTTTGCGAGGCTGCCGGCTTCAATAAAATATTTGTTGAAACCGTAGGAGTAGGGCAGAGCGAAATAGCTGTTCACTCCATGGTCGATTTCTTTTTGCTTATCCAGTTAGCCGGTACCGGTGATGAGTTGCAAGGTATCAAGCGAGGGATCATGGAGATGGCTGACGGAATTGTAATCAACAAAGCCGACGGTGATAATCTCGAACGGGCTAAGTTAGCCGCAACTCAATTCCGCAATGCATTGCATCTGTTCCCTCTTCCCGATTCGGGTTGGGCACCTAAGGTGATGACCTATTCAGGTTTCTATAATATAGGTGTGAAAGAGGTGTGGGACATGGTTTACGAATACATCGACTTTGTGAAAGACAATGGGTACTTTGAGTACCGGCGTAACGAGCAGAGTAAGTTTTGGATGTACGAGAGTATCAACGAACAGCTGCGCGACAGTTTTTATAACAATCCCCAAGTTGAGGCTTTACTCAGGGAAAGAGAACAACAAGTTTTACAAGGGAATCTGACCTCCTTTGTAGCTGCCAAAAGTCTGCTCGACACCTACTTCGAAGATTTGAAGAAATAGTAAATCACACCCGAGGTTTTCTTGTAACTGCCTGCGGGTCGCATTCTGAATAGCAGTTACTTTCAAGTAGTTTCATGCCTATGAGAATTTTGTTTCATAGGCATGAGAAAAAAGTTTCATCACGGTGAGAAAAAAGTTTCCTCGGTATGAAACAGTTGCTTCTTCTACTTCTTTAGGAAAGATACAAGGCAGTTATAACTCTTTCCCTGCCTTTTCGAAGTCGGCTCTCGACTTACTTTGTGTTACGATATATACACCTAAGAATACCAAAGCAATGGCAATTCCCTTTTGCCAGCCAAAGCTTCCGATACCCATAATAACAGCGGCAATCGTTGCTACAATCGGTTGCATATAATTATACATGCTTACCACCGTTGGGCGAAGTAACTTCTGAGCAGTCATAATGCAGAGATAAGCTAGGAAGCTACCACCTAATACCACATAGAGCACTTCGACAATTGCAATTGTCGGAACAGAGGTCCAGACGATGGCCGATATATCCTGATAAGAGAACGGTATATAGCACATGGAAGCATAAACAAACATCCACTTATTAATGGTGACAACCGAATATTGTTGGGTGAGTCCCTTGAACACCGTCAGGTAAATGGAGAAGCTGATCTGCGCTACCAAACAAAGTAGGTCGCCTATGAGGTTACCATTGCCACCACCAGCCATCTGGCTGCTTAGGATAAGCGTAAGTGCGCCCAAGGCACCGACAAAGATACCCAATACCTTTTTGTTCGTAATTGGTTCTTTGAGGTAGATAGCGGCCACAATCATGGTGACGATTGGCAAAGTGGTTGTTACAATCGACGCATCAATCGGAGAAGTCATCGATAATCCGAAGATAAACACCCCCTGATTGAAGACCAGGGCAAAAAGAGAAGCAAAGAAAATCTTCAGCATATCCCGGTGACTTACATGTTCCTGTTTAAAGAACGCCGAGAGAAGCCAGAAAGCTGCTGCTGCTCCCACCATGCGAAACGTGGTAAGGGAGATAGGGGAAAACTCTTGGAGAGCCGACTTGCCAATAGGAGCCATCAAGCCCCACATCACGTTTGCAAGAAGTGCAAACAGATGTCCATGCATATTTTTACTTTTATCCATGTTCAATAATACCTATAACTAATAACACCTAATCTTGAAAACGGTTGCAAAGGTAGTCTTTTATTCTGGTATTTGTGCAAATTGACGAGTTTACACGCTTACTCTCAGAAAAAAAGAGGGCACTTTTCCCAGTGATACTTGCTTTAAACTTATTCGGACAAATTCTTTGCCTTGATAGAAAGCCAGCCGGTTCTCTGTCGGATTGGGAATGCCGGGTTTGTCTTTGGTCTTATACGCCCGGCAAACTACTCTTTTGTCGATTGTCTATTGAATAAAAACCAAACAGGGTCTTAATATTCCTTTATTCTTTTTGATTATCCTCATAAACGCTTTATCTTTATGCAATCAATGTTCTTGATTATCTACGGTAATCTCTAAAATGAAACTTATGGAACTACAAGCCAACTTTATCCGTCGTATTGAAATACAAGGTCTCTGGGGGCGATTTAATATCGCCTGGGACTTGCGGCCCGATGTGAATATACTTTCCGGTATCAATGGAGTCGGAAAAACAACCATCCTCAACCGTTCGGTCGATTATCTGGATCAGCTTTCGGGAGAGATGAAAAGCGATGAGAAGAACGGTGTACGCCTTTTCTTCGATAATCCCGAAGCGACTTTTATCCCCTACGACGTGATTCGGAGTTACGACCGTCCTTTGGTGATGGGCGACTTTACAGCCCGCATGGCGGACAAGAACGTGAAATCCGAACTCGACTGGCAACTCTATCTGCTTCAAAGACGCTATCTTGACTACCAAGTCAATATCGGTAATAAAATGATCGAACAGCTCTCCAGTTCCAATGAAGAAGAACGTCGCGAGGCTAACAATCTTTCGATGTCGAAGCGTCGTTTTCAGGATATGATCGACGAGCTTTTCAGTTACACCCGCAAGAAGATAGACCGGAAGCGGAATGAGATTGCTTTCTATCAGGACGGCGAACTGCTGTTCCCCTACAAACTCTCTTCCGGTGAGAAGCAGATGCTCGTTATCCTGTTGACTGTACTTGTGCAGGACAATAGCCACTGCGTGCTCTTTATGGATGAGCCGGAGGCTTCGTTGCACATCGAATGGCAACAGAAACTGATATCCATGATTCGGGAACTGAATCCTAACGTGCAGATTATACTGAGTACGCATTCACCTGCTGTTATCATGGAAGGCTGGCTGGATGCGGTGACGGAGGTGAGTGATATATCAGTGCCCGCGGCAGGAGCGGCCTCTTCGCATAAAGTGGAGAAGTAGCGATCGGCTGAAAAGAAGTTAATGAACACTATGGACAATCATCGCACGCGTAATACAAGCCGGAAAGACGTTTTATCACCTACTCCCCCAACGCAGGGAGGAGGGAAACGTTTGTCCTCTTATTTGAGTTCTTCTTATTTTAATGCTGCCGACAAACTCTACTCCAAGAAAGTACGAAAACGTATCATTGCCTATGTAGAGAGTTACGACGACGTGGCTTTCTGGCGCACGCTGCTTGAAGAGTTCGAGAGTGAGGACTATTATTTCCAAGTGATGCTTCCTTCGTCCACTTCGCTGGCGAAAGGGAAGAAGATGGTTTTGATGAATACGCTCAATACGGAGAATCTGGGAAAGAGTATGATTGCCTGCGTGGACAGCGATTATGACTTTCTCTTGCAGGGGGCGACCAAAACATCTCAGAAGGTAAATCGAAACCAGTATGTATTGCAAACGTATACGTACGCTATTGAGAATTACCACTGCTTTGCCGAAAGTCTGCATGAAGTGTGTGTGCAGGCAACCCTGAACGACCGTTCGATCCTCAATTTCGAAACGTATCTGCGGCGGTATTCCGAAATTGTATATCCGTTGTTTCTTTGGAATATCTGGTTTTACCGGCAGCAGGACACCAATACTTTCCCGATGTATGAATTTCATGCCTGTACGGGCTTGAGGGATATAAGTCTCAGGTATCCGGAACGTAGTTGGATGCGGTGCAACAACAGGTGAATAAGAAGCTGGCCGAACTGAAGAATAAGTTTGCTTATCTGATCGATAAGGTCGACGGTTTGCGAGCGGAGGTTAAAGAATTGGGGCTAGTGCCCGAAAGTACTTATTTATATATGCAAGGCCATCACGTGATGGATAATGTAGTCTTGAAACTATTGAACCCCGTTTGTACCGTTCTGCGGCGTGAGCGTGAGGAGGAAATAAAAAGGTTGGCCGAGCATGAAGAACAATATAGAAATGAACTGACCAGCTATCAGAATAGTCAGGTAGATGTAGAGATTATGTTAAAGAAGAACATGGCCTACAAGAGGCTCTACCACTATGAATGGTTGCGGGAAGATGTTCATGAGTTTTTAACAAAATAGAAGTTTTATCTTAATTTATGGAAGAAGTAGTAGACACAGTAAGTATTGCATTAACAGGTAAAGAAACACAAGAACTAGGGAGTGCCCTGATGAGGGAGGTCAACCACGGATTGGTTAACATCGGAATGGAAGCTTCCTGGGCAGATAAAATAGACAATTTAGTAGTTTTGGTATGTATTATCGGAGTTGCTCTGTTGGGGAATGTCATTTGTCGGCGTATTCTTTTGCAGGTAGTGGCCCGATTGGTAAAAAGGACGAAGGCAACTTGGGACGACATCGTGTTCGATCGCAAAGTGCTGACGCACGTGAGCAACATGGTTGCCCCGATCCTAATCTATATTGCCATTCCCATTGCTTTCCCGGAGCATACGGATTCCGGACTACTCGACTTGTTCAGACGACTCTGCCTGATTTATATCATAGCGGTTTTCCTACGATTCATCAATGCGTTAATGATCGCTGTTTATCATGTGTATAGCGTCAAAGAACAGTATAAGGATAAACCGTTGCGCGGACTTTTGCAAACGTTCCAAGTAATACTCTTTTTCATCGGAGCGATTATCATTATAAGTATCCTGATCAAGAAAGATCCGGTTGTGTTGCTCACCGGTTTAGGAGCTTCCGCCGCGATTCTGATGTTGGTATTCAAAGACAGCATCATGGGCTTTGTGTCCGGTATTCAACTTTCGGTTAATAACATGCTGAAGGTGGGCGATTGGATAGCGATGCCCAAATATGGTGCGGATGGTACCGTGATTGAAGTATCACTGAATACCGTGAAAGTTCGGAACTGGGATAATACCATTACCACCATACCACCCTATCTTTTAGTTAGCGACTCGTTCCAGAACTGGGAGGGGATGTCGACTTCCGGTGGACGTCGTGTGAAGCGTTCGATCAACATCGATATGACGAGCGTATGTTTCTGTACGCCGGAAATGCTGGCGAAGTATAAGAAGATCCAATTGCTTACGGAATACATTGACGGAACGGAAGAGATGGTGGATAAATATAACGAAGAGCATGGCATCGACAACTCGGTGCTGGTGAATGGACGCAGACAAACCAACCTGGGTGTGTTTCGGGCGTATTTGAACAACTATTTGAAGAGCCTGCCCACGGTGAACCATGAAATGACTTGCATGGTGCGACAGTTGCAACCTACCGAAACCGGTATACCTTTGGAACTCTATTTCTTTTCCGCAAATAAGAACTGGGTACCTTATGAAGGGGTGCAGGGCGACGTGTTCGATCATGTGCTTGCCATTATCCCCGAATTCGGATTGCGTGTGTTCCAGAACCCGACAGGAGAGGACTTTCGGCAGATGGGCATAAAGAATATGAATTGATTGGGTGATAAATATTCGCACAGAGCAAAATAAAAGGAGGGAAGAAGTCGGCATCGAGCCTGTCTTCTTCCCTCTTGCTATATCTTATAGCTTGCCTGCAAAGATTCTACTAGATCCGCTATCCGTTTAAAACATTATTGATCGCTTCTAGCTCTTCGCTCGAGAAGTCTGTCTGCTGAATCCCTTTCAGGTTGTCTTTCATCTGTTCCACCGAACTGGCTCCGATAATGACAGAAGTCACGCTGTTGTCTTTCAATATCCAAGCCAAAGCCATTTCCGCCAGGGTTTGTCCACGTTGTCCGGCTAGCTGATTGAGTCTCTTTATTTTGAGCAAGACCGCTTCGGTCAGTTGTTCCTGTTTGAGGAAACCACCCAAGGCAATGCGGGAGTCTGCCGGAATACCGTTTAAATAACGGTCGGTCAATAAACCTTGCGCTAATGGAGAGAAGGCGATGAAGCCGGCTCCCTGTTCCTGAGCTTGTTGCAACAAGCCCTCTTGCTCCGGTTCGCGGTTGAATAGATTGTAACGCCCTTGATAGAGAAGGCAGGGGGTATCTCTCTCCTTCAGATATTGGTAAGCAAACGCGGCTGCCTCTTTCGGATATTTGGATATACCGACATAAAGCGCTTTCCCTTGGCGAACGATGTCGACCAAGGTTTGCAGGGTTTCTTCCAACGGTGTTGCCGGATCGTAGCGGTGTGAATAGAAAATATCGACATACTCCAGATTCATCCGTTTGAGACTTTGATGCAGGCTACTCATCAGGTATTTGCGCGATCCCCAATCGCCGTATGGCCCCGGCCACATATCGTGCCCTGCCTTGGTTGAGATAAAGAGTTCGTCGCGATAGGGCATGAGCGACTTCTTCATAATCTGCCCGAATGTTTCTTCCGCCGAACCGTAAGACGGTCCGTAGTTGTTGGCGAGGTCGAAGTGGGTGATGCCGCTGTCGAAGGCAAAGTGTGCCATCCGAATGCTGTTTGAGAAAGGATTCACATCGCCGAAGTTGTGCCATAAACCGAGTGAGACTTCCGGTAGGAGTATGCCGCTTTTGCCGCAGCGACGGTATTTCATTCCGTTTGTGTACCGGTCTTCTTTGGGAGAATAGAGTGGATGAATCATATGATTAGATGTTATTATTCGGCTTCTAAGTTAGATAAAAAAGAGCAATGGGGCGGGGTACTTGAATGAAAAAAGCTATTAGCTTATCGGAATAAGCTAATAGCTGGCTAATTTTAGTGTAAGTCGTGACTTTTACGAACGATCGTTCATTATTTGGCGTCTCCTTTGCATTCGATATCGGTTGCCAAGGTGATGTAGTTCAATACAGAACTACCGTCAAGCAATGCTTTCTCAGTTTGTGATGTTTCGGTTGTCAGACATTTGCCTTTGCCTGTAACAAGCGTATTGTAGAGTTTTACTTTAGTTCCGGCACGTAAACGAATACCTTGCTTGGAACCACCATTACCAATTAATGTCAGATTAGATAATATCGGGCAAGCCACCGGCGTTGCGTCGAAGTTCTTACCGTTGTTGTCACACTCCAGCAAACAGTCGCAGTCGTAACCCAAAGTGCTTTCAGCTTCTTGATAAGCAACAAGGAATTGTCCTTTACCATTCCAACCTTCTGTCCAGTCGAAAGAGTCGTCGCTACAGCTGGTAGCAACCATGTGTTTGATGTTCACCGAACCACCGAAGAATTCGAAGCCGTCGTCCGAACCTTTGTAAGCCTGAAGGTATTCTACTGTAGTACCGTTACCCACTCCGTAGAACGAAACGCCGTTGGCTTCGTGCTCTTCGTCAAATGCGTATCCGGTATATTCCAGACGGATGTATTTAAGTGTACCCGAGTTGTCGGCATCATTGCTACCACCATATGGAGCGCCGCCTATTTCCGATTGACCTTTTCCACCTACTACATTGGTATGTGCGTATCCGCAGATGTGGATACCACCCCAAGCTCCGGCTTCTTTCTTCTGTGAAGTCATGACGATCGGTTTGCTGGCTGTGCCTACCGCATTGATCTTGCCACCTTGTTTGATTAAGATGTAGTCTACCACGTCATCGTCTTTGGCTACAAGGGTTACACCTTCCTGAATGGTGAGCGTAATTCCGCTGTTTACGATATATTCACCGCTCAAATAGTATTTGGTGTTGGCGGTCAATGTCTTATTGGCTTTGAGTTCTCCCTGAAGTACTTCGGCGGATTGCATATCCGATTCGTTAGCTCCTCCGATTTCGTTCTTTAGCGTCCATCCGGCTGTCCAGTCATTGTTTGTCGGCACAGCACCACGATATTGGGCTGTTTCAAAGAAAGCCGCGTCAAGAGTCTTAGCATCGAATCCTCCGCTGATTGTACCAACATATAGATTGGTGAATGCTGAGGCGAAGCTGTGGTTAATCACATTGTTGTTAGCGACTTTCGTAAATTCAGCCGAAGAATATTCAGTTTTGTTTTCTTGCGGAATCTCTACTTCTGGATCGTCACTATCACTACATGCAGTGCATAAAGTCATTGCAGCGATTGCCGCCATTGATGCAAATTTCAGATTGAATGTTTTCATACTTTTAATTGTGAAAATGAATACTTCTATAGTTTATAAGTAAATCCTACTTCGATACCGGTGCCTTTCTTGAAGCGTTCTACTTCAAGCTCTTGTCCGGTTTTGATAATCTCTTGTTTGAATATGATGTCTTGATTCAACAGGTCTTTCAATTGCAGTTTCAAACTGAAGTGCTTGTTGATCTCGTAACTTCCTACGAAGTTCAGCGTATGTACGGCCCGTTGCTTCACATCTCCCAAACCGGATATTCCAACGGCGTGAATGCGGGGACCTTGTACGTTGTAAAGTAAGGCTAAAGCCAGTTGGTTGTTGTGACGGATTTGCGGCGTATAGCTAATGTCCGCGTTGACGAGGTAAGGAGATGCTCCTTGCAAAGAGCGTTCGGAGTTTGTATAAGATCCTCCTTCTTCAGGCAACTTGACATTGGTGTACATATACGTTCCGTTTACTCCGACGCGTAGGTTGCGCATTACTTCTCTGCGGATCTCCAACTCAACTCCGGCTGCGAATCCTGTGTCGGCATTCTGGAAAGAGTGTACGGCTGATCCTCCGGCCAACATCTGAATGCGTTCGATCGGGTCTTCCAGTATCTTGGCATAGCCGGTTACGGCAAACAGGTTGTTGCTGTTATTACTGTCATAGAGCTCATAACGCAAGTCGGCGTTGTAATTGTATCCGTTCTTTAGGTCGGCATTACCACGTATCTGCGCCGAACCGTATGACTCTTGGTAGAGGAAGGGGGCCATTTCGATAAACGAGGGGCGTGTGATGGTTCTCGAGAATGAGAATCGCAGGCTGTTATCTTTATCGAATGTATATTTCAGGTTGAGTGCAGGGAATAAATCGTCACTCTTCAATTCGCTTCTTTTAGCTTGTCCACCGTCGGTGTAGTAATCTACCCATTGCTCGCTCCGTTCATAACGTATTCCTAAGTTAACGAGTAATTGGCGGATCGGATAATATTCCGTTTCAAGAAAGCCCGCATATATTGAATTTCCTGCCTGATAATTGTCTTTAGGCTGTTGGTTACGGTTGATAACGAGCGTTCCGTTAGCTACATTCTCTTGATTTATATATCCGTCTGTGCTGTAGATGTCGCTTATTTCAGGATATAGTTTGCTTAGGTTGTAGTAGAAGCGACTGGAACTATAATCACGCTTCTTGTCTTTGTACGTGAGCCCAAAGCGAAGTAAGTTTTTCTCTTGGAATTTATAACTGCTGCGTACATCTGCCACCCATTCGTCTTCACTCAGGCTACCGAAATAACGCATGGTCTCTTGTTGGTTCAGTTTGAAGAGTTTCAGGTTGCTTCCGTCTTTCTCAAACATGATCTGGCGTCGGTCGGGTTCATCGCTTCCGGTTGTGCTATACGATCCGCTCCAGTTGATATCCCACTGCTTGCCGAATTCATGATGTCCGTTCAATTGGTGGTTTTGCAGGGTATAGATATGTGTCACCCCGTTACTTCCTATTAACTCATGGCTGTCGTAGTCTACTCCTTCGCGACGCATATACGTGTCTATCGCATTTCGTGCATAGAAGAATGTATATCCGATGCGGTCTGCCTGGCGTAAGGTATAACCAACGTTGGCCAAACCGGCAATCTTCAATTCGGTAGCGTAACTGTTGTAATCGAAGCGGTTGATGGTGTTACCTCCTGCTTCCAAGGTACGTACGTAAGCGTTCTCCATGCTTTGGATGTCATTTCCTACGCCTAGCGAACCTAGTATGCTTAACCGCTGGGAAGCGATATTCCAACTCTTTCCGAATCCGATGTTACCGCCAAACTCGGGTAAGGCACTTTTCTTCTTCACCTGAAAAGAGGTGTTGAATATGTTCTTGGTCTTCACATACGACTCGAACTCTTGTTTGTCCATGTCCAACGCACGTTGGTCTACGGAAGGATTGAAGAACAGCGATTTCTCCCGATCCATTGAATAAAAGTCTTTGAAGAGCGTATTGAATTTACCGCCTACGTTGAAGTCGACAGAGAAGAAGTCGGTTCCCGCATTTTCCTTCGTGCTGATATCGATGTGTGCTCCCGAGTAATCGGCGAATGCACCTGCTTCGTATACTTTGCTGACTGTGATATTCTTCACGGCCGATGAAGGGAACAGATCCAATGGAATCAGTTTATTGTCCGGGTTGGGTGAAGCGATGGGAAGTCCGTTTAGGGTTGTGGTGCTGTATCTGTCACCTAGTCCGCGAACAATGAGTTGTCCGGCATCGGCGATGGATATGCCTGTTATCTTCTTTACACCATCCTGTACGTGAGATATTCCTTTGAGACTCATCTCTTTCGCACCCATGTTCTCAATGGCAAGGGTGGCTTGCTGTCTTTCCAGCATAAGCATCTTTTCGCCTTCCAGGTTCTTGCGTGCCGTAACCGTTACATCACCAAGCGTGTGTACATCGGTCTCCATTTCAAAGTCAATTGTAGTATCAGAACCAATCGTTACCGTTTGTTGGATGGTTTTATAACCTACGTATTTAACCTGAATGGTATAGGTGTTGCTTTTGGCATTACAGCTATACTTACCATCGAGGTCGGCTACGACTCCAATCTGTGTTCCTACCAACTGTATGATAGCTCCGGTAAGAGGTTCTCTGGTTTGTTTGTCAATGATCGTTCCTTTAATAACTCCCGCTGCAACCTCAAGGGTAAAGAGAAGCAGTAATAGGCAAATGGAAATTTGTTTCTTCATATTTTGCTATGTTTCTTAAGACGATGCAAAGTTGAGAAGGAAACGTTACGTTGATGATAAGGAGCTGATACACTTTGCTTACATATGTATTACATTTCTGTGTATACGCGACTGGAGGCTTCTCGCCGATAGAGCTCTTTCGTTACTATATAAAAATGTAGACGCGTGCTAGCTTATGCTAGGCCGTTTTTTAGGTCGTTGTCATAGTTGTGACAGTTGCGTACACTGTTGCGACACGGTGTTGAAACAGTGTGTATCTTATTAAAAGAAGGATAGCGATTGAGCATAAAAAAACGGTCCGGGAATAAAACTCCCGAACCGTCTTCATATATAGAGGAATGTCGTGCGATTATAAACCGAAAGACAGTTTGTCGATTGATTGGTATACAATACTTGCAATACCCAAACCAATGATGCCTAATGTACAAAGTGCCAAACCTAGCTTCGTGTAATTGTCACTGCGGAATGTCGGAATTGGATTTTCCGATGGAGTGATATACATTGCTTTCACAATAAGCAAGTAGTAGTACAATGAGATTACCGTGTTAACCAATGCGATGAATACCAATAAATGGAATCCGGCATCGAAGGCAGCATGAATATAAAGAACTTCGAGAAGAAGCCTGCGAACGGAGGAATACCGGCTAGCGAGAATAATGCTATAGTCATCAGGAAAGATAACTTCGGGTTCGTCTTATATAGTCCGGCGTAATCTTCGATTGCAACCTTCTTACTTCTGAGTTCAATAATGGCGATGATGCCGAATACAGCTAAGTTGGCAACTGCATACACCAATACATAATATACCAGTGAAGTCATACCCAGTGCCGTACCTCCGATAATACCGAGCAAGATGTATCCTGCTTGCGAAATACTGGAGAAAGCCATCAGACGCTTGATGTTCTGTTGACGTACTGCAAAGATATTGGCAATTGTGATTGATGCGATAGCAATCCAGAAGAGTACTTCTTGCCAGTTGGCAATCATCGGTGCGAACACCTTGATCAGAAGAGTCAGCAGAACGAAAGCTGCCGATCCCTTAGAGATCACACTCAGATAAGCTGTCACAGTAGTCGGAGCGCCTTCGTAAACGTCGGCCGTCCAGAGGTGGAAAGGCACGAGCGAGAGCTTAAAGGCCATACCTGTGAAGAAGAATACAAATGCCATGATCTGTAAAGGACTTCCATTGATAAAGCTCGGTAGGTCATCGAAGTAAAGCGTACCTGAGGTTCCGTAAATCATAGACAAACCAAACAGAAGCAACGCACTGGAGAACAATGCTGATAAGATGTATTTCGCACCGGCTTCTGCTGAGTTATGACGGTATTTCTCGAAAGCAACTAAAGCTGCCATCGGAATAGAAGCTGTTTCCAAACCGATAAAGAACATCAGGAAGTGTCCGGCAGAGATCATCAGATACATACCCAACAATGTAGAAAGGGTCAATACATAGAACTCACCTTGCTTAAACGAGGTGTCGTCGCGTTTCAACCATTCATGTGCCATCAAGAATACGATGATCGTACCTACGTTTAATACGGACTTAATGACTGTGTGCATGGGTACGTAGTGGTACATGCCACCGAAAAGATCGGTTGCCGTACCCGGTATCAAATTGATCGCTGTGTGTATAACCAATAAGATTACCGGTAGCATTGTGTACCATGCAGGGATCCCTTTGGGCTTACGAGAGTCCGGGGATACGAAGAGGTCTGCCAAAAATACGATTACCAGAACGGCAATGAGCGACAGCTCTTCTCGCATATATAGAAATTGTGAATAATCCATTTTTTTATAATTAAGAATTATGAATTAAGGAATCAGTTGAGAAACAACTGGTAACACACTATCGCCGATCATATTGCTTATCCAGAAAGGAAGTAAACCCAATCCGGCTACACAAACAATTAGACAGATTACAGCTACACGCTCATCCCAAGTCGCGTCGGTCAGTTCCAAGTGATGCTTGTTTGTACAAGTACCATACAGAATCTTTCCTACCAAACGGAGGATATAAACCGCTGTAATCACGATGGAAGAACATGCGATAACTGTAAGGGTACGGTGGAATGCATCTGCATTCTGGAACGAACCTACAAAAATCGTCATTTCAGCAATGAAACCACTCAGTCCCGGCAAACCGAGATTGGCGAGTCCGGCGATAACATAACATATACTGAGGAATGGCATCACTTTCATTAATCCCGATAATTCGCGAACGTCACGTGTATGTGTACGTCCGTAAATCATACCGATAAGCGCAAAGAACAAGGCTGTCATCAAACCGTGTGAAAGCATCTGGAGGATAGCACCTGTTGCAGCAGTCTGATTTAGCATCAGGATTGCGAAAAGTACCAATCCGCAGTGTGACACGGAAGAATAAGCGTTGATGTATTTCAAGTCTGTCTGTACGCAAGCTGAGAAAGCACCGTAAACAACAGAAATACCTGTTAGGATCAGGAAGATCCATGACAGTTCGTTAGCAGCTTCCGGCATCAGATAGATTGCGATGCGGAAACATCCGTAACCTCCCAGTTTCATCAATACTCCTGCGTGAAGCATGGATACGGCAGTCGGAGCGGAAGCATGACCGTCGGGGCTCCATGTGTGGAATGGGAATAAAGCGCCAAGTACACCGAAACCTAAGAAGGTAAGCGGGAACCAGATGCATTGTTGTCCAAAAGGTATATTGTTTAAATGAGCAATTTCAAGCAGGTTCATGGTTGTTGCTCCTGAACCGAAATAGATTCCCAGAATACCGATCAGCAAGAAAGCCGAACCACCCATAAGCATAAGGGTTAGTTTCATCGCTGAGTATTCTTTACGTCCCGATCCCCAAACACCGATTAGCAGGTACATCGGAATCAACGCTATTTCGTAGAACATAAACATCGTAAACAAGTCGATGGAGATAAAGAACCCGAATACACCCATGGAAAGTAAAGTAAACCATAGGAAATATTCTTTGGTGAGCGGTTGCAAACGCCAAGAAGCGAAAGTACCGGTGAACACGATGATGGCGGACAACAATAGCATGGCTACCGAGATTCCGTCTACACCTACCGAATATGCTATATTGAGTGGTGCGTACCAAATTGTGTCCGCGCGGAATAGCATCTCTGCTGCGTTTCCGGCACTACGTTCTCCCAAGTAGAGGAATGTGAGTACAACGGAGGCAATCAGAAGTGCCGTTGAACCGATAACCATAACCCCCCGGATCGCTTTGATTCCTCGGACGGCCCAGAGCGCGGCTAGCATCAGCAAGGGGATAAGTACAAAGATTGATAAGAAATTCATATCGTTCTGTCTTTATAAGATTAATAGTAGGATAAGCGCAAGTGCTCCGCAAAGGAATACATACGCATATTGTTGCACTTGTCCGCTTTGCAAACCACGAATCTCATCGCTTGTGGTATTCGTAGCCCAAGCAAGGAAATCGAAGAAACCATCTACTACATGGCGGTCAAACCAAGCAATAGGAGCAGAGATGCCGCGGAAAATTATCTTGTGCGTGATGAACTGGTATACTTCATCGATATAGAAACGGTGTGAAGCTGCCGAATGCAGTTTCTTGAAACGTTTCGCTAACGAGTCTGCTACCGGTTGCTTAGCGCCCTTATACATCCAAGTAGCAACTGCGATCGAGATAATAGCAATAACTACACTTGTAATTGCGACTTGTGGGTCGAGGTGGATGGAATAAGACTCTCCGTTCGAACTGATGAAGTGACCGAATGGAATAAATCCGGCTACACAAGTTACGATAGCTAAGAATATCAATGGGAAGGTCATAGCCAACGGACTCTCGTGTGGAGTATGGTGTCCGTGTCCTTCGTGTCCGGCTGCCGTACGGCTAGCAGGTTCACTTCCCCAGAAAATACCATAATAAAGACGGAACATATAGAATGCTGTCATAGCAGCGATAACTGTCATAATCCATCCCATTGCCGGACTAAATTGGAAGCAGGCTGCCAGAATCTCATCTTTCGAGAAGAAACCGGAGAATGGAGGTATACCTGCAATCGCAAGACAAGCAATAAGGAATGTCCAGTGTGTGATTGGCATGTATTTCCGTAAGCCACCCATGTCAGACATTTCGTTCGAGTGTACAGCGTGGATAATGCTACCGGCTCCTAGGAAGAGCAAGGCTTTAAACATAGCGTGCGTGAACAAGTGGAACATGGAAGCCATGTATCCTAATCCACCATGATGGGGATCAGCAGATGTACATACACCTAAAGCTACCATCATAAAGCCAATCTGCGAAATAGTCGAGAAGGCTAGTACGCGCTTAATATCTGTCTGTACGCAAGCAATGCTCGCGGCAAAGAGTGCGGTAAATGCTCCTACCCAGCCAACAATATGCAAGGTGTCCGGGGCATAGGCGATAAACAGCGGAACATACGGGCTACCAGATATACACCGGCAACAACCATAGTAGCTGCATGGATCAATGCACTGACCGGAGTCGGGCCTTCCATTGCATCCGGTAACCAGATGTGCAACGGGAACATGGCACTCTTACCGGCACCACCGATAAACATCAGTCCCAAAGCCAAAGGTAGCATCGAAGCACCACCGGTGATTAAGGACATCGTATCCGGAGTGAAGCCGAATGTACCGCCATAGTATCCGTAAATAAGAATACCGATCAGGAAGCCTAAGTCAGCGAAGCGGGTTACAATAAATGCTTTCTTTGAAGCTGCCACTGCTTCCGGCTTCGTATAGTAGAAACCAATCAGCAGATAAGAACTGACACCTACCAATTCCCAGAAAAGGTACATTTGGAAGATGTTTGTTGCAACCACCAGCCCAAGCATTGACATGGTAAATAGCGACAGAAAAGCGTAATAACGTTGAAAGCCCTTTTCACCTTTCATATAACTGAAAGAGTAAATATGTACCATTAATGATACGGTGGTGATTACGATCAACATCATTACAGATATAGGATCGAGCAAAATGCCCAAATCGAAATGTAATGTCTCAGTAAAAGGAAGCCACGTAAAGTTGTAAGGCATTAGTGTGGCGAATGTACCGTCTTCCAGGCGCGGGGCCGTGAAGTATTGAAAAGCGGTGACGTACGAAAGTACGGCTACTGCTCCCAGTACTAGCGTACCGATAGTACCTGCTGTCCGGTGTGACATCCATTTACCTCCGATTCCTAGTATTAGGAAGGAAAGGAAGGGAAGAAGGAGTATCAGGATTGTTAGTTCCATACAAATTATTTTAATAACTTATTATTTATTCTTACTTTATATCCATCCGGATTAAATCCGGCATTGATTATCTCACCGTTACCATTTCAAACCATCCAGGTTCCGAACTTGGATGTTGCGCAGGTTTCGGTAAATGTTAATCATAATGGCAATGGCTATCGCAGTCTCCGCAGCGATATAGCGATGGAGAATAAAGCGAAGAAATGCCCCTCCAGTCCTTCCGGAAAGAGAAAACGATTGAACACAGCGAAGTTTATATCTGTAGCGTTCAGCATTAACTCTATAGAAATCAGGATGGCCAGCGTATTTCGGCGGGTGAAGAATCCGTAGATTCCCGCAAATAACATGATGGTAGATACTACCAAATAATATTCCATGTGTATCATATTCAAATTCTATATTTGACGGTTAATACTTGATTCTATCTTTTACGGGCAATCATAATACCTCCGACGATACATGCCAACAACAAGATGCTGACTGCTTCGAAAGGCAATACGTAGCCGTACTTATCACTACTCAATAGCGCATGTCCGATGGAGTGAATGCTTATCTCTTGCGGAAGCAGGTTACCTGTTTGCAGGAACTTATGCTTGAGAACGACAAATAAAACAATCGCTGCACCGATAATGACCGTGAACAATCCGGTCAGCAACCTGCTACGTTTCAGCCGTTCGGCACGATCGCTTTCTCCACTGGTAAGCAGAATAGAGAACACATAAAGCACGACGACACCGCCGGCATAAACTATCACTTGAACAGACCCTAGGAATGTATAACCCAGCAGGAAATAAATGCCGGCTGTGCCGAAAAGCACAAAGAGCAGATATGTCGCTGAGCGTACAATACGCTGAGTCGTCACCGTCATAATGGACATCATAATAATAAATGCTGCCAGAAAGTAGAATACTACCGTTTGAAGTGTTGATTCCATATCTAATTTTCTTTTTTCTTTTCAATTACTTTACTACCTTCATGGTTAAGCTTCAAAAGGAGCTTTGAACGGTCGAAAACGGCTTGCTCAAAATCTTGGTCGAACGTGATCGCATCATGCGGACAAGCGTTGACACAGAGCTGACAGAAAATACAAGAACCTAAGTCGTACTCATACTTAGCAAGTATTTTCTTCTTCTTGCCTTCCTCTGTTTCGATCATTTCACTAATGATCGTGATCGTATCGTTCGGACATGCTGTTTGGCATAATCCACAAGCAATACAACGATGCTCGTTATTCTCGTTATGGGGCATGGTCAGCGAACCGCGGAAACGGTCGAACATTTTCAGTTCTTTCCGGTTTTCGGGGTACTGTTCGGTTACCTTCTTGCGAAAGTATACCTTAATGCTTGTCTTCATACCCGTCATTAAGGTGCTGATGCCGTGCACCAACCCACCTAAATACGTATATTTCTGATCTTTATATTCCATAATTATTTAATTAGAAGTGCAGTCCGAAAGCAACACAAAGTGCCATCAGAAGTAGGTTTGCCATAGAAATAGGAATCAAATATTGCCATTCCAGTTTCAGGATTTGGTCGATACGCAAGCGTGGGAATGTCCATTTGATCCACATGAGTAGGAATACGACAAAGAATGCTTTGCCGAAGAACCAGATAAAGCCGGGGATATAATCCATGATCGCGTTGAATCCATCCAGACCAACCACATGGAAAGGCATCCAGCCTCCAAGGAAAATAGTGGCAGCTACACTCGCTACAATGAATAAGTTCAGGTATTCAGCCAGGTAGAAGAAACCGAAGTGCATACCGGAGTATTCTGTATGGTATCCGGCTGTCAATTCACTTTCCGCTTCGGGAAGGTCGAATGGACCACGGTTACATTCAGCATTACCGGCAATCAGATAAATGATAAAGGCAATAACGGCAGGAATATGTCCTTTGAAAATAAACCAGCCATTAGCTTGGCTTTCTACTACTTGAGAGAATTGCATCGTTCCCATAAGTACAACCATCGTCATGATGCTCAGTCCAACAGACAGCTCATAGCTGATGATCTGTGCACCGCTTCGCATGGCACCAATCAAAGAGAACTTATTATTACTACTCCATCCGGCAAGCAGAATACCTACTACTCCAATGCTGGAAGCAGCTAACAAGAAGAAAACTCCTACGTTAAAGTCCAGAATCACTGCTCCTTTATTAAAAGGAAGACAGGCAAATGTGAGGAACGAGGCGATAAGAACCATGAATGGAGCCAGCCCATAAAGGAAACGGTCGGCATTCTTTGGTGTGAAGATTTCCTTCGTAAGCATTTTGAGAACGTCGCAAAGAACTTGAATGGAACCCCATTTACCTACACGGTTGGGACCGAGTCGGCACTGGAAGAACCCACAAACTTTACGTTCCATGTAGATCAATATGATAGCCAGGATGGCGTACAGCGCAATAATGCACACACCGATAACCACACATTCTATAAAAATGGCTAAACCCTCTGACATAACAGAGGTGAGTAGCGCATGTATCCAGTTTGTTACTATACTAAAGTCGAACATAATTTTATCTATCAATATCAGGTACTATATAATCCAATGTTCCGCCGATAGCAATCAAGTCGGCAATCTTAGTTTCCCGGCAAATAGTGTCAATAGCAGCTACAAGCGGCAAACCGGTAGAGCGGTAGTGTAGACGATAAGGTGTCTTATCTCCATGACTCTCAAGGAATACGCCAAATTCTCCGCGGCTACCTTCTACAGCAGTGTAATAACGGCCTTCAGGAACACGGATAATCGGTTTCATTTTCTCTTGGTAGGATCCTTCCGGAATATTGTCTATCAATTGTTCTATGATTTTCAGACTTTCCATAATCTCGTCCATGCGGACCAGATAGCGGGCAAATGAATCACCTTCTGTATAAAGATTTCTTTGAAGTCGACTTTGTCATATACACCGTAAGGTATTCGCTTACGAACGTCGCAAGACCATCCCGAAGCACGTCCCGTACCTCCGGTGCAACCGAAAGAAATGGCATCTTCGCGGCTTATGATTCCAACACCTTTCAAACGAGTCTGGGTGATAATGTTACCGGTGAATATATCATGATATTCGTGGATAATACCGCGCAGATATGGAATGAATTCTTTTACCCGTTTTACAAAGTTCGGGTGAATATCTGCCTGTACGCCACCGATGGTGTTATAGTTCTGTATCAAACGTCCGCCTGTTGTCTCCTCAAAGATATCAAGGATCCGTTCGCGATCACGGAAACCATAGAAGAAAGCAGTCAATGCTCCCATATCCATAGCCAAACAAGCGTAGTATAGCAAGTGAGAGTCTATACGTTGCAACTCATCCATAATGGTACGGATGTATTGTACGCGTTCGCTAACCTCAACTCCCATTGCATTCTCAATACACATACATAGTGCATGACGATTTTGATGAGCTCCTAAGTAGTCAAGACGGTCGGTTAGTGCCAGTGTCTGTGGGTAGGTCAGGCTTTCATTCATCTTTTCAATACCTCGGTGGATATATCCACAGTTGGCATCGATTTTACGAATGGTTTCGCCTTCAAGTGATACGCGGAAGCGCATTACACCATGCGTTGCAGGGTGCTGCGGTCCGATATTAACCACATATTCTTCTTCTCCGAAAAGTAGTACCGATTTGTCTTTGATAGTACCATCCGAGTTCAGTTCTATTTCTGTCGTTGTATCTTCTACGACTTCGTTATCCATACGAAGCGGATTGTCTTTTTCCGGATCGTTGTCTTTACGCATCGGATAACCTACCCAGTCATTGCGCAGATATAAACGACGCATATCGGGGTGGCCGATGAAGACAATGCCATAGAAGTCGAATACTTCTCGTTCGTAGAAGTCTGCTATTTTCCACAGGTCAGTTACTGATGGAAGTTCGGGCTTTTCGCGATCTAGTGTCGCGGTACTGATAGCTGTACGTTCACCGGTTGCAGTGGATTCCAGGTGGTAAACTACCCCTAATCCGCGAAGAGTCTCCGGTGTGTCTTTTTCGTCAGCCGTTCCCCAGTCCATACCGGTAAGGCTTACGAGAAAGTCCATCTGCTTTTCGTTCCGTAAGCGTAGCATTTCATTATGTAGTGCCGACGGTTCTATAAAATGTATTTCTTGCATAAATTTTAGTAAATATACGAATGGGGAATCATTCTTTCATGTATTCCGGTTTTTTCTCTTTTCTGTTAGTTCCGCCAAAGAATTTTTCTATTTTTACTTTGCGTTGAAGTTGCATCATGCCATAATAGAAAGCTTCGGGGCGAGGAGGACATCCTGGAATGTATACATCCACAGGTACGATTTTATCTACTCCGTTCACTACGTGGTAGGACTTCTTAAAAGGACCTCCACTTACGGCACATCCACCTACGGCTACTACATACTTGGGATCGGGCATCTGATCGTATAGACGCTTTAATACCGGAGCCATTTTGTCTGTAATCGTTCCACATACCATGATCATGTCTGCCTGACGCGGGCTGGCTCGTGCTACTTCAAACCCAAAACGGGCCATGTCATAACGAGCGGCACCCAGTGCCATGAATTCGATACCGCAACAGCTGGTAGCGAATGTGAGTGGCCACAGTGAATTACTGCGTCCCCAATTGACCAGATCGTCCAAAACCGCAAGAGCGATATTAGCTCCTCCGGCATTAAGTTCTTTAACCAACTTTTCCAATGAATCATTGTCGATGAAATCATCATACGGAATAGATTTTATTTTCGGCTTTTTGGTTACTTCCATTCCAACGCTCCTTTCCTCCAGGCATAAGCAAGGCCTAGAACTAAAACTGAAAAAAAGAATAGAACACTAATTAATCCTTGTGCTCCCAAATCACGCATTACAACGGCCCACGGGAACAAAAAAACTGTTTCGACGTCGAACATCAAAAACAGAATAGCAAACAGGTAGTAACCTACACGGAACTGCATCCATGATTTACCACGTGTTGGCACACCACATTCGTAAGCTTCGAACTTTTGCTCATTGTATGATCGTGGAGAAATAGCATATGAAAGTGCTACTACCACGCCAACAAAGGCTATAGCTGTCAGCAATACAACAACTAACAATGTAAAACTCATAACTGCAATAGCTGTTAGATTGAATATTTATAGAAATAAGAATTTACTTTTTCATTATTATTAGATTAAACCCAATCAATAAGAAAGATGGATTGAATAAGCATGACTAAGCCAGATGGTCTAAATGACAATCTTTCTCAAACCGTAAATATAATATATAATTGGATCTAAAAAATAATCGGGGGAGTAAAGAGGACTTGAATCTAGTAGTATAGGAAAGATGTTGTGTTCTTCTAGATTGATTTCCTGACTTTTAGTTGAAAGAGCGAATACGAGATGAAGTTCTTCTGAAAAGTTACAGACCAGATGATTTTGTGAAACATAACATCTCTCCTGGTGGAGTTCCGTAGTGTTTTTCGCACAAAAATCTTCCATTGCTTCATTTATAGTGGAATGAAGCAACAATGTAGAAACTAAAAATAGTCTGTATTTTAAGTTTTTTTTCATCCTTCTTTCTTAATGGCTGCAAATATAGAATTAATATTTATTCTTTTTGCAAACTCTGAGTGGCAAAAAAGGTTTTTTAACTCGCTCAGTTTTAGGTTTATCTTTTTTATCATGCTCTAAATCTTAGGGGTATTTGCTCGAATATGCGTGGTGAATCTTATAATAAGTTAAAAATAGTCGCAAAAAGACTGAAAAGTGCTTTTATTTACATTTTACCCAGAGAAAATACATTTTTTTGTATTTCAAGATAAATGATTGATATGAAACACACACTTTGCCTTCTGTTATTTTTGATCGGATATTTATCCAATCTTTGTGCCAAAAATGAAAACGACTCTTTGTTAACTGCTCTAGATAAAGTTATTTCTCAACGCCGTACTTATACGGAAAAAAAAGAAAATACGATAAAAACACTGAAACTACAAAAAGCGGAACAAAAAACATTGGAGGATTTATACCGCTTGAATTCTCAAATAATTTATCAGTATGAGACCTTTGTTTGCGATTCTGCTGAACGGTATATCAATGAAAATATTGAAATTGCTCGAAAATTGAATAATCAAGTTTTTCTGTTGGAAGGACAACTGAAATTGGCATTTGTTTATTCATTGTCGGGTTTGTTTGTTCAGGCTACCGATATCTTGAAATCGATCCGTTGCGAAACTCTTCCGGATTATTTAAAAGCCTTGTATTGTTGGAATAGCATACGGTATTATGAAAACTTAATCAAGTATACTGCCGATACCAAATTTTCGAAAGAATATCAGATAAAAAAAGAACTGTATCGCGATACGGTAATGAGTGTCTTGTACAAACAATCGGATGAATATTTGAAAGAAGAAGCCTTTAAACTGCAGAGTGAAGGACAGTATGCGGAGCCTGTACGGATATTAATCGGAATTTACAATAAACAAAAAACGGATACTCACGCATATGCAATGGCTGCTATGGGAGTAGCCAGAGCACAACTATTGGTTGGCGACACAATACAAGAAGAAAAGTATTTAATTTTAGCGGCAATGACCGACATTAAGCTTGCCGTTAAAGAGAATGAGGCTTTATTGACACTTGCCGTCAATCTTTTCCGGAAGGGGGATATCGATAGAGCGTATAATTATGTGAAAGTAGCTCTGGATGATGCCATATATTATAATTCCCGTTTTCGGAATACCGTAATTGCCCGTATCCATCCCATTATTGAGAGTACCTATCTTTATAAGCTTGAACAACAAAAACGAAATCTACGTTTCTATTTTTTTCTAACGAGTATCTTTGTGGTAGCTTTGACTATAACCCTATACTTTAACTACAGGCAGACTAAGGCGGTCTCAAAGGCTAAGCGGCATCTTAAAAATATGAATGGAAAACTGATAGCACTGAATCAGACGTTAGATGAAGCCAACTTGATTAAGGAAAGATACATCGGCTATTTTATGAATCAGTGTGCAGTCTATATAAATAAGCTGGATGATTATAGGAAAAATGTAAATCGTAAAATAAAGACAGGGCAAATTGATGATTTGTATAAATCATCATCCCGGCCTTTTGAGAAAGAATTGGAAGAGCTATATTTCAATTTTGATAAAGCCTTTTTAAACTTATATCCCAATTTTGTCGAGGAGTTTAATTCTCTCCTAATACCGGAGGAGCATTTTAAGCTTGACAAGAACAGACTGAATACCGAACTGCGTATATTCGCTTTGATACGTTTAGGGATTACAGATGTCGGACAAATAGCTGTTTTCTTGCATTATTCCGTTCAGACAATCTATAATTATAAGAGTAAAATAAAGAGATTGTCTCTTATCGATAGCAATCTTTTCGAAGAAGAGGTGCGAAAACTCGGTTCTTTATCCTATAAATGATTCTATCGGACTTACCAAACCTGTTTTTAGACATTGTTGTAAGTTGTTGATTATTAATTTTATACATTTCTTTTTAGAGCTTTGTAGTTTACTTTATGTTCTACCATAGGCAAGTTAATGCTGTTTCTATACTCTATATTTGCATCAAGAGCTTTTGATAACTTTTGGAACTAATATAAAGAAAAACAACATGGGATTTTCAGAATTGTACCTTGCTTACTATGCTAAACTGGTTCGGTTTGCAACAGTATTTGTGATATTAGAAGAAGATGCAGAAAACATCATCCAAGATGTGTTTACAGAACTATGGATGAAAAGCGACTGCTTGGACCAAATTGAAAACATCAATGCTTACCTCTATCGGTTGGTTCGCAATAGATGTCTGGATCATTTAAAGCATAAAGTCTTTGAACAGAAATACGCTAAGAATATGCAGACATCTTTTGAAACTGAACTCAACTTGAAACTACAATCTTTGGATAGTTTTGATACGTGTCTGGTTTCCGAAGAAAAGGAGATTACAAAGAAAATACATGCCGCAATCAATAGCCTGCCCGATCGGTGTCGGGAAATCTTCATGCTCAGTAGGTTTGATGGGTTAAAGTACAAAGAGATTTCCGAATGTCTGGGTATCTCGATAAATACCGTTGAATGTCAGATGAGTATTGCTCTGAAGAAATTAAGAGTCAAGTTACAAGTTTGTCGGGCAGCATAATCATTCAAGTTTCGTGAATGTAAAACTAGAATTATTTAACAAATCCTTTTAGGGGTGTTGTGTCCATTAATCGTTCATAGTGAAAAAGAGAACAAAAGAATGGATAATAGTCTTACTAAATATTTTACAGGTGAGTTGACTCCTGAAGAAAAAGAAGAATTACTGGCAAGCGTACATATAGATGCAAAGTTGCAACAGGATTTTATAGATAATCAGCATCTTATGGCCTCATTGAGCATGCTGCCTCAAGAGGATGATCGGGAGAAAGCTAGGTTAAAACTGTCCGAATTAATGCAGAAGATAAAAAACAAATAGGTATTTAGATTATATATTATCATGAATAAGTATTATATCGCGTTGCTAGCCGGACTTATCAGTACATCTATCTATGCACAAAAAAACTATTTTGTAGATGGATTTCATGGGGGAATATATGGACATTATCCGGTTGAATGGAAAACGCAATTTATTGTAGATCAATTGTCAAACCATCCGGAATGGAAAATTTGTCTGGAGATAGAACCGGAAACATGGGATACAGTCATGGTTCAGACGCCAGAGGCTTATCGAGAACTGAAAAAGATGTCGGCTAGCGAGCGTGTCGAATTTACCAACCCGACTTATGCACAGCCCTATTGCTATAATATATCCGGTGAAAGTATTATACGGCAATTTCAATATGGCATAAAGAAGATAAAGACGCATTTCCCGGAAGTAGAAATGGTTACCTATTCGGTTGAAGAACCTTGTTTCACTAGCTGTTTGCCACAAATCCTAAAACTATTTGGATTTAAGTATGCTGTATTGAAATGCCCCAATACTTGTTGGGGAGGGTATACAAATGCTTATGGTGGGGAATTGGTTAATTGGATCGGTACGGATGGTACATCGATATTGACTGTTCCCCGCTATGCTTGTGAAGCATTGGAAGAGAACTCGACTTGGCAGACTACTGCTTGGTGCAATTCTGAATCCTATCTACAAGCTTGTCGGAATGCCGGTATTCAACATCCGGTTGGTATGTGTTTTCAGGATGCCGGTTGGAAGAATGGACCTTGGCTAGGGAGTGGAACAAGTATCAAGAATAATTCAGTCTATGTTACATGGAAAGATTACATCGAAAATAAATCTATAGGGCGTACGAATGATAATTGGCATTTCACACAAGAAGATATGCATGTGAACTTGATGTGGGGTAGCCAGGTCTTACAACGGATAGCACAAGAAGTGCGAACATCAGAAAACAAAATTGTGATGGCCGAAAAAATGTCACTTATAGCTTACTTAGAGAATGGTTACCGCTATTCGCAGAAAGAACTGGATAGCGGGTGGCGTACATTAATGCTGGCACAGCATCATGATTCCTGGATCGTTCCTTGCAATAAGTTGAATAAAGAACGGACTTGGGCAGAAGAAATTACGTTGTGGACAAATAATACGAACCGGGTTGCGGATAAAATAGCGCAAGAAGCCATGAGTAGCTTTGAGTCTCAACATAAGACTGAGAAGCAAAACATCGGCTATGTTCGTATATGCAATACCTTGGGCGTCCTTCGGAAAGAGGTTGTTCATCTAAACCTACCGCGTGAATATGCAACTTCAGATATTAAACTATATGATTGCCAAAAAAGAGAAGTCGCTTGTTTTGTAGATAAAGACGAAGAGAATATTAGCTTATTCTTTGAAGCAGAAGTTCCTCCTTTCGGATATTCGACTTATCGCATTCAAAAGGGAAAAACAAGGAACCCCAAAAGTATAGTAAGCAAATCAAAAACAGACAAGGAATATATGATTGAAAATGATTTGTATAAAATCGTATTTGATTTGTCAAAAGGTGGAACGATCAAAAGTCTGATTGCTAAAAAAGAGGGTGGAAAAGACTTTGCACATCAAAAAGGGCCATTCGCTTTGGGCGAACTAAGAGGTTACTTCTATGAAGCGGGACGATTTTATTCTTCAACAGAAAATCCTGCCCGGGTAAGTGAGGTAGAAGAAAATCCATTTCAAACAAAGGTGAAAATAGAAGGAAGTATTGCTTCTCATCCATATACACAAGTTATCACGCTTGTTCGTGGACAAAAAAGAATTGATTTTGACTTAACTGTCCATTGGAAAAACAATGTGGGAATTGGAGAATATAAAGAAACCGATTGGGTGAGCAATCGGCGGGCTTATTGCGACGATCGGTTCAAGTTAAGCGTACTTTTTCCTGTCGACCTGCAAAACCCTCGAATATACAAAGATGCTCCGTTCGATGTTTGTGAAAGTAAACTGGAAGATACCTTTTTCAACACATGGGATCATATCAAGCATAATATTATTCTGCATTGGGTTGATTTGGCAGAACAAGACCATGGTCATGCTTTAACGCTGCTATCCGATCATACGACCTCCTATTCCTATGGAAGAGGGCTGCCGCTTGGTTTGACTGCTCAATACTCAGGGGGAGGACTTTGGGGAGTAGATTATAAGATAACGGCCCCGTTGCGATTAAAATATGCTCTTATTCCTCATCAGGGGAAATGGGATGAGGCGGCAACAGCTACTTACAGCAACCGTTGGAACGAACCATTATTGTGTTCTTATACCACTTCCATGCCACTCCAAAAGCGATCTTTGATTGATTTATCTACGAGTGGTTATCAGATCAGTACAGCTTATGCACGGGAGGATGGTAAAATCCTAATACGACTTTTCAATGCAGAAGGCGATGCAAGTTTGCAGAAGATAACTTTTGGTATGTCATTGGCTAGTGTGGAAGAGGTCGATTTGAATGGTGACATACTTACTCAGAGAAAGATTTTAAAGCATTCCGGTAAAACAGAATTGGAAATAGCCATGCCTCGTTTCGGGATAAAAACGTTTTTGTTGAAAGCGATTTAATAAGTTTATACTAAGCATATGATGGTTTTATTTAAAAATACGGCAAAACTTCTCATACTCAGTTCCTTTTTAGGAATAACGGCCTGCACCTCCACCAATACGGTGAACGCAGAATTGATTCCGACCGATTATGTGAATCCATTTATTGGCGCTAGTACAAGTGTAGGTGCTGCCGGTGTTTACCACGGATTAGGGAAGACATTTCCCGGGGCAACTACTCCCTATGGAATGGTGCAGGTAAGTCCGAATACAATTACCGGAGGAGATAATGGCTCCGGATACAGTTATGAGCATAAGACGATTGAAGGATTCGCTTTTACACAAATGAGCGGTGTGGGTTGGTTTGGTGATTTAGGGAATTTCCTCGTTATGCCTACAACCGGCGAATTACAGAAAATCGCTGGTAGAGAAGATAGTATAAAAGGATATCGTTCCGTATACAATAAAGCTACCGAAGTAGCTAAAGCCGGGTACTACTCTGTAGAATTGACCGATTATAAGATCAAAGCAGAGAGTAGTTCGACGCCACATTGCGGGATACTGCGATTTACTTTCCCTGCTCACGAACAATCCCGCATTCAGATTGATTTGGCACGTAGAGTGGGAGGGACTTCCACTGCTCAATATGTGAAGGTGGTAGACGATAATACCATTCAAGGTTGGATGAAGTGTACACCAGACGGTGGTGGATGGGGAAATGGGGAAGGAAGTGCCGACTATACAGTTTATTATTATGCACAGTTTAGTAAACCATTGAATAATTACGGATTTTGGAGTGCCGATATTCCTGATGGTTGGACTCGGAAGCGCGATCAAGTTGTGGGACTTCCTTATTTGCAACGAGTTTCACAAGCTTCTATTATTAAAGATAAAAAAGAGTTGGCAGGCAAGCATCTCGGATTCTTTACCGAATTCCCGACTGCAGAGGGAGAAGAGGTTGAACTGAAAGTGGGTATCTCCTTTGTTGATATGGAAGGAGCCACTAATAACTTTAAACAGGAAATAGCTTCTAAAAACTTCGATCAGGTGAAGCAGGAAGCGAACGATTTATGGAACAAGGAACTTAATCGTGTGAAAATTACGGGAGGCACGAATGATGAGAAGACTGTCTTTTATACAGCTTTGTATCATACCATGATCGATCCACGCATTTATGCCGATGTCGACGGACGTTATGTAGGCGGAGATCACCAGATACACGAAGGCGACGGTACATTTACCAAGCGTACAATCTTTAGTGGTTGGGATGTATTTCGGAGTCAATTCCCATTGCAAACCATAATCAATCCGCGATTGGTTAGTGATCAACTGAATTCGTTGATTACTATGGCCGAGCAGAGCGGACGCGAGTATTACGAACGTTGGGAGGTCTTGAATTCTTATTCCGGCTGTATGCTGGGTAATCCTGCTTTGTCTGTATTGGCGGATGCCTATGTGAAAGGGATTCGTACCTATGATGCGGAGAAAGCTTATCAGTATGCAGTCAATACTTCACGAAAGTTTGGCAATGATCTGTTAGGTTATACACCTGAACCACTGAGTATCTCATATACTTTAGAATATGCGTATGCCGACTGGTGTATTTCTCAATTGGCAAAAGCGCTGGGAAAGGAAGATGGTTATAAACTTTTCTATGAAAAGGGACAAGCTTATTACAATATCTTTGATAAGGAAAAAGAGTGGTTCCGACCACGTAAAGCAGACGGCACATGGGAGGCTTGGCCTGAGAATGCGCGCACTAAGGAATGGTATGGTTGTATTGAATCTAATGCTTATCAGCAGGGATGGTTTGTGCCACACGATATTCCCGGCATGGTAGAACTGATGGGTGGCAAGGAGATGGTAATAGCAGATTTAACTAATCTGTTTGATAAAACTCCTTCCAATTTGTTGTGGAATGAGTATTATAATCATGCCAATGAGCCGGTACATTTTGTTCCTTTCTTATTCAATCAGCTCGATGTACCATGGAACACACAGAAGTGGACACGTTATATTTGCGAAAAGGCGTATGCTAATAAAGTAGAAGGTATAGTTGGAAATGAAGACGTAGGACAAATGTCGGCTTGGTATATTCTGGCTGCTTCTGGTATTCATCCTTCTTGTCCGGGTAATACGCGTATGGAAATCACGAGTCCTATTTTTGATAAGATAGAATTTCGTCTTGATCCGAAATATCATTCAGGAAAAACCTTTACCGTGATTGCTCATGATAACAATACAAAGAATCAATATATACAAAAAGCCTTGCTGAATGGCAAAGAGCACAAAAAGTGTTATCTGAACTTTACTGAAATAGCAGCCGGAGGAACATTGGAGTTGTTTATGGGAGATAAGCCTAATACAGAATGGGGAATTTGATTGAACAAAGATTACCCAACTGATTGTAACTTTAAAATATGAATCACAGCATGATGAATAAGCTTTGTCCTTTTATATTGTTGGCGATATCTGCCTTATCCAAACAGGGTGTATAGAGCAGAGTACTATAATGTCATTGAATACCTCTAACCCTCAGATTGTCTGGGAAGTGAAACCTCAGACTGACTTAGAAAATATGACTGGGGAGCAAATATCTACTCCAGGATTTGAAATGTCCGATTGCGTTCAAGGAGTTGTTCCGGGCACTGTCTTTACTGCTTATGTTGAAGCTGGAGTTGTACCCGATCCTAACTATGCGGATAATATCTATAAGGTAGACGAGACATTTTACAACCGCCCTTTCTGGTATCGGACGGAGTTTAAACTTCCTGCGTCTTATTCAGCAGGCAAGCGTATGTGGCTTCATTTCGACAATACGAATCGTTTTGCCGATTTCTATTTTAATGGTGAGAAAGTATCTGGGACAAAGTCATCGTCGAGAGATGTGAGCGGGCATATGTTGCGTTCGAAATTTGATGTGACCGATTTGGTAAACAAATCCGGAAAGAATGCAATTGCTGTTTTGATAACAGATCCCGATCAAAAGAAGACGCGTCAGGCTAAAGACCCGTATGGAGTTGCTTGTAGTCCTAGTTATTTGGCAGGTGCGGGATGGGATTGGATGCCTTATGTACCGGGGCGTTTGGCGGGTATCACCGGTAATGTTTATCTGGCGGTTACCGGAGATGTGGTAATGGAAGACCCTTGGGTGCGCTCTGAGTTGCCGACTTTGCAGAAAGCGGAGATTTCTATTTCAACAGATATCAAGAACATCTCCTCTGCCTCAAAGACAGTAGTTGTCACCGGAGTTATTCAGCCGGGAAACATTACTTTCTCTAAAGAAGTCCGGGTAGAAAGGGAAGCAACAGCTAAATTATCTATTAATAAAGATGACTTTGCTCAACTAGTAATTAATAATCCAAAACTTTGGTGGCCGAATGGATACGGCGAACCTAATCTCTACACCTGCAAACTGATTTGTTCTGTAGATGGAAAGGTCTCGGATGTAAAAGAAATGACATTCGGGATCAAGAAGTATGAGTATAAAATGGTTGATAACGTAGTAGGATATCCGGTTCTGACATTCTTTATCAACGGACAGAAAGTATATCTGAAAGGTGGAAATTGGGGAATGAGTGAATATCTGCTTCGTTGTCATGGCAAAGAATATGAGACGAAAATCAGACTACACAAGGAAATGAACTATAACATGATTCGTTTGTGGACAGGTTGTGTTACAGATGATGAGTTTTATGATTATTGCGATCAATATGGAATTATGGTGTGGGATGATTTCTGGTTGTATGTAGCATATAATGAGGTAGCACAACCGGAAGCGTTTAAGGAGAATGCGCTTGACAAAGTGAAACGTCTTCGGAATCATCCTTCTATTGCTATCTGGTGCGGTGCTAATGAAACACATCCAGCACCCGAATTGGACAATTATTTGCGCGAAATCGTAGCCCGAGAAGATCACAACGACCGGATGTATAAATCCTGTTCCAATCAGGATGGACTGTCAGGCAGTGGTTGGTGGGGAAATCAACCTCCGAAACATCATTTTGAGACTTCAGGTAGTAATCTTGCCTTTAATACACCGGCTTATCTGTATGGAATTGATCATGGGTACGGATTGCGTACGGAGATCGGTACAGCTACTTTCCCGACTTTTGAGAGTATAAAAGAATTTATACCGAAAGAGGCATGGTGGCCTTTGCCACTGATGAGCAGTTGAAGAATGAAGATGATAATGTTTGGAATAGGCACTTCTTTGGTAAGGAAGCTTCAAATGCTAACCCGATTAATTACAAAAAAACAGTGAATACGCAGTATGGAGAATCATCCGGTCTGGAGGAATTCTGCGAGAAGGCACAAATGGTGAACATCGAAGTAATGAAAGGTATGTATGAAGCATGGAATGATAAGATGTGGAATGATGCGGCTGGTATTCTGATCTGGATGAGTCATCCCGCATATCCGTCTTTTGTGTGGCAAACCTACGACTATTATTACGATCCTACGGGTGCTTATTGGGGAGCAAAAAAAGCTTGTGAGCCCTTGCATATCCAATGGAACTCCTCTGATAATAGTATAAAAGCAGTAAATACGACCGCAAAGGACGTGAAAGGGGTAATTGCCAAAGCTACCATCTACAACTTGAATGGACAGGAAGTTCCCTCATATGGACAAAATAGGAAGATTGATGTAGCGGGCAGTAACATTGCGGAAGCATTTACGTTAAACTTTAATCCATTCAATTTGGCTTACGGAAAGAATGTTGTGGCTTCCTCTTCAACAACTGCTTCTAAGAGTGCTTCAATGGTTACCGATGGAGGTTTCGGAAGTCGTTGGGAAAGTGAGTATAGGGATCCTCAATGGATTTATATTGATCTTGGTCAGGAAGAGAAGGTTGAAAATGTTGTTTTGAGATGGGAAACTGCTTGTGCTAAGAAGTATGAGTTGCAAGTCTCAAATGATGCAAAGGAATGGAAAACAGTTTATACCAATAAAGAAGGTAAGGGTGGTACGGAACAAATAGAATTGGTACCAATAGTTGCGCGTTATGTGAAACTGGTAGGTATTAGTCGTGCTACACAGTTCGGATATTCATTGTTCGAGTTTGAAATTTATGGTGAGACGGCAAAGAAGATAGAAGAACTGACTCCACTTCATTTCATTAAATTAGAATTGACAGATGCAAAAGGCAGCCTACTCTCAGAAAACTTTTATTGGAGAAATGGTCTTAAAGATCTTGATTATACACCATTGAATACACTTTCTGATACTGATTTGTCATGTCAGTTAGTTGATAAGTCAAAGTTATCTGAAGGAAAGATGAAGATAGTAGTAAAGAACAATTCCAAGACAGTGGCTTTTGCTAATAGGGTGAGACTTATAAATAAGACCACACAAAAACGTGTACTTCCTATCATCATGTCCGATAACTATATAACATTGATGCCAGGTGAAGAAAAACAGGTTAATATAGAGGCTGCACCTGAACTGTTGAAAGGGGGTGCAAGCGTGCTGATAAAACAGTATGGACAGGCAGAACAGAATAAACTTGATATAGCGTATTAATTGTTCTGCTATATAATTTATAAGATCGTTTTATGTGACTTGTTTTCCTGTTAAGTTAATCACTTAAAGAGTGAGACTTACAAAAGATGGACAATGATGGTTGGGCATGGATTGCAAAAACTTTTTAATTGATACAAAATGAATAGATTTATTGGAACTATTTCTCTGTTGATTGTATTTTCCTCTTGCATTTACGGAAGAGACAATATACGTATTGTCAATTTGCTTTGTGACAATATGGAAGCTCCGATAGTAGTCGAGAGTCAACAGCCGTTGCTTCAATGGCAATTGATCTCTGAAAAAAGAGGGAAAAAACAATCGGCTTATCGTATTATAGTGTCCGGCAATTTGAAACAGCTTCACAAAGGAAAAGGTGATTATTGGGATTCCGGCAAAATAGACTCTTCAGAGTCTGTTGTTAAATATCAAGGGAAACAGCTATCATCTGAGAGCCAACTATATTGGAAAGTAATGGTGTGGGATGAAAATAATACCCCATCAAAATGGAGTGATGTATCGAGTTGGGGCATGGGATTATTAAATGCTTCAGATTGGAAAGCAAAATGGATTGGGCAAACCGAAGATTTATATCCGGATTCGACACTCACATTTCCGTCACCTTATTTCCGTAAAGAGTTTACACTAAAAAAAAGTGTAAGAAAGGCAGTCGTATATATATGTGGATTAGGCTTCTATGAGATGTACTTTAACGGGAATAAAATAGGGGATCAGGTATTGGCTCCTGCCGTTACGAATTACGATAAAAGAACCTTAAAAAAACTGTTGTACCATTATGACGACCAGTCAACACAAAGGGTACTCTACAATGTATTTGATGTCACTTCCAGTCTGTGCAAACAACATAATGTGATTGGCGTAGTTTTAGGTAACGGTTGGTACAATCAGCGTGATCGTATTGTAGAAGGGCATATGTGGTATGATGTTCCTAAAATGATATTACAACTAGAGATTGAGTACAAAGACGGGACTAAGGAGACCATTGTTTCAGATCAATCATGGAAAACTACTACAGGTCCGATTCTGCATGATGCTATATTTTCAGGAGAGGTTTATGATGCTCGACTTGAGTTAGGCTCTTGGAATCAGGAAGGTTATGATGACTCTACTTGGAAATCAGTCTTATCGGTTCGTCCTCCTACAGGTACCTTACAGGCGCAGACGATACCATTTAATAAAGTTATGCAAACGGTAGATACCCAATTCAAGCAGATAAACGACTCCTTGTATACCTTTACTTTGCCCGAAACGGTTTCGGGATGGTGCGAACTTTCTGTAAAAGGCAAAGCGGGGGATTTAGTAAAATTACGTTTTATCAGTGATGAAGGGTTGAGCTATGGTCAGGAAGATACTTACATACTGAAAGGTGGAGGTGAAGAAAAATGGGAGCCAAAATTCACGTGGCATGCTTTTAAAAAGGTTGAAGTGGTCGCAGAGGAGGCCGAAATATTAGCGCAAAGTATATCCGTGAAATCCATTTATACGGATATCAGGAATACGGGAAGTTTTGAATGCTCTAACGAACTTTTTAATCATATCTGCCAAGCGTATGACCGTACGATGCATGCTAATTTCAAAGGAATAATAAGTAGTGACCCACATCGTGAGAGATTGGCTTACACCGGTGATGGGCAAGTTATTACAGAAAGTCTACTCTACTCATATGATATGACTCGTTTTCTTAGTAAGTTTGTAGATGACATCAGCGATGCTAGCAATAAGGTGACAGGCTATGTGCCGCATACTGCACCTTTTGGCGGTGGCGGTGGCGGACCTGCATGGGGATCGGCTTATGTCGTGATACCTTGGGCCCATTTTCGTCATTATGGTGATACTACACTGTTGCATGAGCATTATTCTGGAATGAAACACTGGGTTGAGTACCTTAATACGCGTATTGATGATAAAGGTATAGTCGTGAGAGAGGAACCGAATGGTTGGTGTTTGGGAGAGTGGTCTACGCCTAATAATATAATTGAAATTCCTGCATCGTTGGTGAATACGGCATACTTTTATCATGTCACTTGCATCGTAGCAGATATAGCGAATGTGCTGAATAAGCACACTGACGAAAAGAATCTCCGCCTACTTGCCCAAACAATTAAGAAGAACTTCAATACCGCTTTTTATAATGAAACAACTCATCATTATTGGGAAGGGAAGCAAGGAGCCAATACGTTGGCATTGGCATTCGGACTTGTTCCTGAGGGAAAGCATGAAGAGGTGTTCGCTGCTTTGCTTGAACTATTGAAGAAGACCAATTATCATTTTGACACAGGTATACTTGCTACTCCGCTTTTATTGAAGGTCTTGACGGAAAACGGAAGAACAGACCTTGCATATAGACTTATGAATCAAAGAGATTTTCCGGGATATGGCTATCTGGCTGATAAGAAAAATAATACGCTATGGGAAACATGGAGCGGTGATGGAAACGAGGAAGGATGTGGACATTGTCATCCGATGTTCGGGAGTGTCGTTGCATGGTTTTACAATTCATTGGCGGGAATAAAACCCGACCGATTGTGTCCTGGGATGAAACATTTTTATGTTGAGCCAAAGATTGTATCGGATTTGAAATATTGTAGAGCGTCATATAATAGTTTATACGGTAAGATTAGTTCGGAGTGGAAAATAGATGAAAGCGGCAATTTAAATCTTAAAATAGAAGTACCTGCAAATACGTCAGCGACGGTGGTCGTCCCTGATTGGGGGAGCAGAACGGTTCTAGAATCTGGTAATCCGGTAAATAATGTCCGGCATATTGCCATTGACAAAGTTAATCCTGCCCGGATTGAAGTATCATCGGGTGCGTATGACTTTGTCATTCTAAAGTAGGTCATTTAAAAAATTGAATATGAATAGTATGAAACGATTGTTATGTTTGATTTGTTATTTCTGTTGTCTATCAATAATAGCACATGGGAATGCGAAAACTACACCTTTCCATTTGGTGGAGTTAAAATGCGAAAATCTAACTAATCCTTTAGGGATTGATAATGTAACGCCTCATTTTAGTTGGAAATTGAAAGGTGAAGAACTGAAGGGCGGACAGGCCTATTATGAAATACAAGTGGCTTCGGATAGTCTTTTGTTGGTGCAGGATAAGGCAGACTTGTGGAATACCGGAAAAATAAAATCTGGGGCTTCAGTAATGGTGTCCTATAAAGGGAAACCACTAACTTCCCGTTCTTTGTGTTATTGGAGAGTACGTGCCTGGAACATTAAAAAGCAAGCTTCAGTCTGGAGCTCTGTTGCTCGTTTCGGTGTTGGTATTTTAGATAAGCCACAGATGCAGGGTGAGTATATTGGATCATCGACCGAGGGTGGCAAGATTTGTGCTCCTCTCCTTCGTAAAAAAGTAAAAATGACCAAGGGAGAAACTTCTTTTCTGCATGTAAATACATTAGGTTATCACGAAATTTATGTCAATGGAAAGAAAGTAAGCGAAGACGTTCTTACACCTGCTGTGTCACATTTGAGTAAGCGTTCGTTGATTGTTACTTATGATATTACCCCTTATCTGCAAGAGGGAGAAAACGATCTGTTACTCTGGCTTGGTCAGGGATGGTATAAGACAACGACTTTCGGAGCAGCTTATGAGGGACCGTTGGTAAAAGCAGAACTGGATGTTCTGAAAAATGGAGAATGGGAAGTAGTAACTAAGACTGACCGTTCATGGAACGGGCGTGAAAGTGGCTATTCGGATACAGGTACTTGGCGTGCATTGCAGTTTGGTGGTGAGAGAGTAGATGGTAGAATTTTGCCGAAAGATCTTTCGGCAAAGACTTTGGATAAAATGAAATGGGCACCTGTGGTAACGGTGACAGTCCCTGATCATATTGCTTCACCTCAAATGTGCGAGGTTAACAAGATACATGAGATCTTGCAGGCAGTTTCTGTCAAGAAAACAAATGAAAATATGTGGTTGGTAGATATGGGAAGAGTTCAGACGGGATGGTTTGAAATGCAGATGCCCGTGTTGCCAGAAGGTCATGAAATTACAATGGAATATAGTGATAATCTGACTAAAGACGGTGAGTTTGAAAAACAAGGTGAAAGTGATATCTATATATCTGCTGGTCGTGAAGGAGAAGTCTTCAGAAATAAATTTAATCATCATGCATATCGGTATGTACGCATCTCCAATCTTTCGCAAAAACCAGAAACCGGTTGGATGAAGTCTTTGCAGATTTATGGAGATTACAAACAGGCAGCTACTTTTGAATGTTCAGATGCTGATCTGAATGCTATTCAAAGCCTGATTCAATACACAATGAAATGTCTGACGTTTAGCGGATATATGGTAGACTGCCCACATCTGGAACGTGCAGGGTATGGTGGCGATGGTAACTCATCGACTACTTCTTTGCAGGCTATGTACGATGTAGCCCCGACTTTTGAAAACTGGATACAAACATGGGGCGATTCGATGCGTGAAGGGGGAAGTTTACCGCACGTTGGTCCTAATCCGGGTGCCGGTGGTGGCGGACCCTATTGGTGTGGCTTCTTTGTACAGGCTCCATGGCGAACTTACGTCAGCTATAATGACCCCCGACTTATTGAGAAATATTATTCTCAAATGAAAGAATGGTTCAAATATGTAGATAAATATACAGTAGATGGTTTGTTGAAACGTTGGCCTGATACTAAATATCGTGATTGGTATCTTGGCGACTGGTTGGCACCGATGGGTGTAGATGCGGGTAATCAAGCTTCTATTGATTTGGTAAACAACTGCTTTATCAGCGAATGCCTGAGTACTATGTATAAGACAGCCTTAACTTTGGGTAAAAAAGAAGAAGCGGAAGAGTTTGCTGCCCGTAAGGAAAAACTGAATAAACTGATACATCAGACTTTTTATCGTGCGGAGGAGGGAATTTACTCTACAGGTTCACAGTTGGATATGTGCTATCCAATGTTGGTCGGTGTTGTACCCGATTCTTTATACAATAGAGTGAAGGAGAATATGATATCCATTACTGAAGAAAAACATAAAGGGCATATTGCAGTCGGCTTGGTAGGTGTACCCATCCTAACAGAATGGGCTGTTCAGAACAAACAAGTGGACTTCTTCTATCGGATGATGAAGAAGCGTGATTATCCGGGCTATTTATATATGATTGATAACGGTGCAACAGCGACTTGGGAATACTGGAATGGAGAACGTAGCCGCGTGCACAACTGTTACAATGGTATTGGTATCTGGTTTTATCAGGCTGTAGGAGGAATACGTCTCGATGAGGCTGAACCGGGGTATCATCATTTTTATGTTGATCCTCAAATTCCGAATGGAGTGACTTGGGCAAAAGTTACGAAAGAATCACCGTATGGTACTATTGCTGTTAATTGGGAATTGAAAGATAATCAGTTGAATTTGCAACTGGTAGTTCCTGTCGGAACAACTGCTACGGTTTGTATTCCGGATAATGCTGTTTCATGCAAGATGGGTAAGAAGAAAGTTAGTGTTAAGCAGAAAACAGTTCTGGTAGAGGACGGAAATTATAATTTTGTGTTTGGCTTGGATTAGTTGTCATAATTATGTGGTTTAAAGGAGCTGTCCTCTTTTGGGGACGGCCCTTTCTTTTTATATCTATCCTGTACCGGATTAATGTAAAATTAAGGGGATGAACTGAACCTATATACTGATCGATCTGTATAAAACGAAAGTTTTTTCATCATAACATGCTTTATTATTCGGTCACAGGTAATTTTAGGTGGATTGTACGTAAAACTTTGTGAATCTGCGCTTACGGGTGATTAAATGTAATCGGAGATCTGATCAAATCATCTCTTGGTGTAAGCTGATGTTTCTCAGGTTAATACAATGCTCATACTTTCTTGATAGTGGGGTATCCAAGGATCACTTTCAAAAGTATGGGGATTACGCCTGAATCTTATTAATCTATACAATAATAAGAGAATATTCATCATTCCCCTTAACTGAAATCTAGGAATATAGCCTGCATCTACAAACTAATTAACCGGCAAAATACGCAATTTAAGCGAGTTACACAATGATACAACACTCTTATGTCATAATCACTTTTTGCCGTAAACGACTGATTGATAGTTTGATATATTGCGTCTGCTTTTTTTCAGCCTGATCAACTCAATAGATAATACCGATTTCTGAAGACTGTGTACTTAGCAAAAATCTCCCGCTAGCTAGTAGTAAACAACTGGTAAAAAGCATTTTTGCCCATTCTATTTCCTGTTCCACAACTGTGGAACAGCTGACTCACATATTGTGAAACACGTGTCCCACATAATGTGGAACAGCCGTCGCACATAGGTGCGACAGGAAATAAAAGAGAATAAACATAGAAAAAGACTGCTTACATCCGCTAATCGTTGCATACGATGCGGTTATTAAAAAGGCTTGTTTGGTGAATTGGAAGTTCTGTTTTGAGGGGAAGAAAGCAATAGCTATCGTTCTTCAGAATAAAATGATCGAAAAAAAAAGAAGGCGCATTGCAATTAGTTGATATTCTGAATGATATGCAAAAAAGTGACTAAGTCATAAGAGTGTTGTATCATTGTGCAAAGAGCTTCTGTCATGCCCCGATGATGAAATTAGGAACACAGAATGGCCACACGGATATTGTACAGTTTGCCAAAAGAGTCAAAACTTAAACAGTACTCAGGGAAAAAGAGAGATTCCTATACTTTTGCAAGTGATCCCTAATACAGTTACTTTTTCAAGTATTAATAGCTTGGAACTCAAGTAACCTGAATCAAGTATTTCGGTAACTCAGCTCAGGTACTTAAGTTACCTTAACTTTCTGTTGGTTTACCTCACTTAACTACTCAGGTTGCTCTGAACGAGTACTCAGCTTACTTAAAACGAGTAATCAATCCTACGGAATCATCTCTTTAAGGAAGCAGGCTTGCACATAAATTGACGAAGAACCTGCATATTACCGATTTCGAAGTAAAATATCATGTTTATATCAGCTCCCGGCAATGAAATTTAATGCAATAGTGTACTATTACAAGATAAAATAGTCTAATAAGTCACTAGAGACAAATTCTGAGAATAGCATATAGATGTACTTTTGAGCAATAATTAAGTGAGCTATTTTAGATTTTTACTTAGTGGTATTCAAGGTCTGAACCGTTCTTAGTATGATTATGCTATTTTAGATAAAAAGAATAATAAGAGATAAATATGAGACAGAATCTGATAGTATTTGCTGGTATCTTGATTTTTATTTTATCAGGATGTTCAAATGTCCCTCATGCACCTTCGGTAGCATCTCTTGAACAAGGATTCAAGAATGTCCCTGATAGCATTCGAATAGGATGCTATTGGTATTGGCTTTCGGATAATATATCCAAGGAGGGAGTTGTTAAAGACTTATATGCCATGAAAAAAGCCGGAATCACTCGAGCGTATATTGGTAATATTGATATAGGAGGAAATTCTTATGGAGATACGAAAATATTTACGTCTGAATGGTGGGAAGCTGTGCATGCAGCACTAAAAACAGCGACCGAACTAGATATAGAAATAGGTATGTTTAATAGTCCGGGGTGGAGTCAGTCTGGAGGACCGTGGGTGAAGCCTGAACAAAGTATGCGCTACCTAGCATCTACCGATATGCCGGTGAAAGGTCCACAATCCCTATCATACGCAGTTCCCGGTTATTCGGATACGATGCAATTAGTTCGTGTCATCGCTTATCCGGCACAAGCAGATGTGTACGAAAAGGAGTGGAAAGTACAACAGAAAGGATATGAACCGGTAGTCCTTGATATGCATGTCGATAAGACGCAACCTATCCGTAGCTTTACTTTTACGACATACAATTATGTATGGACGAAAGCGGAATTACAAGCGAAAGTGGGCGATGCATATGAAACAATTCGAAAGTTTGAGATAGATCGTACCAATCGAATGCAATCAGTCGGATTTGACCCGAATGCTCCAGTTGTATTATCGCTTCCGGTAACGAGATCGGGTGACTACCGTTTGCTACTGGATAAACCATTTAACTCGTATGGAGATACGGAAGCGATAGTATCTCTCTCTTCTGCAAGGATGATAGAGCGTTATCCAGAACAGTCCTTAGCGAAAATGTATCAGCGTCCTGATCCTAAATGGGATTCTTATATGTGGCCTAACCAGAATTGGTACAACGACTTGGAAGGCTTTGTCATATCGCAGGATCAAGTATTAGACCTTACTGGCTCTCTTTCTGCCGATGGGACTTTGACATGGAATGTCCCAGAAGGTGATTGGACTATATCTTGCTTGGAAATGAAAACAACAGGAGTGACAAATACTCCTGCTACTCCAGAGGCTACCGGACTTGAGGTAGACAAGATGAGCAAGCAACATGTTGCTACTCACTTTGACGCTTATCTGGGAGAAATTTTACGTCGTATCCCGGAAGCAGATCGCAAGAGTTTGAAAATAGCTGTGCAGGATAGCTATGAGACGGGTAGTCAAAACTGGACAGATGATATGTTGGAACGTTTTAAAAAAGTATATGGATATGATCCTTTGCCTTATTTGCCGACTCTGCATGGGAGAGTGGTTGATAACGAAGATGTATCTTCACGTTTTCTCTGGGATTTGCGCCGTTTAGTCGCGGATGCTGTTGCGTATGATTATGTAGGCGGTTTGAGAGATATCTGTCATCAACATGGACTAACCACTTGGTTGGAAAATTATGGTCATTGGGGATTTCCTGGAGAGTTTTTACAATATGGAGGACAATCAGATGAAGTTAGCGGCGAATTTTGGAGCTTTGGTGATTTGGGCTTGATTGAGAACCGTTGTGCAGCATCTTGCGGACATATTTATGGTAAGAAGCGTATCTGGGCAGAATCATGTACAAGTGGAGGTCCGAACTTTACGCACTATCCGGCTGATATGAAAGCACGAATGGACCGCTTCTTTACCGAAGGAATCAATGCTACCTTACTTCATCTCTACATTCATCAACCATATGAAGATCGTAATCCTGGTATGAGTGCCTGGTTCGGGAATGATTTCCAACGAAAAAACACATGGTTCAGTCAGATGGATATATTTACGGATTATATGCGGAGAACAAACTACTTATTACAACAAGGCAGTTATGTTGCAGATGTTGCTTATTTCATAGGTGAAGATGCTCCTAAAATGACAGGCTTAGCAGAACCCGAATTATCCAAAGGTTACTCTTTTGACTATATAAATGCTGAAGTTCTGTTGACAAGAGCTATGGTAAAGGATGGATATTTGACTTTGCCCGATGGTATGAAATATCGTTTGCTGGTATTACCCAATCAAAAATCCATGCGACCTGAAGTGTTGAAGAAAATCTGTGAATTAGTTCATGCCGGATTAGCCGTTTATGGAGAGTCCCCAGTTTATTCTCCGAGCTTGGCTGGATATCCCGATATTGACAAGCAGGTGCAACGTATGGGACGTGAATTGTTTGAGGCAGATACTTATGGTGCGGGAAGCGTTTTTCATCGTGGCGTGGACTTACAAGAAGTCTTGGATAAACTGAATATACATCAGGATTTTGTATGTCAGGCAGATGAACCGATCTTATTTATCCATCGTACAGTGTCTGACGGAGAAGTCTATTTCCTATCTAACCAAGGCGATAAAAAAATATCTTTTGATGGAGAATTCCGTGTATCGAGTGATTTATATCCAGAAATATGGAATCCTGTAACGGCTGATATCCGCTGTTTACCAAAATTTGAATGTACGGGAAATGGTATATCTTTGCCTCTTGAACTGGAAGGAAATGAAAGTGTTTTTATCATTTTCCGTAAAGACGGTAAAACGATGAAAATAAAGAGTAATTATCCAGCAAAAGAAACCGTTTGCAAAGTGGAAACTCTCTGGGAAGTTACATTTGAAGCCGGGAAAAGGGCCCCGAGAAACCGGTCGTATTGCCGCAATTAATAGATTGGATGAATTCAGAGAATAATGCTATTAAATATTTCTCAGGTCAGGCTGTCTACACGACTTCGTTTACACTGTCGGAACTTCCTCAAAAGGAATTATATCTTGATTTAGGTAAAGTAATGGTTATGGCAAAAGTGACTTTGAATGAGGCGTATGTAGGCGGTGTCTGGACTGAACCTTATCGCTTGAATGTTACAGATTATCTAAAAAAAGGAGAAAATAAGCTAGAAGTAACTGTCGTCAACAACTGGCAGAATCGTCTTATTGGTGACCAACTTCTTCCGGAAAATCAACGCCCTACCTGGACAAATGTCAATCCTTGGAAAGCGGACTCCTCATTACAGTCTTCCGGGTTGCTAGGACCAGTGGAAATACAGAGCTTTGATTATGAAATGAGATAGTCTAAACCTATCACCAAAAATAAACTCACTTTTTAGTGGTAGATCTTTTTTAAATCGTTCTGATATTAAACAAAGATTATTAATTGTTATTTCTATGAATATGAAAAACTTATTTTATTGGTACTTGCTTATTGTAGGTATGTGGTTGTTTTCATCTTGTACCGCCAATCTGGAACAAGTGGAAACAACAGATTTAGACCGGGAATCAGTTTTTGCAGATAGTGCATATACGGCGAGATTCCTATCACAAATCTACACGGATGTGGGCTACGATGTTAAGCCCAATCGTTTTAAGACAGAGGCTTTTGGAATGGCAATCGAACACGGAGGGCTGCAGACTGCATGTGATGAAGCAGCGTATAAAGTTGTTTCTGATGTAACCAATGATGTGATGTTTGCCACTGGCACCATCAATCCGGTGAACGCAAAGGAAGATGATGTATGGAAAATAGCCTACGTTAATATTCGGCGTGCGAATGTATTTATGAAGTATGTAGAAGGAAGTCCGATTACCGAAAATGTAAAAAAACAGTATAAAGCGGAAGCCCGATTTTTACGTGCGTGGTATTATTCCATGCTGTTGCGGCATTATGGCGGAGTGCCATTAATTGGTGATAATATATACGAGGTGGACGACGATATGAAAACTAGTCGCGACACGTATGCCGACTGTGTGAAGTATATTGTGGACGAGTGCAATTTGGCTGCGCTTGATTTACCAGATAAATTCCGAGGTATAAATACCGGGCGTGCCACTGCCGGCTCGTGTAAGGATTAATCTCACGTATTCGTTTGTACGAAGCCAGTGCGTTATTCAACGGTAGTGACTTTGGGAAAACCTCTGATTTTCCCAAAGAACTGATAGGTTATATTGAGTACGATAAGGAACGCTGGAAGGTGGCTGTCGATGCCGCTCTCGATGTGATAAAGATGAATACTTTTGCCATTTACTCCTGTCATATCTGTAATGACCCAACCGATAAGAAAGGAACTCCCGAGCCGGATGGGGATTCTATGCTATATTTCATAATAACGATTTTTATAAAATTCCCGACGGAGGAGCCGGAGTGATTTATCCTGATGGTACATATGCTGAAATGCTATTTGAATACCGACCTGGAACAGGCAACCAACGCGAAGCTTTGTTTGGTGCACCGAGTTGTGGAGGTAACGGCAATGGTGGCTATATCTATCACGATATGGTAGAACAATTCCCAATGAAGGATGGTAAGACTATAAATGATCCAAGTTCTAAGTATTCTTATAACCCATTGAAACCTGATGAAGGACGAGATCCGCGTTTTGCTAATACGGTGGTTTGGAATGGATCGAAATTAACTAGTGCAGGTGATATGAATCATGTGGTATATACTCATGTGGGTGCAGGTGTCACCTCCGATTCTTTTGGATCGGGTACGCCAACTGGATACTACATACGTAAATTTGGTCATCGTCAATTGGCCGGTAATCATTGGTTAGCCACTTCTCAGGCATTCGATTTGATTCGTTATGCCGAAATCTTGCTAAACTATGCCGAAGCTGCTAACGAATACTACGGACCAAACCACGAAGAAGTGTTGGGAGAACATATTGTAAGTCCATACAATGTATTGAAGACACTTCGTGAACGTGCTGGAATTGAACCGGGAGACGATGGAATGTACGGATTAAAACAAAATATGACTTACGAAGAGATGCGAGATGCTATTCGTTTGGAACGCTATATTGAGTTGGCCTTCGAGGGGCATCGTTTCTTCGATGTACGGCGCTGGATGATTGCTGAGCAAACTCAGAATAAGCAAATGCGGGGATATAAAATAGAGAGAAGTACTAATGGAATTGAAAAAGGAACAATAGTGAATGTGCGTAAACATACTTTCCGTAAAGCAATGTATTTCTTCCCTATTCCATATAAAGAGACGGTAAAGAGCAAAGAATTGCTACAGAATCCTTATTACGAATAATTTTTTATTTAAAAAGTGTATAATATGAAACTGAATATGCGATTTGTAATTGGGGCATTCTTGACATTGGCTCTAAGTGTCAGCTCTTGCGACACGTTTAAAGATGAAATGAGCCCTGAAAGTTATTCGGAAGCAACTAAACATATAGATGGCAATTGGCAATTGTCCGCTGTTTCCCGAAACGGGGTAGATATAACGAAATATATGGATTTCACTCGCTTCCGCATTGTATTGAACAAAGACAATACATATGAAATGAAAAATTATTTGCCTTTCATTGTGAGAAATAACGGAACATGGCAGGTAGACGATCCACTATATCCATTTCACCTCTCTTTTAAAGAAGAAGGAACGAACAAAGATGTAAAGACTGAAATCGGATTTTTGACCGTAGATGGAGAACGCAGGTTGACTATTAAGTTGAGTCCGGGGTGTTATACAAATAAGTATCTCTATACTTTTAAACAAGTAGCAAAATAACGATTTAATGTAATCTTATGAAAACAAGTAGTAAACAAAAAAATAGAAGTTATAGGGCAGCCGGTCTTCTACTGTCGATTATGTTTATAGTGGTCGGATGTGTTTATCTCGATTATGTCAACATCAATCAAGGTACTGCAGATGAACCTATTTATTGGGTTAAAGCTGGAGAGACTGCCACTTTTACCGTAAAAGGGCATATTGAGGCTGCTGAAGATCAGACAAGAAGATTTCTCGTGGCAATATTAGTTCCTAAAACCTGGAATGCACGCGAAAATACCACGGTAACCTATGTGGCCGATGGTGTGGAAGATGGCGTTACTTCGTTTCCTATGTCACCGGTAGATACCAAATTGGTACCGAAGAATGCAACAGTACCTTGGTCGGAGTTATTGATGGCAGAATATGGAGTAAGCACCAATGTACTCAATGATATGGAATGGGTAGCTTTTCGTACTGATAAGCTCTATCCCATTAAAAATCACGATTACGCCAACATTACGATCACTTTAAAGTGTAAAGCCGGTCCTAAAAATCTGCGTTTCAAACCAGCCTTCTTCATTAATTTCGCGGAAGATGACTTTCCTGGAGATGATAGATATAAGAAGTATAGTCCTGGTAGCCAGTGTTTTGATGTCGTAGAGGGAGATGGGGGAGTAACAGACTTCTGTGCTTTCCATTTCAATAAAGTAGAACCATTGGCAGCATTGCAGGATGATTTTGTCACATTCTCTTTTTTGGGTGACATCTATACCAATGAGCTTGTGAATGCTGATGCTATCTATATGGAAGCTATAGCATACACCGACAATGGCAAAGTATATACCGTGGCTGAAAAGAATGAAAAAACGTTGATGGCCAAAGAAGATCGCGCATTTAGTAATATTTATAATCTTACCATTTGGCCGGCAGGTTTCTTTGGGATCTCGGAGGGTGAGACCATTACTCGAATCGACTATATATTCACAAACGCAGACGGTACGGTCAATATTACTGGAACAGATGACAAAATAGCTGCGGAAGGGGGCGAAGTAGAAGGAGAAGAAGAACCATTTACCAGTGAACTTATATGTGAATAAACTGTCAGTATTATTCTTTTTATTAATATTAAAAGATAGATGAATTATATGTATAATATAGCAACTAAAAGAAATGGTCGGTTTTATTCTGCATTGTTTGCTGTCTGTATGCTTTTGGGATTGATGGCTCCAAATGTATTGGCACAAGAAACAAGTAATACCGCTGATATAACCGGAAGGTAGTCGACCAATATGGTAATCCGGTTTCGGATGTGACGATAACCATGAAGAATAAAGATTTTAAGGTAATAACCGATAGCGATGGCATTTTTAAATTTGAATTGAAGAAGGGAGACGTATTACGTCTGTCGCATCCGGGGTTTCTACATAAAGAGTTGAAGGTGGGCAAACTAAAGAGTACTGAGCGTATTTTTAGAGTGACATTAAGCGAACAGTTTATTAAAGAGACAAAAACGATTAACAGGCCATATGATGTAACAGATAAAAAGAGTTTCTTAGGGGCGGCCTCTACAGTTTATACGGACAAACTCTCGTCTATGATGGGAACCACCATACTTCCTGCTTTGGAAGGTCGTCTTCCTGGTTTAAACGTTACTCAGTATCGAGGTGCACGTGCTCATCAGACTACAGCCAATTTCAAAGGCGATATAATAGGCAATATTCCCTTGTTCGGTACAGGATTTTATAGTGACAATACTGAATTCAATGTCGGCTCACGTGGTATAGGTCCGGTAGTGGTGATTGATGGTATTCAAAGAGAACTTTATTCGATAGATCCGGATGCCATTGAGTCTGTATCTATCCAGAAAGATGCTTTATCATCCATGTTTTTGGGTATGCGCAGTTCGCGTGGTGCATTGGTGATTACAACCAAAGAGCCTATTAACCAAGGATTCCAATTGTCGTTTACCGGACGCTTTGGGGTTCAAAGTGCACTTAAAACGCCTAATCCTTTGTCGTCGCACCAATACGCCTACTTACTGAATGAAGCATTGCAGAACGATGGCAAGGACCCGTTTTATACATATGATGATTTCAATAAGTTTCGCACACAATCCAATCCTTACACGCATCCTGACGTGAACTGGTTTGATGAAATTTTGAATAAGAGTGCCATTACCCAATCATATAATCTGAATGTGACTGGTGGCAACAAATTTGCACAATACTTTGTCAATGTGGGCTATGTGGGCGAAAAAGGGCTATTCTCAAATCCTTCGTCAAGCGATGCACACGACACTAATCTGTCGTTCTCCCGCTATATGATTTCCTCAAAAGTGAATATCAACATAACTGATGATTTTACTGCAAAAGTAACTTTGCTGGGGCGTGTAGAAGACGGTAATCAGCCTGGTGTGTCTTACGGCAATCTAATAAATTCAATCTATACCACTCCCAATAATGCATATCCTATTAAGAATCCAAACGGTACATGGGGTGGTAATGTGTCATTCGACAATAACTTGATATCACAAGCTATTAACTCTGGCTACATTACAGATTCTGCTCGTGATATGGTGGGAGGCATTAACTTGAAGTACAGTTTTGATAAATTGGTGCAAGGATTATCTGCTCGTATGGTGGGCAATATATCTATTCAGAACCGTTCGTATATCCAACGTAGCAAGCGTTCTCCGATATATGCTATAGTATTGATAAAGACGGTAAAGAGATATATACTCAGTATGGATCAAGCGATACGCAGTCTAATAGCTTCAACTCGGTAACTAGCTATCAACAGATGTATGGTCAGCTTGCCATAGACTATAATCGTCGCTTTGGTGCACATGGCGTTAAAGCTACGGTAATGGGAGATACTCGTCATACATTGATAAACTATGATTTGCCACAATTACCCTCTAATATCATCACGGATGTAACTTACGATTATGCTGAGAAGTACTTTGTGCAGGCTGCGTTAAGCGAAAGCTATTACAATCGATATGCTCCGGGCAAACGATGGGGAACTTTTTATGCTTTTGGACTTGGATGGGATATAAGCAAAGAAAATTTCATGGAAAACGCCGATTGGCTTAATCAACTGAAGATACGTGGAACATTTGGTAAAACGGGTAATGGTATGGATAACTCCGGTTACTATATGTATCAGCAAACTTTCTCACACAGTGGAACGTCTGGTTATCCGTTAGGTACTGAAATGTCGAGTTTGGGAAATGTGACGATGGAGAATACTCCGTTGGCGAATCCTTTTATGACTTGGGAGAAGGCGCATAAATTGAATGTGGGAGTAGATGTGGCTATGTTTAATAATCGACTGAAACTTACAGCTGATTACTACAATGATAAATATTTCGATTTATTGCAGAATAGAGGCAAGAGTATCGAACTGATCGGTCAGTCTTATCCGGTAGAGAATATTGGAAAAATGCGTCGCTTTGGTGGAGAATTGTCTGTTACCTATCAGGACCGCGTAAGTGATTTCAACTACTACGTTTCCGCTAATTGGAGTTGTGATCAGAGTAAGTTGCTCTATATGGACGAACAAGAGGTTCCGGAAGAATATTTGCGCCAAACTGGACGTCCTGTAGGGGCTATCTACGGACTGGTAGCCGATGGTTTCTTTACTACTAAAGAAGAGATTGCAGCCAGCCCTGTGATTGACGGATTCGACATCCAACCGGGTGACATTAAGTACAAAGATTTGAATGGTGACAATGTGATCAATGAATTTGACCGTACTGTGATTGGTGGCGATAAACCCTATTCCTATTTCGGAATTGATTTAGGATTTGAATGGAGAGGAGTAGAATTTTCTATGTTCTGGCAAGGAGCTTACAATCGTGATCTTTATTTGCAGGATTGGACTTTATTAGAAGGATTCCAAGCAAATGGACGTTACTACGGACAAGCTTATGAAAATATGTTAGGAAGATGGACACCGGAAACGGCAGGGACCGCTACACTTCCGCGACTGACTGCCGGTGGAAATAATTACAATCGTGGTAATGATTGGAACTCTTCTTTCTGGTTGCGCTCAGGAAACTTTATCCGTCTAAAGAATATTAGCTTGGGATATAATTTACCAGATTCATTCTGCCGCAATTATTTGGGTGGGCTACGTGTAAAAGTATTTGTTAACGGGCAAAATTTGTTCACAAAATCAGCGTGCGATTTGGTCGATCCGGAAGTTGGCTTCACAAGCTATCCATTACAGCGTTGCATTAGTACAGGTATTAATCTCAGATTTTAATGAATTATTGTATGATACGAAATAAATATTTAACATTCTTAGGGGCAAGCTTATTATTCATAGCCTCGGCTTGTAATGATGGATACGAAAAAGATCCGGTAGAACGGTTTACACTCGATTATTTGTTTTCAAGAGTCGATTCGGCAGGAGTACAGTCTCGGTACTTCTTGAACAACATCTATTTAGAACATTTATTCAGTGGATACAACCGTGTAGATGATGACTTCTTAGATGCCGCTTCGGACGATGCAATTTCTATCGATAATACTGATCCTACAGTTTATAAGTTGCTAATAGGACGTTACTCAGCCATTTCGCGATTGACAGATATGGAATGGGGAAGTTACTATCAAGGTATTCGTAAAGCGAATCTCTTGATTGATAATATTGATGTGGTGCCTTTTAACATAAAATACATCAATGCATTGGGGGAAATGAAACCGTTGAATGCTACAATGAAGGCAGAAGCCCGTTTCTTAAGGGCGCATTTCTATTTCGAATTGGTGAAGCGCTATGGAGGTGTTCCTTTGGTGAACGATAATATATATGAATTAGGAGATGATTTGCAGCTTTCGCGTAATACATTTGCACAGTGTATTGACTACATTGTCAGTGAGTTGGACGAAATTAAAGATGATCTTCGTTCGTTACCGATGTCGGACGCTACTGAATTTGCACATGCTCCTACAAAAGAGGCTTGCTTAGCAATGAAAGCTAGAGTGTTGTTGTATGCAGCTAGTCCACTATTCAATGAGAGCCCCTTAAAAGTAGGGAATGAATTAATAGGTTATGCGTCTTACGACCGCGAACGTTGGAATTTGGCAGCTCAGGCAGCTAAGGATCTGATTGATCAATTCGGACCGAAAGGAAAAGGGACGTTGAATTTAGCTCAAGATTATCGCAATATCTTTTTGAATTTCTATGGTGCGAACAATCCGGAACTGATATTCTTTCGTCCGGTAGGCAAAAACAAAGCAATAGAAACGGCTAATGGACCATTAGGATTCTCAGGGAACTCCTTAGGTAACGGAAATACGAATCCTACACAGAATTTGGTAGAATCATTCCCGATGAAAGATGGCAAAATGCCAGGTCAGAGCGATAAATATATCTATAATCCAGTAGATGATCCGTTTAAAAATCGTGATCCGCGCTTGGACTTAACGGTGTTGCACAATGGTTCTAGGTGGCTGAACACGACCCTTGAAACTCAAGTAGGTGGAACACACAATCCTTCGGGAGCAAAATATAGTCGGACGTGTTATTATATAGCGAAGTTTGTAAAGGATTACCAGTCTACCAGTGATTATGCGGATGATACGCACTTATGGGTAATGTATCGTTATGCTGAAGTGTTGCTGAACTATGCCGAAGCACAGAATGAATATTTGTCAGTACCCTCGAAAGAGGTCTATGACGCTATTATTGCATTGAGAATACGTGCGGGTATTGAGTCGGGTGATAACAATTTATATGGTTTGAAAGCGAATATGACACAAACGGAGATGCGTACAGTTATTCAGAATGAGCGTCGTGTAGAAATGGCTTTCGAGGAACAACGTTATTGGGACATTCGCCGTTGGAAAATTGCGGAAAATGTATTCAAGAAGCCTTTGAGAGGTTTAAGCATTCAGATTACGGGTGCTAAAACTAATTATTATGAAATAGATGTGATGTCTGCTACATTTGACGCGAAACGCTATTTCTATCCGATTCCGTATTCGGAAGTGATAAAGAATAAAAATATGGTTCAAAACCCGAATTGGTAATATGCTATGAAAAGAATATTTTTAATATTATTGAGTCTAAATCTGTTTACGCTTGTCTTTGCACAATCGTTAACAGTAAAAGGGAAGGTTTCTTCTACTGATGGAGAATTGCTTCCGGGGGTAAACGTAAAAGTGAGGAATACTGCAATTGGTACAATTACGGATTTTGACGGTAATTATCAGTTGACAGTAAATAAAGGTGATGTGTTGGAATTCACTTACATTGGTTTTAAGAAGCATACGTTGAAAGTAGAAAATCAGCGTAATTGGAATGTGGAACTTATGCCGGATCAGACTAATCTTGACGAAGTGGTAGTCGTAGCATACGGTAAGGCGAAACGCATTACGCTGACCGGTGCAGTGAGCGGTATACAGGCACGTGAGATTCGAAATGTGCCAACTAGTAGTTTGCAGAACGCTTTGACCGGTAAATTACCGGGATTCTTCAGCCAGCAGTCTTCTGGGCAGCCGGGTAAGGATGCTTCCGACTTTTTCATTCGTGGTGTCAGTTCTTTGAATAATGATGGTAATAAACCATTGATTATTGTAGACGATGTGCAGTATACATATGATCAGTTGTCACAAATCAATGTGAATGAAATTGAAAGCATCTCAATCTTAAAAGATGCATCAACAACAGCTATTTATGGGATCAAGGGTGCAAATGGCGTATTGGTGGTGAAAACGCGAAGAGGACAAGAAGGAAAACCGCAGATTAACGTGCGTTTGGAAGGTGGTATGCAGACTCCCGTGCGGACGCCAAACTTTTTAAACTCGTACAATACGGCAATTTTGGTGAATGAAGCATATGAAAATGATGGTATGCCCAGATTGTTCTCGAAGGCAGATGTGATGGCATTTAGAGACCACACTGACCCGTACGGGCATCCGGATGTGAACTGGTATGATGAGATTTTTAAAAAGAGCGCCTTTCAGGAGAATGTGAATGTGGATATTTCTGGAGGTTCTAAAAAATTGAGATATTTTGTTTCTGCCGGTTACTTTTCACAAGATGGTATGGTGAAGAACTTTGGTACAAAAGAAAATGGAGTGAATTCGAACTACTTTTACCGCCGTTTCAATTATCGTACCAATATAGACTTTGATGTGACGGACAAATTGAATATGCGCCTAGACGTATCTTCACGTTTTATGAACATTAATGAGCCGTGTAATATGAACGCAACAGGTGAGATCTATGACTTTTCCAAGATGCATCCCTATTCAGCTCCGGTAATGAACCCAAATGGTTCTTACGCTTTTCTAAATGATACGGAAGGATATAGACCTACGCTGAATGCCCGTTTAGCAAACGAAGGTTACAAACGTACTCGCCGTAATGACAATAATATGTTATATGGAGCTACTTGGAAGATGGATTTCTTGACAGAGGGTCTTGCTGCGAATTTCCGTTTGGCTTATTCAAGTGTAGACGAGAATTACCGACAAGTTAATCGCGGAGATTATCCTACTTATCACTATAATTCATCAACAAACTAACATGTCATTAATCCGAATAAGAAATACGACTATGGGACATACTCGGTAACCAGCGGTACGGAAAAAGCTACCAAGGATTTGAATATTCAGGCCTCGTTGAATTACGCTCGTGTATTTAAAGAAGATCATGATCTTAGTGCTATGTTCTTGTACAACCATCAAAGTACTACGGTGGATAGGGATGGTGGGGTATCAGCGGCTGTTCCTAACAACTTCGAAGGATATACCTTAACAATGGGGTATAAATATAAGAGTAAATATTTGATTGATGTCAATGTTGCTTATAACGGTACCGACCGCTTTGGTAAAAATAACCGCTTTGGGTTCTTCCCAGCTGTAGGTGTTGGTTATGCCATTTCAGAAGAAAACTTCTTTAAAAATGTGGATTGGTTGGAAAAGAACGTTCAGTTACTGAAGGTAAGAGCTTCTTACGGTTTGGTGGGATCGGATGTTGCTGCTGGCAACCGCTATTTGTATGAGCAAGTGTATCAACAGAGTGGCAACTATCAGTTTGGCGACTATCCTGGGGATACACCGATTATCAGAGAAGGTGATTTAGGTACACCCAACGTTACTTGGGAAAAAGCGAAGAAATTTGATGTTGGTTTGGATATGAACTTATTCAATAATATCTCATTTACTATTGACTACTTCCTCGACAAACGCTACGACCAGTTAGTTACAAGAGCTGATGTTCCCTTAGTGATTGGGATTGGATATGCTCCTAGCAATGTGGCTAAAACAACCAATCAAGGTTTTGATGGTCAGATTAGCTATCAGGATCGCTTTGGGAAATTCGATTTCAATACTAGCTTAGTGTTCTCTTACGCAAAGAATAAAGTTGATTTTAAAGCCGAAGCTCAGCAAAAGTATCCATGGTTGACGGAAACCGGAAAGCCACTGAACCAACCGTTTGGATATAAATGGATTGGATATTATACTCCAGAGGATATTGAGATGATAGCTGCTGCAAAAAATGATCCTACGATTAACGCTCCGGCAGTGCCTTATACGGATATGCCTGTTCAGGCTGGTGATTTGAAGTACGCCGATTTAAATGGTGATGGTTCAATCGATGACTTCGATAAAGGTGCTATTGGTAAGCCTAACCTACCTACTACTACATTGGGGTGGTCATTTGGGGGATATTGGAAAGGATTTAGTTTTAATGTCTTGTTCCAAGGGTCATTCGATTATAGTTTCGCAATTAATGGTACTGGTATAGAGTCGTTCAAAAGCCAATTCCAGCCTATCCATACTGGGCGTTGGACATTGGAACGCTATCAAAACGGAGATGAAATAACCTTCCCGCGTTTGACGACGAATCCTTCTACGGTTAATAGTGCGGGTACCTATATGTCTGATTTCTGGTTGATTGACGCATGGTATATTCGTCTGAAAACTGTCGATTTGGGATATCAACTTCCTAAAAAAGTATTGCCAAAATATGTGGATAATATTCGTTTTTATGTGAATGCTTATAACTTACTAACATTGACCGGTTATGACAAGTATCAACAAGATCCTGAGATTAAAACAAATACAGCAGGGGATGCGTATATGAACCAACGTGTTGTGAATTTTGGTGTACAATTGACATTCTAACTAAATGATTAAATGGATATAAATATGAACAGATATAAAATTGGAATATTCTTATTACTTCCTTTGCTGTGTGGCACATTGGCGCTTGCGATAAATTTGATGCTATTCCTTTGGAATATAAGAACACTCCGCAGGATGATGCACAAGAAGAAGTTCTAAAGACCATTGATCCTGCATGGAAATTAGAATTGATGGAACTAATGGTTATGTAATGGCTTTTAAGGATAAAAAGTACGATATGTTGTTTACTCGTACTTTGGGTTGGAACGGAGGTGATGGAGTATTGACTACCCAGTTGCCTGATGGAAATACATTCTGGTCATTTAATGATAGTTTTTATGGGGTTGTGGATGGGAAAACACGTGCACGTGGAAGTTGTAGTTTTCCTCGTAATACTTTAATGGTGCAAACTCCTGGTGATGAGGAGGAAAACCTTGTTTGGTTGGCCGATTTTGTACAGACTACTGACCCGCAAGCTCCTCGCTATTATCAAGCACTTACTCATATTCGTCATCCGAAAGCTAGTTTAGGAGAGGATAAAATTCAAGAAGGAGAGATTGACCAAGATTGGCTGTACTGGCAGGTGATGCCACAATATGCAACAATCAATTGCAAGTGCTTTGGAATGGAGTGGATAATACAAACTCGGCGGCATTGATGAGACATGAAGGCATATGTCTGGCAACATATAGTTTAGAGGGAAAGCCGGGTGATGCTAGTTACATGAAGCTAATTAGTGCAAATCATCATTTCAATGATGCTGATATATACGGATATGGTTCTACGTTATGGGAAGATGAAGATGGTCATATTTATTTATATGGTTCATATAATAATTATGATATGGTAGTCGCTCGTACCGCTAGACACGATCTTAGTAGTCCATGGGAATATTATGTTGGTGATGAACAAGGTAACTTTTCTTGGAAGAGCACTTATCCTACAGAGGCGGAAGTGAAACTTTCTAGAATTCAAGAAACAGATTGTAGTATGCCGTGGGTTTTTAAAAAAGGAGATACTTACTATATGTTGGCGCAAGCTAAATGGTTCGGACGCGAAATGCTGATTTTCCGAAGCAAAACGCCTTATGGACCGTTTGTTGACTGTCGAACTTTGTTTGGATTTTCAGATTACCTAGATAAATTGGGCCCAAAGGAGTATAATAATCTGTATATGATAAACTTGCATCCTAGCTTGTCACGTAATGGCGAATTAGTGTTTTCTACTAATACCGATCCAAAAGACTTTTGGGATAATTTCAATGCTGTAGGTAGTGCTGACTATTATCGTCCTTATTTCTATCGTGTATATAACTGGGAGAAAGTTTATGAAGAGTAATCTTTATCTGTTATAGATATCAGAGAACCATTTCTCGCTTAAATCAAGAAATGGTTCTCTTTTTAATTTAAAGAGTAAAATAGCGGGTATTAGTTTAGTGGTAAACGATGATTGGTTCGTTCCTAAACTGGTAAGATTAGTACCTAATTAATGCATACTTTTGCCATTGCGGTGGCAGAGGTTTACTTATTTGTAAATAATTTATAGATTAATTGATATATGAGAATGAATATGAAAAAGTGTTTTGTCTGGCTCTTTACTATTCTCTTTTCATCAGGAGCATATGCTCAGATGAAAGATCTTGTGCAGTATGTGAATACCTTGCAAGGTACCGATTCTCATTTCGGGTTAAGTTATGGGAACACCTATCCGACGACGGGGATGCCTTATGCCATGCATACTTGGTCTGCGCAGACCGGGAAAAATGGAGAAGGATGGAAATATCAATATGCGGTGGATAGTATAAGAGGCTTCTGTCAGTCACATCAATGTAGTCCGTGGGTGAGTGATTACGCGGTATACTCTTTCATGCCGTTGGTTGGTGAGTTGGTCGTTAATCAGGATAAGCGAGCAACGAAGTTTAGCCACAATAATGAAATAGCTAAACCTCATTATTATAAAGTGACATTAGATAATCATATTACTACAGAAATGGCACCCACTACCCGTGGCGTGCATTTACGTTTCTCATATCCATCCACCGGTGATGCTTACCTTGTCATTGATGGCTATACCGATATGAGCGAAATTAAAATAGATCCGGTAAAAAGGCAGATTTCCGGTTGGGTGAATAACCAGCGTTTTGTCAATGATTCGAAGTCATTTCGCAATTACTTCATAGTTCAATTTGATAAGTTGTTTGAAGACTATGGGGTGTGGGAGAATCAGAAAGATGAACTATTCATGAAGAAACTAGATGGTGCAGGAAAAGGATATGGTGCATACATCAAGTTCAAGAAAGGTTCGAAAGTGCAGGCTAAGGCAGCTTCCTCCTATATTAGCGCTGAGCAGGCTTTGCTTACTTTAAATCAGGAGCTAGGAAAAGATAAAAACTTGGAGGACACGAAAAAACGTGGACAAAAAAGATGGAATGAGTTGCTGAATAGAGTGTTGGTAGAAGGTGGAACGGATGAACAGATGAAGACTTTCTATTCTTGTCTGTTCCGTGCTAATCTATTTTCGCGTAAATTCTATGAACGGAGAGAGAATGGTGAACCTTATTATTATAGTCCTTATAATGGTAAAGTTTATGACGGGTACATGTATACAGATAATGGATTTTGGGACACATTTCGTTCACAATTTCCTTTGACTAATATTCTCCACCCGAGTATGCAGGGGCGCTATATGAATGCTTTACTTGCTGCACAAGAACAATGTGGTTGGTTACCTTCTTGGTCGGCTCCAGGTGAAACTGGAGGAATGCTTGGTAATCATGCAATTTCATTATTAGCAGATGCATGGGCTAAGGGGATACGTTCTTTTGATCCTGAAAAAGCATTGAAAGCTTATGCGCACGAGGCGATGAATAAAGGACCTTGGGGTGGTGCTAATGGACGTGGATTCTGGAAGGAGTATTTCGAACTCGGCTATGTACCTTATCCGGAATCAATGGGATCGAGTGCTCAGACCATGGAATATGCATATGATGATTTCTGTGGATATCAATTAGCTAAAATGGTCGGGAATAAGCATTATCAGGAAGTCTTTGCTCGGCAAATGTATAATTATAAAAATGTTTTTGACTCATCTATCGGGCTTATGCGTGGAAAAGGTGTCGACGGTAAGTGGCAAGAACCATTCGATCCGCTGGAATGGGGTGGACCTTTTTGTGAAGGGAATGCATGGCATTATACATGGTCAGTGTTTCATGATGTGGAAGGACTAATCAACTTATTTGGAAGTGATGAGAAATTTACCACAAAGATCGACTCAGTATTCACTCTACCTAGTACAATCAAACCGGGTACTTATGGTGGCGTTATCCATGAAATGAAGGAGATGGAATTGGCAAATATGGGACAATATGCACATGGAAACCAGCCGATTCAACACATGCCTTATTTGTATTGTTATGCCGGACAGCCGTGGAAAACCCAATATTGGGTACGCCAGATTGTAGAGCGTTTGTATAATTCAACCGAACGTGGGTACCCAGGCGATGAGGATCAAGGAGGTATGTCTTCATGGTATATCTTGAGTTCATTAGGCATCTATTCCGTGTGTCCGGGTACAGATGAGTATGTTATTGGAAGCCCGTTATTTAAAAAAGCTACGATAACAATGGAGAACGGAAATAAATTTGTGATTGAAGCAAATAATAATAGCAAGGAGAATCCATATATCCAATCCGCTACTTTGAATGGACGTGTATTGGATAAGAATTTCATCAGATATGATGATATCGCAGATGGTGGCACTATTCGTTTTGAAATGGGGAATCAGCCGAATAAAGAAAGATGTACCTCGAAATATGCTGCTCCTTTCTCTTTGTCAAAAGAATAAAAATAGTAAAGTATGAAAAATAGAGTATTAGTTGGTTTATTATTGGTCTTGATTGGAGTAGGATGGAGTGTATCGGCACAGAATACGGGTGATAGTTATGCCCGTCAGGTGAATACACTAATAGGTACGAAAGGAATCGGTCTGACTTCGGGATATCTTTATCCCGGAGCAACCTACCCCTATGGCATGGTACAGTTCACTCCTTCTTACTTTTCCAAGCGTTCCGGGTTTGTTATCAACCAACTAAGTGGCGCAGGGTGTGAACATATGGGGAATTTCCCTACTTTTCCGCTAAAGGGGAAGTTGAAAACTTCTCCCGGAAACTTCTTAGATCACCGTATTAATATAACAGAGGAACAGGGGCATGCCGGCTATTACGAAGCTATGGTGCAAGAAAATATCAAAGCAATGCTGACTGTAACTGAGCGAACAGGTATGGCTGCTTATGAGTATCCGGCAGGTCAAGAATATGGTACGGTAATTATTGGTGGAGGGATCTCGGCAACTCCGATTGAGCAGGCGGCTATCGTAATCACTGCACCGAATAAATGTGAAGGGTATGCGGAAGGTGGGAACTTTTGTGGCCTTCGTACACCGTATAAGGTGTATTTTGTTGCGGAATTCAATACAGATGCGTTGGAATCAGGAACTTGGAAAAGAAATGAGTTGAAGCCAAATACGACTTTTGCGGAAGGTGATTACTCCGGCGTTTATTTCACATTTGATGTCAGCAAGAAGAAAAACATCCAATATAAGATTGGCGTTTCTTATGTCTCGGTAGAAAATGCACGTGAAAACCTGAAAGCAGAAAATGGCGGATGGGACTTTGCGCAGATTCAGTCTCAGGCAGAGACAAAATGGAATCACTATTTAGGTAAGATTGAAGTGGAAGGGAGCAATCCTGATCGGATCACTCAGTTCTATACACACCTATATCGCTCTTTTATCCACCCAAATGTATGTAGTGACGTAAATGGAGAATATATAGGAGCTGACTTCAGAGTACATAAGTCGCGTACGAAGCATTATACTTCTTTTAGTAATTGGGATACATATCGTACGCAGATCCAGTTGTTGGCGATGTTAGATCCGGAAGTCGCTTCTGATATAGTTGTCTCTCATCAATTGTTTGCTGAGGAGTCGGGTGGCTCTTTCCCACGCTGGGTGATGGCAAATATAGAAACGGGTGTGATGCAAGGTGATCCGACTTCTGTCTTAATTTCAAATGCATATGCTTTTGGTGCACGCAACTATGATCCGAAACCAATTCTCAAGATAATGAGAAAGGGTGCGGAAGAGCCGGGAGCAAAGTCGCAAGCAATCGAAACGCGTCCGGGGTTGAGGCAGTATTTAGATAAAGGGTACTATGATGCTTCTATACAACTTGAATATACTTCGGCAGACTTTGCTATTGGGCAATTTGCGTTGCGGGCTGTTGGTGATGAGTTTGCCAGTTGGCGTTATTTTCATTTTGCTCGTTCGTGGAAAAATCTATATAATCCAGAAACAAGTTGGCTGCAATCTCGCAATTCTGATGGCTCGTGGAAACCTTTGACTGACGATTTTAGAGAATCGACTTACAAAAATTATTTTTGGATGGTTCCTTATGATATTGCCGGGTTAGTGGAAATTATAGGCGGAAATAGTAAAGCTGAAAAACGACTGGATGAGTTCTTTACTCGTTTGGATGCAGGCTACAATGATGCTTGGTTTGCTTCGGGCAATGAGCCTAGCTTTCATATCCCATGGATATACAATTGGATTGGTTGCCCTTATAAGACGCAGGCTGTGATTAATCGCGTACTAAATGAACAATATTCTAGTAAAATAGATGGGTTGCCCGGTAATGACGATTTAGGGACGATGGGGGCGTGGTATGTTTTTGCCTGTATTGGTTTGTATCCGGAGATACCGGGAATTGGTGGACTGACTATAAACACTCCCATCTTTCCATCAGTTAAAGTACACTTAAAAGAAGGAGACCTTGTGATAAAGGGTGGTTCGGAAAAGAATATCTATATAAAGTCGATGAAACTAGATGGGAAACCGTATGACAGTACATGGCTTGATTGGGAACGACTTTGTAAAGGTGCAACGATTGAGTATGGAACTTCAGGTAAACCGGATATGAAGTGGGGGGCAAAGATACTTCCTCCGTCTTTTCCTTAATTGAGTGAAATGAATAAAAAAGTATTTATAGTATGAAAAAGTCTTTTTTAAATAAGGTATGTTTGTTCGTGACAGTGAGTCTCATGTTGTCGTGTAGTGGAAGTAGCACTAAACATTCATCTGAATTCCCAGATTGGGCGTGGACCGATTTTCAACGTCCGGCAGAGATTAACCCGATTATTTCCCCGGATTCTACCACCTACTTCTATTGCCCGATGAGGCAAGACTCTGTAGCATGGGAAGCTAGTGATACATTCAATCCTGCAGCCACTATTTATGATGGGAAGGTGATCGTTCTTTATCGGGCCGAAGATAATTCGGCTGTAGGAATTGGTAGCCGTACTTCTCGCTTGGGTTATGCTTATTCGGAAGATGGATTGCATTTTTCCAGACAAAGTGTACCGGTTCTTTACCCGGGAGAGGATACCCAGAAGGAGTTAGAGTGCCCGGGAGGTTGCGAAGATCCTCGGGTTGCGGTAACAGAAGATGGTTTGTATGTGATGCTTTATACGCAGTGGAACCGGAAGCAAGCTCGATTGGCGGTAGCTACTTCTCGAAATTTGCAAGAGTGGGAGAAACATGGACCGGCATTTGCCAAAGCATATAATGGTCGTTTTGTGAATGAGTTTTCCAAGTCAGCTTCCATTATAACAAAAGTGGTTAATGGAAAACAAGTGATTGCAAAGATTGACGGCAAATACTGGATGTATTGGGGAGAGAAGTTTGTCAATGTGGCTACTTCTACGGATATGATAAACTGGCAACCCTTATTAGATGTAAACGAGGACTTTCTGAAAGTGATGCTTCCCCGGCAGGGTAAGTTTGATAGCGAACTGACGGAATGTGGTCCTCCGGCAGTAATTACTGAACAAGGTATCTTATTGCTTTATAATGGAAAGAATAAAGCGGGTACTGAAGGGGATACATTATATACTGCTAACTCTTATTGTGCCGGACAAGCTCTGTTCGATGCTAAAGACCCTACTAAACTGATCGATCGTTTGGATAAACCATTCTATATCCCCGAATCGGACTTTGAGAAGAGCGGACAGTATCCGGCCGGAACCGTCTTTATTGAAGGTTTGGTATACCATCACCAGAAATGGTTCTTGTATTATGGTTGTGCTGATTCCCGCGTGGGGGTTGCAGTCTATAATCCTATTAAATAACATATATACAGATGAAAAAGATAGCATACTATTTGTTGTTGACTTTTCTTGTACAGCAGCTTACGGCGCAAGAAAAAACGATATTCAAAAATCCGGTGATTCGTGGAGATATGGCAGATCCTTCGATTATCAGGATAGATGACACGTATTATGCTACTGGGACTTCGTCGGAATGGGCACCCCATTATCCGGTATTCACATCGAAGGATCTGGTTAATTGGAAACAAAAAGGGCATGTCTTTACAAAACAACCGGAGTGGACTCTTAATTCTTTTTGGGCACCGGAACTGTTTTATTATGCTAACAAAGTGTATTGCTACTATACCGCTCGCCAGAAAAGTACCGGAATTTCATATGTTGGAGTAGCTACTGCTAGTTCTCCTTTAAATGAGTTTACGGATCATGGGGCATTGGTGGAATACGGGAAAGAAGCTATTGATGCATTTGTTTACAATGATAACGGTCAGCTTTATGTTAGTTGGAAAGCTTATGGGTTGGATAGACGCCCCATAGAACTACTGGCATCTAGATTGTCGGCTGATGGGTTGAGAATGGAAGGAGAACCTTTTTCTTTATTGATAGATGATGAGGAGATCGGAATGGAAGGACAGTATCACTTTAAGAATGGAGATTATTATTATATCGTCTACTCTACTCATAGTTGTTGTGGTTCTCAGAGTGATTATGATGTCTGTGTAGCCCGAGCAAAGAACTTTGAGGGACCTTATGAGAAATACGCGGGAAACCCTGTCTTGCATGGAGGAGAAGGTGATTATCTCTCATGTGGCCATGGTACGGTTGTGATATCTCCTGATAGGCGGATGTTCTATATGTGTCATGCGTATTTAAAAGGAGAGGGATTCTATGGTGGTAGACAACCGATTCTACAGGAAATGGAAATGACTGCTGATCATTGGGTACGCTTTAAAACCGGAAACTTGGCTATTACCGAACAGCCTGTTCCTTTTAAAGGAGTTATTCAAAAAGAATTGCCTGATTTTGAAGATCGTTTTAATGGGAAAGATTTAAAAGTGGAGTGGACATGGAATTACCCTTACTCAGAAATCCACACAGTGATAAAGAAAGGGAAATTATATTTGTCAGGTAGTTCGAAAGGGGAAAATAAATATGGAACTGCTTTGTGTTTGCGCCCTCAATCTCCTCATTATGCGTGTGAAACGAAGGTTGCTAATGCCAATGAGAGTTTGAAAGGGCTAACCTTATATGGAGATGATAAGAATTTGATTGCATGGGGGCTTTCCGGGCAGCGGCTCTTGTTGAAGAGTGTCAAAGATGGTGTTGAAGTCGTGCACTACGAAGTTGCTTATAGTGCGAAGGACATTTATTTGAAGTTCGAAGTAGAGGGAGGCTGCATCCTCCGATTCTATATGAGTTTGGATGGCAAGAAGTGGCAGGAGGTACTGACGACTCCTTTGCATGGTGAATTTCTAGCTCGTTGGGATAGAGTACAGCGACCAGGTTTATTGCATATTGGTGAGAAAGAAGCACCGGCAGAGTTTGATTACTTTAAGATGATAAATAAATAATATAGTATTATAAAAAATAAGAGCATGAAAAAGATTTTAGTATTGGCGATGGCTATTTTTATCGCATGTGGAACAACATTGGCTCAACATGTGAAACCGTTCCGTGAAGGCGAACGAGCCGTATTCTTAGGAAATAGTATCACAGACGGTGGACATTATCATTCGTATATTTGGCTGTATTATATGACTCATTTCCCCGATATGCCTATACGTATATTAAACGGAGGGATTGGCGGAGATACAGCGTATGATATGAACAAACGATTGGATGGTGATATCTTTAGTATGAAGCCATCTGTGTTGATGGTCACTTTCGGTATGAATGATTCCGGTTATTTTGAATATAATGGAGATAACGGGAAAGAGTTCGGTGAGCAGAAGTACCAGGAGTCTATTAAGAACTATCAGATGATGGAAAAACGTCTGCAAGGATTGCCTGATACGCGTATTGTCATGACGGGAACTTCACCGTATGATGAAACCGCTCAAATCAAAGACAATACTCCTTTCAAGGCTAAAAATGAAACGATGAAGCGAATCATAGACTATCAAAGAGAGTCTGCAGCGAAGAACGGATGGGAGTTCGTTGACTGGAATGCACCAATGGTAGCCTTGAATCAGCAAAACCAGCAGAAAGATCCTTCATTTACACTTTGTGGTAATGATCGAATTCATCCGGATAATGCCGGGCATATGGTTATGGCCTATCTCTTCTTAAAGGCACAAGGCTTTGCTGGAAAAGATGTCGCAAACATCGAAATTAATGCTTCTAAGACACAAACCGTAAAAGCTGAGAACTGTATCGTTTCCAATATAAAGAAGATAGGCAAAGAGCTAAGTTTTGATTATTTAGCTGAATCATTACCTTACCCTTTGGATACGATAGCACGTGGTTGGGGTGCTAAAATGAGTCAGGCAGATGGAGTCAAAGTTGTGCCTTTTATGGACGAGATGAATCGCGAAATGTTGAAAGTCACAGGTCTGAAAGGTGCTTATCGGTTATTGATTGATAACGAGGAAATAGGTACATGGAATGCTGATGAGTTGGCTAAAGGTATCAATCTGGCGGCTGAATCAAAGACTCCTCAATATCAACAGGCATTGACTGTGATGCATCTCAATGAATATCGGTGGGAAATTGAAAAGAATTTCAGAGAATATGTGTGGTGTCAGTTCGGTTTCTTCCAAGAGAAAGGTTTGCTATTTGCTAATGACAGGAAAGCTATTGAAGTAATGGATGAGAATCTGGAGAAGAATATCTGGCTGAAAGGTCGTCGGGATATGTATTCCAAGATGATGTTTGAAGCTGTACGTGATGCTCGCGAACAAGAAATGGACGTTTTCATCAATAAGATTTATGAAGTGAATAAACCAGTTGTCAGAAAAATCGTTCTTCGAAAAGCAGAGAGATGAGAAATAATAGGTAGTTACTGAGTATTCCCCATATCTATATAGTCTAGAGTAGTTACATTACCAGTACGGTAGAGGCTGCTCTAGACTTTTTTTAGTTAGTTTCTTTTCCAGAATCCCGGAGTAAATAGCAGGAGTACCGTGAATAACTCCAGACGTCCGAGTAACATCAGAAAGGACAGTAGCCATTTGGCAGTGTCTGGCAGGTCACTCCACGAATAGGCAGGGCCGCAAAGTCCGAGTCCCGGTCCCATATTTCCGATACTGGAAACAACAGTTCCCAGAGATTCGAGGAAACCGACTCCGAGTCCCATCATCACTAAAGTACTTATGATGATGATTACCAGATAGAGAAACGTAAAAGCTAATACGGTTGATTGTAATGAAGGTGAGATTACTTGTTTGTTTACTCTTACGGGAAGTACTGCGTTGGGGTGGAGTATATGTTTAAACTCATTTTTGGAGACCTTAGTCAATATAACCATGCGAATACATTTAATACCTCCGGTAGTACTTCCGGCACAAGCGCCAATAATCATAACAATGATAAGGCTACCCCAGAGTATAGGAGGCCAAGTCATATAGTCAGTGGTGGCAAATCCGGTGGAAGTATGCAAAGAGATTACCTGAAATAGAGAATCCCGAAAAGCCTTTTCCAGAGTTATCGGATGAGTGTGGTATAAGCATACGGCTATGAATATGGTGAAAACTACCACTGAGGTGGTATACCATTTCAGTTCGTCGTCGTGGATGAATTTCTTTAATTTTCCATTCACTAATAGTAATAAGATCGTGAAGTTGATTCCGGACAAGAATGTGAATATTGAGATTACATATTCTATATACGCGGAGTTGTAGTAAGCAATACTAGCTTGTTTAGTCGAAAAACCACCGGTTCCCGTTGTTGCGAAAGCATGGCATATACTATCAAAAATATCCATTCCTCCCAGTACCAATAAGATGATTAGTAAACCGGTTACTCCGGCATAGATACTCCATATCCATTTAGCAGTAACACCAATCCGGGGATGTACTTTATCGTGAGTCGGTCCACTGGCTTCAGCTGCAAATATCTGAATACCGGCTACACCGAATATGGGAAGTACAGCAATCGTGAAGAATACGATTCCCAGACCACCGATCCATTGAGTCATTGAGCGCCAAAAAAGTAGGCCATGTGGTAGAGACTCTATGTTATTCAGAATTGTGGCTCCGGTACTACTGAAACCAGACATCGTTTCAAAGAAAGCATCTGTGATGTTAGGAATGTATCCACTCAGATAGAAAGGTAACATGCCGAAGAGAGAAAAAGCGATCCAGGATACTGTGACAATAACGTAACCGTCGCGGCGGCTCAACTGTTTTTCCGCGCCTCTTCCAATGAGTAAGAGTAAGAAGCCTACGATGGTGGTGATGGCGGCAGCATATAAAAAACTTTGCAAATCGTTTTCTTTGTAAATCATGGAAACGCCTGCGCAACATAATATCATGGCAGTTTCTATCAATAATAGAAATCCCATGATACGGTATATCATCTTTGAATTGATCATAATGCTATTTAAAGAAAAACTCTTCTGTTAGTTGAAGTATTTTTCGATTTTTTTAATCATCATATCTAGGCAGAATACGACAACGTGATCACCTGCTCTCACCTGCGTATCTCCATTTACCAGCATTCCTTCGCCATTACGGATCATCCCCCCGATAGTGGCTCCCTTAGGAAGGCCCAAGTCTTTGATGAGATGTTTGGTTATTTTAGCTCCTGCCGCTACGGTAAATTCTGCAACATCTGCATTGGCAAAAGTAAGACACTTTACGTTCGATACATCCGCTTCCAACATCATTTGATAGATGTGGCTGGCAGCAATCATTTTTTTATTGATAACAGTTCCTATATCCAGACTTTCTGCCATGCTGATGTAGTCAATATTCTCTACCTCAGCTACGGTTTTTTCCACACCCATGCGTTTGGCGGCCAGGCAGGCGAGAATATTTGTTTCTGAGTTTCCGGTCAGGGCGACAAAGGCTTCTGTGTTTTTTAATCCTTCTTCGATGAGAAGATTCATATCTCGGCCATCCCCATTGATAATCATCGTTTTATCATCTAATAATTCAGTCAGACGATTGCAGCGGTTAAGATCATTCTCTATGATTTTTACTTGCATATAGTCGGGTACATATTGGGCTGTTCGCACAGCGATGCGACTTCCCCCCATAATCATAACGTTGCGTACATCGGCATAGTCTTCTTTTCCGGCTATTTTCCGGATATAAGGGATGTATTTGCGGGTGGTAGTAAAGTAAACAATATCATAGAGCTGGATTACATCATTTCCCCGAGGAATAATGGTTTCTGTTCCTCGTTTGATGGCTACTACATGGTAGGGCGGGTTACTTGCACCTAACTGGTGGAGTGGAATATTGAGAATTTCTGCTTTCTCTCTCATTTTGGCTCCGATTAGGATTAACGCTCCTCCGCAAAACTCCCACCATTGGCGCACCCAACTCATTCGCATGGAAGAGACAATCTCTTTGGCGGCAAGCATCTCGGGATAAATCAGTGAGTCGACACCAAGCTTTTGAAAGAACTCTTTGTTCTTTGGTAGCAGATATTCGTAATTGTCGATACGTGCAACTGTCTTTTTAGCCCCCAGATTGGTAGCTAGCATACATGCGGTCATGTTCCGGCTTTCGTCGGGTGTAACGGCGATAAAGAGATAAGCTCCTTGATTCCTACTTCTTTCAATCCGGCGATAGAAGAAGGAGAAGCTACAACGGTTAATAAGTCGAAATTGGAACTAAGTGTGCTTAGTTTCTCTTCGTCATCATCCATTAAGATAATGTCTAGCTTTTCGCGTGATAGTAGCTTGGCCAAGTGCGTACCGACATTACCGGCACCGGCAATAATAATCTTCATTTCAAATATTTAGTTCTTTTATCTCTGTTAGGCACGGAGCGAATATATGACATTGCTTGAGAAGTGTTTTTAAAAGTCCTTCCTCATCCATACTGCAGAGATGATACAATTGATTCACACAGCCATGTTCCACAAACTGATCAAGAATACCTATCCGTTTTACAGTTGGATTATATCCATTGTCTGCCATAAATTCAAGAATGGCACCTCCCATTCCTCCTTTTATAATGCCGTCTTCAATGGTTATGATATGGCGGAACTTACGGGCTACTTCATGTAGCAACTCCTCGTCCAAAGGTTTGAGGAATCTCAGATCATAATGAGCGATTGAAAGTCCGGTTTTAATTTCCGCCTGTTCTATAGCGCGGGCTGCTGTATTTCCGATTGGCCCGATGGAGATTACTGCGAAATCTTTTCCATCCCGTAGTTTACGCCCTTTGCCGACAGAAACTTCTTCCAATGAGCATTGCCAGTCGACAAGAACACCTCTTCCTCGTGGATAACGAATAACAAAAGGTCCTTTGTCGGGTAATTGTGCGGTATACATAAGTCGCCGTAGTTCATGTTCATCCATTGGTGAAGCAATGGTTAAATTCGGAACCGGACGTAAACAAGCCATATCGAAAACTCCGTGATGCGTAGGTCCATCCTCTCCAACGAGTCCGGCACGATCGAGGCAGAATACTACATTTAGCTTTTGAATAGCTACATCATGGATAATATTGTCATAGGCTCGCTGCATGAATGAAGAATAGATATTGCAGAAAGGTAATAGTCCGTCTTTTGCCATCCTCCGGAGAAGGTGACAGCATGGCCTTCCGCAATACCGACATCAAAAGCCCGTTTAGGCATCTTTGACATTAATATATTCATAGAACATCCGGAGGGCATTGCTGGTGTGACGCCTACTATTTTCGAATTAGCTTTAGCGAGTTCTACCAGTGTGTTACCAAACACATCTTGGTAGAGTGGGGGCATTCCATCGGTATTGGTTACAAAGCGTTTGCCGGTAACCGGATCAAATTTGCCTGGTGCATGCCATTCGGTAGCATGTTTCTCAGCAGGAGCAAACCCTTTTCCTTTTGTCGTGTGTAGATGCAAGATCTTCGGACCTTTCATGTCCTTAATATCATGCAGTACGCGTGTGAGATTCTTTACATCATGTCCATCTATAGGGCCGAAGTAACGAATATTCATTCCTTCAAAAATATTTTGTTGCTGGGCGGCCATTGACTTTAGGCTATTGCCAAAGCGAATTAACGCTTTGCGGCGTTCCTCGTTCAGAATACCCAGTTTGAATAAGATGCGTGATGCTCTGAAACGCAACTGATTATATCGGTTGGATGTAGTTAGGTTAAAGAGATATTGTTTCATTCCACCTACGCTACGATCTATTGCCATTTCGTTATCATTCAGTATGATAAGTAGGTTGTTGGGAGTAGTCGAGGCATTGTTAAGCCCCTCAAAGGCCAAGCCTCCGCTCATCGAACCATCGCCAATAACTGCTACCACATGACGGTCTTTTTCTCCTTTTTGAGAAGCAGCAACGCTCATGCCGAGAGCTGCGGAAATAGAATTAGAAGCATGTCCACACGTAAATGTGTCGTACTCGCTTTCCTCCGGAGATGGAAAAGGACGAATACCTCCTAGTTTCCGGTTGGTGAAAAATGCTTCCCGGCGGCCTGTGAGAATCTTATGACCATAAGCCTGATGCCCTACATCCCACACAATACGGTCATAAGGTGTATTGTAGACGTAATGCAATGCTACAGTCAACTCCACTGTTCCCAAGCTGGCTGCAAAGTGGCCCGGATTACAGGACAGTTCTTTTATGATATCTTGTCTTAATTCATCACATATATCCGGGAGTCGCTCTGCATCTAACCGGCGCAGATCCTCGGGATAGTCGATTGTCTTAAGCAAGTTATATGTCGGTTCATTCTTCATGATTCGAGGAAATTTATGCAAAAGTAGTAAAAGAAAGCGGAAGCTAGTCACTTTTTATATGAAAACTTGTCCGAGAGACCGCTAAAGCCTCTGGTAAAGAACCTTGGCATACTGTGTGAAAAGCCCGATAACCCCGTCCGAATAGGGTGTTACATGTGTTTAGTTCTTATCTCCCATATTTGGTTTACCGGATTGCTTATGATAACAAAGAGAAGTTGGCTTATGTTCCTTTTATCGCATTGTTTTTCTTTTTTTTCATTAATACGGGTTAAAGATATTAGCAAATTCTTAGAAAACGCATAGCAAACGATACTTTCCGAAGTGGAATTTATACCTTTGCATTTAGAAATGGAAAATAAAATGAGATGTCTGTAAAGAACAACATAGAGTTCCGAACAGTAGTGGAATTGCCGAAGAGTCTGCCTGCTATTACATATGAAGGACGTGTACTCATGTTGGGTTCTTGTTTTGCTGAGAATATAGCGCATTACTGACCGCCCGAAAATTCCGGCTGGATATGAATCCATTTGGCATTTTGTATAATCCATGTCTGTGGCAGAAGCATTAAAGACGATTGCCAGCGGATATAATTATACGGAAACCGACTTGTTTTTTTATAAAGAAAACTGGCATAGCCCGATGCATCACGGTTCGTTTTCTGCTTCGACTCAGGAAGCGGCCTTGCATAATATCAACACGCGTATCATTTCCGCTCATCAAACCTATCCCGAACTTGATTGGCTGATGTTGACTTGGGGTACGGCCTATGTTTACGAACAAAAGAAAACTGGAAAGATTGTGGGGAATTGCCATAAACTTCCGGAAGATCAATTTATCCGTCGGCGATTGACGGTGGAAGAAATAGTAACTGAATATACCTCTTTACTAACTGGGATGATTATGCGTAATGATCGTCTGAAAATATTATTAACAGTTAGCCTATTCGCCACGTGCGAGACGGGATGCTGGACAACCAGTTGAGTAAGGCGACTTTATTATTGGCGATTGAGCACTTGAAGCTGCTTTTCCCAGATAAGGTGTTTTACTTTCCTTCCTATGAAATTGTGATAGATGAATTACGTGATTACCGTTTTTATGCAGATGATATGCTTCATCCCTCTACTCTGGCAATTCGTTATTTATGGGAACGCTTTTCGGAGACTTTCTTTTCATCGCAGACCAAGCAGTTGATGGCAGAGGTTGAAGAGATAGAACGTGATTTGGCTCATAAACCTTTTCATCCCGAATCAGAAGCTTATCAGCGCTTTTTAGAACAAATAGTGTTAAAAATAGAACGACTAGGCACAAAATGCCCGTACTTAGAATTTCAAAAAGAAATCGAATTATGTCATATGCGATTGAAACTATAGCCGAATATATCGGTGCACGTCGTATTGGAAAACACGACGCAATGATTGACTGGTTGTTGACCGACAGCCGCTCTCTCTCTTTTCCCGAGGAAACCCTTTTCTTCGCTTTGGTTAGCCACCGTAATAATGGTGCGCGTTATATTTCTGAATTATATGACCGAGGCGTACGAAACTTTGTGGTTAGGGAACAAGACTATGCAAAGATCAAGCAAGAAAACTGGGAGGATCTAAATGTTTTGTTTGTAGCTAACCCGTTGCAAGCTTTACAAAAACTGGCGGAAATACATCGCGAAAAGTTTCAGATACCGGTAATCGGTGTGACAGGAAGTAACGGAAAGACTATTGTGAAAGAGTGGTTGCATCAATTACTCAGTCCCGATCGTAACATTGTTCGTTCGCCACGCAGTTATAATTCGCAAGTAGGTGTTCCACTCTCAGTATGGCAATTGAATGAAGATGCTGAACTCGGAATCTTCGAGGCCGGTATCTCCGAAATGGGAGAGATGGATACTCTTCAGCGAATAATCAAACCATCTATTGGTATCTTGACAAATATAGGTGGTGCACATCAAGAAAACTTCGCTTCTTTACAGGAGAAATGTATGGAGAAACTCAGTCTCTTTAAAGACTGTGAAGTGGTAATTTACAACGGCGACGACGAGTTGATTTGCAATTGTGTTATGAAATCCATGCTTACTGCGCGCGAAATAGCTTGGAGTCGTACGGATATGGAGCGCCCGCTTTATATTAGTAGGGTGATTAAAAAAGAAGATCATTCCGTCATTTCTTACCATTATCTGGGAATGGATAATACTTTTTGCATCCCTTTCGTCGATGATGCTTCTATTGAGAATGCTTTGAACTGCCTTGCTGCCTGTCTCTACTTAATGACCCCAGCCGATCAAGTAACCGAAAGAATGGCTCGTTTAGAACCTATTGCTATGCGGCTTGAAGTAAAAGAAGGTAAACGAGGGTGTGTGCTTATTAATGATAGCTATAATTCTGATCTGGCTTCGTTGGATATCGCACTCGATTTTTTAGTGCGTCGTTCGGAAAAGAATGGTTTGAAGCGAACGCTGATTTTATCCGATTTACTGGAAACCGGGCAAGAACCGCTGTCACTCTATGAACGCGTAGCCCAACTGATACAGAATCGTGGAATAGACAAATTAATAGGAGTTGGCCCTGAACTCTCTCTCTGCGCTTCCTGCTTTGAAGAAACAGACGAACACTATTTCTTTCCCGACACCCCGTCTTTGCTGACTTCCGAAGTGTTTAGAACATTGCGAGATGAAGTAATTCTGGTAAAAGGATCGCGTATCTTCAATTTTGACGTGGTTACCGAAGAATTGGCTCTGAAAGTTCATGAAACCATTCTGGAAGTAAACCTGCAAGCAATGGTCGATAACCTAAACCATTATCGTGCGATGCTGCGGCATCCTGAGACAAAGGTTATTTGTATGGTCAAAGCTTCGGCTTATGGTGCCGGTTCGTATGAAGTGGCTAAGACGTTGCAAGAACACCATGTAGACTACCTTGCTGTAGCCGTAGCCGATGAAGGGTCCGAATTGCGTAAAGCAGGGGTTACCTCTTCTATTATTATAATGGACCCCGAATTGAGTGCTTTCAAAACTATGTTCGACTATAAGCTTGAACCGGAGGTCTATAACTTCTATTTGCTCGATGCTTTAATTCATGCAGCAGAAAAAGAAGGTATAACCAACCTACCTATCCATGTGAAACTAGATACGGGTATGCATCGTTTGGGCTTTGCGATTGAAGATATACCGAAATTGATTCGTCGTCTGAAAAATCAAAGTGCTGTAATACTCCGTTCGGTGTTTTCTCACTTTGTAGGAAGTGATTCGCCGGACTTTGATTTCTTTACTCGTCAGCAAATTGCTTTATTTACGAAAGGTTCACAGGAGTTGCAGAACGCATTTCCGCATAAGGTTTTACGTCACATTTGTAATACGGCGGGTATTGAGCGTTTCCCGGAAGCACAATTTGATATGGTACGTTTGGGTATCGGATTGTATGGCATCAGCCCGATTGATAATTCGATCATTCACAATGTGAGTACATTAAAAACGACCATTCTTCAGGTAAGGGATGTTCCCCAGGAAGATACCGTAGGATACAGCCGTATGGGGCATCTTACCCGACCTTCCCGAATTGCCGCTATTCCGATTGGCTATGCTGACGGATTGAACCGTCATCTCGGGCGTGGGAATTCATATTGCTTGGTAAATGGCAAGAAGGCCTATTATGTCGGCAACATCTGTATGGATGTCTGCATGATCGATGTGACAGATATCGATTGCACTGAAGGAGACAAAGCTATTATCTTTGGAGATGATTTGCCGATAACGGTTTTATCCGATAAACTAGATACAATCCCTTACGAGGTATTGACCAATATCTCGGCGCGGGTAAAACGAGTCTATTATCAGGAATAAATGCAATTATTTCTTCCATACTATGTACCATTTATTGTTTTTATCTATATTTGCACTAATTAATATCACCCTATAAATCTAACCGTATGACGAATTTATTATTAGGCTTTTTGCCAAGTGGTTCCGAATGGATCATTATTGCTCTTGTTATCCTACTCCTTTTCGGGGGAAAGAAGATTCCCGAATTGATGCGTGGCTTGGGTAAAGGAGTCAAAAGTTTCAAAGATGGCGTAAACGAGGCGAAAGATGAGATAAATAAAGCCAAAGACGAAATTGACGAACCTGCCAATACTGCAAAGAAAGAATAAACAATGGCGGAAATGACCTTCTGGGATCATCTGGATGATTTGCGCCGGGTACTTTTTCGCGTTATTGGAGTTTGGTTTGTGCTGGCAATAGGTTATTTTATTGCCATGCCTTACTTATTCGACCATGTAATACTTGCGCCTTGCCACAATGATTTCATTTTCTATGATTTATTGCGATATATAGGTGAAAGGTTTAACTTGACGGATGACTTCTTTACACAAGAGTTTCATGTGAAGTTGGTCAATATCAATCTGGCAGCTCCTTTCTTTATTCACATGTCGACAGCTTTTTGGATGTCGATAGTGACCGCTATGCCTTATTTGTTTTATGAAGTTTGGCGGTTTATCAGTCCTGCTCTTTACCCAAATGAACGAAAAGGAGTGCAAAAAGCATTAACTTTAGGCACTGGAATGTTTTTTATCGGAGTGTTGTTAGGCTACTTCATGGTTTATCCGTTGGCACTTCGTTTTCTGTCGACTTATCAGCTGAGTGCTGAAGTAGAGAATATCCTTTCTCTCAACTCATATATAGACAACTTCATGATGTTGGTGCTCTGTATGGGATTGGCCTTTGAACTACCTTTGGTTACTTGGCTACTTTCATTAATGGGATTGGTGGATCGGACTTTCTTACGTAAATATCGACGTCATGCAATCGTTATAATTGTTGTTGCATCTGCTATTATTACTCCGACAGGCGATCCTTTTACCTTGAGTGTAGTTGCTATTCCGCTTTATCTTTTATACGAGATGAGTATTCTTATGATAAAAGACAAAAAGAAAACGGAAGACGACATCGAACTTGTAGAAGAGTAATTTAGGATATGGAGCAGAACGAAGGAAGAGAATCTTATGATTTGCTTCAGGCGGTTTGCAACCTGTCTGATTTACAACTGGGGGTTGGTTATAAACAGATGCGCGATCTGCTTGATAGGCTTTGTCGCACTCAAATGCATAACGAAAGTTTGCAGATGACCGACCTTTCCGCTCGCATCAGTTTTGTTTCGGCAAAAGTTGGGCTTACTGTGGTGGAGCAAAACCGGCTTCATACATTTCGTTTGATGTCCAATGCAATTCTGAACCGTCGGGCAGAGCCGGAACGGACAAATTTGTTGCGGGATGCAAAAACACTGGCTTTCTTTATTCGTAAACTATCCGGTGAGGAAATACCGGCTGAGTTGTATCGTTTACTGCCGCGAACTGATGCTACTTATATCGTAGCACCTCCTGCTCGTAAACGGGTACAGCGAATGCGGGTCTGCTTTCAGTACGCGGACGAACAATATCTATATGTAACGGGTTTAGACGACATTGCCGAGCAGCCTTTGCGTGTACGTTATAATGTTCCGCAGGTAAACGAAGAGTTTGCCGACACCTGTCGATTGCTTTGGAAGCATGCACAAGTCAACCTGTTGGATGTAGGAATTGACGATTCCGGTCTGCTTACCCCTTCCTTTATTGTATTGGAGCCCGATTTCCTGCTTGATATCAGTTCGTTGGCCGAATGTTATCGGGATTACGGGCATCATCCCGGCAACTATTTCCTTTCTCGTTTACAGCCGATAGAGAATGCGCGTCCATTACTTCTGGGAAATATAGCCAACCTTTTTTTGGACGAATGGATTCACGCTGACGGAGAAGTCGATTACCGGAAGAGTATGCAGAAAGCTTTCCGTCGCTATCCTATTGAATTGGCCGCTTGCTCCGACCTGCGTGATCAGGAGAAAGAGCGCCAGTTCTTTGATGATTGTAAACTCCATTTTGATCATATTCGTGAAACAGTTCATGAAACGTTTCATGCTCCGGGCTACGAATTGGATAAAACTGATGCGGTGCTGGAACCTGCTTATATCTGTGAAGCGCTTGGACTTCAGGGGCGGCTTGACTATATGCAACGTGATATGTCCTCGTTCATTGAAATGAAGTCGGGTAAGGCCGATGAATATGCGATTCGCGGAAAGATTGAGCCGAAAGAGAATAATAAAGTTCAGATGCTATTGTATCAGGCAGTACTTCAGTACTCTATGGGAATGGATCACCGAAAGGTGAAAGCTTACTTGCTATATACGCGCTATCCGTTGCTCTATCCGGCACGTCCTTCCTGGGCTATGGTGCGTCGTGTGATCAACTTGCGCAATCGTATCGTAGCTGATGAATTTGCGGTTCAACTTCGGAATAGCCTGGAGTTCACCGCTCAAAAGCTAAATGAGATCAATGCTTCCGTTTTAAATGAACGTGGTTTGTCGGGACGTTTTTGGGAAACCTATCTTCGTCCATCCATTGATCAGTTTCAAGTGAAGCTTCAGCGATTATCCGATTTGGAGAGGAAATACTTTTATGCGCTTTACAATTTTATCACCAAAGAACTTTATACGGCTAAATCCGGTGACGTAAATTATGAAGGACGTACCGGATCAGCAGCTTTATGGCTCTCTACTTTTACTGAAAAATGTGAGTCCGGAGAGATTCTATGTGATTTGCGTATGACGGACAATAATGCAGCCAATGAGCATAAAGCAAGTATTACATTTGCTATTCCGGTCGCCTCTTACGATGAAGAGCAGGCTCTTCCTAATTTCCGACAGGGAGATGCTGTGGTTCTTTATGAACGCAATGTGACTGCGGACAACGTTACCAATAAAATGATTTTTAAAGGTAATATTGAAATATTGACCGAACAGGAAATTTGCATTCGCCTGCGAGCTACTCAGCAAAACATCTCTGTTCTTCCTGCCGATAGTCTTTATGCTGTTGAGCATGATGTAATGGATACAACCTTTCGCGGTATGTATCACGGGTTATATGCTTTTATGTCGGCTACACAAAGTCGGCGTGACCTTTTATTGTCGCAGCGCGAACCACGGTTTGATAAATCATTGGATGCACGGATAGCCGATGCTTCGGATGACTTCACGCGTGTGGCTTTGAAGGCGAAAGCCGCGCAGGATTATTTCTTGCTGGTTGGTCCTCCGGGTACAGGTAAGACTTCATGCGCTCTTAAGAAGATGGTAGAGATGTTCCACCAGGAGAAGTCCACACAGATTTTGTTGCTGTCTTATACGAACCGGGCAGTTGACGAGATTTGCAAGGCGCTTACTGCCATTTCGCCGGTAGTCGACTTTATCCGTGTAGGTAGTGAACTCTCCTGCGATGAGGCTTATCGCGATCATCTGATCGAAAACGAATTAGCCTCTGTACGCGTCGTTCGGAAGTTTACGACCGTATTCAGAAGTGCCGCATCTTTGTGGGCACAGTGAGCGCTATTTCGGGTAAACCGGAGTTGTTTAAGTTGAAGTGCTTTGATGTAGCGATTGTAGATGAGGCTACACAGATTCTGGAACCACAATTGTTGGGCATATTATCTGCCCGCAGAGATAGTGGAGAAGATGCTGTTGGACGCTTTATTTTGATTGGAGACCACAAACAGCTTCCTGCTGTTGTTATGCAGAACTCGCAACAGTCTGAAATATATGATGAAGAATTGCTTGCGATTGGTTTGCGTAATTTGCAAGATTCACTATTTCAGAGACTTTATCGTACATCTCTTTCCACACCCCGTTCTTACGATATGCTTTGTCGGCAGGGACGTATGCATCCTGAGGTCGCTAATTTTGTGAATCATACTTTCTATAATGGTAAATTGATATCGGTGGGGCTTCCTCATCAGTTGGAAGAAAGTAAAAGCCCCCGTTTGATTTTTTATCCATCTCAAGCTGAACCATTTGGAACATCGGCCAAAGTCAATCGTTCGGAAGCTCGGATTGCCGCTCAAATTGCTTTCCGAATCTATGAACAACATAAAGAAAACTTCAATGTGTCTCGCAGTTTGGGAATCATTACTCCCTATCGAAGTCAGATTGCGTTGATTAAAAAGGAGATAGAAACGTTAGGAATACCTTCTCTATGTCAAATCTTAGTGGATACCGTTGAGCGTTTTCAAGGAAGTGAACGTGATATTATCATTTATTCATTCTGTGTGAATCATCCTTATCAGTTGAAATTTCTTTCGAATCTTACAGAAGAGGAGGGGGTGTTAGTCGATCGTAAACTGAATGTGGCCTTGACTCGTGCACGGAAACGAATGTTCATAACAGGCGTGCCCGAGCTATTGAAACTGAACCCTCTCTACGAAAGTTTGTTAAAATTAATAGCTGGGCCTCAGCTAATTGGCTAATTTTTGCAGTTGTTAGTTTTTATTCTTTCTTTATGCAATTCATTAACACCTATATATTTTGCAAACGCGTATATTTGCAACACGTTTTTTTCATAGAGATTTAGATTTAAGGTTAGAAGAATTGTGGAAGTCGTGAGACTTCCCTTTTTTCATCTTAACGTTTGCTATCCTTTCTTTATTTATATGTTTCCCTAAGTGTGTTACAAAAAAAATAAAAGGATAAGTAAACCTAAAAAGCCATCTTCGTGAGAAGGGGCTTTTTTATTTTATACCAATTCGAGTCTGTTTACTATTGAATCGAAAGCTTTATTTGCACATATCTTTCATATTAAAATAAGTAGAGACGGATTAACTTCTTCTTTTATTTGCTCATCCTTTGTAAATGTTTATCTGGAACCAAGGGGAACTTGAAATTTAAAGGATGTGATTTGGATTACTAAGCTAGTCATTCGGTATGATCCTAAACCATGAAAGCTTTCATTAATCGGTATGATACGCTATTTTTCTATGCTAGGAGTTGTTTCTTGAGAACTACTTAATTTTCGGCTTCTTTTGTACACCGTACAATATCCATATGGCCGATCTGTGTCCAAAATTTCATCTTTAGGGTTTGATAGAAGTACTTTGCACAATGATACATCACTTTATGTTATAGTCACTTTTTTGTATATCGCGCTGTTTATCAGTGAGTTATTTTGCGTCTTCTTTTTAATATCACTTTATTCCGATGTTTGTTCCTGATTTCATCATCGGTGTGTGACATAAGTACTTTGTATGTTAAGGCTTCAGTTTGTTGTATTCGTCACATTCTTGCCTTTTTCTCAGGTGTTTCTCCCTTATGAAACAAAATTCTCTTCGTGATGAAACAACTGTTTCACCCTTATGAAACAAAATTCTCATGCCTATGAAACAGTTGATAACTCTGGATGAAACTAATTTTCGAGGCGGCGAAACTGTATACTCCTAACTGCTAGTTATGTAAAAGGACCCAATGAGTTGACTTTGTGTAGCTTCTACCTGTTATCAATTGACTTGTCTTTTTCTAGTTCTTTACGACTTAATACCGAAGAGGGTACTAAGTACACAGCTTTTGGAAATCGGTATTGTCTAGTGAATAGGTCAGTCTCAGAAAAGTAGGCGCATTGTATCGATTTGTCAATCAGTAGTTTGTGGTAAAAAGTGACTATGACTAGATATGCTTTTCCATTCTATCACTGACTTAAATTGCGTAATTTACTGATTAATTAGTTTATAGATGTAGTCTATCGTCCTAGATTTCATGCTGATCTCAGTTGCATACATTCTTCTGCCTGCATACTTCTACGACGTTTTGTGGTGAAGTGTGTCTGTATATATAATGTAGGACTCCCCTTAACTTTCCCGAGTCTAAACTGAAGCGGGAATAATTAAGAGGAGTCCTTTTATAAGAAGTTGTATCAGTCGATTAATTAATCAGTTTTGATTCAACTCCTTTTGATTAATTGGATTAATCCAAAATGATAGGTTTGTACTTTGGTACTAATGCCTTCATAACAATCCAACCGGTAAGGTAAGCTAATGCACATATGCAGAAGATTATAAAGTAACCGGCAGGTTTTCCTTGGAAGCCCATAAATGTCATTTGTGTGGCATCTGCATGCGTAAACAACATACCCGATCCCTTATTAATAAGGAAAGCACCTACACCTCCTGCCATACCGCCGATACCTGTTACAGTTGCAATGGCTGTTTTGGGGAACATATCACTTACAGTAGAGAATATGTTGGCTGACCATGATTGGTGAGCAGCACCGGCAATACCGATAATGATAATAGGGAACCAATAAGCATGTTCACCGAATACTTCTTTATTTCCCAATGGTTGGGCAAACAAAGCTAATAGAGGGAAGAATGCAAAGATCAGCATCGCACGCATACGGGCGGCATATGGATCCATTCCGGTTTTATTCATAATGATCGTTGGAAGTTTACCACCGTAGATAGACAACATGGTGATGGCGTACAGTACAAAGATCAAAGACATGGCTGTTCCGCTATCAGAAGAGAATCCGTATACATCACTAATGTAAGCCGGAGTCCAGAAAAGGAAGAACCACCATACACCGTCTGTCATGAACTTGCCGAAAGCAAAAGCCCAGGTTTGTTTATAGGTAAAGCATTGCATGAAACTCATTTTCTTTTCCTCTTTCTCGGTAGTGGATGATTGAGGTACTGTTTCATTGTCTTGCTCGATATAGTCTAATTCTGCTTGGTTTACATGCTTGCTCTTAGAGGGTTCGCTATACATAAATACCCACATAGCCATCCAGATAAAACCAAGTGCACCAATTACGATAAACGCCATTTCCCAACCATTTCCAACACCGATTCCTTTGAAATACTTAGCAAGCAACGGAATGGTTAACGGAGCGGCAAGAGCTCCTACGGTTGCACCGGCATTGAAGATACTGGTTGCATAGGCGCGGTCTTTTTTAGGGAAATATTCAGCGGTTACTTTGATGGCTGCCGGAAAGTTACCGGCTTCTCCAAGTGCTAAAACGAATCGGGCAGCAATAAAGAAGTATACACTGACAGTAGCAATTGTGAGCGCTAAAGTTGATCCTGCTTGTACAGCAATCAGCGCATCTGAGCTTTCAACACCTACCCATAGTTCGGTGGCGTATCCACAAACGGCATGGAGACATGCGCCTACCGACCATACACCGATAGCCCATAAATAACCTTTTTTAGTACCCATCCAGTCGATGAAACGTCCGGCAAATAACATACTAAAAGCATAGATGATAGAGAATACTGAGGTAATTGTTCCGTAGTCGTTGTCGGTCCAATGGAATTCGGGAGCGATAAAATCTTTCCAAGTCAAAGAGAGGACTTGGCGGTCGAGATAGTTAACTGTAGTAGCGAAAAAAAGCATGGCGCAGATTGTCCATCTGTAGTTTGTCTTTTTCTCGCCTGTTTTTTGAGATGCATTCATGATAGCGGATTTAAATAATTTTTAGTTTGCTGACAAAGGTCGGTATTTCTGCTGGGAAATATTTGTAATATTTGGTCGAATTCATGTATTAATCGTTAAATAACATTGCAACTCAAGTGTTTTCATGCTGTTATTTTCAAATCATACAAAATTCTGGTGGGGGATAAAGGTTACTAAAATGCAGAAAAGCTCCATCCTCTTTTGTGAAGAGAATGAAGCTTTCTGATATTATAAATATAGTTCAGAGGGATGCACTGAATTAGCGCATTTCTGTATATTTGATCTTGTCCATATCGCCGTAATCGAGGTTTTCACCTGCATACCCCAGATAAACATATAGTTGCTTGTTCCGGCAGCAGCGTGGATAGACCATTCAGGAGCCATGATAGCTTGTTCATTATGCATCCAAACGATACGCTCTTCTTGTGGTTCACCCATAAAGTGACAGATTGCGTTATCTTGAGGAACATTGAAGTAGAAGTAAGCTTCAACACGACGAGCGTGTACGTGAGCCGGCATTGTATTCCATACGCTTCCTGCTTTCAGCTCTGTCAATCCCATTTGTAGTTGACATGGACCTTCTTCCAATACGTTGTTTACGATTAATTGGTTGATCACGCGGTCGTTGCTTTCTTCCATCTTACCTGCTGCGAACGAGTTAGCTTTCAATGAGCCTTTGCGTCCGTCAATAGTAATCAGCTGAGTCTTATACTCTTTGTGAGCAAGAGCTGAGTTGATATAGAATTTAGCCGGATTGCTGGAATCTTTGCTTTTGAAAGTAACTTTTTGTTTGCCTCTACCTACATAGAGAGCTTCTTTAAAGTTCAGCGTATATTCTTTGCCATCCACAGTTACGATACCTACACCACCTACGTTAATCACACCTAATTCGCGTGAAAATAAGAAGTAAGGAGCTTTCAGAGGATCGATTGTTTCCAATACCAATTCTTTAGTAGCAGGTACTGCACCACCGAAAATGAATCGGTCGTACATTGAGTAAGTTACATTAATTTCGTTTGGCACCATTACCTTTTCCATCAAGAAGCTGCCACGCAGACGGTTTGTGTCGTACGTCTTTACATCTTGCGGGTTGCAAGCTACCTGCATCTTGTAATTCACCTGGGCTGAAGCAGATACTGCTGCAAGACCCAACATCATTGCAATTGCTAATTTCTTCATTTTTAAAAACTTTATATTAATACAATTTATATTGTTTGATTTTTTGCGGCTGCATCATTTCTAGTCATACGGATACGGTTGTAAATAGCCATTCCGAGTGCAAGAACTACTAAAATAATGGGGCCGATTATTTTTACGGTGTAAGTCAGGTGGAAAATACCCCAGCAGAAAAGGCTGGAAGCGAAGTCCAAAGCTCCTCCTTGGAAACCTTCGGGGATATTAACCGTTGGGTCGCCTGTAGCTAAATATACATCTTTAGCAGCAGCGGTAAAGAACCCGGCTAATTCAGTTACAAAGTATAAACCTACAATTAATGCTACTAAGCCAATGATGAATGATTTTATAACATTACCGTTTGTAATAGGTAGAATCATCGGGAATAAGTAGAACATACCTGCCAGAGATGCCAGTGGTAAAAACTGGTTGCCAGGTAGGATAACTGCTAAGAAGATAGTTACCGGAATCAAAAGTAGTGAAACAACCAAAGTTGTCGGGTGTCCGATAACCAATGCAGGGCTCATACCGATATTCAGACCGGTACTGTTTTTGTATTTCTTGGCGATTAATTCGCGTGTTGCATCCGAAATAGGTTTCAAACCTTCAATAAATAAGCTAGTGATACGCGGAATCAATTCCATCACAGCCCCCATTTTAATACCTAATCCTAAAATTGCGGGGATACTGTCTAAAGCTTCTTTCCAACTACTGCATCCCAATGCGCCGATACCACAACCGATTACGATACCTAAGAATAATGGCTCACCCATTAATCCGAATTTCTTCTTCATTCCTTCCGAGTCGATATTGAGTTTGTCGAATCCGGGGATCTTATCCAATAATTTGTTGATTACAATAGCGAATGGTACAAAGCTTTGGCAAAATGGTTGTGGAATGGATATTCCCTCCATCTTATCATAGAACTTTTGAAAAGCCGGTGCTGTCATATCGGCCATTACTAAGGTTATGATGTAGCAAATGATAGCGGCGAAAAAGCCCCAAAGAATACTTCCGGAAGCAAAATAGACAATGGCACCGATAAAGCAAAGTGCCAATAGTTCCACAAGTCGATATTTACAGTACGGGTTGTTTTGGTTAATAACATGATTAGGTTAACTCCTAAACAAACGGGAATAATGAGCGCACCTACCGATGTGTTATAGGCTACTGCTGCTGCAGAAGGCCATCCCATATCGAATATACCCAATTCTAGTCCATAGATTTCGACCATTTTACTTAAGGCGGGGCCTAAACTGCTGGTCAACAAAGCTGTAACAACTGATAAGCCGACAAAACCGACTCCTACCAGAAGCCCACTTTTAAGTGCCTTGGCGAACTTAATACGAATACATACTCCTAAAATCGTGAAGATAACCGGCATCATTACAGCCGCACCTAATCCGATGATGTACTTAAAGACTTCTTCCATTCTATACTCTATTAATGATAAATTACTGTGTTTCTCTGAGGGGAAAAGTTGTAAATCGGCTCAAAAGTACTATCTTTTCTGATTTAAACCAAAATGAAACTCTTAATTTATTAGATATTGCATTAAAAATGGACATATTTGACGTTTGCGTGCACAAAAATGATTGTTTTCGTGCACGAAAAACAAATAATCCACCTTCTTAACTAAAAACTACTAACCGTTTTGAAAGAAAAGCGCTACTTTCGTAACATAAATAGAACGATGTATAATCCTTATAATAACAAACCATGAAACGAAACTTTTTTTATGCTCTTTTTTCCTTAGGAGTATGTCTAACTTTAGGCAATTCGGCCTCTGCACAACAGGTTGATGCGAAACTTCCCTGGTCGGTGCGAATCACTGAATCGGAAATGATCCGTTGGCCTGAATCTTGGCAGCTCGATTTTCAACCGAAACTGAAATGGGACTATTGCCATGGGCTGGAATTGCAAGCGATGTTGGATGTCTATGATACCTATGGTGATCAGAAAATTGCTGATTATGCGATTGCTTATGCCGATACCATGATACACGACGACGGGAGCATTACTGCTTATAAACTTTCTGAGCAGAGTCTCGATCGGGTAAACTCCGGCAAAATGTTATTCCGTATCTACGAACAGACTAAAAATGAAAAATATAAGAAAGCGTTAGACTTACTGTATAGTCAGTTTGCCGTGCAACCTCGCAATGCAGACGGTGGATTCTGGCACAAAAAGATTTATCCGAATCAAATGTGGCTTGATGGACTTTATATGGGAGCACCTTTCTACGCTGAATATGCTTTCCGCAATACTCGTCCGAACGACTATGCCGATGTAATCAATCAATTCATCACTTCCGCTCGCCATACCTACGACCCGAAAAACGGTCTTTATCGTCACGCTTGTGATGTGAGCCGCACGGAACGTTGGGCAGATCCGGTGACTGGACAGTCCAAACATAGTTGGGGACGTGCCATGGGATGGTATGCGATGGCGTTGGTCGATGCTTTGGATTTTATACCTAAACATGAAGCCGGTAGAGATTCCGTGCTCGCTATCCTGAATAATGTTGCTGTACAAGTGAAAAGACTGCAAGATCCCAAAACCGGAGGATGGTATCAAGTATTGGATAAAAGTGGTGAGAAAGGAAATTATCTAGAATCATCTTGCTCGGCTATGTTTGTTTACAGCATGTTTAAGGCTGTGCGCATGGGATATATCGATAAATCTTATTTAGATGTGGCTTTGAAAGGATACAAAGGTTTTCTGGAAAACTTCATTCAAGTAGATAAAAACGGTTTGGTAACAATAACAAGAGCTTGTGCAGTTGCCGGGCTTGGTGGTAAAGTGTATCGCTCGGGCGATTATGAATATTATATCAATGAAACGATTCGGGATAATGATCCTAAAGCGGTAGGTCCGTTCATTATGGCCTGTCTGGAATTCGAACGTCTACAAAAATAACATCGATATATGAAAAGAAATATTTTAGGGATAGCAATCTTATTTGCTATCCTTGGCTTGGGTAGTAGCGACCTTTGTGCGCAACAACAGCAGCAAGATACAATTGTCGTAGCTCGTGATGGCACAGCTAAGTATCGCACGGTTCAGGAAGCTGTTGAATCGGTACGCGCTTTTATGGATTATACAGTTACCATTTATATTAAAAAAGGTGTGTATAAAGAAAAGGTGGTCATCCCTTCATGGGTCAAGAATGTGGAACTGGTTGGCGAAAATGCCGAAAATACCATCATTACTTACGATGATCATGCAAATATCAACAAGATGGGAACCTTTCGGACTTATACAGTAAAGGTGGAAGGGAATGCTATTACTTTTAAAAACCTGACGATCGAAAACAATGCGGCTCCTTTGGGGCAGGCTGTTGCTCTACATACCGAAGGAGATCAATTGACGTTTATTAATTGTCGTTTCTTAGGCAATCAGGACACCATATATACTGGGGCTGAGAAAACTCGTTTGTTGTTTACAGGTTGCTATATCGAGGGGACAACCGACTTTATATTTGGTCCGGCAACTGCCTTGTTCGAGAATTGTGAGATTTATAGCAAACGCGATTCGTATATTACCGCCGCCTCAACTCCCAAAGTGGCCGAATATGGTTATGTTTTTAAGAACTGCAAGCTGACAGCTTCATCGGACGTGAAGAAGGTTTATCTGGGACGTCCTTGGCGCCCATACGCTGCGACTGTTTTTCTTAATTGTGAATTTGGAAAACATATTCGTATCGAAGGGTGGCATAACTGGGGCAATCCGGAAAATGAAAAAACGGCTCGCTATGCCGAATATGGTAATACCGGTGAAGGAGCAAATATAGAAGGGCGCGTAAAGTGGTCCAAGCAGCTGACTAAAAAAGATGCCGGACAATATACCCTACAAAATATATTTAAAGAAGGCAGCGTTTGGATACCGTCAATCTAATTAATAGGGTTGTTTATCCTATATTTCGGATCTTTGGATAAAGTAAAATAGAATTTACACATGAAAGATTAATAAGTACACATAAAGCCCACCCCTTTCAGATACTTTTGTGCTTGATAACGGTTAGTTATCAACCTATTGTTAATTTTAAAATTTAAAACAATGAAAAAAGGCAAAAGTCCTGCGAGGGGGAGTACTTTTCTCTCGAGCAAGTATTTATTTTCGCTGCTAACAGCGTTCGTGTTATTCTTTTCTATATGGGGATGTAAATACAATGATGATGAGTTATGGGATGAGATTGGAGGGATCAAAGATGAACTTGCAACTATTAAATCTCAAATCAACTCTTTACGTGCGCTTGTGGATGCTGCAAATAACGGCAAGTCCATAACGGAAATCAAACAAACAGAAATAGGCTATACGATCACCTTTAGTGATGGGCAGACGATTGAGATCAATCATGGTCAGGATGGTGCGGACGCTCCGGAAATAGGCATTGCTCTTCATGAAGGCGTTTATTATTGGACGAAGGGTAAGGGAACTAACAATTGGCTGACTGACACCTCCGGTAATAAAATAGCTGTTGCCGGGACCGATGGAATCACTCCGAAGATGAAAATCGATGAAGGGTATTGGTATGTTTCGGTAGATAATGGTGCCAATTGGGAGAAATTAGGAGCAGCTACTGCGGAACAAGCAGGCAGTTCTTTCTTTACCGATGTTACTCATGACGATGATTACGCTTGTTTCACGTTGAAAGACGGTACAAAACTAAAAATTCCGATGGCTATCCGGTTGAAGATAGAACTTGCTGCTACAAGTCTGTCAATGGAATCCGGCAAAGAAGTCAAAGTCGCCTATAAACTTCTGAATGCGACAGGCGAAACCCAAGTGGAAGTTATATCTTCGGAAGCTGTTAAAGCAAGAGTTATTGATCCGAAAGCTTCTGAGGGAGAAATCTCACTTTATACCAATAATTTTGATGCGATTGACGAATATACGAAAGTCATCGTATTAGCCAGCGACGATGTTCGCGTAGCAATATCCACTATAACATTTAATAAGGAGGAGGGAGTTCTTCAGATCACCGAAACCCATGAAGTCAGTGCGGATGAGCAGCTGCTTACGATTTCGGTAGAGACGAATCTAATAAGTTATGATATTGAAATAGAAGAAGCTGCGAAAACGTGGCTGTCCAAATCCCTAACTCAGACGAGAGCCATTCGTACGGAGACAGAAGTTTTTAAAGTAAAAGCAAATAGCAGTAATGAAATGCGTTCGGCAATTGTCACCTTCACCGGAGGAGATATTGTTCGCAAAGTTGTGGTCTTTCAGCTGGCAGGAAATGATAATCCAGGTCCGGTGGACCCACCTGTAGGGAATGTGGAAATAGATAAACTTTATGGATATGCTATTGCCACTACCGGTGGTGAAGGAGCAACTTTGGCTAACACTTTCCATTTTGACGACGGTACTTGCTTCCGCGATTATTTGAAGTTGCGTGAAAAGAATAAAGACACCACACCAGCCATTATCTATTTGAGTGGGAAGTTTACTAAAGATCAAGGCCGTGGCAGTGGCAGTCCTTGGTTCGATATTAAAGATACACACAACCTTTCTATCTATGGAGTCAAAGGCTTTGTGATGCAGAATGTGGGTTTCTTCCTCAAGCGGGCAAGCAATATTATGATTCGTAATATCCACATCCAACAACCTAAAGCAGACAATGGGGCGGATGGAATATCCATGCAGGAATGCAACAACATTTGGGTAGACCACTGTACGTTCGAATCGATGAATCAGATTAAGGACTATGAAGATGGTTCGTGCGATATAACGCATGCCACATACAATGTGACTGTATCTTGGTGCCATTTTATAAAGACGCAGAAAACCTGCTTGGTAGGACACTCCAATAGTGCTACTGCCGACACTCAGATTACAGCAACATTCCATCATAACTATTTTGATCTTTCCAATTCACGTCATCCGCGGGTGCGTTTCGGAAATGTACATGTGTACAATAACTATTTTAAGGAAGTATCGACTTATGGAGTGGGTAGTGCTTACGGTGCCAAGGTATTGGTTGAAGACAACTTCTTTGAAGCTGTTCGTTTGCCGATTGATATCTGTACGTATCCGGCCAAGCCTAGTGGGAGCAGTTGGGTTTCTAATCTGACAGGAAGCGTTGCCGGCTATGTTTATGAACGTGGAAATACGTATGCCAATAAACCTGAAAATGCCGGAGATGTTTATCCGTTTACTAATTTGGAATATAAAGCGTATAATGGGGAGAAGCTAGCTACACCTTATACACATAACGACTTCAAGCCGACTTATGAATATGTAGTAGATGAAACAGAACAGCTTCCGGCAATTGTTCCCTCATCTGCCGGTGCCGGTAAACTTGCCAAATACGATACAGCTCCTATTGACGTGAACAACGCAGGATTAACTCCGAATCCCGGAGAACCTGAGCCGGGAGAACCGGAACCGGGTGGAAATGACTTAAGCAATGGTTGGAAATGGATCTCTTATGGAGGCAGTACAGTACTACCTGCTACTTCTTCCGGTGTACTGACGCTTGAAGCGAATGGCAAATTCGAAGGCTCTAATCAAGTGTTCGGGTTTGTTTATCAGGAAGTAACCGGGGATTTTGTGGCAACAGTTCAGGTAGACTCTTATGAAACGGCATCTACCAGTAATCAGTCTCTTGCCGGACTGATGATTACTCCGGATTTCGCTGCGGCTGGAGCCGATTTCTTACATTGCATGGCAGCACAAGGTCATAGTACAACCTTTTATCGTTCAACCCGGATGGTGTCCGGAAGCTCTAATCGTGGTGGTTTGACTGCGCCGGACGCTATCAATGAAGGTGTTAAACCAATTCTTAAAGTTACACGTTCGGGCAATGAATGCACCCTTAGTTATTCGCGTGATGGTGGTGTTACTTTTGGAAAGGTTAATGCTGCAACATTTACGGATCTTGCCGATACTGTTTATTTGGGACTGGCATTAAGTAGTGGCAACAGTAAAGCTACTGCCAAAGGGGTATTCAGTAACTTTGTTCTGAATGATGAGCCAATGGATTTTTGATGACTGCGAATCATAAAAGAATAGAAAGAATCATATGGAGTAAATACTAGTTAATAGTATTACTTCGATGAAACTTATGCGGGGGGATTGTCAGTTAATGGCGTTCCCTCGCTTTGTTATAATAGACGGTTGGTGTATGACTCAATCAGGCGAGTTATCTATAATTAGTAACTGATAAGTTGCATCCTAAGTCCGGTTTACATCATGTAGCGTGGATCTCAATATTCAGTTTTATAGAATAAAATTACTTAATTAAACAATTATTCCACCTAAAGGAACTAATTATCTTCTGCTTCTTTCCTAAAAACTTTGTAATATTGCATCTTCTAATTGATATGCGATATAAACAAATAACAAACCATGAAAAAGATAAACCAGCTGACGCTATTACTTACTTTTCTAATTCTCTTTTCTGCTTTTCGGGCAGACCGGTCTACAATAACTGTTTTTATGATTGGCGACTCAACCATGGCAAATAAAAAGCTCGATGGGGGAAGTCCTGAGCGAGGATGGGGAATGATGCTTCCCGGCTTTTTCAGTGAAGATGTGGTTGTTGATAATCATGCACAAAATGGACGTAGCTCTAAGAGTTTTATAAGCGAAGGCCGCTGGGAAAAGGTTCTTTCAAAAGTGAAGAAGGGCGATTATGTTTTCATTCAGTTTGGTCATAATGATGAAAAGACAGACTCAACACGCCATACTGTCCCCGGAACTACATTCGATGCCAATCTACGTCGATTTGTGAATGAAACGCGTGCAAAAGGAGGGATACCAGTTTTGTTTAACTCCATCGTAAGACGTAATTTTGTACGTGCTTCGGATGAATCTATTAGTAAAGATGCCCGGAAAGAACCCGGAAAAGAATCATTGCCTACCGAAGGAACGCAATTGTTTGATACGCACGGTGCTTACCTTGACTCACCTCGCAATGTGGCGAAAGAAATGGGGGTGGTTTTCATCGATATGAATAAAATTACGCATGATCTCGTACAGGGACTTGGACCGGTGGAGTCGAAGAAACTATTCATGTGGGTGGAGCCTAACACGGTACCTGCCTTACCTAAGGGACGCGAAGATAACACACACTTGAATGTGTATGGCGGACGTGTTGTAGCCGGATTGGCTGCTGACGCTATCAGTCAAGCTATTCCCGAATTGTCGAAATTTGTTAGACGCTATGATTATGTGGTAGCGCAAGATGGCAGTGGAGATTTCTTTTCTATCCAGGAAGCGATCAATGCGGTACCCGATTTTCGCAAAAATGTGCGTACCACTATTCTGATTCGCAAAGGAACTTATAAAGAGAAGGTTGTGATTCCTGAAAGCAAGATTAATGTATCGTTGATTGGCGAAGACGGAGCTGTGCTGACTTACGACGATTTTGCCAATAAACCAAACGCTTTCGGTGAGAATCTGGGTACTTCCGGTTCTTCAACTTGCTATATTTATTCGCCGGACTTTTATGCAGAGAACCTGACTTTTGAGAATAGCTCGGGCCCGGTGGGGCAGGCCGTTGCTTGCTTTGTGTCCGGTGATCGTGTTTATTTCAAAAACTGTCGTTTCCTGGGATTCCAGGACACACTTTACACATATGGCAAGAATAGTCGTCAATATTATGAGAACTGTTACATTGAAGGTACGGTAGATTTCATCTTCGGTTGGTCTACGGCCGTGTTTAATAAGTGTCACATTCATAGTAAAGGAGATGGATATGTTACTGCTCCTTCTACCGATCAGGGGAAAAAGTATGGATACGTATTCTTTGATTGCCGCCTTACAGCTGATGCGGGTGTAGAAAAAGTGTTTCTCTCTCGTCCATGGCGTCCTTATGCGCAGGCTGTCTTTGTTCGTTGTGAACTTGGTAAACAGATTGTTGCCAAAGGATGGAATAATTGGGGGAAGAAAGATGCCGAGAAAACGGTTAATTATGCTGAGTATGAAAGTCGTGGAGCGGGAGCTAATCCAGAAGCGCGTGCTGCCTTCTCTCATCAATTAAAAAGTCTGAAAGGCTATGAACTGGAATCCATATTGGTGGGAGAAGATGGTTGGAACCCAACGAAGGATGGTCATAAACTAATAGAAGTTAAGCGTTGATATATAAGTTTGATTTGATTTTTATTTTATACTCGATTCTGTTAAATAGACTGTAAGAGTACGATGGAGAAGTGAGTTTTTTCTATCTTTACGCCATAGAATCGAGTAAAATAATGAAAAGAATCTTATATACAATTATATTTTTGTGGGTTGCTGTAACATATACACATGCCCAACAACATTGCTTTTTTACCCATTATTCGACTGAAGATGGTTTATCCCAAAATACAGTAATGAGTATTTTGCAGGATCACAAAGATAATCTTTGGTTTGCAACCTGGGATGGTATTAATCGCTTTGATGGTTATACATTTAAAGTTTATAAAGCACGCCAAGGAAACTATATCAGTCTGGCTAATAACCGAGTCGATCGTTTATATGAGGACTGTAATGGCTTCCTATGGCTGATGACCTATGATAATCGTGTTCACCGCTTTGATCCGCGAACGGAGACTTTTGAGCAAGTTCCGAAAGCGGGTGATAAGGGCAGTTACTTAAATATTCATCGCGTAGAAGTCTTGGCTAACGGAACCGTATGGCTCTTTACGGAAAATGATGGGGCGATTCGGGTTACTATTTCTGAGCAAGGCTCACGCTTCTCTTGCGATATCTATTCGGCTGAGTCCGGTCTGTTTCCTGCACTTTATGTAAACCGGGTATATCTGGATAAAGCCGGTAATGAATGGCTGCTGACCGATAATGGGCTAGGCATGATCCCGGCCGGTGAGAAGCGTGCTATTTCTTATTTCGTCGATACCAGTGAAAAGGCTAAAGGCTTAAAACAGGCTTTCTATGCGTGATGGAGACAGAGACAGATCTTTGTTTCGGTTCAGATAGAGGACGGATTTGGTGTTATAAGAAGAAAGATGGAGAGTTCAGCTTGTTGGAGATCCCGACTAAAGCGCGGGTGACCTCAATTCATATGGCAACTTCTACTCAGGCTATTGTAACCACTGATAAGGATGGTTTCTTTAGCCACAACCTAAAGACAAAAGCCAACATACATTACTCCCCTATAACTTGTAAGGAACTGCCCGATAAACCGATTTTGTCGGCTTATGTCGATCGACATAAGGAGGTGTGGTTTGAGCAGGAAGAACCTGGTGTTGTCGCCCATTTCAATCCGGCTACTGGCATTGTTAAGTGTGAGCGTGTAAAGACCGAATATTCCAGTGCTGAGCGTTCACGTCCCGCTTTCCATATCCACGAAGATGTGAATGGATATCTTTGGGTGCACCCATTTGGCGGTGGCTTTTCTTATTTTGATAGAGAAAAAAATAGTCTTGTTCCTTTTTATAATGAACTAGGGAGTCGTGAATGGAAGTTCTCCAATAAGATTCATTCAGCCTTTTCAGATAAACAAGGCAACTTATGGCTTTCGTCTCACACAAAAGGATTGGAAAAGATAACCTTTCGAAATGTTCCTTTTTCCATGTTGACTCCCGAGCCACACGAATATGAATCCATCAATAATGAGGTCAGATCCCTTTTTGAAGATAAAGAAGGCAACTTATGGGTTGGGTTGAAGGATGGAATGATCCGTGTTTACGATGCTCATCGAAAGTATATGGGATATTTGACTGCGTCCGGTACGATTTCTCTTTCGGGTACGCCGGTAAAAGGTACTGCCTATTTTATCATGCAGGACTCCAAAGGCATCATGTGGATAGCGACTAAGGGAGATGGTCTGATTCGTGCAGAGCGAACAGGAGAGACCTATAAACTGACACGCTTCCTGCACAATGAAGACGATATGTACAGCCTGAGTGATAATAATGTATATTGTGTATACGAAGATCACTACGGACGTATTTGGGTTGCAACATTTGCCGGAGGAATTAACTATTTGTCGAAGAGCAAAGATGGAGCGACGGTTTTTATCAACCATCGGAATAACCTGAAAGGGTATCCCATTGATCCCTGTAATAAGACACGTTTTATTACATCTGACAATAATGGACACTTATGGGTGGGGACTACCACAGGGGCTATAACTTTTGCCGAAAATTTTAAAAAGCCGGAGGATCTTAAATTCTATCACTTCTCGCGAGTACCGAATGATACGAAGAGTCTGAGCAATAATGATGTGCATTGGATTCTGCCGACTCGTAAACAAGAAATATACTTGGCTACTTTCGGTGGTGGGCTGAATAAAGTGGTTTCGATCAGTAAAGACGGGCATGGTGAATTTAAGTCGTACTCGGTGATAGACGGGCTTCCTTCCGACGTGCTGCTCTCTATGCGAGAGGATTCTAAGGGATACCTTTGGTTGAGTACGGAGAATGGAATTTGCAAGTTCAATCCAAACGAGGAGAGGTTCGAGAATTTTGATGAGCGTAGCATTACTTTCCCGGTACGTTTTAGCGAAGCGGCTTCTACATTGACATCCAGAGGAGAGATGATGTTCGGGTCTAGTAACGGGATTTTTATATTTAGTCCGGACTCTATCCGAAAAAGTAGCTATGTACCGCCTATTGTCTTTTCGAAGTTAATGATTGCCAACCAAACAGTCGATCCGGGCGAGAACTCCCTGTTGACAGTTGATTTGGATGATACACGTGAACTCACACTTTCTCATGATGAGAATATCTTTTCTGTTCAGTATGCAGCACTCGACTTTACGAATCCGCAGAGTGTACAATATATGTATAAACTCGAAGGGCTGGAGAAGGAGTGGATACTGGCCGATAAGCAACGCAGTGTAACGTATACAAACCTTGCAAAAGGGCATTATGTGTTTCGGGTGCGGTCTACAAATAGCGATGGAGTGTGGGTAAACAACGAACGAACTTTGGATATTGTTATACTACCCTCGTTTTGGGAAACTCCGTTGGCATTCGTTTTGTATGTCTGTATGGTCTTATTGATTATATTCATAACCGTTTATATTCTGTTTACGATTTATCGACTGAAGCACGAAGTATCTGTGGAACAGCAGATCTCGGATATTAAACTTCGTTTCTTTACAAATATTTCACACGAACTACGCACCCCGCTTACTTTGATCGTTGGCCCGGTAGAACAAGTCCTGAGGAATGATAAACTTCCGGCCGATGTTCACGAACAGCTTGTTGTGGTGGAGCGGAATACCAATCGTATGCTTCGACTGGTAAACCAGATTCTGGACTTCCGGAAGATACAGAATAAGAAGATGAAGATGCAGGTGCAGCAGGTGGATGTTGTTTCATTTGTGCGTAGAGTGATGGAAAATTTCGAAGCGGTAGCCGAAGAACACCATATTGATTTTCTGTTTCAGGCCGAGAAAAGCCAGTTGTATCTTTGGTTGGATGTTGATAAGTTGGAGAAGATTGTCTTCAATCTACTTTCCAATGCATTTAAATATACGCCTAAAGGCAAGATGATCACAGTGTTTGTTCGAGAAGACGAGCATACTGTCTCCATTGGTGTGCAAGATCAAGGTATTGGTATTGCCGAAGGGAGGAAGAAATCACTGTTTGTTCGTTTCGAGAATTTAGTCGACAGACACTCTGCCGCCAATCAGGCTAGTACCGGCATCGGGCTGTCATTGGTTAAGGAACTGGTAGAGATGCATAAAGCTACCATTACCGTAGATAGCCATTTGGGAGAAGGGAGCTGTTTTAAGATTGATTTCTTAAAGGGCAAAGAGCATTACGACAAAGAAATTGAGTTTATTCTTGACGATACGGATGTACCATTGCGGATGGGACAAGTGGTTGATATAGCCAACTCCTCTATTCTATCTGAAACAACCGTGACTGATGAAGGTGAGACTTTCTCTGTTGTCTCAGAGGTCGAAGAGAGTGAGGTGCAGGAGACTGATGGTACTGAAATTATGCTGTTGGTTGAAGACAATCAAGAGTTGCGTAACTTTTTGCGAAGTCTTTTCTCATCGACTTATCGGGTTATTGAAGCAGTTGACGGTATCGATGGATGGAGTAAAGCCTTGAAATACTTACCGGATATTATCATCAGTGATGTGATGATGCCTGGCAAAGATGGTATTGAATTGACGCGAGAACTACGTGAGGAAATGACGACCAGTCATATTCCAATAATTCTTTTAACAGCTAAAACAACGATAGAAAGCAAACTGGAAGGATTGGAGTACGGTGCTGATGACTATATCACGAAGCCGTTTAGCGCTACCTATTTACAAGCCCGCGTGGAGAATTTATTGGCACAGCGGCGGAAACTGCAAGATTATTACCGGGATAGTTTGATGAGTATTGTTGTCTCTCCTGCTCAGCCGGTTGAGGTACCCGTTTTGGAGGAAGGAAATGTCGAAGAAGAGATTCTGCCTGAAGAGCCTATGATGCCCGAAATGTCTTCTAATGACCGGAAATTTATGGAGAAACTAGTTGAATTGATGGAGCAACATATAGATAATGGTGAGTTGGTTGTTGACGATTTAGTTCGTGAACTGGCCGTGAGTCGTTCGGTGTTCTTTAAGAAGTTGAAGACTTTGACCGGATTGGCTCCCATTGAATTTATCAAAGAGATGCGTATCAAACGGGCTGCTCAGTTAATTGAATCCGGAGAGTTTAATATGACTCAGATATCTTATATGGTAGGAATCAATGATCCTCGCTATTTCAGTAAGTGCTTCAAAGCTAAAACGGGTATGACTCCAACAGAATATCGGGATAAAATAGGAAGATAGCCCGATTGGCTGTCTTCCTATCTCTCTCCCTCCATACAAGAAAAAATATTTTATCTCTCATGCTCTCATTGTTTTTCGCTTAATAGGCAATAATTCAATGTGTTAGGCAATGAGAGGTACTTTTTCAAAGCGGTATCTCTCATCATTTTCCCGCATTTTTGCCCTTTTTTGGACGTATCTCTCATCATTTTTGAGGGATCTCTCATTCTTTTTAGCTGTATTCTGTCTTAGAGAGGACTTCATTTTAGCACTTTACTACTATACGCCCCATTAGGCAATTTACGAGACAAGCGAAAGCTAATTTATAAAAACAAGTTCATCTTCAATTTTAGTACAAGGTAACTTGAAAAGACGCCACTAGCTTGAAGGCGCAACAACCCATTGCCACCCGAATGTACCTTAGTGTCACAACAGTTCTTTATAGTTGGCACGACAGTGCACTGCGATGGCACAGTTGTGCCACCGGCTTGGCACAGTTGTGACACGGGCATGGCACAGTCTAATTCAGTACTTGTTTTCAGCAAGAACAGCCATGCAGAATCCAAAAAGGTATTACCTAAAACAACTCTTAGTAGGAGAAATAGTGTGTTCTACCGATTGTGGAAGTATCTAAATAAGACCCATAAAAAAACTAGGGTACCTCTGTTAGAAGCACCCTAGTCATTTTATTTAAAATTCTTGATTAGTACCATTTGGGAGCACCAATCTTTTCATAAATTAAATCTTCATTGGAGAGAGTAAAATCACCGTTTTCCAGATCCTTAAAGCCTGGGTCTAAGGTTGTGTACTTACCACTGACATCATTTTGTGCATTATTTACTGTACTACCAGTAAAATTGGGTGCATTAAAATAATTATTTTTACTCATTGTTGCCATATTAGTACTTGATTGATTTGTATAATATGCATTCGTGTTGGCTAGTATATTATTCGTAAAGGTTATATCATTTCCTTTCCAACGAACATAAAGTAAACGCTTTCCACTATTATTAGATACATTATTAAATGTATTATGATCCACTAATAAAACTGGGGCTGCCGAGAGATTAGCTGATTTATCATCTATCCGGAAAAAGTCTCGAGCAGTATTTGCACAGTTGTATACAGTATTGTTAGTGAAATTAACAACCTTAGCTGTTCCTTCACGACAGTCAAAGAAATCTCCACCTGTACAAACAATATCATAAATCGTACAATTGCTTATAGTGATTGATTCTGCTAATGCTGTAACATTCAAATACAAAAGCCCTTTTTCATAATTCCTGATGGTACATCCATTGATCGCAATATTTCCATATGACACACCGGCAGTATTGAATTGAATCGCTTGGTCTGCGTTTTTAGCAACATCTATCGCTTCATATCCATCTAAAATTAAATCTTTCAATTCGAACGACACGCCTGCTTCTAGTGAGATCAAAGCCGATAACACTGGTTTATCTGCCGGTTTGGCAGCTTTGATAGATATGTTTTTCTGGATAGATAGTTTTCCTGCTATATGCGTACCCGCTAACAGGGCAAATACATCCCCGTCTTTTGCTTCTGCGAGCATTGCACTTAAGTTATCATCGGGTTTAACGGGAATAGCACCTTCTAAATTCAGAAGTGTTTCAAATGTAGCTGTACCACGCGTCTTATTTCCATTTTTGAGCATGGCTGTGTATTTGGTCTCATCAGCTAGCCCCGTAATAGTAGCTGAACCAGAAGCGATATCACCAGCTGTTACTGTGTAGCTTATTTCTCCGGGAGTAAGCTCTATTTTTGTAGCAACTTGTCCGGCAGGCCAACGAAGTGTTACCTGAGTAGCTTCAATATCCTCGTCCACTACTGCATATAGAATTTGCTCTGCATCTGTTGAGCGTGTAGCGCTAACCCATTTGGAGTCGGCGATTCCTTCAGCTACACTTTTCACACGGATAGAATACGATGTTTCGCCTTCCAATCCATAAACGGTATAAGAACCTTTTTCAGATTCAAACGTAGCAACGGGAGTTCCTGCAAAATCGGGATCTTCCTTAAATACCTCGATTACATAAGATTGGGCCTTATCCATAGCATCCCACGTCAATTCGATGTCGACTTTGTTTCTAACTCTTGCAACCAGGTTGGTAGGAGACAATAGACGATCCAGATTCAATTCCTTCACATCGTCAATATCTTCACATGAGGTGAATGTTATGCTTCCTGACAGCATTGTGACGAAAGCAAATGCTGCGATTATATATTTTTTCATACTGTTCTAAATTAAGGTGTAATTAATTGCCATACCATGAATAATTCTCCAATAAGATGTTGGCGTCCAAATTATATTGGAAGATTGGCCAATACATAAACTTATCAGGATTTTGCACATAGATAGTCTCTATTTTATCATCTTTTAGATTATCTTCTTTTATCCACAGTGTGGCTGCTCCTTTACTATCGGTGTATTCGGTGAATCCCGTTGGCACATTTTCGGCAAGTTCGCCGTGGTTGAGACCAAATAGTTCCAGTCCACCTCCTACAATTGTCCGGGTTGTGCCGCCACGTGTCCATTTGTAATCAACATTCTTGTAGAATAAGCGGCCACTTAAATCGGCATATTCACCCGCTAAAGTACGGAGACGATACATTTTTTCTTTAGCTTCATCTAGTTTTACTTTTAAGAGATTCCAGCGAATCAAGTCAGCACGGCGTATAAATTCACCACAGAACTCAAAAGCACGTTCATCAACGATGGCATTGAACATCGCTGTTTTATCGCCTGATACATTGCTGACATATTGGTCCACTTCTGTACTCCAGTCGGCCTGATCAAATGCACGTTGACGAATTTGTTTTAAGTACGGAGCGGCAGCTGCTGCGCCGTTTAATTCATTTTCTAGTTCTGCTCTCATTAATACTATATCCGCATAACGCATATATTGCTTGTTAATACCGTCATCGTTGCCACTGGCTTTACGCTCCATCCATTCATAGCGAAGTTTACCAAAGTACCATGTGTTGAGAGAGTTAACTCCTTGGACACCCTTATCCCATTTGTAAGGTATACATGAAATATCTCTCCGTTTATCTTTGACAGAATAGTCGAAGAAGAAGAAGGGGGTAGGACCCGCTTGTCCACCTTGAGCAACGTCAGTCATGTCATCTGTTGTATTATGCTTGAGACCAAAAGTATATACCATACGTCCACGTGCAGAGGGTGCGTTAGCATAAGGTATTTCCCATAGAGATTCACTTCCTGCGGAGATTACATCCCGACAAATATCCTGAAAGATATCTTCGAATTTATCTTTTAACGCAACGTATACTCCTTCTTGATCCATCACATCTTTACATGCTTGAAGAGCGATAGGATATAATACTGATTTATCTAATTCCGGATCATTGCTTTTTTCAGAAGTACCGTTTGCTGTTAAAGAATAGCCTGATGCTTGTAGACAAACACGTGCTAAAAGGCCTTTTACAAAAGCTTTGTTGATACGTTCTGCTGTTTGAGTTATTGTAGATTCATTAGGCCAAGCAACCAAATTCTCCGCTTCTTGTAAATCTTTAATTAGCTGTTTGTAAATCTGATATTTGTCAGTTCTCGCCATGTATATAGTAGGCGTAGTAACAGGCTCAAAACGACTCGGCACATCTCCCCATGCATTGATAAGGTCAACGTAGGCCATGGCTCTTAAAGTAAGGCTTCGCCGTAGAGTTGTTTCAGTTTACTGTTAGTCAGGTCTGCTGAAGCTTTTAAGCCTTGGATTGCTAAGTTAGCCTTTTCAATTCCGTTATAAATATTGGACCAAGGCTCTTTGCTTTCGGCTATGTTCATTTGCGTATTATTTGGTAAAGCATTGAACGTTACCAAATGGGCTTTATCATCGCCTTTTTCTGAAGAATTATACCACTCAATGTCGGTATTCATTCCGTACCATGGTAAATAACGTGCCCGGTAATTCTGCTCTCCGTAATATGTGTATATACCTTTGATAGCTCCTTCGGCTAGGTCAGGGTCGGAGAAAATTACGCTATTCTCCAAAGAGGATGGAGATTTAGTGTCTAACAGGTCATCACAGGAAGTCATGAAAGCACTTCCACAAAATGACAATATGGCAATTGTTGTATATATTTTATTTTTCATTGCTATCTTAGTTTTAGAAGGTTAAATTCAAGCCAATTACGAACTGACGGCTCTTGGGGTATGCCGAATAATCAACGCCCGGAGTTAAAGCGGTCTTGGTGCGTGTAGACACTTCAGGATCGAAGCCGCTGTAGCTGGTTATGCAGAATAAATTATAACCTGTTGCGTAGAAGCGTAAATTCTGAATACCTACTTTTCTAGTCAAATCTACTGGGACAGTATATCCGATAGACAGAGAAGAAAGACGGAGGAATGAGCCGTCTTCAATGGCCCAATCAGTTAGTGTCATTTGACTCATCCAAGGAGACCACATGCTTGTATTAGCATTCATAGCAGCTAATTGAGTAGGGTCATTACAAATAGTTCCATCCGGGTTAAGATTGTTCCAGCGCGAGCCTTCAGCCATGACATCAATCATGTTACGGTATTTGTATTTACCGGCTGTTGTATATTCAATTTTGTTGGCGTTATAAATATCATTGCCAATGCTATAGGTGAAGTTGGCACTTAAATCAAAACCATATAAGCGTCCATTGATTGTGAAACCACCACTACAGAGCGGATTGGTATCACCAATCTTGGTAACATCCGAAGTAGTAACTTTATTGTCTTCACTACCGTCTACATTCTTCAACTTTAAGGCTCCCGGACGAAGATACTTTGCACCGCCGATAACCGAAGTATTGTCTACATTGCCTGGGGTTAGCTTCCACTTTCCATCAATGAAACCTTCAAAATCCGATACTTCATAACGACCGTCAGAAACATATCCATATATTTCTCCAACTGCATATCCGGGACGTACCATAAAGTCAGACGAAATTTCTGAGGAAGCCCATCCTGAAGCTGCTGGATATTGCTCAAGTCCACCTAATGAGTTTACTTTATTTTTATTGAAACCAACATTAGCACCCAGCTTAGACCATAATTCTTTTTATTGATTGGATTCCAGTTGAGAGTAACTTCCCAACCTCTATTTTCAGTCTCTCCAATATTACGGTATTGAGTAGAGTAGCCAACTCCTGATACCGGAAATTCGAGTAACAAGTCTTTGGTTGTATTCCAATAGTATTCTACAGTACCACTGAGCTTACCGTTCAACAAGGTGAAGTCTAAACCGAAGTTACGCGTATAGGTCGTTTCCCATTTCAAATCAGGATTCGTCATTGATGAACCTGTAGTCCAGAAGCTATTTACGTTGTTTATCCATCCGGTGTTGGGGCTTGTACCGCCTGACCAAATTGTACGGGTTTGATCACTGGGGATATTATTGTTACCGGCCGTACCGTAACTAGCGCGAATCTTTAAATCATCCAACCAAGAGTGGGTGCTTTCCATAAAACTTTCACTTGAAATACGCCAAGCTAAGGCAGCTGATGGAAAATATCCCCAACGATTGCCTTCGGAAAACTTAGAAGAACCATCAGCACGGAATGTCGCACTCGCCAAATATTTGCCTTCGAAATCGTAGTTTACACGAGCAAAATAAGAGAGGAGGATATCATCTGCATTGCGGAATTTATCTGTAGAGAAAGGAGTCCCTTGGGTCGATAAATTGAATGCTTGGTCTGCCGTGAATAATTTGGGGTAGAAGCGTACTTCATCCGTATCGACAGTACTTTTTATTTTAATTAATTCATGACCGGCTAAAGCGGTAAGATGGTGGCTGTCGTTTTTAAGTAGTTTCTTAAAATCGTAGTTTACAGTATTTGTGTTGCGGAATGTTTTTCTTTCATTTGAGATGAATAGAACAATCGGTTGAGCACTACTGTT
>NZ_BAIV01000013.1 GCF_000517545.1 Bacteroides reticulotermitis JCM 10512 | reverse complement strand
CCCTTTTCGCTTTATCCGTTCCGGACGTGTCAATCCGGGCATCTATCCACAGAACATGAGTAAGCAAGAGCGAAAGCAGAAATGGAATTTCTCTGCATATAAAGAGTGGTGGACGCTCAGTGGTATGCGGCAATTGAGAAAGGCCTGTTTGTGAAACGAGATTTGCAGGGAGGACAGATGTCAAGGGATATGACGTTGTTTATGGATGATGACGGAAAAGCATATCATATCTATTCTTCGGAAGACAATCTAACCTTGCAGATTGCCGAACTAACCGATGATTACCTCAATCATTCCGGAAAATACATTCGTATCTTTCCCGGAGGACATAATGAAGCACCGGCCATCTTTAAGAAGAAGGGTGTTTATTGGATGATAACTTCCGGCTGTACCGGCTGGGAGCCTAATAAAGCTCGCTTACTAACAGCTACGTCTATCTTCGGGGAATGGAAACAACTTCCCAATCCGTGTGTAGGAATAGATGCCGATAAAACCTTTGGCGGACAAAGTACATACATTTTACCGATACAAGGTACGGATAGTTTGTATATCTTTATGGCGGATATGTGGCGGCCGGAGAGTTTGAAAGATTCTCGTTATATATGGTTACCTATTCAATTTGACGAGAATGATATACCTTTTATTGAATGGAAAGATAGGTGGAATCCCGAGTTTGAACCAATAAAACACAGATGAATATCCTGAATCGGAATACACATTTTCTATATTGAGCGAAATATTTAGAGGGGCCATCCAAGAAATCGGATAGCCCCTCTAAAATTATTTATGAGCTACACTTTAAGTCTGACTCATTTCATTATTTGTACAGTCACAATGCTATATGCCTTTATATCCACGCTACTATCAATAGGAAGTACAGATTCAATCGGCAGTCCCTCATCTCCTTCTAGGAAAGGTTCTGCAGACAAGCCCACGCGTGTCCTAGCTAATCTTTGTAATAAGATTGCAGGATAATTGCCCGGAATCATAAAAGCGGCTATTATCCGAACTAACTCGCAGACAGAAGAATAAGGATACAACTAAAAACAATATAAACTTTCTCATAGTATTCTCTTTCTGATTCATTCTTGCAAAATAGTGTAGTTTCTCTGGATAAAACAAATCGGAAAAGAACTTTTTTCCATGTTTCATCACCCTTTTTCCGGAATGTAACAAAAAGAAAGCAATATGAAACGTATGAGATAGCGGTAGTTACATCAGACAATGGAATAGAAGCAATTATCCGACTCTTTCGATAGAGGATGCCCCACCTTTGCCCGTAAAGAGAATAATCGATAATTAACTATTATAAATCACAGACCATGAAACAGGTATTTCTATTTTGTTATCTTTTAATGATCAGTTTCAGTGTATCTGCCACAGACACATTTGTATCTTTAGCTCCATCGTCCGGGTGCTTTCGGCTTATAGAGAAGGGCGAACCCACCTCAATCCTCCTAGATGCCAATGAGGATGAAGGAGTTCGAATGGCAATTGATAATTTACAGCAAGACATTTCCCGGGTATGTGGTACGATGCCCGCCATTCGTACAAACCCCGATAAGAGACGCTTCCTTCTGATAGGTAGCTTCTCCACCCCGTTGATTCAACAATTATTTCAGAATGGTAAACTGCCAAAAGACGAACTGGAAGGGAAAAATGAAAAGTATATCCTGCAAACCATAGCCAATCCGATTGAAGGGGTAGATGAAGCGGTAGTAATTGCGGGTAGCGATAAGCGAGGCACGATCTACGGCATTTACGAGTTATCCAAACAGCTCGGTGTTTCTCCCTGGTATTGGTGGGCAGATGTGCCGGTCGTTCAACAGCAAAATGTATATATACAGCCGGGCGTTTATACGGATGGCGAACCCAAAGTGGAATACCGAGGTATTTTCATCAATGATGAATGGCCATGTCTGGGTAACTGGGCACGGGAGAAGTTCGGTGGCTTTAATAGCAAGTTTTATAAACAGGTTTTTGAATTGGTATTACGTTTAAAGGGTAACTTTATGTGGCCTGCTATGTGGGGAAGTGCGTTCTATGACGACGATCCGCAGAATGGAGTTTTGGCTAACACCATGGGAATCGTTATGGGTACTTCTCATCACGAGCCCATGGCTCTAGCCCAACAAGACTGGAAGCGTCGGGGTAAAGGCGAGTGGGACTACAAGCATAATGCCACAGAGCTGCGTAACTTCTGGACTTCCGGCTTGGAGCGCGCCAAAGACTGGGAGTCGGTCTTAACAATCGGGATGCGTGGCGATGGAGATGAGCCAATGGGCGAAGGGGCTAATATTGCTTTACTAGAAAAAATAGTCAAAGAACAACGGCGTATTATTGAGAAGACAACGGGTAAGGAAGCGAAAGAAACACCCCAAGTATGGGCACTCTATAAAGAGGTACAGGACTATTACGATAAAGGGATGCGAGTACCTGACGATGTGACTTTACTGCTATGTGACGACAATTGGGGAAATGTACGCAAACTACCCAACCTACAAGAGAAACCTCGTTCCGGAGGATATGGCATGTATTATCACTTTGACTATGTAGGTGCTCCACGCAACTCAAAATGGATGAATATCAGCTATACCACGTATCTGGGAGCAAATGAATCTGACTTACGCACACGGAGTTCGCAAATTATGGGTCGTCAATGTAGGTGATTTGAAACCAATGGAATACCCCATCTCCTTTTTCCTCGATATGGCGTGGGATCCGGAGCAGTTCAATGCCGGTAATTTACAACAGCATACAGAAAGGTTCTGTGCACAGCAGCTGGGCGAATCGCATGCCAAAGAAGCAGCTCGTATATTGCTACTTATGCCAAATACAACCGCCGGATCACACCCGAATTGCTAAATGCCCAGACGTATAGTTTCAACTACGGAGAATGGGAACAAGTAGTCAATGACTATAATGCATTGGCTTTGGATGCTCTGAGACTCGGTTTCCTCTTACCGGAGATTTATAAAGCCACCTACGATCAGTTGATTGCATTCCCGGTTCAGGCATGTGCCAACTTATACAATATGTATTATGCACAGACGAAGAATCAGGAAATGGCATCTCTAAACAACCCCGAAGCCAACGATTGGGCAGATAAGGTAGTCAGCTGCTACCAACGCGACTCGGTCTTGGCTGACTATTACCATCAAAGAATCTCAAATGGGAAGTGGAATCACCTGATGAGCCAGGTACACATCGGATATACCTCATGGAATAACCCTGATAAACAAACGATGCCCTCAATCGTCCGCATACCGGAAACATCGGTCGTTTATCAATTTGAAGAAGTAAACGGTTATGTGTCGATAGAAGCCGAACATTTCAGCCGTGCAACTGCTCAAGGGGAAACGTTCTGGAGCATAATCCCTGATTTTGGGAAAACATTGTCGGGCATCACCACGCTTCCTGTTACCCAAAAGCCGGATAAGATGTCTCTGGAATATGATATCGAGATGCAAGCTACCGGAGAGGTAAATGTAATCTTACTGCTCGCTCCGACTCTTAATTTCAATGATAACAAAGGACTGAGTTACGCGATCAGTTTTGATAACGGAGCGGAGCAAGTCATCAACTTCAACGGCCACTATAATGGAGAGATAGGCAAGTGGCAGGCAAATCCCATCATCGAATCCGGTTCGATCCATCAGTTAGGTAAGAGCGGTAAACGGACACTTCGCATCCGCCCGTTAGATCATGGGATTGTTATCGAAAAGATTCTGATAGATACCGGTGGATTAAAACCCAGCTATTTAGGAGCACCGGAAACACGAAAGAAATAAAGTGCGATATGTAACTCGGAATAAATTAAGTTGCTCTATCAAGCCATATATATAATATGTCTGATAGAGCAACTGTCATATAAACTTCAAGAGAGAGTAGAGTTCTTTATTACAACACAGCGTCGAGCATTGTTTCTAAGTCCACACTGAATTCCCGGCCCATAATATTCCCCGATTGATCGATAAAGATCGTTGCCGGAATAGCTCTGACATTATAAAGGGAAGCGGCCTCACTCTGCCAACCTTTGAGATCAGATAGTTGCGGCCACGTCATACCGAGTTGCTTAATGGCCGCCTTCCAGGCTTCCGCATTGTTGTCGAGCGAAATGCCGACAATAGCAAAACCTTTATCCTTATATTTATTATAGGCTTTCACCACATCGGGCATTACACGGCGACAGGGTCCACACCAAGAAGCCCAGAAATCAATCATTGTCACCTTATTCTTAGCTACGACATCGGATACCTTAATGAGTTTGCCATCAGGATCATTCAAAGCGATGTCAATGTACGGCTTACCTACTTCGGTCTTCTTACTTTGCTCATATTGCTTCAATACTGCCAGATAGACTTCATCCTCGGGACACTGCTCTTTCATGCGAGCCAATATCTTATCCATAGTAGCCCCGTCGAAGTTAGAACGAACCTGTTCAAATAAGATGCTGCTCACACCCGAGGGGATATGATCTAAGATGTATTGGGCATGATAGGCAATACGCCCCTTTTCCCAGTTAGCAAATTGATCGGCAGCAGCCTTGCGCTCAGCATCCGTTTTAGTTGTATCGCGTGCAAGAAGCCACTGAGATTCAATTTCTTTATTGGCCTTCGTGTTCTCTTCATTGTATGCTTGCCAAAGTGTATTATCCGGGCCGCCGTTAATCACACAGCTGTTATCCAACTTGATATCAACCGTAACATCCGTATTTCCGAGTATGAAGTCGGAAGACCCGATAAATTCTTCTCCGACCTCAGCCACTACCATACGTTTAACAGGCTGCTTTTGCTGACCTTTAAAGAAGTATTTGCCATTTTTGATGGTGGTAGAGTCGAGCGTCGCGAAGTTGTAATCGCCCTGCATCATAGCCAAGAAGACCTTATCACCATCTTTAGCCTTTTCAATAACTCCTGTAAGTGTATACCCGGCTTGAATCTTATCCGCTTTGGGTGTAGCGGCTTTAGCGGTTGTTTTCACTGTAGCCTGTTGCGGCTTTTTCTTTGCTGTCTGTGCGTTGACGGATAATGGCAACACAAATGCGGCTACCAATATAATTAGTTTGTTCATTGTTATATTATTAAGCATCTCTTACTGTTGCTTTAAAAGTCTGAGCACCGAAGAGATGGGAATGATTGTTTTAACTACCATTTGAAGATCTGTTTGCGACTGCTCATTGTAATAGATCGACTGAGTGGTCGAGACAATGCCCACCAGATTGCCACAGTCGTCAAACAGCGGCCCCCCACTCGAACCTTTACAGTAATCGGCCGTAATATCCGAACGATTGGTGTCCGCATTGAGCTCACTGGTACATAAATTACGGGCAACAACTCCTTTAGAATAGTAAAAGAGATGACCGTAAACATGAGTCAGCGCATGAATATTAGCACCGGCCGGAAGATCCTGTCCGACAGGAGTAACTGTTAGTTTATCCCCTTTCGGATCGATCTTGAATATAGCTAAGTCGGACGTTGCGTTGTATGACAGTACTTCCGTGATGGGATAAATCTTACCACTTTTAGCAGCTACAAAAAAGATACTATCGAGTGGTGTAAGTACTCTTGTCGTATCAATCACCGGCTCGAAAACATGATAGTTCGATACACAGATACCATCTTCCGACAATACGACTGCCGAAGCACCGGCAACTACCTGTTCGTCACGAACCATTTTCGGTGCATAACGAGACACAACAAAGATTCCCTCGCTACGCTCGGCAACCAGCTTCTCACCTGAAATCGTTTTTTTATTGGCAGCCTTCAATGTAACGGGAACAATGGAATTAGCCTTTGTCTGCAAAGTCTGGCGTTTCAGGTTATGCATCGAATTAAAAGTGGAGGTCGCTCCGCTCTCTTTAAGCGTGCGGAGCGTCTCCTTTTCAAAACTATCAAAGTTGCGATAGGTTACATTTTGTCCCGACACACCTATGAAAGGTATCCACAACAGCAACCCCCAAATTAATTTGTTTCGACTCATGGGCAGACTATTTCAAGACTTCGCTAAGTTTCTTTTCTAAAGCATCTCCCCGAAGATCGCGAGCAATAATCTTACCCTGAGGATCAATCAAGAAGTTAGCGGGGATGGCACGGATCGCATAAGACATAGCCAGCATACTCTGCCAGCCCATCAAGTCGGATACTTGCTTCCAAGTTAAGCCATCTTTAGAGATTGCATTCTCCCAAGCCGCTTTATCCTGATCGAGTGACACACCCAGAATATCAAACTTATCCGATTTGTATGTAGCGTAGGCTTTAACAACATTCGGATTTTCATGACGGCAAGGAGCACACCAAGAAGCCCAGAAATCGACGAACACATATTTGCCGCGATAAGAACTCAGTGAAATTTCTTCGCCACCCGGAGTCCGGGCTGTGAAATCGGGCGCAACGTTGCCAATCTCAACAGTCTGTGTAGACTCAATCTTCATACCATAACGTTTTCCCGCATCGCTTTCACGAACCCGTTGGCTAAGTTGTTTGTACATAGCCTGAGCTTCGCTCTTGCGATTGGCAATATCAATTGTTTGTTCCATCCAATCAAGCGAAATTTGCGAATCGAGATGTGTGTCGAAGAAATTCCGTTCAGCCTTTCCTTTCTCCTCATTCAGCGTTTGGTAGTCCTGTTGCAATTGAGTCATTTTAGCCTGATCATTGCTGTTCTTCGCAGCGGTGAACTCTTCTTCCATCAAAGATTCTTTCTTTTTAAAAGGGGCGATGACATCCGAATAAGCTTGAAAGTCATTATTCAACGCAGTACCGCTACGCTTTGTATCCAACGGATTTTCTCCAATCTCCAACAGTACTTTACCTTGCTCCGTATAGAAGCTAATGCCCTTTTCTGTGATCGGCTTTCTTAAAAAGCCCGAATTAGCCTTAACCACATAAGCCATGGCGCGTTGAACAAAGGGAACGTGAATGGCTAATTCGCATTTACCTTTAACAAAAGCCACCGAGTCGAATTTCATAGAACCCGGTCTATTTTTATAGGCTACGTAAAGCATATCGGTAGAATCGGTATTCTTACTCTGAGCTATAACTGTACAATCGGTTTCTTGCGCCATCAGATTGAGGGTACACAGGGTTGTAGCAGCCAATACACTTAATTTTATTAATTTCATCTTTTAAAATTTTTAATTTATCATATTAGTTCTTGTTGAATAAAGTCTTTAGATATTCCAAGGCTTCAGGCTTGGAGGGTTGAGGCATAAACGCTTTCGCGATCTTACCTTCCGGGTCAATCAGAATGAAACGGGGACTATATATCACATTATACTTCCCGCAGAATGATCCGTCTTGATCCCATAACGACAGGCCAGGGTACATATCCCTCATTCCTCGCCAACGAAACTCCTGAGAGTCGCAATTGACACTCAGAAAAACTATATTTTCACCTTCCATCTCTTTTTCCAAATCTTTCAGAAAAGGAATCTGTTTAAGGCAAGGGCTGCAACGCGAATGCCAAACATCGATAAAAACATACTTACCCAAGAATGAAGCAATGGATATCTCTTGAGAGAGAGAATCTTTGAGAATAGCGTCAGGAGCCTTCTGCCCATCTTTCAGGTCTTTGGGACTTGATGGAGGCAGGTCGTTACTTTGTGCCAAAGAGCCAATACTCGTTGCCAGAAAAGAGAGTAATAAAAGCGTTTTAAAGATTGATTTCATCATTTTATTATTAATAATTACGATACACATTATTATTCCAATACGAATAGTTGGGAGATGCGTAAATCAACGTCTTCACTCGACCCGTTCCTGTAAATGCACTGCCGACTTCGGTGATGTCATTACCGGCTACCACATAACGGTATATTTTGTAGGTTCCGGCAGTAGCATTGTAGGTTGCAACAAGCAGATTTCGGAAGTTGGTATCATAAAGACATTCATAGAAATGCAGATAAGTGACCTCTTCATCCGTTGGATAAGCCAATATACCGTCATTCACAATCTTGCTATCGATCAAGTAGCTACTCACTTTATTACCTTGAGCAAAGTAAAGCAGTGGGTAGTTCTTATGCATAGCAAAAAGAGTAGCGGTTTTTAGAGCAGGCACCCTAGCATAAGAGATGGTATCCGCGTACATAATAGGACTATACTTGGTTGCACCAAACTCTGACTGCAAAGGGTCGATCTGAGCTAAATCCAATCCCAGCAAAATACAACGATCTGTCCGAGTAGTCTCATGAAAGAGCGCATAAGCACGTTGCTGATAGAGTGTGTCGGGGTTGAGCGAACCATCGGTATTCTCCATAAATGAAAGGGTACCGTTCATGTTGTTCGAAGAGATTTTATAGTTCTCCGGCAAATAGGCATCGGGGAAGGTAGATAACGAAGCCGCTCTGGCTGTGATAAACACAAAGGAGTGCGACTGCTCATCAAATCCCAACATATAAGGATTGGTTCCGTCGGTGATCGTGAAATAGGAAGAGAGCGAATAGGCTCCGGGGATTACCGGCAGAAAAGCCTGCATGCCCTGTACCATCAGATGAGCCTTATGATTGTTAACGATAAGCGATTGTATCGGTGAAGTGATTCCACCGGTCAACGAGTTGTTATTACCGTCGTTATCATCAAAAAACATCTTTTTATTGCTTTCAAGTACCCACTCATCTCTCATCCTGAAAGTAGCTAAGCCCTTCTGACTAATGGGCATAATGGTCGATATATACGAAGTGAAATAAGAAGTTCCCGGTTCTTTCCAGTTATAGTTGTAGACGAACGACAAGCCAACCGGTTTACCGGCCAATTCATTGCCGGTCTTTGCCAATAAATTGTACTCGTTTCCGTCTACTTCACCTTCCTGAGTCATTCGGACTAAATCCATATCCGTATTGCCGCTACTGGTTTCCTTCAAAATATACCAGCCACGCTCGCTTCGGCTGATTACCGTAAAGCTAACGGTTGAAGCAGCGGTGACCTGAGTCACTTTGTTGGTCACTTCCAAACGTATCGTCCAGACTCCCAAGCTGTCGAGTGCGTAGTTCAATACAGGATCTTCAGAGATCAATTTCAATGAATTGCTGTATTGCTTGTACCAACGGAAACCAAACTCAGCTGCAGGTTCACTCCCATACGTTATTTGCGGACTGATTTTCAAGACCTCGCCCAGAAATAGTTGAGAGGGTACCACACCTGTCTCGGCCACATTGCCGATCTCAATATCAGGCAGCGCATTGTACGTATCGTCAAAGCCATATTTGCACGAAGTAGCAACCGCAGTCAGCGACAATACCATGAAATAAAATATAATCTTTTTCATTCTGTTTCAGTATAAAAATGGTGACTACACTATTAATAATAATTTTGTGGAAACTCGATTGGCGTACCATCCTTTTCAGATAGTTTTCCCAAGCCATTGGCCTCGCGTTCAGCATTCTCTGCCGCCAATTCATTGCGGAACTTATATAGGTAATAAGTTTTCGTATTGCTGTCCAAGCCATTGATAAAGTCGTAATCCCAATGGGCGTTAGAGTGCCTCACTACAAAGTCATGTTTTACTGCACCATACGTACCGAGGAAGAACCACATATCCCAGTTGGTAGGCTGCGTAAGGCAGTCTGCCACATAGAGGGCAACGTAGGCTACATCAATGTCGGTATCTTCTCGCTGATCGGAAGCTTTCACTTCGTTGGAGTCTACAATACGCATCACAATGCGTCTGCCCTCTTCTTTCAAAGATTTATCACGCAACACTACAATGCCTACAGCATCAACCAAAGCTCCTTTATGGAGTATCATCAAATCTTTAACCGCCGGATTATCGAACGAGACATACTGCACACCCGGTTCGGCATCTTTCATATCCAGAATAACATTCGAAGATATTTTCCGCTGGGAAATCTGGACCTGATAATCCCGTGTAGGTATACTGGCAAAGGAGATTATATCAAACCAGACCGTATCTCGCGTAACAGCATCATCCATATAATAGAAGTTGAGCGATTGAGCCTGAATACATCTTCTATATTGATTCAGTGAATCATAGAAGTTGACATACGAATTTTGCTCGTTAATCGGAACTTCGACTTGCTGACAAGACACTACACTCACTACCAGCAACAGAGATAATAGATATTTTATTGTTTTCATTGTTCTTTTCCCTTTCACTATTTAAAATTCGCCTGTTTCATCAGTTGGTATCGGTAACTCGTACTTATCGGCACTCATGCCCTCGCTAGAGAGTAACAGAGAGGCTGCATTCAAGCGTTTGTACATAAAGAAACTCTGGCCCCCTTCCGAGAAGAACTCTCGGACGTATTCCTTTTCAACCTCCCTGACTCGCGTCGGTTCGGTCAGCGCGGTGTAAGATGCCGAGCGTGAAGAGCGGAACGTTTTATAATATTGATTGGCTTCTTCCAGCGGTGCTGTTTCTATTAAAATAAGATACAACTCAGATAGGCGAATTAAAGGTATCGACTTCGGACTGTTATAATCGGTCGACGTAAACTTCGAATATTTACGAGTTCCATATACACTCGTTCCGAAAGAATAAGAGTAACTCGACGTAAACAGATTCATTCGCATATCCGTCTGATTGTCGTACAACATAGAGTTGATATTCGCATACGAATTCACGTAGGCAGAGAAACGCCCGGAGAAAGCACCTTGCTTGTCTACCCATTCCGTCAAGCCCAAGCCCACCAAATGTTCTGAATAGAACAAAAAGTCCGAGTTCGTTATATCCGACTGAGTTCCCAATGTAAACTTCGGATTGCCATCCGGATTCTTCACGTCCACAATGCTTTTTGCCTCCTTATAGGCATTGTCCTTATCACCGGTCCACAAGTAGAGACGGGCAAGAAGGCTTTGACGCCATACACATTGAAGCGCTTCTGACGATTATACCAGAACATAGCCTGATACTTCGAAATAGTAGCATAACTCGCATTCAACGTACCATTTGAATAGGCTGTAATAGGATCGACCGGCTCCATCAGCGTAATAGCCTTGTTGAACTCCTCTTTTACTTTCTGCACAAAGGCATCATACGTGATATATTCATACGGAGAGGTCGCCACCGTGGTTACATACGGTAAATACTTTCTGGAAGCATCGATCTTCGTGGGCGGTGGTCCCCATAACCTCAGCAATTCGAAATGGCAGTAAGCCCGAATAGCCAAAGCCTCACCTTCAATAATAGCAGCCTCATCCGGTTCAACAACGCTCTGCCCCTGCAAAGCGTCGATCAGAATATTACAATTAGCAATAATCTTATAGTAACTTAGGAACAATGCTCCCAAGCTCGCATCAATCGTGGTTGAAGTATAGCGATGCGTATGAAACAGGTACGAATCAGACGTTTCCGACGTCGTTGTCAGGTAGTTGTTAGCCATATACTCTGTACTTCCTCCCATCATAAAGTTGGTAGGAGAATAAACATTCTGAAGTTCCAGATAGAGCCCAACCAATGCACTGGAGAAACCCAGTTCGGAAGTAAACATCTTATCTTTCGATGTCACAGCCTGTGGTTCTACAGTCAACCAGTCACTACAAGATGCAAACAACATCATCAGACTGACAGATATAATGGATATATTCAATCTTTTCATTTTGATACGATTTAGAATGTGCATGAAAAAGTAAATGTCGGTTTGATAGAATATGGATAATCGGTTCCACGTTCCTGTTTTATATTCGAGATATAGAAGATATCAGATAAACTTCCTCCGATAGACAAGCGAGACATACCGAATCGTTGAATCCAGGACAGCGGAAAATCATAAGAGATGTTCGCGTTGTTGAACGTAAACGTGTTTTCAGTAAATACGAAAAGGTTATTCGGAAAAGAATTATCAATTTCGCCCGACAGGCTCTTGAAAGCCGTCACATCACCGGGCTTTCTCCAACGCTGACTTATCACACGGCGATCCTGGTTATAAATAACGACCGCATTCTCTACTTTCGACATCAAAGTCGAATTTAGTTTCTTTCCGCCTATACGGGCACCGAAACTCAAATCGACATTCAGACCTTTCCAACGAAAGCCTGTACCAAAACGTCCATTAACTTTTGGCTGAGAACTTCCCACCGCAACTTTATTCAAACCGGATGCATTCATCGTTATGGTACCATCTGTATCGATATAGAGTCTTTTTCCGGTTTGCGGGTCGACACCTGCTGACTGCAGTACGTAAATTTCATCCAACGACTGTCCCTCACGATATTCATTAATGGTACCGCCGCTATAGTTTGAATTGGAATAAAACTCATTGGCCTTTTTGATCGCTTCCGACAGCTTAACCAAAACATTCGTATTGTGGTAAAAACCCGCACGAATAGACCAGTCGATCGGATGATCGTTCGAATACCGAAGAATGGTGTAGCTCAGTGACAAGTCATAACCGGTATTCCGAATCTCACCCAGATTTTCTTTATAGGTAGTGTAACCATGCGACAACGGCAAATAAGCATCACTCAGCAGGTTTTCGGTGGTCTTACGGTAATAGTTGAAGTTCAATGTAAAACGATTCAATAGGCCGAGATCCAAACCGAAGTTGTGCTCTACCGTATTCTGCCACTTTAGGCTCGGATTACCGAAACTGTTGACACTAGCACCAATCAAATAATTGTATTGCGTGTTGTTGTTGTACTTATAGGTAGTTAATGCATCGTATGGGGAGAAACTCAACGAACCGGTTACACCATACGAATAGCGGAACTTAGCCATATTAACAACTGGTAAGAGTTTACGCATCCATTTCTCCTGAGCAATTTCCCAACCTACACCCAACGAATAAAACGGTGCCCACCGACTCTCTGATCCGAAAGAAGAAGCAGCGTCTTCACGGAATGAGACATCGAAAAAGTATCTCTGCGCATAACTGTAGTTAATCGTACCGGTAAACCCCATGCTACGTACAGTCGATTCATCCGTAGTCGGCTTTTCTCCCGAGTACTTATTAGCGTTAGATACATCGGTCATCTGATCATTCATAAAGCCCTTTACACTCATAGAAGTCGAGTTATTCTTCGTTTCCATCACCTGGTAGTTGGCACCTACATAAATAGAGTGCTCACCATACACCTTTGCCCAGTTGATTGTTCCCGACATTTGATAGGACGTCATTTTATTGGTCTTTTGGATATAATTACCCCGATCGGAAACATCCGTACCGCTTTGCAGGTAAGTCGATGCTTTAGGCGACACAAAATAATCGGAGCCACCGCGCTGCTGTGTGAAGCCAATATTGACATTCGCACGCACATTAGGCATCAAGTCGGCATCGAGCATGGTTGTATTTCGTATATTGGTATAATCGGATGTATTGAAGCTCGTCTGGGCAGCGTCATACAAAGGATTATAAAGCGGACTGGTTGCAGTAAACAACGTATACGATGCGATCGGCTCGCCTTTCTCATTGTAAGGCCTCCAATACGGGTTCATAGAAGCATACTGTGAGAAGTTGCCATAGGTGCTATTGGCTGCGTTATTGAAACCGACACTAAGGGTATTGGTAAAGCGCACTTTTTTCATCAAGTAACTGATCGTCATGTTACCATTCAAGTTGTCGCGTTTCGAGCCTTTCATGCTACCTGTCAACTGATTATAAGACACATTCAAGATATACCTGAATTGATCGACACCTCCGTTAATATCCAGCTTGTGAAACTGGCCAAGGCCCACTCGCACGGGAATCTTCATCCAATTGGTATTGACACCCTCGCTAGCTGCTTTCAGATGCTCATTGTAGAGAGCATCCAATTGGAGTTGGGTAGCTAAAGAAGTATTGGTGTAAAGCCCCGCAGCCTTTTCTACTTCCAGCTTCTCAAAAGAATTCATCAGGTCATAACTCGATAGATCGGGAATCTCCAGGTTCATACCGGTCGAATAGTTAACCCGCACCCGTCCAAGTTCGGGACGTTTCGACGAGATCACGACAACACCGTTGGCACCGCGCGAACCGTAAATTGCCGTAGCACTCGCATCCTTCAAGATTACGACTGATTCCACATCATCCTGATTCATGTCCATCACACGTTCCGACGTCACTTCAAACCCGTCGAGAATGAACAAAGGAAGGTTGCGCTGATTACGCACATTCGATTGCATTTCATTCACACTACCAATCGTCGCACTTCCGCGAATCTCGATATTGAGTGTTTGATTCGGGTCGGAACCTTTCGCATTATTCTCCTGCAAGTCGAAGGACGGATCAATATTAGACAACGTCTTCAGCAGGTTGCGATTACCCAGCGCCTTGATTTGATCTGAAGAAATGATAGTGGCGGCACCTGTGAAACTAACCTTCGGTTTATTGAAGATACCGGTTACAACCACTTCATTGAGCTGTCCGTCACCCTCCTTGAGGGTAAGATTCAAAATTTTCTCTTCCGCGTTACAATTGACCGTCAACACCTCGGTCTTCATTCCGATAAAAGAGAAAAGCATCGTTTCTCTGGCTCCTTTATCCACCGAAATAGCATAGTTGCCATTTATATCGGTTACAGTGCCGTAGTTACGATTCTTAAAAGAAATATTGACTCCAGGCAAAGGTTTGTCAGATGTATCAACAACTTTACCACGAATAATTGTATAATCCCCTCCGCGAGTAGGGCTACTTGTCTGCCGTTGAACATTTCGGCGGAAAATCGTAATGAACTGACCACTGACCTTGGTCTGGTAAGGCAGTCCATGCAATAAATTTTCAATAGCTTCAATTACCGTTTTTTTCTTGATATTTACTGTAACATTAAACTGGCTCAACTCATCAAAATTGAAACTCAGTTTATGCTCTGACTGGCGCTCTACCTGAATTAGCGCCTCTGACAACCGCATCCCTTTACAATTAAGAGATACTTTCTTCTCCTGCGCAAAGCCATGCGCACTTAATACTAAAAGACAAAATAGAATAGAGAGAAATGTGTTGTTCTCCTTCCATCGTACTCGCTTCTCTTTTCTATGCATAATACATTAATTAGGGTTATGTGTTTAACTCTCTTTTACAAGAATTACACAGAACTCCTAAATCGGGTACTGAAAAGAAACGTTTTTTTTTGAAAAAAGAAGAATAATCCCTTTCGGAAGATAAAAAGAGCTATAAAGATAGCAATATGTACTAGATTCCGTTATTTAACTACCACTGTGTTATTCTTAATAACAGCGTGTACATCATCAATAGCGTTCAAGTTTTGCAGAGCTTCGGCAATCCCCTGCCCCCGTTCAGCTACAAAGTGCAAACGGGTATACATCATGCGCGAGTTCTCGATGATGATATCGACATTGTACCAACGTCCCAATTCGCGCATAATCTCTACAAGCGGTGCATCGTTGAAATAGAAGTAGCCCTCTTTCCACTGAACGAAAGCATACGTATCGACCTGTTGCACATCGAATTGTCCGGCAGGCGTAAGATGTGCCTTTTGTCCCGGCAGAATAGTCTGAGTAGCACCGGTCTTCGTACTTTCTACCTGCACCCTTCCTTCGATAAGTACAACATTAGCATCATCCTGATTATACGTTTTCATATTAAACTTTGTGCCCAGCACGATTGTAGCAAACAGTTTGTTGTTGACTACGAATGGATGCTCTTTATCCTCAGTCACTTCAAAGTAGGCTTCACCATCCAGTTGCACCTCTCTGCGTGCCCCGGAAAAGTGTTCGGGAAATACCAACTTGGTATCAGCATTGAGCCATACATTTGTCCCATCGGGCAAAACGATGTGGTAATCCTTCCCCCGGGGAGTAGAAACCGTAAGCAACTTAGGCTGTACATTCGACTTTGCCTGCATATAAACCAAGGAGTCTTTGTTAGCTTTAACACCCTGTGTTAATAAAGCTCCCGTGGCCGCCGTGTTGGCATTCGATAGATTATAAGATTGTCCTGAGCTATACGACAGCAGAACATCGCTCCCACTCTCTTCGGCATTGAAAACCTGTACAGGTTGTGGGAGAAGCGAAGCGATAAACATCTGATAAATACCAAAGAAGATAACGACCGAAGCAGCTACTCCTGTCACAAAGCCAATAAATAAACTTCGTTTACTCTTAAACTTCTTCATTTTTGGCTGCGTATCAGTGTCCGCACTGAACTTTTGCCAAGCATCATCCACATCAGGAGCGGGAACTCTCATTCGAGTAAATGCCCGCTTACAGTCCATGGCTTCATGCGCTGAAGGTTCATCACTCAGCTTCATATCATCCTCTATGTTTTGGTCGTCATTCATAGTTATACATAAAAATTACACTCTTGTGTACGAATCGGGTACGCCATTTTTTATTTTTTAACTTTAAAATGAGTACGAAGCATTGAAAAAGCCTTCACAATATGCTTTTTAATGCCATCGGTACTTATTTCAAGCACATCAGCAACTTCCTTATATTTCTTATGACGGAAATAGCACTCTTCCAGAATATATCGGGTACGTGGCGGCAGTTTTTCAATCTCCCTTGCCAATTCTGCTATCCGTTCGTCAATAAGTTCCAAGCCTTCATCGCCTTCTTCATTGGCCACCATTTGGCAAAAATCTATGTAATCAGCAGTCAGCCTGTTTCGTTTCACATAATTGAGTGACTGATTGCGTACACTTACAAACAAATAACCAACCACTTTGTCGGTCTCTATATGCTCTTTATTATTCCAAACTGCCGTAAATACTTCACTCACAATATCCTTGCTCGCTTCTATATCTTCCGTAAAATCATAGGCGAAATAGTACAGTCGTGAATAGTATTCACGGAAAAGCCTTTCAAAATCTTGCTTTGTTATACTCTCTCCTTTCATTTACACTTTCATATAGATTAGACCGCAAAGATAATTAATTGGCATAAAACACCTACTTTTTCGCACAGAATAGTTTAAGAAACTAAGTTCAGCAATCAATAAGTAAGAAAACAGCAGTTCAAATTGTAGTTTCCCGCACAATATTCACCTCATATTTTCAGCCTATATACTCCCCTTACATAAGTTACGAAGCTCAATAAAGAATGGGGTACACCGAACAAGGTTGGTGTACCCTTTCGTAGACACCACCATTTTGATAGTAGTCCATGGAGAGCCTGACCTTACGGATGCTATTCAGTTACAATACCTACCACTTGCACTTCCGCTAATTTCGGCCTCACCGATCCTTCCCCACTTAAGAACAAAAAACGAACGAAACGCATCTTCATCGTTTGGTCCGGTTGAATATCGATTTTGTCTATCTCTCGGGAAAGATGACTGTATCACCAATTGTTTGCCATACGATATTATCAGAAGAAATTTCGACCTTGAAACGGTAGTTCGCCAAACCCGAGAAAATGGCCTTCACACGGTGTAAATCAAGCCTTCGCTCGGTATCCAGAGTCCAATAAGCGGAAATATCCTTGTCTTCGGGTTGCCAATAACTATCGTAATCTCCGTCAGCAGCCAAGCCAGCAGTATATCCTTTTTGTGAACTAGAAGCAAACGTAGGATTGTTCATACCGTAGGTTTGCAACTTTCCGTTCTCCACTCTATTTCTATACCTGACGTAAGCACGGTTTTCTATCTCCCTGCTCTCACCTTTTTTATATAACGGAGCATTGACAAAGCTCAGCATCAAGCGAGCTGTTTCAAGTCCCGGTGAGGAAGCCTCAACCACCGTATTGCCTGCATAATAAGAACGTAAAGATATAGCAGCTTTCCCGTCTTGAATTCGAATATCGCTATCCGGTGCAAAGTCGATGGACTCTCCCGTAGGAAATTCACCAGGCCCGGATATAATCCGCAGATTTACATCTGGCTGTTACTCAGTTCACGTCCTTCAATATCCAGAACAGTCACCGTAAGGTGTGTATCGTCGGTTCCGTCAGCACCAATATCGTTTATTTTTGATGCCTCCAGCCGTAAACGGGCAGCGATGCCGGCTACTGGCCATTCCGGTGGTGCTACTTGTGCATAAATGTCACGGTACCAATACCAAGAGCGTTTCGGCAAACGGAAATAATCCACGATACCCATCTTACCCAAGTCACTACCGAATATGCTGCCGTGGTCGAAACCGCACCAAATGGCTTGTCCACTTCTCCATTCACGTCCTTTCCAACCTTCATCCCGTCCCAGGTCTCCCCACCCCGGCATATATTTACCCGGACGATTGGCCGTAGTACTACCATATTCCGAGACGATTGAGGGAATCCCAGGTGCCTGAAAGTCCGCAATAGTTGCGCCATCACCATTATATCCAGCCACATCACCTATCAAGTCTATCCGATCTTTTCCCAATGGACGCTGAGCACCACCAATGGCAGCCATACGAGTAGGGTCAAGCTGGTGCGTCTTATCTACCATGCGCTTCAGCAGATGCCTTACTCCGGGCATGGTCTTACCATCGGTAAAGAATGGTTCGTTACACATACTCCAGACAAATACTGAAGGATGATTGCGATGAATACGTATCATTTCTTCCAATTGCCGTAACACATCAGCCTCAAATCCGTCCACATCTTTGTCATTCACAGGATAAGCACTGGCAGTCCAACCACCGTCAACCTTCGGTCCAGCTGTACCCCAAAACGGTGCTTCCGACCAAAATAAGATTCCTTCACGGTCGCAAGCATCCGAGAATGCCGACGAATGGGGATAATGGGAACCTCGAATCATATTGAAACCCGCTTCTTTCATCTGACGAACATCACGCTGGGTTGCTGCTTCTGTTACGGCATCGCCCCACCCTGCCTGATCTTGATGAACATTGACGCCTCTAAAGATAAAGTGATTGCCATTTAGAAAGAAACCTTTATCAGCTGTCCATTCGAACCAACGAAAACCGAATGTAATCTCTTCGGAATCCAACAAGCACTTACCATTATACAGTTTGCTCACCAAGGTGTAAAGGGCCGGACTAGGAGGGGACCAAAGTGCCGGCGCCTCGATTGCGGATGTTATCATATCATATACAAATTCTCCCCCAGCTTCTATTTCCTGTGTTTGAGAGCAGCTAGTTACTGCATAACCCAAACTATCTACCACAGCAATCACCAACGTATAGAGATCTTTCACAACACTTGCATTTTTCACACAAGCTTCAACTCTCACTACCGACGATCTGCCGCCATTCATCGCCAGCGAAGGGGTAGTAACTGTGGTTCCATACCAATCCAAATGTACCGATTTCTTCTTTACCAACCGGACATTACGGTATATACCACCACTGAAAACATGTTCACCTCCCCGAGGAGCCACTGTTGGATGCCAAAGATTATTTACCCTCACCGCTAAAACATTATCACCTGCTACAGCATATGGCGTAAAATCAATGCAAAAGCTGTATATCCTCCCACATGCTTCCCTACTAATTGGCCGTTTACAAATACTTCAGCTTCCTGAAACACACCATCAAACTCCAAGAACAACCGTTTAGCTAAATCAGATTTGTTCAGCTGAAGGGTTTTCCGATACCAGCCATATCCTACGTAGAAGTCCTTAGACATAAAATAAGGAATACTAAATGAATGAGGTAAACCTATTGATTCCCAACCCGAATCGTCAAAAAGCGGCTGCTCGGCACCACAATAATCACCGCACTTATACATCCACTCCCTGTTTAGATTAAAGATTTCTCTCCCCTCAGTTGCCGCAATGACCATATCTATGCCAAGAAGCAGATACCATAGGCTCGCGGCAGTTATCAACTTTCTCATTGAATAGACTTTTTAATATGAATAGTTCTGTCCAAGCACCACACCGCGTATGAAGCGATATTTATTGATACAAAGAATTACGAACCACGTGTTTTGATATGATTTTATGACAAACATTACACAAGCAAACAAACTCAAAATATATTTTCTCATTTTGCTGTGTTAATAAGTATCAGACTTCTCTGTATTTCTCACTACTCCATCACTTTCCACCTCAGTCCATTGAAAAACTGTTCCGTCCTTGCGATCCGGTCGACATCCCGGCCAGTCAGCCCCGTAAGGCTCGCCCGTTTCAATATCAATGCCGACATAACGTTGAGTCTTCAATGAAAGCAACATACACTGTCCGCGCAGCATGTCCTGCCACAGGAAGAGACTGTTTTCCGTCTCTTGTTTCATCAGACGAATATCTGCCGAAAGGCCTACACCTACTACCGTAAGGAAACCGGTTCCGTTCATAGCTTCCAATGAAACACGTCCCCGATCACGGTCATGTACCTTAAAGAAGCAACCCGCATTCTGATACTCCTTACTCCCTTTGGCGGCCGAATGAAGCATTCCATGCGGATTAGCCCAAGCATAACTACCGTTACCCATGTTCTGCAAACTAATCACCTTGCCTATAGGTAGGTTAGTGGAACGATCAGCCATAGGCTCATCCACCGTGAAGTTATCGAAAAGGGCATAACCACCATTCAGACCTTTCGCATTATAGGCAAAAAGTGAGTATCTCATCCCCTGGAAGGTCTTTAGCTGATAAGGTAGCAGTACTGTTCCATCCATCTCTTTATAATCTTTCCCATCTATGCTGTAGCTAAACCGCGCAGATTCGGCATCAAGGTCAGTCATGGCCCGCAGGTATATTTTACCTTTATCAAGCATATCATCGAACTGCTTACCCTCTTGCTTCACGGCCTTGCTCGAGGAAATCGTTTTGTTACTCTGCTGTATTTTTAGACTTATATCATACTGTTTTCCCTGACGCATCACACCTATCCATACATAAGGCATATTGAGTAGACCTAGTCCGGCAACATCACCATCTTTCAGTTTAGAAACATCCAACTCCACTGTAGCCACCGATATCGGACCGATGCAACGCTGTGTTAGCGTATTCTTCGCCCACAGGAAATTCTTCGCAGGCATAGCGTCTAGACGTAGTTTCCCTTTTGCTAACGCCCACTTTCCCACCGTCGGTTCGTGATTCCATTGCCATACAGGCAGTAGTTCTTTCCCTTCGAAGTCATCGCTACGCCGATAAGGAGCATGAGGCTCGACTTTGGCTTCCACGCGAGGTTTAAACCACGTGCGAGGTGTGCGCCCCAAGTTTCCGGGCAATCCGAAGTAAGGCCACCCGTCCACCCAAGTCACAGGTGAAAGACAGGTGGTGCGTCCTACAGCACGAAAGTCCGACATAGAGAATCCCCACCAATCACCGTTCGGCAAATCCACTATGCCTCCTTGATGCAGAGGTACGGCACTCAGATAGTTGCCCTCACCACCTGAAACATTAAATTCAAAACCATCTTCCGGCACAGGACGTCCCAACCCTACATTGTTCACTGTATGAGCCCGTTGCGTGCCAAAAGTTTCCTTCACACTGATAGCAACCGTTTCATAAGGTCCTTCAGGCCGATCAGCGCGTGCACACTGCATGCGACCCACCGGGGCATAGTTAGCACTGATAATATAATATTTTCCGTTTATCTTGTAGAAATGGTGTCCTTCGCCCATCGCATTTCCAGCAGGTATGATGATTCTTTCACTACCTTCCACATAGCCACTAAAGTCGGGCTTTATTTCTATCAAATGTACTTCATTATATTTAAAGACAGCATAAATCTTACCATCATCATCAAAAAGTACAGAAAGGTCGTAAATCTTGCCGCCCATATTGATGTGTTGCCACGGTCCGGCAGGATTCTCAGAAATGAAAACTTGTAATCCGTGCCCGTTGACGTTGCTAAACACATAAAACTTCCCATTGTGATAGCGAATACAGGGTGCCCAGATACCTTGCCCATAGGCTTCCTTGCCATTCTCCAATCTAAACTCGTCTCCCATATTAAAACGGTCGAAGCAATAACTCATGAATTTCCAGTTTACCAAGTCTTTGGAGTGTAGTATCACAAGCCCTGGTGTGGCATGCATAGTTGTCCCTGCTAGATAAAAGTCCTCACCTACCCGGATAAGATCGGGGTCTGAAAACTCATCATAAAACAAAGGGTTGGTATAAGTGCCATTCCCATTGTCAGCCGTCCACGAAACAGGCGATTTGACATCTTGCCCAAATAGTACATGATTTATAAGAAAAAGAAGAGAAATAGATAAGAATGCTTTCATTTTTTCTATTGTGTTTAAGATTTACAAATATTTGGAACGGGATAACATCCCGGAAGTATAGAATTCAGATCTTGAGTTTTAGCATCATATTTACCAGCCCATTCATTCAAAATAACTGATCCTATCAGGAACTCGTCAATAATGTAATCCAAGGTACTTTCATCATTTAATTATTCATTAAGAATTTTCTTCGTTTTCCACCCACTTCAAACGAATAGTGCAAAAATACAGAGTTTCCATACTAAATGCAAAGAGAGACGATACAGAAATCAGAAGCTTATGTAACCTTCCTACTTTATTTTGTTTCATATATATGCCTCAAATACAACATCCGCCCACTCAATCAGCTATACGTAACATACGCAACATTATTGGTAACACAAACACATCAAGAAGCAACATACAGACTAACAATCGAAACAGGTCTCTCTCTTTGCTAAGAACCAATAAGCTAACTTTGCAATATATACATTTAGAACAACACCCCTAAAGAAAAAGCAACATGAAAAAAAGAACATCTACAGTAATAACTTTACTGATTTCCCTAATTTTCATACCCTATTTAAAGGCTACAGAGTCATTTGTTCATTTCACGCCGAATGATACGGGCGTTGCATTAGTCACTCCAAGTTCCCAGTCATTTGCAATTTGGTGTGACGAGAAAGAACATGCGGGAGTGCTAACCGCTATCAGCAATTTGCAAACAGATTTTGGCAGAGTTACTGATGTCATTCCTAGTTTAACCAACAAAGGAAGGCAAGATGTCCGCGTCATTGTCGGGTCATACGATAAAAGTCCACTTATCCGGCAATTGATAAAAGCCGGAAAACTGGATGCAAAAGAATTAAAAAACAAAAACGAAAAATTTATCATCACGACTCTTCATGCGCCATTAGAAGGTCTGGAAGGTGAAATTCTACTCATCGCCGGAAGCGATAAACGCGGAACGATTTATGGCATTTATGAATTATCTCGTCAAATAGGAGTTTCACCTTGGTATTGGTGGGCCGATGTTCCAGTTGCACGCCACGATGCTGTCTATATAAAGAAAGGCATCTACACTGACGGAGAGCCTGCCGTAAAGTATCGCGGCATTTTCATTAACGATGAATGGCCCTGCATGGGAAACTGGACTACCCAGAAATTCGGAGGTTTCAATAGCAAAATGTATGTGCATGTATATGAGCTTTTACTCCGTTTGAAAGCTAACTTTTTATGGCCTGCTATGTGGAACTCCGCTTTTTATGCTGATGACCCATTAAACAGCTCTTTAGCAGATGAGATGGGAATCATTATCGGGACATCACATCATGAACCAATGGCACGCAATCACCAGGAATATGCCCGTAACCGAAAAGACTATGGTGCATGGAATTATCAAACAAATAAAAAAGGCATAGACCGTTTTTTCCGTGAGGGAATCCAACGTATGAAAGGCAAAGAAGAAGTTGTCACCATTGCTATGCGGGGGGATGGAGATGCACCGATGGGAGCTGATACCGACACCCATTTATTAGAAAACATCGTAAAAGAACAACGTAAAATTATTACTGAGATTACAGGGAAACCAGCTTATAAAACGCCCCAGCTATGGGCACTCTACAGCGAGGTACTAGAGTATTACGATCAAGGTATGAAAATTCCCGATGATGTAATCATACTACTTTGCGATGACAACTGGGGAAACGTACGCCGTTTACCGGAACTCAAAGGGAAAAGACATCCCGGAGGATATGGCATGTATTATCATGTAGATCTTCACGGAGCGCCACGGGCTTATCAATGGCTAAACATGACACAAATTCAGCATATGTGGGAACAACTATACCTGACGTATACCTATGGAGTAGATGAAATGTGGATTTTGAATGTCGGAGACTTGAAACCAAATGAATTTCCTACGGATTTTTTCCTGAACATGGCATGGAATCCCAATCTATTTACGGCTGATAATCTAACAGAATATACTTATAACTTTTGCAAACAACAATTCGGGGAAAAATATGCCGCAGAAGCTGCCCGCGTTCTAAGTAGTTATTGCAAATATTCTGCGCGGGTAACAGCTGAAATGCTAGACCACAGAACCTACAATCTTACCAACGGAGAATTTAAATCTGTAGCAGACGAATTCTTAGCGTTGGAAGCACATGCTTATCGGCTGTTTGCGGTGTTGCCTCAAGAAATGAAAGATGCTTATCAAGAACTGATTCTCTTCCCGGTGCAAGCAATGGCTAATCTCTATGAAATGTACTATGCTACCGCCATGAATCGCAAACTAGCCTCCGATAGTGATCCACGCGCTAATCAATGGGCAGACAGAGTAGAATACTGTTTTCAGAGAGATGCAGAGCTATGCTCCGACTACAACAACCGCATAGCCGGTGGAAAGTGGAATCACATGATGGATCAAACCCATATTGGCTACACGAGTTGGGATGAGCAAAAGCGGGAATATAATGCCTGAAGTTATTCGATTAGACACATCGGCTTACAAACCAGGCAACTATGAGTATGAAGAAAAAGGCGGAGTGATAGTTATGGAAGCAGAACGCTTTGCAGAATGCACACAAGGAGATAGCACTCAATGGACAATTATACCGGATTTAGGGCGTACTCTTTCAGGGATAACATTAATGCCTTATGGTCAATCGGTGGAAGGAGCTTCATTAACCTACCGAATGAATTTCAAATCCGATTTAAAAGATTTGCGATTACGGTTAATCCTGGACAGTACACTCCCTTTTGTGAAAGAAGGGCACCAATATGCTATCAGTTTAGACGGAAATAAAGAACAAATAATCAATTATAATTCGGAAATGACCTGGGCTAATTGCTATTCAAAGATGTATCCAGCAGGTGCAGCCCGAATTATTGAATCTGTTGTCAACTTCTCGAATATAGATCTACAGAAAGGGAGCCACACACTCCGTATTCGTCCACTAAGCCCTGCCATTGTGCTGCATAAAATCATCATAGATTGCGGTAGTGATGAAGCCAGTCGATTAAATCTACAGGAAAGTCCTTATAAAAAACTTAAATAAAAATTCAAAGACCATGAAAAAGGAATTTAAACTTGTAACTACAATCGCCCTAATCCTATTCGTCTTACCGAATAATTTGCTTGGGCAAAATCCTATTATTCAGACTTGCTTTACGGGAGATCCCGCTCCATTAGTGTACGACGATACATTTTATATCTACACTGGCTTTGACCGGTGGCAATTCTCGGGCATGTAGTATTTATTTTATCTTAATATACATATATGAAAAATACATTAATATTGATATACCTTTCTCTTTGCAGCATCTTTACATCTGCACAAGACTTGAAACTTTGGTATAGCCAGCCTGCACAAAACTGGTCAGAAGCTCTTCCCATTGGCAACTCTCGCCTTGGTGCCATGGTATATGGAGGAACCGAACGTGAAGAACTACAACTTAACGAAGAAACCTTCTGGGCAGGTTCACCGTACAACAATGACAACTCAAATGCTATACATGTTTTGCCCGTTGTGCGCAAACTCATATTTGAAGGAAAGAATCAGGAAGCACAGACACTCATCGATGCCAATTTCTTAACCAAACAACACGGCATGAGCTACCTGACGTTGGGTAGTTTGTTTTTGGAATTTCCAGAACATAAGAATGTATCCGGTTTCTACCGTGATCTGAATTTGGAAAACGCGACTACCACTACCCGCTATCAAGTGAACAACGTTACTTATACCCGCACTACTTTCGCCTCTTTTACAAACAATGTCATCATCATGCATATTAAAGCGAGTAAGGCAAATACATTAAATTTTAAGGTAACATACAACTGTCCGCTGGAATATGAAGTCAACGCTCAAAATGACAAACTTGTTATCACCTGTCAAGGTAAAGAGCAGGAAGGCCTGAAAGCTGCACTACAGGCAGAATGTCAGGTTCAGGTAAAAACGAATGGTACTATCCACTCAGCAGGAGATATTCTTCAAGTGAGTGAAGGTACCGAAGCTATTCTTTATATATCGGCAGCAACAAACTACGTGAATTATCAGAACGTTAGCGCGAATCAATCTCATCGGACTAGTGAATATCTGAAAGAAGCAATTCAGATTCCTTATGAGAAAGCTCTTAAAAGCCATACCGCTTCTTATCAAAAGCAGTTCGACCGCGTTCTGCTTCATTTGCCGGCTAGTGAAGTTTCACAAATTGAAACTCCCAAACGAATTGAGAGCTTCGGCAAAGGTAAAGACATGGCAATGGCAGCTCTACTTTTCCAATATGGCCGGTATTTATTAATTTCATCTTCACAGCCGGGAGGACAACCCGCCAATCTACAAGGTATATGGAATAACAGCATCCACGCTCCTTGGGACAGTAAGTATACGATCAATATTAATACGGAAATGAACTATTGGCCGGCAGAAGTCACGAATCTTAGCGAGACGCATAGTCCACTTTTTTCTATGCTGAAAGACTTATCGGCTACGGGAGCAAAAACTGCTCAAACCATGTATAACTGCCGGGGCTGGATGGCACATCATAACACAGATTTATGGAGAATATGCGGAGTAGTCGATTTTGCAGCAGCCGGAATGTGGCCGAGTGGCGGTGCTTGGCTGGCACAACATATTTGGCAGCATTACCTTTTTACAGGGGATAAAGGATTCCTGAAAGAATACTATCCCATTCTAAAAGGAACAGCACAGTTCTATCTGGATTTTCTAGTAGAACATCCGACTTATAAATGGATGGTAGTATCTCCCTCCGTATCACCGGAACATGGACCAATCACTGCCGGTTGCACAATGGATAATCAGATCGTTTTTGATGCTTTACATAATACATTGCTTGCAGCCGAAATTGTAGAGGAGCAAACAAATTTCCAAGACTCGCTAAAACTTATCCTCGGCAAACTACCTCCTATGCAGATTGGAAAACATAATCAATTACAAGAATGGCTTGAAGATATAGATAATCCGCAAGACGAGCATCGGCATATTTCTCATCTTTACGGTCTTTATCCTAGCAACCAAATCTCTCCTTACTCAAATCCGGAACTATTTCAAGCAGCTAAAACTACATTAGACCATCGTGGTGACAAAGCAACTGGTTGGAGTATCGGCTGGAAGATTAACTTCTGGGCACGCATGCTAGATGGAAATCATGCTTTTCAAATCATCAAAAACATGATTCAGCTATTACCTAATGATAACGCTGCCAAAGAATATCCCGAGGGACGAACTTACCCGAATATGCTGGATGCTCACCCGCCTTTTCAAATTGATGGTAACTTCGGTTATACAGCCGGAGTTGCAGAAATGCTACTTCAAAGCCACGATGGAGCAGTACACTTATTACCTGCTCTACCCACTGCATGGAAAGAAGGGAGTATAAAAGGGTTAGTGGCTCGCGGCAATTTTGTGATTGATATGGATTGGATAAAATGCCGATTAAAGAAAGCCACTATTCACTCAAAGATAGGAGGAGTAATTCGTATCCGATCCTATGTCCCGCTAAAAGGTGAAGGTTTGAAAAAAGCCAATGGAGAATGCCCAAATCTATTATTCGCTGCAACTCCTATAAATAAGCCTTTAGTAAGCAAAGGCCTAACACCACAGCTACCTGACATTCAAAAAGTTTATGAATATGATCTTGAGACACAAGCAGGTAAAACTTATGTAATCAATGCTACTAAAGAGAGACAATAGCATACATTTACAGAAAAGAATAAGGAGGGAGAAATAGAGTGCATACCGCAACAATCCTCTTTCCTTATTTGCCGTAAATTATCACTTGAATTACGTACATTCACTCTTTCTCTTTGCGATTAACACAAAACCTATACGAGGAAGACAGTTCGCTGCATTTTTTTTGAGCAATTGCATATTCACTTCTGTAACCAAATTCCAATCAGCATTACCACCCCTGACAGTCATGGTCTTCGTTCTCAGGTTAGCTAACTAATTCTAGACGAGATGAAACGTTCTTTTTTCATCAGTTCCATTCCTCTTACGATGCGCAGATTACGTTTTCTTTTTTCTTGTTACATTATCCATCCTCCATGTTACATCATTGGATTCAGCCATTTAATGAGCCTCAATATTTTGCTTTTTATTAGGCTATTCCTCATTTTTTAGTTTCTTTTGTATTGCTAATACTTGAAAAATAAAACTATGAAAAGTGCACTGACAACTTTATTATTACTCCTTTCTTTACTATGTCATGGACAATCACCCAAATTATTCACTACTGATAATGATTTGTCCAGTAGTTTAATTAATCAAATATATCAAGATCGAAACGGTTTTATTTGGGTTGCAACGGAAGATGGGCTTAACCGCTATGACGGTGCAAAATTCACCATTTATAAGCATGAGCCTAATAACGAGCACGCATTAGCCCACGGTATTGTCCGTACCGTTTTTGAAGATAGCAAAGGGCATTTGATTATTGGCACATATAAGGGAATTCAAATGTACGACCCAGCCACTGACAATTTTACTCCACCCGCGAAGTGGCAGGATACCGGGCAAATACTTGAAAGTAACATAGTCTCTATCATCGAAAAAAAGAATGGAGAAATATGGATATCTGGAAACGTGCTATGCAAACTAAATATCAGTGACAATCAATTAACTGTCGAAAGAATTAAAATACCCATATCTTCACAAGGATATATGATTGAAGATAGAAAACAGAATATATGGATTACGAAAGGAGAAGAAGGGGTATACCGAATCAGCCCGGATAACCACTATTCTTTGTATTTATCTAAAGACAACGGATATGTCAACAGAATATGCGAAGATTCAGAAGGGAATATCTATGTAGGAAGCCTGAGAAAAGGGCTATTCGCATACAATCAAAGACTTGACAGTTTTAGTCCTCTTGATTTTAAATCGAATAAAGAGCTCCCTGTCTGTTGCCTCTATTCTGGTCCTCAGAATGAAGTATACATTGGTACTGATGGTAAAGGAATGGCAATTTACAACAATAAGAACCACGAAATAACCGAATACAAGTTTAACAATAATTACTTTGACCCCAGTGATTCTAAAATACATTCCATCCTAAAAGATAACTCGGGTAACTTATGGCTGGCTGTTTATCAAAAAGGAGTAATGTTAATACCTGCCCGCACCAATAGCTTTAAATATATAGGGCATAAATCCATGGATAAAAATATTATAGGTTCCAGTTGTATTACCACAATTTGCCAAGACCTTAATGGAAATTTATGGATAGGAACCGACAATGATGGGATTTATGCTATTACAGAAAAAACAGAAAGAATAAAACACTTTTCACATACCAATCAGCCCAATTCAGTTCCATCGACTGTTATAAAGCTATATGAAGATTCCGAGCACAACCTATGGTTCGGTTCATTTATTAACGGCATGGGAAAGTTAGATAAACAGACCGGAGAGTGCAGTTACCAATATAAGCTGGTAGATAAGAATAACAACTATATACAACGTGTATACGACTTTGCTGAGGATAAAAACAAACGCCTCTGGATTGCAACGATGGGCTTCGGGTTATACTATTATGACCTCAAAACAAAAGAATTCTCATCCGTACAATCTAAATCCTCATTAATAAACGGATGGATAGGGTGTCTACATTACTCCAACAACAATTTATTATACGTAGGTACTTATGACGGAATAAACTGCATTGACCTTTCCACACCTGATTTTCAAAGTTCTAAGATACTTTCAAAGCATGTCATCTATTCAATTTATGAAGATACCAACGGAATTATCTGGATAGGCAGTTCAGAAGGGTTGTCTAGTTGGAACAAAAAGACAAAAGACATAATTACCTATACGACTGCAGATGGATTACCTAGCAATACCATATATGCAATCCAAGGAGATGACAATGGCTTTTTATGGATAAGCACCAATGCCGGGATTTCTCAATTCCAAAGGAAAAACAACAAATTTATCAATTACTATGTAGGTGACGGATTGCAAGGAAATGAATTTTATAAGAATGCCTCATTTAAGGATTCGCAAGGATTTATCTGGTTCGGGGGTATGAATGGTATCACATATTTCAAGCCGCAGGAGATCGTTAACCCAGCAAGGAAATGGAACATCCGTATTACGAACTTCTTTCTACATAACAAACCTGTAAGAAAAGGAATGAAATCTGGTAGACATAACATCATCAACTGCCCTGTATTCAATGCCGAAGAGTTCTATTTATCTCATAAAGATAATGTATTTAGCATTGAGTTTGCAACTTTGGAGCTGAATGCTCCTGAGCACATAAACTATCTTTATTCCATAAACGATGAAAAATGGATTAGTCTGCCTAAGGGCATCAATCGCATATCATTCAGTAACCTTAAACCCGGCACTTATCATTTCAAAATCAAGGCAAAGGACAACACACTCTATTCAAATACCAAAGAAATCGTTATTTACATATCGCCCGCTTGGTATGCTTCCTGGTGGGCTAAACTTATCTATTGCTTATTAACATCAGTCATCATATTTATCATTATTCTTCAGATCAGACATAGGTACAGAATGCACCAGGAAGTGTTACAGCATATCCATGCGGAACAAATTAATGAAGCCAAGCTGCAATTTTTTATAAATATTTCCCATGAAATACGTACTCCGATGTCACTTATCATCAGCCCTCTGCAAAAACTGATAAAAAAAGAGGAGGACAGCGAACGGCTAGAAGTATATCATATCATCTACCGAAATGCAGAGCGTATCCTAAGCCTGATAAATCAGCTTATGGATATCCGAAAAATTGATAAAGGCCAAATGCTTCTGAAGTTTCAGGAAACCGACATCATCCCTTTTATCGGAGACCTATGTATAAATTTCGGGCAACAAGCAAATGCTAAAAACATTCAGTTGCAACTCCATTCACAACTTGAGAAACTAAACATTTGGATAGATACGACTAATTTCGATAAAATCATTTTCAACATTCTGTCCAATGCGTTTAAGTATACTCGAGAAAGGGAAAATAGATATTACTCTTCGTACAGGAGAAGATGATACACAAACCGGAACACTAAGGCAATATGCTGAAATAATTATTTCGAATACAGGAATAAGAATTGACGAAGAAGAAAAAGAACATATATTCGAACGATTCTATCAAATTCGCAACAGCCAGCAAAATCCCAAAGGTGGTACAGGAGTTGGGCTCCACCTAACTCGTTCATTAGTGGAGCTACATCATGGAAGAATCTATGTAGAAGATAATGATGAGCAAACGGGGTGTCGTTTCATCATTCGACTGCCATTGGGCAATGCTCATTTGCGCCCGGAGGAAGTAGACAAAAATAATAGAGAGGAAGCCGTATATACTATACCCACTCCTGTAATAGCCCACACTACAGAAAAAGAAGAAAAGAAAGTAAGAGTGAAAAGTAAATTTCAGGTATTAATAGTGGAAGACGACGAGGAAATTCGAAATTATATCTGCAAAGAATTTGCTGATATGTACCACGTCACGACAAGCTGTAATGGCAAGGAAGCGTTAGAACTTATATTTAAAAAAGCTCCGGATTTAGTTATCAGCGATATCATGATGCCCGAAATGGATGGACTGACATTATGCAGAAAAATCAAGCAAAATATAAACCTCAACCATATACCGGTGATTCTGCTTACCGCCAAAACAAGAGAAGAAGATAATCTGGAAGGGCTGAACACAGGAGCAGATGCTTATATTACAAAGCCATTTAATGTCGAAATACTACAAAAAACGGCTGAAAATCTGATCAATACCCGCCAACAATTGCGTAAAGTATTCACAGGTCAGCAAAGTCAGGAAAATAAGGTTCAGAAACTAGAAGTAAAATCGCCAGATGAAAAGCTAATGGAACGTATCATGAAAGTGATTAACAATAATATAAGCAATCCTAACTTGACGATAGAAATACTCACTACCGAAGTCGGAATAAGCCGTGTGCATCTGCACCGAAAGCTCAAGGAACTAACTAATCAGACAACACGTGATTTCATTCGTAATATACGTTTAAAGCAAGCTGCACAGCTGTTGTCCGAGAAGCAACATACCATATCCGAGATAGCTATGTTAACCGGATTTACTGACCCCAATAATTTCTCTACTACATTTAAGGAATTATATGGGGTACCACCTTCCGTATATATGAAAGAGCAGTTGGGCAAAAAAGAAGAATAGCCCACTGCCCTCTCTATATTTATTGTTTTCCCGATGAATGTGAGAAAACGTCAACCCTATTATTTATCAAACTTATACCAATCAAAATTAAATAACTTGCAGCCTTTTCGTCCTTTAAATACAAAATAAATATCATGTACACCTGTAACGGGTTCTATAATATTAGCTCGCAAACTTTTCCAGCATTCCCATCCCCCTGTGGTAGGAATAGTTAGTTCTGCAATCAAAGTTCCGCCTATGCTGTCTGTGCGCACTTCAAGTTTACCACCACGAAGAGCACTGGCAACAGAAGCTGTGAATCGTTTAGGACCCTGAGGTCCAAAATCCACTTCGCGTACTTTTATATAGTCTCCATTATGGATTTCAGCTATATAAACACCCGTTTTTGCGTTTGTCTCCGACTTCACTCCTTCTGAAAAAGCAATAGTTTCGGCTTCCAGCCTTTGGTAAGGATTGAGCTTACCTACCGGAGATACTCCTGCTTGTGTAGCATTAATAATAGGGAAAGTGCCGTCCGTATTATAGCGGAATTGTTCGATTGCCACACTACGTCCAAAGCCTCCTCCACCCGGTAGCTTGCCCGTATGGTAGAAAAAGTAAGAATTACCTTTATAATCTATTACCCCACAATGGTTGGTAAACGATCCGGTATCTTGCAAGGGCATGATTTCTCCCATATACTTCCAAGGACCAAGCGGAGTACTACTCATGGAATAGGCAATATGCTCAGGCACTCCCCCAGCAGCGTAAAGCAAATAATATTTGCCTTCTCGCTTATTTAACCATGGACCTTCGACATAAGTATCCTTATATTTTACACCTTTTACGCGTTTATCGGGACTAGGAGCGCCAAAGCCTTCTACCGTCTGCTCCAGCTTACCGACTTCACCTTTCAATGAAACCATGTCCTCATTTAGTTTAGCATAATAGATGTTTGGATTTCCCCAATAGAGATAGGCTTGACCGTCATCATCAATAAATACAGTCGGATCAATATAATCCCAACTGCCATCACAAAGCGGTTTGCCGATGGCGTCTTTAAAAGGACCGAGGGGAGAATTCCCTACCGCTACCCCAATAGCCATGGCATTTGTGAGCTTTGAGTGAAGGCAGACATACCAATAGAATTTACCGTTGCGCTCAATACACTGTGCCGCCCATGCACGGTCGTCTGCCCAAGCAAATGATTCGATAGCGAGAGGAGAGCCGTGATCAGTCCAGTTCACCATATCTTTGGTGGAATAAGCACGCCACTCTTGCATCCAGAAAAAATCTGCTTTATCTTCGTCATGTCCCGTATATACATACAAAGTACCATTGTGTACCATCGGAGCAGGATCTGTTGTATAGCAAGTTTGTACAATCGGGTTCTGTGCAGATAAGCTACACAACAAACCGGAGGAGAATAGCAATATTAATATTCTAATTTTCATTTTTATAGTATTTTACTGTTTAAATAAATATGTAACAAATTCTTTCAAACTTTGTCTCCAAGTCAGCCATTCGTGTGCTGTACCTTGTGGTTCATAATAGCCTATCTTGATTCCCAGTTCTCGCTCTTGTTCTAATAATTGAAGTCGTTTTTCTGCGTATCTCACCCCCAATTTCCGATATCCTTCGGCTGTGAAGTGTAATTTATCTGCCGCAGCAGGACAACCTGCAGAAGATATCACATAGGCAGTCGAAACGATTTTCGGCAATGTATTGATTATCTCATTCATGCTTGCACATCTGCCTTCCTGATCTGCATGTACTACCTCGCCAGCCAGTAAAGGAATATCCTCTGCTTGAAGATCTAAATCCTTCAACAATTTCTCATATACCTTTTTCACCTTCTGCGGCCACTCTCTATCACCCGTATTTGACTCGCCTGATGCAATAAAACACCTTTAATTACCCCATCTTTCTGGGCAGCCTTGGCTAGTTCTTTCAGCCTACGATAAGGGTTATTCTCATATGCCTGTACCGTATTTTTCAACCATTCCGGTTGAGAAGCAATATGTTCTTCACAATTGTCCTCATCAAATAATTCAATCCGACAACCACCAACAGCCACATTTATGATACCAATTTTAATGGGATCCGGCAGCTTTTCTACCAATGTCCGGCCAAAGCAATCGGCAGGAGTCAATCCTGTGTTACAACGCACCAGTGGAGGAACAGCTTTATACCATTGTCCTTTTACTCGACCTAGAGACGGGCAATCAACAGCTGACATCACAAGAAATCGTTCATCTACATTACATGTATCCTGCGATTCAATTCTTGCATTTCCCTCCATATTAGATTGGCCCATGCAAAGATAAATATGGAAATTCTTGTCTTGTGCGAGCACTAAGACACTTGTCCACAACAAACAATTCAATAAAATAAACTTTTTCATCCTAATTACTTAAAAAGATTATCCGCAAGTTTTAGCTAGTATCTTGCGGATAATCGAATAATTGAGAGCTTTATTTTCTCTCAATAACAATATTATCGAGATACAGGTCGCTTACACCTGATGAATTGGCTTTCAATTCAAAGGTATTTGATCCCTTTCGGAGAGACGCCGACATTGAAGCCGTATTCCAAGTCGTATTGTCAGTATCAGTCTGCAGAAACTGAGGAGCACCCACCTTGACACCATTCACATACATATCCACCGTATTAATAATAGCCGATGGAGAGCGGTAGCGGATGCGGAATGTATGCAGCCCATCTTCCATTGCGGTTATAGCATCACGCACAGCAGCTGCAGAATTAGTACCAAAGTTTATATAGCCTTGTCCAGTATAATTGCGGATAACCTCAATATCCCCCTTGGTTATCCTCTTGGCAACGTTCTTAAAATCAAAACATTCAGCCTCATACTGGCGAGCTCCCTGATAGATCTGTGGAGAAGGCGGAGCCAAGACAGATGCCGTAGTATAAGTCGTCTCACGTCTCGTGGCATTCCCTGAACAGTTGATAGTCAAATCGAGTGGGCCATTATGATCTACAGTCAGTTCATATACACCATTCTTCCAACTCTCAGAAACTTTCGCTGTTCCATTTGCTCTTGGAGTCACGGAATAGGATGGAGTCGATGTGGCTCCGTATATCTTGATCACATCCGTTTTGCTTGAGCCATTAACATCGTAGTTGTTCATATAGAAAGTGACCTTATTAGCGTATTCTTTCACAACAGATACTGTATATTTGGAGTAAGCGAGTTCCATCTTATCACATGTATTATATTTAAATGGTACAGTGGTTTTTCTTACCCCAACAAGCCCGTTATAAATCACCCAACCATTCTCAATGCGCCCAGCATAAAGTTCGCCGCTATACTCTTCGGGAAAGATACGGTTGAATTTTCCAACCTTGAGTTGAACATCGCTCCATCCTCCGGCGAAACCTGACTGGTTGACTTTATACTGGAACGAATTAGCCACCGCATCGCATAACTCGAACACCACAGGAATGGTAGGATAACGCCCCGTTTTCTTGAAATAGCAATGGTTATCCCAAAGGTTGCCATCGTCATCTCGCAGATAAAGCCCCTCGTACAAATTATTAGGAGCGCTATATCGAGCATTATCATCACCTGAATACACATCCTGAAGAATCACAAGTTTAGTACGGTCGATAACCTCTTGCCGAGAAGGTATGCGAATCGTTCCGTCCATAATCTTACGAAACATGTCCACATTAATATTAATAAACTGTGGAAAACACTCCCAATTACGGCTTTGATATCCATCGCCTACACCGACTGTTCCAGTCTCTTTAAAGCACTGCTGCCATATAAGTTCGGGACCATCAATAACGGTCTGACCGGTCAGCATCACATGCTCTATGACAGGAAGTGCACCAGCAGCCAATGGAAAATCTTTGTCTCCATTTTGTCCGGTCTTCTCCGTCCAGCCACATTGGTCGAAACGAATTCCATATTGCCCCGCAAAACCTGACAACCATGTACCTAAACACATGCTCTCGACATTGAAGAAACCACCCTGCGTCGTATACTTCTCACACATAATGAAATTTTCGGGACATAATTTAGCTATCTGAGCAAAATCAGGGTTACGTTTTACAAGCGCGATCGGATCGATGCTAGCCGACCATGTGTTACCACAAAAGCTGACAACTAGGTAGCCTCCATATTTATGAGTAAGTTTCAAAAGCTGAGTCCAATGAGCCACTCGTTGCATCCACGATACGGAAAAACGATCATCGTAGCCCCAAAACTGCTCACAATAGTTGAAACCGAGAAAGTTTGGATAGTCCTTGAAAAACTCATCATACACACTGTCTTCGAATTCGTTATATGAACTGAAATCGGGAAAATGACTAAATCCACCGCTTGAAGGCTGCACCATCGCCCAAACACTGTTTTCAGCACAAGTCCGCAACCATGATTTTGCAATCTCATAACCATACTCACTTAGCGTAAAACGTCCTGTTTCCTCATCATGACTTGCTGACAAGGATATATTAAAAATAGCATACGGACGAATGTCAGCAGGAATAAGATCGATGATTTTCTGCGGATCAGCGTAATTCCATGAGTCGATATGAATAAGCCATGCCGGGTGATCCGGAGAAATGGGACGACGCATACTTCCTATCAGAGGAGGAATTTCAGGTTTATCTCCTTTAAGAAGAAGTATTATGTCGGAGGTCTGATCATTGAAGACGAAACGAACCGACTCTGCATCGTTAGCATCCACCTGTTTAAACAGGCTGACGAGCTTTCCACTTTCAGCCTTATGTCCGAGGGTCTGCGTCTTGCTTTCGTACTTTACCGTCCAATAGCCATCTTCATTGATGCCCACTACCGGTGCAGCAGTACTACCTTCAGTGATTACCTTTACTTTTTCATGGCTATCAAATGTCAGCCACTCATTGTCAATAGTCCAATAATATTCATCATTATCCATCTTGACACCCACATTAGGCGAATAGACTACCGTCTCCCCTCCACCTTCCAATACCGCTATCTGAGTGAATACACTGAAACTTGCACCATCGGACAATTCAATGGTATAGCTTGTACCGTTATTCACCGGATTATACGATTTTACAGCCAGTCCCTGTTGTTTAGCCTCAATCAGTCTACGTAACGCACTGACATTCGTATTGATATTTTCGACTGCCGTGCCGGCTTTCGGTACGGAAGGAGCACCAGGTTCAATAACCTCATCGTCCTTACACGCACTCAGCAAACAAGTACAACACATCAATCCGATAAGAAGCAAGTAAGACAACTTGCTTTTTCTAGTAAAGAATCTTATCATATTATTATTCCCATTTTAGTCATTAGAATGTTAATCTAACAGAAGTTATGCTGTGACCCGACAGCGAGACAATTGCTCCTTCGCCAGACGTCACAGAATCAATGCCGACAACTTCCATATTCTTATTTTCATTTGTCTCAACACCACTTCCTCCCTTTATGCCGGCTAATGGAATTTGTACCCACTGGGTGGCTCCCGTCAAATTCAATAATACCACTGTCACTTCATCATTCGTTTCATTGACGTAAGCCGTGGCAGATACCCCCGTATGATCCACTACAGCTTTAACACGAGTAGTTCCTGTCGCATATTGTGCGTAATGAGCCATGATGTAGCCATTCTTTGTGATTTCACCTTCACCCATTGGACTTCGCTCATCGGCATCACCCATCAATCCGTAAAATCGTTTTAAGTACCAGTACACGTATGCGCTACAATAGCCCTCCATACACATGTGCATCTCCTGACCAAGATGTTTGAGGCAGTATTCCCACTTTCGAAATTCCCATTGCAAGGGATCATCCGACTTTTCCCCATCATTGAAAAGATGCTCCGTCATCCACCAAGTCTTTCCTTGAATACGGGAATAGAGACCGCAGATGTAATCGTGCCGGTTTTTGACATATCCGTTATTCAGGTCTACAAAGCCTTGGTAGAGATGTCCTGCGACAATGTCGGTCTGTGCAAATGCTCCGGCATCATTAATTATTGGATCTGTGTATTCGGGCTGTGTACCGCATGCCTCAGGTGACATTAGTTTAACACCCGTTTCCCGAATCCTTGTTCCATACTGCTTTACAAAATCCACTACTTCCTGAGGCGTCCAATAGGTGAAATCCATATCCGGCTCATTTTGAACAGATATAGCATAAAGATTCACTCCATGCTGCTTCATAAAATTGATGTAACGAACAAGATGGTCGGCATACGCTCCATAGTTCTCTTTCTTTAGATGTCTCACTTCCTTACCGTTTACCATAATTTGCTCGGCAAGAGCATCCGTACAGTCCCATGGACAAGCAAACACTATAACTCCATTAGCTTGCGCAAACTTCGCTGCTTCCATATCAGCACTCCAATCCGCTTCGTTAGGATACACCATCAAACGAAGGATGGAATAACCCAATCCACCGGCACCATACATCTTATTTAGTTGCTGATCAGAAATAAGGTTTCCACCGCACCAGATTTTCGGATTATACATTCCACCGAATCCCACCACCGGTTGGTACCTTACTGTAGGATCAATGTTGAGCGTAATAGGTTTGAATGCAGGATCTTGCTCTATCAACAAATCAACTGTTTGCTCATTGGTCTTGTTCGTAATGTGAATGATCTGCGTGCGCTGTTTCATCGTAGCGTTAGCGTTACAGGACAATTGGATCTTCGTGTATTGCTTTTCGCCATCACCACTTCCGCCCGACATCGGCGTAATAGCATTTACAATATCACCCTCTCCAAGGGTTATTTCCCAGGATGTTTTCATCCATTCCACAATGACGTCTGCCTTATTTTCTCCGGCACTCACCAGAATCATTTTTTTAAGAAAGACTGCATATGCACCCTTCCCCTCATTTACCTCCTCATTTCCTCCATCCGAACAGGCTGAGAATAAAATACCCACCAGAAAGAAGTGGAATAAAAACACAATGTTCTTCATCAGTTACCTCCGATATTTAAGTTCACAGTTACAGAAGCTTCTCTCAATCCTGTAATTGTCAAAACACATAAATCTACAGGCGTATAAATAAGTCTTTTCATACTATTACTATATTCTATTTGTAAACGCTGAATGCTATATCTAAATATAGAAAGAGAGTGTACTGTTTGGGTACACCCTCTCCTATTCATCTTCAGCTTACTTCAATCCTTCAACTATTCCTTCATACATTCCACTACGATTATATCCCGATGTCCAAGGACAAAGTTTGTAACCTGTAGTTGTCTGGGTCATACTTGAAATGGAGATACCGAATTGCTTGTCCACCGGAATAAGTTTCCGATATTCTTTCATAATGAAAGCCATATAGTTGGTCGCGGCAGTTCTTTCATCTTCCGTCAGTTTACTGGTCTGAATGAAGTTTCCGTCTACATTCTCCACCATCATACTGAGATCAGATACACGTATCGATTTACCCGTTTGTGCCAGCTTGGTAAACAATTTAACAATCATATCCTCATTACCTTTTTGGAATATGGCATCTTTTGCATAAATCGCATGAAGAAGAATATTGTATCCGTCAATCTTAGTTACATTGTCTGCTTCCCATGATTTTACTAATGTAATCAACTCATCAGCCTTCTTGTCCATTTCGTCATATTGATTGAAAGAATTGCTAACGAAGAGGTTGAGATCAACTTTTGCCGTATCACGAGCCATCTTCACGGCTGTATGCACATATTCAACTTCACCCAAGTACTCAGCCCAGTTGAAAGTATTGGCATCCACCGTTTTATCAAGCGGTTCACCTATAATATTCCATACTTTTACAGTTTCACCACCGGCGTTAACCATACCACCAATCCATTTGTTTAACTCTTCCGTAAAGATAATCTTTTTCTCTTCGGGAGTTTTCTCAATGATGGTGTCATCGGCCTTCCAATGAAGACTGATATTGTCGATGTAAGCATGCCATTCACCCGACCCGGAACCTACAGCCAGCTCGATCTCGGTCAGATTCTTCATAGAGTTGGGGATAGCTATTTTTCCACCTCCCGACGTTTCACCTTCTTTCAAGAATGTGATATAAATCTTATCCCGGCCCCATTTGTTACTTTCACAACCAAAGCCGAACGGCCCTTGCCCGCAGTTAAATTCTTGTCCGTTAATCAGTACTCTCATGCCAGAGCCCAACCGCCTTTGCCATCTATCAGGTACATATCGAGGGAGAGAGCTGTATAATCACCCAAGGTTCTTCCTTTCTCCAGTTTTACAGTAAACGTAGGATAAGAATAGTTACAAGGAGTAGCAGCCGTACCTACATGCAGAACTTTACCACTAGATTCAGGACCGTTCTCTACCACGCTTTGACTACCATTAGTCATCGGATAAGATTTGCCAAGCGCATCTTTTTCAAAATCGATTTTAGTGACACCTTTGGCAGCAATCTCATAATTCATCACGATGTTATCGAGATAGTATTGGGCTCCTCCAGATTCCGAACCAACAGCCAATTCAAACTCCGTAAGGCTCTTTAAATTTTCTGGTAGAATGAAGCCCGGAGCTTGTCAGTATTCAATGCGATGACAGCTTGACGATTCCAAGTGTTGGAACTACAACCAAATCCTTGAGCATTTACGCCTACTGCGAACTTCTCTCCATTAATTAAGACTTTCATACCTGATCCCCATAAGCCGTCATTATTCACAATGCGCATATCGATGGTCAAATTGACGTAATCGCCTAGTTTTCGACCTTCCGGCAACTTAACATTGAACTTAGGAAATGAGTAAGCAGCCTTATTTGCATCAGTACCTACATGCAACGCCTTCCCACTCTTTCCATCCGGGTCATTCTCTACTACCGCCTGACTCCCCCCAGTCATGCCGTAAGTCTTGCCTAATCCATCACCCTCAAAGTCAAAAATTACGGTCTTACCTTTTTCGGGCACAAAGGGAATGACGATAGGTTGAATCAATTTATTATAGTAATCAGCACGTTGTCCCTGATTAGAGCAAAGCGTACCACCATAGAGCGCTACACCAGCCTCTTTGGATGCATCAGCCACTAGCTGCATACCTCCAAAGTCGTAGGAAGCATCTCCTTTCAGTGCACTGAGAGGAGTGAAAAAGCCGCCAACATCTAAACCGTCGAAGTTGCTCAAAATTGTGCTATAGCCGATGTCTTTCTTCAAAAAGTCAGTAGGAGCCATGTTTACCATTAATTTGAATGGCGAACCGGCATCCCGAGTGATGTACGACTTTAGCAAGTCAAAGCCCGCCAGATATTCACTGTTAGCCACTTCTTCAGGTTTCTCTACCTGAAGGTTACAGTCGTACTCATCGGTGCATCCCATAACCGTCGCACACATCATGGCAATACCGATTATCTTATGATTAAAGTATTTCATATTCTCTTAGTTTAAAGTTTATACCAGATAATACTATCGCATTTCTATTTCGAAAGCCATACCACCTTGCACACCACGAGTGCTCAACACCAATGTATCTTTGGTAGCATACTGCATATTCTTAGTCTTGAAATCAACCGTATAATCCAGATAGATAGCATCACGATCTTTACCGCCAAGGCTATTCTTCTCCCCCTTCTTCACAAATTTGCCAGTACCGGAAATGGCGTAGTCAGCGGAAGTACTGCCAATCGTACAACTTCCGTCCTCGGCGAAAGCCAAGGTTAGGTTGTAATTGAAAAGAGTGCCTTGTGTATCTTTGGTGGACAAGGGCAATATATTATCTTTCAGACTACCGGTTTTTACGTTCACCTTCTCATCTTTCTCAACATACTGCTGGTGACGCACCAATTGGGAAGAAACACCGTTTAGTACAGCTTGATCTACTCCACGACGCAGATATTCCCCATGCCAAGGGTTGACATACTTCACCGCATAAAGTACAAAGTTTTTAGGCTGTATACTCCAATTACCGCTATTTGTCAACACGGGATTTTCTACAGTGGCTTTACCCTGAAGAATAGAATCTGCACCCTGTACGTCTGTCATTTTCAGAGGAATCACATAGTAGTTGTCAAGCGTTTTCTTGTCGGCAAAGAATGCGTCGGTAAACTGTACCTCCACACCCCCTATAATTTGCCCCTTAGGAATATTGATTTGATTGGAAGCCAATGTATAGTAGGATGCAGGCATAGGAGTAACGGGAGTGTTAGTCCCTTTGAAATAAAGATTCTCGCAGAGCGATTCATCCACTTTGGTATCAATCATTACATTCTGGCGGTTGGTATAGCCACCACCCCAAGCAGCTTTAATAGATACCCGATGTTGGTTATCCAAGGAATTATCAAGAAATTCATCTTCGCCCAGTTCAATAGTGCGTAAGCCATATTGGTTGGCAAAATATACAGTTTGATAATCGAAATCGGGAAATTCATTGTCCGAGCTTTCACACGCAGTGAAAGATAAAAGCAATGAGGTCAGTCCAATGTATACTAATTCTTTTTTCATATCATTCTATTTCATTAATAGTGTTCACAATCATCGGTTACTTCCATCCTTTATTCTGGATGAGCTTACTATACTTCAGTATCTCAGAGTTCGGAATGGGACAACAGTACATATAGTCTTCATAGGAGCGTTCTTCTACAGTTATCTTCTGATAGTTATTACCATTCCAATCAATACCGTATACCGATTCGTTCAAATCCATTTTCCAACGGCGAAGATCCCAGAAGCGGAATCCCTCGAAGCAAAGTTCCAACCGACGTTCATTGCGAATCAGTTCACGCATCTTATCCTTGCTGGAAGCGCACATTTCCAAGTAAGCATCATCAGCTCCACCGACTCCGGCACGCTTTCGAATAGCCTTAATTACATCGTAAGCAGAATAACCTCTGCCGTTAGCATCCTTCGGTCCCCAGGCCTCGTTGGCGGCTTCAGCATAAGTAAGATACATCTCCGTATAGCGAATACGAGGAGTGTAGTGCGGCTGTTTGGAAGTCGCTGCAGGATTGCAATTCACATCCATACGGAGACGTTTTTTCATGTAGTAACCTGTTCGAGTAGAGCGGTTCTCTGTCACGTTAACGCCGTCTTGATTGCCTGTATTGATATTGATGGTCACATCTTTCTCGGTGATTTTACTCCCATTGTAGAGGATATATTTACTCAAACGAGGATCACGTCCGGCATACGGATTATTGACATCATATCCACTAGCCGCCACGTCGCTTATAGGATAGCCGTTGGCCATGGGGAACGCATCCACTAGGTTCTGTGAAGGATTCATGTAACCATTACCATACAAACTTGGTGGAAAATTCTGAGATTCCTGGTCGTTATCACCACCGCCTTTATTTCCTCTCCACAAGATCTCTTTCGGGTTTGCACCATCCTGAATGGTATTCACAATAGTGGGCGAGTAATATTCCACCCCGTCGGAAGCTAATCCTGATACACCTCCTTTATAGTCTATCACAGCAGCCGCGGAATTGGCAGCATCTGCCCATGTAGCCGTGTTGGATGCATCCTGAAAAAGAAAACTAGCCGCCAACATGGCTGTACGTGCGCCGTAAGCCCGGGCTATAATTCCGTTGTACAACTGGCGTGCTTTGGCACCCATAACCGTATTATATTTACCTACATCTTTTGTGAGATTTTGGAAGTCGGCAGGAACATTCCCCGTAACATCCTCATACTCATAGGGAAGTCTTTTTTCCGCTTCCGACAGATCACTGTAGATTTGCTCTACGCAAGCTTGGAATGAAGCACGCGGCTGATTGAAATCAGACTCTACCGTTTGGTACTCCTTCATTATAGGTATACCAAGCAATTCACCGTCTGGGCCAAAGCCAGCATGGGCACGGAGCAGGTAATAATGGAACATAGCACGGAGACCATAGGCTTCACCAATGAGACGTTGGGCAAACAATTTGTTTAATTCTTCATCACTCGACCATTTTACACCTTCCACATTCTTCAAAAACAGGTTGATATATTGAATGGCACCGTAAGAATTCGTCCATTGGTTCTGCGGATTATATGAACTTGTAGTCCAAGCACCGGTCGCCATTTGCAGATACACATTACTTGGCTGGTTGGTTACGGCATCATCCGTACCATACTCACTATTATCGTAATAACCAGGGATTAAACTATATACATTGTGCAAGATTCCACGCGCATACTCCGCATCATTGTACATGTGATCCACGCCTTGGAAGTTCTCGATGGCCGGCTCAAATAAATCATCACAAGCCGAAAGCATCAAGGCACTTGCTATAAAAAGTATTACTTTTTTTTTCATAATCTTCTTCTTTATAAATCAATAAAATCAGAACGCAGCCTTAAAGCCTGCATAGAAGTTGCGGCATTGAGGGAAACCAGTACTCAGTTCCATATGCTTACGTTCTTTAGAGATAGTAAGCAAACTATTACCGCCGCAATACACACTTAAGCCACGCACAAATGTCCCATTGAAAGTACTCTCAGGGAAATCATAAGTCAACTGCACCTGGTTTAGGCGGAAATAGTTGCGTTTGTACATCCAGAACGTCGAGTTACGGTAGTTATTGTCACCGTTGGTTGTTGTCAGACGTGGGTAAGTGGCCACATCTTTCGTCTCTTCAGTCCAACGCCCCCATACCACGTCCGAGAATTTGCTCGTACCACGGTTCCAGTAGTAAGAACTCGATTTAAAATCTACAGTTCCGGATTGTCCTGTCCCCATAGCAAACAGCGAGAAATTCTTCCACTTCACGGTCAGGTTCAAGCCAAAGGAGAAAGGAGGAGCTGCCCAACCATTCTTTCCCAGTTCAATCTGGTCCTTACTATCAATCACTCCGTCCCCGTTAATGTCCTTATACTTCAAATCACCCGGTTTCACCGTGCCGAATGTCTGACGAGCATGCCCGTCGATGTCAGCCTGATCTCGGAAAAAGCCTTCGCATACATAACCGTAAGAAGCATCGATTGCACGACCTTGGCGGTATTGATACTTCTCGTCATAGAGTTCATCGCGTTTCAGAGCTTCGGAAGAGTATACCATACCGTTGAAGCCGAGGGTCACATCAAAGTCACCAAACTTCTTATTAGCACTTAGTGAGAAATCAACTCCACTGCGTCTATCCTCATTATAATTGACCCACGGCATAAAAGTTGAATTACTGCTTAGGGCGAAATACGAGGGATAAATCGAAGAGGCACCTTGCGTAAGCAGCCCTTTAGTGTCCTGTCTGAAATAGTTAGCATTCAGCCTCAGCAGGCGATTGAACAGTGTGGCATCAATTCCGGTACGGAACTCTTCACGTGTGATAAAGCCTAGATTCGGGTTATCACCACGCTTGGACGCCGGAGTCCATCCACCGGCAGTACCATCGTGCCACTGCACATAGAATCCTTCTTTGTCTCTCTTGGAAAAAGTCCCTTTATACAAATAATAATCGGAGATATCGAGATCCTGATGCAGGTTGGCATAAGAAGCTGTTATTTTCAGATCGTCTATAAAGTCCACATTTTCCATAAACTTCTCTTTACTGATTCTCCAGCCCAAAGTAACTGAGGGAGAGAAAGCATTACGTTTGCCTTCCGGTAACTTGGCCGAATGAATCACAGCACCACTAAAATCAGCATAGTATTTATGGTCATAATTATAGGATGCCCGTAGGCCTAAGTTTACGTTGCTGGTGCGGTGGTAATCACTACTCTCGTGGTTTTCGTCAGATGAATTTTGCGTCTGATAACCCCACCCTATGAATGTAGCGGCTACGTTGTGATACTTTGCAAAAGTACGAGCATAGTCGAACTGTGCACTGAAAGTCATCGTTTGGTCGTAGGTAGACTTGCCTACATATTCATTCGGGTCTTTTTTGTCCTCATTGTGTTTCCTCAGTGCTATAATCATATCCTTTCCGTTCACTTGAGACCATGTAGGTTCATAAACAGCGTAGGTCTCCTTGAAAGCTTCCGAATAATAGGCCGTATAGTCTACACTATAAGAGGTTTTAAACGACAGGCCTTTCAATAATGAATTCAAATCGGCAGCAAGACTTACATCGAACATAAACATACGCGCTTTCTCCTTCACATAGCCCGCAGCCAAAAGGTCGGCAAAAGGATTGGTCATATCAGACGATGTTCCACCAAGCAAATATTTTCCGTCAATCAGATGATTACTGTTGGTTATATAATCCTGTATCTGAGCTACATTGGTATCCATCATATCAATAGGCAACAACGGTGCAAACCAATTGGGACGTAAAGTCGATGCGGCTCCCCAAAAATCTCCCCGCCCCGCATACTGATTGGTGAAGACAACTGCCGCATTGGTAGTAGCTTTCAGCCAAGAGGCAAGTGTCATATCTACATTACCACGTATATTGAAACGCATATCGGAAGCTTTCTTCGACTCACCATACTTCAACAAGTTATCAGTATAGTCCATACCGAAATTCAGATAGTAGTGTGTGCGCTCGTTTCCTCCATATACCTCACCAGTCATATCGGCATTGTAATAAGCTTTTTTCAGGTAGTCCGAACTGTAGAAGTCAATGTTAGGATATCGATAAAGATTGTCTCCCACAGCAGAGTTGTAAATATCCGAAGCGTTGTACCTCGGTGAAACTCCGTCATTGCGGCAGGCTTCATTGTAGAGCGTCATGTAGCAATCTGAATCCAAGTACTTGGGGTAAGATTTGGGTACATTGATACCTACATTGCCACGCACATCAATGTGCATCGGTTCATTTTTGCCTCGTTTTGTAGTTATTAAGATAACGCCTTTGGAGGCGCGACTACCGTAAAGTACCACGGCAGCGGCGTCTTTCAAAATGGAAATATTCTCTACTTCCGAAGCGCGTACGTTGCTTGCACTACGGGGTACCCCGTCCACCAGGACAAGTGCTCCTTGTCCCAAATATTGCCATTGTAGCCACCTATCAGGCCTTCCAAACCGACTAAGCTATTGGAACTATTTACTTTTTTTGTCAGTTCGGACGTGTTGACCGTAGAAATGGCGTATGTCAAGTCTTCCTGGGCAACCGTACCGAAAGCCACATTCACCAGACTATCCTTATTATTCTCTTGTGCCTGAAGACCTCCTGCATGAAGCAGAGACATGGCGAAAACAGTGCAGCCAATATATATAAACTTTCTATTCATTTTTAGCTTCATTATTAGTTAATACGTCAAGATTACCATCCGGGATTCTGGTAGAATCCTTCATACATGCTAACATCCTTTTTAGGAAGTGGATACCAATAGTGTCTGTCAGTATATTTACGCTCGAACAATACTACTTCGCGTAGATTTTTGATAGCGTTTGCTTCCGGTACATCATAATTGTAGTCACTTGGATTAGCGCGATCAAACTCGATCTTGGTCTTCAGCGTATAAGGATCTTTGGTCAGAAGCATCCAACGCCGAAGGTCCATAAAGCGGAAGCTTTCAAAGGATAGTTCAACGGCACGTTCACGGCGTAATTCACTTAGGAAGTCAGCAGTGTTACCTAAGAATCTGTCAAGTACGGGTTCTACACCAGCGCGTTTGCGAATCTTGTTCAATGCTTCCTCGGCTGTAAGTGAATAAGTAGTGGCCTTATTCTTCGGACCATTGTAGCCCACTGCCGTAGCTTCGGCATACATCAGATAGACATCAGCCAAACGCATAAGACTAAGAATCATGATATTATTCTCCTTATAACCGTCAGTTGTATTCATCAACTGCGGGCAGAATTTGCTGTTCATATAGCCTGTGAAGCAGCCTTTCTTTGGGTTTACTTCTCCACTCTCCCGTCCTTTGGTAAACAGTTCTACCGTTCCGCCTGCACCACCGGTACTTTTCCACTTCATGCCATCGAACATGATGGTTTTGTAGAGACGCGGATCACGGTTCTTCCAAGGATGTGTGGGGTCATAACCCGACTCGGTATCAGCCTTTGTCATATCATTAATTGGATAACCATTTTGCATACCGTAGTAGTTCACATAATTGGCAGTAGGAAATACCTTGATACCAGATGACTCGATGGATTGCGGACGGAAATCGTTAATCATGTTCCAGCGCCAGCGCCCAGCATAGTCCTTAATATTCTCCATAAAGATAGACTCTTTCACTCCGGGCAGTTTACCGCTTGAGTTGTGCAACAAGAAGAGATCGTTATATTCGGAGAAGTTGGCCAGTTCGTAACGGTTGGTTGACTCAGTGAGAGCCAGCGCTTGCCCGAGAGCATCAGCTCCCCGTTTACACAGCTCTGTATTATATTCCTTCGCACCCCCGGAAGCCCAGTTCATCAACGGGCTACCAGCCAAAGCAAGGTCTTACCTTTGTAGGCTAAAGCCATAATCCGGTTAATACGCATATTGTTCTTACCCAGCGTTACTTTTCCAGCAGTCGTCGCATCCCAGTCGACAGGTAGAAAGGCTGCTGCATGTTCAAAGTCTGCTACACATTTTTCCGCACATTCCTGCCAAGTGAGGCGAGGCAGCGTGGGAGTCACATCCGAAGCGAGTACTTGATCGATGTATGGCATTCCCCCCCACCATTCCATCAGCATGAAGTGATACCAGGCACGAAAAAAGTAAAGTTGTCCTTCGATGAGATTACGTTCTTCTTCGGTGGCATCTACCAGACTGCTGAGATTTGCGATACCGATATTGGCTTTACGGATAGCATACCAAGAGTTGGCCCATAAATGACCTTTGTCAGTTCGGTTTGTTGAACCTGCCGCTCCTTGATTATTCGGATAGCATAGTAAGCTGTTGACCACCCCCAGAAGTCTCCATTGTCTACGTTACGAGCCTGCAAACGCATTTCCTGCGGTTCCCAGTATTCATCTTCACCATAATTGAAGCAAGTATGTCCGGCATCTTTGTTGTTCGAAATTGCCGGAATACAATTATAGAGTTCCTCGGTGAATCCCTGAAAGTTCTTGAAGTTTTTGTAGGGGTCATTCGCTTGGTAATCACTTTCCGGAGCTTTATCCAGATAGTCGGTGCACGAGGTCATCCCCATCATGCCTGCCACTGCAAGGGCTGACATCATAAATAGTTTGTTGATATATTTATTCATAATCATCTCTGCGTTATTATAAGGTTATGTCGATACCAAGGTTGAAACGGCGTACCGTAGGATAGGCACCGTCCGAAGAGCCCGTGCCGTAGTTAGCTTCACGGTCGTCCGGCATTTTGGTCCACATATAGAGGTTGTCACCATTCAGATAGAGGCGCAAGGAATTGACCCCCCTTTTCTTCAGCCAGTTATTCTTGAATGTGTAGGCCACTTCAACATTTTTCAGACGAAGGTAAGCGCCATCATACCAATAACGCGTGCCGGTAGCAGCTGCGTCTACAGCGGTTCCCCAACGTGGAGTAGGCAGCGTAGCGGTACCGCCCGGAGTCCAATAGTTACCCTCTGCATAAGCAACGTGAGCTGTGGAACGGAATGTCGGGAAACTGACCTCACGAGTTACGTTGGTTACACCATAGAATTGTGCGAAACAACTGAATCCTTTCCATTCAAAACCCAGAGAGGCATTATAAGTATTCTGTGGTGTGGTGGCATACTGATAGGGGGCACGGTCATCATTATCGACTACACCGTCACCGTTAAAATCAATAATATTGTAGTCACCAGGCAATTTCATATCATTTCCGGTTGTCCAGCTACTACTACCTATCACATCATCCCAGGTGACCAAGTTTCCATGATCGATGTAAGAATAAACTTGATTAATACTATTCCCTGCTCCTTTCTGATAAGTAGGTAGCAAGGGAGCGTCGTCTCTGAACTTGATTTTATTGACAGCATGAGTCGTACTCGTATTTAACCAGGCACGCATACCGTTATTAAACACATAGTTCAAACGCAACTCCAATTCGTAACCATGGCTGTTTACCTTACCCAAGTTAGCCTGTGGAGCCGTTGCACCAAAATAAGATGGGATGGAACGGCTACCACCACTAACCAAGATGTCTGAACGGGTATCGTTGAACACATCTACCGAACCTGCGATAAGGCCGTCGAAGAAAGCGTAATCCAAACCGATATTGCGTTTTTCTACAGTTTCCCAAGAAACGTTAGGATTGCCCAATGAAGAGATTTTCCAGAAGGTATAAGGAGAATCGTCCGGATTAATGCTACCCATAACAGTGTTACCACCATTGCTCAGTTGGTCTTTGTATAAGAAGCGGCCGCCGACATTATCATCACCGATGCGTCCCCATGAACCACGCACTTTCAACATATCTATAAACTTCATTTTTTTCATAAACTTCTCTTCACTGATCATCCAACCTAACGAGAGAGAAGGAAAGAAAGCAAAACGATAATCGGGGCCGAACTTCTCGGAACCGTTATACGCACCATTGGCTTCGAAGAAATAGCGCATGGCATAGTTATAAGTCATACGGAACACCCAGTCTTCCCGATAAACGGGGAATCCATTTCCTCGTGCCTCTTTCAACCGGCTGAAAAGACCGAGAGCGGTCACCTCGTGTTTATCGAACGTACGGGCATAGTCCAACTGAAGCGAGTAGTAGAGTTTACGATACGTAGCACCTAGATTCGCACTACCTGATTGTTGTATCCAATAGATCGGATTGACGACCTTGTCAAGTCCGGTACCTGAATCCGGATCGTATTGGTAGCGATACTCGCCTGTATCAGGATTCACCCAGAGGCGTTGTGCAGGATTATACTGGTCACTGAGCCCGCGTTTGTTTTCTACAAAAGTGTAGTCCATGGAAAAATTCGTCTTGAATTTCAATCCTTTGGTCAGCATCGCCAAATCCTGAGTCAGGATGAAGTCGGTAGTCATCTTGGTAGTCGTGCGTTTTTCCTTGCCACCCACGGCCAAGGAATAAATCGAGTTAGGCACATCTGCGTCACGCGGGGCGTACCACCCCCACATACCGTTGGAATACACGGGGCGCATGGCATCGGGAGCCGATTTGTAGGCAGAATTCCAGTAGCCTGTATCACCGTCACCCATATCCCATGGTAACTGGCGTTGTGCGTTCGACCCGAACAAGTTTGTAGAAAATTGAGTGGTCTTGGTTAACTGGAAGTCCAAGTTGCTGCGAACGTTGATGCGGTTATAGCCGAAACCGGAGTTATAGCCACGCCCATTTTCAAAGTTCTTAAACAAGTCACCTTCGTTTACGAAATCCACAGCCGCAAAGTAGCTCACAACTTTGGTACCGCCCGATACGTTCACACTCGTATTGTAAGACATGGCAGCTTTCTTGAAAAGCTCCTTTTCCCAATCTACATTGGGATAGCGATCCCACTCTTCCGCATTCGCCGGATTGCGATATTTATCGATGATAGCTGCAGGTGTATAGTTAGCCCATCCGGCCGGATTGAGGCTAGCCTCACGCTCAATGGAGTTGTTCATCAGGTAAAATGTGTCATATGCGTCGTACTTTTCGGGAAGCTTCGATACGACCTTTGCCGTAACATTAGCCTTTATCCGCACACTAGCCTTTCCCTCTTTACCGCGCTTGGTAGTAATAAGGATTACCCCGTTGGCTCCTTTCACACCGTACACAGCCGTAGCAGAGGCATCTTTCAAAACAGAGATATTTTCTACAGAAGAAATGTCTACCGAACTCATTTCACGTTCAATACCATCCACTAATATCAAAGGCGCGCTACTGTTCCAGGAACTCTGCGTACGAATGATGATTTGAGGATCTTCGGCACCCGGCATACCGGTAGAGCTGGTAGTGATTAAACCCGGCAAAGCACCGGTCAGCGCCGCACCCAAGCTGCTTACCCCACCAGCACGCTCCAATGTCTTACTATCTGTTTGTGTAATTGCACCTACCACGGATGCTTTTTTCTGTTGTCCGTAACCAACGATCACGACCTCATCCAATTGCCGCGTATCGTCTTCCAACGTCACTTTCACCTGACCCGTAGAAACCACTTTTACTTCCTGCGGTTTCATTCCTACATACGAAACAATAAGAGTCGATTTTTCATTGGGCACATTCAACACAAAATGTCCATCCAGATCAGAAATTGTACCTATTGAATTATTACCTTTTAATATAACTGAAGCACCAATGATTGTCTCACCGTTACTATCAAGCACAGTCCCTCTTACCGTTATACCTTTCTGAGCCGATGCCGTCATGAAACTGAAGAGCATAAGCAGGAATAGGCAAGGGATTTTTTGAATTTTCTTCCTTACATTTTTCATTACTATTAGATTAAGATGTTAATTAACTACGTTATTTTCCAATCATCATTCATTAGATAATAGCTTCAGCTATCGTTATACACACACTTCATAGACAATAGTATTAGATTATTATAAAAAGCCACTGTTCACAAATCACAAGTAGTATACAGGCTGGTTGCACCTCCCATAGGCTCTCCCACCTAGTAGTGGGGAGATAACTGGCAGCATAAACTTCTTGGTTGCCACAAAGGTAAACTATACTACAGCAAGACGCCCATAGTTATGTTACGCGCTTCTTTGGTATAATAACACGTCTCCTTTTCAGCGTAACATCCATCTTTACCCTTGTAGCATCCCAAAATTTAGACATAAACAATCAGCATTATTCAATGCCATGATAAAGACTATTTAAACTCCCAATAATCCAAATCAAACAGGTTGTTTCCTTTCTCGCCTTTAAAGCAAAAATACAGGTCATGTATTCCTTTTGCGTTCTTTATTGAGCATGACATAAGCTTATATATATCCATTCCGCCTGTCGGTTTTATAGCCACGCTACCTATTAGCGGACCATCAACGCTGTCCAGGCGAACTTCAATCGTACCTTCTTTTTCAACACAAGCTGCACTCACGCTGAATTTCTTTGCTCCCTTCACGCCGAAGTCGACACCACGTACACACAGAGACTCATTGTTATCAATGTCAGTCACAAACAAACCGCCATTGGCAAACTTCTCGGTTTTAAGGCCATATCCCCAAGCCATTGTTTCAGCTTCTACCTACGGTAAGGATTAAAGTTTTCAAGTTGTCCCAATTTCGTTTCCTTCCAATAAGGTACTTCCTGAATAGTTCCATCGGAATTATAATGCATTTTTGCAACAGAAGTCGAACGACGTTCTTTATGGTCGGGAGTCTCCAGACGCAGTAAATCATAATTCAAACCAAACACATAAGAGCTCCCTTTATAATCAATAATACCCGGATGATTCCCTCTAGTCTTCTCTGTAGGACGCATGATGTATCCTTTGGTAGTCCACGGTCCGGTAGGTTTATCACTCATGGCATAACCAATACCCTCCGGACAACAAGTCGAGGCAAAAGCCATGTAATAATGCTGGTTCCGCTTATATACCCAAGGACCTTCCTGATAATGCTCCGGTTTATTCTCCAATTGTACGATTTCCCCCGAATAGGAAATCATATCCTCATTCAGTTTCACATAATAAACATTCGGATTACCCCAATACATATAGGCCTGTCCGTCATCATCAATAAATACAGTAGGGTCTATGTCGTACCAATGCTCCTTTTGCCAAACCAAGGGTTTGTTCAAAGGATCCTTAAAAGGTCCGTAAGGAGTATCGGATACTAAAACACCAATACCATTGCCGTGAATCGGGCAATACATATAGAATTTGCCATTGCGTTCGATAACCTGTTCTGCCCATGCACCATTATCACGCGCCACCCAATCAAAGCTTTTCAGAGAAGCAACCGCTCCATGATCAGTCCAGTTCACCATATCTGTAGAAGAATAAAGTAACCAGTCTAACATTTTGAATCCTTCGGCGTCATCTTCATCATGAGTCGTATAAAGGAATATAGTATCGTTGTATACCATCGGAGCCGGATCGGCTGTATATTTTGTTTGGATAATCGGGTTTTGTGCAATTCCCGGAGTAGCAGCCAACGCTAACAGGAATGACAGGCTTAGTAATTTCAAGTTTCTCATGTTCAATTTATTATAGTAAATAATTATTTTATAATTAAGATTCCACCATTACAAGGGATAGACAACTGCAACTCTTGTTTTTTTCCTATTTTGATCGGTTTCACGTTACCTTGCAATGTCTGGTCATCACTAAACAGCCGCAATTGCTCTCCACTTGAAAACATAGGTAAGTTAACCTTGACTTTCAGCGGCTCCTTTTGTGCATTTATACCGGCTACATACCATTTGTCTCCATGACGACGAGCCAGAATAACGTATTTACCGGGATAACCGTCAATGAAACGTACCTCGTCCCAAGTCGTAGGAACTTGTTTCATAAAATCAATAGCCCATGACGGAGCATCTGTCAGATTGTTAGGAGCTAAGGCGAAATGTTGAACCGGACTCTGAAACAATACGGCTGTAGCCAGTGCGAAGACGTCCGATGTTACTCTACGACTTCCACGCGGAGCATTGTTCGCATTATAATATTTATTTAATGCGCTACCGCCAAAATCCATACTCCCCACAGTATTGCGAATAAACGGGTGCAGACAAGCATTAAATGCTTCATTATCACAACTACCTTGCGAAAAATGAAGATTTTCACTGGCCAGTACCGCTTCGCTGGATGCAAAGTTTGGATACATCCGCTCCCATCCACGGGGTAAAGTACAGCCATGAAAGATTACCAATAATCCGTAATCATTCGCATCTGCCAGAATATCTTCATAAAGCTGCATAGTCATTTGCTTATCTCCGCCGAAAAAGTCCACCTTTATTCCGCGTATACCAATGCTTTGCATCCATTTCATTTCTTTCCGCCTAGCGATTGTATGATTCATAATACCTCGCGGCGATTGTGGAGCGTCATTCCAATAACCATTGGAGTTATACCACAAATACAGATGTACATCCTTTGCCGCAGCATACTCTGCCAATTTTTGTATCTTATCGTGCCCAATCTGTTTATCCCAAAGCGCATCTACCAAGACAGACTGATACCCCATCGCAGCCGAGAAATCAATATAGCGGATCTGTTCTTCATAATTCGTACTTGCATCCATACCGATAATCCAACTCCACGAACCAGAACCGTATGTATATTTCTGTGATGCCGTATATAGTGGTTCCACCGCATCAAAAGCAGTTGTTGATTCTACTATGGGAGCAAGCGTTTCTCCCAAAACAATCGTACGCCAAGGCGTCTCTCCCGGCAATGAGAGGCCCGGTGCAACCGTACCATTACCATTTGCTTCACCCTCCTGAGGAAAACCGATTGTATACAATCCTTTATTGCCTCCCAACAAGCGGCTACCGCAATAGCCACCATTTACTCCTGTTTCAGAAATGAGCAACCAGCCTTTATCGCCATTACGGAACAAACATGGAAAAGTGTAACCTTCCCCCCATCCATTCTTGCCAACGGCATCATCTACCGTATAGGATGTTTCATAACTGGGCGAAGTACGGGCAAATCCACCCATAGGCTTACTTTGCGGGCAGAGGAATGTAGTAGTCCCATCGGGAAGCACAAAACCCGTTGCTTCTTTTTGAATAATACAACTCAATGTTTCACCTTGCGGATACATTTTATATTTAAAGACAACATCCCGGTTACTGATGCGAAAAACGACATCATAGACTGCTTTTCCCTCTCGAATAAATGGTATAGTCGCCTCTGTTGCTACATAATGAACCTTACTCTGTTTGATGCTAGGCAATTCATACACTTCATTAATTTCCTTAACCCGTATATCTTTGCCTAGTGACATTTGCTGCGAAAAATCACCGATATTCGTAACCAGCCCTAAAGGTGATGATTCTAAAAAAGAAACGCCGTTATAACTGATACGATAAGAGGGTTGTCCGTTGATGTCCGATACAATCACCGCCAATTTTCCATCCGGGCTTGCTATCTGTTTTTCATCCGCATTTACTACGGCGGCTGTCAATAGCATTGCTAGCGCAAAAAAGAATTTCATCATACTATTTTAAGATTAAACATTTCTACTACTTATCATTGGCCAACGTAGCATACAATCCGATCATTGCTCCGGTAAATCCTCCTGCGATATTAGTAGACAGAATATCACCGGAAACTGTACCTCCCAGATTCTGGAATTTTTCCCCGTCAGTCGAATAGTTAAATCGATAATCATCACCACTAGCCGCTACTTGTAGTGTTATCGGTTTCTCCGCTTCTATCTTTACCTCTCCCACAAGGATCGATTTCCCCTTTTCCGTCCTTTCAAGTATCAAGTAGTCGCTTTTCTCTTTTTTAGTTATGCCGAAGACATAATTATATCTTTCATTCTGATAACAAGTGATACCGGCCAATTCATTACTTGTCTTAGCTCTGTAATCCATCGTTACCGACGCTGTGAAATGGCTATGTTGCTGCCGATAAAACAAAGTAGATGTCGGCTTAACTTCTTTAATATTAATCGGGAAAGGAGTTATCCGTAAACCTTTGCCGGTGATATTAATAAATTCTTCACGCGGTCCTCTAAGTCCGATCCATCTGAGGTCTAGCTTTTTTGCTGAGAAATCATCATCAAACACAAAATTCCCATTAGGCAGAAAGCCATTTTCACCCGTCATATTTTCTACTCCTGCAGGCATTTTCAGTGTAGGTTTCATGGGAACAAGCCCGTTTTCAAAAACAGGAAATGTTCCGCTCCAATCTACCGGAAGAATGAATGTTTCACGCCCCGTATTCACCCTGCTCTTTTCGTTAGGACGTATGCCTAGAAACACACCATAATATTTGCCGTCGGGTCCCTCTACCAGATCAGCATGGCCTGCCCAGTCCACTTTATTCTCCCGATTTACCGGAAAATAACGTTGAGTCAGAATAGGATTGCTGCTTGCAGGTAAATAGGGACCTTTGGGATTATCACTCACAAAGACCACCTCACTATGCCAACCGCCGGTTCCGCCTTCCGCACACATTAAGTAATATCGCCCGTCTTTCTTGTAGATATGAGGTGCTTCGATCCAGATTGGCTTCTCTTCGATATTGACTCCACCATTAACGATGATCTTATCAGACCCCGGAACCACCCTATCATTCTCTATGTCATAATCCCATATTTTTATGACACGGTGTCCCGAGTAACGTTCTTGACCCTGTGGGGGAGCATCATTATGAACCACATACGCCTTACCGTTGTCGTCAAAGAATAGCGAGGGATCAATGCCATCAAACTGAAGTTTGATAGGATCGCTCCACCCCTTCTCCGGTTCTTTCGTCTTTACTACTATATTTCCGAACCCTCCGGAAAACTGTGTGGTAATCATGTAAAACGTATCATTACCCGGGTTATATCTTATTGCGGGAGCATATACACCCGCACTGATACCACACTCTTCCACCTTTAGTTGTGAAGTTCTGTCCAGTACATGGCCGATTTGTTTCCAGTTGACTAAATCATTGGAGTGAAAGATCGGTACTCCGGGAAACATTGCAAATGACGAGCATACTAAATAATAATCATTTCCCTTCCGGGTAATACTTGGATCAGGATAGCAACCTTGCAAGATGGGATTATAAAACTCATCCGGCTTCAGTGTATTATTTTTATAGATGGCATCTTCTCCCTGATAAGTGAAATGCGTAAAAACAGGAGCATTCTTTGTAACCTTACCTCTTCCGCTTGCTTCTGTACTAAAACAAAGGATAGCAAATAGCAATAAACTCAAAGACTTCCATCCGGACAAAATCAACTTTAATGTTCTCATATTATAACTTTTTATTATCTAATAAATGCTTGTTTTCAAACCAGTACTGCAAATGTATGGTTTCGATTTCTCATGTACCCACAATCGTGATACAGGCATCTATACGGAGGTTACATCTAGTGCCGGATGTGTTACATTACTCTTTCTGAATGTTACAGATAATCAAAGAGAACGCTCCTAACTACATCAGGTAATGTATTCAATCATTTGAGGGGCATAATAAATGATCTTTTGCCCTTTAAATAAAGAGCGCCATTGGTTTAAAACAAACGAGCTTATTCCTTTCAAAGGAACAAGCTCGTTTTATTCTTTATCCACTCAATTAATGAGTTTCAACAAATCAACAGGGTAAGACTATTACAAATAGCAGGGCATCATTGCACAGTGATCGATACTGATTTCAACTTATCAAGATCCGAACTACCTCCGTACAGAAGTTCATAAGCTCCGGCTAACGGATGCACCGTATTGGTTGCCGAATCGAACCACTCAAAACTTTCCTGCGTAAGAGGAATTGTCACAGATTCAGTCTTTCCTGCCGGAATAGATATCCGCTTGAATGCACGTAAGGTATATCGAGGACCCTCTTTATCTGACGGGCGTTTCAAGTAGAGCTGAACAACCTCTTCTCCTTCTCGCTGTCCGACATTGCTGACCGGAATGGTCAGGCTTACTTTCTCACCTTTCGCAACTATACTCTTACTCAATTTCGCATCCCCATACGTAAACTCCGTATAGCTCAACCCATGGCCGAACGGAAACAGAGGTTTTTGTTGCATATACCGGTACGTGCGCCCCTTCATCGAGTAATCTTCAAAATCAGGAACTTGTGCAATGCTCTCGTAGAAAGTCACAGGCAAACGTCCTGCGGGATTATAATTGCCGAAAAGAACATCTGCAACTGCCGTACCACCGGCTTCTCCGGGATACCATGCCTGCAAAATAGCGTCGCAGGCCGTAGACTCTGGCAGAAGCCCCATAGCCGAACCGGAGAAATTAATGAATACAATCTTCTTGCCTGCTTGATGCAATTGCTGCAATAAAGCACGCTGAACAGCCGGCAATTCGATATCTGTCCGGTCACCTCCACGGAAGCCGGGAATGGTGACGCTCATCTCTTCTCCTTCCAAGGTCGGAGATATTCCTCCGGCAAACAGAATGACGTCGGCATCCTTCACCTTCTCAACAACCGCAGTCATATTCAATGGGACCTCTTCTCCTAAATCGAAGTTAAGAGTAGCGTCTCCATAGAGTTGTTTGAAACGGATTTCAACCTGATAGTGCTGTCCTGCCTTCGCATCAAGAGTATATATAGCGGTTGGATTTTTGCTATTTCCAGTTTGGGCTACCTCTTTACCGTCGATCGATAAAGCCACTCCACCATCCATTTGAAAACGGAAGGCGACTTTACCGGAGCGAGTTGGAGAGAAAGTTGACCGATAGCAAGCAGAGAAGTCGGCCGTTTGTACACCCGGTGCAAATGCGGTAGCTCCTCCCGAAGAAAAATGGAAAGGCGTTGTCACCCGATCGGTAGCGGCAACTGTGCCTTCATACCGGCGGTTATTCCAGTACGTAGCATTGAAACCCGGTTTATTATCCGCACGGCACTCGTGAAACAAGCTGCGGAGTGCTTTATCACTGGTCCGGTCGCATCCTTCTTCGTAAATAAGTTGATTCTCCGGCAAAACTTTCCGAACAGCTTCCAGTAGCGTGGTCGTATGAGCAGGAAAACCGTTATAATTTCCCCATTGCATGACCGAATCATTCGCATTAGGCCCCACGATAGCAACCTTCAGATTCTTTCCCAAAGGCAACAACTGATTTTTATTTTGTAGAAGTACAATCGATTCGCGTGCCATCTGCAAAGCCAGTTGCTGATGCTTGGCACTATTTACTACCGAGCTGGAATCTCGGCCCATGCCGGACGAGCATCCATTTCTCCCAATTCGAAACGCGCCTTCAACAGCCTTTTGAGTGAAATATCAATCTGTTTCTCATCAATCAACCCGTCCTGAATAGCTTTAGGCAACGAGGCATATTCATTACCGCACTCCAAATCCGTTCCGTTCAACACAGCACCTGCCGATGCGTGTTTATTGTCGGGATGAGTCTGGTGGGTATTGGGCGCATAGAAGTCCGATATTGCCCCACAATCAGAGACTACTATCCCTTTATACCCCCATTCATCACGTAATATCTGCATCAGTAGCCGATTACTGCCGCAACAAGGCTCGCCCTCAAAACGATTGTAGGCACACATCACCTCCTTTACATCTGCTTTCTGCACCAAATCCTTGAAGGCAGGCAGATAGGTTTCCCATAAATCGCGGGGAGCAATATTCTCCGCATCAAAGCTATGCCGGTTCCATTCCGGGCCGGAATGAACCGCAAAGTGCTTGGCGCAAGCATGCAACTTATCATATTTCTGATCGGCAGGGCCTTGCAATCCACGAACAACCGCCATCCCCATACATCCGGTCAGATACGGGTCTTCCCCATAAGTCTCTTGTCCGCGCCCCCAACGAGGGTCACGGAATATATTCACGTTCGGCGTCCAGAAGGTCAACCCCTGGTAACGCTTCAACCCACCCTGTTCACTAAACACACGCGACTTGGCACGCGCCTCATCAGACACCGCATCGAACACCTTATATAATAAAGAATCATTGAACGAAGCCGCCATGCCTATAGCCTGCGGATAAACGGTAGCCAGTCCGGCCCGTCCTACTCCATGCAAAGCCTCATTCCACCAATCGTACTCCTTAATGCCCAGGCGAGGAATAGCCGGGGAACTGTTCTGCATCAGAGCGACTTTTTCTTCCAAAGTAAGCCGATGCAATAAATCTTCCGCCCGCTGCTCCGCGGACAAAGACGTATTTTGATAAGGCAACGATTGCTTACATGCCGAAACCGATAATAAACAACAGACACCTATGATCTGTATCCAACATTTCTTCATACTATCAAACTTATTTAATTACAGTTAATCTGAAGACAAAAATAGTTCATCCTGCTTAATTAGAGTTTCACGTGTGTTGCAGATACATAGCCACACGTTACATCGACCTACAAGTTTATCTATTTTCATCCCCGATCCGATGTATTATCTACAAAAGCTAGTCGGCATGAGAAGAGAAGGAATAAAAAAAAGCTGCCTCATCTTTGCAACGAGACAGCTTAAATATAAGCTAAATAAAAAAAGGATTTATCTTACAATTCGACCAGAATCCGGAAAACCTTGCCCGGATTAGCCGCCCATTCCTGCATGGACTCCAAGGCCTGTTCAGGTTTTGCTATTTTAGTGATCAGTTCCTCTATCGGGCAATTACCGGCTTTCATATAATTAATGACTGCCCGGAAATCGGCAGGTAGCGCATTCCGTGAACCCCGGATATCGAGTTCTTTCTGCACAAAATACTTCGTTTGAAAAGCCACCTCGCTTTTAGCGTAACCTATGCAAACCACGCGTCCGGTAAATCCTACCTCGTCAACCGCCATCACATAAGTTGCAGGGCTTCCTACGGCTTCAATCACCACATCGGCGCCGAGCCCTTCGCTGATCTGCTGCATACGCTCGTGCACATTCTCGGTCTTGGAGTTAATGACGTACGAAGCTCCGACTTTTTTCGCCAGCTCCAACTTCTCGTCATCCAAGTCGACAGCCACAACCGTAGCACCCCGAAGAGCGGCACGTACAATCGCACCGACACCAATCATTCCACAACCGATTACCATCACAACCTCGTTGTCGGTCACCTGTCCACGGGCAACAGCGTGGAAACCGACACTCATCGGTTCGATCAGCGCACAGTCACGGGCAGAGATGTCTCCAGCGGGGATGATCTTCGTCCAAGGCAATACGGCATACTCACACATCACACCGTTGCGTTGCACACCCAGTGTTTCGTTATGCTCGCAAGCATTCACACGGCCGTTGCGGCACGACGCACAATTTCCGCAGTTGGTGTACGGGTTCAGCGTTACATTCATCCCTTTCTCGAAACCGGCAGGTACGCCCGGACCGACTTCTTCCACTACCGCTCCGACTTCGTGTCCCGGTATAACCGGTAACTTCACCATCGGATTGCGTCCCAAAAAGGTATTCAGGTCGGATCCGCAGAAACCGACATACTTAATTCTCACCAATACTTCACCGGCTCCAACGACCGGTTTTTCCAGATCGACCACCTTCATTTCGGAGGGGTTGATTATTTGAACTGCTTTCATCTTTTTATATATAGGTTATTTAATCAATCACTTTATACCCCTTCCAGCCATAATAGGCACAGAAAGCGAAGCAAATCATCGGCACACTGTATGCCACATAGTAAATATGCTCATGCGCATGCATGAAGTAAGCCGTCAGCTGAGGTACGCAGGCATTACCCACAATAGCCATAACGAGGAAGGCCGAGCCGCTCTTGGTCTGGCTGCCCAATCCTTTCAGAGCCAGCGAGAATTGTGTCGGATACATGATAGACATGAAGAAGGAGATAGCCAACATGGCATACAACCCTACCATACCACCACAAACCACAACAACCGCGCACAGCACGATGTTTAGCAAAGCGTATACCAACAGCATATCCTGCGGACGGAATTTCACCATCAAGCCGGTTCCGATCCAACGTCCCAACAAGAACGCGAGCATATAAAGCCCGAAGAATGTTGTCGCAGACTCTTCCGACAGTCCGGCATAAGTACAGCAATACACCAGAAAAAGACTGTTGATAGCTGTCTGTCCACCGTTATAGAAAAACTGGGCAATCACTCCCCAGCGTAAATGCGAACGTCTCAACACACCGAACTCAATCAATTTCTCCTTCCCCTTCGTAGCCGGACTTTCGTCGTCAATCCGAGGGAGTTTAGAGAATACAAATACGATGGCAATGAGCACCAATAATAAGGCAAGCATCAGATACGGGAACTTCATCGAGTCTGTTTCCATCTGTATATACGCATCCCAACCGCCCGCATAGTCCACAGGCAGCGTATCGCGGGTATAATGCGTTCCGCTCAACACCAGTTTACTCAGGAACATGGCAGAGATAAACGCCCCAAGGCCATTGAACGACTGTGCCAGATTCAACCGGCGCGGAGCCGTTTCAGGCGCACCCAGAACCGTCACATACGGATTCGCTGCTGTCTCCAGAAAGCACATACCGGTAGCAATAACAAAAAAGATGCAGAGGTACGCCCAATACTCTTTCAGCATGGCAGCCGGAAAGAAAAGTAAGCCCCCAACCGCAGCCAGCAGAAGTCCGAAAATAATGCCCGCCTTATAACTATAGCGTTTCATAAACATAGCTATCGGAATCGGGAATATGAAATAAGCCAGCCAGTAAGCTGTCTCGGTGAAAGAAGCCTCGAAGGTATTCAATTCGCAAGTCTTCATCAACTGCCGGATCATCGTAGGCAGCAGGTTACTGCTGATCGCCCACAGGAAGAAAAGGCTAAAGACGAGTGCCAACGGTATGGCGTATGTATTCTTTTTCATGGTATTTGTTTTTATTCAGACATGTTTTTAATATAAGGTAGTTGGGGAAGATCGGCAAAGCCGTAGAAGTTCCGGGCATTCTCGCCCAGGAAAAGCCGTTTATCCGCTTCGGTCAGTTCCGGTGTCTTACTTATAAAGTCGTAAGACATCTTATACGTAATAGCCGTAATGGTACGCGGATAATCCGATCCCCACATCAGTTTTTCCATTCCAACCAGATCGGCTGCTTCCCGAATTGCTTGGACGGCTCCGTTGAACGGATAGAATTCCTCGTTGAACAGCCAAGTGATTCCACCCGATTCGATCATCACATTCGGGTGACGGGCCAGCTTGATCTGCTCTTGCCACTCCGGACGAGTCACCATTCCGAAATGCCCGATAGCGATCTTCAAGCGGGGACATTCCCGAATCACCTCTTCCATTTCGGGAACCTGTACCGCACCATCCGCCAAGTCGATGGAGAGCATTATCTCGCGTTCTTCCATGTAACGGAACATCTCCATCATCTCCTCGCAATTCAGCATTACCCGCCCTTCTTTCAACAGCAAACGCTGAGCCGGAATCTTTATCGCTTTGAAGCCTTGGGAGATCAACTCCCTGGCCTGCTCCAGATAACCCGGCTTACGAAACTCACACATTCCGCAAACAAAGAAACGGCCGGGATAGCGAGCTACGACTTCCGCCAGATACTCATTCTGAATACCGTCGATATATTCTTGGGTAATAACAGCCGCAGCCACCTGCGCATAATCCATATTCGAGAGAAAGACCTCCGCACTATTCACACCATCCACCATAAAAGGGGGAACCATCTGACGGATCTCTCCCATAAACTCGGAGCGTCCGTTTTCAAGCGTGCGAATAGCGAGTCCGTCTACCACGGTATCTTGTCGCAACCACAAATGCGCGTGCGCATCAATTATTGTATAGTCCATACAGCCTGTATTAGGAGTTTGACCAACTCACCCGCTGCTGATCGCCGATAATTTTCTGCACTTCACGAACCAACTCCTCGTTCAGGGGTTCCTCGATGAAAGCTATATTCTTCTTCACATTCTGCGGATTCGCGGTACTGAATAAGGTAGTCGCAATACGCGGGTTAGCGATTGAGAATTGCATAGCCAACTTCTCGATCGGATAGTTCTTCACTTTGCAGTGCTCCATCGCTTGGCGGCAAGCCTCAACCAACGATGCCGGAGCCGGATGCCAGGCAGGTACACCGCGTTCGCTCAACAAGCCCATTGAAAGCGGAGAAGCGTTAATAATGCCAACACCTTTCGCTTCGAAATAGTCCAAAAAGTCCGCCAGTTTATCGTCGCACAGGCAGTAGTGACAGAAGTTTAGAATCGATTCCACAGTGCCGCTAGGTGAGTGATCGATCACCCATTGCAGATTCTCCAATTGCAAATCGGTGATTCCCACATGGCCAACCACGCCCTTCTCGCGCAATTCTACCAAAGCAGGCAAAGTCTCATTGACGATCTGGTTCAGGTCGGCAAATTCAATATCATGTACGTTAATCAAGTCGATGTGATCGATATGCAGACGCTCCATACTTTCGTATACACTCTCTGTAGCACGTTTAGCCGAATAATCCCACGTATTCACCCCGTCTTTGCCGTAGCGTCCTACTTTGGTGGACAGGTAGTAACGGTCGCGAGGAATATCCTTCAGCGCTTTCCCCAACACAGTTTCCGCTTTATAATGTCCATAGTAAGGAGAAACATCGATAAAGTTTATACCCGCTTCGATGGCGGTAAACACTGTTTCAATCGCTTCTTTCTCTTTAACATCATGGAATACTCCTCCCAGTGAAGAAGCTCCAAAACTAAGAGATGACACCTTCATCCCTGTCTTTCCGATTTCATGGTATTGCATACATTCAAGTTTTAAATAGTTTTGTATGAGACAAAAATAGGAAGGAAAGCTTTTAAGCTATCAATCAATAGGTTAAAAAGCCACGTAATCGGTTACGTAAAATATCATGCCAACTAGCCGCTTTTCGGATAAAAAGTGCTTTCTTTGCAAAAGATACCAAGCCACAGCCCATGACCGAATACCGTAAACATACCTCGCTCAAAGATCTCGCTCAAGCCTTGGGCGTATCGATTCCAACCGTATCCAGGGCATTGCGCGACAGTCCGGAGATCAGCCGGGAGCTTTGCGAAAAGGCGAAGCAACTAGCCAAAGAGCTCAACTACCGTCCCAACCCGTTCGCCATGAGTCTGCGCAGAAATGCACCGCGCATCATCGGTGTGATCGTGCCCGACATCGTAACCCATTTCTTCGCCTCCATCCTGAGCGGTATCGAAGATATGGCCATCGCCAACGGTTATTTCATTATCATCACCACCTCGCACGAATCATACGAGCATGAGAAGAGGAACATCGAGAATCTGGTAAATATGCGGGTAGAGGGTATTCTGGCCTGTCTGTCGCAAGAGACAACCGATTATGCCCACCTAGCCGCCTTAAAGGATATCAATATGCCGCTTATCCTGTTCGACCGGGTATGCCTGACGGATCAGTTCTCCTCCGTTGTAGCGGATGGGGTGCAGTCGGCCCAGATAGCCACCCAGCATTTGTTGGACAACGGAAGCAAACGAGTCGCTTTTATCGGTGGAGCCAACCACCTGGATATTGTCAAAAGAAGGAAGCACGGCTACCTCGAAGCCTTGCGCGAAAACCGCATTCCCATTGAGAAAGAGTTGGTAGTTTGTCGGAAGATAGATTATGACGAAGGCAAGATCGCCACGGAGATGCTGCTGGCACTCCCCCAACCGCCCGACGCCATTCTGGCCATGAACGATACGCTGGCTTTTGCCGCCATGGAAGTTATCCGGAGCCACGGACTCAGTATTCCGGAGGACATCGCCCTGATCGGTTATACCGATGAGCAGCATGCCAACTACGTGGAGCCCAAACTCTCCGCCGTTTCGCATCAGACCTATGAGATGGGAGAAACCGCTTGCCGCTTACTGATCAATCAGATTAAGGGAGACCGTACCATACGGCAGGTAGAGATTCCCACGCATCTGCACATCAGAGAGAGTAGCGTAAAGAGAAGCAATGGATAAAAAACAGAAAGACCGCCTCGTATTCAAAAGGCGGTCTTTCTGTTTTTACTGAATGAGATCAGTCTATTTATTCAAATCTGCTTCTTTATTCGCATAATCTAGCAACGTAAGATCGAAGATGAGCGTAGAATAGCCTAAAATGCTTCCCTTACCGGCGCTTCCATAGGCGTACGCCCAAGGGATGTATACCACGAAACGGTCACCTATCTTCATCTGCTGCAAGATTTCGCCCCAACCGGCAATCACAGCACCAGCTTGGAATACGGTCGGAGTAGAATCACCTGTATTGGGGTCTTCATCATCTATCACCGGGTTATTACCGGTAAAGTTTCCGTCGAAATACTCACCCAAGATGTTAGTACCTTTGTAAAACACCTTCACGTAGTCGGAGTATTTGGGACTGCCAACAGTTCCTTCAGCAGCTTTCTGGATTTCCTTATAATAAAGGTAATTAGTAGGATCAGCTACCAATTTGATACGAGACAAACCGCCTTTGTCGGAAGCCGTTTCATATACATTTTGCAAAGAGTCGATAAACGCTTCGTTGCGCGAACGCCAGTTGTCATATTTACCTACTTCTTCGGTTTCGCTACAAGAGAAAAACGTCAGTGTCAGCAATAGTAAGGAGAATAAACCGATTTTGTTACTCATTCGTCAAGGTTTTATTGGATTGTTTTCAATAATGAAGTAATGCTTACCCGGTCTGCAATGATGTTATTCAATTCAGAGATTGCCACACGCTCTTGTTGCATGGTGTCGCGGTTACGCAGCGTCACGCAGTTATCTTCCAGCGTCTGGTGGTCAACAGTCACGCAGTACGGAGTACCAATGGCATCCTGACGGCGGTAACGCTTACCAATACTATCTTTCTCATCGTATTGACAGTTGAAGTGGAACTTCAGGTCGTCGATGATTTCGCGGGCTTTTTCAGGTAGGCCGTCTTTCTTAACCAGCGGCATAACAGCTAGTTTCACGGGGGCTAAGGCAGCAGGCAGTTTCAACACCACACGGCTCTCTCCGCTCTCCAATTGTTCTTCGCAGAAAGAAGCGCTCATAATGCTGAGGAACATACGATCCACACCGATTGAAGTCTCAACCACATACGGAGTATACGAATCGTTCAGTTCCGGATCGAAGTATTTAATGCTCTTGCCGGAGAACTTCTCGTGTTGCGACAAGTCAAAGTTTGTACGCGAGTGGATTCCCTCTACTTCCTTGAAGCCGAAAGGCATCAGGAATTCGATATCAGTAGCCGCATTGGCGTAGTGAGCCAGCTTGTCATGGTCGTGGTAACGATACTTATCATCGCCAAAGCCGAGTGACTTATGCCATTTCAGGCGGATTTCTTTCCATTGCTTGAACCAGTCGAGTTCCGTTCCCGGTTTTACGAAGAACTGCATTTCCATCTGTTCGAACTCACGCATGCGGAAGATAAACTGACGGGCCACAATCTCGTTACGGAATGCCTTACCAATCTGAGCGATACCGAAAGGTATTTTCATACGGCCGGTTTTCTGCACGTTGAGGTAGTTTACAAAGATTCCCTGAGCCGTTTCGGGGCGCAGATAAACCTTCATAGCACCGTCGGAGGTAGAACCCATTTCGGTGGAGAACATCAGGTTGAACTGACGTACTTCGGTCCAGTTCTTGGTTCCGGAGATGGGGCAAGCGATTTCTTCGTCTACAATGATCTGGCGAAGATCGTCCAGGTTGCCATCGTTCAAAGCCTTGGCAAAACGAGCATGAAGCGCGTCACGCTTAGCCTGATTGTCCAATACGCGTCCGTTGGTCGAACGATACTGAGCTTCGTCGAAAGATTCGCCGAAACGTTTGGCAGCCTTCGCTACTTCTTTATCGATTTTGTCATCGTACTTAGCCAATTGGTCTTCAATCAGCACATCGGCACGATACCGTTTTTTAGAGTCTTTGTTGTCAATCAAAGGGTCGTTGAATGCGTCAACGTGTCCGGAAGCTTTCCAGATAGTGGGGTGCATAAAGATGGCAGAGTCGAGCCCGACAATGTTTTCGTGCAACAACACCATGCTGTCCCACCAATATTTTTTAATGTTGTTTTTCAGTTCAACGCCCATCTGACCGTAGTCATACACAGCGCCCAATCCGTCGTAGATATCGCTTGAAGGAAATACGAAACCATACTCTTTACAGTGCGATACCAGTTTCTTAAAAACGTCTTCTTGTGCCATTTTATATATGTATCTATTAATTTGAATTAGCTTTTTTACAAAAAAGTGCCACAAAGATAGGCATTTATCTCATAAATAAGACAGCGAGGGTATTAATTTATCTTATTCTTGAGTTTGTTCTTCCTCGCGGTCGGCCTTCTTCATCGCTGAGGTCAGTTGATCTTCGGGCATATAATATTTAAAAGGTATGCGCATGCACTTAATCTTCTTCACCGCCCGGCTAAACTCAGGCTGCGCCACAAAGTAGACGCGCGAAACAGATACCTTGCCGGGCGTCACCTGCTCGGGGTGTTCGAATCCCGGACTGGTCAGCGCCGTCTGGAAAGTCCCCAGCCCGTCAATGGTCACCGACTTCCCCAGCGAGAGCAAATGCTGAATGTTGTACGCCAACTCCGACAGCATACCTTCGATCTGCCCGTGATGGAAGCCGCTGGTCTTCTCCATCCACAACGCCAGGTCTTTGCTTTTCACCCCTCCTCTTTCCTGTACTTTCTTGGGTACGGCGTACCACAACTCTTTTCTTTCGCCGGATGTTAAATCCGCTTTCTTTCTTACTACATAAGGAACAGCCATAATCTTGTACTCCTTTCTTTTTTCATTCGTAATCCGGTCATGTTTCACACCCGGGTGTCAAGCAGTTCGACACCCGGATCTCGAGCATCCTGACACCCGGGTGTCGAACGGTTCAAGACCCGGGTGTCAGACAAGCTTTTCATACTACAAAAATAATCTTTTATAGTAAAAGCACAAAGCAAAAGATACTGTTTTTTCGACACTGCCCTACCACCCATTGGTACGACACTACTTTCCGTCCTTGGCGCGTTACCAAAAAATAAAGGATAAATGATAGCGTCCATATCACAAAATCGTAGGCTGTTTTTGGCCATAATCTCGTTTATTTTTGTATTTTTGCGTGCACATGTGTAAAAATACAGTATATACGATATTATGAGTGACGAGATCAACGAGCTGACAGAAGGACATTCAGACTATAAACCCGCGGACGCACGGGACGAAAACGTAAAGCATCAACTAACAGGTATGTACCAGAACTGGTTTCTGGACTATGCCTCGTATGTGATACTGGAACGTGCCGTCCCCCACCTCAATGACGGTTTTAAGCCTGTTCAACGCCGCATTCTGCATTCCATGAAACGCCTGGACGACGGACGATATAACAAAGTGGCGAACATTGTGGGACACACCATGCAATTCCACCCACACGGTGACGCTTCGATCGGCGACGCATTGGTACAGCTAGGCAGAAGGATTTGCTGATCGACTGTCAGGGTAACTGGGGTAACATTCTCACCGGCGACGGTGCGGCTGCTCCGCGTTACATCGAGGCACGTCTCTCCAAATTCGCGCTCGATGTCGTCTTCAACCCCAAAACAACCGAATGGAAACAATCGTACGACGGGCGTAACAAAGAGCCTATCACCCTGCCGGTGAAATATCCGTTGCTATTGGCGCAGGGCGTTGAGGGTATCGCCGTAGGCCTTTCGTCCAAAATATTGCCTCACAACTTCAACGAGCTTTGCGAGGCGTCTATCAGCTTCCTCAAAGGCGAGCCCTTCCAACTCTACCCCGACTTCCAGACCGGAGGTTCCATCGATGTGTCTAAATACAACGACGGAGAACGCGGCGGGGCGGTCAAAGTACGAGCCAAGATCAATAAACTCGACAATAAAACGTTGGCCATTACCGAAATACCGTATGGCAAAACCACCACGTCGGTCATCGACTCCATCCTCAAAGCTGTAGACAAAGGAAGATCAAGATACGCAAGGTAGACGATAATACGTCCGCCAACGTCGAAATTCAGGTTCACCTCGCGCCGGGAACCTCGTCCGATAAGACGATCGACGCACTCTATGCCTTTACCGATTGCGAAATAAGCATCTCGCCCAACTGTTGCGTGATCGACGACCAGAAGCCACATTTCCTGACGGTGAGCAAGATACTCCGGAAGTCGGTCGAAAACACGCTCGATCTCTTGCGACAGGAACTGGAGATACGCAAAGGAGAAATACTCGAAGCCCTGCATTTCGCTTCGCTCGAAAAGATATTCATTGCCGAACGCATCTATAAGGATAAAGAGTTCGAGCAATCCAAAGACCTCGACGCTGCCTGCGAACACATCGACAAGCGGTTGACGCCTTACTATCCGCAGTTTATCCGCGAAGTGACCAAGGATGATATTCTCCGACTGATGGAAATCAAGATGGGACGTATCCTGAAATTCAATGCGGACAAAGCCGAAGAGCTGATTGCCAAAATGAAGGAAGACATAGCCGAAATAGACAATCACCTGGCGCACATCGTGGACTATACCATCAACTGGTATCAGATGCTGCAAAATAAATATGGCAAGAACTTCCCGCGACGCACCGAACTGCGCAACTTCGATACAATCGTAGCCGCCAAGGTGGTAGAAGCGAACGAGAAACTATACATCAACCGCGAAGAAGGCTTCATCGGCACAGCGTTGAAGAAAGACGAGTTTGTGGCCAACTGCTCGGATATCGACGACGTTATCATCTTCTTCCGCGACGGCAAATACATCGTCACGCCTGTGGCCGATAAGAAGTTTGTCGGCAAGAATGTACTTTACGCCAATGTGTTCAAGAAGAACGACAAGCGAACCATTTACAACGTGGCCTACCGCGACGGGAAAGAAGGTACTACGTACGTGAAACGATTTGCCGTGACGGCCGTTGTACGCGATCGCGAGTACGACGTAACACTGGGCACACCCGATTCGCGCATTACCTATTTCAGCGCCAACCCCAACGGTGAAGCCGAAGTGATCAAGGTAACGCTCAAACCCAATCCACGGGTACGCCGCATCATCTTCGAACACGACTTCAGCGAAGTCACGATCAAGGGACGTCAGGCACGTGGCGTGATCCTCACCCGCCTGCCGGTTCACAAAATCGTGTTGAAACAGAAGGGAGGTTCCACGCTGGGAGGACGCAAGGTGTGGTTCGACCGCGACGTATTACGACTCAATTACGACGGACGGGGCGAGTTCCTGGGCGAGTTCCAAAGTGACGACTCCATCTTGGTAGTACTGAACAATGGCGACTTCTACACCAGCAATTTCGACCTGAGCAACCATTACGAAGACAATGTAAGTATCGTAGAGAAGTTCGATCCGAACAAAATATGGACCGCCGCCCTCTACGATGCCGACCAACAGAACTACCCCTACCTGAAACGTTTCTGTTTTGAAGCCGGAAACCGGAAACAGAACTACCTGGGGGATAATAAGAATAGCCGGCTTATCTTGCTCTCCGACGAGTATTTCCCCAGACTTGAGGTTGTATTCGGCGGACATGATGATTTCCGCGAGCCGCTGGAGATCGATGCCGAAGAGTTTATCGCTGTCAAAGGGTTTAAAGCCAAAGGCAAGCGGTTGACTACTTTCACCATCGAAACAGTCAATGAGCTCGACCCGACACGCTTCCCCGCTCCCCAAAAGGAAGAGCAAGAAGAAGCAGAAGAGGAGCCTGAGAATCTGGACCCCGATTCAGATAAAAGCGAAGGAGATATAATTGATGAGATCACCGGACAGATGAAGTTGTTCTAAGCAAAGCTTCCCATCTGTCCCCTCTCTCCGGAAGAGAACATATAAATAGAACAAGATGAAAAAATCAGGACTTGCATTATATCGGCTCTGCTACTGGCCAACACGCTGCCCATGCTGGGAGGCGAAGGAGGCGAAGGTTCCGTTCCGGATACCTTACAGGCAAACCGATATGTAACACGCGCCACGATGTACGGCATTGGCTTCACCAATGTGTTCGACACCTATCTTTCACCTCAGGAATACAAAGGTGTCGACTTCCGTTTTTCGCACGAGACCATTCGCATGACGAAGCTTTTCGACGGCAACGTGTCTGTCCAGAACTTCTTTCAGGCCGATGTAGCTATACGCACAACCGGGTGGACAACAACAACACCTTCTCGGGACTGGTGAATTGGAACTACGGACTGCACTACCAATTCCGCCTTACCGAGAACTTCAAACTGCTTGCCGGAGCTTGATCGACGTCAACGGAGGCTTTGTCTACAATCTGCGCAATACCAACAACCCGGCCTCTGCCCGGGCATACGTCAACCTGGACGCATCGGGAATGGCCATCTGGCACCTGAAGATCAAACGCTATCCGCTCGTTCTGCGATACCAAGTCAATGTCCCCATGATCGGTGCCATGTTCTCGCCCCACTACGGACAGTCCTACTATGAAATATTCTCCCTAGGCAACTCCAGCGGAGTAATCCAGTTCACCTCTCTACACAATCAGCCTCTTTGCGGCAGATGCTCTCGGTCGACTTTCCCGTGCGATACGCCAAAATGCGAATCAGCTACCTGGCCGACTTGCAACAGTCCAATGTCAACCAAATCAAGACGCATACGTATTCCCATGTATTTATGGTGGGATTCGTAAAAGACATATACCGCATCCGTAACAAGAAAGGAACTCCCCTGCCCGCTTCTGTGAGAGCGTATTAAGAGGAGGTGAAGCTTAGAAAGATGAAGTTATAAGAGTAAATAGAGAAAAATGAAAAATAAGATTATACGTGTTCTCCAATTCCTTTGTTGCCTGCCGCTCGTCACCTCTTGCATCGGCGAGGATGACTATGCCAACGACCCGATAGGGAATTTTGAACAACTTTGGAAAACCATCGATGAACGCTACTGCTTTCTCGAAGCCAAAGGCATCGACTGGGATGCGGTGTACGACGAATACAGGCCTCAGATTACGGCTACCATGACCAACGAGGACCTGTTCGACAAGCTCAGCGCCATGCTGTATGTGCTCAAAGACGGACACGTCAACCTCGCCTCATCGAGCCGCGTATCTTTCTACGACGACTGGTATCAGGACTTCCCCTGGAACTACCGCGAAGATATTCTCTATCAATACTACTTGGGCAGAGCCAGCACAGACTACCGCACATCCGCCGGCATGAAGTATAAAATGTTCGATAACAACATCGGCTACGTACGCTACGAGAGTTTCAGCGCCGGTGTAGGCAATGGCAATCTGGACGAAATGCTCTCGTATCTGGCTGTGAGCAACGGACTCATCATCGATGTGCGTGACAATGGAGGCGGGAACCTCACCAACTCATCGCGCATCGCAGCCCGCTTCACCAACGAGAAGGTGCTGACCGGGTATATCCAACACAAAACGGGGAAGGGACACAATGATTTCTCAGCTCCGGAAGCGATCTACCTCGAACCGTCCAATAGCATCCGCTACCAGAAAAAGGTAGTCATACTCACCAATCGCCGTTGCTACAGTGCCACGAACGACTTTGTGAACCTGATGCGCAGCATCGAAGGCGGCAACATCATTCAGGTGGGCGATCAGACGGGTGGCGGCTCGGGACTCCCTTTCACTTCCGAGCTACCTAACGGATGGACCATCCGCTTCTCAGCCAGCCCGCACTTCGACAAAAACATGCAACCGCTCGAACAAGGTATCGAACCGGATGTAGCCATCGATATGAGCGACGAAGATCAACTAAAGAATAAAGATACGCTGATTGAAAAAGCATTTGAAATCTTGAATAAATAAACTTTATTCCCTAAATATTTGGCAGTTCAAAACTTCTTCCTATCTTTGCACCGCTAAACAAAAAAGCACATTGGCGGATGTGGCGTAATTGGTAGCCGCGCCAGACTTAGGATCTGGTGTCGAGAGACGTGTAGGTTCGAGTCCTATCATCCGCACCCAATAAATTGAAAAGCCTTCAAGACACGTTCTTGGAGGCTTTTTTTTAATATCTATCACATGAAGAAATTCCAACTTTGCTGCATCGGACACATTACTTTAGATAAAGTCATCACCCCGCAATCCACAGTCTATATGCCGGGTGGAACTGCCTTTTATTGCTCACACGCCATCCGTTGCTTCGGCGATGTTAGTTACACGTTAGTAACGGCGGTAGGTGCTACCGAAATGAGCGTAATCGAGCAACTCCGGGCAACGGGTATCGATGTCACCGCGTTGCCAAGCAGCCATTCCGTCTATTTTGAAAACATCTATGGTGACAACCCCGACGAACGTACGCAACGCGTACTGGCAAAGGCCGATCCGTTCACGCCCTCTTCACTGCCTGATATCAATGCGCAGGTTTACCATTTAGGCGCGCTTCTGGCCGATGACTTCTCGATAGACGTTATAAAGGATCTCGCACGCAAAGGACGTGTTGCCGTAGATTCGCAGGCTACCTCCGTGAAGTACGCCAACAGCATGTTTACCCCATCGACTGGGCAGACAAGCGGGAAGCCCTCCCCTACATCCACTACCTCAAAGTAAACGAACACGAAATGGAGGTACTCACCGGACTAAGCGATCCACACGATGCTGCCCGTAAATTGCATGAATGGGGCGTAAAGGAGGTACTTGTCACGTTGGGCAGCATGGGCTCACTAATCTTCGACGGCAGTGCGTTCCACCGCATTCCTGCCTACAAGCCCCGTCAGGTAATTGATGCTACGGGATGCGGAGATACCTATACCATCGGCTATTTATATCAGCGGGCATCCGGAAAAGACATCGAAGCGTCCGGGCGTTTTGCCGCAGCCATGTCTACCTTGAAGATTGAAAAGTCGGGTCCCTTTAGCGGCAGCAAAGAAGAGGTGATTCAATGCATGCATACCGCTCAGGAGATGTATTAAAAACAGCTACTCCCTAAAAAGGAGTGTGCTCCTGCGCGCTTCACAGCGAACAGGAGCACTTAACATAAATAAACGGCTACAGGCGTAGCCATTTCAAGGATTACGTTTGTCTCTTTTTGACCTTGCGGCCTATTTGGTTATCGAATAAGCAACACCCTGCGCCTGAATACGCTGCTGTACAATTAGATGGTTCTGCCCTCTCGTAAGCTTCTCATTATATATAGGTGTTGCCATTCCCATTTCTTTCTTTGTTTTATAAGCTTAATTTTGCTCGTTCATTATTTACTCTTTAACACAACGTACTGAGCAGCCTCTAGAGCGTTCATTATAATCTGGAGCACTTATTCTATTTTTTGAGCTAAAGTCCAGTCCTAACGATCTTATTACTCCTAGTGAATTGGTGTGAGGATCTGCTGACCAGTAAGAACCGCGCCTACCCATACTAGTTGTTCCAGAAGAACCTATGCGTATCCCTGCTCCCGGTAGGGGCCCATCTCTGGATAGTTAAGACCTGTACGTTCGGGGAAGTCATCAGCCCATTTCTTATTTATTTTCTTCCAAGGAGATGTGTCTTCTCCTCCACCATCGGTAGGTACACGCCATCCTGAAGGACAAGGGTCGTAAATCGTTTTTTCGGCATTTGTACCCCACAAATCATCAGACTGTGGGTCACACCAATCATACCAAGATCCCGTGCTGTTTTTTATCGTATAGTAATAAAAAGTGTATGGATTGGCTATTGCATCGGCAATACTTGCTTTCGTTTTACTTTTTATTTTTACTCCTACTGCTACTCCTGTTTCATTATAGCTAGAAAAAAGTATGAGTGCATCTTTACGCCCCCATTGGTAGTGTAACCCGTAAGTACTGAATGTTCCGAGTTCGCTGGTTGTAGCACCAAGATTTCTATCCATAAAAACTCGGGTGTCGAAGTTGTATATCGCTCCGGTTCCATTTGCCAGTTCATGTATACCTTCTGTTGTTGTTATTTCCGAACCGTCACCGGGATCGTATTCTGTCACCCAGATATGCCAACTCCACACAATCTTTGTTCCTATTTTAGCCGCTATAGAAGCATTCCCCGGACTGTTTCCCGCATGTACAACGATGTATTTATGGCCTGTCCCAGATTTTGTGTATGCCTTTATATTTGAATCATCGGCCATGCCCTTTTTATTATCTGTCCAAAGCAATTCAGCTGTAAAATTAGTAGTATTTTTTATTTGAGTTCCGAGTACCTCTGCAGGAGTGATATTGGCACGTTCTACAGGGATAGCAACTGCATTTCTACTATTGCTCACGCCATCACTGCCAAGAGGGGCAACAAAATATGAATTTGATGATTGCAGTATAGTACCCGATATACAACGTAGGAAAACCGTTTCAAGGAAGCCTCCTTGCTCGTCTTGTATTTCGACCTCTGCATCTTCTCTCCAAATAACCGGTCCGCCTGTAATATCGTCTTTGGTTGTAAAGGTTATCTTTTTAGTAACATTTGCTGCTCCGGTTGCTATTTCATCATCTACATTGCAGTTTGTTATAATCGATTGAGGATTGGTTTTCAACACAGCTTTCCATGGTACGGTTGCTTTTACAGTGAGGCTATGCGGGTCACCATCCAAGGCATAATAGCTGTCTTGCGCAATCGTGATCTTTATTTTAGCTTTTTGCGTAACTGTTATCATTAGCTTCAAGCGGTTGTTGGCAGTAATACGTATATAACCAATACGACCTTCTTCGGCTGTGTTCTCTATAGCTTTAAACTTTATCGTATATTTTTTCATCCCGTCACTGTTTGTCTCGTAGGTTATCCCCGTCTGAGAGAGCCAGCTGCTTGTAGTCTTTCCATCTTCTAAGAGATAATCCAACTTGATAGCCACTTTTCCGAGGTTCGAGTCATAAATGTCCAAAGCGTCTGTTGTGATAATAAGCTCTCCTTCGGATTCGGCAGCTGGAAAATTGAATTCTTTATCCGATATACCCAATAGATATTGTCCATCGAATGCAACTTCGCTTATATCGCCGGTATTCCATAACTGTACTTTATGCTCCATGTTCATGGGGCGTGATTTCTTTGCATCCTCCTCGTCTGTATAACCCGGGCCACTTACCGAGGTAATATTTATTCGGTAGATGTAGTTGCGCAATAAAGGGAGCTGTACCTGTTCCGGAGATTCGTCGCTGGTACGTTTATAGAAATCGATTCGATACCAGGTTGCAGTTCCTTCATTATAGCGTCCTTTAACAAGTAGGTAGGTTTCTCCCGCTTCGGCTTCTGTGGTATATATTTCACGAACATAGTTATTTACGGCGTTGTTATAAGTTATATCCGTTTTCTCGAAGGAAGTCGGAATACTGGGTAGGCTGTCTTTGTAAACACTTTGGTTAGGGGCTCCTCTTCCCTGATTGTATGCATCGCATAGCTTCACTTCATCTATCTCGAATTTGGGCGCATCGCTGCCGGAACTTATCTGCAAGCCAACATCTATCCGGGCTACCGCACGATATAGGGTAATTGTACCCAGTGAGGTAGAGTTTGTGGAGGGAGTAATGGCTATGCATTGTGCGGCTTCTCCCCACATAGGTAGCAGAGTATAGTCGTTTCCTGCAGTTCTCCACGGTTCCTTGTTGTCGAACACAATCTTTTTAAGGACATCTTCTTTCAGATCTCCCTTCGTAAAACCAGCCTTTACTGCTTCGGTTAATCCGCTTTGATTGGCTAGCACAACAATCCGGTGCTTCTCCGAACCGGTACTCTTCTGAAGCATCACCTTGATCTTTTGAGATGCTGTACCACTACCATCCAAATCGGTTGTTCCTGTGGTGGCATAAAGAAAGGTTTCCTTCTTTACACCGTCTCCGTCAACTTCGTTTTCTTCCTTGAATACCAAGACATCGATCTTCGTGATCTCTCTTTCCATATCCTCAGTCAGGGCATAGGAAGAGGGGGAGGTAAATACACCCGGAACATTGAGCGTGAGCAACAGTTCCATATGCGTGCCTCTGTCGATCCCTTCGCCAGAGTTGACAAGATCGTCGGTAGAGCATCCGGTGAGGATGACAAGCAACGATAAGAGTATCCATTTTAGTTTAACTATTTTCATAAAGCTGTATTTTTTCTATATTTTACTGCGATTATTATCCTCTCTTCAGGAGCGTCAAATGCCTCCTCCGGTATGGGTTACATCCCAGTCGTTGATGCTTATCAACGTAACTACGTGCGCACCGTCTTCCTTCTGTATCAGGTGGTAGTGCAGGGTATAGTCGTCAATACGGTCAAAGTCGTCATTACCGTTGATGCGTGGATTTTCCATCAGTCGGGTTGCCAAACGCTCGGTGTGAATCTCTTTGCCGTTTGCTTGGATAGTTAGTTGCAGGTCGTCGTTCTCACGTATCCGCAAGATCGTAAAGTCGGCCTGTGTGGTATTCCCCGCTATCGTATATTGGGGTATATAATTGAGTGCGGCTCCATCGGCCAGCGTATTGTCATAGTTATAGCTTCCGTTGCTTCCCGTAATAGCCAGGCTATAAGGGTTATCGCTGAAAGCGGAATAAGAGGAAATGGGGGTTATATCTTCGAGTACAATGTGTACACGATTTGTATTCTTAATCATGGATACTACATGTTCTTGGTCTCCGAACTCAGTGATCGTTACAGAGGCTATCCCATGCAAGATTTCGCCGGGATCGGTTGTTACATGGCCATCTTCGGGACATTTCAGGTCCAGTTTCATGTCTTGAAGCGTAGCACCGGGGGTGCATGCAAAATGTTCTTCTTTTACGTTTGCCCAAACTACTGCAGTATAGTTGCCCGGAGCTAAATCAAGCAACAGGCGGCTGCCTTCCGACAAAGCATTTGTAGGGAGGTATTGTTTCTTTATAAATTTATCATTGCCGTCATAAAGGTAGAGGTCAAGGTGTTCGACCTGCTCCTGAAAGTGACAGACATTATCTACATTCTTCGTATACATAAAGCGCAGGTATGTCTGACTTGGGCAGTTCGCTATATCATTGCTAAAACAGCCTGTAAATACAAAGAGTATAAATAGAATGGCACTTTGTATCGAATATTTTTTAAATAGGTATTTCATCATTGTAGTTTACTTATCGTTCCTGCGTATGTTTCAAGTAGGAAAGGCTACCCGTAAAATGAATTACGGGTAATATGCTTTATAATTGTTCAGGGTTAATTAGATTCCTCCTGATTGATCGATTACTGTCCAAGGAAGAACCGTAATTGTTGCTTGGATCTGTGTCTTAGCATCAAGTTCTTCTTTTGGATCGGTAACACCTTCTTCACCTTCGTCTTTGCCATTTTCAGTATTTGCGCCCGGACCACTTACCGAAGTAATAGTCACTTTGTAGAAGTTGTTGCGTTTTACTGTATACTTAGCTGTTGGATTCTTCTCTATGCTATTATCTCCAACCCATAAAGCGTAGTAAGAAAGCCCGTTTTCATATTTAAAAGCTAAACCACCGTCAGCGACAGTGGTTGTCGGCTTATCGCGATAGAATTTGTCTGTAAAGGTTCCATCTGTTGCTTTTATGCGCCAGAAAGAATCTCCTGTTGTATTGCCATTTACATCTAATATTTCATTTTCTCCATTCCCATCAAATGTTTTTGCCGGGGTATATGTACCTCTAATCATAAGGAATGTGCTGTTTCCCTCTCTAGGTACTGCATTGCTGTTTTCTATTGCATAAGATACAAAACTCTTTTCAAAATCTTCCTTTAAGTATTTATCGGTGTTTTCTTGCTCACCCGAGTATTGTAAATTTGGGAAATAGTTAGCGCTAGTTATAGTTCCACTTCCGTCTTCTCCTACTTCGTCAGTAAAGAATGGTGTTTGTAAAACTCCAGATTCGTAAAAGGGCATAAAATACATTTTGATAGGATTATTATGCACTTTATATTGTACATTACTAAGTTTTCCTAATACTCCTTGCGACTCAGGTTTAAAAGCTACATTCACCTTTGCCATAGCGCGTCCAACGCTAATCTGAACATCATTGTCTTGTGGATCTTCAGTTTCTACCAAATCTGCTAATACAGGTTCATTGGTTACATTAGTCATGAAGAATCCATTTGCAGGATTATTCAATTCACCTTCTTCAAAAGCTTTCGTTAAATTCTTTTTGAAAGAATCCAATGTTACCCCTATAGCTTTTTGCTCTGATGTCAACAAGTTATCAGGAGCGTTAATTGCTGCGTAGAAGTAATGTATACCTTTTGTTAATTTGAATTTCATAGTTTCTGCTGTTCCAGTCGCAAAAGTTGTCTTTTCAACAGCTTCCAGCACCTTACTTTTATTGAAGATGTACAACTCGACTTTGTTAACTGCGCTTTCTTCTGTTGTTGCTGTTGCACTACCAGCATACGTTGCTGGACCTGACTGTGTAATGGCAACTTGAACCATAGTCTGTACAGCATCTCCTAAATCGGCTCCACCGATCTCATCATCATTGCTACAGCTTGCGAAACCTACGATAAAGGCCGATGCAAGAAGTGCACTCTTGAAATAATTTCTCATTTTCATTTTGTTTTTGATTAATAATTGATTTTGTTTAGTAACTGTAGTTTTTACAATTTTCATTTTGTTTTTGTCCATCTTTCGATGGTTGCTAAATGGTTAATAATCCGATTATCTATTCTCTTTTGTTTTGCCATATTTTCAAATAATTCCCCAATAGTTATTCGTTCAAGGACTTACCCCAGATTCAGATTCACCCTTTGTCGTAGCGTAAGCGCCATACAGCTAATCATACGATGACAGGTTCTTTCTTCTTTCCATTTTACCTTCGTTAATTCTGTACCAATTCACATTCGTTCTTTTTCATCTCTTGTCCTTTCTACTTCATCATTAGCTGTTATTCATTCTGCATCACTTGTGCTTTATTCTGCATCATCTGTTATCGGTTCTTTGTCATCTTTCGATGGTTGCTAAACTGTTAATATGCCAAGGACTTACTCCTCATTCACATTTTGAACCGACTTCATTTTGCAGCAAGCACGAAGCAGGTAGTTGTACGATGCGCAATTCTCTATCTATTATTTCTTCTTTTCACTTTGCATTCATTATTCTGCATCACTTCTTTACTCCTCCTGCTACGCAGTTATTACCGCTTATTTATTCTTTGCAACCTTTCAAGTTTAAGGTTGTCCTGTATCTTTGTTTCCAGTTCTTTCAGGTTGGCTCCCGCCTCCTTCACACCCGCTTCTTTGGCACGAGTTAGCAGTTCTCTAGCCTTTTCAAATTCTCCTTCCTGTAGCAAGAGTGCTCCCAGGTTATTCAGGGCGGCAGGAAGTTCCCCCGCTCTTTCCAGATACCGACGGGCTGTACCTCTTTCAGCACGCTCGGCAAGAACTGCCCCGGCGTTGGACAGTGCAACCGCATCGTCGGCATGATATTTCAGAATACGTTCGGACATGATTTCCTGATATTCTTTACTATCCTTGGCGTAACTTGTTGCCACGAGGTAGAACTCGCGTTGGCTCAACATCTCTTCTTTATGACCGAGCAAGGCTTTAGCTTCGGCTACGTTGTAATCTTTGACTGTGTAGTCGAGTTGGTATTCCACGCGTCTCAACTGCGGGTAGATATCGGTCAGCATCTTGCCGTAAGTCCGTGCGCCGGCCAGCCTTCTCATTTTCACTTTACGCTGTTCCACATCGGCCGTCTGGTCGATTAGTTCTATGATAGCTTCTTTATTGCCAAGGTCGCTTGTGGCGAGTTGTACTTTCAATCCTTCCCAGTCTTCACCTCCACCCTTAACCGTTACCTTTCCTTGCGGCAAACAGTCGCTGTTGTAGATATAGTCGCGCAAAGCATTGGCGCGTAGGTTAGCCAACGATTCGTTCGAACTTGTTTTTCCGTCCGGCGAAGCGTAGCCTTCGATATACAAGGCGTTGATGATGATATCGGGATCGTTCTGCATTTCACAAACCTTGACGCGTACCTTTTGAAGTTCTTCGGGGTTGCGACGATAGTCCGGCAACAGGATTGAGCTTCCCACTTTAAAGTCGAGAAACGCTTGTTCCTGCTTCGAACGATTCTTAGGCGTTGCTTTAGGTTCTGTCAAAGCATACTGTGCATTTACCTGATAGGGTTCGGGCATATCCAACCGGATGTGTTTGTCCATGGTGAAGGAGAACAACCGAATTTGATTGTCGCATTGGTTAACTTCCTGATGAATTACCAGTTGGGCATCCGCCATCCACATCTCGAAAGGAATATGAATCAGGTAAGGGATGGTGATGTCTGTGTCTTCTTTCACATTGACAGTCCGTATGGGAGCTTCCCGTAAACTTAGTTTTTTGTTAAGCCGGTGGGCGCGCTCGTTCATTTTGCGCTTATCGTTTCCCTGTACTCGAATGTACGGGAGTGCCATATGTCTGCTCTGACTTACAAGTTCGGGAGTGATTACCACAGTCTGGCAATCGCGCACGGCATTGGCTTTTATCTGGATACGTAGGCTGACCGCCAGGCTGTCATTTTGCATCAGCAGGTCGTTGCCGATGAAGTTAATATGCCCCCGATCGACCTGTGCATGCAGGCAGCACGAGAACATCAGGCAGATAAACGACAGTTTGATTGATAGCAATTTCATATTTTAGTTTTCTTTTTATTTCAACATATAGATAAGAGATACACCCACTTTGGTAGGACCGAAATAGTTTTTATTTCTGTTGCCGATAGACCGCAAACAACCTTTGCACTCGCTCTCATCATATTTCAGATGCAGGTAGCCAACGCCCAGCGTTCCCTCCATACTCCACCGAGGAGAGAGGTACCAATGGTAACCGTAGCTGATGCCAGCTCCGTAAAGATTGCCTTTGATAGATGATCTTTCATATAGGTGGATGGGCCGATACCTACCACATTGAAGTTGGCATAGGTACCGTGAAGACCGAAGAAATGTTTGTGAAAGGGTTCGCAGGTCCAGTATCTGAATTCGGGTTGTACGGCCAGAAGGTTGAATTTCTTCATTTCGCTATACGTCCACGGATTATAGGTGACCGAGAGGTCGAGGGTATATTTGCTACCGGTACGCACTTCCATACCCAGATTCAGGCTACCGGTCAGGTCGTGCAATAAGTTGCTCTTAACTGCCAGTCGGGGAAGCGGGGTAAACGAACGCGCAGGCATATTCCTGTAAACGATCGAGAGATCGGTTACTTGCTGCGATACCATATTTCCTGTGTCCAACTGACTCACAGTTACTGATCCGGAAACGGAAGTATCGGGTTTTAGAATGTTATAAGTCATGGTTCCCATGTCTTTGACAGGGGCAGTGTCCACTTGCGTGTGAAGAAGGCTATCTTGGTTGGAAGCAGTGCCTGGTTTCGGTGGAATTTCTTTCCAACGGATGTTAGTTGTTTCGGGTGATTTGGCGGGAAGCAGGAAGATGCGCCCATCGCTAATGCTATAGGTATAGCCTGTATTTTGTAAAAGTGTAGCAAGCACATTGCCCAACTCAGCATTTTGCATACTGAGTGTCATCTTCCGCGAAGAGTCGAACTTGCTACTGCTAAAAGCAAAGCTGTAGCCGGTCTGCTCTTTGATCGATTTGAAATACTTTTCGAGGCTGGTGTTACTCCCCGCAATAGAGATTTTCTCGGTTTGCGCAGTGGCGAAAGCGTTATTGACAACAAATAGGCAAGAAATACGAAATGTTTCTTAAAATACCTACCATAGCCGCACAGGTGTAGGCATATATTTTTATATATTTGCATAATAATACTGTTTCTATTTTTTTAAAGTAGAAGGTATTGCGTTTCTAAAATCAGAGAGTTTGGTCTGCAAACTGGGACTCTCTGATTTTTTTATGCTTTTTCTTCTGGTGTTTAGTTTATTTTGTTAGTGATTGACGCTGTTTTATTCCATTGTTAATCTGTTTTTTATTTCTTTCTAATAGTAACTTTTTCGTTCGCTATCGAGTAACTGAATCCTTCGATAATCTTTTCCATAATCTGCATCGACTGATCGAGGCTATCGTCCTTCTTCAAGACAAAGGTGAACCGTTCTGTGGTAAGCAACCTTTTGTCCACATCGAAAGTGGTATGGTACTGTTTCTCCAATATGTTTAATATCTCTTCGAGTGTTTCATTATCAAAATATATTTCCCGTTGCTTCCAGGCTGTCGCCACATCGGGATCGGTTACGGTCTGCTCTGTTTTCTTTGTCACTTTGTTGTAAGCAAGCATTTCACCGGGATCGAGCGTAAACAGCTCTTGCTCGGTTGTCTCTACCGTGACTTTACCATTCTTCAGGGTAACCATCGTTTCTTCGCAACGGTTGTATGCCTTTACATTGAACTCGGTACCTAGCACGGTGACGCTGACATCTGCTGTCTTCACGTGAAATGGCCGTGTCGGGTCTTTCACTACTTGAAAGAAAGCTTCACCGCTCAGTTCGACACTCCTGTGGGAACTGCTTTTATCAACCGCATAGCGGATTGTGCTGGTTTCGTTCATCCAAACGGTAGAACCGTCGGGCAAAACGATCTCTTTGGTTTCATCCGGACCGGTTGTCACTTCTGTCATCGCAACTACCACCGGAATATGACTCTCCTGCTTGCTCAAATAGAGGTATCCTCCCGCTACAAGAACCAACGGCAAAATTACCGCTGCTACTCGAAGAAAATAGTTTCTCAAAGTTCTCTTCGTCGTACGACCTTCCATGCTTGCTGTAGCTGATCTTTTTGAGTCACCTACTCTGAGTTCAACTTCTGTAAAACCTGCTCGCTCTCTAAATATTTTCAACGCTCTTGCCGTTTCTTCATTAGCAGGCAGGCTATATTCTTTTTGTTTCTCCAATAAAGCACGATATATCTCACAGGCTTTGCTCGGATCTTCCTCATCAACGAGCCAACGCTCAAATACATTCTGAACCAATGGGGTCCAGCTTTCGTCCCTTTTAAAATATTTATCGATCACTTCCCAGACAGGCGTGCTCTTTATATCTTTCTCTTCATTTTTATCCTTCATTTCAACCAAATTACATTTAGTTTTTTGTATTTTGTAGAGTCAGCACAAACAAGTCTCTATATATAATATCCAAAACCAATATTTTTCACCCGGCCTAAATTCATTAAACTAAGTTAATGTTCTGTATTAACTTTTAGTTAACAGGTTCGATCTTAATTATTACCAAACAGTCTTTTTCAACAAGAATCTTAGTGCAAATTAGCCTTGGAATGTATGGATTCGGATAAGCTTTTTCGTGCAAGACAACCAACGTTTTGGCATGCCCCTCTATTATATACTATCCAAAAACTCATTTTTCTCCCGACCTAATGTGGTTAATCTTTGTTAATGTCTCAAAACTGACTATTTAAAGCAAATTATCCGGGCATATTCTTTCATGAAAATCGGGTAGAATTACATTCAACTCCAGCGGTAACAAAATGTAACGTTCTCGTAAACTCTGACAGATCAATCCATACTATCGGAGATTTAAACCACGAGCGACCTCGCCTGATACGCCGTTCTATATATCCCACTCCCGGATTTCGTTTTTACCCTAGCTGTTAAGGCTAGCTATTCAGAGAGTAAAGATACTTACTATTCAATGGTTTATGAATTGATGAAATTAGATTTTAATAGTTCGTAGGTCCGTTCAAAAAGGATTGATATTGATACAAACATACACATTAATAAGCATATAACATAATAAAGCGGAATCAAAATGTAAAGATTAGCTTAATCTCAAGCTTTTGAGAGTGCAAATAATCAGATAGCACAGTCTACAAATAATGTCCGTTTCATGCGTCAACGACTATTTACAACAAAACAACTAACTCGTCATATCCTGTTGACAAAGTTATCAGTAGTATGCCGTAGGGACCATCTTTGGAAACAATTTAGAAAGCTACATTGAACATATCTATATAGATTCGGCATCGGAGAAGGGACATGACTTAATATGAAGTATGGAAGGTAAGTGCAATGACAATCGGATTCGTTCTTTGAGTTCCAACCTCACCGCTACCGAATCTTCCTATGCACTTTATCATTGACCCATCAGCCAACACAAGACCTCCTATGCCAGCAGAGTGTGAGATTTAAACAAAAAAAACCTAGGTACCAACACATTGCATCCTCAAGCACTCTTTAATTTGCAGAGAGAAGTACGTATAGCAGATCGGATGAAAGGACTAACGAGAACAGAAAACAGAGATATCACCTATAGATTGGATTACAAAGAATCACTGACTCACAAGGGAGTAATTTATGCGTTAACTGCACAAAACCCTGACTCGATTTAAAAGCACTCCACCCGGTAAATAAAATAAATTAAGCGAAGATTACGCAACAAGAATAATGATCATGCACGATTGAGTCTCCTGTCTGGAAGCGCCTTTATATCGTATAAACAGTGTTTTCAAAGAGAGCTTAAACCGTAAACGAACCGGACACTGAATACAATACAATCGTAAAGAAAATCATCTTCTGTTTTATTTCATTCAAGGCAAGGTTGACTTGATTCTGTACGGTCTTTTCGGATACACCAAAAGCAGCGGCTACTTCCTCGTCGCTTAATCCTTCCATAAACGATTTCTGAAAGATCTCCCTGCGCCTGATAGGAAGTTCCTCTATGGACATTAGAAAAAGGATATTCAATTCCCGCTCATAATAGACATCTTCATTGCTTGGTGCTAAAGAATCGAGATAACGATAAGAGAGATCGGAAATCAACGTGTTTTCCCGATGCCGTTTTCGTAATAATTTAAACGATAAATTGCGAGAGATGGTATGCAAATAACCGGAAATATTCATGTCATCTTTGATATACTGACGTCTCTCCCAAAAAATCATGAAAACATCTTGAGCAAGTTCTTCGGCTTCACCGTCAGAATTGATCAATCTGGCAATAAAATTTTTAATATTTCGATATTCTGAAGAGAACACAGTCTCGAATGCTTTAGGGTCACTTTCTTGCAGAGCACCGATGATTTCTTTAGAAAACTTGTTATCCATAATTTTGAAAAAATTACTTTAGAGTAATGTCGCTTACACAAATTTACAATCTTAAATTTTATCAAACATTATGTATCTAAGTATATTTTAAAATGTTAGTGTATTTTTATAAATTGATACAATCTCAGTTTCTTCAAATAACGCATAGCCATTTCAAAGCATTGATCAGTTTTTGAAAAAGTCGGGGACTTTCGCATACGCTTCCAAACGAGAGTTAGCTACGAATGTAACAAGACATATACAACCGATAATTTATATGCAAACGAGAGAATCTCAAATCTATCCCTATTATTATTACATTCTCAAACTAAGCGTAAAATCTCAATCTTATACAAAAAAAGTTTTCACTGCACGAGATTGTAGTACAATATTAGAGAATCCTTAAAATATTCTTGTAGAAATAAGAAAGTTTTCCACCCTAAAGAGATCATCTTCACCTTTCATAATCCACCAAAAGCAAGACAATCGCTTTCACAATGTTACATATTAAAGTCAAAATCAAACAAACTATTCACAGTACACAAAAACAACGATAATCGAGACAAGGCACCAACTAAATTTTAACACATTTGAAACATAAAAAAGATCATCTAAACTTTGGTGGTTTCATATTAAAAAATAACTTTGCTTAATTATTAATAGAACCAAGTGATAAATAGGTAAACAATTCACGAAAAATCTTAATTAATTAACAAGTAACAATGATGAGAGATTTAAAATTTCTGAAACTATTCTACGGGCTTATGCTTGTAATGGTCTCCGCAGCTTTTGTAAGCTGTGTTGATGACAATGATGACACAGAGGCTCCATTCTTGGAAGTCTCACCTACAACCTTGATTTTTGGCTTAAACGGCCAACCAGCTGATGGAAGCCAAGCTTCTTTCGATATTAAAGCAAATCGTAGCTGGAAAGCTATTATTGAAGAAGATAAATCATGGGTTACCCTCTCGAAGACAGAAGGAGAAGGTTCTGCAACCATCCAAGTTAGTATACCGGAAAACATCAATGATGTAGCTACTGTTGTTATTCAGATGTCTAATAAAGTAGGTGTCTTGATGTCGAAAACAGTAACTATTAAAAGTGGAGAGACTGTTACTCCTACTGTTATCTATAGCGAGACTGTAGGCTCAGCAGCAGCAGCTGGCAATCCTGCTGTAGCTGACTATACTGGTTGGGATGATAAAGTTGTAACTTACTCCGGTACAAACGCAAGCGTTCGCGCTAGCCAAAGTAACGCGGGTGGATATCCTACTGCGTCAGGTCCTAACAATATCTTCTTTGCAGGCGCACCTGCTGAATTTGTTATCAGCAAGATCGCGATACCTGAACAGAATACAAACCTCAAACTTACATTCGGAAGTATCTACGTTAAAGATTACGATGCCAAAGATTACACTTTCGACATGAGTAAATTTGAAGTGTATTTAAGTGCAGACGGCACAGCATGGGCACCTGTTACTTATACAAAAGACAATGGAGATGCAGAAAAACCGAACTGGATTTTCGCTACATCTAACTTCACATTAAAACAACCAGTTTCTTCTCTTTATATCAAGTTTAGAGCACTAGATTCTTCTAAATTCCGCGTGGATGATATTACATTATCTACTGGTAACGGTGGTGACGAAATAGATCTAGGTGCAGCTGGAGACCCCAAAGTAACGACAACAGATGCTGCTGCTATTACAGAAAGTACAGCCACACTAGGTGGATCTGTTGCCAACATCGAATTATCTGACGTTACTGAGGTTGGAATACAGCACATTCTATTCAGTACAGGAACTGTTACAAGCATTGATTGGACTAAAGCAACCAAAACTGCAGCAACGGTTAAAGAAAGCCCTTGGACTGTAGCAGTCAGTGGCCTGACTAAAGATGCACAATATGCATTCCGTGCTTATACGACAACGGCAACAACCACTATATATGGTGAGCCTAAGACCTTTGTAGCAATGACATCTACGGCAACTCAGATTTCAATTGCTGGTTTAGTGGAAAAAATGACAGCTACGTCTACTGCAGTAGATAAAGATTACGAAATCCGCGGTATCATTTGTGGTGATCCTGCTGGCTTGAACTACTCTTATGGCACGCTATTCGTTATGACCAAAGGTGCTACTACTGCGGGCAATGCACTCTCACTGTATAACAATCAAATAGATGTTACTCAATACAAATTAGGGCAAGAGATTAAAGTAACTCTTCAGAAAGACGTGGTTAAGATTTACAAGCGTTACGATGTACCACAAGTTGAAGGATTTAGCGCAGCCAACATTGAGGTGCTATCTGAAAGCAATACAGTTACACCAATTAAAGTAACTGTAAGCCAATTAGCTTCATTTGTATGTATGCCTGTAACTATCGACAATGCAACTATTGCAGAATCAGGTGTATGGAAAGATCCAGGAGCACTTAAGAATCAAAGCTTTACGGCAGGCGGCACTGCATTTACTGTGAACTTCAATAAATCGGCTACAACCTTTGATAACAAACCATTCGCCGCAGGTACAGGTTCAATCACAGGTATCGCTTCTATATTTAGTGGTGCAGGGCAGTTGATGCCACGTAATTTGAATGACGTTAGCGCATTCAATTCTACAAGTCCTACAATTACTAATATATCCCCTGAAAATCACACCTTCCCTGCTGCAGGAGGAAGTCAGGAATTTGACGTAACCGTAGCTAATCAAGGAAGTAATACTCTTTCAGTTAGCGGATTAAGCAATGCATTTACGGCTAACGTCTCTGGAAACAAAATAACAGTTATAGCCAAAGAGAATACAGGTTCTAGCGCTATTAGTGAGACTATGAAAGTAAGCTTAACTAACGGTAATAGCGAAGATGTAAAACTTACCATTTCTGCAAAAAGTACTGGTGGAGATACAAAAGGTACATTTACTTCCATGACTCCGTTCCTATTTAGTGAAGGGGTAAACAATTACAGTGCATATGGGCAACTAGTAAATACTGATATCTATTGTCTAAAATTAGGAGTAGGAGCAAGCAGTGGGTCATTCACCACAGGTGCGCTAAAGGTTAGTGGTAGTAAAAAGCTATCTTTCTATGCCGCCACATGGAAAGGAAAGACATCAAAAGTATCTATAAAAGTAAATAATGGAGGAAGTGTATCTGGCAATACGAGCATTGAACCTGTTGCAAATGATGGAGCTACGGGAAATGCGCCATATACAATCGTGTTCTCTGACAACACTGACTACTACACATTTAATTTAACTGGGCTAACAGAATCTTCAACAATTACAATTGCTACAGATGATTCTTTTGGAACAACAGCAGTTACAAACAGTAATGCTCGCGCTATAATGTGTGGATTCCAATTGTATTAAAATTATAAACAAGAAAGATAAACTCTTGGCAGGTTTCAGCCTGTCAAGAGTTACTTGTCTTAAAACATTTATACTTTTCTAAATGACATCACTTTTTAAACATAAAGCATCTGCTCTACAAATGCTCTTGCTAGCAGCAATCACGCTGTGCATAAGTGCATGTAGCAATGATGACTCTAACGGAGGTCCATCACAACCAGGTGAGGCTTATTGGAAGATATCTTCCACTGTTAATTCAGCGGCAGGATCATCTGCCATTATCATAACGGGGACTCCGGGGACTCAATGGAGCGCCGAAGTAACTGAAGGTAGTGCGTGGTGTTCATTCAGTAGTAGTGACTTTGTAAATTCCTCTTCCAAAACAGGGGAAATCAAAGACGGTCTTAATGTACTATACGTATATTATAAAGCTAATACAGGAAAGGAACAACGTCCAGCTAAAGTTTCATTCCAATTTGCCGGACAAGAAGCGAAAACGTTTGACCTGATACAACTATCCGAGTCGCAACAAAACCTGCCGGAATTCAAGGCATGGGCTGAGATACCTGAGTTCAAAGAAAATGCCAACTATCAATATGTAACTCATTATGTTCCCTTGAACAATAAGACGATTCGCAACTATTCGATTTGCTTTGATAAATCGAAGAAGGCTGCTTTATGGGTGGCTTATCCTATCCATACCGCTTATTTAAAAGGAACGGGAGGACGTACCGATCTTTGGGCTTTCGACCCCATTGTTCCCAGCAACAATCAAGCAAACTGTGTGGATAGATCTTATGGAGGAAACTACGATCGTGGACATCAAATAGCATCAGCCGACCGCTTAGGCACTGACGAGATGAATGCCCAGACATTCTATATGACGAATATGACTCCGCAGCTGAATCGTCTGAATCAGGACATGTGGGCCAGACTCGAGAATAAAGTTCGTACTTACAACTGCTCTGACACGTTATTTGTAGTAACCGGCGCATACTTTGCTCCTGGATCCAGTACAACAACTACTGACGGAAAAGGAAACACAGTACCGCTTCCTACGAGCTACTACAAAGTACTGCTACGTACAAAATCCGGTAAAACTGGAAAAGCAGTCAAAGACTGTTCAGACGATGAACTGATCTCAATCGGCTTCTGGGTTGACCATAAGTCGTACGGGAATATAGAACCACCGTCCAGCGTTTGCACGACCGTGGCTGATATTGAATCGAAAACAGGCTTTAAATTTTTCCCGCAAGTATCCAATAGTGTAAAACAACAAAGAGACCTCACAACATGGGGGATTAACTAATAAGCAGGCTTATGAAAAAACTAGTATTAGCAACCGTATTCTTTGCACTGCTGATTTCTTTCAGCTTTGCCCAGAAACCGTACAAAGTCGTTTTCTATAACATAGAAAACTTTTTCGATACAATCAATGATCCGGAAGTAAAGGACGATGAATTCACACCGGAAGCACCCAAAAAGTGGAATTCAGCGAAATATTATAAAAAACTTGCCAATATCGAGCGTGTGTTCTTCGATATAGCGTCTATCAACAAAGATTATCCGGTAGTTATCGGTGTGTCAGAAGTGGAAAACCGCAACGTATTGGAAGATATCGTAGCCACTCCGAAGCTGGCTCCGGCAAACTATCGAATCTCCCATTTCGATTCTCCCGAAGCACGCGGTGTCGATGTAGCTTTTATGTATCGACCGGATGTGTTCAAGATAGAGGGAGAGCGGGCCGTAAGAACGGTTATTCCTACGATACCCGATTTCAAAACTCGTGATATTCTAACCATGTGGGGAACTATTGAGAACGAACCTTTCTTCTTTATGGTAATTCACTGGCCATCCCGTCTGGGAGGTAAAGAGGCTTCTGAGTCCAAGCGTATTGCTGTAGGACAACAGATGCGTAGCATCGCTGACTCGGTGTTGCAGGCAAACCCTGCAACTAAAGTTGTGATGATGGGTGACTTCAATGATGACCCGACTGACAAGAGCTTCACGCAAGGACTAAAGGTCAAATTCAAACTGAAAGATCTAAAAGCAGGTGATCTTTACAACCCGTATGCCGACATGCTGAAAGCAGGTTACGGCACACTAGCCTATGGTGATGCCTGGAACATATTCGACAACATCGTAGTTTCAGAGAATCTGGCCAAAGGCTCAACCGGTAAATTAAAGCTGGAGCAGGCTCCGGGATCTAAATTCTACGGAAACATCTTCAAGCAGCATTATATGTTGCAGAAAGAAGGACAGTATAAAGGCTACCCGTTGCGTACATATGTAGGCAATAATTTCCAGGGAGGTTACAGTGACCACTTCCCGGTTTATATCTATATCGGCAAATAAAATTAATTAGTTTATATATGAAAATCAAAACAGTCCTATTCATGGTATTATCTTTGATGTCACTTGCTGCGTTTGCGCAGAGCAACGGTGGCGTTAAGGGTAAAGTCATCTCCCGTACAACACGTGCGGCCATAGATGGCGTAAAAGTGACATTGACTCCGGGAGATGTAACAACAACAACCGATATGGCGGGTAACTTCCTTATCGAGAATCTGGGGAAAGGGGAATATACGCTTACATTTGAGGCGGCAGAATTTGAACCGCTTACGCTTGCTGTTCGCGTAGACAAACAAGTAAGAGACATCAATAACGTCGTGATGATATCGAATATAATTGCTCCGACTTTAGATGATGCGATTTTTGCGGAGTTTGATACGGAAACATTGGGCGACGCCCAGTCTCTTCCTTCTTCTCTATCCGCTTCTAAAGACGTGTTCAACAACATCGCTTCGTACAAGTTCAGTGAAATGCGTTTCAATGTTCGTGGTTATGATTCTCAGTACTCGGACGTTTATATGAATGGTATTCAACTGAATGACGCAATGACTGGCTATACGCCTTGGTCTTTGTGGAGTGGTTTGAATGACGCAACACGTAACCAGGAGATCACTTCTGCCCTGAACATGGGAGATGTTGGTTTAGGAGGAATTGCCGGTACGACCAATATCAATACGCGTCCTTCTCAAATGCGTAAAGGACTACGCGCAAGTGTAGTAAACGGTAACTCGATGTATCGTTTCCGTGGCATGTTGACTTACTCATCCGGTGTACAGGATAATGGATGGTCGTATGCATTTTCGCTATCGACCCGCCAAGGAGGAAACTCGTATGTAGATGGTGTTTACTACAATGCATTCGGTTACTTTGCTGCGGTTGAAAAGCAATTCAACAAACAACACCGCTTGGGGCTAACCGTGCTAGGTGCTCCTACTGAACGTGGTGCGCAACAGGCTTCTACACAGGAAGTATATGATTTGGTAGGAAACAACTACTACAACCCGAACTGGGGATGGTTGAACGGCAAACGCGTAAACTCACGTGTACGTAGCTACCACGAACCGGTCACGATGTTGAACTATACATTCGATATTAACGAACGTACTCAGTTGAATGTAGCTTCTTCGCTACGTTTCGGACAGAATGGTTACTCGGCTCTTACTTGGTATGGCGGCCCGGACCCACGTCCTGACTATTACCGTTATTTACCTAGCTTTTATGACGGTACGTATGTAGGTGCTGAACTGTATGAAGCATGGATGTCAAATACCGATAACATTCGTCACATTAATTGGGACAATCTGTATAACATCAACCAGAACCAACCGGAAAATTCCACTTATGGTCCTGGACGCCGTGCAATTAACATGGTTGAAGAACGCCACACAGACCAACTAGACTGGAACTTCTATACGCAGTTCTCTCATATCTTCCGCAATAACTCGAAGATCAATGGAGGAGTGAACCTCCGTCGCAACCGTACGGAATATTATAGCGAAGTGAAAGACTTACTGGGTGGTGACTACTGGGTAGATGTAGACAAGTTCGCAGAACGCGATATGGGTGGTCTGGATCCGATTAAATATCAGAACAACATGGAGTATTATGAGAAATATGGCCATGCACAAGCTGCTAAGAAAGGTGACAAGTATGGGTACGACTATTATGGTAACACACTCAGTGCTCGTGGATGGGCGCAATACAATGTAAACTTCGGTAACTTCGGAATGAACCTCGGAGGTGAACTGGGACATAGCACCGTATGGCGTCATGGTATCTGGAAAAAAGGCTTGTTCCTTAATAACTCTCAGGGAGATTCGGAGAAGAAGAAGTACCTGACATACAAACTGAAAGCAAACTTCAACTATAAGTTCTCGGCTTCTCATTCGATCGATGCGAACATCATCTACATGCAAGACGCACCGTCATTCCAATCTTCTTTTGTATCGCCACGTACCCGTAACTCAGTTACTCCGGGCATCACAACCGAAAAGGTATTTGGCGTAGACGCTTCTTACAACTTGCGTATTGGTGACATCAAGGCACGTATCTCGGGATACTACACGAAGTTTACGGATCAGTCGAAAGTTATTTCTTACTACGATGACGTAGAAGCGACTTTCTCTAACTTCGCGATCAGCGGCATCCAGAAACGTCACTTTGGTTTGGAAGCAGCGGCAACTGTGCCTATCTATGCAGGCATCTCATTGAACGGTGCAATCAGCTGGGGACAGTTTACGTATGATAACAATCCCAACTACGTACAGATACAAGACAATAGTGGAGAGATCAAGAATCAGGGAAAAGTATACTGGAAAAACTTCCGTGTAGAAAGTACTCCTCAGACTGCTCTCAACGTAGGTCTGTCTTACCGCAGCCGGAACAATGTTTTTGCTTCGTTAGACATGAACCACTACAACAACATGTACTTGTCTATGAGTCCGCTATACCGTACAGATGCGGTTCTAACACCGGGTATGACTCCGGAAGACATCGCTAATCTGCGTAATCAGGAGAAATTCAGTGCAGCTACTGTACTGAATGCAAGCATAGGTAAGAACTGGTTTATCGACCGTAAATATACACTTGGTTTTAGCTTGGAAGTAAAGAACCTGCTCAACAACCAGGATATCAAAACCGGAGGTTACGAACAGATTCGTCTGCTTAAGAACAAGGACGAGAGCTACCAAACGTACGAACCGTTTGATTCTAAATATTTCTATATGTTCGGTACAACTTATTACATGAACATTTATTTCCGTTTCTAAGGATGTCACCAGTAAAAAAGAATGTTATGAACAAGATATTGAAATTATGTATGCTTGTAGCTGCCGTACTCAGTTTTAGCAGCTGCTACAATGAATTTGAAGATCCCACTCCGGCAAAGGTCTGGACGAAAGAGGATTTTGCAGAGAGCCAGTTTATATCCGTCAAGGATTTTAAGCAGCTTTTCTATGCTAAATATGGCAATGCTGCTTCCAGTTTAGGTAAAACGCTGGAAATAACAGAAGACTATGTTATCAGTGGAAAAGTTATCTCAAGTGATCAGGCGGGTAACGTATATAAGTCTGTATACATCTACGACGAATCATCGAAATCGGGTATCGAACTAAAATTGATGGTTAGCAATTACGTATACTTCCCCATTGGACAGACTCTTTATGTGAAAACAAAAGGACTTGCCATCGGAAGCTACCGTTATATGCTAAGTGTAGGTGGTATGCCGACTGCTGAAGACATAACCAAAGGCTATGCGAACCGCAATTTGGAAAGCAACTTACTTATCAGCCAGCATATCTTCAGTGGCGAACGCGGCAGCTTGACTGCTGCCGACACATTGGTCGTTAATTCAAGCAACTATGCAACCGCTCTTAATGATGATGCTTTGGGACGCTTGGTTCGTTTCGAAGGCGTGACTTATAAAGAAGGAACTTTTGATTCCGACAGATATCCTCAATACCTGGAAACAACGTATCCGAATGGTTCGACTACAGCCGTATATGAGAATAAATACTTTAAGGACGAAGGTTTGATTCCGACCTACGCCTATAGCTACAACGGCAATCGTTATTATGGCTCATCTTGGTTCTCCTACGGAGGAACTGATACCACCAAGGGCAACTATATCCTGCGTGTAAGCGGATATTCCAACTTTGCACTTCAGCCACTGCCTGAGGTAGGTACAGTCGATAACCCCACTAAGGGAAACATCACAGCTATTTATACCAAATACTCTTCGAAGAGTGGAGGATTTATTAAATACCAGTTGCTGCTTAACAGCATCAATGATGTTCAGTTTTAAGTAAGAAAAGACAAGAGGGACATTTGTTGAATCAAGTGTCCCTCTTTTTTACCCCTTACAATTGAGTAATTCCAATCCAATGAGATTACACCAATGCACTAATATTCACCTAAAAACTTATACCCCCACAATGAAGCAAAAATACAATGGGGCATTGTTAGCACTCTTAACAATGTTTCTATTCATGTCATGCAGTGATAACAACACGGATGACAATAAGGGATTCAGCATCGCATTAGACCGAGCTAACAACGAAATATCCGGAGACGGAGGACCCTTTTCGTTACAAGTTAACACCACCGGTACATGGACAGCCACAATCAAAGAGTCGTGGTGCAAGCTTTCTAAGAATGAAGGAATCGGAAGTGGTTCTGTCATTGGAGTGGTAGCCGTAAACAACGGTGAAGCACGCACGGCAACAATTCTGGTTACCTCCAACGGTGAGACTCAAAGCATTGTTCTTACGCAGACGAAAAGAGACGGTAATTCAACAGATCCTGATCCGGAAGACCCAGACCCGGAGAATCCAGATCCAGAAGATCCCGATCCGGAAGATCCGGACCCAACTCCTACTCCCGAAGGATATGCTAATAGAATTGAGATTCCGAAGTTGAAAGGTGGTGCACTGAATATATTCCACACATTCCTTGCCGACAACCAAAATGGCAAAAAGGTTATTACGTACAGCTATGAATATGACTGCACCAAGAAGCACACCCGCTGGGTTGCCTTTACGTTCGACAATCTGACCTGCCAGTCCAAAGTGAAAAGAAGTGATGCCTGGAGTACCGACCCTAATATCCCCGCACAATACAGAACGTCGAAGAGCGATTACAATCCAGCTTTCACCCGAGGACATTTGGTAGCGTCCAGCGATAGAGTATACAGCACGGCGGCAAACAAACAAACGTTCTATTACTCGAATATGAGTCCACAGCAATCAACCGGGTTCAATTCAGGAGGTGGAGTATGGAATAACATTGAAGATAAAGTTCAAGCGTGGAGCCAGATTACCAACGCCAGTGATACACTTTACGTAGTGAAAGGCGGCACAATTGACAAAGACAGTGACATACGCGAATGGACAAGTTCCGGAGTAGCCGTACCGAAGTATTACTTCATGACGATTCTTTCCTACAAGAACAAGCAATATAAGGGAATGGCGTTCTACGTAGAGCACAAAGCAAACACATCCAAAGACCTGAAACAGTTTGCGATGTCCATTGATGAATTGGAAGCCAAGACGGGAATCGACTTCTTCCACAACCTCGACAAGAGTACCGAAGCAGCCGTAGAAGCGAATTATCAAGCCAGTGACTGGAGTTGGTAGAATGCAGCGGTTAGCTCCTAATAAAAGATAAAGCGTTGTGAATTAAACTCACGTATCAAAAAGATGATCCCCTTATTTTACTCTTTCGGATATACCCGTATAGAGTAAGATAAGGGGATATTTTATTTCCGCTTCTTTCCTATGCCTCACTTCTTATAGGCAACTCATATCCGGGAATAATATAAGAAACTGGATAGTTAACATTCAAACGTCCCTCTCTACAAGAAGGAAAAAAAGTTTCATCTCTCATAGTCTCATCATTTCAAATATAACACCCACCTAATCAACACAATACACAATGAGAGATACTTTTAGAAAGCGGGATCTCTCATTATTTTCTCGCATTTTCACCTCTTTTTCGGCCTATCTCTCATTCTTTTTGAGTTATCTCTCATCCATTATGCAGCAATTTCTTCAGTTATTCAAGCCTATAAAGAGAGCCCCGCTTTTGCAGCAAGCACCTTTTGTGTCCAATTCTTTTCCAACCATTTCTGCTTAACACATCCGGCAATTCCCTGTGTCAGTGAATCGGGAGTCTTTTCTATAAGAGATAATATATGAGTACTTACAAAGTTCCTCAATTAGCAAAACAACTACAGAAGATAAAACACAATCAGGACTAGAAGGTTGATTCCTATTACCGTGCCGAACCCTCGCAAAATCCAAGGACGTAGCTTACTCCCTCTTCCGGAGAAGAAGAGTGCATAACACATATTGATCATGATGTTACTTATAATTGCTTGCATCGAACAGGCAGCAATAGTCAGGACGGCTACACTTCCGCTATTTTGCAAAAGGTTCAAGATAAACGGAGTGATGTCACTGAAACCGGAAACGAAAGAGAGCAGATTCAAACCGCCTGTTCCGGCATAGACCAGCGTATAATGGGTCAGGATGGTAAAGATCACAAATAAGATGGCAAAGATCAAGGCGACTTTGAACTCCAACGGATTGCTGCTGTCATCGTCCTCGGGTTCTGTCGACTGATCGTGCAAGCGTTGCTGCCGGGAATGGATAACCCAGCCTACCGTGGCGGTAGAAAAAGCCATAATCAACAGGAACGGATAAATGGTTAAGAACGTACTCCAGCTAAAGATCAGGATGAGCACCATGAAACGCAGGAACATCATACTGACAGCCAAAAGCATGGCAGCTACATATTCGCCGGCTTCCTGCTCAGGCGCTTTCCGACTTTTACGGGCAAGCACCGAGATAGTAGCCGTACTGCTATATAACCCACCGATAATACCGGAAACAAGTACCCCTGACTCCTGAAACACATATCGTTTGAGTAAATAAGACAGATAGGAGATACCGGACACGACCACCGTAGCCAACCAGATGGAATACGGAGTCAGATTGATGTTAGGTATCAGATTCTCATTCGGAAGCATAGGTAGAATGATGCCGCTGATAGCCAAGAACTTGGCAAGCGTAATCATTTCATCATTCTTCATCCGTTGCGCCAACTCGGTAAAGGTGTGTTTGAGCTCGGTCAATAACAACACGGTTACAATGATCATGATATAAAACCACGAAGGCTGGGTGATGACAATCGGAGCCATGCAGTAAGTGATCAGCGCAATGATTATGGTAGTCACCCCGAAAACATGAAACTGCGACTGTTTTACATAATAATTCAGTCCGAGCAGGATACCAAGTACAGCTCCTCCTCCCATAAACAAGCGCAGTTCCACAGGATCGAGTATATAGAGCAGATACCCCAAAATACCGATAAAAGTAAATGTGCGGTCGGTTCCGAAAAGGGTTATTTCTCCTTCACGCTTCAAACTGATGCGCCGTTGGGAAAGCCCGATGAGTAAAGAGAATAAGGTTACGAGGATGAAAGTAACCAACTCACGGGGTAAATAATTATACAATTGCTCCATATGCTACTCATTTAGTATAAGAACAAATATACAGCTTATTTATTAAGTTCCCAGTTCTTATAGGGTTTTTTCATGAGATGCGAGTTGTAATACCGACTGTCTCCCGTCACCTCTTCGCCCAGAAAAATAGGCTTTACGTAGCTCTCTTCAATCGTTCCAAGTTCAACCTCAGCAACGACCAGCCCTTCGTTTTCGCCATAGAATTCATCGACTTCAAAGATGTGTGCACCACTGCGGACCAAATAGCGGGTCTTGTCGATCATACCCGGTTCGCAAAGCTTCATCAGTTCTTCGGCCTCCGGGAGCGAAATTTCTTTCTCCCACTCGTACCGACTGATTCCTGAAGCATCGGAAGCCCCTTTGATTGTCAAGAAGCCTTGATTATCACGAATACGCACGCGTACCGTCCGTCCGTGCGCACTACAGATATATCCCTGCTTAATCCGGCTTTGAGCAAAAGCCTGTGACTTGTACTCGCCGGCAACTAAAAATTTACGTTCGATTTCTTGTGCCATATCACAAAAATAGAGCAAAAAACTGAAAGAAGTATGCAATCGGTGGAAAAATAGCGAGGCGGGCGCCTAGCAAGTAGTAAGAGTCCGAAGCAAACATCCGTAGAATTTGACTTTACCAAGCGAGCAAAACGATTCTGCCATACCGGGAAAACACTCGTGCCAACGCAGTGTCACAACTGTGACAAGTAGGTGGCACAACTGTGACAAGCCGATGGCACAACTGTGACACACCGATGGCACAACTGTGTCACACCGATGGCACAGCCATGACAGTTATATCCTTTTGCTTTTTCCTGCCGCTGTTTGGTCTTATCTCCGCATTCGTTTGACTCGTCTTAGCCCGATGTCGACATTCAGTTGGCAGATAGTTACGCAAACAATTGCAGCACGACGGTTAGAATCGCGTCATGAACTCGATAACGATTTTATCACGTTCTGATTCTTTAGGAACACCCGCCTGCTTATAGAAATACTTTTCAAAGTTGAGTCGAAGATCCGCTATAAAAGCTTTGGAGAGGCTGAGCGTTACCCCACCAGTTACCCGATGACGAGCATAGTCATTTATTTTCAGAGCACCTGTATCACCACTTCCTAACCCATCGCTATGGTCGGTCATCATATCGTAACGCGCCAGAAAGGAGATCTTCCGAAAGACTTTGGGCAACGGCAAATCGTAATTGACAAAGCTATTCAGCGCATGTACATCTTTAAAAGCACCATGTCCATACATCTTATAGAGGTATTCGGCTTCCACATGGAAACGATCGGTCTGGTAATATACGCCTGCGTCATACATATTAATACGCACCTCACCCGGTTTTATCAACTGTGTACTGAGCGTTATATTCCAGTTCTTACTGGGAAGCATTTGCATTTTGATTGAGTAGTTCAGCGTTTTATGCCATTCCTTCTGATTCGTCAGCCCGGAGCCATTGAACAGTCCGCCTTCGAAGATGAACGGGAGTCCTCCATTTTGCTTATAGCCGGTAGTAAACCCGACATCGCGGACGTTACCCACTTGTTTAGCAATGAAAGAACGATTGGCAAAGTATTGTTGATGCGGCGAGCGGTGCGCATCGATCGTGAAAGGAACACGCATTTGGCCAATGGTAAAGTCCAGATTCTCTACCGGGAAGACACGTGCATAGGCATCAAGCATCTTGATCGATCCTTCATCCGACAGATCGACCTCCGCTTTATAAGCTACAGCCGGGTGCACATTACCGGATACACTGAATCGTGCGTTACGCACTTCGAAACGGCTCTCCTGCTCTTCTGTCTGGAGTTCATACTTTCCGCGGATCGTTCCGTGAATTTCGGGAAGATAATCCTTCACCTCCATCACTTCCTTATCTAATTTCTTTCCGTCTCCGGCGCTTTCATGTACCTGCCCGTAGGCCGCTGTAGTTAACCAAAATGTAATAAATATTACTTTAACTCTGTCCATGTGAATCATTTGCTACTAAATTTGGAGCAAAAGTAATACATATGAACGACAATGAGATTACATTGCGAATACAGTAAAATGACAGTCGGATTACAAAACGATTACAATAAAAAAGAATTCACCACAGCATACACCATTCGAGTGAATCGGTGAAATCTGTGGTGAATCAATTAGTTTAAAACGGAAATTCCAATCAACATGATTAGGCCCAGAACAATCAATGTCACGAATAAGACTTTAACTATTTTGTGAGCCTGTTCTTCTTCCTTTTTACTCTGTGATTTTTTCTTCTTGCCTTTACTCATAATTGCTAGCTTTAAGTTCAACACTAACAAAATAAGAGTAAATATTTTAACTTTCCAAGAATAAAGCTAACTAAATCTTATTTTAGTTCTCCTGCGACGAGAATTCCATTAGATAGGCCTTGATAAAACCCTCTATCTCCCCGTCCATCACGCCGTTAACATCGGAGGTTTGGAAATTCGTACGGTGATCCTTTACGCGACGGTCGTCGAACACATAGCTACGGATTTGTGATCCCCATTCGATTTTCTTCTTACCCGCTTCCACTTTCGCCTGTTCGGCCATACGATGCTGCAACTCTTTATCATATAAGATAGAGCGTAACTGGCGCATAGCGTTATCGCGGTTCTTGGGTTGGTCACGCGTTTCGGTATTCTCAATCAGGATTTCTTCTTCTTCACCTGAATACGGATCTTTGTACTGATACCGAAGACGAACACCCGATTCTACCTTGTTCACGTTCTGTCCGCCGGCTCCACCGCTTCGGAACGTATCCCATGAGATGCGTGCTGTTTCGATGTTGACTTCGATACTGTCGTCCACAAGTGGAGAAACAAATACAGAAGCAAACGAAGTCATACGCTTTCCCTGTGCGTTGTAAGGCGACACACGAACCAAACGGTGTACGCCGTTCTCTCCCTTCAAATAACCGTAAGCGAAATCACCTTCGATATTGATGGTACAGGTCTTGATGCCTGCCTCGTCTCCTTCCTGAAGATTAGCAATGGTTGCTTTATAGCCGTTTGCTTCGGCATAATGCAGATACATACGCATCAGCATCGACGCCCAATCCTGGCTCTCCGTACCACCGGCTCCGGAGTTGATCTTTAGCACGCAGTCCATCGAATCGGCTTCTTCGCGAAGCATATTCTTTAGTTCGAGCGAGTCTAACTTTTCGACAGCTTTGGCATAAGCCGCATCTACATCTTCCTCCGTTACGAGTTCTTCTTTATAAAAGTCAAACGACAGTGCCAGTTCATCCGCCAATGTCTTGATCTCATTATATCCATCAATCCATTTTTGCAGATCTTTCACCAGTTTCATCTGCGCCTCTGCTTTCTTCTGATCTTCCCAAAACCCGGGGGCCTGGGTTCTTAGTTGTTCTTCTTCGACTTGAATTTTCTTTCCGTCGACGTCAAAGGTACCTCCTCAGCGCATCGGTGCGCTCTTTCACGTCTTTAAGCTGTTCAATAGTAATCATTCTATTTTCCTGTTTTCAATTAATAGTTTCACAATTTGCCTGCAAAGATAGGTAAAAGACTAAAAAAACTTTTACTCTGCATACATTTTATCGATCACCTCGGCATAGTTACGATTAACAACCGAGCGTTTCAGCTTCAATGTATTAGTCAACTCGCCACGTTCCATGCTGAACGGTTCGGTCAGCAGTGTGAAGCGTTTGATCTGTTCGTAGTGAGCAAACTGCTGTTGCAAGGTGTCAATACGGGCACGGAAAAGTCCGACGATCTTGGGATGCTGCAACAGTTCGGCCATATCCGTATATTCAATACCTTTTTCCTTGGCATACTCTTTCACAAAGCCATACACGGGTACAATCAGCGCAGACACAAACTTGCGTTGGTCGGCTATGATGGCAATCTGGTCAATGTATCGGTCGATCACCAACTTAGTCTCCAAGGCTTGCGGTGCAACGTATTTACCGTTCGATGTTTTGAACAGGTCTTTGATGCGCTCGGTCAAATAGAGTTGTCCGTTTTTAAAATATCCGGCATCACCCGTACGGAACCATCCATCGGCATCGAATGCGGCTGCCGTAGCTTCCGCTTTCTTATAATATCCTTTCGTGATGCTCTTACCACGAAGTAAGATCTCATCATTTTCTCCGATCTTAACTTCCACGCCGGGCATGATAACACCCACCGAACCGATATCGTAACCAACCGGAAGTGTACATGACACGGTAGCGGTAGATTCGGTCAGTCCGTAGCCAACGATCATATTAATCCCCACAGAGTGCACGAATTCGTTGATCTCATCGGGTACAGCGGCACCGGCAGTCGGGAAGAAGTTCCCGTTCTCAATACCGACTGTCTTTTTCAATAGTTGGTAGACTGTCTTCTCGTAGAACTTATATTTCAGGTGAATCATTAGTGGCGGAGTTTTCCCCAAACGCAGATAGTCGATATTATGAATCCGACCTATTTTAATAGCATCCTGCATGAGGGTTTTCTTGAAGCCGGTCGTTTCATTAATCTTTTCCTGTACACCGGCATACACTTTCTCCCAGAAACGCGGAACACTGCACATCAGTGTCGGACGTATCTCTTTGATCGTCATTTGGATATCAGCCGGAATCAGGTTAATGCAGATTTGCACTCCCTTGTGAATACAAAGATAACACCAAGCCTTCTCGAACACATGGGTCAACGGCAGGAAGTTGATCGATACATCTTTGTCGGTCATGGTCGTTAACCGTTCGTCATGCGCATAGAACTGCTCCAGGTAACAGGAGTGATGAAGCATTACTCCCTTGGGCTCGCCCGTTGTTCCGGAAGTATAAAGGATGTTTGCCAAATCGTCGTATGACGCACGCGAAGTACGTTCTTCTACCTCGTCATTATGAGGCAGTCCTTCGCCTAAAGCCATGAACTCATCGAAATAGATAGATGATACGTCACGCGGATCTTTCACCACGGACCGATCGAAGATGATCAATTGCTGCAACGAAGCACAAAGTCCGAAAACATTAAAAGCAGCATCGTACTGATACTGCTCACCGACAAACAGAAAACGAATCTCGGCATCGTTGATAATGTACTGCGCCTGCGCGGGTGAGCTGGTTGCATAAAATGGGATAGTGATAGCCCGGTTGGCAAAAGCTGCGAAATCGGTATAAAACCATTCCGGTTTGTTTTGCGAGAAAATGCCTATACTTTCTTGCTCCTTGACTCCTAAAGCAACGAAGGCACTAGCCGCTTGCCGTACAGTCTGCGAGAACTGGTTCCATGAAATAGGAATCCACTGGGCAGTCTCATAATTACGGTATTTCAATGCTATCTTGTCGCCGTATTTTTCAGCCTGGCGATGAACCAAGACAGATAGATGGTGGTAACTCATACTTTGTAGTATTAGTGAATATGGCGCAAAGGTATTAGTTTTATTTGAAACTAATATGCAAAACGGTTATCTTTGTGCAAATATTAAGATGAAGTATTAAATAAAGGACTCACCATGAAATATGATATTCCCACTATGAGTACAGAAGCTGTAAGCTTACTCAAGACGCTGATTAGCATCCCTTCGCTGAGCCGGGAAGAGGTGCAGGCCGCCGATTTCCTGCAAAACTATATCGAAACAGAAGGTATGCAGACGGGCCGTAAAGGTAACAATGTGTGGTGTTTCAGCCCGATGTTCGACTTGAAGAAGCCTACAATTCTGCTTAACTCGCACATCGACACGGTCAAACCGGTGAACGGATGGCGCAAAGATCCCTTCACACCACGCGAAGAGAATGGAAAGCTATATGGCTTGGGCAGCAACGATGCAGGCGCCAGTGTAGTGTCTCTCCTACAGGTGTTTCTGCAACTATGTAAGACCTCACAAAGCTACAACCTGATTTATCTGGCTTCCTGCGAAGAAGAGGTATCGGGCAAAGATGGAATCGAAAGTGTATTGCCGGGACTTCCTCCGGTTTCCTTTGCCATCGTAGGCGAACCGACCGAAATGCAACCTGCCATTGCCGAAAAAGGATTGATGGTGCTCGACGTTACCGCCACAGGCAAAGCGGGACACGCTGCCCGGGAAGAGGGAATCAATGCGATCTATAAAGCGCTGGACGATATCAAATGGTTCAGTGAGTATCGTTTTGAGAAAGAATCTCCTTTGTTGGGACCGGTTAAAATGAGCGTAACGGTGATCAATGCCGGGACACAACACAATGTCGTTCCCGATAAATGCACGTTTGTGGTCGATATCCGGAGTAACGAACTCTATACGAACGAGGAGTTATTTGCTGAAATCCAAAAGCATATCTCCTGCCATGCGCAAGCTCGCTCTTTCCGTCTCAACTCTTCGCGCATCGATGAGCAGCATCCTTTCGTGCGGGAAGCCGTAAAAATGGGACGTATCCCTTATGGCTCGCCCACGCTGTCGGATCAGGCATTAATGTCCTTTCCATCGGTCAAAATAGGTCCGGGACGTTCTTCCCGCTCGCATACCGCCGATGAGTATATTATGTTGAAAGAGATCGAAGAGGCTATCGAACTGTATCTGGATTTGCTGGACGGACTGCAACTCTAATAAAAGTCATTGGTGAATTGATAGTTGTTACCCTACTAATAGTTATCAATTCACCAATACAGTAAAAACAAACCAACGATTATTCAAACAACTTCGATAAAGCTTCCTCCAGCTTTTCACCCCTTAAATTTCTGTCTATAACAATCCCCGTAGGATCTACAAGAAAAGTACTGGGTATCGCATAGATGCCATATATATCAGCAGCATCCACATCCAACAATTGTACCCAATTCATTCCAAGTTCTTCAATAGCAGCCCTCCAAGGTTTCAGTTTCCGATCTGTAGATATGCTAATCACCTCAAATCCCTTAGAAGTATATTTTTCATAGGCAGCTTTCACATGGGGCATTTCATGCCGGCAAGGTCCACACCATGAAGCCCAAAAGTCAATCAATACATATTTTCCCTTACCCACATAATCAGACAAAAGTTTCATTCCATCTGCATTATCTTTCACTTTAGCATCTGGGAAACGTTCACCAACCTTTATCTTAGCATCCATATCCTGCCGTTTTTTTTGTTCTTCCATTTGCTCTTTGGACATTGTCTCTTCAACTTCCGCCTTCATACGCAACTGTGCTTGGGTCTTCTTTTCTACAACGTTTCTCACCAAATTATTTTGTGTAAACATAGGCGAAGCTTCTTTCATCAAAATCTTCATATCCTCAAAAGGCATCACTATACCTCCAATTGAGAAAAGGTATATACCTACTATACTATTCTTATAGTCCTTTATACAATGTGATACTGAATCCATTTGTGCAAAAAACTTCTTCTCTATCTTATTATGTCTTGCTCTAAATGCAGTATCATTCATCATCTTATCAGCAAATTCCTCAGATTTCATTCCAGTCACAAACTTATAAATTTCCTCTGATGTTTTTACCATATTATCCATTATAAGCTGCATACGATTTAAAGCTATATTCAATGAGTCATTTAAAGGTGTTCCTCCTCTCTCATTCGCAGCAATATTCACTGAGATTTTTCCTTTTTCGAGAATCAACGGATAGGTTTCTCCATCCATATCCTTGAGGATTGCAATATCCGGCATCTGATGTACACCGGAAAAAGAGAACTTACCTTTTTTCACTGTCACACTGTCCAAAACAACTTCTTTAGCTTTCTTTCCATCTTCCATCAGGCATAAATACAACAATTGATTATTCAATTCCTCATTAGCAATACCTCGGATAGAGAATCTCTCTTGGGCCGAAGAAAATATAGCAATAGCACAGAAAGTGCATAGAATCATAATTCGATTTCTCATATGGAATAAATTTATATCAAAAACAGTTAATACGCATGTTCATAGACCTACTATTATCATTTCAAATTCTGATAATCAGTTAAACTAATAATAGATCTTCTTATTTTTCTGAGAAGTGACAAGATAATCTTCCACTTTTATATTAAAGTATGATTTCGGAATACCGTCGTCGTTAGAGGGTAAGGCATCTGTTTTATGAGGTAATTCCAGAATATCGATCTTTCGAACACGTTTCTTCAGCTTAGGAAACAAAAGGCTCACATACACATACTTGGAGTTGCATCCTTTCACAATCATCAACTTCCCGAAAGATGCGCCACCATCATACCCCCGCACGTGATATTCATCTCCACTCTTCTGATCGACAATCTTAAATCCTTGACTATAATGCAGCCACTGCGAACTATAATAAATAGGTTGCAGAAAGGTCACCTTTGTGTCTTTTTTCCTTCTTTCGATCGAGTATAAAAGAGGTTTTGTGCCCATCCCACGTCGATAAGCACGTTCGGAGATTGCGATGCTGTCTTTGGGGACTACATAAGCTTCATCGTTTAACTTCTGATCACGAGTACGCTTTCGTTGAGCAACATTCTTTTTCAAGTCGCTCTTTTGCGTCTGATAAGTAGACGCATACATAGTCGGTGTCTTACTTCTCGCCTCTCTTACCAGTTTACACGTGTAAATATTCTGAGTCTTTTTTTGAGCTAAGGCCGATGATGTAGGTGCTAGCATTAGAACTAGGCATACCATCATTGAAAAGAAAAATTTATTCATACAATTCGGATTATAGATTAATAAAGCATTTATTCTCAAGCACAATATTCCGCTACTATCACGAACCTTTCAATAATTCGTCCGGATAGTAGTTCATTATTCAGCCCTGAGACTTCATTTACTAAAAACACAAGAAATAGAGGACAAGCAAACATGCAGTAGTAATAACGTACCTCCACTGTTTTGTCTTTATGCCTTTGCATAGTTTTATTGTAAAAAGAATAATAAGCATAAGTACCAAAGCGATTAGAATCACTTTCATACAATTAGTATACTGCGGATAATTCCGTGTCAAAAAACCCGCAGCTAGAATATACAACAAGGCTAACGCCCAAGAGACTTCATCTATTACCTTCCACATACTCAACTTTTATTTATTAGTTTCCAACAATTGATATATATGTTTAGACATTTATCTGCTAGCCAGTCGCTGTTCTTAACTTATTCCGGCGTATTTGCGAATGCCAATACTCTCAAACGGGCAGGCCCATGGGTATTAGCGTAATCGTTGCTATAATATTTTTCAGCGTACTCTCGATCAACAAAGCACTTATTTTCACAAATATAGCACAATATTTTGTTACACTCATGATTCTTTCAGCAATTCGTCTGTTTAGTAGTTCACTAACTCTGAATAAGATAATATATTCAGTCAGAAATTGAGACTCGTCACTTACCGAATGTCGCCATTCGAGAAGTTCTTACTGTTTACGTAATCAATATGGTTTTGTGGAATAGTTCTCCCAAACATATTCCCGTACCTTACGACCTCGTAGGTTTTACTGTCTACAAACACATAGTAATGATAAGTTGTATCCCATAATTTAAACACAACCTCCCAAACTTCATCACCTAATTGTATCTTTTGCTCTACTTTGTGAATAAAGTCTTTATCTTCTATTCGAAAGGGGTCTTGTTCAATAGTGAACCGCCAAGTAGAGAACTTACCAGTGTCAGATTTCCACCCACTATTTCCCGATGTTCCCCAAGCAGGTACATAAGGCGGAAAATTCCTTTTTACATATCTTTTTATCTGCTTCCGGTTTTCAATTACACCGACATAATGATAATACATCAACTCTATGTCTTTTGCATTATCTACATAAATCGGAAAGTTTCTAAACAAATTTCTAAAATTAATTTCACTAGCTTCAATCCCAATTCTTCCATAAGTAAACAGATTTACTTGAACAGTTGAAAGGCTATCCCGGCTACTAAATAATTCATTATCTAAGGGGTGATCTGGATATTCACCTCTGATTACTGATCTTTCTTGCCCATAAAACAACTGAGCAATAGAAACAAATACGATAATTGGCAATATACGATTACACTTCATTTCTGCATCTATTAAATTTTATACGCTTGGATTCCTCATTCGATAATCATCAGGTTCATGACAACAGGGTCGTACACAATCCCATTATTGGATACAACACATAAGCTCTCATACGTTTTAGCCTGAAATTCCCATGTCAATTTTACAGTATGCACTCCCGTTTGAATCACATAATTTAAATATTCCGTCAAAGACTTTACTGAGGTAGCAACAGTACTTTCACCTTCTGTCTGCTGAATCTCTTCCAAATTCAAAAGCCTCACGCTAGTATTGTCTTTGCTAGAAACCGGTAAGTAATTGTCTGTATAGGATAAAAGTTGTTCCTTGAGTTGTTTCACTTCATCCATAGTTTTCACCTCGTCTTGATAGGTGTATTTTACTAGTTGAGGATACCCTTTATCTTTCAATATTTCATTTTTTTTTATTTCCTCCAATTGCTTCTTCCAGTTACAATCTCTTTGTACTTCTTCTCCAAAGGAAGGGACAGCGACAATTAACAACAAAGTCAAAACTATAAATATCTTTCTTTTCATATCTCCTTAATTTTGTAAGTTAGAATAATTTAAGTCATCATCACCGAATAGTTGCTTTGATTTGCAATATATAGAAGAGAGAGTCTGTATTCGCATTGATTATTATTAATTCTTCTTTGAGACCAACTCTGCCTTCCTATTTTGCTTACATGAATACATCATCAGAATGATAATAAGCCCTATAAATCTATTCATTCTTCCACTGTTGATAATGAGGTATTAGGTATCGTTTCGACAAACCGAGGCTTATTGGCATCCAAACTATCTTTCAAAGCCTTAACCTTTGCCATATGTTCTATCAACTTGACTCTATACTCCCGCCAAGCTAAAAGAATGTCCCGTTCTACCTTAGGCATTAAATCTACGATATGCAAAGCACGCTCCAATTCGGGATCTTGCGACATTACAGGATCTATAAGCATTGCCAATTGTACTCGAACAACATTAGGATATCGAGCATATTTTTCCAAGAACCGGAATCGCTTCTCTTTATTCTGCACATACACATTGTGAAGAGAATCTATTCTGCGCTTATCATAATTGTTGTTTGCTACATTCTCAAATGCTATCCTTCGCTCATCCACTATTTGCTGCGATACTTTTTTCCGATTCAATGAAAAGCACATTATAATCATCATTTATAGGAGTACCGGAAACATTGGCCTCATTAACCCAATCTACAAAATGTAACTGAATTTCACCTTGTTCCACTATAAAAGAGGTAGTATACCGAAAACGTAGACCTTTATCACAAGAAAGATAAGCAAGGAAGGGTTGTTGACTAAGCACCCCTTCGTAACAGAACTTTCCATCAATCACTTTTATACTATCAATAAAGGTTTGCTTCATACGCTGAGGCTCCTCTATAAGAGCCACATTATTATACAACAATATATATTCATTATCAAAAAGATGATCTGGTAGTTCACCTTTGATTACATATTTCCCTTGTGCACAAGATAATTGAGCAATGGAAGCAAATATGACAAATATCAATATATTATATTTCATTTTCATAATCCACACTATTTTTTGTTTAAGCTATTTAGCATATAACCTGATACATTTTCCCCTACATAAAACAAAGATTCATTACAGCTAGCCCTACAGTTAGTAAGAGCCGCTTCACAAACTTACAAATAATTTCACCATAAGCCAAGATCGCGTTACACTCCAATCCCATCCATATCCTCTCAAACAGGCTTTATGAGCCGATTTTCTTTTATTCTCCACCTACATTGTAACATAATAAATACGATCAAATCCTTTTCTTGGATAAAAAGTAGCTTTAATTTTATTTATTCATATGATCTTTGGAGGGGAAGCAGCAAGAACAAAGCTTTCATCAGAGCATGTGCAAGAAGGTCTCCATATCCGTATCCTCAATCTCCAGACGCTTTCGGGCACGAGACCGCATTGTACGATAGGAACCATCGCTAATACAGAATATAGTTAGTATCTCTTCTTTTGTTTTATGCATTCGGATCAGTACGCATAACACAATATCTCGTGATGGAAGTTGACAACCTTTGTTCTTCAACCAGACAAAAAAGACAGGATCAATTATTTGACATCCTTCTACCAGCAAAAGATAGTCTGCGGCAGAGAACTGGGCGATCGATTTATTTTCTATAAGCATACGTAGGAAAGAAACACCTTTTTGTTCTGCCGGAGGAGAATTCAGTATTTGCTGCATCTTTTGAGTTAGTAGAGTAGCTCGTCTCCGTTCGACCGCCATTCTCCGACATAGCGCGATAGAGATTTTAATAGCGCCGGCTACCATTATTCCAACAACGACTAAGACCGGAAAAGCATAATCAGCCCATAACGGCGCTAGCTCCGTATGAAACTCTTTGGACATGATGATATAAATCTGATTTGCTATAACCAAAATAAAAGCGGTTATGAACTGCCAATCTAGTATTCTAGAGAAGCTTGCACGCCCACCCTTTGCATGAAATGCCCACAACAATGCACCTACAAAGAGGATAAGCCACATCAAGAAACAGATAGAAGAGGAGAAAGTATCACCGTGCATTGCAGGAAATAGTAGCCGAAACAGATAGGCTGCCAAGAGAATTAAACAGCAGAATAACCCTCCTGATAGCAATTGCTTAAAAGAATAAGTCAATGATTTCATCTCACTCTTTATCTCATGTGCTTAAATCATAAATATTACATAATTAGATCCCCTTCACTTAGAAAAGTCTTCTTTGTTCATATAGAGTATCTACAAAACGACAGTTTTCCACATCATCCTTTATACAAGGATGACGTGGAAAAGATACCGTACTTGCTGGTAGGTCAAGCAGCAGCAGTGTGCCTGTTAGCAAGGTTGACTTCCTCGTTTTCTGCTAGGAAGCCAACCCTTTGTTCTTTATTTATTCCCGCGTATTGGGGAATGCCGAGATTCTCAGACGAGCAGCTCCCATCGGAATCAGTGTGATCGCTTCTTTCTGACCTTTCAGTGCATCTTCCTCAGGAAGAACCCCACAGAGTCCGGTTTCGTCAATCTTCCATTCAGGAACCAAACGCCCGATAGCTTTCACTTCCAAAGGAACACTACCAACGGTGAACGGGAAGTTATCCGCCGGCCAAGCCTTACGCACCACTGTGAAACTCTTCAGCGGGTCTTTCTTATCCAGCACCAAGGAGTAGTTCCAAGGACTATCGGAGTAGATCTCCGTTGTCGGCCATTTCTGAGGATCAGCCCCTTTCTGCCATTTAGAATCACCAATAGCCGTTGCCCGACTGTCTTTCTCTACATACTTTTCATTGATGCGGAGCGACAAGGTCAGTGGACCGTAGTCTACACTTACACTATTTTTATTGACTTGCCAGGTACGCATGGAGAGAGACATTGGCAGAACGAGTTCGACGTTATCTCCGTTTACCCATTCACGATCGATACAAACATATTTTCCGGCAACCGGTTGCACCCGCACTTTCTTTCCATTCACCCGGATTTCAGCCTTATCAGTCCATGAAGGAATGCGAAGGTAGAACGGAAAAGTGACCTTTTCATCGGTAGAAACGGTGAATTTGATTGTTTCTTCAAAAGGATAGTTGGTTTCTTCATGAAGCCTGATCTCTTTGCCGTTTCCAACTTTCACCGTCGCTTTGTTCGCTGCATAAATAGCTGCCGCAATTCCATTATCGGGAGTAGCCAGCAACAAATGTTCGGCAAAGTACGGCCAGCCTTGTGCATGGTTGTGCTGACAACAACGACTGCTAAATGGATTCATGGAGAGGAACGGTCCCCGATTATCAATACCGATGATGATTCTCCGAATCACTAATCGTATGGTTCGGGCAAGTGATGTAGCGCAACGCTTTGAAGTCGGGCATCACAGCAGCCGGATAGGAGTTGAATGCCACCTCTTCACAGTGTTCCGCCCACAACGGATCACCCGTCATGCAAAGCATCAGTTCGTCCGAAGCCATCTGTTCGACCAATCCGCAAGTCTCTACGCCCTGTCGGGGATCGATATAACCCAAACGGGCGTTTTCATCGGCGCCAAACATACCACCCGGCACCTGTCCAAAGGTCCGGCGAATCAAATGATGCACGTTATAGGACGCTTTAAGCAATGCAGAATCGCCGGTTTGCATATAATACGTAGCCGGTTCGCGGAAACATTGGGCAATATTCACGTTGTGCCAGTTGGGCAATGAAGTTGGTTGAGTCCAGTTGGCCGTATTCCGGTGAATCTTCTCAGCCAATTTAAGCAGAAAAGAGTCTCCCGTACGGTTGTAGAGCCAATAAATACTAATCAGGTTGTCACCCCCGCGACTGTTTTCCCAGTAATCTTTCAAGAGTTGATTGTCGGGCACAGTCATCTGCCACTTGAAATAATTCGTCATCAAGTCAATCACACGCTGGTCGTGCGAATACTCATAGTAGGACTGCAAGCACCAGAGCATAATCATCTGTGCCCACAACTCCCGCCGGCCATCCCGTTCGTTTATGGGACCGAAATAGCCATCGGGCTGCCTGCTCGCAAATGCTCCTTCTATCCAGACCTTCGTTTCGGCTATCATCTTCGGGTCGTTCAACATATAAGCCAAGTTGCCGTAGCCTTTCAGCCAATAGGGCACTTCTTCCCAACCGTGATCTCCTCCGGTTGTAAGCCAGGCATTGTTCTTCTTTTCCAGCCAGGCACTGATTTCTCCCAGGTGTCCGGTCAGTCCGTCTTGCTGCAACTCGAGATACTTCCGCACCCATCCTTCGGGCTGAATACTTCCGACGGGAAGTTTGATAAAGCTCTGCGGAAGAAGCGGAGCACGAAAACTCACGTAGTTTGAATTGAGCGTTTTCAGTTCGGGGCGGTCTACGACTCGCACCTGCTCGGGAGCTGCACTAGCCAGAACGGGATAAGCGAAAGACGCTAAGAGAATCGAAACGACCGCAAGATTGTTTTTCAAGTTAAGAGGCATGCTCATTTGTCTACAGAGAATTTAAAGATACACTGACTCATATATTTCTCTCCCGGACGCAACACAGCCGATGGCCAATCCGGTTTATTCGGTGTATCGGGGTATTTCTGAGTTTCGAGGCATACAGAAGCACGCTGGTTATATACACGTCCCTGTTTGCCGGTCAAAGAACCATCGAGGAAGTTTCCCGCATATACCTGTATACCCGGTTCATTGGTATATACATCCAAGGTAATTCCGGTTTTGGGTGATCTCAGAGAAGCAGCCTTCCGGTTTACATCTCCTTTGGAGTTAAGCACCCAGTTGTGGTCGTATCCGTTTCCATTTTTCAATTGCACAAAATCGTACTCATTGATGCGTGCACCCACGGCTACGGATGTACGGAAATCCATCGGTGTACCTTCCACGGGAACAATTTCTCCGGTAGTCATAAACGTACTATCCACTGGGGTATAATAGTCCGCATCGACCGTCAACAGGTGTTCGGAATTGTGTCCGGCATCTCCGTCAAGGTTGAAATAAGAGTGATTCGTCAAGTTTACAATGGTCGGTTTATCGGTCTCCGCCTCATATTGAATATCAATCGCGTTATCGTCGGTCAGCCTCATTACTACCCGGCAAGTCAGATTCCCGGGAAATCCTTCTTCACCGTCTTTAGACAAATAAGCTAGTTTCAGTTCTTGCGGACTTACTTGTACAGCATCGAAAACCTGGTATTGGTAACCTTGCGGACCACCATGTAAGCAATGCCCGTAATTATTACGAGGAAGTTGATATTCCACATTATCCAATACGAACTTCCCTTGATTGATGCGGTTGGCATACCGTCCGATCGTTGCGCCGAAGTCGGTCGGTTTGCTGATATAATCCTGAATCGAGTCAAATCCCAACACGACATCTTGCATTTTCCCCTCTTTATCGGGTACCATGATCGAAACAATTCGTCCGCCGAAGTTCGTCACACACACCTCCATATTGTTCTTGTTGCGGAGGATATACAAATCTGTTTTCTTTCCATTCACCTCAGTCTGGAAATTTGTTTTCAACAAGCCCGACTCTGTAGCTGCTCTACATTCGAAGTACATGCAGCCATCAGTAGGGCGGCTACTGCCCCTAGTGCTAATTTTTTCATGATCGATATTAAGTTATGTTATTCAATGGTATATCCTTTATTTCAATTTCGTTTTCCCCTGCGGACTTGGCTTTACCCCATCAAAGGTCATTTTCACAGGTTTGATAAAGCCGTCTTTATCGAAATACATGCGGTCGATGCAAGTGACGCGACAGTTACCATCGGTTTCGCCTAAAGGACGACGGTGATATACAATATACCATTCATCCTTACCTGCCCCTTTGATTACAGAGTGATGTCCCGCACCGGTCGCAATGTCTTTTTCTTGTTCCAGAATCTTTCCGATTCGCTTAAACGGCCCGAAAGGTGAATCGGCTATGGCGTAGGCCACACAATAATCAGGCCCGGTCCATCCGCCTTCCGACCACATGAAGTAATACTTTCCGTGATGTTTGAGCATGAACGGACCTTCTACATAGTTTTCAGGAGTCACCTCCTTATAGGTCGTTCCGTCGTCAAAAGGAACAATGCTAAGCAAATCAGGTGCCATCTTTACCATATTGCAATGTCGCCAACCGCCGTAGTACATATAATGCTGTCCGTCATCATCTTTGAACACAAACTGGTCGATCGGCTGCGCACCGTTTATAATTTGGCCAATCAACGGTTTACCCAAGGCATCCTTATACGGGCCTTCCGGACGATCGGCTACAGATACGCCAATTCCGCCCAATTCATCGTTAGTTTTAATATCGTTTGCGCCAAAGAAAAGATAATATTTCTTATTGGCCTGTATCACGCAGGAGCCACAGTGCATACCTTAGCCAACTAATGTTTTCAACAGAAAGAACCTTCGGGTGTTTAGTCCAATTCACCAGGTCTTGCGAAGAGAAAGCGTCCATATGGAGCTGCTCACCGTAAGGGGCGGAATAGGTTGGGAATATCCAGTATTCTCCATTATAAACCACAGCTTCGGGATCGGCATACCAGCCTTCAAAAACAGGATTTCCACTAGTTTTCTTTTGACCAACAATAGGCTGAGCGAATAAAGAAACCGAACAGCAACCAACTGCAACTGAAAAAAGTAAATGCTTCAATTTCATGTTTGTCCATTTTATAAAGTTTACGTTACAAACGTAGCGAAAGTCTTTTTCTTTAAGAGCTAATTACTGACCAATAAACAAAAGGATTTAGTCATTTCATTGAAAGTAAACATCTCTGCGTAGGTTTGGTCAGTTTGCTGCATTTATAAACGAGATAACCGGAGGCCACAAGAACTCAAGCGAAACAGGGAGAAATGTCTATACTTTGTCTCTAAATTAGCCAAGCCGGATTCAGATAAAGGCTCTAATTATTTGTAGGATTTCTTTTTACGCTTCTACTCGCGGACAGTTATTCGATCTCTTCGCCAACTCGGGTGTAAGACGGTCAGTACCAAGGTAACTTTTGTCAAATACTTGATTTACGACAAACAAGTACTCAGTTTACTACAATTGAAAGAGAAGGAAAAAGCACATTCCATCGATTGATGGAAGCTTTCATGTGATACCAGTTTCCAATTCAGTTTTAGGACTTATCTATAGGAAAACACAAGTTCGCCTCCTTGAAGCAAATCGGTGTGAGAGATGCGGTAATCATCGAGTAAAGCCCCGTTGAAATGGGCATTTTTGATAAAATCACTGCGTTTCTTCCGCCCTTGGACGAGGATTGCCAATGTGTTTCCATTGAGTAAATGCAGAGTAATTGAGTCGAAAAGCGGAGAAGTTAATTCGTAGTATGCATCACCTACCAGCAGCGGATAAAAGCCCATAGCACCAAATACGTACCAAGCACTCATGGTTCCGTCGTCTTCATCCATCTCCGGGCTATAGCCCACAGGATCATTCTTGAATGCTTTACCAACATAAGGAGTTGTAAACTCGGAGTTACCTCCGTATTTATGAACCATCGATTCAGTCAACAGGCTACGCACAAGCTGCTGGGTCTTTGCCGGTGCTCCGAAGCGGTTAAACAGATAAGGCACATGGATATCCGGTTCGTTACCCTGATTATACAAGTGATTGTCGAAGAAATAGGTCAGCTGAGAGAGCAAAGAGTCTTTTCCCACCCATTCAATCATTTTATCAATGTACTGCGGAGCCGCCCATCGGTATTGCCAGCGAGTCCCTTGGTAAAGTCCGTTGTTCTTCATTACCCCAAAAGCGGGAGTTACCTGCATGAACTCTTTCTTCCAAGTTTCCTCAAATAAGGCTATAGAGCGTTGACTGTATCGTTCAGAATCTCCCTTTTCATCGAGTATTTCGGAGATTTGGGCCATCGCCCAGAGATCGTAGGCCGACTCCATCTTCTGATCCGGCGAACGCATCGGCAGCCGTTCCATCTCCTCCTTCATTCCGGCATATCCCTTGCGAAAGTCCAAATCGGTAATGCCTTTCCGGTAAGCGTCTAGCAGCAAGATTACGGCATGTTCGGTACGGACGGTAGGAGTCGATTCGAATCCGGTTGACCAGTCTTTCTTCCCTGTAGCATATAGATGAATAAGTGACGTAGCCATATCACGCATTTTTTTAGGTTCGGTCAAGACTAATAAAGGGAATTTCGTACGAAAAGTATCCCAGAGCGACCAATTGCTATAATAACGGAAGTCTTCGGTAACATACACTTTTCCATCCGTACCCAGATAAGCCCCATCGGGCGAGCTTACATCAGCCGGACTTAGATAAGTGCGGTAAAGTGAGGTATAGAAAATAGTCCGGTCATCCTTTTTACCGCCTTTTACATCGATCATAGCCAATTGTTTCTCCCAAGCGCGGTTGGCTTGTCCCCTGAGTTCATCAAACGTCAGACCCTCCCAACGGGAACACTCCCACCCGGCTAGTTCGGCACTCAGTGCAGAAAGGCCGATGCGCACTTCCACTCGCTTTACCCGCTTTCCGAAAGTGAGGCAGGCGGTAGTCGCTTTATTCTCCTGCAACTGAAACGGCTGATCGGTATTCAGCGAGAAATAGAGTTTATAACGTCCATGTCCGCAAACGTTCTTCGCTTGCACATAGCCCTCGATACATGTGTCCGATATGCGTTTGTACTCACAGGTAGCCACATCCTCGAATGTAGAAGCGAAATCGATCCACAATCCGGCAGGCATTCCGATCGGAAACTTGTAGCGCTCCACTGCCATGGCTTGGGTAGCGGTCATCTCGGCTTTAACTCCGTTGGTAAAGACTGTGGCATAATATCCCGGGACGGCCTTCTCGTGCGATTTCCGAATATGCAGTTCCTCCGAAGGAGCCACCGGACGGACTTGTAGATTTCCGCCACCACCACTGCATCCCACTCCAGAAAGCCGATTGACAGATATTCCGCTCACCTTGGTCACCGCATAATCATAGCCGGCATGACTGCGCGGATCGTTGTCTGGACAAACACAGACCATGCCAAAAGGAACAGCAGCCCCCGGGGCAACCTGGCCGTTATCGCCGGAAGTCCCCATAAACAGATTCACATACTTGGTGTTTTGCCCAACAGCTACTGCCGTACACAACAACCAAAAGAGTAAAAAGCTACTGTTCCTTTTCATAGTTACAACCTATTAAATACTATTAAGCAAATCGATCTTACCTTCATTGACCAGTTTGAGAATCAATTCTCCGAAAAGTGTATTTTGCCAAGCAAACCACTCCCGGGTGAAATTCTTCGGATCGTCTTTATGAAATGATTCGTGCATAAATCCTGTACCGGCATCGGTATCCATCAGCATCTTGATGCAGGTTTTAATTTCCGCATCGTCTCTGCTGGTAAATGCTTTCATCATGATGCTCATCGGCCACACCATGTCATAACCGATGTGCGGACCGCCAATACCTTCACCCGCTTTCCCTTGAAAGAAGTAAGGATTGTCCTTGCTCCATACAAAACGGCGGGTATTCTGATAAATCGGATCTTTCACATCTACATCGCCTAAGTAAGGCATAGCAAGCAGACTCGGTACATTGGCGTCATCCATCAAGAAGTGATTGCCAAAACCATCCACTTCGAAAGCGTATATCTTACCATATTTGGGGTGATTGTAGACAGCATACTTCTTCAATGCGCTTTCAACTTCAGAAGCCAGTGTCTTGCATTCGGTAGCCAGTCCCTTTTCTTTATTGACCGCTTCAAGAATTTCGGCAGCTTTACGCAGAGAAGAGACAGCAAAGAAGTTGGACGGAACCAAGAACTGCAATGTAGTAGCATCATCGGAAGGACGGAAACAGGATACGATCAGCCCGACCGGATTGACCGGTGCTCCGAGTCCGTCATTATTCAAGGTGTCGAGCGCACGTTCCGTCTTACGCTGGAATTTATAAGGTCCTACGCCTTCCTTGCGTTGTTGTTCTTTGAAAGTTTTCAGCACATTACCAATGGCCTGTATCCACTCCGAAGTAAATATACTGGCGTCGCCCGTCCTTTTCCAATAATGATAGGCCAGGCGTAAGGGATAACAAAGGGAGTCGATCTCCCATTTGCGCTCGTGCAGTTCCGGTTTCATATCAGTCAGGTCGGTCATCCAGTGACCGTCAGCAATAGCACCATCGTTGAAAGCATTGGCATAGGGATCGATGTTGATACATTTAAACTGGCGAAGAATGACTCCTGCCAGCATCTTTTTCAACTCCGGATCGGAATTAGCCAATTGTACATAGGGCCATACCTGAGCACCGGAATCCCGCAACCACATGGCGTGAATATCGCCAGTGTAGACAAACGTATCCGGCTTGCCGTCTTTGCCTGTACGGAAATGCACGGTTGTGTCCAGCGTATTAGGGAAGCAGTTGGTAAACATCCACGCCAGTTTAGCATTCTTCAGCAATCCCTGCACACGCACAATCTCCCGCTCCACTGCGTCCGAGCGGAATAATCGTTTAGCTACTTCGGGACGGTTATCTTGCTGAATGGCATCAGCCACACAGACGTGCTCACCCGTCGAGCGGAGAGCGGCATGCATATCTCCCCCATTCAGGAACATAGCGGCCAACATGGTAGCACTGATATATTTAACTTGTTTCTTCATGATCATTACTTTTTAAGTTCGCCGGAGAATGAGTAAGGAAAGTCCGTCACCTTCGTGCCTCTTTGTTTATTAGGCGTTGTCCCCATGGTGTACGAGATGGTAGCTCCTTTCAGCAAGTCCTCGTGCGTCAGGTAGTTCTTGGTATACGTCTTGCCGTTAAGCGTCATACCGGATATATAACGTTTACTGTCGTTATTGCCAGGGGCAGCGATCGTCACCGTCTTTCCGTTTTCTAAATGAAGTTTCATCTGCTTGAAGTAAGGAGTACCCAGAATATACTGGTCGGTTCCCGGACATACGGGATAGAAGCCCATCGCTGAGAATACATACCAGGCAGAAGTCTGTCCGTTGTCTTCATCCCCGCAATAACCATCGGGTGCAGGCGTATAAAGTTTGTCCATCACCTCGCGAATCCAATACTGCGTTTTCCAAGGCTGTCCGGAGTAGTTATAAAGGTAGATCATGTGTTGGATAGGCTGGTTACCATGTGCATAGTTACCCATGTTCATGATCTGCATCTCACGTATTTCATGAATCACCCCACCGTAATAGCTTTCGTCGAACACAGGAGGTAAAATAAACACAGAGTCCATCATCTGGTTGAAATCATCCTTTCCACCCATTAGATCGATCAGTCCCTGCGGATCATGGAATACCGACCAAGTGTAATGCCAGCTATTGCCTTCCGTGAAAGCATCTCCCCACTTCAAGGGATTGAAAGGCGATTGGAAAGTTCCGTCTTCATTCTTACCACGCATCAGTTTATGTTCGGAGTCATACAGGTTTTTGTAGTTCATAGCTCGCTTGGCATAGACTTCAATCTCTTCCTGGGGTTTCTTCAAAGCTTTACCCAACTGGTAAATGCACCAATCATCGTAGGCGTACTCCAATGTACGGGCAGCACTCTCATTGATACCGACGTTATAGGGAACATAGCCTAGTTTATTGTATTGCTCGTAGCCTAGGCGCCCGGTAGAACGCACTTGCGGATGCACAGCATTAGCTCCGTGTTCGACTGCTGCCCACAAGGTGGAAATGTCATAGCCCCGTATTCCTTTCAGGTAAGCATCGGCCACTACAGAAGCGGAGTTATTACCCACCATGCAGCCCCTGTGTCCCGGACTTGCCCACTCCGGCAAGAATCCACTCTCTTTATAGGTATTGACCAACCTTCTTGCATCTTGGCACTCATGGAAGGATACACTAGGTTCACGAACGGAAACAGGCAACGGAAAGTATCCCAAAAGCCTGTATCGGTAAACATATAGCCCGGAAGAACTTCACCGTTGTAAGGGCTGTAATGCACAGCGTCACCTTTGGAATTGATCTCGTAAAAGCTTCTCGGGAAAAGAACCGAACGATAAAGACAGGAGTAGAAAGTACGCAGATGATCGATATCGTCATCCTGCACTTCGATGCGTTCCAGTACATCGTTCCACACCTTTCGTCCTTTTGCTGCAATCCGGTCAACATTATCGCTGCCCAGTTCTTTTAGATTCTGTTCAGCCTGCTCCGGACTGATGAAAGAAGAAGCCACACGTACATTCACCTGTTCACCCCGACGCGTTTTAAACCCAACCAATGCACCGGCATGATTTTCTTTCGCTTCCAATTTCTCAGTATCGATCGTTCCATTGGTTACAGCGGCTGTATACGTAAAAGGTTTATCGAACACCAACACAAAGTAGTTCTTGAAATTGGCTGGTACGCCACCGCTGTTACGGGTTGTATAACCAATCACCTTATTTTCCGAAGGGATAACCTTGATGAATGATCCTTTGTCGAAAGCATCTATCACCACATACGAATGGTCGTTCTCAGGAAATGTGAAGCGGAAAGCAGCCGCCCGCTCAGTGGGAGCGATCTCTGTTACCACGTCATGATCGGCAAGATATACTTTATAATAATAAGGAGTAGCCACTTCGGCTTTATGCGAGAACCAACTGGCGCGTTGATCCTGATCGAATACCGCCTTACCGGTCACCGGCATGATGGAAAACTGTCCGTAATCGTTGATCCACGGACTGGGTTGATGGGTTTGTTTAAATCCCCTGATCTTCTCAGCATCATACGTGTATGCCCAACCATCTCCCATCTTACCGGTTTGCGGAACCCAGAAGTTCATTCCCCAAGGGAGAGCAATGGCAGGATATGTGTTGCCTGTAGATAGGGAGTGCTTTGACTGCGTACCGACCAGCGGACTGACATAGTCCACCGGGCCGGTTACAGTTTTAGCATGCAAACCCCATACAGTAAAAAGTGTAAAAACGACTAAAGTTATTCTTTTCATGGTGTGTCGTTGTTATTTCGTTAGTTTATCTTCGAGCATCTTAATAAAGTATCCGCCTACGACCGAACGTGCTTGGAATCCTCGCTGGTTCGGACTATCCGTAAATACCCAGTCAGACATCGGCACTCGGTGAGGTGTCTCATTCACAAACAGATAGACAGGCTCGATAAACCGTTCAAAAGTAGCTTTATCTTTAGCTAGCGTAGCCGTCCACATAATCCAATCGAGCTTGGTATATGTTTCGCGGTTATCCAGCGGAAGTCCGTACTTATTTTGTTTGGTAAGATAATAAGCTATTTCGGTCTCGGCAACCTTTTCGGGGAAAATCTGCAACTTCATCAGCTTATCCCACACCAGGTTATACTTCTGACTCCACGTTCCCGGCTTATCGAATGTCAGGCGATAATGATCGCCATCATCTGCCATTGATACCCATTCGTTCGCCATCTCTCGGGCTTTCTGTGTATATTTCTCAGCCACGTCTTTCTTGCCCAGTTGTTCGGCCAGATAGCCGTAGGAAGCGATACCCAGAATCGCTTTAATCGATAGATTGGCATTGTGTGCAAAGTGTCCCGCAAAGTCATCGGTGCAAAGTTGAGTATCCGGATCAAGCCCGTGTTCCACCAAGTAATCAGTCCATGTAGTCAGAGTTTTCCAATGCTTCAACGCGTAATTCGCATTTCCTTCTACGGCAGCAATGGCAGCTGTCACTACCAACATATTGCCCGACTCTTCTATCGGCATATCGCCTCCGTAGGTCTGACCGTTTGCCAACGGATAAGTACCCACATCATGGGCAGCAAAAGGTTTCGTCCACTTACCGCTCTCGCTGTAATAGAATATATGATTGAGCAAACCTTTGACCAGCTCCGGATTGTAATATAGAAACATAGGAGAAGAAGGATATGTTATATCCACCGTTCCGATCGAACCGTTGCTGAAGTTCTCTTTCGAGAGAAACAACAGATCTCCATTCGGAGCCTGAACCAGTTTATGCGCAGCCATTGCCTGCCGGTAAGCAAGCGCACAAAGTTCTGCGTATTTGCGTCCACCGGCAGCTGTCGCTTCTTCCATCATCTTGCGATCGAAAGCCGCACAGCTCTCCATCAATGTTTTGTGTTCCTTCTCGGCTTTATGGAATTGCGTTACAATGGTCTCATCTCCCGTACGATTCCAATACGGGCGCAGGTTCTCTTCAAAATATTGGATGGAGTAAATATCGTCATAACCGATAAGCAAATAACCGTCCGCTTTCTTGGTTTCTCCGAGCGAATGCACCAAAGCCAGTTTATCATACCCATTCGTCGCAGGTGCTTCCAGCTTATTTTCGACAAAACTCTTACGTAGCAACTTCCCATCACCAATGGCTGAGATTGTATTTTCTTTTTCAGCAGCCAGATAGAAGTGTCCCCAATCAATGCGTACATTATCTCCCTTCTTCTTCAGGATTTCCTGGTTGCGGCTTCCCGTACGCAAGAATAACAAATTGCCGTCCGTGAAACTATCGGCAATAGATTCCTGATGAGGCAGATCGAGTGCCCACTGTGGAGAAGCTTCAAAATAAAGTTCCACCTGATGCTTCTGCCCATCGTTGGAAGAGACTTCATAGGAGATGTAATTAACCGGCATCGATATTAAATCAAGATCGGTGGGCAACAGGGGTGCGGTAAATTTGAGTTTCAAGTCAACAGGCCCGCAGGTAAACTCATAATACGTCTGCGTAGGCTGTACTTCTACCGATGTTTGTTCAGCGGTTTGGAAGAAATAGCGGTTATCTTCTAGCTCAACCAACAAGCCGAAATCCAACAAACCATTGCCTACCCGATTGTGGCAATAGGCAGCAATCAGGTTGTCGCCCGGCTTCAACGAAGCCACTACTTCATCGGATAGTTTCAACAATACATTTTTATTGCACGCATTTCCCGTATCGACCACCTTGATACCATTGATATAGATTGTCACATCATCGTCATGCGAATACTCCAGATAGATGCTTTTACCAGTCAGGTCTTCCTGAATATCGGCTGTCCGACGCACCCAGATATATTCTTCTCCCCATTGCGTTTTCGCAGTAGCTCATTCTCTTTCGTACCGAAAGCACCCTCTCCTTCTTTCCAGGCAGCATCCTCGAAGCCGACATTCTGCCAACCGTCAGCCGGTTGCTGGGTGGTGTATTTGCCTATCCAGCTTCCTTGCTCGGAAGTTTTCACCAAAGGACGTAACTCAAGCTCTTCTGTTCCCAGAAAGCGATAAGTTTGTCCGTCTACTTTGGCTACACCAATCAGTGGGAACTCTTTACCGGTCCAGTGTCTCACTGAGCCGTCATAAAGTTTATCCGTAAACGACCATGCACTTGTGTAAGGATCGATCGTCACCAACGGATAGGCAGGTGCCCGTAATTCATTTTTGTCGTGCTGCTCTACTCCGGGGCTACAGCTACAAAAAACAGAAGCCGTCCCCAGCAACAGCATCATCAGTTGTTGTTTCATAATCAAATCTTTATATATTTTATTACCATTCTATCGATACATTAACGCCATCGGGCTGATTTTCGAAAGACAGCAGAAGTGTCTTCGACCTTTCATCCCACATTCCTTTCTCCGTTTGCCCGTTCACCAAAATCTTTACGGGCTGTCGAGGTAACAACACCCGAGACACATTGGTGGTATTGAGCGGGCTTTTGGCTACAAATGAATAATTGCGCTTGCTTACCTTTTCTTCGTAGATACGAGAAGCACCGCAAAGGACTTTAGCCTTCACGTTACCCGACAGTTTACGCAAGTCATATAAATAACTCTGCTCACCGGGATTCACCTGTTTAACAGTCAGCACAGGCAAGTCTTTGTCGAATAAATCGATATAAAGCCCCGATAAACTCAACGATTCCTGCGATACACCCTCGTCCATAACTGCTGCAATGGTATAAGGGCCACGCTCTACGACAAAGCTGTTTTTGGTTTCTATCTCCTTACCTGTCTTTTGGCGATAGGCAGAAGCAATCGTCTCGAAATAAGTCCGGTCGTTTCCGCCTTGTAGCACAAACTGCTTCGGATCTTCACGCATCACAATTACCTTCCCCTTACCGAAGCGGTATGTTCCCGCAGTGGGAACGCGTGCTAGCCCCATCTTCTCAAACAAATGCTCCGAAGGAGCCTTGTAGGTATTCCCATCCGAGTTCCACCACTCCAACACCGTTTGATAAGGGTCTACATCTTCGCCACAATACAATAAAACGCCGCCTTGCTTTACCCATGCAGCGAGATAATTATGATATTCGGGCTTCATCGGCTTCATGTTGGAATAGGACATGACAAGTACCTGCAAACCCTTGAATGTCTGTTGAAATGGAGCATTCTCCATGTGAACCAGTTCCACCGGGACACCTCTTTTGAGCAAAGGAAGTGTCTGCCCGTAGAAGCTAGAGAACTGAGGATCATCGTAACCGTTATGATTGGGGAACCGCTGAAACATCAACGAGTTCGCCATCAACACCCCAATGCCGTGTGTCCCTGTGATTTGCTTTTGTGACGTGCGTATGTCATTAAGTGTATTAATCATTACCTGCATCTGGGTAGAGTACGAACGGGGAATCCGTTCTTTCCGATCCGTACCTGCCACTTGGTACAATCCTTGGTAGATGCGGTCGGGCCAAGGCATTACTTCATACGTATCTATCGTTGGATACATTAATTGCGCGGCAAAGGTCGCCTGATAATTCACTTTATAGTCGTCCCAGTCTTTAGCCCGGTCTTCGATCGGATCGGTCAGGAAATACATGGTCCTGTTCAGGGGAGCCGTCATTGACTTCATACAGCCGTATTCCAGAAAAGCATTCTCAAAAACACGCTCCTTGCGAACGCCATTGTAGTAATTCGGTTCCCGGGCTGTCCCCGTCCATACTTGTGCGATATACCCATCGATGCAATCGAGTGAAGCAAGACTTGCTTCCGGACTGACGATCTGCCAGGAGGTGTAGTTTATCAGCGAGTGAGTTGGAACATAACATTTGATATTCAATCCTTTCGACTTGCCATACTCTTTAGCATAGGTGAATATCTTATCCAGTGCGTTGTAGTATAAGTAATATTTGAGTTTATTCGACAGATAAGTGTTCTCGGGTGATTCATGCTGCGCCTTCCAAGGGAAGTTGTAGTATTTCTGCCACTCGGATTTGAATGCTTCACTATACCCGCCACGCATCCAGAACTCCGGTTCTTCCAAATAAATAGAGGTGATCCCTGCATCAATTACCCGCTTTATCTGCATCTCTTGCATATAACGGATGAAACTCTCGGTCGGCACAATGTAGGGAATCAAATGTCCATGAGCTATTTCATGACCGTTGCGGTCGCGCTGCCCCTCCTTTAAATGACCGTCCACACCGTCCCACTTACCGAGAAAGTAGTCCTGGTAATCTCCCCAAGCCACTCCGGTCATGAACTGAGTCTGATATCCCCTCGCTTTCCACGAACGAACACGTTCCTCGAAAGAGACGCCATGCTTATCCAATGTGCCATATACCATCGTGGCATCAGCGCGCACATCTGTTTCCGGCTTCCACGGTTCAGCTGTTTGAAAAGTAGTTTTCGCCTCCACATATGGTGACTTCTGACCATACACGCTACTGCCATAGGCCAATAAGAGACTACATATAAGCACCGTTTGTCTATTCTTCATTTCGTTCGTATCTACATTTATAGTTAACTAATCCCATTGAGAACATTTCGGGACTCTTTCCCGGAAAAGCCTTTTTATCAGTTGGCGGGAAACAAAAGCATCAATGCCGGAATACCGGAAGCAGTATAACTGTCTACTACCGCATCAGCAGGCAGTGCCTTCTCGTATTCTCCCCCACAAATATTACGTGTCTTATCTCTGTTACTCCAGCCTACCTCGATGTTCCGCTTCAGGAAAGGCAAATATTGTGTCTGACCGCAGTCATATACCAACATGGCAACATACTGAGCAAAGATTGCCGTATAGATTCCTTGCTCAATGCCGCTTTCAAAAGGCAGCAGATTGTGCGCAGCCGACATCTCATTTACTGTATAATCTGTTCCTAGAATAGCATTATCCAAATAATGGCGTTCACCGGTCGCTTTATAAAGCAAAATAGAAGCACCTATAAAAGTTGCTTGGTTATAAACATGAGCTTTCCATGCCGGATTACCGTTCCCATGCCGACTATCGCTATTCGTCCGGTTTTCTTCTCCAACAAGTTCTCTACGCCCCATTCATAAATTTCTTTCCCTTTGGCCAGGTATTGCTCGCGTGTCTGGTAACCGGGTGATGTCTCGGTAGACGCTTTCCTCTTTTTCGGAACGTTGTTGTAAAGAGTCAGGGCGGCAACTGCTACCGGAAAGTTGATACAAGCCATCTTCCCATCGCCAAACTTATTCGGATTTGGGTTACGTATCGGTTGCCATTGCCAAAACATACCTCCATACTCCTTGTCATAAGAACCTGTATCACCTACTTTCTTCGAACCATACCACACACGGCTGAAACTTGCTTTCGACAACTTTAAGTACTCTTGCTCTCCAAACAATTCGTAAGCACGGGCAAGTGATATTGTCCACCACATGATATCGTCATAGATAAACCATCCGGTATTCTCATTGTTGTCATCAAAATCGAATCCGGCATATTGAGCCTTATTTCCGGCGAAAATCTTCTCGCAAAGTTCTTTGCAATACTCTCTTTTCTGTTTATCCTTCTGAGTCTTGGCCAGCTTATAAGCGTTCATTGCCATATCCCAATAAATCGGTTGGCACCAAATGGCTGCTGCTCCGTTGTGACGGTCGACAGCTTGTTGATAAGAAGAGTTCGTTTTATAAATATATTTCCCAACATCCAGAAAAGTGCGATTAAAACCATCATAGGCAGTCCATACATCGTTGTTTGTGTAACTAAAGGTTGACTGTACCGTTTTTTCAGAACCTTTCACCCCCCAGGCGGAAGTTGACAGGAGTAGTATTGACATGATTGCCAAATGTTTCTTGCTTTTCATTATAGTTGACCTAATTTTAAAAATTTACTTGTTACAAAGATTGCAGAAATAAACGAAAGCTGATGTTAATTCCTATTCAATAAAGAAAAAAAACAGACCAAATTATCTTTTTGAACCCTACTGAACAGAATGTGCTCCTGCTGTTACGAATTATAGTTACGACTCACATCCAGACGTATTTCCCCAGACAAGTATCTATTTACCCCTACCATCACAATCGTAGATAGCCATGAGAGGTGCGTCTAAATCTCAATTCGAGTATGGAAGCAGGCTTATATTACCATATGCTTATATAGAAAAAGTTGCGAAAAGAGATGAATCCATCCTTTGTAGAAGATGTATCTCTTTCCACAACTCCTTCGTATCTACTTAGAGCCTATAAAATAGTGATAGATTATCAGAAACGGGGAGCTGCTGACTCTAATGAGGGGGTACCTCCTTCTACACTGGGCCATCCTTTCTTCCAATGGATACGATCTAACATTAAGACACGCCCACCGGGATTGGCCACACTCACTGCATGATATAACATCCAGTCGCCTCCCTTCTTATCGGTTACAATTTCCGAGTTATGCCCGGTTCCAACAAATGCTTCATTCTTCTTAATCAGAACTTCGTGGTGGTTGTCAGACATTGACTGCCCCTGTTTATTCAAATAAGGCCCAAATAGTTTCTTCGAGCGTCCGACCACCGTCGTATAGGTACTCTTCAAGCCTTCACAACAACTTCCAATAGAGGCAAACAGGTAATAGTATCCTCCGCGCTTATGAATATAAGTTCCTTCGTAAGCCGTACCAACTACCTGAACCGGTGTTGCTCCCTCTTTCAATGAAAGTCCGTCCGATGTCAGCTCAACTCCATAAATGCCGCGGAAACTTCCCCAAAACAGGTATCTCTTACCACCATCTTCTATATAGAACGGATCAATGCTATTCTGTACTTTAATTTCATTGCTTCGAAACATTTTCCCCTGATCGGTGAAAGGCCCCTCCGGTTTATCGGCTGTGGCTACTCCGATACCACAAGTCCATTCGCCTCCCCAAACGGACATCGAGTAATAAAGGACATATTTATCACCAATCTTATTGATATCGGGTGCCCATAAACCTCCTTTGGGTTCAAAACTCGGACGGGTTTCCTTCGTAAAAGCAGTCCCTACAAAATCCCAATGAACTAAGTCTTTTGATCGATGAATAGGGAGATTTCTGATATCTTCGGTTGCGTACAGATAATAAAACCCATCATCTCCTTTGATGATGGAAGGATCGGGAAGGCTCTGGTCAATTACCGGATTGCGATATGAGTTTTTTAATAGGGTTTCTTTAGTAATGCCACTGGATTGAGCTAAGATAACTGTCGAACAACTAATCAACACTGCAAAAATAAAATGGGCGAGTCTCATGATTTGATTTATTTTATGTTTCTATCTTGCAAAGATGCGCAAATGCAGTTGAATGTACCCGCAATTGCCATTCAATTAATAATAATAACTGTTCATTCTACCAACAATTGGCTCCTTTATTAGTTTTTTATGTATTTCTTAGACTATCCTTTCATCCTTTTAAAAAGCAAAAATATAAAAGAAAGGAGTATTGCCGAGCACTCGCAAAACCCGGTGACTACTTTCCTTTGCAAGTAATAAAGCCTATTCGAAACACATTTGTCGGTCTGCTATATACATCTAGGGTTCCAAATAAAAATCACATACCGATTTATGAGCATATTCCATTCATCTTCCTCTCTTAGAAGTTGCTTTGTTTCTCGTCAATTTAGGTGCAAGCCTGTTTTCTCAAAAGAGATAATTTTCGAGGGTATTCGGATGTATTGATCACTCATTTGAAATCATACTTCCCTCCTCTCTACATACAAGAAAAAATATTTCATCTCTCATGCTCTCATTGTCTTCCACCTAACGGCTAACAAATCAATACTTTACACAATGAGAGATACTTTTAAAATACGGGATCTCTCATCATTTTCCCGCATTTTCACCCCTTTTTGGACGTATCTCTCATCATTTTTGAGGGATCTCTCATTCTTTTTAGCTGTATTCTGCCTTAGACAGGGCTTTATTTTCGCAGAGAGTTTGTGACAGTGTTTTAGCTTTCACAAATCTGTTGCCTTGCTACACAGTACATCTTAGCACTTGACTTGCTAGTATGCAATCTATAAGACAATCCACGAGACAAGCGAAAGCTAATTTATAAAAACGGTGAATGGCACATAATACGCTACTCGCCTTCTGCAAGATTACTATGCAAACCCCAAAAGGTGGATCACCTGCAAAACTATAGGAATTATGCCTATATCTTCGTTAATCCATACAATAATAAGAGGATATTCATTATTCCCCTTAACTGAAATCAACCTGAGATATAGGAAAATAGCCTGTATCTATAAACTAAGTAACCGATAAAACATGAAATTGAAGCGAGTAACAAAATGCAAACGACATCTCGTCATAGTCACTTTTTGCCGTAAACAGCTGATTGATAATTTGATATATTGCGTCCACTTTTCTCATACTGATATACTCAATAGATAATACCGATTTCCAAAGACTGAGTACTTAGCAAAAACGTCCCATTAAGTGTTAGAAAACAACTAGTTAAAGACATTTTTGTCCATTGTATTTCCTGTTCCACAGATGTGGAACGGCTGACTCACTATTGTGGAACAGCTGTTGCACATAATGTGGAACAGGCGTCGCACATAATGTGAAACAGGAAAAAGTAGGGAATAAATATAAACAAAGACTATTTAAATCCACGAATAGTTGCGCACAATACGGTTCATAAAAGGACTTATTTGATGAATTGAGAACTCGGTTTTTAAAGAAAATAAGCAATAACTATCGCTCATTAGAATAAAGTGATTGCAAAAAAGAAGGCGCATTGCAATTAACTGATCTACTGAATAATATGCGAAAAAGTGATTTAGTCATGAGCGTATTGTATCATTGTGCAAAGTGCTTCTGTCAAGCCCCGATGATGAAATTAGGAACACAGAATAGCTGTACTGTTTTCTGACTATTACACAAACCTTTATTCTTTCCGATCTATATGCTAAAAATGATAGTTGTATGGATTCCGTTTGAAGTGATAACGCGATCTCGGCACCGGTAACGGATCTTGCACCCGCAATTCCCAAGTCATTAACTCAGCCAATAATTCCATTTGTCTGGCAGCTTGTTTTTTATTGTTATATAGATTGTTGATCTCGGAAGGGTCAGCTTTTAGGTTATAGAGTTCGCCGCGACCGTAACTATCGAGCACCAACTTCCAGTCTCCTTGTCGAACCATACGCAGCATTCCACTTTGCGTCCAAGTGTTCAGCTCATCAAAGTGAGCGATTTTATTCGGAGTCAATGCGCCTTCTTCAGAAAAAGTCAACGTTTCATCCCGAGTAAAGTCTTCGCCACCAAACCCTTGCTGTACCATTATACTCGAGAACTCTTTCCGCGGATAAGGTTTCCCTGTCAACATGGGCCATAGGCTGCGCCCTTGCACACCTAAAGGTATGTCAGCACCAATGGCTGTGCAAAGAGTCGGGAAAATATCGGCTATCGACACATGCGCATCCATAGCACCTGTATGCGGTTGAACTCCTCCTCCCGCCCAGATCATTGGAATACGAGTTAGACACTCAGCCACTCCTGCCCCTTTGCGAATCAAACCATATTCTCCACAATAATCTCCATGATCTGATAGAATCACAAAAATTGTATTCTCATAGCGCCCGGAAGCTTGCAATTCCCTTACCAAACGCTTCATTTGATCATCTATCAAACGAATCATTCCTAAGTAATTTCCACGTAAGCGGGGAAGTTCTTCCTGAAGATTAGGACAAGATTGATCTTCCAATTCGGCCAATATCTCATACTTCTTTCCTTTCTTATGCAAATCTTTCCGGCTAGTCAGAGTGGCAGGTAGTTTATCTGGGGAGAACATCGAGAAGTATGGTTCCGAAACCTGATACGGATTGTGAGGTTCGGGCATCGAGATCCACATAAAGAAAGCGGAATCCTTCTGTTGCTTGGCCCAAGACAAAGCCTTATTGACAATCTGCACCGGGTTCTGCTCCTCAGCTGTGAAAGGAGCTGCCTCCAAATACTGTCCGCGAGCCTCATCGTTCAGGAAAGAGGCAAAATCCTTATCTTGCTTCGTATCACGCCGATTTCTTCCCCAATGGGAATATTCGTCGTAATAGTCGAAATCGTTCTCCTTGACATGTGCATGGTTCTTACCCACCAAAGCCGTTTTATATCCTTGTTCCTTAAACACTTCTAACATATCTTTCGTGTAATAGATATCTTTCATATTGTGATTTGTACGCACATGGGTGGCCGAAGGATAGCGGCCGGTAAACATGGAACAGCGAGCCGGCGTACTGGCGGGGGCAACCGTATACGCCTTGTCGAACCAGACATTGTGCAACGCCAGCGAATCGGCAAAAGGAGTAACAGCCATTGGGAAACCTTCGCGACCGCAGAGATCGGCCCGCTGCTGATCGGTCATGATGATGATTACATTCGGCTTACTCGTTTGAGCCGATACGGAAACAACACCCAGTGCACCGGATAGTGCCGATAAGGATAAATATATATTTTTGTTCATACGATGATGTTTTGTAAAAAGCTTAATCTTTTTCTTGATAACTATAAATGGAGCAGAAAAGAGCCTATCACTTCTGTCCGGGATACGGTTCAACCATACAACGTTTTGCCCAGTTCTCATAGGCCTTCACCATTTCTGAACCCTTTTCCGGGTACTGTTCAGCCAGATTGTGACACTCGCTCCGATCTTCTGCCAAATTATAGAGTTCCCAAGGAGCACGCTCGCCCGGACGGACCAATTTCCAACCATCTTTCGAGAGAAAAGCCCGCTCATTGAAATGCTCAAAGCCCAAGTAATTGTGGCCTTGTCGGTTGCCGGTTTTAAAATCGGAACCAGACTCTCACCCTCCAAAGGAATGATAGTATGCCCTTTATAAGTTTGCGGATACCGAGCTTCAGCCAGATCGACGCACGTTGCCATGATATCCATCACATGGCCTATCTCAGATGTCGTTTTACCCAGATTCTTCTTTATTCCTCTCGGCCAATGTGCAATCATAGGTGTACAAATACCTCCTTCATACGCCTTTGCTTTCCAAAAGCGAAAAGGGGTATTGGCTACATTTGCCCAACGGGCTCCTATGGAAGCATACGTTGTTTGAGACCCCGGAAGTACTTTCTTCTGCCGAAGATAGACGATCTTTTCACCCGAACGGGTCATGTCGGGACGATCGTTTTCACCCGGCGAGTAGTTTTGGCAATCCTCGTTGCTGCAGCCGTTATCCGATAGAAAAAGAATCAGCGTATTGTCCAATTGCCCATTGCGCTCTAAAGCAGCGATAACCTGTCCAATTCCCTGATCCATACGATCGATCATAGCCGCATGAACAGCCATCGCGCGAGCATCCCATTCCGCATCGGGATTCTCCTCCCATTTATCCTGAAACTGGCGATCCGAGAGATAATTACGCATACCGGGGAATATCCCCAATTGTTGCTGGCGTTTATAACGAGCTTCCCGAATTGCCTCCCAACCAATTTGATAGGTATCTTTATATTTTTCAATATCCTCAGGTAATGCCTGAAGGGGCCAATGAGGAGCGGTATATGCCAGATACATAAAGAATGGCTTACTCCTTTGAGCATATTCATTTACCTCTTTAACCGCTCGATCAGAGAGTGCCTGGGTGATATAATAACCCTTGGGAACTTCTTTGACAGGTACTTCACCTTCGACGAGACTAAATGGATCGAAGTAATCTACTACACCGTAAATCGTTCCGTAATGGGAATCGAAGCCACGATTGACAGGGTAATTACAAAGGTCGGAATAGGTTTCATGAGACACATGATGCGCCAACCACTCCCGCTGATCTTCACGCAAAGGGGTTTCAGCGACATGCCATTTGCCAATCATACTGGTGATGTAGCCACTTTCTTTTAAGACCTCGGCTATGGTCACGGCATCGCGAGAAAGTGTACCGCGATAGCCAGGCAGATGTTCGTCGAAGGTCATGCGTCCGATACCGGCTTGGTGCTGATAAAGCCCGGTCAGTAACGAAGCACGGGTTGGGCAACTGCGCCCGGCGTTGTAGAAATGATTGAAACGAACCCCGTGTTGAGCAAGTTTGTCTAAGTTCGGTGTGTGTATCTCACTCCCGTAACAACCTAGGTCCGAATACCCTAAATCATCAGCTAGAATTACAAGTATATTAGGCCGTTTATCGGTCGTTCGATCCTTCCTACTCATTGCGGAAGTACCTGTAGCGATCAAAGCCGCCGGAAAAAGAAGAAGCTTTGAGTTCATGAATATTAGATTTTAATAGTAGATCCTTACCTCACAAAAATCTGGAAAATAGTCGACACCGAATAAAAGTGTCTATTCAATAAATAACAAAAACTGACCATTAGCCTTTTAATAGCACACAAACGACATAAATAAGGCGAAATATTGCTTTTTATTGACCAGTAAATTTCAATTCTTCACCCCCGTTAGCCCTTTCTTTGCAGCAGACTTTTATAAGCTTTTATTCATTATATAAACATTACCATGAAAAAGAACTTTCTGACAATGCTATTTGCATTAGCCCTATGCAGTCCGTTACTCGCTCAATGGAGCCCAGCCGGTGACAAAATAAAGACTTCGTGGGCCGACCAATTGAATCCTAAGAATGTATTACCCGAATACCCGCGTCCAATCATGGAACGTAGCGAATGGAAAAACCTAAACGGAAGTTGGAAGTATGCCATTACTCCGAAAGGCACATTTGCTCCTGCTAGCTATCAGGGGGAAATATTAGTTCCGTTTGCCATTGAGTCGGGCTTGTCCGGAGTCGGCAAAACTGTGAGCGAACAGCAAGAGTTATGGTATCAACGCACCTTTGATATTCCATCCGGTTGGCACAATAAAGAAATCCTGTTGTATTTCGGTGCGGTCGACTGGAAAGCCGATGTCTGGGTAAACGACATCAAAGTAGGCGAACATACAGGTGGGTTCACCCCATTCTCGTTCAACATTACTTCGGTTTTAAACAAAAAAGGAAACAATCAGGTTGTCGTAAAAGTATGGGACCCTGCCGACCGGGGAGAGCAGCCGAGAGGAAAGCAAGTGGAAAGGCCCGGAGGTATCTGGTATACGCCCGTCACAGGTATTTGGCAAACAGTCTGGTTGGAACCAGTAATGACTCAGCATATCGCTCACCTTAAAACGACTCCCGACATTGACAAGAAAACAATTAAAGTAGAAGTCACAACAGCAAACACGAACTCGACAGATAAGATCGAAGTGAGACTCTTCGACGGGAAAACACAGGTTGCCAAGGGAGCAGCACTCAATGGAGTGGCTGTTGATCTGGGTATGCCGGCAGATGCCAAGCTATGGTCGCCGGAATCTCCCTTTCTCTACAACATGGAGGTTACTCTCTACAAAGATGGTAAGCAAGTCGATCAAGTGAAAAGCTATACAGCGCTTCGCAAGTTCTCAACGCATAAAGACAAAAATGGCATCACTCGCCTGCAACTAAACAACCAAGATTACTTTCAATTCGGCCCTCTTGATCAAGGTTGGTGGCCCGACGGTCTATACACTGCTCCTACCGATGAAGCATTAGTATATGACTTGAAGAAGATCAAAGATTTCGGTTACAATATGGTACGCAAGCATGTGAAAGTTGAGCCGGCACGTTGGTATACTTATTGTGATCAGCTCGGATTGATTGTTTGGCAAGATATGCCAAACGGAGGACGCGGACCGGCCGAATGGCAAGGTGGGAAATACTATGACGGTGCAGATGCAATCCGATCGGCTGCTTCGGAAGCCAATTACCGCAAAGAGTGGAAAGAAATTATCGATTTCCTTTATTCTTACCCGAGCATTGGCGTGTGGGTCCCTTTCAACGAGTCATGGGGACAGTTCAAAACTCCGGAGATCACCGCTTGGACAAAGGAGTACGACCCGAGCCGTCTGGTGAATCCGGCTAGTGGCGGCAATCATTATACTTGTGGTGATATCTTAGACTTACACAACTATCCGGGACCAAACCTTTACCTTTATGATCCTGTACGCGCCACAGTACTCGGCGAATACGGAGGAATCGGTATGGCGCTAAAAGATCATTTATGGATGCCGGACAAGAACTGGGGGTATGTAAAGTTCAATACACCGGAAGAAGTGACCGCCGAATATATAAAATACGCAGAACATCTATTGGAGTTAATCGAAAAAGGGTTTTCAGCCGCCGTTTATACGCAAATTACGGATGTAGAAGAGGAAGTGAATGGCTTGCTTACATACGACCGGAAAGTAATCAAAGTAGATGAAGCGAAAATTAAAGCAATCAATCAAAAGGTCTGCCATTCTTTGAATAGATAAGAAACTCTTTTCCTTGTTGAATCTCGACAGACAGTGCTCTTTTTTCCATGGGGAGCGCTGTTTGTCTTTTTGTTTTCCACTGCCCTTTTTACCCAACATGCATCCAATTCTCGCCGGTTAGGTTACCTTTCAGGAGATAAGATAATGCAGGTAAAGTCACTCTTCGCTCGACTTGGTTTAAATGCCCTGGGCATTGGTCTCAAATGGGCTGGGCATTCCACTCGAATGCCCAGGGCGTTTCATGTCATTGCCCAGGGCTTTTGAATCGAGTAGCGGGGCACTCCCATGTTGTCTGAGTTCCTTTCCAAATAGACAGTGTTATACTTCCAGAGAATCAGGGGTATTTCATTCAAACAACCGCTTTATTTTATTCAAAATAGAACTTACTCTGAAAAAAAATTAGGAGAAACAGCTCTCGAATCTCTCTTCTGAATGCTGTTTTTCACACCCTCCACCCCTCAGTATTACAAGCAATCTTGCTTTCACAAACAAGAAAATGAAATAATCTCCTCGGAGACGCTGGGCAAAAACAGCCCCAAAAACGAAGTTCCGATTTTGTCTTTCAGGTTTCAGCTTTCACATTAATCGACTAGTACATAAAAGGTTAAGGCTGAAGCCGGGCTTTTTACCTTCAGCCCGGGCTTCAGCCTCATCTCACTGAGCAACAACTACTTGCACAAGAAACTGAAGGCTGAAAGCAAAAAACAAACCTTTGTATAGAGGGCTGTACCGCAATACCAAAGGCTTGTCTATCTCCCACCTCGTGCTACCTGAATTCCTTCAGAAGGAATAGCACAAGAATGCGAGTTCTCTCACTTGACTACTACAGGCTTGATGGCTTCACCACTGATGCTGATTGTGCCATTCTCCGAGAAATTGAAGTCATTGATATAAGAGGTACGCGGTCCCACACTGGTGGTGCTGCCATGCGCATGATAAATGTATTTATAACTTCCGTCTGCACAAATGAACGGCGCCCCATGCCCGGTACCGACTAGTCCGGAAGCAGCAGGTTTGTCTCTTCGCAGAATCGGATTACCCGTATATTTCTTCCATGGACCTTTAGGTGAACTTGACGTGGCATATCCCACAGCATAGTCCTGACTCTCATAGTGGTTGGCCGAATAGATCAGGTAGTACGTGCTTCCTCTTTTAAGTAAGGAAGGACCCTCGGCAATGGTTCCTTGTATTTTTTCCCAAGGGCTTTCCACGCTGATACATTTGGTCAACGTTTCGGTTTTAATGCTTTGTAAATCATCATTCATTTCGGCCACCCATATAACGTTTCCACTCGTGAAGCGTACATAGTAGAGGTAAGCTGTTCCGTCATCATCTATAAAGAGCGAGGTGTCGATGCCTTTCTCATTCTCAACGATAGGCTTCTTTATGCTCTGAACAAAAGGGCCTTCGGGGCTTATTGCGGTAGCTACGCAGATATGCTCGTCAACAGAATAGAACATATAAAACAGATTCTTTGATTTTACATAGTACACTTCTGGAGCCCAATACCATCTTGTACCCCAAGAGTTTTCGGGCGATAAAGCCTTTATGTCATTCCGCTTCCACTGCTTCAGGTCTTTGGAGATATACACTTCGAAACCGTTGACACGAGTACCATAAGCATAATATTTACCCCCATGATACAACACAAAGGGATCGGCAATCGGCAATGTATAATCTACTATTACACTAGGATCTATCGCATCTTCTTTGGCTGGTTTCCCTGTGATAGTTGTCTTTTCAGACCGTTTCCCGCGGTTATCAATGGCTACAACATCGATCCGGTAGATTTCGTAGGTCGGCAGTTTGAGTAGGTAGGTCATGCTTCCCGCTCCGTTCGTGCGTGCATAGAGGGTTGTGGGAGTACTATTTTCAACCTCCGACACGTAGGTGATCTCCACGGCTGCCGTACCGGATGGGTTCTTCCATCCTAACTGTAATTCATTGGCCTTGGCAGTCTCTCTGGCCGTAAGGTTAGTGACCGGTTCTGCGATCGTAGGTACCGGCTCTCCCTTATCCGGTTCTTCGCCGGTTGGCAATGAGTCGTCGCTTCCTCCGCATGCCATCAGGCAAACAACGCCTGCAACGAAGCCTATTCTCTGAATCATTTGTATCATTTTTCTTTTCATCTGTCTTCTTTTAAAATTACAAGAGAGTGCTCCGGAATGGGCACTCTCCTGAGTTTTGTTATGATCTAATTGTCAAAAAGCTCAATTGTATAATCCCCCTATAAAAAAGGGTAAGACTTTATTTTAGAGTATTTCAGACTTAGAGCGAAATTTCCATTACCACTCGATCTGCTGGTCTTCATCCGGGATCAATGTATTGATCTTACGCTCCATAGATAACGAGCCTTCTACTTCGTAATTGATCTTCTGTCCGGGGATCTGCGTAATGTCCTTGAAAGTGTAGTGCAGATTGAGACTGATAAAGATCTTCTTCAGGTAGACCTTCAATGGGTCCATGCTCTCACTCATAGAGTAGCTCTGTACCCACTCCTTGCCGTCAGCATCCTTCGTATTAAAACTGATATTAGGGTTGTCCGTCCATATCTCAAGTTTCTTAGTCTGTAAATCGACAATTTCGTCTGTGAAGCGGATGAATATTTTGTATTGCTTGCGGTCGAGGAAGTCAATGTCTCTTGTTCCTGCATAGACGAAGATAGTATGGTCGTCTACCACAAATGCCCGCTGTGATGTCACAGTTAACGGTTTCGCTTTGTCACCTTCAAGATAACATTTGTACTGACTCGCATCGTACGTACCCGAATAGTCGTTAAACGGAAGTAGGCGCAGCATCGCTCTTCGGTAATATTTGCGGGGATTAGCCTGATAGCCATAAGACGGGTCTTCCAATATCTGCAACGGTAACACCCATTTGTCCGATTGATCCAGCGTTTCGTCTAGCGTGAACTCGATGGGGAATACTGTCACGGATTCTCCTGCTCGCATTTCAGCAGTTTCCGGCATATTATAGTATTGCTCGGACAGTTGCCGGAAATAGAGTTCCTCCCGATGTCCATACTGTTCCTTATTCAGTATAGCCAAAGTATCGGGGTCTAGACCGACATGAATGATACGGTTCTGCTTATTTACAGTCGACCCGCTCATCAGGATCGGCAGGTCATACTTGACGACTCCACCGGGTCTGAAACGAACATAAGTCGTTGTCACTCCTTGATCATTTACATTCGCTTTGAAAGACGCCTGCTGCAAATACTGTTCGTCTTCCCACTCATTGTTGCAGGCTGTAAGGCCTATTGCGGCCACCAAGCCTAAAAATAAATAGTGTATATTCTTCATTTTTCGGTTTCTAAAGGGTTATTCAGGGTTTGTCCATCCCGGGTTCTGAACCAGATTTTCGTTATGCTTCAACTCGCTATGGTTGATTGGCCACAACCACATCTTGTTGGCAAAGATTGTAGGCAATGTAGTAGTCATCGACGGAATATGGAACTGGTCTTTCATTGCTTCGGAAGCTAACATATTACATCCGTATACCGGAACAGCCTCTTCCACCGGAGCATCCATCCAACGACGAAGATCAAAGTAACGATGTCCTTCGGCAAAGAACTCGATCTGCCATTCGCGCTTCACCTTGATACGGAATTGATCTTGATTGCTGTACACGTCCATGCTATAATCGGGCACTCCGGCACGGCAACGAATCGGGCGGATGCCTTTCTTCATCTCGTTGGCATCACGACTGACAGTATGTGTTTTGCTTCCATCCCATGAAGGTATTTCATAGGTTCCCGTTAACTCATTCAAAGCTTCTGCGTAGATTAGCAGAATCTCTGCATAGCGAATGGCCGGATCAACCTTTTTTTCTATGCGGCTCTGGTCATAAGACGTTTTCTCCGTGTTACTAATGTCATCCGGATGCACATACTTCTTCACCCCAATACCGGTTTGCAGGCTATAACCACTTGTATATCCGTTGTTGTATCCCTTATATCCACCCCGATAATAGAATATCGGAATGTTTTTAGCCTCACTTGCGTCCAGTGATGCATTCAGCAAATGCCATGTACTTCCGTTATAAGCTACCGAGGCGTAGAAACGTGGTTCGCGTTGTACGTATTGCTTGGATACATCCGTACCGATAGGTCCAAGTTCCGGATATTGGGCAAGCTCAGTAGCCGTCACATATCCGGCGGGTCTTGGTTCTGTATTGTAGCGTCCTTCATATCCGGCATAGCCCTGATACATGCTATTCATACCCGGACAGTCCGTACCATCGTTCATGTAATACGCATCACATTGCTTTTGTGTCATACCATGCGAGCCGTATCCTCCTCCACCGCTGCGGGGTAATTGATGAAGCACCATAACACCTACCCCTTCGCTACCTTGATTTGTACCGCGGGTAAAAATCAATTCTTCGTTGTTACTGGCAATGATCGAGCCATCGAACAACTCACGATATGATTGGAACGGGTCTATGTTTCTCCAACCATTCGGCCAATCCTGCTCAGAGAAATCGTTGTCAACCGGTGGCGTAATTGTATGGGGGTAAGCCACATCACCTATATTAGCATTATAATTGGCTACATGCAAATGATATTCACCTAGATCCATTACATCTTTAGCAGCCGCAGCAGCTTTTGCCCATTTCGACTCGTCATAAGTAGCCGGTAACAGACGTTTTCCATCTTTGTTGACCAAAGCCGAGGCAACCATTTCGGGCGCCTTACCGTTAAACAACGGACTGGCTGCATACAAAAGTACTTTGGCACGCAGGGCAAGCGCAGCTCCCTTCGTGGGACGGTTGATATCCTGTACCGCACGTTGATAGCTAGATGGCAAGGCATTAGCTGCCATCAACAATTCACCGGTGATATATTCCACACATTCATCGTATGAGCCACGTGGATATGCTATCTCAGCGTATTCTTTGGTATAGTCGATCCCTTCGTTCGGAATTAGAGGTATCGGACCGTATGCACGAAGCATCAACCAATAGAAATAAGCTCTCAAGAAATGTGCCTGACCTTTAAAGTCGGTTATTTCTTCCGGTGTGAACTCCTTGTTCATATCGATGTAGTTCAGAAAGACAGACACTTGGCGAATACCTTTATACGCATTCTGCCAGATGCCCTGACTTGAACCGTATACTCCGTTTTCATTGTATTGACCACTTTTCCACTTTCTGTAACCATCGGCGCCACCATCTTCCCAATAATACATATCATCTGCAAAATTGAAAGGTACAAATTTTTTGCTACTTACATCCTGCAAGTAACCGTTGGACAGAAAGGCATAGCCTCGCGCCAACCACTCATTGGTGTAATCTTTGTTACTGAATACATCCTCTATGGACATGCGCTCATCAAAAATATAGTCTGAGTCCAAATAGTCAGAGCACCCTGTCAAGGAAACAAGTCCTGCTGCAAAGGATAAAATCGCTATTATCTTTTTCATATGTGTATTTCTTTTTATAAATTAACAGACACACCCAAGGATAGGGTTTTGGTAAGCGGATATGTCTTTCCGGTCGAGCTTCCCATTTCCGGGTCCCAAAGTTTAAACTTGGAGAAAGTTAACAGGTTGGTACCGGTAAAGAAAAAGCGTACTGTATTCATATGGGCCTTGCGAACCAAAGATTTCGGGAGTGAATAACCAACATCCAACGTTTTTAGACGGAGATAAGCTCCATCTCTAAGCCAGAAGGTAGAAGCACGGTTATTGTTACTGTTATTCCCATAAGTCAACCGGGGGTAATCGGCATTCGGATCTTCATTTACACCTAGAATCCATCGGTTGCCTTCCGCCATTTCTTGCATAATATTTCCCCAGTCACCTGATGAGAACATATAAACCGTAGAGCCATTTATAAAATAAGATGATTTGCCGACTCCTTGGAAGTGTACGTTCACGTCCAATCCTTTCCATTGGGCAGATATACCGAAACCATACGTAAAGTTAGGTTTCGTAGTAGCTCCAATAGCCACCCTGTCATTATCATCGATCACGCCATCTCCATTAATATCTTTATACTTAATATCCCCCGGCATTAGTTCTCCGAATTGTGACGGCCAGTTACGAATCTCTTCATAATCTTTGAATAAGCCCAACGCTACCAATCCCATAGCTTGATTCACACGATGACCTGCTTGCTTCTTATACCAGTAGATACTATTTTCTTCATCGCGTTCCACAATTTCGTTTTTACCATAAGTCACGTTGCCTCGTATCGTCAGATTTACCTTATCAAGCTTATGCTTAAACGAGAAACGACCATCAAATCCCTCAGTTTTCACGATACCCACATTAGCAGATGGAGTGCTTTCCAAACCTGTGATCCAAGGTAGATAGTCACGCCCCAAATAGATACCTTCTCTTTTTTCCTTATAATAATCAACTTCACCGGTCAGTTTATCGTCGAAAAGTGAAAAATCAATACCCAAATCCTGCTTGGTGGAAATCTCCCAAGAGACATTGGCTGAAGCTACATTAGAATAGCGCATACCACCATAGTATCTGTCGTAGCCAGGGTCCGCAAATTGGTAGCCTCCCGTGGGTTTAGGCGTAGTCTCATCCGTCATCATTGTTTCGATGGTATATAGGTAAGGGAAACGGATGTCTCCTAAATTGTCATTACCTGTTTTCCCCCAGGAATAGCGGATCTTAAACATATTGACCCATTTCAGATTATTCTTGATGAAAGATTCTTCCGCTACGTTCCATGCTCCGGATACGGCAGGAAAAAAGCCAAAACGGTTGTCTCTGTGAAAGTTCTCCGAACCGGTATATCCAAAATTGAAGTCAATAAAATAGCGATACATCCAATTATAGTTAACACGTCCTGCCAAACCTTGATTACGACGAGCAACGCCATTTTTCAGGTCTGTACCGATACCCTGATTGAATACTTTCGACGATTGTGTATATTTTATCACAGCTCCGGTATGATGATCTTTAAAACCACGATTATAGTGCATTTCCCATTCGAAAAACTCGTTTCTCAATCCATTCGAGCCAGATGATTGCGTCATTTTTTGTTCCTCCTTGGCACGGTCAAAGTTCAATGTTCCATCAGACTCACGATAGCTACGGGCAGTCCACATCTCCGGCCATTTCACGCGTTTAATCCAGTTTGAGTTCTCCGTATCATATCCGAATCTGCCGATAAACTTAAGCCCTTTGGTTATAAAATCCAGTTTTTGCTCGAGTGTAACATTGGTCTGGATATTGTTTTGCCAGCTTTCGTTGTAACCAGTTTGCGTGGCCTGAGTATAGGGGTTAAAACGATCGATATCGTTATCATTATTATCATCATTATCCTTGTTAGCTGGTATATATCCATTCGAATACTCTATTGGCATCAAAATGGGATTAATTCCCATAAGTGCTGTCCAAATAGCATTTGTACCAACTCCGGGGTCATTTTGCTTCCGCAACGAACCGGAAACACCAACTTGCAAAAGGGTTGATTGGGTAATATCGATATCTACATTCATACGATAAGTCCATTTCTGGAAATTGGCATTGGTATTATAATCTTTTAATGACTTATCTGTTTTGTATATACCTTGTTGATTTTGGTAGCTACCTCCTACGTAGTAACGCGCAGTTTTACCTCCTCCGGTCATATTCAATGAAGCCCGAGAACTCTGAGAAGTTTTGCGTAACATTAAATCCATCCAATCTACATCGGGATATATATCGGGATCAAGCCCCAAGCGGAAAACGTCCAGTTCCTCTTGCTGATAGAGTGGCTCCTGATTACGGGCTATTTTTGCCTCATTTGCCATAGATGCGTACGTATATCCATTCGCAAAATCGGGGAGTTTAGTAGGCATACTGTAAAAGCCTTCGATCTTGGCGTTAATGTTTATTTTGCCCTCTTTACCTCTGCGAGTATTGATCAAAATAACCCCATTGGCACCTTTGCTACCATAAATAGCAGTAGCAGACGCATCTTTCAATACACTAAAAGATTCTACGTCCTCTACGTTTACTTCATTTAGGTCGCGCTCAAAACCATCAACCAAAACCAAAGCCGAACTGTTGGCTCCAAAAGTAGAAATACTGCGTATCCAGAATTCGGATACCGTACCCGGACGTCCATTGCTCTGCATCGCCTGAATGCCGGGTACAACACCAGCCAAAGCATCTGCCATGGATGAACTAGGTGTACTCTTCAACTCCTCGACATCTACATTGGTAATTGCACCTGTTACGGCTATTTTCCTTTGCACACCGGTACCTGTAATTACGACTTCGTCAAGACTTGTAGCCTCAGATTCTTTCATAACAACGTTGACCACCCGCTGTTCTTTTACCAAAACTTCCAGTTTATCATATCCAATAGAAGTGAAAATCAGCTTATGGTAAGGTGGCATTTTAAGCATATATTTTCCATATATATCCGTAATAGCTCCCAAGCCCGGCATATCTGCAATAGACACATTCACACCAATAATGGGCTCTTTATTTGTGTCAGTCACAATACCTGTTACTACGATATTCTCTTGGGCAAGAACGCAGACAGAGAATCCCAGTAATAACAAACATGTTGATAAAAATTTTCTAATCATATTATGTGTGTTTATCATTAATTATTCTTCATAAGCAATTTTACGGATGCGGTGATTATTGGAATCTCCCACCAAAAGCCATCCTCTCACTTCATCATACACGATGCTTGCCGGATAATTAAAACGAGCTTGTGTACGCAAATCGCCGTCATTAAAACCTTTCGCGCCATCACCATTCGGACGTCCGGCATATACGGTAACTTTTCCCGCCGGTGTCATGACTCGAACACATTGATTCTGTTTGTCTACGAAATAGAAGTCATACTCATCCGCCTGTCCTGCATAGTCGGGATTTGGGGCGAAGCATCCCTGCTGCGGCTGGTTCATCCGAACCATACTACCCACTCCGTCTACGCAACCAGTTTCACCATCTTTTCCAGATGCCAGGTAAGGAGTACCAAATGTTTTTGTCTCCCAGTTATAATCAGCCCGATAGATGACGTGCCGGTTTCTCACCATGATATACATATAGTTTCCTGTCGGATGGATTGCTACAAACAATTCGATACTCGCACGATACATTTGTATCTTACTGGGTTCGTTCTCTCCTGTTACCGGATCATATCTGCCTATCCATCCTTTATCATACCTGGATGTATAGATTTCTCCATTGACAGGATGAGGAATCGCCGCTCTGCACCCACGGGCAGTCATGGCTTTTGTTTGTGCTGTAAAATTAGATTCGGGTGAAAAGAAAAATAGAGCATTGGTCGTCTCATTGGCTATATCCCGAACAACAATTAACTGACCATCGTTTGTGAAACTCAAAATATTAGCATTTCCAGAAGCTCCCCCACTAAAAGAGATCGTCCCCAATGTTTCTTCATCAAAATCAACTATTCGATGCGATTTCGCTCCACCACAAACGTACAATCGATTTTTGTTGTTGGGATCAAAAACCATCCATTCCATTTTTTCTAGTCCACCACAATCGGTCCATGGACCATTCTTCACATCAAAATTTGAATTTTCGTCTGTTATTTCCGGCTTTGTTACTCCTAGAAGAGTTGTTACTAACATCTTTTTCTTATAGACAAATTTCTCCTCTGCTTCTGTATAAGCAACTTCTTCTCCTTCATCTCCAACAATGCTCACTTCAATTCCTCCATCATAAGCTCTTGCCGGAACAAAACAATATAAACTTTGATTCTTAATTCCAATTACATTTGCCTTTTGCCCGCCAATGGTTACTCTGATCTTAGAAATATCATTTCCAAAATTATCTCCATACACCACTAAACGGCTACCTAATCCACCTTCTTTAGGTGTAAAGTCTGTTATAACAATCGGTTTGCTTGGATCGAAAGCAGGTTCCGCCTGCCCGTCATCATCTTTGCAGCTTGCAAAGCACAGGGTGACCAATGCGAACAATATCCATTGGATACGCCATCCATCACTTCTTGTTTTTAATTTCATAATACATGGATTTTAAAAGATTAATTAATATGCTTTATTTTTTAGTTATTAAACACGGGTATCAAATCTGAATTGGATGGTATACAGTTCTTGATGTATGGCCATGCGTCATCTGTCCATTGTACACGATCCAGCATTCCCAGGCGGCCTCCGACTTCATTGCCTGTTTTCAGATAGCTATGATAAATCATCCAATCCGTACCTTGATCATCCTGGATAATAGTCGAGTTATGCCCGGGGCCTATCCATTTCTGCATATTGCCTTCCAGAACTAATTCCCAACTATTATCAAGCATTCCTTTTCCTTTCTTGTCAACGTACGGGCCAAGTAGATCGGTAGAACGTCCCACTACGACTTTATAACTGCTGTTAACGCCGTTGCAGCAACTGCCAATGGAAGCGAACAAATAGTAGTAGCCATTCTTCTTATAAATATTGGTACCCTCGAAAGCGTTACCACAGATTTTCTTCTTCAAGGTAGGGAGTCCACTCTCATTTCGTTTGACGCTCAGTCCGTCATCGGTGAGTTCCGTCACATAGATTCCC
>NZ_BAIV01000014.1 GCF_000517545.1 Bacteroides reticulotermitis JCM 10512 | reverse complement strand
CATGGTCGTAGTCGAGCCCGATGATATGGCTGCTTTGGCGGTAGTTACGGATAGCGTGAGCACCTTCGAATGTTCCGGCAGGGGTGAAGCAAGGGAGTTGGCTTTTTAGTTTTTGGGCGGCTTCACGATCGCCATCAGCGTAATAGTGTCGAATAGAGTTAATGGAACTAGCGTACACTGGACGGATACAGTTGCCGATAATTTGTAGGAAAGACACGGTCTTTGGTTTTTTGGAATAAACGTTTTCATATACTGATACGTAAATATCTTCAAGTGGTTTCATGGGATTTTTTTTATTTAATTGACGATTCTATTTTTGGAATAGCGATACAAAAATAGATGTGATTGGGCTGAAAATAGTACATATATAGGTACTGTTTATTTATCTTTTTTGTTAAAGGAATAAGATTTAACCGCAAATACTAACTTTAAAACACAGAAATAAATATGGAAAAGATTTCTTATGAGCCAATAAGTAAATTAATGGTAACTTTATTGAATCTGGATAAATTGAATACGTATGACTTTTTGGCAGCAGAATTGGATGCTTCTAAGTCTACGATTAGCAAAGTTAAGAAGGGGAGAGATGTCTGTATACGGCATTACATTCATGTGATTGGATGCGTGATGAGCATTATCCGTCTGACTTTTTTTGGCTGAGGTGATGTTGAAGCAAGTGCGGCGGTCGTTGGTGGAGAATCGCGATTTAGTGGTGGGAACTTTGCCACATGGAAAGAATGGTTGCAAGAAACCTGTTCCTGACGACTGGGAGGTGGTGGCGAAATGGGAGTGATGGTATGTCCAGAGGTATGATAAAATATCACATAATATTCATTAATTCAGATTGCGATTATGTGGGTAATTCTCTCTAAATTTGTGCATGCCGACTGAAATAATTATTTTGTTCGACTTAACTACAAAGAAAATGTATTATGAAAATTATTATTGGTGCTGTTGGAGTCACTTGTCTTTTAATAATCGTTTATGCATTTAGGTTAAAGGAAGCTTCTGACTTGGCAACGGCATTGGAGCGTTTGAAAATCCGATTTAGAGAGACTCAAGCTTACTCTGAAAAAGTTCAGGAGGATCTAGAGGATTTTATGGAAATAAATGATGCTTATGAATACGAAGTTTATCCGGATGTAAAATGTAAGAACCTCTTAGAGGAATTGAAAATTTTATATAGTGGCAATCTGTCGGACACAGTGTTTAATATGATTGATATTCTGGACTTGCCACATGATGATATTTTGGCTATGACGAAAAGTTTGGAAAAACAATTGCAAGCCTTTACCCAGTTAAGTAATCTTTTGCAAACTATAACAATTAAGGAGAAGGGGATTTTGGGTGGATAAAATAGGACTTCACTATTCAACTTTCCGCCTAATCCGCATTCTACATATTACGAAGCATTTTTATAGTGAGATTACTACCTTCATATAATCATAAATTTGAGAATAAAAAGCATGTAGCCCGAGAAGCCTTACTCTTTACCAGAGATTTTGCCACTTGAGTTTGGGGACACCCGTTGTGACCCCAAACTTTCAATTGCTTAGTTGCCTGTTCAGGTACTACATGCACCATTCATCACTAGCACCACGCTAACGCACGGCGTTTCTTTAATCCTTGACGTAACGTACAGAGTAAGCCCCGAGAGTCTGTGCAAAAACCTTAGAAGCTATATTGAATTATCATTTATTTTTTTTATATTTATAGAAAGAAACTAAACAATATATTTATGAACTACATAGTAGGAGAAAACAGAAATCAAGTTCAAATGATAGCTCTTGAACAATTGGTTGCTCCGGATTCCTGGGCAAGGGTTGTTGATTTATTTGTGGATATCTTACCTATAGATGGGCTTGGGTTTAAACATGTCAAACTTCAATCAGGAGGGAGGCCACCGTGTAATCCTGCAACATTACTAAAATTGTATTTATATGGTTATAAGCACTCAATAAGGTCATCAAGAAAGTTGGAGCACTCCTGTAAAGTAAATGTTGAATTATGGTGGCTATTAGGAGCTTAATGCCCTCTTTTCGAACAATTGCTTATTTTAGAAAAAATAATGCGGAGGCTTTTAGAAAAGTCTTTAGGCAGTTTGTTCTTATGCTAAAGGATATGGATCTGATAGAAGGCGAAACCATAGGTATAGATTCTTTTAAGATATTTGCCCAAAATAGTCTCAGAAACAATTATACACAAAAAAAAGATAGACAGACATCTTGAATATATAGATAACCGTATTAAAGAATTTGAAGTAGCTTTAGATAAGGCTGATAAAGAAGAAGAAAAAGAACTTCTTGAATCTAAGATTAAATTACAACAAGACAGGCGTAAGAAATACGAAACTCTTGATACGGAATTGAAGAATAGTAATGATACTCAAATAAGTCTGACAGACAAAGATTCAAGAGCATTAATGTTAACCAATAATGTATCAGGAGTTGGATATGCGGTTCAAGCAGCCTCTGATAGTAAACACAAATTATTGGTTCACTCTCATATTGGAGCATCAACTGATAAAAGAGAACTATCAACAGCAGCATTGACTGTTCAGGAACTACTACAATTAGATTCGTTCAACACACTTAGCGACGCCGGTTACACTAGCGGCGACCAACTACAAGCCTGCAAATATTCAGGGATATGTACTTATTCATCGCCTATGCCATCAACATCGCCTAATTCTAATTCCATACCACTGGCTGAATTTCATTATATAAATGACGGAGATTATTATATATGCCCTTGTGGAGAACAAATGACAACAACAGGGAAATGGAGAAACCGCCCCAATTATAGATCAAAAGTATATAAAACATCAGCCTGTGTAGATTGCTCAATAAGAGAAAAATGTAATAGAAAGAAGTGAATATCAAGATGTAATAGATGAAAATAACGCAAGGGTTATAGGAAATAGGAATTACTATAAATTGAGGCAACAAATTATAGAACATCAATTTGGAATTTTAAAACGCCAATGGGGATTTACGTATACCTTGATGAAAGGCAAAGCCAATGTGTTGAGTGAGGTTAACATCTTTATGACCATATATACCCTGACACGCTGTATCACCATAATGGGGATGGACGAACTCAAAAGAAGACTAAGGGCTTTCTTGCCTTTATTATCATTATATATGTCCTTATTGTTGATAAAATATGAAATACAGAAAAAAGAACTTTATCTTGTGATTTAAATATGTAATCCAAATACAAACTCTGGAATTGATGTAAAGGAAAAGTGTGAGCTTAAGAGGACCACTATTTTTCTAAAAGTAGTTTCTGCACAGACTCCCGAATGCTTACTCTGCATATTGACGTTAATGTCAATGGCTTCCAGCGGCTGGTTCCTGCGCCCGTACCGATGACTAGGTTGAATTCGTAGCTTTCCTTGCCCGTCACACCGGTCCACAGCGTCACATAGGCAGGATCAAAAGAGCCGTCCGCAATCTCGGTGTTGGTAAATCCGGCGGCGTACAGCAGCGGCGTATCGTCCATAGGCCAGCCCTTACTCACCGTTTTTGCAGGAGTGCCCGTGCTTGCCGGGACGTCCTTTGCCAGTTGCAGCGTGCCCGTAGTAGCGAGGTTCTTGAACGTCACCTTGGTGACTGTGACGGGGATGTCTTTCAGCTGTGTAGCTGTGCGTGCGTTGACTAGCACTCGGCTAAGGGCGTGCTTGAAGTTGAGCGTCACGGTGGTGTTGCCCGCAGCGGCAGTCTTCTCCTGTACTGCAACTAGGAAGTCTTCCTGCTTCTGCGCCTCGGTGGGGACGGTGTACGTCAGCGTATGGTCGGTCTTGGTCTTGAAACCTGCCGTCACGTTGGGCGTGTTGGCGGGGGAGTACGCAAAGAAGTTTACCTGCGTGGCAGGCCATAGCGTCTTGGGAGAGTATTCCCACAAGGAACCGTCCTGACTGCGTACCACGGACACCGCATCCATCACTATATCCGGTGTGCTACCCGTGAGGGCGGTCAGGGTGAAGTTGTTCAGCGTGGCAAGCGTGGTAGTTGCCGCTTTGGTCATTTTCGAACCGTTGACACGGAACGAGATCTCGTTGCGCCCGGTTGCGGGCACGTTGCTTTCCACCAGTTCCTCGGAGCACGAATGGAAGGCACACCCTGCTGCCAACAGCAGCAGGCTTCTGAATACCAGATTACTTTTCATTGTTTTTAGAAATTAATTAAATTACACATATAGCACATTAATGCATTATTTTTCAACATAGTTGATTTCAACGTTTATATGTCATATTATTAATGCCAGCGGGGACATTTCCTGTACATTTTTTTATTCGTAGACCGGTGTTGATTCCCAGCCACCGACACCCACGTTTATTCCGCCTTCGCCCGGAGTGGGTCCGGGAGGATTCACATCCACATCCGGCACTTCCAACCGTCCGAAGTTGTCCAGCACGATGTCGTACCCCCCGTTCCTTTGCCGCCACCACTGCCTGCGCTCCTCAACGGTACCTTCTCCGCTGCCGAGCAGGGCGCTCTGAACCTGGCTGAGGACCGATTCGTCCCAGGCGCCTTTCCAGTAACCCCATGCTCCGGTGTAGTAGAGGTTCGCGTTGGAAACCGCTTCGATGGTCAGCCTTATCGGCGTCTGCCCGTCCACCGGTCCGAAAGTACGGAAGCGGCCCGTTATCCAACCGTCTTTCCAGCAGTCTGCGGAAGCCTCGTTATCCCAGTCGGGGTTCAGCCGGGAGAAAGCCTCCCGCTCCTCCCTGCTCCACGAATAGGCTCTCCCGTTGACGATTGCCCTGAAACCTCCGTTGCCGAACAGGACCGTCGACGGCGATCGTGAAAGCTGGTTCCGCACAATGAAGTAGGAAGCCGACATGCCCGATATCGCCCCGCTGTTGTACGCCATGTTCTTGACGCCCTTTATCCCATGTATGAGGAAGGTGAACTCGCGCAACACGTTCTCTGGATAGAAATGCAATTTGAGCGTATCGCCCGGCGCAACGGATTCCATATCCACGTCCTGGGGGCAGGTATGTGTGTAGAAAGCCGCTGTTTTAGGTTCGGCAACGGTGGGCTCGCCGGGAAGAGGATCCCCGTACCTGTTGTACAGCCCGCTCTCGGCGGGGGTATAGGCTTCCAGTCCGGCAGGAGTATCGGAGCCACGGAACTCCAGGCCATTTTCACCGTAGTAATCGAAGCAGGCAGCGGTGTAATGCTCCTGTGCAAGCCGTTCGGGGCCGCCGTCCCTTTTCAGGTCGGCAACCGTCCTTTCGCCGCCCCGCGAGGGGTACCACACGGTGTGCATGAATTCGGGCAATGACTCCTGCGGGGCGTCCTGCCAGTGTATAATCACCTGCACGGGGAGCGTCTCGCAATCCGGGCAGGCATACAGTTCCCTGTTCGTGCAGGAAATCAGCGGAACCAGGAAAGCGGCCAGAAACGCAGACTTTATGGCTGTTCCGTTTCCTGACATCCCCCGGCTGAAAATAGATTTTAGTTGTTCCATCATCCTTATTTTTTATTTCTGACCGTACCGATAAGCCATACCAGAGAAACCCCTACCCTCGTCGGCCCCCAGTAGTGGAGTTTCTTTTCCGCACGTTTTGCGCCCTCGTTGATTTCCACGCACCAGTCGTTCAGGTAGTAGTGACCGGTGGCGTATCCAGCGGCCAGTCCCAGTTCCACGTTTATCCTCTTTGCCACGGGAAAGCTGTACCCGTAGCTCAACCCTGCCGTCCAGCTCCAGTTGCTCAGCCGTCCGAGGCTCCGCTCATTCTTGGGGAACAGGCGTATGTCATAAGTCCCGCCCATGCCATAGACGCCTATGGCATGTCCCTGCAACGGGCCCGGCGTGCCGATCCAACGGCGCAGTTCTACCCCGGCGAGCTGCACGCGGTGGTACCACCGCGTGCCTGCAGCACGCGGTTTTGACCACCAGCTCCAGTTGCCTTCCACAACGGCCGACCAGTTGTTCCCTAGGTAAGCTTCGAGGGACAGGTTGGGCAGCAGGGCGGCATCGTACAGCAGGTTGCTCTTAAGGGCAAGGTGCAGGGATCTGTCGGTGCCGTTCCCCCCGGCTTTTTCCGGTTCCCTGAGGATTTCAGCCTCCTTATAGAGGTACAGGGTATCGGTCTGCCGGATATATACCGTATCCCTCATCACCACTTGGACAGCAGGTATCCTGATGAGGGTGTCCGCTACTTGCAGGCGGGAGTTGCGCGGGCTTTCCACTAGCTGTCTGAGCGGCTTCCGCCGTCGGCCGGGATTTCACTGCTGTCCTTAAGCAGCACCCGTACGGAGACATATTGCAGCAGGGGATAAATTTCGCCTATCAGCGCTCCTGCGTGCTTTTATCGCATACGGAACGCAGCAGCCACAGCTTGCCGTTTTCATCACGAGAACTGTTTGTCAGTGCCAGTATGGCATCACGGCAGGGGAAGTCCTCGTCCTTTTCCATCAACGACCTGAACCCCTCCCAGTCTACGCCTGTCGACTTGATGCGGCAACGCGCATTTTCAATGCCGTAGCGACGTCCGATATACTCGCTCATGGCATGTGCCCGTGCGGAAGACAGTTTCCGGTTGTACTCCGCATGGCCTATCGGGGATGCGGCAGCCGTAATAAACACGGTGTCCACCTGTTGCGCCAAAGCGCCTGAACCGAGAAGCGTGTCCAGCGCAGCGAACATGGAAGCATTCCTACGGTAATCCGTGCGGAGTTCGGTACGGTTAATCGGGTAATACCATATTTTAGCACCCAGGGCGGATCCTTGGAATCCCCCCGGATGTGGTGTATCCTGCGGAGGATTGACCCAAGGCAGGATAAAAAAAACGAGAGTTTGTAGAATATGCGCAGTCATTAAGTCAATACATTTAAGTTCAATACTTTTACGTTGTTGCTCCGACAGAACAAAGGGTTAAAATATGTACGTAGAGGCTTACCTAACGCGGGTAGCCCCGTCTATCCAAAGATCAACTCGTCGCCAGAAGGGAGTAAGGAACCGCCCGCAATCTCGATGTCGGTAAACCCGGCAGCGTACTGAAGCAAAGTTTCGTCCACCAGGCCAGCCCTTACTCACCGTTTTTGCCGAGGCGTCTACTCTCTCTCTCTCATACGAATGAAATAAACGCAATTTAAATTTTTGATTCAAAGAAAGTGTAAAGAAGAATTAAGATTTTAAAAAAAACGTATAAGTCTATAGGTGTAAAAACGTATATTAGGAAAATTGTATATTTATGATTTTTTTTAGTCCGGTTTTTACGATTCATTAACGGATAGTCGAAAACATGAAGCGTCATTACATAATCTTGTTCATACAGCGGCATGTAGTCACATCAGTGGCTCTTTTAGTTGGTATTGCTTTAGAGGAATAAATGCTAAATATGAATAATCATAAATTTTACGATATTCCATACCGAATTTAAAAAATGCCCTATGACAATAATAGCAAGCATACTGGGCCTATACATAACCTGTCTTATTGTGACGTATGCCGTTATACATTATGAATCATGCGGAAGAGTTGGACAGTTCATGAACAAGCATGATTAGTCAGATATAAAAGGCACGCTTCTGGATGACACGAGTGCTTGCACCGATTTGGTTAGGGAGTATGGCATAATTATTATGCCAGGTCCGGTATTTTCCCTGCCCGTGAGGGTAGGGGAACTGTTTTTTTAAAAGGAAATGTGTGTCAAAGTCCGCACGATTAGTTTGTACGAGATTACTTTTTCGTAATAGTAACAAGTAGGCTTCCGTCCGTGTGGATAGGAGTTTTTTTAAACTTCAAATAAGGCACTCCATAGTAGCAGCGTAAGTATTAAGGCAAGAAAGATATACGTAATGGTGCTCTTTAATTGTAAGTCTTCGGTGAACCCTGTCTAATGTGCTAAAAAAGATCTCACCAGTGAAGCAACTTAATACCTCGATTCTATATAGTCGATGCAAAATATGTATTACATGAACTTATTCCGGGATCAGACACCCATCTACAAGGATTATGGGCGGGTATCAGTGTTTTTTTTGGTAAGCCTCTCCGCGAAGACGTCTATTACGTAAAAAATAAGCAGGACAATGTTTCCCGCTATTTTTTACTCCACTTGTCAGGAAGTAAGTTCCGGTATTTTTCGAGTGATGTATCCGGCGGAAGTGATGCGGCTTTGTTGATCACATCGCTAAGGTATTCGAAGGAGTTGATTCCGCCGAGCCTGCACGAACAAGCCAGCGAGTAGAAGATAGCGCCTCTTTCGGCTCCTCTATGGCTGACAAAGAAAAGTGAGTTCCTTCTGGAAAGGGATATGTAACGGTTTAGCCTTTCAATAGTATTCGTATCAAGTTTATAAATTCCGGAAGAGAAGATATTCTCAAGGCCTTTCCATTCACCCAGCATATAGTTTGCTGCTGTATACATCTGACTCTTTGGGGGATATTCCGGCGAAGATATTATCCTTTTGAGCGCAACCTTCAAGGCTTTCATGATATCTTTCGAGTATTTTCTTCTCCATTTCAGGTTATCCTCCTGTGTCCATTCATCCGCTCCAATACAATGTTTATGTTCTTGTTGATACAGCCGGTTGATTAGTTCTATTATCTTATCCGCATCAGGATTACCCTGTAGATCCAGGAATTTGCGTTTACAATGCTGGAAGCATGACACCCTGAGGATTTCACCACGCAGCGATTTGTAAGGCGCATATCCATTGCTCTGGACTGTTCCTTTATATTTTTCCAGTTTCTTATGTATAACATCACCCCGGCTTGAACCATTCTCGTAGAAGTAATATGCCAGGTTGAGATTCATTGCAAACATGGCCCAGATATATTCCTTGTTGATGTTCAGCGCGTCCGGATTCCCAGTTCTGTCCATTACTTTGTAATATGTCTCATCACAGCTTATGTAATTATCTTCCAATACAGCCCGTCCAAGGCTGTATAAAGGTTTTCGAACATATCCGCCGTTTTTGACAACAACCCGTTTGCCGTTGCCTTATTTACATGGAAGCCGTTGTCATTGAAATACCTGACTATACGCTCAACAGGCATTGAGTAGATATACCTGAGCTGTGCCATTCCTGCTATAAAGGAACCGTCAAAACTTGAGTTCTGGAGCGGAGCCCCTGGCTTGCCCTACAGGAGTAAATCCGTTCATCCTGTCTGTATGGAGCCTGTAGACTATCTTCTGGAACTTCATCGGAACCATCCGGTACCGGATAGATTCACGGATGCCGATTTGGATAGCCGTTCGTATATCAAACTTCGTATCGTCTGGATAGACATCTTTAACCACTTCTTCCAGTTCATAATGCATATCCCGTTTTGCCCCGTTATTCTTGCGGGCTTTCAGGTCAGCTTTTGGCTTTACTTGCCCGGATGCTGTTTTTTGTTCCTGCCTAGGCTGGGACTGCTTTTCAGATTTATTGGATATGAGTTTGGATATGCCTCTTATTTTATTTGCTGATTTAGTGGGGGATTCGTCTTTCTGAAGTAAGGCTTCCTGTAAGGAAGCGATGGTTCCTTACATGGATTTGATCGTCGCAGACAGCGTTTCTATCTGGGTCAATAACTGCTTGTTGAACACATTGGCTGCTTCCAATTGCGCCGTCAATATAGCTTCCATCCTGTTTCTTACTATGCCTTAAAGGTACGAAAAATATGGATATAAGTAAGCCTTAATTCGTTTTATTTAATTGATTATTAAATAGTTAAATGGATAAAAAGAGTATCCTGTAGCGCTTGCGGAAGCGAACGCTATCTAGGGAGAGCCCCGACACGATGAAGCTGAAAGTCTCCCAGAATAGCTCATAATAGCCTGTAGCCGGATCAATTTTAGGTAGTTCAAAACTGCCCCGTTCAAGGCGCTTGTGATATAACAGAAAACCATCCGTATCCCATTTTAATATCTTTACGTTTTGTCTGTTCTGGCCAAAGAAGATATAGATATCACCGTTCATTGGAGAAAGCGGGGATTCGGCCTTGATCAGATTGAACAATGCATCAATCCCTTTATTCATACGAACAGGGTGTTGGCACATAAAGTACCTTACATTATCGTTAAGGCCAAACATAGAATACTACTTTTCAGGATGATACAATGACAATAACGAAATCAGGCTTTCCGCCGTACATTCCTGCAAAGTCAGATTGACATTATTTGGAAAGGTTATGCTGACACCTTTGAGTACACGGTCTGTCATAATAGGATGACTTTGTGCCCTGAACTGGATAAAAGTTTGTTGATCATCATTGGTGATACCTTCGCCCCTCACCGCCGCCTGAAGCTGCCGCATAAAGATTCCACGACGTTGAGCCCAATCTAAGATTTTTTCATATTTAATGTTATTATCCCGGCAATAAGATTTGAATGATAAATATGAATCTTTCTTTAAATATTCTTTATAACATTCAATAGCTCTCATCTGTACTGATGATTTATTTATTTCTACGAAATTATTTTCCATGATCTTTTTTTGCAAAGGTACAGGGCTACGGCATGCGAGTCAAGACGGCATCGCGGAGACGCTTACCATGTTATTGTTTATCAAAGCCGGTTTTCCGGGATAATTTCCCGGTCATTGGTGTGGATTGAGTGAGGTGACAGTTTTCCGGCAGCTTTTAGGTAATCAGGTAATATTTCTGTCAGGTCTTTCGTGTAGTCATTGTCATAATCATGGACATGATCCAGGAAGTAAATTAGCCATGTGCGGAAGTCTACTCCAGAGGCTTTACAGCAACCCATAAACGAGTAGATAACAGCGGCGTCTTCCGCAGCGTCATTGTTGCCACAGAACAAATAGTTGCGGCGTCCTCAGCTATAGGACGTATGGAGTTCCCTGCTAAATTATTATCGGGCCTGTACCTGCCGTCAAGGTGATATCTGGACAGCTTGTCAAACCGTTGATATACGTATTTTATAGCTTTGCCGATAGGGCTTGTCTTTACCACCTTCGGATATTCGGCAATGAGCCATTTCTCGAATCGCACAAGTGTAGGGTAGGCAAGGCGCGAGCGGAGTTCCGCCCTAGCTTCATGGCTAAGGTTCGTATCATCTGTTTTGCCTTTCCACATCGTAAAGGAGCTGGATTTGTTTGAGAGCGTATTCGGCACGCGATTCATCATTGCCCTGCAATTCCCAGAAGTGACGCCTTGCGTACGCCCAGCATCCCAGGAGCATGATGCCTTTCTTTGCGTCCAGTAGTTCATAGCACTCATACCCGTCAGTTTGTAAAGCACTCTTAAACTTGCCGAAGAGCTTCAGCATGACTTCACCACTAGATCGTAATAGAAGAATTGGCCTCCGTCCATGACGCTGCGCACAAGCCAGATATATCTTTTGACTGTCTTGTGTTTTTCGACCCGCACAATAGGTCTTGTTGTCTCGTCTGATTGTAAGTAATCCGCTTCCATTACTAGTTCCTGCAGCCGGAAGTGCAAGGGCCGTAATAAATCGGCGGTTTCCCTAATTCAGCCGTTGACGGTCGGGGTGGAAGGTATACCCCTACACGCTTGAACATCTCTATCTGCCTGTTTAATGGCAGATGGTCAACATATTTGCCGGTTGCCAAGTCTGCCAGCTGGCAGGAGGAACCATAACTTTTGGCTATCGGCAGAACCGGCATCACACCGGTTTTTATCTCTTTTGTATCTTTCCGCTTTGCCGTATGGCGTATGATCCGCTTCACATAGAACTTACCGGGTTCATGCATCAGGAGTTCCGTTACCTCTTCTCCGGGAAGCAGTGTCCATTCCTCTTCATTATAGCCTTGAGGATAGATGTGGACTTCTTCACGCGACCGGTCATCCGGCAGGGGCTTGCGCACAGGCTGTTTCTTATTTGCAACCCGGCGGGTCGTTATAGCTGCTTTGGCTGCTTTTATTTCTTTTTCGGCAGCCTGGGCTTCTTCCGCTTCATCCGGCAATATATCAAAACCTTCGAAGTCTAGCCAGCAGTTAAGGGCAACGGGTTTAATAAATCGTTCGGATTTTTTCGTATAGTTGACGCTGGAGTTCGTAAACCTGTTTCTCCAGATTACCTATCCTTGCATCTTTTTTTGCGATTATAGCATCTTTTTCTGACAGTTGCCGCTCATAAGCATCCTTTATAGCAAGCTGCTCCAACTTTACTGAAGCTATATCTTTCAGGCGGCTGTTCTCCCTGTAAAGGAGATCACACTTTTCCATGAGATGCTTTATAAGGCTTGCGATCGGCATTGCGTATCCGGCTTAATTTTAATTATGACACCAAGATAGTGATTTCCAGGCAAAAACGCAATAATCGTAATGTTGTAATATGTTAAAAATCCAACTCCCAGGATTCCACCTTTTATGGCGTTTCGCTTTGGTGGTATCTATCCCCTGAACAAGCAGCACCTGTTCATTCCAGAAGGTTTCAACCGCCTTTGTCCGGCCTTCATCCATGTCGATGGCAAGCAAATGGAAGAAGCCTTCCTCGATCCGGAGATGGTAGATGACCAGACCACCGCATTCCATATGAAGTATCTTCATAGATGTACACTCTTTATTGATAAAAATATAAGCATTTCCGCTGCGGACATTCACACCCATTTGGCTTGTCACAATACCACTCAGAACGTAAAGCTTTTCCGTATATCACACGGATACGGGTATAAATAATACCTGTTCGACTCATTCAGGCAAAACATAGGAACGGTTCTGGTTTAAAAGGATGAGGGTGCGTGGCATCTCCGGTGATACCGGACCGTTCAGCCGCACAGTTACACCATTGGGATAGACGATCTCGCAAGCACTCTGGTTACCTACAGGATCGCAAAGGTGAGTATGGGAATTTTCACGTCCGGGTAATTGTAATTGTTCCCTGTCATTTATCTTGACCGGGATAAATTCACCTTTCGTTGTTAACAGCTTCTTCCGTCATTCGTAGAACCGGTCCGGCTGGATGCCTTCATTCGAACAAAAGGCTTTTAGGGTTGATCCACTTTCCTGATAACGCTCATAAATCGTTTCAAACATCGACAAAGTCCATTTCTTACTTTGCATAAACTCCTTTTTTCTTGCAAAGGTAGACCGATTTTAGGTTACGCGTTGACAGGGTTCACCAAGGACTTACAATTAAAAAGAGTCATTATCCATATTAGTGGCAACCATACCAATGCGCCGTCTTTCATTCCGTGCTTCCGCCGTTTAACCGCCAGACCAGCGAGACGCCGATGCGGGTAACGCCTCAGTAGTTCCGCTTCCGGGTTTTGCAGCCAACTCCACAACCGGTGGTCCATACAGTAGTCGTAGACATGGTACGTGCCGCTGAGGTAGCCCGCGGCAATGCCGAACTCTACGCCAAGCCGTCCCCCGACAGGAAGACTGTAACCATAACTTAGCCCGGCTGCCGTTGCTGAGCTGCCCTCTGGCGGTCTCATCCTTGGCAGCAAGGGGTACCTCCAAGAACATAGAAGGCCACAGCATGGTCCTGCAGGGGGCGAGGGCTGCCAATCCTTTGCGGATTTCAAGCCTCGTAGCCTGGATCCTGTGGTAGTCCCATTTACGGGAGGGGCTACCCGTTGTGAGATACCAAATTGGTATGCCGGGGATTTGGTGGAGGCAAATTCAATATTCCGCAAAAGCTCAAATTGTTAAATAAGATACTCACTGAATTGATTGTACCTTGTGGAATTGAAATAAAATCTTCCCGCATTTTTCGGTGTATTGTCACAACGTGTTGTGCTGAGGTGGCTATCGGCATAATCTTCTGAGATTTTATTTAGTGAGTATCGTTGTCAAGCAGAAAAATAGAGTCTACTTTTATTTGAATTCAGTTAATTCTTACTATCTTTGCCTAGAGGTACTCAAATAAAAAAAGATATGGATGCTGAAATAGAAGAAAGAACAAGCCGTAGGCATGTCGGACGTAATTTACAGAAAATTCGTGTTTATTTAGGAATGAAACAAGAAGCGTTGGCGACTGATCTCGGCGTTAGTCAACAAGAAATTTCAAAGATAGAGAAGCAAGACGAAATAGATGAGGGACTTTTGGTAGAATAGCTACTGTCTTAGGCGTATCTGCTGAAATGATTAAAGACTTTGATGTAGAAAAAACTTTTTTCAATATTAGTCATCATAACTATAGAGATGCAAACATTGCTGAAGGAGCTACCACATACGCTATTGTCCAACAAATAAATCCACTTGAGAAGATAGTTGAGTTGTATGAGCGTCTGTTGAAAAGTGAGCAGGAGAAAATAGAGTTATTAAAAAAATACATAAAGTAATCATAGTTTAAGTTAGCAGTCTAAAATATATAGATACATGGAAACAATAGATAGGGTGAGAATTCACCATCTTGGGAGGAAGATCGAGCGTGTACGAAGACTTCGGGGGATGAGTCAAACTGAGTTAGGACAACTGCTAGGTATAACAAAGCAAGCTGTTTCAAAGATTGAACAAAATGAAACAATTGATGATGACCGATTAGATCAAATAGCTTCAGCGTTAGGTGTTACTGTGGATGGATTAAAAGAGTATAATGAAGAAACAATTCTCTATAATACTAATAATTTCTACGAAAATTGCGGTGTCAAAACTGCTGTAGGTAATAACCAAACACTGAATAACTTCCCGATAGAACAAGCTATTGAACTATTTGAAAAGTTATTAGATAAGCAGAAAGAACAATTTGATACTTTAAAAAAAGAGAAAGAATAGACTTTTGCAATGTGTTTCACGCTATTTGTGATAGCTATTCTCCCAATTTAGTTATGGACGAGTTTATTCTCTCAAAAAATAAGGATATAGCTTGGCTCCAAGAAGAAATAAAGTTTTTGCGGTGGCAAAACCAAAAGTTGTTGCAAATAATAGCAGAAAAATAGTCCCTTTTTGTTATTGCTGATTTTGTCCAGCAAACTAAAAAATAAGATGAGATGATTAGAATTGGATAATATTTAGTATAATTGCATTATTCTTTAATTTATGGAGGAATACCTAACCAGTTGGCGGGCGAATCTCAAATGAGAGATGAACCCGCTTTTTTTAGTTATACGGTTGTGCGAAAAAATGACATTTTTTGAGATGCGTTCTATCTAACAATCAATAACTTATACTCAAAAGCAATAAGATTGCGAGAATTTGATAGAAAATATTTATTTTTGCGCTATGAATATTTCCCTGTCATCAACCGAAATCGCAATCTTAGAACGTTACCAGCGTAATTTTTCTGATCGACGTTCTTATGTGAAGGTCACTTGCATCTTGATGATCGGTAAAGGTCTTAGCCCCAAAGAAGTATCCGACTATCTTGATATTGATGATTCAACGGTTTACCGTTATGCTGATTCTTATCATGAAGATGGCTTGGAAGTGTACCTGCAAACCGATTACAAAGGTTATTGGGGCATGTTGAGTTGTGTTCATATTAGTGAATTGCGCAGGGAGTTAAACCGTAGCTTGTACACGGAAGCCCAATCGGTTGCGGTCTGGATCAAAGAGCGCTTGGGCATCGACTATACACTACAGGAAACCGAATGGTTGGAAACTACAAAGATAAAACTTGTATTTCTTCCGCCCTATTTCCTGAACCTGATAGAACGCCTGTGGAAGTTCTTGCGGGAGAAAGTTATCAATACTTGCTTATACTAAACCAAGGAAAAGTTCAGGCAGGCTATCCTGCAGTTTTTTGAAAATATAGACCTATATAGACCGGAGTTAGAGACACTACTGGCTCTCAAGTATAGATTGGCTAAATCACAAGCCGATTCTTTTTGAGCATAATAATATAACAATAATAGAACTAGTAATAATATAAACTTATGGCTCATTTTTCACATACCTCACATTCCTTCCTGCGCAAGCGCGGAGAAGGAATTGCTACCGTTTCTTTTTCCGAGTTACTGTTCGATCTGATATATGTATTTGCTGTGACGCAACTGTCTCATAACTTTTTACATCATCTTAACTGGACAGGCTTTTTGCAAAGCGCCGTACTCTGGTTTGCTGTATGGCTCGGCTGGCAGCATACTACGTGGATGACAAACTGGTTCGACCCGAATATCCGCAGTATAAGAGGCATATTATTTGTGCTGATGATGATCGGGCTGCTGGTTGCGGTAGCCATTCCTGAGGCTTTTGGCGAAAGGGGATGGATATTTGCCCTTTGCTATGTGGTCATTCAGGTCGGCCGTACAGCGTCCATTCTATTTATGCTGGGCAGGAAGCATCAATTAACACCGAATTACACCCGTATATTAGGCTGGTTTATCATATCGGCAGTCTTTTGGATAATTGGTGCTTTTCAGGAAGGAGATATACGTCTGTTATTATGGGCGATAGCCGTCCTGTGTGACTACACCGCACCAATGTTCGGCTTTTACCTCCCCTTTTGGGTCGATCAGATTCGACTAAAGACTGGACAATAGACGGGCATCATCTGACCGAAAGAAGCCAGCTATTTGTTATCATTGCTTTTGGGGAAACGATTTTGATGTCGGGCGCTTCATTAAGTGAGATCGAAGTATGGACAACTCCTATTGTTTTAGCAGCACTTATATCATTCGTCGGTAGTCTGGCTATGTGGTGGATTTATTTCGATACAAGCAGTGAAGCCGGAGCGGAAAAAATAATGAAAGTAGATAATCCGGGCTTGCTGGGCTTGAAATATCACTCGATACATGTTATCTTAGTAGGCGCATTGATACTTTGTGCGGTAGGAGATGAACTGGTAGTCAATCATCCGTTGGGATATATGAGTGCATCTGACGTATTTGTAATAATCGTGGGACCGATCATTTACCTGATTGCGAATATGGTATACAAATGGTTTACATGCAGGATTATAGCAAAGTCTCATACTGTAGCGATTGTGGCTTTAGTTGTCCTTATTCTGTTTAGTTCTTATCTAAATCTTATTGTCTGCAATGCATTGTCTGTATCTATATTTGTGTTTATTAGTATTTATGAGGTTGTGGATTCGAAAAAGAAAGTCCATAAGAAAATAAAGGAATAAACAATATTCAACTACAAAGCGTTTATACAAATAAGCTACAAACTAAAAAAACTTATTCAGCAATGGAAAATTACGAATTAATCAACAATGCAGATGGGAACCAATATGAGTTTCATGTAGGAAAGTATTTTGCTAAGGTAGAATACATAAAAACAAATAACGGAGAAATATACCTGACTCATACTGAAGTTCCTGTTGCTCTCGAAGAACAGGGCATCGGCAGTCAGCTTGTTGAAAAAGTTCTTACGGATATAGAGAAGAATGGGTTGCGCCTTATCCCCCTTTGTCCTTTTGTCGCAGGATATATCAAAAAGCACCAGGACTGGAGACGTATTGTGATGAAAGGGATTAACGTGTAACAGAGGAAACTATAAGATCGACTAAATTATAAAACTAAAAACATGGAAAAGAAAATTGAATATACCAATAGTGAACTTACCATTGTATGGCAACCTGAACTTTGTCTGCATGCAGGTGTTTGTGTGAAAATGCTACCTGAAGTGTATAATCCTAGAGACAGACCTTGGGTAAAACCGGGAAATGCGACTACAGAACAATTAATTGCTCAGATAAACAAATGTCCTTCGGGGGCACTAAGCTACCGATTAAATAAGGAGTAATAAGCGTAACTTCCACTTTACATTTGATATCCGCAATATCGCCTACACGGAATGCAGAATCTATTGGAACTCTAGATCAGACTCGGTTTCAATCCCCGTAGTGAGAACGGAGGGAGTGGATACACTGGAATGCATCCTTAATATCCCAGAATTGTCATTACCCTGCAAGGCTACAAGTTCTGCAATTGGTTTTCTTTTTGCTTCGGTGATCGGCTTTATCAAGCGAGTCATCCTTTATATATGTGTCCAAAGGATTGGATTTCTGCTCACGAACGCCTAAAGCGTGGTACAAAAAGCTGGTATTCATAATAATGCTTGATTCGTCTCTCGCAAGATAATGATTTACCAGCTTATTTTTATATAAAAACTATCCATTTGTCGGATGAACCTTTTATATTCATCAGGTTCCTATCGCCTCCAGTTATATGGTTCTGTCATAAATTTATTTTTTTCACTCTGAAGAATACAGATAATACATCTGACGATGATTATAGCAAAAACTTAACTGGACTATTACTGCATAACTCTGAAGTTAAATGTGTGCTTCCCTTTTAAAAAAAAAGTGAAGCTGATAATTCAATATATAAGTACTTTAATGTTGATTATCGTATAATATATTAGTGTATAATCGTATAATTAGTTTTTTTTATTTATATGATTTTTATAAACTGCCTAAATTTGCTTGTGGATAATTCTCTATTTCTAATTTAAATTCCTGTTTATATTTGTTAGATACCTTGATTGATGATTATTCAGTCTATTTTTTTAATAGTTATATAACCTATTCTTGGAATAAATCTTCATATTTGCATTGTCTTTATGAGCATATTATTCTTTGTATGTATATGTTCATTGCTAACGAAAATTTAGGAGAAACATTATTGTACTTTACTCTAAATTAAAGATATGCTCATGATGTGAATCAAGAGCTATCGTGAGTTTTATTTTCTTGATGCAAATTGGAAAGATGGAACTTTGCAGTAGTTTAAATGCCCTCTATTGCGATTTTTAGGGGGTATTTAAATTACTAAAAGTAGGTTCGGTGTTCAGATTGGTTCGAATAAGGCTTCTAATGCCACCAGAAGGGGATAGGCGTGGTTATATAAAAATGCGTAATGGTAACTGTCGATTTGATGATTATTCATTCTATGTTTTTATGATTATTCGCATTCCTTTCCTTAATATTTGCGATTTTTGCACATCAACAGAATTATCGGGCAGATTATAATAATGTCGGAATATATTAAATTTATAAACTAAAAGAAAGTTATAGAAATGCTTACTAAACGAACACGCGATGCATTGCGTATACTTCAATGTCTTGCAGAAAAAAGAAAATCTTCCGTTGTATTGCAGGGTCGGATGATTTGTCATGACGGATATTTTGTGCTTCGTTGTCTAGAGTCTGGTGGGTTTGTCCGTCTACATAATAATGAATATCCCAGACTGCTCTCATCATGGGAGTTGTGTCGGGATATTCAATCTATCAATCTTTATGAGGTTCTTCTTGCCTTAGGTGATGGTATACGCCCAGTAGCCGATGACGAGCAGGAAATGTGGGTTTACGATTGTTATGGATCTGGTATTGCTGCGCAGAAGTTGGGTGTTGCCAATACAATGCTTCATCAACTTCTTTCCGAAATTCCTGCATGCAATTTATTATTAGTGTGATTTTTAATGTAACCATATTATTATAATAGGAAAAAATGATGTACAAAAACAAATTGTTCAGGTGGACATTATTAGGGATATTGATAGGAATGTCATTTCCTGCAGCAAGCCTACAAGGACAGGACATTACCGTAAAAACGAACCTACTCTATGATGTCACCACTACGTTCAATCTGGGTGCCGAGTTCCGGTTGAGTAAGCATTTTACGCTTGATGTCCCCTTGAATTATAACCCTTGGACATTCAGCGACAATAAAAAACTGAAACATATCATGGTGCAGCCGGAGCTTCGTTACTGGTTATGTGAATCGTTCTACTCCCATTTCTTCGGATTTCATGCATTGTATTCCCATTATAACATGGGAGGTTTGGATTTACCGGGCGGAGTGTTGTGTACCTTGAAAGATTACCGTTATCAGGGTGATATGTACGGTATGGGTCTGTCCTGGGGATACCAATGGGTATTGTCTCGTCGATGGAGTCTTGAAGCATCGATAGGAATGGGTTATATCCATATGGAGCATGACAAATATGAGTGTAAAACATGCGGTGACAAAATAGGTAAAAGCAAACATGAATACCTGGGTCCCACTAAAGTGGCACTAAATCTGATATACGTTATCAAATAAATGGAAAGTATGAAAAAGTTCTTTAGTATAAATTTTTGCCTTTTATTGGTAGTGCTTGCCACAAATACAGCATTTGCGCAAGAGCAACCGCACTACAGCGGTAAGTTGAATATTGCTACGAAAGAGGTGGTTCATCGTGGCGACTCCATCATAGTGGATTTGGAATTGGCGGTTAGCAGACTGACTATTGACCGAGAGCGTGCATTTACGATAACTCCGTTGATTGCCACTGACCAGCATAACCGTCAGTTACCCTCCATTATTATCAATGGAAGTGTTCGTCATAAACTTTATCGGCGTCAGATTAAATCGAATAAGGGTATGCCGAAGACGGATTATGCAGAGTTGAAAAGCGGTAGCAACGATGTTGTACATTATCGGGTGAGCATCTTTTGCGAACCGTGGATGCAGAATGCCCGTGTTGATTTAATGGAAGACCTTTGCGGTTGTGCCGGACATTCTCAACAGATATCCGTTGAACGGCTTTCCAATCACATCACGGAGGAAATCATCAAGAGAGATTATTATGTACAGCCATTGCTGGCGTTTATCCGTCCCGAGATGGAACCGATAAAGAAACGCAATGAGTTATACGAATTATATCTTGATTTCCCTGTTGGAAAGACGCAGATTTATCGTGACTTCCGCAATAATGCAACGGAACTTACTAAAATCAAAGAGTTGGTGGAAGATCTTAATGCAGACAAGAACGTGACGATTACGGGGGTCACCATTAAAGGAAATACGTCTCCCGAGGGAAGCGAAGAATTAAACAAGCGCCTTTCCAAAGGCCGTGCAGAGTCATTGCGCCAGCACCTCATCAGTGCTATCAGCCTCAAATCGCTCTATCAGGTAGAAGAAGGGGGTGAAGACTGGAACGGATTTAAGAAGTTGATGCAGGTGTCCACATCGGGATATAAGGACGAACTGTTGCAAATTATCGAACTGGAGCAGCCTGTTGACAAAAAAGAATCCTTGTTTAAGATACTGGATCAAGGAAGGGCATACAAGGAATTGTTGAATAACGTTTTCCCACAATTGCGCAGAGTGGATGGACGGATAGATTATAGAGTGCGTGCATTCAACGAGGAGGAAGCCAAGGAAGTGTTCCAAAAACACCCGCAGCAATTGAGTATGGAGGAGATGTTCCGCCTTGCTAACAGTTACAAGAGCACTGATTCCCGTTTTGGTGACATCTTTGAGGTAGCGGTACGCCTCTATCCCAATGACCCGATTGCAAACTTAAACGCAGCCTCTTCCTTACTTATGCAAGGCGTGGTGACGGATCGTGTTGCAGCATATTTGGAAAAAGCGCTGAAGGGGACTCCCGAATATATAAATGACTGTGGTGTATATTATCTTCTGAAAGGTGATTACATTCAGGCGCGGCAATGGCTGGAGAAAGCCAAGGAACAGGGTTCCATTCAAGCGGAGCATAACTTGGAAGAATTAGAAAAAAAAATAGACTCATTAAAATAGCGGATTATTAATTATTAAAAAATTAAACAAAATGAAAAAAATTAAATTTATTAAGTACTTTACTCTTTAGTTTAGCTATTACAGTAGGCTTTGCCGGATGTAGTAATGATGAAAAAGATGGGGTGGAAGTTTCTGCAGGCAAAAAGACTGTTTATCTTAAAATTGGACAGCCTACAACGAGAACTATTTCTGATCCTGTTAGTGATGCTGCAAGCATTGAATTTACTTCGGGAAAGATTGTGTTCTTGACAGGAGCGGGAAGAGTTACGAAAATACTCACATTGGGTACTATATCGGACCCTGCAAGTGATCTCTATACAGTGGCTGAAGTTGCAGCTGGCATAACTTTAGAAAATTTGGATGACAAGACCGTGAAAGTTGCCGTAGTAGGGCATACTGCCTTAGTCATTGCTGTTGGTGATTTCTGGGCTAATATAACTTCTGAACTTCATGCTCTATCTCAGAAATCGACATCTGATGTTAACCTTTATGGTGAGGGGGGATTGACTAAAAAAACAGGAGGCCCATCCGCAACAACAGGGAACGATATTTATGAAGCTGAAATTGTAGTAGCTCCTACTGTTGCACGTTTTGAAATTACTGACGTTAAGGCAAAAGATAATTTGATCAGTTTTGATATTGATGCTGTTTTTGTTGATAACTTCTACCAGAAAGGTGATATCGTTGGCGCTAAGAACTTGTTGAATGACCTGAAGAGTCCTACATCTAATCCGAGTGATTATACTACAGACGGAACAGGAGCTTATGCTACGTCATGGGGCGGCGCACTTTATGATGCAGATAAAGTAAACGTGGATGCGTCAGCTGGTGTAGTAGCTCCTGCAGTCGGCAAGGCATGGGGATATTATACGTTTGCTGCACCTTATGTTAAGAACTTTGATTTGGGCACAACCAGCGGAAGTGAAGTTCCTCGTTTGATTCTTAGAATTAACGGTGTTACTATTGATCCTGCTTTGGCAATTACTGATCCAGATTTATATGCTGGGTTGCAGTCTGTTTATGGTGATCCTTCCAAAATTTGGTTTGTAACCATAAATGGTTTCAACTTTGACAAGGCCGGAACTCCGACGAAAGTTAGCAGTATAGTTTCCGGTTATGTATTCTCAACTGTAAGCGGTTCGTTAGAAATCGGTGAATCAGATCTTCGTCCTGCTCCAAACACTAGTTTGATTGATGCAGATATTAAGGTTACTCCTATCACATGGACTAAAGTAGGTGTTACTCCGATCTATAACTAAAGAGGAGACTTTTTGCCTAAAACAAAGAGACGGGAGAATGTAGTGTGAGATGTCTCGTCTCTTTTGATTTATTCTTTTGGCATATTCGCTTTTAAATATCGAAAAATAATGAAATTGCAGAAAACAAAATTCCACTACTTCTTGCTATTTTGGGTCTTAATGACAGGTTGCATCAACGAAAATTTGTCTGAGTGTGGCGAAGTAGTCATGTGGTATTTCGATTATCCATATAATAGTGCCTCTTTCCAAGACCGGATAGAACGTGTAAACGTAGGCATATATAGTACAGATGGAATATTGGTTGAAAGCAGGCAAATAGAGAAAGATTCTCTTGAGGCTTTCCGCAGACAACAAGGTATGCCGGGTATGAAAGTAACATTGCCGTTGGGTGAATATACCGCTGTATTTTGGGGAAATGCTCATGTAAAAACAAAACTAGATGGTTGGAATAACCGGAATCAGGGAAGAGTTTATCATCCTGATCTGGGAAGTATAACAAATTATGTTGATTCTGATGACTCTTTATACTATGCACAACAGGAGCGTTTTGAACTGAAAGAAAATACAGGTCCCGTGAAATATATAGTGCATTTTGAACCGGGCCACATTAACTTTGAAATTTCAGTACTTGGTCTCAAAAATCTGGCTGTGACACCGGCTCCTGGGACTATACCCTATATCAGGATGGATCGTCTGGACTGCGAAACTTACGACTTTAACATGAATCCAGTTCCCGCAGGAGAGTTTACTTTCTATCCCTCTTCTAAAGGATATGATGCAGTGCGCGATTTACTGACATTCTGTACAAAAGTCCATCGTATGGGAAACGATAATCCGGTTACCATCAGCCTTATCGACCAGATAACTGATTCAGCGCTTCAGTCTATCATCTTGAAAGAGTACATCATCCGATATGCCCAATACAAAATTATCCCGCAAAAGGAATTGACCATCTATATCACTTTTGAAATTAAGAAGAAGAATGTCGCGGATGTCGAAATAATCATTCATCCCCTGCCTTGGAATAAAGTGAATGTCTCACCTATTACTAAACCGTAACACATTAAAGATGGAAAAACGATTTTTACATATTGTAGCTTTGCTGACAATAACAAGCATGGTCTTTTACGGTTGTAATGACGATAACGAAATATTGGTAGATAGCAACGTAAATGTCACATTGTCGGTATCTGTCAAGGGCAGTAGCCGTATGGTAGGCCCTGTTGCCGAAGGAAGCGAGCCGCTCATCGATCATATATGGGGGGGATTCCTCAAGGATGGTGTGATAGTGGTAAAACAGCAAATAACTTTGGTAAATGGCATAGCTGTTTTTAAAAATATACCCAATTTCGTTAATAAGGTTATCTTACTGGGCTATCCGGATGCAAGTAGTACCTCGCCGACTGTATCGTCATCGAAACTTATGGAGTCAGATTTATTACAAACAATGATCGAAGCGAGTTCGCAAGATGGAACCAATCCGAGAAAAGTGAATACATTCGGAACTCAGGTTGTAGATTTCTCAGCCTATCAGGAAGGAGATAAAGTTAACGTTACGATAGAAATGAGACCTGTCATATCACGTTTGGAAATAGTGAAAATAGATCCTGCAGATCCTCCGGCAGGTCTCATTATAAAGAAACCAATCACTCAATTTGACCTTGATGCTATATATATCAACAATACTTATACTTCTTTGGGGCTGAACAGAATCACCAAACCCGGTACTTCTGCAACTCTTGCGTATGGAGGAGGTGATCTGACAGGAAGTACATCTCCCTGGGGAAATCCCACTTCCAACTACATGCCAGGATTTTATGATGTGATAAATGGAATAGGGGAATCATCTTATGCCCCGACAATAGGGGTATGGGGATATTACATCGTCCCGCTATCCGATAAGAATGGGATGGGGCAATCTGTCGCCGGAACTACAATAAACGGTGAGCAGCAAGGAGTGGTTCCGCATGTTATCCTGAAGTTATCCAATATTAAAGTGGAGGGAAGTGGTGAAATACTGACTGGTCCGCTTTTCCTTACCGTGCGCCGATACCAAGATACAAACGGTCCCGTCATGCATTTTGAGGGCGGAAAAGCGTATGTAATCCAGAATCTGGCTTTCGGGTTGGAACATTTGTCTGTATTGCCTGAAACCAATTTTGCCGAATATGTGGTACAGTTGTCCACTATAGACTGGACAGATGTGACGATAGAACAAGATGTCTAAATTTTAAAGGATCGAATAATGAAACTATATCATATCATATCTTATGTATTTATTCTTGCCTTTTTGGTAGGTTCTTGCACAGACGAACGGGAGAGTTCTAATTTTTCAGGCAAAGAAGCTATGCTGGAATGGAGGCTGGACGTTCCCGGTGCAGTAAACGTCAGTACGAGAGCAACAAGCGTCCAGAATGAAGAAGCGTTACTCAATGTCAATACGCTGGTGTTCGACAAAGATGATAAATTCGCTTACATCGCTACCTCTGTTGTAGATCCTGCAGGAGACGGTTCGGCTAAAGTCAGGGTGAAGATGAAGCTGTCTTTGGGGGTTGCCGATACATACAGATTGATGTTCGTTGCCAATACGACGGTTGATGAAGCAACACTGAAAGACAAAACCAAGGAGGAGGTGCAGACTCTGATTACTTTCGCATCTTCGGGCAAATGGGATGTGGCATCCAAAAGCATTCCCATGTGGGGGGAGACCGAGCAGTTTGAGGTTACCGCCAATTTTACGACACCGGCAGTTGAAATGATGCGTGCTATGGCGCGTATTGATGTCGGGCTGAATTTCACCGCCACGCTAAACGGTTTCGAAGTGGCAGGAGGAATCAGTGGTTATTCTCTGGAGAACATTACACTGTACAGAAGTCGTACGAGCGGTTATGTCATTCCTGCTGCAAGCAATCTTGTAAGCGGAGTGGCAACAGATCCGAGTATCCCCGGTACAGCGGGTACTTATATCGAAGCCATTACATATTCTTCGGCTGCTGAAGTAAGCGGGGACGTGTGCGTAAGGGAGATTTATCTGGCGGAAAATACTGTCAACGGGGCATCTTCCAATCCAGTCGTATTGGTTGCAGGTATCAAATATGATAACGTCGTGACTTATTACCCCATTGAATTGCGGGCAACCAACAATACTACGGATCGTCTGCCGTTGCTCCGCAATCATCGCTATATCATTAATATCAAGAGCATTACCGGAAAGGGGTATGCCGATGCGGAAACCGCTCTGGCCAATAAACCTATGAATGCGCAATGGACGCTGGTAGTTGACGATATAGCCAACAACCTGACACATGTATCCGGTAGCTATTTCTTTGAGATAGAGAAAGTAGACATTCTGCTTGGAGGAACGATCGGTTCTACCACGAAAGTGGCTTACAAGACAAACATACCTTCATTTTCAACCTCAAACCTTGCATGGGTTACTCCTGATGCAGGTGGTGTCAACTTTGATATAAGCTCTCCCACTATGGGCTTCATTACGTTTACCACAGAAAGCACCAATATAACCGAAAATCCGATAATGCATACTATTAGGGTAATGCCTTCGCCTATTGATGAGTTTAATGTGACAGTCACTCAGGACATTGGGCGTGTGAAATTCAATTTCAAGAACCTCAGCGTGCACGGCATCTATTTGCCTAAAATGAACTTGGGAGGTACGCAGAAGTCCTATCCGCTCATTGGCGGCGTGCACTACATTACTCTTGATTTGGAGACAAACAAGAGTGACGATTTGCAGAACTCGACTGCAACATATACCATCAAGAGCAGCACAGTGAACGGCTACTCTTTCGCGGAAACCACTGGACGTTTCAATAGTACGTCTTACACGGATAATGGTGCTTTCCGTTATTTTCACGTCACGCTACCGGCTACGGGAACTCCGAACAGCGGAGGTTATAATTACTTCACACTGACAGGTGACGGTGAATCGCTGGATACTCCGGGCACGCAGCCTATAATTGAGAATGTCCGTGTGCTATGCGGATACAAGGCGAAAAAAATGCTGTGTTACTCCTATTATCAGAATATGTATGGATATAGTACCAATAGTGGGGGAAGCAATGCTTTCATGAAAAGTGGTTCCAACTTTGGCCTATCGGGCACGATACCCATAGAACGGGTGGACAGATCATGGGCGCGCGTATCGAACGTAGGATGGACCATTGAATCGGGGGATGACTTTATGCAGGCGCTCTCCAACTATCCTCAGCCGGATATCGTATTGCTCGGATTTGATTTCGAGTTGTCTGCTAGTGCTGCCAATTCACTGAACGAATACATTACGAATGGAGGGGTGATAATTATGCTGAACGACCATGCAAGCGGAAACAACCATGCCGCCAACAATGTGACACGATTGTGTCGTGTAGTTACCGGCGTCGGAAATCTGGGAGTTGCGAGTGTCGGTTCCGCAGGGTATACTTTTCCCTTACCATGGTGTCGGGAAGCGGGCAGACACCGACAGACACCGACCCTATCATGGTAGGTCCGTTCGGTAGCCTGTGGGGCGCGAATTGGGGTGAAGACGCTTCCTCAACAGTGGGTATCACCAATTTCTCGGACCTTAATTCCGTCATCTATACAAGAGGAAGTAATGATTATAATTCGGGAGATGTAACCATGTTCCGTCGTAATGGACTTCTTTACATAGGTGACGGAGGATTCCTCAGCCAAAGCAATCGTACAAGCATTTCACCGATTATAGAGCCTTTCTGGTAGATGGTAGCGGAAGACCTATCACGAATACAAGATACAGTGGTTCTGCGGATAACTCGAAGATATTCGCCAATGCAATGTATTGGGCGATAGACTATGCCGAATTCTACGGTATGAACAATAAAACGGAAGGACAGAGTTATTCAAGTTGGAGTAAATAAATGCACAGTCTAAACAAACTTATTATATGAAAAGAATGTCTATCGAAAAAATTAAAATAAGGACAGCTACATGTCTGGCATTGGCAGTTCTGTTGTTGCTTCTCTTCACCGGATGCATGACCGATCAGCATGAGTCGGTCAGGAAGGGGGGAAGTGTATATATCACCTTGGCTCTGAACACAGGCAATACATCGGGAACTTCGGCTACCCGTGCCATGCCGGTTGCCGCGGACGAGGAAATCCGGAATGCATCCGTACTTGTTTTCAAGAAAGAGGCAGCTGATAGGGAAATCTTGGACTATCAGGCGGAAATCGTAGGAAATATATCGGGTTCCAATGGTGAGTTCTCGGCGATTGTGAAGTTGCAAAAATCGGTGGATAATGAGCAATATAGTCTGGTAGTGATTGCCAACAAAGGCAACGACATAGGCTACAACTATTATGGAAAAACGAAAGCTGAGCTACAGCAGGCGTTGGTGTTTGACTGTACCGACCGTTGGAAAGCTGCCTTGGACGGTAGCACTGATTATGATCCCATACCGATGTGGGGAGAGGTTGGTGCACAGGTCATCAATGAATCTATTTCTTTTGAAAATTCGAGCAAGGTAAATATGTTGCGTTCCCTTGCCCGTTTCGACGTGGGGCTGATGTTCGACAAGCAGGAAAATTCGGAAGTATTTCTGGGTCTGGCGGGGTATGAATTGCAAACAGTGCACCTTTACCGTAGCCGTGACAAAGCTTATGTTATCCCTGTGGAAGCCAATTATAGCGTAGCAGGCAAAGTTGCGACTGCCGCCAGTGTTCCGGCAACCGCCGGAACCAATCACTCGGCTGCGGTGGGTAGCGGTGACAACGGGTTTGTTTATACCGCTCAAAATTATGGCACTGAGATGGAAAAGAAATCCGTGAGGGAGATTTATGTGCCCGAAAATGCGTTGATCGATTTCGCGGATGCCACCAACATCGTTGTAGGAATCAAAAATTTAGCGACTGGGAATGTAGGCTACTACCGTATGGATGTGGATGCCGACAAGGACGGAACGAGGGAAAGTATCCTTCGCAACCATCACTATGTGTTTAGCGTGACTGCCGTTACGGGAAGTGGAATGCCTACGCCCGAAGAAGCGGAAAATGCAGCATCTTCTGATATTTCCTATGTGGTAACGCCGTGGGATGAAACAGTATCCAACGTGTGGGTGTCCGGAAATTACTATTTTAAAGTTTCCCAACGGACAGTGACTTTGCATGCCAATGGCAAGACCGATGTCACCGTGGAATATACGACCAACCTGCCTAAGGACAAGCTGGCATTCAACTGGGAGTCCGGTCCTGCCAGCATCATGTTGGATCCCGCTACTCCGGTCATCCCCGATCCTGTGGGGGGTGTCATTACCGGAACACTCACTTTCCATGCCATTGTCAACTACACGGGTAGCATCCTTATGAAGCAGTTGAAATTCACGGCAGGAGACATAGAAGGACATATCACCGCTAAACAGGCCTCAGTGAGAATGGACTATGGGATTAACTGTAGTTCAGTAAAAGTTCACGGCTCATATATGCTTGATTCCAATCCAGACCCTGATAAGAATTATATTACCCTCACCCTGACGGGCATTGTGGATGATATGGTTGGTGCAATCTGGGCTATTGAGACCAATACATCTCACGGCTTACATTTCAGCGGTACAGGGGAATTTACCATTAGTGAAGATGGTTCCATGGAAGTAACGCTCTATGCCGACCCTGCAAATAAAATAACACCTACAGGGGTGGCTGAGTTGATAATAAACAGCAATAGTACGGCGGGAGTAAGTTGTGGGGTGAATGTTATGATTGGCTACAAGTCAATGAGTATTTTGGGGACTTGTAACTTTAATGCTACGTATGGCTATGCTGCTGACAAGCACGGTCGAATGCATTCCTTAAAGAAGTGCGTAATTTCAGCGCTACAGGACGGGTACCCGTACAGGCAATAAATTACGAGTTCATTGATGGCGGTTTCGACATCGTTGGTAACGATAATAGCATTGGTAATGTAACGAGTCGCTTAAACAGTACAACACCACCTGATATTCTGATTATTGGGCATGCATTAGGCTTGAACAACAGTAATTTTAGGGCTGCTTTGAGGAGTTATGCCAATCGTGGCGGGGTGATTATCGCATTCGACGAATATCCCGACAACAATTGGGACACCTATCAGGCTATTTTCGATGACAATCTTAATGATGCGACGAATATCAGTTTAGGCGCTGCCGGTCAAAGCGACCGACTGCCTACTGGTTCCACCAATCCTATTGTAACGGGGATGATTAATGGACTGCGTCCTTTTGAAGATTGCTCAAATATGCAGTGGGGGTATGACGCTTCACTATGCGGTGGTATACGAATAAAGAGTGGTTCAGAAAGTCTTTTTGATGTTCTCAGCTCGCGTAACAATTGGGTTACCATGTGTATGTACAAGAAGAAAAATATTATTTGGGTCGGTGACGGAGGCTTTATTTCTTCCGGTGTAAATAGCGCAACCATCACTCCATTCCACACAGATTCGAATAATTATCCTCAAGCTTATAGTGGTTGGGCGAATGGTACCGCACGTAACGCACATATTTTTGCCAATATGATGTTTTGGGCAATACACCAAGCGGAATACAACGGTATCAATAGCGGAGGGTTAACCCCCTTGTAAGAGTTACACGCAAAAACTCAGAAGATAGTGAATCAATGAAGAAAGCGAGGAAGAGTAATACAAGAGAAAAACGTACAATCCTTATACATAAATGATGCTCTTCCGGACTATATTTTATAAGATGTACTACATTTTATAAATATGTTTAGGCATCATCCTACCCGTGAGGGCGGATGATGTGTTTTAATCAAGGCGGTAACAAGCCGGACGGTCTTGAAGTATAAAATGGATATCAAATAATTTAGTCTATACAATGTTTCGAAAATTATATAAATAATTCTCTATAGATAATATTGCTCAGATGCTGATACTGTGTCTAGATTTTCCGCTTGAAAATTGAATTATAGCCCATTTTAATAGCATGTGCTATACACTGGTGGAAGACGATGGTGGGTGGAGTTAGCGAAAGAGAATAATCTTATATTTAGTACGTTCTCAGATTGTATAAACTGGCAGGTACAAAATTCACAATAGTTAATAATAAATCTTCAACGTTTATGGCATGAGTTCGTTGCTTTTACAGTTCTTTTATTATATTTGCACCATGCAGATAGACTTAGTTACTTTCGTTAAGATTTTCCTGCTCAGTTTGCCTATCTTTGTGGCGATGGTGGGGTGTGTAATCGTGGGGCTTGCGTGGAGTAATAGCATAGATAGCCTTGGAAGGCGTATGCATAAGCGTTTGCTACTGTTTTTGCTTTTACTGATAGGTACATGGATAGGCAGGTTTGTTTATTTTTCTCATCCGAGTTTCTTTGCGGAATTTCCCTCCCTTCATGGTATTCCCACCTTGTGTCTTCCGATAACCATGTATGCATACATACGTCTGATGGTAAATGGATGGGCTGAAAAGTCGGCTTGGAGGCATTATATATTACCTCTCATTCTCGCGTTATTGCTGGCACCGTTCAGACAACCGGAGTTTGTACAAAGTGTGACGGGCATGGATGGGGTTTTGGGTATGCATCGGCTACATTTGGCTTTTTCGGCGGTATATTGCGGGCTGATCCTCGCTTTACTTCTCAGGGAATATAAGGAAAAACGGTTTTACCGAGGCGTTTATCTGATGCCTGTTGCCTGGCGGTGGTTGTTGATTTCCATCATTCTGGTTCGTTTTTTCAACTCTATAATTTTCCTCAGAAAAGGAAATAACTTGTTGCATGAAGGATTGTCTTTTTTTGTTATGAGCGCACTTCCCATTTCTTTGTTGCTCATGCTATTCCTGTATCATGTGGTGTGCAGAGACTTTTATTTCTTTTATCAAAGTGCAGAGATAGGCAGAAAAAACAGAGTGCAAAGAATGGCAAATGGGAAAGAAAATAGCATGGCATATATGGAAAGTGATTCTACGGATTTAGCTCAAAGTGGGAACTATATCAAATTGGGAATCTTTGATCGGTTGAAAACGAGTGGACAAGCCAATGATAAACATAGGATACAAATGAATATAAGGAGAAAGAACTCCCGGAAAGAGGCAGTGGGAGGACTTACTTGTCAGAAATTCGAGCGCTTCTTTTTCAAACACAAATGCTATCTTGATCCAGATTTGTCACTAACGGAACTTGCGAGGCAGCTTCAAACTAATCGTACTTATCTGTCGGCCTTTATCAACAGGGAATATGGGATGAACTTTAGCCAATATGTCAATTCCTGTCGGTTGAAAGAATTGGATTATTTGAAATCATTATCGAGGAATAAAAAAAAGAATATCCGCCAGCTTGTGGCAACAGTTGGTTTCGGAACGTATGAAGGTTATTTGAAGGCACGTAAAAAGGTGGAAGGAGAAAGTGGAAATGAGTGATATTTTGCGTATATTGGGCTACATGGAACCATTGCTAACGGCGTTGGTTTGCTTCTTTCTACTTTTGTTTTGTCGTCTGTTCCCTCTCAGGGAGGCTCTTCAGGATAAAAAGTTGTTGTGGATCATGATGGCTTATTACATAATACAGATTGTCAATTGGTTAAGTCCAATGTTGTACTTCTATTTTCCGGAGGCTTACGTATATGAAACGTTGCTGTATTCATTCAGCTTGTTGCTATCCCCGGTGGTCTTTTATCATCTGCTATATTTGATTACGGGTGTAGGTTCATCCAAACCTTATTCTGTATTCCATTATATACTTCCATGTGCATTGGCGGGACTATTTGCCTTATGGTCGCTTGCCCAGCCATATGAAGTGCGTCTTGCTTTAGCTGTGTCAAGGGGAGCTGTACAAGAGGGATATGAAGCGTTTTCTATACTGTACGGTCAGCGTTTGAGCATACGCGAGTTGTATACCATGTTTTATGTGGCGTTATGTGTCCGTCGGATTCTGAACTATCGGAAAGCGGTGGTGGAATATTCAGCCGACAAATCGCGCACTTCTTTGCGATGGCTGAGAGTATTCCTTTTTCTTGCAGTGCTTCCCATTTTGTCCCATGTGAGTACTTTATATCTTTCCGAACGGGAGGTGATGGACTCGTCATTCCTGTTGTTTATGAGACTGGTGTATATGTTGCAATATTCCATATTGTGTTACAATATCTTGGTGGGCAATTATGTTGTAATTAGTGTTAAAGAACGGAGAATAGCAAAGTTCGGTCGTTTGGATAAGGATACTTTTGAATCTTATATGTGTATAGAAAAGCCTTATCTAGATTTCGCATTAAAGATTACCGACCTCATCCTACCACTGATGACTAACCGCTCTTATCTGTCGGCCTTTATCAATAAGGAGTATGGCATGAACTTCAGCCGGTATATCAATACGTTGCGGTTGAATGAACTCAAACGCTTGCAAGCTGATCCTGAATATCACGACTTCAGCGAAAAGGAACTGGTACTGAAAGTGGGGTTCAGCACTTATGCTGGCTACCGTAGTTTTATCAGTTCGGAACAGAGAATCCATAAGAGGGCGTGAAGTTATATCTTATGCGAATCAGTAGTTGAAATCACATGCTGAATCAGTTCGTTAAAATGTTGTTACTCAGTTAATTATCTCATCGAAACATTTCCACATCTCCTTGAAAATCAGTATATTAGAAGAATAAAACCATTCATTTTTCTAATTATGATTCCCAAGGAGAAAGAATTAAAACTTATAAAAATATATATGTATATCTGCGATATTTACGAGTCTTCACTGAAGTTCTACTGCCAGAGATTCAGTAATAATGCAAATCCAACCTTTACGGATCAGGAACTGCTTACTGCTTATCTATTTTGCGGAGCCTATCAGCGATACTTCAGTATCAAAGAGATACATACGTTCACACAGGAATATTTGCTCTCATGGTTTCCTAAACTGCCTTCTTATCAGACGTTCAATTATCGATTGAACCTGATGAGCGAAGCCATTAGCCACCTTGTAGAGCACCTTATTACCTCCTTTAAACCAGCTGATTGTGATACTACGACATCCATTATTGATTCTATGCCCATTATCACTTGTGCAGGGAAGAATAAAACAGGGAAAGTGGCTAACTGAGATTGCCACCAAAGGATACTGCTCTACAAAGAACATGTATTACTTTGGACTCAAACTCCATGCGTTAGCTTTTAGAAGAAAAGGAACACTACCATTCCCTGAAATGCTAATGCTATCATCTGCGGACCAAAACGATTTGACCGTACTCAAAACAGAAGTAGTAGATAGCCTAACGGGTAGGAATATCTTTGCAGACAAAATCTACTCAGATTTTCCATATTGGACAGAGAAACAGAAGAACCAAGGAGTATGTATGCTAACTCCAGTCAAAGCAATCAAAGGCGAAGAGCCTGTAATTACCCAAAGAGAAAAAGCAGCCAGAGACCTGTTCTCAACCGCAGTATCCAAAATCAGACAACCCATAGAGTCATTATTCAACTGGATTAATGAGAAAACAAATATTCAAAGAGCGATCAAAATCAGGTCAACACCTGGACTTTTAATACATACGATGGGGAAAATAGCCATCGCATTTATTTATCTAATTTTTTAAAACAACAGAATCAGAGGTCAACTACTGATTCGCATATCTTATTAACTTTACATGGAGGATGCGGTGTTTTCAGATTAATTCGGTGGGGTATCATGCGCGGGTAGGCTTCTATGGGAAGCGTTTTTTTTAGTGTTATATCTCTTCTAATAATCTTATATTCTGTACATTGTCAGATCGTACATGCGGATAAACGTAAAATTTACGATAATACTCTCCTTCTATTGTACAATAATTCACTGCGAAATTTGTTAAATCGACTATTATTGCAGTGAAATTATTAAACAATAAAAAAATGTATGTAGTATGAAACGCAAATTAGTTTTTATTTTTTTTACTTTATTGACTGTTATGGCTTCTGCTCAAGTAACTTGGAATGCAAAAGTTGGATTGAATCTGAGTAATTTTACGGGAAAAGATACTGGAGATGCCAAGTTTAAACTTGGTTATCGTATGGGTGTGGGTTTGGACTATGCTTTTAATGAAACATGGTCTCTGCAGCCCTCCTTATTACTTTCTGCCAAAGGGGCGAAATTCGATTTTGGTGATAGTGACCAAACACTTACTGCCGCATATCTGGAACTACCGGTTTACGTAGCGGGGCATTGGGCTCTGTCGGACAAATTTAGTTTAGTAGCCAATGCCGGACCCTATGTAGCCTATGGTCTGTTTGGAAAAAATAAGATGAGTGAAGGTGGGATAACTGTAAGTTCCAATACTTTCGGAGATGGAGGTCTTAACCGTCTGGATGCCGGAGTTGGTCTGGGAGTAGGGCTAGATTTCGGTAAGTTCATAATAGGACTTGAATATCAACAAGGTTGATAAATGTGATGGATGATGTGAAAGCCAAGAATATGAACATTTCCTTAGGTGCTACCTATAAATTTTAGACCGCTAGCTTTAAGATAAGAATGGCTCGGAAGTTTACAAGTAAGCAAACTATACATATGATTATTTTTGATATGAAAGACACATTTTTGGACGAGCCTTGCATAGGGTAGGTACAAATCTCATGCCAGACCTAGCTCCCTCCCTGTGGGGATTAGCTAAACTGTTTCAAGCTTCTGTAGGGGAAGGGTGGATAGGTATTGCTTCTGAAGTATTGAATACACTAGGTGAAAGGATAGAATACCTTTTGTACACGGACAACATTTCCGATTTAGTTTCATAATCATTCATTCGTAAAAGGATGTCTCGGTGAGTCTCTCTTTTAAAAAACTAAGGAGCAATTTTTCATAAGCATGTAGAGGAGTAACAGGTAGGCTTCGGTTCGTGAGGATAGAAGCCTTTTATACTTTGAATAACGTCCTCTACCCTACATTAGCAATAAGAATTCAAGTATCTCTCTCTTTGACGATTGCACAGGTCGTAATTATACGATATTAGCGCAATATTTCATCTGTCCGGTCTATGTTTGCAATAAATTCCTCTTTGTAGGATGTACCTTTGTCTATTATTATGTTTTAGGTACGGTCTTTTAATATTATACAAATATACAAAAATGTTGGAAATGAAAGAAAAATGGATACACATTGCAGTTGTAATAACAGGCATTGTTTTGACCGTTTTGATTTATTTATTCTTAGCGAAGTCATTCTACAATGGAATTACTATGTTTGATGAGCCGGGAGATTATATTGAAGGGAACCGATTTAAGGTTTTTCAAGTAATAGATTTTGGAGTTACACTCGCTAGTGGCGAAAGGAAAAATAGAGAAGGCGATTATTCTCTTTTTCTTGGTCCTGTTGTGCTATTTGTTAATAATGATGGGAGATTATATTATGATGATGAAATAATTGAAATTCCACTAGGTAAGCGTGCGAGGCAAATTGGAATATATAAATATGAAACAGAGCGGGGCTATAAAACTGTCCCTGTTGTTAGTATTCTGGAATAGAATTGTTGCATGAAATTAAGTATATTCAAGCTGTGTCTTTCTATATCTTTGTAAATGTATTGAATATCAGTAATATAAAAAAGAGGGTCTGACTGTTTTCTGCGTTTGAGGGATGACTATTTAACGAGCGTTATGTGGATAATTTTAATACTAATAAAGATATGATTATGAGAAACATTTCTATCCTGATACTTGTAGTGACGATACTGTGGGGTGGTTGCGCGAAAGACGAACTTTCTCCCGAATTATCGGTAGTCTTGGTTGAAAATGCCGATGAAAACTACTCTATTACTGTAACAAGTAACATCGCATGGGTTGCTACTGAGGATGCCGCATGGTTCACCCTTAACCCTACCTCTGACACAGGTAACTGTACAATTGTCGTTTCCGTCGAGGAAAACACCACGACAGCGCGCGAGGCGACAATCACCGTTAAGGGCGGCACGCTTACCGAAACCGTAACCATTCAAGCAGCAGCAATTTCCGAACCGCACGAAATTTTAGAATTTACGTGTACGCCTACTTATAGCAACGTGTCACTCCGAGCCACGGCGAAAAGTATCCTTGTTGATTGGGGCGACGGCTCAGAAAAGGAATATACTAATCTTAACGGTACTTTTTTCTCGTTTACACATGCCTATGTAAATAATGCCGTACGCCAAAAACTCATCAGGCAATATGAAGGCGGAAGGCCTATACTTAACTTGTTATGCGAGATCCATCCAACTCTACGTATTTGCCATATCGAATCAGCTATACGATACCGGAGTTTTGGATAAACAATAAAATGAATTATAATGCAGTAACCAATTTAACTTTTTTAGTTATGAAACAGAATGTATGCCATTTTTTGATCACGCTCTCCTTGATACTCGGGATAAGCGCTTGCAGTGATAACGACAATTCGTCGTTGGAAGAAACCGCACAAGGTATAACTTATATGGGTATAACTCTGTCTCTTCCCGCACAGATAAGGACAAGGGCAGTTGAAGATCAGGACTATAATTCGGTCGGCGAATATTCCGGTGTTACAGAAATTAAAACACTGGATATCTACCTTCTCTCCTCAGACGGCAACAACCTGCTGGAAAACCGTAGGTTTACCTCCGGCGAATACAGTTTTAGTTCTAATGCTGACGGCAGTGATGCAATAAGGATTACTACGCCATTTAAAACCACACCTGGAAATAAACGAATGATTGTTATCATTAACAGTCCCGAGGCGTTGTTACCATCGGCTCCTTCGGTTGATTACCTCTATTCTTTGTCAACCTCTCTTCCTTTGTCTCAAATAGCACAGGTCGATTACGGTAAATCAACGACTACTTCGAATGGGGTGGCAATATATGCCGATGTCCTGACATTAAGCGGTAGCAGTGAAGTCTTTTCCATTGAAGATGGAGTGACTGCTCAGGAAGTGACATCCAACGGGAAAAATTTGGTGACCCTTGATGTGACTAGGATACCGTCACGTGCCATTGTCACAAGCTCTGCTCCTGTCGATGTGACAAACACGAACGGAGTGAAACTGGGACTTATTTCAGACGTTACATATTCCGTGGCCCAAGGGGCAAATGCTGTATATCTGTTTCCACAAACCAATACGAATGGAACGACTAAGACATGGGGATACGATTATGTACCGGGCCCCGAAGTACTTTACACAACGACCGCAAGCAAATATTATGATTATTCCGATTTGTCCAACCTGACGGATGCCGTACCGGCCAAGCCAAGCAATGGAAGCCAGATCACCCTTCCAGGTAAGTTCCTGTTGGAAAGCACGCACAAGAGTGCTGCGGATCTCTCTTCCACTATGTACAGAAAAGGAAACACTGCATACATCCTGATACGAGCTGTCTTCACTCCTGATCCCGCCCAGATAGCGGATGGCGGTACCTTGACCGACGGAACTTTCTATATAGGGGGTACGGATGGGAAGATATATTCCAGTATAGAAAACGCACAGGATTACAATATTGGTATACAAAACCAACCTGTAGCCACTTATACAAACGGAAAAGTATTATACTTCATCTGGTTGAATCCTGATAATATACAGAAGCCCATCAATTCTCCCGTAGTCCGGAATAATATCTATCACGTGAACATTAATTCTTTTAAAAGTATCGGCGTGAATTGGAATCCACTCGTTCCGAGAGGTCCTTCTAATCCCAATCCAAGACCAACAGGACCAGAACCTGAAAATCCGATCAAACCAACCGACCCATTAAGTACAACAGATACTTATATGTCTGTTGACATTACGGTATTGAACTGGCATGTGCACACATACGATATTGATTTATAATAAATTGAATATACGGACATGCAGTGGATGAAAGATAGCGGACAAAAGCCAAATTATGAACGGAAGATACTCCCGGTTGTTCGATTATTCTCCGTATTTTTCCTGCTCTGTGGGATCGGTAGTTGTATTTATGACAATACAGACGACTGCCCGCAAGGCATCCATGTGCGTTTTTATTCCAAGCTCCGTGTAGTCCTGACACGTTGCGCCCACAACCCAACGGGTTAGAACTCTATGTTTTTGACCGTTCCGGTACATTGGTTTCTTATTGTAAAGCTGGTACTACGGAAATAGAGCAGCAGCATGTGAAGGCATTAAGTGCTGAAAACGGACTTTTTACTGTAGTGATATGGGGAGGGATGGACAATACCAATATCAGTCTCGAGACTCCTGTACCATATATTACCACCAAAGGAGACTTATTGTTCAGGTTGCAACAGGCTACCCAAACAACTGCTATCTTAACGGGGAAAAGAATCTATTTCGGTGAAAGCCCGGCAGTATACCTGCCGGATCCATCGGAATACGGTTCTGTCTTCGAAACGGCTTACGTCAATCTGCAGGAGGTTACAAACCGAGTGAAAGTAGAGGTGGAGGGACTTGCACGTCAGGATGATTATGAGATCACGATTGAGTCTGCCAATGGAGCGATGAATGTTGGAGGTTTCATAGGCGCAGGTGGAGAAACGATATACGGTTCATCACCTGCCTTTGACGATGACGGTGTTCTACAAGCAGAATTTACCATATTGAAATTGATACCTGGCTACCATACTTCGCTAGTCATTAAAGATAAGCAAGAGGGTAGAGAACTGTATCGTGGTGATTTACTGGGTACCTCCTATTGAAGAATCCAGAAATAAATCCTGAATGTGACCACGATTATGTAATCCGTTTTACCCTGGCTGACCAGTGTAAGTGTGGTACCTATATGATAATGAAAATTTGGGTAAATAATTGGTTAGTGCATAGTTATTCAACCGATTTATAAAAAAAAATATGGAACAGTTGAGAACTGCAATATATTTTCTGACATATGCTTGGATAATCCTATTGGCTAGCTGTGATCGGAATAAGGAATCTGAAGCTACCGATAGTGGCGGGTACATCAATTTACAACTAAGGACTTCTTCCACTGGGATTAATGAAGATGTGCTTAGAGGTGAAGACCGGGTTACTGAGGTTCGGATGATGGCATTTGATGTAAAGGGAGGTGTCGTTTACAACGCTATGCTAAACTTTCCCAATGGATTAAGTCAAAAGTGTGAAGCCGTCAAGTTCCCCCCTGGAATATACGATTTCCATTTTATCGCTAATGAGTCCGTCTATCCAGGGTTGACATCTGCACTGGCAGCAGTGAGCCAAGCAATACAGCTACAAAGCGATCCTATTCTTAATGCTTTGCAATATGATCCAGACTTTCATCCGGATGCCTCCACAGTTCTAGGGCGATTTTTGATGTCCGCCAGCTATAAAGGAATCCGAGTCTTTTCGGGTGGAACACAGGATGATCCGCAGCTGCTTTTACTTCCTACAGCAGAAGTGGAACTAATCCGGTCGCTGGCTAAAGTAGAAGTTGTTTTCAGGAAAAAGACTGCAGGAAGTACTATTCCTGCAGAAAAATATATTCTTTCGGTGCAGGCACGCAACACTGCGGCAAACAGTTCCGTACCGGCAGTCGACCGTTATTATACCGGTCCCGTTTCCACGTCAAATAATGTAAATCCTTCCGGACTCAATTACAGTAATGATTCTATTGGTACGATTACTTTCTATGTTCCAGAGTTTCTGAATAAAAAGGGGGGGACGGTTTATACCGAATTATGCATCAACAATCGGTCATTCCCAATACTGACGGACCAAGCAAGAGTTGGGCTCACTGATCAGAGGCGAAATATGCCCCTTCTGTCGGATAGCAGTGTGGTGAGGAACTACCATTACATGATCAATGCTTATATAGATAGTCAAGGTGATATATTTCTAAAAACGGGAGTGGAACCATGGACTAAATCTTCCTATACCTATATGTTTCAGGATCCGGGTCAGGGAATAGTGATTCCTCCTATACTGCCTACAGATTCAAGCGTGGTGGTTCCCACATCCTGTGGAAAGATCGAGATACGTTCCAGCAATGAATATTTGCAACAAGGTCTTCAAGGCGCTTACGGGGATGTGGTCAACTGGTGGGATCCGAATGTTCAGGGACCGAATATAATCAAGGGAAAGACCCCATACTATTGTGAAAAGAAATACGGGAAAGAATGGAGGATTATAGAATCCTGCGAGATGATGTCTTTTTTATCCCTTTTCGACCAGACTTACCGCATTTGGCAATCCAATACATGGCAAGGAATCAATTCCGGTTTGTCTCTATATCCGGTGGCTTTCCGCCGACAGGCACAGGAACTTCTGGAGAAACTTACGGGCACAGACTTGTCGGGCTATGAACCTTCGGAAATATACGGAGGGGATACGTCCGGAGGAGTTAAACTGGGAATTCTTGACCAGTTTTTCACCCCGGGTGATATTGTGGTGACCACGCGTCAGTTTCCTAATGGATGGCCTTATCCTGCTCCTCCGTTCACAGGCATAGAAGACTGGTACCCCATGGAGGTTGTGCATCAAGTGAAGGGTTACTGGTACAGCGGTTACCTGAACTATAGCGATCCGGACAATTATGATCGGGTATTGTACCAGGAGTTTCAACGTTACAGCTTCTCCTCCACGGTTACACGCTGCGTGAGGAGCGTGGAATAAACAGTTTTTCCTATGAAGAAGTATCTGATATTATTTCTGGCAGTCGTAATTTTTATTTGCTGCAAGGATGACGACGGTAATCCGGCTGAAGGACATGAAACGGTCTACATCAGATTTACGCCGGAGGAGATTACCCGGGCGGGAACAAGTGAAGACGACTTGGCCGAAGAATACGAAATCAGGAATCTCAGCATATTCTTGACCGAAGTGGGTTCAAATCTCATTACCGACCGGTTTGTCCATCAAGCTTTTTCGTCCGTAGATCCTGCAACGGCCATGAACTACAAGCAGGTGGCCTTGCCGCTGAATCCTTCCAAATCAGGCAGGAAGGATGTATATGTGGTAGCCAATTGTGGGGATATTGCCGCCCTGAATGCCGTCGCAAATCTTTCCGGGCTCAAGGCGTTGCGGACACCACAGGCTACTGCAGTTGCCGGCCTGTCTATTGCAGAGGGATTACCTATGTATGGTGAATCGAATGATATGAATCTGGAGGCAACCTCGGTCAGAAGTTCGGCGCTCGTCATGCTCAAACGCACTTGTGCCAAATTACGGATCACTCTGGCTTTTACTGACACTTCGTGGGTGGGTGGGGGAAACGCATATACCATTGAAAACGCAGCACCATATACATCCTATGTTCAGGGCTATATTCCTGCTTTCACGTCCATCGATATGGTCTCATATCCCCGTATCGCTTTTGCACAAGCGAATGCACAAGAGTTTGAAAGCGTAGCCTATATATACGAGTCATCTTCGGCCCCGCACATACATATCTATACCGAACTGGGGGGGGAGGTAAAGGATTATGCTGTAAACACCGGACTTCCCTTACCCGTACGGAACAATCTGTACGACATTCGGATAGAGATTTATTCGCCGGAGGGTGCCGGGACACGTTCGTCAGCTTTTTTATTTTCCATATTTATTGATTAACTAAATAAACAAATTAAAACAATGAAGAAAATTTTATTTATTTCAGGCATGATCACCGTTACATTGATATGCTCATGCTCAACGGTGAAACAGTACGAGAAGCAGGCAAGCATCGAAACTGCTGAATGGAGCCTGATTTCCGTGAAAAACGTTGTAAGTGACAAGGAACTTGTACCGACAGACGGCTTTCCGGTCACAATGAAAATAGTCGGGGATAAAGTATCCGGCGTTAGCGGATGCAACAATTACAACGGTATGGTGACAGTTGATAAAAAGACCATAAAATTTGAAAGAATGATTTCCACAAAAAAATACTGTATGCAAGGAATGGATGTGGAGAATGCTGTTTTAAAAGTTTTTGCATCTGCCGATGGCTATGAACTAGAAGCCGATCGGTTGACGTTGAAACATGGATCGGAAGTGTTGGCGACCTTTGAAGCACTCTCTGGCAAAAAACAAGTAGAATAATACGGTAAACACAAATAAAGCTTAGAAATAATGAAACAGTTTTTTGTATATTCTGCTCTGCTTTTTCGTTTTTTTATCACCTTGACTCTTGCGGTGGCTTATTGTGGTGATATATGTTGCCAAAGTGCTCCTTTGGAACTTAAACTGGTACCGAAAGATGAAAAAGCAGGAGTCAGAGATACTAAGCATTTTGAATTTTCCGTTAAGAATGTATCGGACCAGGAGGTTACAGTTATCGTTCCTTATGACACGGAACCCTATTGGGGCGGCTATAAAGCCTATGGTTTGTGTCGCAGAATGGGGTGGTGAAACCGCCCGTTTCCAATTCACCGCCCATGGTCTCGGAAAGTCCACAAAAGAAAGGACTTGTCAAACTGAAACCCGGTGAAAGCGTTAGGGTTATAGGGGGTAGCGTGGAAACGCCTCGGTTCGGTGTGTATAAGCTGTGGGGCGTATTTGTACAGGATCCGGAAACTCTCATTGAAGGATACCGGAAGAAGCTTGGGAAAATGGTTGAGGGATTTCGGGTATGCGAATTAATCTCGGATACCCTTACATATAGTTATCTTCCTTCTTGTAATCCGTTGGAAAAGGAGCCGGACTATAAGGACTTGACTGTGATACGGAAATTAAATTCTTCTACCACGGCTGAAGACTATCGCTACTATGGCTTTTACAATTATACTAGTAGCTTCTCTACCGATTTCACCCATTTGGTGCGCCTGGAGATCACGTCTAAAGATAATATGGAGGAAATTACCGCCAGCGTCCGTGATATGAAAAATTTAAGAGACTTGAAGTTGACTTTGGCATCCGGCGACATCATTCCTTCTTTCGTAAAGGATCTCTCCGGCTTAATTTCGCTGAGTATTACCGTCATGGACAACCAACAGAAAAAAGTCCCGCTCAAGGGGTTGGATGAACTGGCTGCATTGTCTGCTTTGCAACATCTAGAGTTGCGGAATACATTCATTGCCGAGTGTCCCAAATGGATAAAGAAAAGCCCGTCCTTGTGTAGTCTGACCTTGCTGAATGCTTTTATAGCACACCCGGTGCTGAGTGGTATTTCCAAACTTGAACAGTTGTCTGTGAACGTGCTAGATGTGAGCGCCGGCAACAGTCCTGCGGTTCTTGCGGATCTCGGTAACCTGACAGGGCTGAAGGAGCTCTCACTGATTAATTATGAATCCGGCTTCCCGCCAATCTTCCGGTAAAACTAAAGCAGTTGGAAAAGTTGACTGTGAGAGCGGCCCGGGTGGAATTTGTACCCGCACTGGCTGGGTGGACCAGCCTGAAAGAACTGAACATTTCTCTTCCGGACAAGCCTATGGGAGCTTATCCGGAAGGAATGGAAACGCTTGTCCACCTCAAAAAAATGGAGTTGACTGGATGTTTCAACAACATAGAGTTTCCTGAACTGTCAGGTTGTAAAAAACTCGAATTTGTCAGGATTACCGACCGTAGCATGAATAGGGTCCCGGCAAATATGGAAGCGCTCCGTTCAAGGGTTGCCGACTTTAAACTTATTGCACCCTATCTAATCAAGCCCTCGGAATGAACATTTACCGGCTAATAGTGACAGGAGCTATCGTTTGCTTTGCTGTGCTTCCTTGTGTGAAGGCACAGCAAGGTAAAACGACAAACAGACTGATACAGTCTGCCGTGGATGCCCTGTTGGCCTTCATCCAACTGGATGATTCCTCTGGTACGCCCTATGTCGTAAAGCTCGAAACGCTCTATGATAACGACGGTTTGATTGGTGCGCAACGTTTTTCTGCAGATCCGACACTGAAGAATATCAGGGAATTGAAGGTCTCATTCCCTGCTGGCGCTGCAGTTTCCATTACCTATAATGCACGCCGTTATGATTTCTTCGGAGCGAACGGAAGGGTTACCGGTATGGATTACAAGGATGGCGGGCCAATGACCGTCACTGTCCGCTTTGAGAACGGTGCGGATGGAAGGGTAAACGCTGTCTTACTGCCCGGAACGGGAGACGGAGATAAAATGACTATCAGGAGAGTGGAACTGAACTACGATGGACAAGGCCGGATTGTTCTCGAGAAAGAGTTTAAGCCGGACTTGTCCACAGACGGAAAAGCTAATTCGTCCACTTTATGCCGGGAGCGTGCAATACGTTACTTGGAAGCAGGTAAAGTGGAAATTATGTGTACGTACCGCCTTGATGGAAGTATGACCGTGATGTACATGGAAAAAACAGGTGAAAACAGTTATAGGAAGGTCATCGGTGGAACCGTACAAGGCTACCAATACGATGATAACGGCAAATTGACGGGAGAGAGCTATATCACAGCTGCTGGGGACGGGTGGGAAAAGTTGACCGGATACGACGATGCGGACAAAATCAGCGAGGATTATCGGCTTATCCGTAACGGTTCTGTCACGGCGCGCACCGTTACTTTGTTCTTGCCCGAGGGAAACCTCAAGCAGTATTATGACGGTGATGGTCTGGGGATTATTAAAGAAGAGCTAAATTTTAAGACCCGCCGCAAAGTAAACGGAGAATGGACTATATGGAAATATTAAAAAAACAATAAGCATCAATGTGTATATTTAATAGTTCGGCCCTTTCTGGAAATTGCAAGTACACGCACCCCACACAAAATGTATATTATGCAAAACCCATTTATTCGATATTTCCGCTTGGGTATGTTGCCTATCTTGTCCTAACCTAACCGTGACCTACCAAAAAGATATATATATTTTATTCTCGTATATTTTGAATGAATCATTCGTTTGTTAATCTGTGTTTTTACTGTATTTAGTTTGCGGGAGGTATGTGTTATTTGTCCTTTTTGATAGACAAACAAGAGTCCGGTGTTTCATAACTTTATTTGTAATTTTTGTTTGTATTGAGCTGGTGATATCTTCTTGTGTTTTCGGAAGAATTTAATGAAATATGTAAGATCAAAGCCCAGCTTGGAGGCTATTTCTCCTTGGCTGAGTGTTGTATTCTCCAATAGTCGGAGGGCTTCCGTTAAGACCTTTTCGTTAATATATTCTTTAGCTGAGAGCCCGTGTGTATTATAAATGGTCCGAGATAATTTTCTTTCTGTTATGTTTAGTTTTTTGGCGTAGAAAGCGACCTGTTTTTGTGTTTGATAATGCTCACATAAAAGTTCTTTGAATTGCTGTACGCAATTGGGGATATTCAGGAGAGGTATGGATCTATTTTTTTTATGTCGACGGTATTCCCTTTCGATTATTATCAACGTATTATGCAAAATGTTACGCAGTATGATCATTTTTGTTTCCGGTTTTTTATTATTTTCATTTGTTGTTATATTTTTCAATAAATAAAAATACTCCTCTATGTCGGTTATAAAGCTTTCCAAAGATGGAGGAATCACGACATAATCGGTGCGAAAAAGGCTACATGTATTTAGAAAATCAATTTCCTCTTGATTATATCCAAAGAAATCGAAGCTGAACAGTATCATATCGTCCATACATTTATAGCGGGAATATTGTTGAAATACATCTCGGTTAACGATCAACAGACTGTCTTTTTCGAAAGTTAATTGCTTGTTCTTAACATAGTGACAACTACTGTCTCCTTTATACCGGAAGATATGATAAAAGGAGGCTCTGTGCTTTTCATATATCGTTTCCTGTGCAACTTTCTGCGCATAAAGTTCACTGAAAGTCTTTATTTCAAATCCGGAAGGATGCAAAACTTCATCTGGAAGATAGCGAAGTAGTTTTACTTCTCATTTTTAATAAGATTTTAAGCCCTGAAATTCGTGATGAAGTATCAGGGCTTTTTCTTACTTTTGCAGAAAGTATGTAATGAAGGATAGGCCCACTTTCTAGTCACTAAAAGAATTACTATCATGGACGAAAAATATAAGAAAACAGGGGCTATTCAGGAGTTTAATATCAATCATGTCTGATTCTCGCTTGAGGACTTTGGAAAGTGCTGCTACTAAGGATTGAAAACAACTGTGAATATCTTACTTTTCAAAAACTATAGGCCAATTGATTAACTTCAGAAAAAAAATAGAAGCCAACTAAATGTTGCAATTTATAAAAAGTGATGTATGAGGAAAGAAATGTACCAGATAATCAAAGAAGCTGTTGAAGCACTTCCAAATCCAGGACTATTCCTTTTTCGCTCTTGGACTGTCAATGTAGATGATGGTGAAGGTAATATCATAACTGTGAATTTTGTGAAGATTGCTAATGTTTGGCATTTTACGACGTTGAATGATGAAGGGCAAAAATGAAGGTCTTAGCCTTGTGTGGTGCTGAAGTTTCATAAAAATGATAGCCAACATTTATTTTCCCAAATCGATGCCGGTCTCTATAAAAAGTTTAAGTTTCCTGAGTTGAACATATTATGTTGCAAAAAGGTTTTATAGGATATACTAAAAGTTTAGATTCTATATAATTCCAGAATCGTAATAACATAAAAACACTCCAAGGTATGAAATCATTGTCCTTTTTGCTAAATTTTAACATGAAGCCATCACACCAGAGGCTTGCCATAATGGAATATTTACTTGATCATTGTTGTAGCCATCCGACAGCAACTCAGATATATAATGCTTTATCTCCCTCAATGCCCACACTTACGAGGACAACGGTTTATAAGACTTTAAAGCTACTGGCTGACCATAAAGCAATCCTAATGCTTACAATCGATGAAGATAGCACTCGTTTTGATGTGGACAACTCCCCTCATGCACACTTCTTCTGCAAGCGGTGTACGCATATCTATGACTTGCCGCTACCTCCCGGTATAAAGTACGTAGAAGGGCAGAAGATGAACGGACATGAAGTCGCAGAAACGCATCTCTATTATAAAGGTACTTGTCGAGAGTGCTTGGCTAAAAAGTAAACACCTATAACTTTTAAGAAGGCTTTAATGGCTTATTATTTGAATTGAGTCAAGACGTGATTAGCGTCATGATTGCATGCCCCTCATTTTACAAGTAGAAACGAGACTTTTATACTCCAATATATATTTGCCCCTTCTTAGGGGCGCATTAGAATTCTATTATTTCATGATCTCTTTGATTGAGTAGTTCGAATCCGTTTTCTTAGTTTCCAAAACACAATATTTAAGGTCTGCAATTGCTTCTGTGATTGTTGGTGTTAATCTTATTTCTCCGTTTTCCCGATTAACGATAACTAATGCGTAGCGAATATCTTCTTTGTAATATAGCCTCAGAAGGATATCTTGAAGTTCAGACACTGATTTCATTACTCTTAACTTAATTATATCATTAAAAATGATAGTTTCAAATTTAGAGGAATAAACAACTAAGGATACTGTCCTGTTTAGAAAACAAGAAGTTTTCATAAGTATTCAATTAAATATGTATCAATTAGGATAATAGGTCCTATTTAATTGAAGAATATTTAAGAGCTAAAGAAAGTAGACGAATACGTCTCTCAATTCATTTTATGATATTATTTGCATCTGTGATCTCATTTCTCCATACGACCATAATACCTTTGGATTGTTTATATATTCAATGACTCCTTTGATAGCTGGACCAGCTTGGTCAGATATGTGTTATATCTATTACCTTGTTTGCCTCTCCAAGTGGGATACTTTTTCACATAAATTGAGTTTTTTGTGATAATAAAGTTTTTTTATTGATTCATATTCTTGCGTCAGGTGTAATCTCAGTTCAGCGGTAAGAAGGACATCGTGATAAGAACTGTGCCACATGGAAAAAATGGAGTGAAAACTACTACACCTGACGATTGGGAAGTGGTAGCGAAATGGGATTGATTTATTAACCTTTAAAAAAGTGAGTCCGGTTGGCTTCGCACAATCGGCATCGGACATCATGAAGGCAGGAATGAGCGTTGAAAATCGTTCTTGATGATGATAAGCTTGCCGGAAGTGCTTGTATTTGAAATCTTGGCTTAATGCAATTGGCCTCCTGCGCACTAAGCATACACCTTATAGTCATGCCGGCAAGAAGAACCGATTTTCCTCTTGCCGGCATCGTATTATTCTCTACTATCGAGAAATGAAAAATACCCGAATCTTAGTTCCAGTTGAGAGCTATACGATGTCTTATCACAACAGAACTGCTTTCACACCCTCCTTTATAAAATCATGTGGATTTTGTTAGCATAGGTGGATATCCCCTTACATTCCCATCTAAATTATCATCTGTCAAATTAAACTGTCGATAAACTTCTTATTCGCCCCTACGCTGTTTATAATCAACGCTATGAGACTCGTGAAGGCGGGCGAGACGATCGATGAAAACGAAGCGATGCTGGCGAACTGAACCTATCGATTAATAACATATCCGGACCCGGGCAGAAAGTTTGCAATATACCCTATTTAGGGGTATTTAGACTCAGGGCATTCGATTACTTTTGCACTACGTGCGCTCATCTTTATTAACACAGGGGGAAAATATTATGGCAACAGAAAATGAATACATCGTAGTAAACCACGCGCCTAAAAACTTCGGTACGGGCATTCCCTAAACTGTATTATTTGACCCGTTGGGCCTATTTCCTCCCCTCCATCTCCGGATGAGCCGTCATAATCTTCGTACACTTGATAGTTGTCGTGCTGGCATTTGAGGAGGAGATGTCAATCTTGCAACTGTTTAATTCACTCAAAATCAAATCGAATATGAACTCAAAAACAATTTTATTCCTGCTCGTGTCGGTGCTTCTGTCCGGCTGCACCGGCAAAGCGAAGGAAGCAGTGCAAACACCCGCTGTTACCACCAGCGGCACAGGCACAACGCCGACGGGAGCTGTCGCAGTAGAAGAAACGCCTGCCATGTGCGGCTGGAAATGTTACGGACTGCTCGGGCGCGCCAAGTCGGTGAAATACGACACCGGCGGTTACTTGGAATTTAACAGCGACGGCAATCTGACCAAGCAAACAACTGTGTGGGTGTTGGAAGACGGAAGCAAACATACCCATACGGTGACAAACGTCTACTCAAGCCCGAATGAATATTCATCCGGAGGGGCGTATAGTTATAAAATTGAATACGAAAAGAATACGAGAAGTGAAATAGAGCAAGGCGGTGAATATTTCCGTGACAGCTTCACTTTCGATAATTCGGGCAGGCTCATCAAGTCTAATCCCAACGTGGGATTTAGTGCGTTGACCATCGAATACAAGTACCCGAGCGAAAAGGACAAGTTGCCGAGTATGCAAACCGAGAATGGTAGCGATGAAACAGGAACTTACACAAACGTCGACAAGTTTGAATACCTGAAGACGGATAGCAGAGGTAACTGGACGGAACGCAAAGTAGACCGCAAAATAGCGCAGACCGATGAACAAGAGAAGAAAAGCATCCATACGGAAATCCTGCTCGAAAAACGGGAGATAACCTATTTTTAAACCCTATAATACTACAAAAATGAGACATATTCGCTTCTTATTAATCACAGCAACAGTTGGCGTTTTACTTGGCAGTTGCCAGCCTAAAAACGAAGCCGATACAGACCTTATCCCCGTTAAAACGAATGAGGGCGGTTGGATCTTTATTGATTCGGAAGGAGAGGTCGTGATAAAGCCTGTACAACAGATCTATGAAGCCTCGTTTTTCTACGAAGGCCGCTCACGGGTGGAGGTCGCCGATGAAACATCACAAACGCTTTCCCGTCCGCTGGCTTTCATAAACAAGAAAGGCGAGTTCATCAACGGAAAGAAGTACAAATACGCCACCATCTTCAACGACGGAATAGCCTGGGTGGTGGAAGAAAACGGCTTCCCCACGGCCATCACTCCCACGGGAGAGACGCTCTTTGCATTGAAGGCCTGCGAAAGAGTGGGGATATTCTCCGAGGGGCTTGCCCCCGTCTGTTTCATGGAGGACGGCATCCGGGTATGGGGATACGTCGACAACAAGGGGAAAACCGCCATCCACCCCGCTTTTGTGGATTGTTCAGGCTTTAGTGGCGGCTTGACACCTGCTGTCAAAGACGAAGCCGTAGGGTGGGGATATATCAATCCGAAAGGTGAGTTCGTCATTCAGCCGCAGTTCTCGGGAGCTAACTGTTTCGATGATAACGGGCTGGCCGTGGTCGGCATTGGAGACAGAGACCAGAAATACGGCCTTATCGACCGGAAAGGGAAATACGTAGTGTCGCCCCAATATGACCAAATCAAACCCGACGGAGATACCTATATAGTCAAATCTTCAGGTGTGTATGGCTGGATAGACCGGAAAGGAAAGATAATTATTAATCCGCAGTTCAAGGACACATTCTATTTTAGAAAGGCGAACGTTACCGGTGTGAGTATCGACGATAAGAAATGGGGCATAATTGACCGGGAGGGGAAGTATGTTCTCAACCCTCAGTATGATGCGATAGGCTCTTTTATCGGTGACATTGCCCCCTTTGTGATGAGCGGGAAAGTCGGATTTATCGACAGGGAGGGAAAGATTGTGATTAATCCCCAATACACGGACGTTCCTTCTGATTATATGGGTACAGTTAAAACGTATATGTTGAATGATGACAGGCTGTTTGTCAGTACCGACTATTTCGACGTAGAGGCTGTTACCACCAACCTACTGAAAAATTCGGATTCGGGTTCATTCCGGGGGATTAGTGGCAATACCACCTTCGGGCAGATCAAGGAGTCGTACGGGGATTTGTCGTACTTCTCGTCCAGCTCACGCAAAAGTAGCGAAACGGTCGATTTGAGCAACGGGGTGTCCATTGCACAGATCATTTTCGAATTCCCGGAGGAACTGTCCAAATCTTCTTACAACTACTACGACAATATATACGAAACGGAAGAAAACACGGCGGCAAGAGTTAGCTGTGTCAAATACCGCCTCGAGTTGGACTACAAGGCCGTGAATAAGCCGACAAACATCATGCAGGGCATTGCCGATGCGATCGTGAAGAAATACGGAAGCGATTCAGCGATAGACCTAGCGAATAGTGAGAGCACGATTCATACCTCCTCTATGGAGTTTAATATCAGAAAGTACGGTTCAGCGATTTGGATAGAAGTTACATTTAAATAAATAAAAGCGATGAATAAATATTTGAAAACAACCCTTGCCATCTTCTGCCTTTCGACCCATGTTTGTGCGCAAAGCTCAAAGGATATTGCGAGTATCAATATTGAGAAACCTTCCGTGCAGAGGCAGGGCGATCCCTACCTGCACATTATGAGCGTGACGATTGACGGGCAGATGACCAAAGTGGATTTCCTGTATAAGACGAACGACGCCTCCATTACCATGATTCCCGAACAGCCCCACAAGTATCTGGAAATACGTGCCGACGACGGAAACGTGTATAAAGGAATACAAAGTTCCAGTCAGCAACACAGAGGCTACGTACAGCCCGGCAGGGAGCAGTGGTTTGCCGTTGCCTTCGAGAAAATCCCTTTTGACGTCATCAGTTTCGATTTGGTGGAAAACGAATCGGGTGTTCCCGGCTTGTATCACCTCCCTAAATGGAACTTTATCGATGTCCGGCTGAAGACCGATGCTCAGATACGTGTCGAACTGAATGAACTCAAACGGAATGCTGACGGTGGAGACGCTGACGCTGCCTACGAGCTCGCCATGAAATACCGGAAAGGGAAAGGAGTTGCCAAGGACGAAACGATGGCCCTGCAATACCTGCAGCTAGGTGCGGAGAAGGGGAGTATCGCCGCGGAATACCTCGTGGCGATAGCCATGCTGGATGGTACGCTGTCGGGCGATGCTGAAAAATGCTATACCTATATGCTTCATGCAGCCATGGGAGGTTTGGCCGATGCTCAATACTATGTATCGCGCTTCTGTGCAGAGGCTACGGTACTCCCAAAAACGAGGAAGTTGCCCACAACTGGCTCTCCAGAAGTGCCGAAAACGGTAATTATTGGGGGCAATACCTCTTAGGTAATATTGCCAATAACGGTGGAAGATATGAAGAAGCCTTCGATTGGTATCAGAAGTCGGCTATGCAGGGTTATGCAGAGGCGCAGTGCAAGCTGGGACTGGCCTACTACTTCGGCAGTGGCACAGGCAAAGACAAAGACAAGGCAGCCGCATGGCTACAGTATAGCGCAGATAACGGCTATGACTGGGGGCAATTCTGGCTCGCCCGCCTGCATGGCGATAATGGAGACAGGGCTGAAGCTCTTGAATGGTATGGCAAAGCCCTCGCTAATACGTCCGACAATGAGCTGAAATCCGCTGCCTACAACAATATGGGCAATCTTTACTACCAAAAGGAATATAGCGGAGGTGCCAGCTACGACATCGCCCAAGCCGTCCGGTGCTATACGCAGTCGGCTGAACTGAACAGCCCGTACGCCTGTTGTTCGCTCGGACGATTGTATAAGGCTGGCGACGGTGTGCTCAAGAACCCCGCTAAGGCGAAGGTGCTCTTCGAGAAGAGTGCCGGATTGGGTAACAGTGAAGCTCAGTATGAACTCGGACTGATGTGCAAGGAAAAGACTGATCTGCCCGGTGCGTTCAAGTGGATGAAGCAGGGTGCTGAGAACGGTTATGCAGCAGCGCAGTACGAACTGGGTCTGATCTATTACTACGGTAAAGGCACACCGAAGAACACCAAGTCGGCTGCCTTGTGGATGGAGAAGTCGTTCAATGCAGGGCACGAAGAGGCTAAAAAGGTGTGGGACGGGTTGCAGTTGTGGAAATATAAATAAGGGATGGAGGAGAGTTGCTTCGGTAACGCCACCCGTTTCGTCTCCGGATCAGGTCCGGCCAAGGTGCCGACTTCGGTCCGGAGACTGAATGACTCCTGGTGCTCAAAACACGTACTACCTGAGTAGTCTAATCAGCTAGTTTCGTTAGCTTAGGCTTCACTAAGGCTACAACTTGCTCTCTGTTTTCACAACTAAATAAATACTTCTTACCACTAATCATAGTAACAAGGAATGCCTGCCGATACGAACCGATATATGAGCGGTATTTGCCAATTTGCTTATTATAAAACAGTCCTGTAAACCCAAACAGTCCTCCACTGCCACAAATACGGGCATTGACGCCTTCGGATTGATAAATGTCTATTGTTCTTATTTGATCGAAAGGAAGAGTCAAACGTCCCAATAGTTTATGCAAGATCAACGAATTATCTGTTATGCTAATAAAATTAGGAGCCCAATACATGCAATACACAATAGCCAAAAGAAGAATAACCATCATAAAAAGACTCCAAAACGATCCCTCTAGTAAAAAAAGACACTTACTGCTACTAAAATAAGCAGGGCTGATAAAGTTATGCCTTTCACCGTTTTACTCCAAAAAACATTCGCTCTCATATCTCTACTAAATTAAGTTTTATCAAATGTTCTTTCATCATTCTTTTATAATTATGCCAGATGATGATGTAGTTTTTTTTTAAAATAGCGCGATAAATGTACGAATATTTTTTAGAATTGCCATATTTATTTGTCTTTTATTTTCAATTATATGCGAGCTTGTCAATGACAAGGTCGAACAGGCTAGTGGAAATGCGGAAAGAATAGAGTGAAAACTACCGCGTCTGATGATTGGAAATTGCTAGCTAAATGGAATGAGATATGAAAAAAAACTTGCGAAAAAAAGATTTATCAAACAAAATGTTTTATAAATTTGTTTGCTGTTAATATGCATCTGTAAATCAACTAACTGTAACTTTATTCATGCCTTTATCTGTTATTCTATTATTAAGAAACGAATAGCTTGCCATTATGAAGAAAACTTTATTATTGCTGTTTGCGGTGTTATTGGCCCAATCGATTTACTCGCAGGAGGGCATTTCCTATCAAAAAGGGAAATACAATGAATATCTGGTGAAGACGACAGGTGATACCTTTCTCGTCTATAATATAGCCAACCCTTATGCTAAGGTTGTGAACCGTTACAATCCGGATCCGGATGTCAATTCTCCTGCAATTTATATATCAGACAGGGATTCTGTCCAGGCTTTCGCACGCAAGAAAGTTTATTCTTATTTCGGTCTTTCCGATGAAACGAAATCTGCGGATAAAGTAGCTCTGATAGGTATAGGAAGTGATTTTACAGGTAAGATTGTTGAAGTTTATTTTGCTTATTCTGTGGTTAAAGAACCCATACCCATACCGGTCTTGGAAGAGATAGAAACTTATATAAAACAGACTTGCACAGTGATCTTTCCTCGCGAACACCCGTTTTTTATCGGTGCTAGTTATGTGACATGTTCAGTGGATATATACCCCATTCCGTTTGCTAGGTAAAGATGGGTATGGCTATTTTTTTGGCGTTGTGATTCAATCTTATATCTTTGCAAAATGCCTTCGGGTTAATTGCATGTAACGCCAGAGGTAATAGATCCTTCTAATAATTACTACTATGAAACTGAAAACAACCTTACTAATTATTTTATCTTTGACTTTCCGACTGGGATATGCTCAAGAGAATATCATCGAACTGCCTTTAACCCCAGAGATAGGTTATGGGCCTTTTCGGATGGCCTTGAAAGGAGTGTCGGCTAATAATGAAGATAAAGAAAATCCATGGCTAGATACATATCTGAAAATTAGCAAGTTACCTCAGGGATTGGCAGAAATAAAGCAGGGGAGTATTGATGCTTATATGTACCAGTCTGTTTATCAGGATTATTTGCAGGGTAATATCACGAAGGAGTGGTACGAACAATTGCAAAAGTCATGGGGATGGATTCCCGATACCTTGCAACTTTCGAAAACCCCGTTGAAAACAAAAGTGGCCTTTGCTATGGGAAAGATAAGGACGGTAACCTGAAACTTGTAATAGATGCCAACAACAACCTTGATTTAAGCGACGACGCTTTGTTGACACCACTTGAAATGACGGCTGAGAATAATGGGAAGAAAGAATTATTGGCGCAGACCCATGGGGTCAAAGTGTCTCTCGAAACATTTGCAAACGGTCAAATTGTTCCGGTAACTGTTCCTTTGTTTATGATGTATAACGATCAGTATCGTACGTTTTTGTGCAATTTCTCGCAATACGCAACCACCGAATATGAAGGCAGGCGAATTGCTGTTGTCTCGAATACGTTTACGGAATTATCTTATCAAAGGTTGGAGCTGGCTTTTGTTGATTGCGAGCTGAAAGCAGGAGAAAAAATAGGTGATAATAATATATACAGAAAGAATGAATATATCGAGATCCGGAATCAGATCTATCAGATTGCAGGCGTGAACACGAATAAGAATACCCTCGTTTTGAGAAAGACCGAGCAACCCAAAGAGCAGTTGCAATCGACACAGGTTGGCTATAAGGCTCATTCGTTTCAAGGCAATAATTTCAAATCACAAGATTTGATAACCTCAGAAAGCTTGAAAGGTAAATATGTACTGCTCGATTTCTGGGCAATCTGGTGTGGCCCTTGTTTGCAAGAAATGCCGCACCTGAAAGAACTGTATGACAAAGTGGACAGATCTAAAATCGAATTCATCGGCATTGTCGGCGATAGTCAGCCTGCTCAACTTACCCAAATGATGGATAAATATGCAATCACTTGGCCTCAGATATTATCGGATGACGCCAATGGAATAAAAGAAAAGTTTGGTATAAAAAGCTATCCAACCACCTTTCTGCTGGACGAGCAAGGAGTTATCATCGCTAAAAACATGTGGGGGGAAGAATTAGAGAAAATGCTGTTAAACCTAGCTAAAGATACTTTCTAATACAATTACCACAGGCTCTTTATAGATAGAACAGGTGTATCTCCCAATAAAGCGAATGTTTTGTTTCTAAAATGCATCATAATTGCTGCATAATAGAAACAAAATGGCAGAGTTTTCCCCAAAGCCTGCGAGTTTGCCTACCTGTTCAGGATTTCCTGATCCAAGTCAGTCTGTGCCAAATGCTTTCCATCGGTCCTCGGGCGTGTGTACGCAGCCACCACTTGCAGAAGTAAACTTGAAAAAGGAGAATAAGGATGCCAATGAGTAAACTATAACTCGCACCTGTATAATAATACAGCCCCAAGCCAAATCCATAATAGAGAAATGAGCCGATAACCGATTGCATCATATAGTTGGTAAGGGCCATTTTGCCGATATAGGACAAGAAATGGGTACACTTGCGAAAACCTTCGTAAATGAAAAGAAGATTGATCAGAGCTACCCAGCAGAGCATAAAAGAGAAATTATACCAACTCGAGATTAATTCGCCCACAGGTTTTGATACCGCTTTTCTGGAAATATATTCGTTCGACAGGCTTTCCGCCAAGAATAGGATAACAGCTGCAATCAGCGCGTATACAAGCACCTTGCCCCATACCTTGCGATGCTGAGGGAGAAAGACACCTTTCCTTCCCGCCAAATATCCCAGCAGAAATAAAGCGTAGGTCTGGAGGAATCGACCTTTTTCCCACGACCACAGCCAAACCGCTTTTTTGCCTATTGTCAGATTCGACCACAGCACTTCGAAAAAAGATCCATTCGCCAGATACTCCTTCGTCCCCTTGAAGTAGGAGACCTTCACGAACTCGATTGAGGGGTCTGAAATGATCTTCGTTATACTGAAAAGAGCGATAGGCTGTAACAGGCATATAATTGCAATAATCAGCAGATTACGATTGCTCAGATTGAAAACAGGGAGCAGAAAGAACGCGATGGTGGCATATATCATCAAAATATCTCCGAGATAAAAGGCTGAGTTAACAACACCGAAAAGTAAGAGGATGAGCATTCGCCAGGCAAACCGTCCCCGGAAATCCTTGCCGAGCTTTTGTTGCTTATTCAACTGCAAAAAGAATGTGAAACCAAAAAGCAAGGCGAATATGGCGTAAGCTTTGCCACTAAACAGGAAACGTGCCACAGCGAATATGCTCTTATCCAGGGCTTTCACAAAGTCGGGTAAATAATCGGGGCGATTGATGAAATCAAAATGTTCGATGTTGTGCAACAATAAGATTGCCATTATGGCAAACCCTCTGATCACATCCACCACTTCAATCCTTTGAGCAATACGAGCCTGTTCCATTGGTCTTCCAAATATTAGATTGTTTGTTAACGCTTATACACGGCTCCTGACAAATCGTATCAATCGATTGGGGACGCTTCGTAAATAGCGGCGCAAATATAACTAAACGATTTAAAAAAACAAATAGAATCTTAAAATAGGCCCACTCATTTCTTCACTGTAATTGTGCTAACTCCGTTGACGGATATGTGCTTGCACTCGGAATGTGTGGGGTGAACAGCGAATGGGAGAGAGGAGATGCGGAAATAAAAACAGAGAATGCTGCACATCCTGAATAAGATGGCAGCATTCTTTGTTTATCGTCAAGTGGGTTGATTGCGTTTGCAACCCTTGCTTACTGGGAGCAAATAATCCGATTTGCGCTTTGGTTGCCGGCAATACCGGTATTTTCGGCTATGCATGGGCAAGAATTTGCCAACTCCGGTTTATGGCGTATGTGTACGCCCGAAATCTACGTATTCATTACTACTTTGAAGAAAGCGTCGTACTTCTTTTTCCTTTTGCAACCGTTCGGCTTCCGTTGGGCCGTTGGAGCGGTTTTTCTTTTGAGAGGCAAGCTTTTGTCTCGATGTAACCCATGATTCTTCACAAAGACAGATGCCGTTGACGCCTTGAACGAGTGTTACGTTTTCGTTGCTGATAATGTCGGTGATGCTCATATTGAATGTATTTATTGGTTCGACCACAGTGGTCCGAAGTTCCAGTGTTTGTACCAGTCGCAATTCTGTCTGACATGACCGTCCACATCTGCCGAGGCAGGCTTTCGGTGCCGTGTCGAGTATCAGATGACTGACGCTTTTCTGTTCAGGATCGAAAACGAAAGATACACGGTTATCCACAATTTTACATCCACCTCCGCAGGGTTTACATTGCAGGCAGGAAGAGAAGAGTGTATCCGGTCTTTTCTCCGTTGGGAGAGTTCCTTTGTTCGGCTTTTCCATATAGGTATTTCTTCTTCAGCTTGCGCAATACTTCGATTGTCTGCACGGCTGGAAAGAAGCACTTTCTTTTTTTGTTTGCAAAGTACGCCATATATCCAACGGAAACCAATACCTTAAAATAGGGATTTTTGAGAGGTGAAATCCCTATTTATGATGCAGCCTGTGATACTTTTCTATCCGTTCGTCTATCTCCTGTTGCGACAGATGGGCCGAGAGCTCAATGGTTATCTTTTCACTGATGGTGATGTGGACAACACTTCCGGCCTGTTCCTTTGCTTTTTTCAGCACCTCTTGGGCTTGTCGGTTTGCCGAACTTCTTTCGGAACGGGTTATTTCACCCTCTTTTTTGTCTACAATGAGTCTTTTCCTTGTTGCCATACTTGCTCTCTTTAAAGTAACTTTACTATTGCTTTAACACAATGAGATTTTTCCCGGTCAGGTTTTGTATGTCTTTGAGCATCTTCTTTTCTTCATTGCTACAGAATGTCAACGCTGTACCCTTATTACCGGCTCTTCCTGTACGTCCGATTCGGTGTACATACGTTTCGGCCACATTGGGTATATCGTAATTGATAACCAAATCCAACTGGTTGATGTCGATCCCTCTGGCAGCTATATCTGTTGCGATAAGAACCTGGATGCTATGTGATTTGAAATCTGATAGGGCTTTTTGTCTCGCATTCTGCGATTTATTTCCATGGATAGCCGAACTTCCGATACCTGCCCGGCAGAGGATTTGCACAATCTTATTGGCTCCGTGCTTTGTCCGGGAGAATATCAGTGTCGATTTAGCCCGGTCTTTCTTTAGTAGATCGATCAGCAATTCGGACTTCTCGGTCTTCTCTACAAAATAGAGATATTGCTTGACGGTGTCTACTGTCGACGATTCGGGCGTAACTTCTACCTTTACGGGGTTCTTGAGAATGGACCTTGACAGATCGGCTATCTCCTTGGGCATGGTAGCGAGAAGAAAAGTGTTTGCTTATTCTTAGGAAGCCTTGGCAACAGCCTTTTGATATCATGTATGAAACCGGTGTCCAACATTCGGTCGGCTTCATCGAGCACAAAATACCGGATTTGGCTTAGGTCGATTATCTTCTGATTGATTAGATCGATCAAACGTCCCGGCGTGGCTACCAATATATCTACACCTGCTCTAAGTTGGGCTACCTGTGCATTTTGTTTCACGCCTCCAAAAATAACGGCGTGGCGAATGGCGGTGTAACGCGTGTAATCATTCAAACACTCATTGATCTGGATGGCCAGTTCCCGGGTAGGGGTTAAGATTAAGGCCTTAATTCCCTTTACCCTTTCATCGGCTTTCTGCGAATGCAAATGTTGGATGATGGGCAGTGAAAAAGCAAGCGTCTTACCTGTTCCTGTTTGTGCTATTCCTAAAATATCACGATTGGCAAGTGCAGGTGTTATGGCTTGTTGTTGTATAGGTGTAGGGTTGGTATATCCTTTTTCGTTCAGAGCCTTCAATAGTGGCTCTATTATATTTAATTCTTTAAATGTCATACTTGTAATTGTCCGCTAGACAATCTTTTTTTAATTTATAATTTGCTTCTTGCTGACGTCTTTCCTGACTATCAAATTCAGCAACCATTTCTGTGTATATATATAAAGGTGGCATTCCTCTTTTCGACAAAGAAGAGCTGAATTACTTTTACTACTTTTCGCCTGTCAGCTTTCGGATAAGTAGTAACCTCACTCCGACGTGAGTGTTAATCTTGTTGCAAACACGAATGGTGGTTTGGTATTCGTGTCTTTTTCGGCACTATTGCCTGATGTAGATCAAAGACTCTAACTGTTGTTCTATGCGCTGATCTATTTGTTTGCTGCACTTTGTCTGGGCAACATTCATTTACCGCTTTGGAGCTGCTTGGAATAGGCTAATTCGGCTGCGCTGAATTGCAATTTCAGATTGGAGATGAGTTCTTTTACACTCGATATCTTTTCCGACAAATGAACGTTGATTCCTGTGAAAGCATAGCCTTTTTTCATATTTCCTCTGGCTGCCTGATATAAACATTGGGCAATGCAGTAGGGGCTTCGGCTGTAATCACAGGTTTTGATGCAATGGAAGGGGCAGCTTTTAGGCATCTCGTTGCCCATTTCCATGCTTTGGATGAACTCGCCATCGATAGCTCTTCCGGGCATTCCGACGGGACTTTGTATGATTTTTACGTCTTTTTTGGCATGCTTTCAAAAAACGTTTTTAAACGTGTCGGAGGCATCGCACTCGGTGGTGGTAACGAATAGGGTTCCCATTTGTACACCCGATGCGCCCATCTTGATTAAATCGTATATGTCTTGTCCGGATGAAATTCCTCCGGCAGCAATGACCGGTATATTCTTCTCATTTTGATAGAGCTGTGTGATCTTAATCACTTCCGGGACGAGATGTTCCAAAGCGTATTGCTCATCGTCCAGCTGGTCTGCCTTGAATCCTAAATGTCCGCCGGCCTTGGGTCCTTCAACAACTATGGCATCGGGCAGATAATTATAGTTCATCTTCCACTTTTCGCATATAATTTTGGCTGCTCGCGGGGAGGATACGATGGGAACCAGTTTGGTTTTACTATCTTTTGTCAGAAAGGAGGGGAGATCGAGGGGAAGTCCGGCACCGGAGAAGATAACGTCTACCTTTTCGGCAATCGATGTTTTTACCATATCCGCGTAGTTGGTAAGAACGACCATGATGTTGACGCCGATTATGCCTTTGCTTTTCACTCGGGCTTTCTGGATCTCTTCTTTCAATCCAAACATACTCTTGGTTGGATAATCTCCTTGCGAATTGTGGTAAATCAGTCCTAAACCGGCACATGATATAACTCCTATACCGCCTTCATTGGCTACTGCTGCTGCTAACCCGGATAAGGATACTCCTACACCCATTCCTCCTTGAATCACCGGAAGCTTTACTTCCAGATTGCTGATAAAAAATGATTTCATCTTATTTGCGAAACGTGTTACGATTATTTGTATTCCATCTTTTCGCAACTGATTAATAAAAAACAAGAAAGTTCATTTTGCAGTCAATTTTGACGATGGGAAGATCCGCAAATCTGGAGCGGAACATATCATAGAGAAGAAGAGATACAATGATAACTTGATTGTTGTGGGTGCAAAGCTAAGCAAATAAATTTATGAATTACGGAATGAGGGGTTTTTTATTGATTTTATTTGCTTATTTTCAGTATATCAGGCTTTATTTGGCACAGATTGGCTTCATATCAGACATTTATCTGACTATTTTCGATCCGGTTCGGATGCTTTGGGAGCCGGATGAAGGGCATTACCGATGGGCGGACTACTCGTTGAGGAAGTTGATAATACTACTTTCTAAAGACATCGGCTTCGTTACCGGACTGAATCGCTTGATCGTTTGTCCGTCTTTGGAGATCAGGAATTTTGTGAAGTTCCACTTGATGCTCGATCCGAGAAAGCCACTGGTACTCTTCTTTAGATACTTGAAGATCGGAGAGGCCTTGTCACCGTTCACTTCAACCTTTGCCATAAGGGGAAAGGTTACCCCAAAGTTTACTTCACAGAAAGAAGCGATCTCCTCGTCACTCCCCGGTTCCTGATGCCCAAACTGATCGCAAGGGAACCCAAGAATCACAAGGCCTTGGTCTTTGTACTTTTTGTACAACTCTTCCAGTGCTTTGTATTGTGGGGTGAATCCACATTTGCTGGCGGTGTTGACAATCAGGAGCACATGGCCCTTAAACTCATCAAAGTTAATCTCTTTGCCTTTATTACTCAGTGCGGTAAAATCGAAAATCGTTTTCATACCCATCTATTTTAAGTGGTAAATACTGAATCTGCTTGGTAATAAATAGCTGCTGTCTGTTCGGCTATTTCTTCCTTTTTATAAACGTTGGCCGGGAAGACTTGTTCAATGACAGGCAATTATATGTAAATTGGACTAGTTTTATCCTTTATTGAACAGTAATTGTTATTCGTTTTTCAATATTATGGCAATTTTTGCAAATGCTTAATCTTAAAAGATACTGGACTATGGATATGTCTGCCAATATTCCGCGAAAGATGAGAATAGCTATCCGTATTAATTCTTTCGTCTATATGCAAAGAATTACTTGCCTTATAATCTGCTTCTGGTTCAATGGGAATGTCTGTTCGCAGAAGCCGGTTAATCGTACGGCTATTGATACTGTTTCCGTAAAAGAGATGGTAGCCTATTTCAATAAAGGAAAGCAACCCTCTCGTCCTTTAAATTATTATGATGCTATAGAAAGAGTTTGTGAAGCGAATATAGCCAGACTTGTAGTATCTCCAGTGTTAATAAAGAATTTGGATATGCCTGCTACGAATTTTCATGCAATTTGGGAAAATTACTATTCTCAATTGGTCTTGAAAAAGATTCTTCCCATTGGGATGTCAGAAGCACGTGCTGAAGAGGTGTTTTCTATGCTTTTAAAAAAATACGGCGGAAGTCGGGAAAAAGGAGTCTTTGCATCGTGGTTTACCGGAACACTAAATGCTTTAATTTGCCCATACAACTTATACGGTGAATGGGTGTCGAGAGAAAAAACGATACTGACAGTCGATAGGGGGTATATTACTTCAGTAGATCCGTGTGGTATACCAAGAGGAAGCTTGCATAATTGCGGAAACGGAGTTCACATCAACGATGGATGTTGGAACCGGGATCTGCCTGAAATTAAATGTCTGGAGAAATTCATCAGAGATAATTATGACCCTGTCTTTACGTTTTTTCAGAAGGATTATTCCTTATTGTTATTCACCGATTTATCGGGAAAGTCGTATGTGCACATTCTTCGACCCGAAAAAATGGGATGGTTTGACAGAAGGGTTGTATCGGAATTGGAAAGAACGATAAATGAACTACCTGTCGGAAGCTTTCGATATTTAGAAACACTGGATGGACGGATATTTCAGGGAAGGTATCTAAAGGCTACTTATTCTTACCGAGGCGGATGGGATCTACGTGATTATATTCATTAGAATTATGTCCCAATGCACGATATACCTTTACGGAGTCTCAGCCTTTTTTAGATGATATTCTCTATATGATAAAATATTGTAAAAGAATAACCAACAATGATACATATGAAAAACCGAATGCTAGCTTTATGGCTGTTCATGCTGATTGGCTTCAACCTTTGCGCGCAATCGCCTCAAACCCGAAATGGTTTTCTCTCTTTTAATGAAGCGCAGATTCTTTACGGGAATGATCCTCGTTTCTCTCCCAAAATGGCTTGGTTTAGTAGCAATCCGGCAGTCAAGGTTGATAACGAGACGCTGTGCTCCGGGCAGTCGTCTTTGCTGATTCCCTCGACCTCGGACAAAGCGACGGATGTGCATTTCTATTTCTCAAACCGAGATATAGTCGGTAAGAAAATCCGCTTTACGGGCAAATACAAATACAAGCAGGCCGACCGAATGAGTGTTCGTTTCTCCATTGTGCTGAATACTTTCTTGCGACGCAATTTGACCGAATCGGTCACTGCCGACTGCAAAGGAGAGGAAGACTGGAAGGAATTCTCTGTTGAAATGCCCCTGGCCCGTACTTCTATTTTCTACTTTCGCATCGCTAGTCAGGGAGAGGGAACCCTTTGGTTGAGCGATTGCCAAGTCTTCGTTGACGGTCAATCGTGGGATATTCTCGAAAAGCCGACTATCGAAGCAGATAAAGACCGGGAATTTATGGAGAACTCAGGCATTCAGACCCTTCCAATCGACAAGCAGACGGTAGACAATCTCGAAGTCTTAGGGAAAGTCTGGGGATTCCTTAAATACTTTCATCCTCAAGTCACTGCTGGTACGTATAATTGGGATTTCGAACTGTTCCGAATACTTCCTCGCATAGCCGCAGCCAAAGATCGGACAGCGAGAAATCTGCTTCTAAGCCAGTGGATCGACCAATACGGCGAAATAACGGAAACAGAGGACTATACGGTCGAAGACTCTACTCAATATCATCGCTTCGCGTATTTGGGTTGGCTGGAAGATTCAAACCTCTTCGACAGCGATCTGTCAGCCAAATTGGTGAAAATCAAAAACGCGAAACGAAACAGTGTGTTCAACTATTACCTGCCCCAGCTTACGGGAAAGGAAGAGATCGAATTTGTCAGAGATAAACCTTATCCGAACGTTAGTTGGGAGGATCTCGGGTACCGTATCCTGACTGCTTACCGAATGTGGAATGCCATTGAATATAGTTTTCCCTATCGGAATCTGACTGATAACCCCTGGAGCACGGTACTGGCAAAATATCTTCCGGAATTTATCACTGCCGCTTCCGAAGAGCAATTGGACCGTTCCATGCAGAAGTTGGCAGCCGAAATCAATGATTCGCATGGAGGTTGGTATTTCGTAAATTTCAACCCAGTATGCGTGGACTTCCTTTGGGGTTGACTCAGACGGTGGATGGGAAATTTGCCGTGCGGTCTACGTGGTTGCAGGAGATAGAGAGAGGATCTGTCATTTTGAGAGTAAAAGGCAAAACCGTGGAAGAGATTGTAGAAGAGTATCGTCCAATTATACCTGCCTCCAATGAACGGACGCTGTTGAGAGATGTAGCTCCCAAACTGTTCCTGACGCCGGATAAAGAGATCTCGGTCCGGGTAAAGTTTGACGACCGGGTTTACAATAAAAAGGTACCTACGCAGACCTTTACGATGAGAAAAGAGATGGAACGAAAAAAGCCTGAGGAGTATTTTTTGAGTACAAGAGGCATAATCTATATAAATATGGGAGAAATCCAATCCAACGAATTGGAACAGTTGATGCGGAACAGTGCCCAAGCCAAAGGACTTATTCTCGACTTGCGCAAATATCCGAAAGGGTTTACCAAAGACATGATGGAGAAGTATCTCTATCCTCAACTGACTCCTTATATGTGGTTCTCGATGAACTCAAAGAAGTATCCGGGCAACTATTTTTTGGACATAAAAGGGGATGTGGGTATGAAAGAAAATCCGGATTACTTCAAAGGTAAAATCGCTATTTTGGTAAATGAAGGAACTCAGAGCTTCGGTGAGTTGTCGGCTATCGCTTTCCGAGTAGCTCCCCGCAGTGCGGTCATTGGAACTCAAACGGCCGGTGCTAACGGCATATAGGGTATCTGTTTCTTCCTCGTGGCATACGGTTTAACTATACAATGGCGGGTGCGTTCTATCCCAATTGGGGAATGAACCAGCGGGTAGGGGTGCGAATCGATATTCCGGTGAAGCAGACTGTACAGGATGTTGTAGTCGGTGACGATAAATGGATTATGGAGGCTGTGGACTATATCGAAAGTGCAGAGTGAGCACTGCGCGTGGTATATATAAAAACTGTGCCGGCAAAGGAGATGTATTTCTCTTTGCCGGCACAGTTTTCTTCTGTTTACACAGAGTAAGATGTTGGAATGTTACTTATACGGTCGACCCACGTAGTTTGTTATATCTTTCAATCCGGGCAGCGATCTCTTCTTTCGTTAGATGTGCCGGCAGTTCGATAGTTGTTCGATTGCTGATAGCGATGTGGACGACGGCTCCCGCTTTTTCTTTGGCATTCTTCAATGCGTTCTTGGTCTGGCGAGTTGCCGACACTCTTTCGGAGCGAGTAATTTCACCATCTTTCTTCGTAACGGAAGATTTTTGTTTTGTTGACATAATCGTTTCTATATAAATTTATTTATTTCAAAAAGGCAATCTGTACAGCATTCATGCCTCTGGGGCTTCTTTCCAGTTCAAAAGTAATCATATTGCCCTCTGCTATATCGGAAGGAGCGTTACTGATGTGGAAGAAGTACTTCTCTACACCGGCGATATTTTTGATAAAGCCATAACCCTTAGCGGAGTTGAAGTGTTCTACACGCTCCTCTAACGGTTTTTCTTCTATAAATTCTTTCTTAGGAGTTGAAATCATAATGCTGTCAAGCTCCAATTCTTCTTTCTTTGTCTGGATTGGAGGCGTATCAGTGATAACACCATTTTCATCCACATAAGCAATCATATCTGCGAATGATCCGCTTGCGTTAGCTTTACGCTCTTCTTTGCGCTTTAATTTTTCCTCTTCTTTTTTCTTGTTTCTTCTTTCTTAATTCTTTTTTTCTAAATGTTCCCATAGGCAATTCTTTATATTAATTAATGTATTATTTATATGTAATTATTTTTTCTCACAAAAAAGCTCACGCAATCTCGGTGAATGCTCCACCTGAATAGAATTTAGCAAATGCTCGCTACGTGAGTTAAGAACTTCGGATTCTTTAAACTATAAATCTTGGTTGCAATAGCAGTGTTGCACACTTTCTTGTAACTGGTTTATATCTAAAACAATAGTTGATCTTAGGTCAATTGCTGACGATTGGAAAAATCTGCTAGGTAGAATACGGAGCAAACATTGTTAAGTTGGATTCAATATAAACTTTGATTATTTACAAAGATAGCCAATTTATTCGAGTAATACAATTTTTTCAGCATCTATTTCTAAAACGTCCCGGTGGAGAGTTGTTTATTTGATCGAGAAATGTAGCGGTTACCTAGTAAAAGCTATGGGGTGCTTGATGTATGTTGTGGGCCGGGCAGTAGGAATCGCATTCGTTTGTTTCGCATGGATTACGTACTAGGTGTAGTTGCCCATTTCTAAGAAATCATCGTTTATAATAAATGATGCGGCTGATTTGTAGAGAATCAGTCGCATTTTATTTTGCTCCGAGGCGGGAGCTGCGTGGAGGGCTGAAATGCTTTTGTCTGTGGAAATCATAGAATAGAGGTGGTAAATAAAAAAGATGCTTTTGCACGCTATTTTTCGATTCATTTAGCTTGTTTTTGAATGGAAATATATATATTTGCGCTATGCTATATATCTCTTAGTACGAGGGTAGTGGCACTATTTTGTGGGTAGAAAAGTAAAACTAATACAACTGTATAATGAAAACAAAACTTGTAATGGTTATGTGTGCGTTTTTTATATGCCACATGACTTATGCACAACGAAAAGTCGAAGTAGTGGAGCCTGTGCAAAGCAATATCTCTGCTTCTAATGAGAAGGTGATAAAGCGTAAAGTTGCCATCGGCCGATTTTCTAATGAGACACAGTACGCAAAGGGGATCTTTTATGATAAAGAGAATGATCCGATGGGAAAACAAGCCTTAGACATCTTGTCGGCTAAGCTTGCTGCATCCGGTAAATTCCTGCTGCTGGAGCGAAGCGATTTAGCTACTTTGCTGGAAGAAGCTAAGAAAGGGGATAATAGCCTGGCTACGGTTGGCGCAGATTACATGATTATTGGCTCTATCACAGAATTCGGTAGAAAGAATACGGGTAAGTCCGGTGTCTTTAGTACCACGAAAACCCAAACGGTGGAAGCGGCGGTTGTGATTCGTTTGGTAGATGTATCCACCGGATTGATTATTTACTCGGACGAAGCTAAAGGTACAGCCGATCTTACAACTAAAACAACGATGGGAGTAGGGGGAAGAGCCGATTATGATGCTACACTGAGCGATAAGGCGATATCGGAAGCCATCGGGCAACTGGTGGAGAACATTATTAATAAATGTACCGATAAACCTTGGAGAACCTATTTCTTATCGTACGATAATGAAGCTGTTTTGATTGGCGGTGGAGCTAGTCAGGGTGTTGATGTTGGCGCTACCTTTAATATTAAGACCAAAGGCAAGAGCGTGAAGAATCCGCAGACGGGCTTGATGATCGAGCTTCCCGGCAAAACGATTGGAACTGTTAAGGTGATTTCTACAGGTGGCGATACGCCCGAAACGGAATATTCCTTTGTTGAAGTGTCTCCCAGCACGACAATCGACACTGAGAAGCTGGGTGAATATTTTATAGAAGAAATGAAATAAGAAAATACTTATGAAAACAAAATTATTACTCATGGTAGGGCTTGTATTGCTGTTGTGCGGATGCAGGGCCCATTATCCCGTTGCTCAGGAAACAGGGAAAGAAGATATGGCTTATCTGCTCTTCGTAAGCCCTAATGTATACGCAAACCAGTATGTTACGGTGACGTTGGACGATCAAACCAAGTTTGAAGCTAAAGTTGTGAAAGCGAAGAAATCCAATCGGCGCGGAACATCGTATGCCATATCTACCGGCAGAAAAAAGATAAATGTGGAGTCCGGCGGGAAAATCATTTATCAGAAAGAGATCTTTGTATCAACACAAGAAACTAAAATTATAACATTGCCATGATCAAGAAAATATTGTTCGCAGGAGTTTGTGTGTTTCTTCTGGCTTCCTGTAGCACTACCAAGCCTTTGTACTCGTGGTACAATTATGAGGATGTTACCTATCAGTATAGTAAGAAAACAACGGAAGAGTTGCAGGTCAAGGTATTAGAGCAATACCAGAAAATAACCACGAGACAGAAAGACCTACGCAAAGTTGTACCTCCCGGCATGTATGCCGAATATGGCTTTTTGCTCTATAAAACAGGGAAAAAGGAAGAAGGACTCTCTTTCTTGAAACAGGAAGTCAAACTGTACCCCGAGTCGGAAAAATACATTTCAAGAATTATTAAACAACTCGAACAATGAAAAATACGATAATCATCGCACTTGTAGCAGTTCTTTTCTCGTCATGTGCACAAGAAATATCGAGAGGGAAGCAATATCCCAAATTGTATGAAGAGAAGCCTGTTTCTATCGCCATTATGCCACCTATAAATCAGACCGATTTTGTGGAAGCGAAGGACTTCTTCTATACAACGTTGTATATGCCGCTTTGCGAAAAGGGTTACTATGTGTTCTCCCCTTATCTGACGATGGAGATGTTTCAATCGGAAAGTGCATACGACAGCGAGATGTTTCTTGAAAAGGATCTGAGTGCTTTCAGAAATGTGCTTGGAGCTGATGCGGCTATGTTTACGATTATAAAATCGTGGAAGCGGAGCAACATCGGTGGAGTATTGACCGTTGGGATTGAATACATTTTGCGATCTACAACTACTGGCGAAACTCTTTATCAACGGGAAGGGCTGATATCTGTTGATACAAGCGTAAGTTCAAGTGGTGGTGGCCTTTTGGGTTCTTTAGTCGATTTAGCGGTAACAGCACTCAACACGGCGTTGACGGATAAAGTAGTAGCGGGCAGAAAATGCACGGCCTTTGTTCTGAGTGATATGCCGGTTGGCAAATACAGTCCGGCTTTTGGAACGGATGAACAGGCTCCTGCTGGGAAGAGCTACATCAAAGCAACAGTGAAATAAACAGTTTGTTGCTCTTAAATAACTGTCGGTGCAGGTGTGCGAAGGCAGCAAATAGCGCATAGGGGCTTTTACAGTCCCGCCATCTGAATCAGTAATTCTATAGTCAATACTCAATAATTCGTTGCGAGTTAGTTGAGATGGGCTGTAGAATTACTGTTTTTCTTTTCTGTTTCGGTTCGTTTTTACGATTCGCTTCTTGTTGATCTTGTCTTTACCCTCCTCAAAGCCAGATAATTATTCTGTTTCCCGTTGTTTTGACTAAGTAATCTTGGTTGATATTCTGCTAAATTTCAGTATAAAGAATATAATTCTAAATTTAAAATATTTATAGGATATAATTCCTTTATATTTTATTTTTGCAGAAATATTTAACTAATAAAACAAGTATGTATACAAACATTTTAGGCTATCCGAGAATCGGAAAATTGCGAGAACTGAAAAAGGCGTGTGAGGCATATTGGAGGTAAAATATCGAAAGAGATACTCCTTTGCCAAGGTAAACTGATTCGGGAAGAGAATTGGAAGATGCAGGAGACGAGTGGCATCGACCTCATTCCCTCCAATGACTTCTCCTTCTACGACCATGTGCTGGATATGACTCTGACGGTGGGTGCGATACCTGCAAGATATGATTCGTTGCGAAACGATAAACTAGAGCTTTACTTTGCCATGGCAAGGGGGATTCAGAAGGGAGATAAAGATGTGATAGCTATGGAAATGACGAAATGGTTTGATACCAACTACCACTATATTGTGCCTGAATTTGTGAAAGATCAAGAGTTCTCGCTATTCGATACGAAGGCAGTTGACGAATATAAGGAAGCCCGGAAACTAGGCGTGCAAACAAAGCCCGTGCTGATCGGTCCTATTTCGTACCTTCTATTGGGTAAGGAGAAGGGAGGAGGCTTTCACCGCATCGATCTGATTGAACGGCTGTTGCCTGTATATGCTCAACTCTTGAAGCTGTTGGAAGATGAGGGAGCCGAGTGGATACAGATAGACGAACCTTTCTTGGCATTGGATTTGGATGAGCAAACGCGGGAACTCTATAGAAAGGTATATGCTCAGATTCGGGAATATACAAAATCGAAGCTACTATTGACTACCTATTTTGATGGGCTGAAAGATAATACGCAGATCGCTTTAGCGTTGCCGGTAGATGCTTTGCACCTCGATCTGGTACGTTGTCCCGAACAGTTGGATGCGGTGCTGGCGGAATTTCCGGCAGACAAAACGCTCTCTTTGGGCATTGTCGACGGACGGAATATTTGGAAAAATGATCTAGAGCAATCACTTAGCGTTGTCCGTAAAGCTGTGAAGGCGTTGGGAACCGACCGCGTGCTTATCGCCTCCTCTTCGTCTTTGCTTCATGTACCTTATGATCTGGAAGTGGAAACCCGGGAAGAAGTTCTTTCGGCAGAGATCAAACGATGGCTGGCTTTCGCACGTCAAAAACTGCAAGAGGTAGCTGCCTTGAAAGATCTTTCGGCAGACCATCCTTCGGAACAGGCACAACGCGTATTGGCAGCGAACAAACAAGATCTTGCGGCTAAAAAGGCTTCGAAACTGATTCACCATGCGGAGGTAGCCCGGAGAGTGGCAACTGTGCAAGAGCAGGATGCGAAACGTAAATCTGTCTTTAAAGAACGGCAGCGCGTGCAGCGGGATAGTCTGGGTCTGCCATCTTTCCCGACTACGACAATCGGATCTTTTCCGCAAACCAAAGAGGTGCGTCTGTGGCGTTCTGAAATGAAGAAAGGAAACCTTTCAGCGGATGAATACAACAACCTGCTCAAAGAAGAGACTCGGAGATGCATCGACTGGCAAGAAGAGGTAGGACTGGACGTTTTAGTTCACGGAGAGTTCGAGCGCAACGACATGGTGGAATACTTCGGTGAGCTGCTAGATGGATTCACCTTTACACAAAATGGCTGGGTGCAGAGTTATGGTTCGCGATGTGTGAAACCGCCTGTTATCTACGGGGATGTATCTCGTCCGCTTCCGATGACGGTGGACTGGAGTGTCTTTGCGCAGTCGTTGACTCCGAAGCCTGTAAAAGGTATGCTTACCGGACCGGTTACCATTTTGCAGTGGTCGTTTGTTCGAAATGATCAGCCCGTTCGGCGACTTGTCTGCAAATCGCTTGGCCATTCGCGATGAGGTGTGTGACTTGGAGAAGGCGGGCATCAAGATTATTCAGATAGACGAACCTGCTATTCGCGAAGGGCTACCACTGCGTCGTGGGAGTTGGAACGAGTATCTGCAATGGGCGGTAGATTGTTTCCGCATTTCAGCCGGCGGTGTACGCAACGAGACTCAGATACATACCCACATGTGTTACTCTGAGTTCAATGACATCATGGAGCATATTGCCCGCATGGATGCCGATGTTATAACAATCGAATGCTCACGTTCGCAAATGGAACTGCTCGATGTATTTCACGACTTTGAATACCCCAATGAAATAGGACCGGGGGTATACGATATCCATTCGGCCGTGTGCCCGATAAGGAGGAAATGTTGGTGTTGCTCAGAAAGGCGGCAGGCATAATCCATCCGGACTTATTATGGGTGAATCCGGACTGTGGACTGAAAACCCGTAACTGGAATGAAACAAAAGAGGCTTTGATCGAGATGATCCGGGCTGCCGAAGAAATCCGCAAAGAATATAGTGGCTTCTGAGTAGTTAGGTGAGGCAATACCTGTCATCCGGTATTTTTTTTAGAAAAATACTATGGAACAGGTATTGTGCATTATTTGCATTTTAATTACTTTTGCAAGAAGAATAGAAGCTTACAAGGTCAGAGGGGGATCTGACTGATTTTGTTTGTTTTAGATCTGTACAAAACAGGGCAATGAAATAGTGATTTGTACTATCCGAATGAGATAACAATAGATCTGATAATGAAAAAAAACAAAAAGATGTGGGGGTTAATTGCGGTGTTTCTAGTTGGTATTGGACTGTTATACACTTTCCAATCGTGTTCTCATAAAGAGATTTATATCAAGAGCAAATTGTTGAAAAACTGTCAAAATGATAGGCTGGCTATCGACAATCTGGATATTGGACACGTATGGGATAGCATTCTGATAATAAAACCTTATGATGATGTAGACAATTATCATATTCAGTTGGAAGAATCGGATAAACAAGCCATCAATACATACGCTGACTTTGACTCTACTTGCACACTTGTTTTTTTATTCAAAGGGAAGTTGGTCGCTTATACTACGATTCCCCGAACGGAAGTTGTTGACTTTGTAACCATAAAGAAAACACAGTATGCTCGGACTGAAACCTTCGAGATTATTGATAAAAAGGCCTATGATTTGAATAGCTAGTCGCGTGGGGCGATGGTAATAAATAGATCCGCACAGCTGTCTTGAAACCAAGCAAGCTATGCGGATTGTTGTTAATAGGGGTTATAAGTCGTCTTCCAGAGCCGTACTCTTAGCGTAGGCGGTGCTCTTAGCTTCGAAGAAGTCAGTCTTTACCAAGTTGGCATTGGAGTATTGCGAAACCCAATGCATGCTTTCGGGTTCCTTGCGATTGTCCTCATACAGCGGGCCATAACCCAGGCTGCTCCAACGAAGATTCCCCAGAAAGTGGATATAGTCCGAAATCATTTGGCGGTTGAGTCCCTGAATCTGATCTCCTATCACGTATTGTCCCCAGGCTACTTCTTGCCGCACGCCTTCACGCATCATCTCTTCGTATATGCTTACTTTATCGGGTGTGAAGAGTTCGGGTTCTTCCTTTTTCAACTCCAGAATGATGTTGCGGAACAACCAGAGATGCGTGTTCTCATCCCGGTTGATGTAGCGAATTTCCTGAGCGGAACCGGACATTTTGCCGTGACGACTCAGGTTGTAGAAGAACATAAAACCGCTATAAAAATAGATTCCTTCGAGGATGTAATTGGCGATCAACGTCTTTACGAGCGAAAAACGATCGCGGTGTTCCTGAAACTCATTGTAACAATCACCTATGAATGTATTACGCTTCAGCAGGTGCTCGTCTGTTTTCCACTGATACAGGATATCGTTGCGCTCTTCCGGACTGCAAATACTATCGAGCATGTAACTGTAACTCTGGCTGTGCACACATTCCTGAAAAGCCTGAATGTGCAGACATAGATTGACTTCGTTCGCGGTGATATACTCGCTGATTGTAGGCAGGTTGCTGCTCTGCAAGGAGTCGAGGAAAACAAGGAAGCTCAGAATCTTGTCGTATGCCGTGCGCTCTGCCTGTTCCAGATGCGGATAATCTTTGGTGTCTTGAGAAAGATTGATTTCCTCGGGTATCCAAAAGTTATTCATTGCCTGACGGTACCAGTCGCTTACCCATTTATAACGCATGTTATTGAAATCGTTCAGGTTGGTGGTGTTGCCGCCAATCATTCGACGAAGGCGTGTTTCTGTATCTCCTTCCGGATTGAACAGGGCGTTCTTCTTTAATTTTTTTGTTTCCATTTTATCTCTATTCTTTTTTATATTTAAGATGCACAACTTTCACACTCTTCTACTTCCAGCGATTTGCTGCGGACGTAATAGACCGTTTTTACGCCACATTCCCAGGCCAGCAGATACAAGTCCAATACTTGGCGCATGGAGAATTCGTTGGTGACATAAAGGTTCAGGCTCTGTGATTGGTCGATATGTATCTGACGGATGCCGGCAGCTCGTATGCTCCATTTCTGGTCGAGCATATAGGCTTCTTTGTATAGCCAGAATGTTTTGTCCGACAAGGCGGGAGCTACACGTGGCAACATGGCTCCTTTCTTTTCTTCGAGGAAGTAGCGCTTCATGACGGGGTCGATACCGGCGGTAGTACCGGCGATAATTCCGGTGCTGCTGGTAGGTGCGATGGCTAGCAGATAGGCGTTTCGCATACCATTGTTCGAAACTTTAGCAGCCAGCTCGTTCCACTTGGGAGATGTATAGCCACGTTTGGAGAAGTAAGTACCAGTTTGCCAATCGCTTCCTTCAAAATAATCATAGCGTCCTTTCTCTCTCGCCAATTCGGCACTGGCTTCGATAGCCGCGTAATTGATGCGCTCGAATACTTTATCGACAAACTGGAGGTGTTCCTCGCTTTCCCAACGGATACCCCGAATGGCTAGTGCATGGTGATAACCGCTAACGCCCAATCCGATGCTGCGGAAATGTTGGTTGGTGATGCGGGCGTAAGGGATCGGATAGAAGTTTAAGTCGATCACGTTGTCTAAAGCACGTACCACAGTCGCTACTTTTTCTTTCATCTGCTGCTCGTCTTCCAGCGGTAGATGTCCGAGTGACAAGCTAGCCAGGTTGCAAACGACGAAATCGCCCGGACGAACGGTCTTTACCACTACCGTATCATTATCTTCCGTGCGGATTTCGGTGGAGATGGTTTCGATAGGCGACATATTCTGGGCTATTTCCGTGCAAAGGTTTGAACAGTAAATGATGCCTTGGTGTGAGTTCGGGTTGCAACGATTCACAGTATCGCGGTTGAACGTGAAGGGAGTACCTGTTTCCACGGCTGAGCGCAATACCAGTCTGACTATATCTTTAATCTTGATGCTGCGTTTGGATAGTCGGCTGTCGTTCACGCAATCCTGATATTTGCGTTCCCATTCCTCACCGTAACAATCTTCGAGGCAATACCCTTTGACGGTCATAATCTCATTCGGGCAGAACAAATACCACGGCTGGTCGAGATTCTCTTTGGCCATCTTCCAGAAAAGATCGGGGTAGCAGATCGAAGGAAATATATCGTGTGCCTTCATCCGGTCGTCTCCGTTATTGGTTCGCAGCTGAAGGAACTCCGGCAGGTCTTTGTGCCACACATCCAGATATACGGCTGCGGCTCCTTGACGCATACCCAATTGGTCGACAGCCACGGCTGTGTCGTTCACCAGCTTCATCCAACGGATTACTCCGCCTGCCACACCTTTGAAACCTCGTATGGCTCCACCTGAAGCGCGGACTTTGCCAAAATACATGCCCATGCCTCCACCGAATTTGCTCACCATGGCGAAGTTGTCGATGCTGCGGTAGATTCCTTCCAAGCTATCGGGCACGGTGTCGATAAAGCAACTCGAAAGTTGGTGATGCGGTTTGCGTGCGTTGGATAGCGTAGGAGTGGCCATGGTAACTTCCAATTGACTCAGTAGATCGTAGAACTTCTTTACCCAGAGCAAGCGGTCGTTCTTTTCGAGCATACCCAAGTGCAAGGCTATGCCTAAATACATTTCCTGCACGGACTCGGCGGGCTCGTGAGCGTGCGTACGGATTATATACCGCTTAACCAGCAAGTCCAGTCCGGAGTAATTGAATAGTTTGTCTCTTTCGGGACGGATAAATTCGGCGGCTTCTTCTATCTCCTCTCGTGAATACGAGTTGAGTATGTAACTCCCGTATAATCCTTCATTCGTAAGGTAGGACAGCTTATCATAAAACGAACGGATGCCTGCTGACTCAGCCTGCTTTTCCAATCTTTCGGTTAATTGGAAGTTGAGCAAACGGGCGGCTATAAATTCCCAATCGGGCGCTTCTTGCGTGGTTAGTTCTACAGCGGCTTTGATCAGAGCGATCAGTCTTTCGGACTTCTTCATATCCGGTTTGCAGAACCCTAAGAACTTTTCGGAAAGGATGGTGAGGCTGTATTCATTGCCTGTGAAGTCATGTTGAACCTCTTTTAGGATGTCCGCAATCGTTTCATTATCAAGTTGGTTTGCGATACTGACGAGAGCCTTACGGCGTTCTGTGCGTTGCCAGCGATACAGGATGTAGTTTTTGGCTTCTGTATAAAAGCCATGTTCCATCAGGCACTGTTCTACTTTATCCTGAATTTGTTCCACCTTGCGATTGGTCACATCCGAAGAAACGTGACTTTCGACTTCTTCCACAATGCTGCTGATGGTAGCATACGTCACTTCCTGCCCGGTACTGGCAAAGCTCTTTTGTATGGCCACAACGATCTTGTCCCTGTTGTAGGGCTCTATCATGCCATTTCTCTTGGTAATTTCCATGAGTTAGTTTTTAATGAAATTGTATTTTCTTTCGTACTGTCCCTCTATTCCACGAGCGGAAACAGCCTTTGATAAGCGGCAGGTCTTCTGACTGACTCCTATTTATCCGATGCCTTCCCGGTCTTTTATGCAAGGTACCCAGTGGCAATAGCTATTATCGGAACTTTAAGCGGAGCTTCACAGCAGCGGGACTGTTCGGGATTTACACCCGATTCCCTTTTAATCCGAATGACAGAATAGACATCCGGAACCGTTCTGTGGCAAAGATAAACTAAATGTGGAATTAATACAATCTTGTAGGTAGTTAAAAAAGAAAAAGCTCAAATTTATTTTCTATTGTCATGCGAACGAACTGCTTTTCGGTCGATGGAGATAATAATCCGAAAGTAAGCATTCGGAAGGGAAATATGAAAAAAAGTAGTTAGATGAGGCACAAATCTTATGAAAATCCCTATTTTTGTCACAGATGTAGGATCACATAGGACCACTTTATGCGTATAACTGAAAAAAACGAAACAACAACAGATAGGGGCCAGGAAGAAATATTTGAACGACTATTTAAAGAAAACTACACCCGCCTGTACTACTATGCTTTGGGTTTCATTCCCGACCCCGAAACTTGCAAGGATATTGTGAGCGAATCGTTCCGGCTCCTTTGGGAACGCTTTGATTCCATCAAACAAGAAACCGTACTCTCGTATATGTTCACCCATGTACACAACCTGTGCATTGATCATATGCGCCATCAGGAGGTGAAGAATTCGTATGCCGCTTCTTACCTGAAAATAACGTCGGAGATGAGTTCGAACGACTGGAATGAAGAGGAAGAGAAAATGGATCGCATCCTGAAAATCATCGACACGCTTCCACCGCAAACACGATTCGTTTTGGAACAATGTTACCTGGATAAGAAAAAATATAAAGAAGTTGCTGAAGTCATGGGACTGACAGAAAGTGGGGTTCGAAAGCATATCATGAAAGGATTGAGTGCGATACGAGATGATTTTTCTGTTAAATATAAAAAAAAGCAGTAGATAAAAGTAGAGCCACTACGTATATATTAATGAAGACACCTGAAAAATATGAATAAGGAAGATGTAATACCACAAAATATGGAGCCGGATAATAATATGGAACAAGATGCTCGCTTGCTGTTTACCTGTGAGCAGGCCATGCTTCGCAAGAAATACCCGCAACCTTCCGTTGACACTGAGTGGGGAAAGTTCCGAAAAGAGACAATTGCTTCGGAAATAGAGAAGCCTGCTGTAGCTGTTCAAAAGAAGAAGAGCCATAAGACACGTTATTTTGTACTGGGAAGCCTTTCCGGTATTGCCGCTACGTTGCTATTGGTCATTGGTTTCCAGTGGCAGGCGGACAAAGCCAATCAACCTATTATGATCTTTACAGCAGAAGCAACCACCCCACAGGTAACGCTCGGCACGGATTTGCAACCGCAGGGCGTGGCTATTGCCGAAATCAAAAAGGAAGCTGCTCAGAATATTATCATCAAACCGCATGAAGTCGATTTCAGACAGGTGGCTACCTCTCCTAAATATATTCCCACGCAGGTTATCACGACTCCGCGGGGTAAAGATTATCAGGTTATACTGAATGACGGTACGGAAGTGCTACTGAATGCGGAGAGTAAATTGACTTTTCCAAGGAAGTTCACCGGAAGCCGGAGAGTCGTTAAACTGGAAGGGGAGGCCTATTTTAAAATTGCTAAGAACGAGCAGATGCCTTTCATTGTGGAAACCGAGCGAACGAGCACACGTGCTCTGGGAACGGAGTTTAATGTAAAGGCTTATAAGAATACCGAGTCGCACGTCACACTGATCAATGGGTCCGTAGTGGTGAATATGCCCGAGATTAATAAGGAGGTGACACTTGTTCCCGGTCAGGAAGTTGTTGTAGATCAGGAAGTTTTTAAGGTGAAAGATGTAGACGTCAACTACTATGTGCAGTGGAAAGATGGCTATTTTTATTTTGACAACGTTCCCTTGGTCGAAGTTCTATGCGATTTGGGCAGATGGTATAATGTGAACATCGAAATCGAAAAACCTTCTTTAATGAGCTATCGGCTGCATTTCATTGCCGACCGGAAAGCCGCAATAGATGAAGTGGTCGAAAACTTAAATAGCTTCAGCTATCTTTCTGCTATCAAAACGGGCAATAAGATTACTATTGGCTTAAAAAAGTAAATCTTCAGGGACTAAAAATATAGCTTATCCGTATTATCATTGAATTAAGTTTCTAATCAAACATTTAATGAATATGGAAAGACTAAAATTGCCGGAATGTCCGGGAAGAATTCCCCCTTGGAAATTCTTGTTTCTGTTTGGCGTGTTGCTCTTGGGATTGCAGAATCCCGTTTCGTCCCAAACGGATTCCCGACAGAAATTCTCACTCGATTGCCACAACGAATCGATGTCATCTGCTCTAAAGAAGGTAGAGCAAATGAGTCATTACAAAATCCTGTTTACGTACGACGAAATTCAAAACTACAAAGTAACTGCTTCTGTCAAAGAACGTTCCATAGAGGAGGTGATGCAGGCCATCATCGGGTCTTACCCGCTTTCTTACAAAATAGCTAAGAAGTACATCACGATTGCCGCCGTAAAGAAAGGTACGGAAAAAAAGATGCTTTTCGGTACCGTAGTCGATCAGGAAGGAACACCGTTGCCGGGAGTTAATATCACTACTAATTCGCCTACGATAGGCGGTGTGTCCGACATTAACGGAGGATTTAGTATTCCTTTGGCGAATGCGGAAGACGTGAAAAACGTAGTATTCTCTTTTACGGGAATGAAAAGAACGAGCGTCCCTTTTACGGGCCGTAAGCTGGCCGTTACAATGCTCGACGATACGCATGCAATTGAAGAAGTAGTTGTTACAGGTCTTGTTACTCATAACGCGAAGAGCTTTACAGGTAACGCTTCCGTATATAAAGGAGAAGATCTGAAAACGGTGGGACGTCAGAACTTGATTAAAAGTCTGAGCATCCTGGACCCTTCCATCAGTATAGCCGAGAATACGGAAATGGGATCGGACCCCAATACGATGCCCAAAATCAGATTCCGTGGTGAAAACTCCTTTCAGGGGTTTGAGAATATCGATAAATCCGGCTTGATGAGCGATCCCAACCAACCGTTGTTCATTCTGGATGGATACCAAACTACCTTGGAAACAATTGTTGACTTGGATATGAATCGGATAGAGTCCGTTACGATTCTGAAAGACGCTGCCGCCGGAGCCATTTACGGTTCGAGAGCAGCCAATGGAGTTATTGTAGTGAAAACCGTTCAGCCCAAAGAAGGAGAGTTGCGGGTCAGCTACTCGTTGGATGTAAACTTCGAATTGCCTGACTTGTCTAGCTATGACCTCTTGAATGCTCGTGAGAACTTACAATTGTATGACCGTTTGGGTATGTATCGACTCGATGACGGAACACTTAGTCCGGCATACAACCAGATTACCAAATGGGTAGCACAGGGAGTTGACACCGATTGGTTGAGTCAGCCTGTACGGAATGCGGTTGGACACAAACATTCGCTCAATCTTTCGGGAGGTGACGGACGTATGCGCTACGGACTTGATCTTAATTATTCCGGAAACCCTGGAGTGATGAAGAAGTCTTCTCGCAACAACTACGGGATTGGCGTCAATCTGTCGTACAACCTCAATGACAAACTGCTGTTTACCAACTACCTGACTGTGGGACAGCGGAAATCGACCGAATCGCCCTACGGTGATTTCAGCGACTATACCAAGATCAACTCGTTTTATCCCATTCACGATGAAAACGGAAAGTTGTATAAGTACTACTATTATGTAAATGAACAAGGAAGCCCCTACAACATCTGGGGAAATAGTAATAACATTCCCGTGAATCCTTTGTATGAGGCGAATGTAGGGAATGAAAAGAAGAGCGAGAACATGAATATCAATGAGAACTTCTCGTTCGACTGGACTATTCTGCCTACCCTGCGATTCAACGGACGTGTGAGCTATACCAAGTCTCAATTGAAGTCGACCGCCTTCCTCTCGCCCAACTCCGCCACGTATGTAGACTACGGTTTCACTACCGATACTGATACGGACGAAGATAAGAGAGGTAAGTACACCTACTCTGAAAGCTTTCAGGAATCATTGGAAGGAAACGTCATGCTGACGTATTCCAAAGTATTCGATAAGCACTTTGTTACCGCTTCGGCCGGTACTTCGCTTTCCGATTCAAAGAGTACCTTGTACGGCTTTACTGCTCAAGGTTTTGGTGCGGAAGATGCTGCCCAACCTGCTTATGCCAACGGTTACGAGGAGGGAGGAACACCTGCCAACTCGGAAGGTCATGCACGTATGGCCAGTTTCTTCGCATCTGCCAACTATGCTTTCGACAGTCGTTATCTTTTCGACTTCTCTTACCGTTTGGATGGTTCTTCGCAGTTCGGTTCGAAAGAGAAAGTCGCTCCGTTCTATAGCTTAGGTATCGGATGGAATCTTCACAACGAAGCTTTCATTAAAAGACTGGAGTTTGTCAATATGTTGAAGGTACGGGCTACGTATGGTGAAACCGGCTCGGTAAACTTTGCTCCCTATCAGGCGAGAGATATGTATCAATATACAAAGAACGACCGGTACGATGGCAATATCGGAGTCAATCTTCTTTCGCTGGGTAACGAGAACCTACGCTGGCAGAGTACACGCTCTTATGAGTTAGGAGCTACGGTGGGCGTGTTCGACCGGATCGACTTTTCGGTTGGCTACTACAACAAAACGACTTCGGATATGGTGCTTCCGGTAACAACCCCGCCTTCTGTAGGGTTCAGCAGCTATACCGAGAACTTGGGAAAGATGAAGAATCAGGGATACGAACTTTCTCTGCGTGCGTTCATCATTAAAAAACCGAAGTTCAACGTAGCTCTGTTCGCATCGGCAAGCCATAACAGCAATAAGATCCTCGCCATCTCTTCGGCATTGGAATCGTATAATAAGAAGACCGACTCCTCTACAGGATATACGGATCAGGAATACACGCAGGCTTCTCATAAGTTCCTAACTCGTTACGAAGAAGGTCAGTCGTCTACAGCTATTTACGCCGTACGTTCGTTGGGTATCGATCCGATGACAGGTAAGGAGTTTTTCCTAACTAAAGACGGTAAGCCGACTACCGTATGGAGTGCCGACAACAAAGTCGTGGTAGGAGATACGGAAGCTAAGGTTCGGGGAACTTTCGGAACGAACGTTGGTTGGAAAGGTTTGTACCTGAACGCTACCTTCTCCTATTCTTATGGCGGACAAGCTTACAACCAGACACTGGTTGACAAGGTGGAAAACTCTAATAAGTTCCAGAATGTAGATAAACGGGTACTGACTGAAACTTGGCAGAAACCGGGAGATGTGGTGAAATACAAAGCCAATCTGACCGCCCGCTATGTGCAATATTTCACGTATGCAAGTTCTCGTTTTGTACAGGACTTGAATTATCTGCAACTGTCTTCACTTTCTCTGCAATATGAGTTGCCACGCAAGTATATCTCTCCGTTGCATATGCAAAGTATGAGGTTGTCATTCAATATGTCCGACGTTTTGTATTTCTCGACGGTTAAACGCGAAAGAGGAACTTCTTATCCGTATGCCCGCACATTCACTCTCGGACTTCGTGCAAACTTTTAAAAAACAGAAGTTATGAAAAAAGTAATATATTCTCTTCTTACAGCCACCCTTCTAGGCTTTTCTGCATGCAGTGAATGGCTGGACGTAGCCCCGTCGACCGAAAAAGACCGGGACGATTTGATTGAAACCGAAGATGGGTTTAAACAGATGCTCTACGGAACGTACATCAATATGATTAACCCTTCGCTGTATGGTCATCAACTGACATATGGTATGTTTGAAGGCTTGGCCCGAAACTATGTTTGGACGCCTATTCAAAACTACAATTATCTATCGACCGATATTCGCCCGACTATTGACGCGATATGGTCGACTTCGTATAACAACATTGCCAATGTCAACAGCATCCTAAAGGATATTGAAACCCGTAAGTCTCTTTTTTCTAACGGAGAGGGTGACATTCTGGAAGCCGAAGCGCTGACGATGCGTGCCTTTACACACTTCGATCTTTTGCGAATATTCGCTCCTGCGTATACCGGAAATGAAAAGACAGTTGCCATTCCTTATGTCGAAACATACGAACGGGTGAGATACCCGCATATCACAGAGGAGAACGTTGTCAAGAAGATTTTTACCGATTTGGATAAGGCTGAGAAGCTTTTCAAAGATGCCGGCGATCCGATTCTCTCCGGTCGTACAACAACTTCTTCGGGTAAGGGCGAGTTTTTGGCTAACCGTCAGTATCGTTTCAACTATTGGGCGGTGCAGGCTCTCAAAGCTCGTGTGTATATGTATATCAATAACAAAACTGAAGCTCTGAACTATGCGATGAAGGTGATCGAAGAAGGTCCATTCGCGTGGGTAGACGCATCGGTACTTACGGGTGACTATGCCGACCGGGTGTTTACTTCGGAACTGATTTGTGCCCTGAACGTGCCGAAACTCAGTACGTATTATGATACCTATTTTACTTCTGAGAAGTATTCGCTTTCAGACGGATGGGGTATTTACGGGCTAAGCGTATTCGAGGACAGCAATGACTACCGCTATTTGTATTTGCTTAAGAATGATAAGAAAAACAATAAGGTGATTTCCAGTAAATACGATCAGAAGCCGCATTCTACTTCTACGTTGATGAAGGAGACTGTTCCTTTGATCCGCTTGGGCGAAATGTATCTGATCGCAGCCGAATGTAACATCACGCAGGAACCGAACGAAGCAATCCGCTTGTTGCGCGAACTGAAACTGCACCGTGGTTATTTGTCGGCGACAAAGGAATTGCAGCGGATGCATCCGAAACTCAGTTGTTGGAATATGTACGCAAGGAAACTCGCAAGGAGACTTATGCCGAGGGACAAACATTCTTTATGTACAAACGGTTGAAGTTGAACGCGATTCCCGAATTCAGCCCTTGGTCTTCAAGCATGACGACGCTGATGAAACCGGAATATTATACGTTGCCTCTGCCGGAAGATGAAAAAGAATACGGCAATATTCCTTCTTCTCAAACAGGTAATTAAAATCTAAAAATAACGACGATATGAGACCATTAATATATTTGTTATTGACAATGGGAGTGTTCTTTGCCGGAAGCTGTTCTACGGATGAAGTAGAGGTTTTCGACGCACACAACTACATCTCATTTAAATTTGATGTGAAGGATGAGGCTACCATTCCTTCCACCTCATTCACGTTCACTTTCTCGGATGCTTCTGTCACCGAAAAAACGTTTGAAATACCTGTGACGTATGCAGGGCGCTTTGCGGACAGAGATATGTCTTTTGCTTGGGAAGTGGTCGATTCGCTGACCACGGCTGTAGAAGGTGTACATTATAAGATCGATCGGCAGGCCGGTCAGTTGATTGCTGCCAGCCAGAACAGTGGATTGGCTACTGTTACACTGCTTCGTACGGCGGATATGAAAGATAAGTCATTCGAACTGACGCTTCAATTGGTGGATAACGAGTACTTCAAAGCCGGACCTATCGATCGGGTGAAAATCATTATTACCGATCAGCTTGTGAAACCCGACTGGTGGAGTGCTACACTCTACAACCGTTATCTGGGAACTTACTCTACTACCAAACTACGCCTGTGGTTGGAGTTCATGAACGTGGAGGACGGAACCGATCCTTTTGAGACCGAGAAGTATATCCAGTGGTTGGACTATGGCTCGGGAAACTATATTTATAAGAATTATAGGACTTCTGAAGTAGTCAGTACGATCATGGCGTTCAAGAATTGGCTTTACAATGACAAAGGCAATCCTTACGATGAGGATCTCAAAAAGCCGGTGGCACAGAGTTTAGGTAGTTACTAATAAAAAATACAGATATGAAAAAGATATATCCCATTCTATTTTCCGCGATACTGCTTCTGAATGCCTGTATCAGCGATGATGGAAATTATGATTATACGCCCCTCAAGGAAGTGACTATCGAGGGAGTGGCCGACTCGTATCGGTTCATCTTGCAGGAGCATCAAACGATTACTCCGAAGATTACCACCGAACTGACTGCTGATAACCTGGCGTATTGCTGGCGCATCGGAAACGATACGCTCGCTACAAGTCCGGTACTCGACTATACGTTCACGAACGTGTTAGCCTCGAAAGACCCTTTGACATTCGAAGTGATCGATCTCAGTACGAATGTACGCTACGCCAAGCGTATGGAGATTGCCGTTGTTTCTCCATTCCAGAGCGGATGGATGATTTTCAGTGTGCTGAACAACGCTGCTTGTCTGTCGTTCCAATCCTATGAAGACAAACTGTCATTGTACGAAGATGTTTATCAGGAAGTGAATGGAGAAGCCTCTCGGGTAGCCCATTAATGGTAAAGCAACTGCGTTATCAGGATGGTTCTACGGGAGCATATAAAGATCGTATCAGCGTTCTTTGCAAAGACGGAAAAAGTGCAGAACTAGATGGTAGCAGTCTGCTTCGGGTGAAATATTACGAAGATGAGTTTCGCCCCGGAGGTCTGCAGTTACAGAATATCAATGCAGAATACTACGGTAACGATTACTCCTTGTTCATGATTCATAAAGGGAAGATCTATTCGAAGCTAACCGGCTCAATGGGTACACCGGAGGACGCCTACTATCAGTATCCGTTGGAAGGAGACGCCAAAGATTATCAGATAGGAGCTTACTTTACCAAACCTCACAGTGACTATTATGTGACGTTGGATGAACTGAATCATCGCTATGTATACTTCAATCGTTCATCACTGTCAACCATCGTATCGTCGCTGAGTGTTGATGAGGCTAGTTCTACCCGCGACTTTGATCCGAATAACGTAAAAGGAACTTCGGTCTGGATGGGACAAAGCAAAGATCAGAAAGCGCTTAGCATCGTCAAAACTCCGGAAGGAAAATATGTGCTGGACGTGATGACTTCCACCTATGCGGGCATCTTCACATTGGTGGCACGTTATGAGTTTCCGGATGGAGCGGTCAATGACGAAAGCTGTTTCGCTCCGCATCGCAATATACCTTACTTGATGATTGGTACAGGCAATCAGTTGAAAGCACTCAACTTGGAAGCTCTTTCGGCAGGTGCAGGTGCGCTGAACAATATTGCGACTTACGAAGGTAGAATAGCTGCTATGCAATATGCTTATGACATCAATAAGAACATTGATGAATTTGGTATCGCGATAACTGGCAGTAACACCGAACGCACGGGCAGCTTGTTGATTATCAATCCGACGCTGACAGCGGGTGGCGAAATTCTAAAACGTTACGACCACGTTGGTGGAAAAATAATAAGTATTTGTCGAAAAATAATGTAAGAATGAAAAAAGTAATTTACCTGGCATGTCTCGCCATGCTATTCTCTTGCCAAAAGCCCGGCTTCCGTATTCACGGAAACGTGTCCGATGTTGAGGACGGTACCATGTTGTACCTTAAACTAGTAGGACCGCCTGCCGTTGCCATTGACAGTACCGTCATAAAGAAAGGCGCCTATCGGTTTAAAGGCGGAGATACACCTAAACCTATCTGGGCAACATTGTCTTTCAAAGATAAGTTTGTGCCTTTAGCCGATTTGTATCTCGAAAACGGGGATATCCGTGTTTCCGGCAAACGTTATCAGTCTACGGCAATAGGAACTCGTACAAACGAGGAGAGTCTGGTTTTTAATCGGGATGTCAATCCTTTGTATGGCGTAATAGGTGGCTTCATACTACCTTGTCTCAATATACTGGCAATTCTGAGCACGTAAAGGATAGCTTAAAGAACGAGATCAAACAGAAAAACGAGCAATTGGAACAGGCTGAGATGAACTACATTCGCACGTATCCGGCTTCCATTCTTTCGTTGCGTCTGCTCAACTATAAATCGGCACGGATGACCGGTCAGCAATTGAAGGATGCGATCACGCTTCTCGATACTTGCTTCAACAATGATCCGCAGGTAATCCGCATGCGAGAGTATGCCGAAGATTTGAATCGTACGGAGGAGGGTGTTCCCGCACCCGATTTCACCGTGACAGCTGAAGACGGTAGTAGCTTTACTTTATCCGCCGAGAAGGGAAAGTATATCTTGCTCGACTTCTGGGCTTCGTGGTGTGCACCTTGTCGCAATGAATTTCCCAACATCGCCCGTTTGGAAAAGAAATACGGTGGTGAGAAGTTTAAAGTGATCGGTATCTCGTTGGACAAGAATCTGGATAAGTGGAAACAGGCTCTGAAAGAGGAGGGATGTAGCTGGTTGCAACTCAGCGACCAGAATGGGAAAATAGCCAAGCAGTATGCTGTGTTGACCATTCCTCACATCGTACTTATCAGTCCGGAAGGGAAGATTGTCAGCAAAGGACTCCGAAAGGATGCACTGGCGGATAAGCTGAGCGAGATTTTCGGAAAATAAGTCAGTGGTGACTTTCAGAAGAACTGTCGCTATTTACGCAATTCTTTGAATCATCCTTTTGAATTCCCCCAATGGGGGACTATTAAATATTCGTTAGTTGGGAATGAGTCCGGTACACATCGGACTCATTCTTTTTTTTGTCTTCTTATTCCTTTCTTTATTCTTATTGGGTTTCTTGATTGGCTTTGTCATACTATGTTTTCTGGTAGGAAATCGGCTTGTCTCAGAATGGATAGGATCTATTGTGCGAGTACCTTCATTGTATATTTTCAGTAGTTGAGTCACGCAGTGTTTATAGAACCGCGAACGATGTATTGATCACTTATTTAGTACGAAGCAAAGAATCGTAAACTGAAATCAGGTAAAGCAGTGAGAACAGTATGTAAAACCAAAGGCTGTAAGGCAACTTAGTACGAAGAACAGAATAGTGACAATCAAAGATGCACGTTAACAAAAAACGTGTAAGCTGAAATCTGGCAGAGTCACACTATACTCTTCCTCCAAAAAGATCAGGTCGAATTAAAAAAAGATCAGGTTGATTTCAGTGAAAGATCAGGTTGAATTTCAAAAAGATCAGGCTCTTTTTTATTCTTATATGATCCCTGAAAGATATAGTATTTCCATTGGGCTTTCTGCGTTTGATGATGTACATATTGCAGTTCTTTAAGATATCTATGCAATCCGAAAAAAAAGATCTAGATGTTTATAAAAAACGTCTAGATAATCCAGTGCAATCATCTCGGTCATTTTATGAAAAGGTCGAGGTGATTTACACTTCTATATTTAAGTTGAGAAGCTGTTTGGGTTTGTACTTTTGGGTCTTACATTGAATCTCTTTCTGAAATAAGGTATCGTATCAGGTTATGCCATGCTGTTTGTATAACTTTGACTTCAGCTAAACACAGCTGTGCCAACGTGGTGCACTGTTATGACATCCTCAAACTAGGCATCTTTTCTATCTGCTGATAAAACAAGAGGTGCCTCTTTTGAGACACCTCCATTCATTTTGTATGATATAAGTTCGTTTATATTCCTAAGAACTTGAATGGTTGACTGGCTTGAAATGAGCGGTTCGATTTTCCGCTGTATGTGGCAAAATTATTCAAATCCAATTTCATAACACTTCCCTTTTCGCTCAGATCGAAATCTTTCAACTCAACCCAGAACGTGTTGGGCGTTAATGCTGTTTCGAAAAAGTAAACTAAGTTTCTTTGGTCAGACACCGAACGCCAGCGGGTAGAGGAGATGTTAGGTTCTTGTTCGGAAGAGATACCGAAGGGAACCGAACAGTTGCGAATGACACTGAATACACTGGCAACCGCTGTACGAACGTCACTGGTTTGAGGTATGGCATGTATATAATAGGAAGCACGAACAAAGCGGTCCGCAGCCCGATTGGTTCCCGGCAACATGATTGTGCCCGGTATTCCTTTCCAATATTCGTCCAAAGCGAGTTGTTTCTCGAAGATGGGCGAGTTGGTCATCGCCACATAAGTCGGGTCATGATGAATGGTTAGTTTGCCGTTGATGTATTCAAAAATGGCATTGTCTCCATTGGCATCCGACAAAGATAGATGAAGCGTTGTAAATTTGTCCGTTCCCGGAATATAGTCGCTCACCACAATGAATGGTTCGTTCTTCATATAGGAAACCGCTTCTTCCACCGTTGCGAAATTGTCCAGCATATACTGTGCCCACAACGAGATAGATAATCCTTCTTTGGGACCGGCCGGGTTAAACTTGGCATATTGTGACTCAACCAACCACAGGATATTGGCAACCAGTCCTTTTTCGTTCATCCCGTCGGCTGTTGCAATATCCCAGGCACTTGCAATGATACTTCCGTACTTCGAGGTCCATTGGGTAGACTTCGGACCGACCTCACCGCTTCGGTGAATCCCCTTGGGGAACACCCATAAGTTAGCATCTATCTCACTCTTCCAGTCCATGGACCGAGCGGTTATCACAGTCTTGTCGGGACCTTTGTAAACTACCCGGGTACAAGCTGACGCATGCGTCGTAAATGCAAAATTACCTGCTATAAGCAATGCAAAAAGAATCGAAATGTTTGGTATCTTCATAATTTCCATGTTTTAATTGATTCATATGTATAAAACAGTGAAAAAACTTATTTGTTTATGACAAAAACGGTTATTTTCAGGATTCTAAGTTTTTAGTGAATGTAAAGAGAATGCCAGTTTGTCGTGTCAAAAATAGTTTTTAGGATGGAGATTTGAGAAAGGTGTATAGCTGTTTTTAAATTCGATCCCTATCATTAGAGGCTTCTGTAATTATGAAGGCTATCTTTTCCTGTGTTTTATAGCGGAAAATGTTCTGCAATCACTTCATCCTTTTTTCAAATTAATAGAGTTTAGGGTGTTGTATGTGAGGAGATTGAATATAGTTGTGATGATTATAGTAGCCAAAGTAAAGATTTGAATAAAGATATTGCTATTATTAAATATAATTTATTAGATTTGTCAACAGAAGTGAGTGCGTTCTTGATGAAATATGTAAAACGAGAAAGAGATGAACGTAACCAAGAGCAAGCGAATGTCGCCAAAAGTCTTGACGCAAATGTGTCAGGCGTTATGCCCAATAGAGCCGCTGCTCTTAAAAGAGATCTTAATGATGAGGAAGGAAAATAAAAATATAATTTGGAGTTTCTGCAACAGGGGTTGGTGCAACAGCTGTTGAATCTGTTAGTGAAGGTATGCAGCCTCAAAAAACTGTATCACAACAACCTTCAGTGCAACCTGAAGTAAAACCTAAGGAACTACCACAGCGCAATATTTGGTGGCAATCAATTTTAAATTTATTCCGATGAAACATATTAATAACATAGCAGTATATGCAACTTTAATTTTTGCTGTCAAGAAAATGTTTTTTTGACAATTACATAGATTTGGGTATAGTAGACAAACACTATGGTATAGTTTTTTTTATATTACTATTGGTGTTAATAGGTTGTAAAACTTTCAATAAAATGAAAAATGAAAAATAGAAACTTAGTATATAGATTTTTTTATTACTCAAATATAATAGTAGATCGTCTTTTTTGGGGGTATTTTCTTTTAATGGTTATATATCGTTTTTGTATAAGTGAAGATATTCCTTTACTATTATCTTATTTGTTTTTTCTTTTGCTAGGAATATATTGGGGATATAAATTGGCAAGGGAAGCATATGATTATTTGAAAGCACATCAAGAAGATAAATGACCGGTATATAAGTGATTAAAGGTAATTTATGAGAATGGCTCTTTGAAGTGTATCTTGGTCGATAGTGGATATATTGAAAGTGGACAATACCACTTCTACCTCTGCGACCACTTGGGGAATAACCGTGTTGTGGCTAAGGCGGATGGTACAGTTATTCAAACGAATCACTATTATCCTTATGGAATGACATTTGCTGAGAGCACCTTTATAGATAAACAGCCTTATAAGTATAACAATAAAGAATTGGATATGGAGAATGGTCTGAATTTATATGATTATGAAGCTCGTCAGTTAGACCTAGGTGTTCCAAGGTTTACTACGATAGATCCATTGGCGGAAAAATATTATTCGATTAGTCCGTATGTGTATGTAGGGAATAACCCAATTTTATATGTTGACCCAGATGGCAGGGAAATATGGATAGCATTTAATGTTACTAATAAGGCTGGGGCTACGACACAACAAAAAGTTTAGTACAAGGATGGTAAGCTTTACGGTACTGACGGCAAAGCATATACAGGCGGAAATAAATATGCTACAAAAGTTGTGGGAGACCTAAATTAATTAACAAAAGATAATACTGATTTAGCGGGAAGAATTACCACATTACAGGATAGTAAAAATATTCATACTATTAAAATGACTGCAAACCCTGACGATGGTAATGCAAACTCTCCTATATCTCAATATATGGTGGCAAGCCTATTCCTGCAAAATTATTAGATGACGCTCATAAGTAACAAAAATACTATGAGATACCCATGTCCGAATAAAGTTTCGGGCACATAAGGGTATGACTAAGGATATTCAATATGTAACCAACATGTCAAATAGGCACTGTCTATATCTGACATATAATAAATAAAAATTTGAACATATGAAATTGTTTTTTTTATTACTACTAAATTCGTATATGGTTAGCAAAGGAACGCAAGGTGCTTTTATTGATAAGGTCTTAACAGATTTTGAAAGATACAGTTACTATATTTCTTTCCCAATGACGAATGGAGAAAGATATATTATCGAAAACGATGACTTTTTCTATTATCTGCAAAAGCAAAATGCTGTAGATAAAGAGCAGTATCAAAAAGAAATTAAAGAAAAGCTAATTAAAGGAAGTTCAATTGATATTCTAAATCCGAACTCTAGTTTTATCAAAGTGCCAAACGTTCCAAGCATTGAAACTAATGTGAAGAAAGGCATTGATGAATTTATAAAAACCTATTTTGATAACGATAAAACTTTAAAAGATGGCATTACAGATGATGAGAGAACAGCCATAATACAAAAACTCTTTGAATGGAAAGTGGCGAGTAAAATAGATGACGAAACAGGATATTTAGTAATATCAAGATAGTATATTCCCTTAGTTCGCCGTAGTGTAGTAAAATAAGGCAAACGCTCGGCATAGCGTCTCGCTATGTCGCAGTTAAAAGCAAGCGTCCACGCTTGCCAAGAGAAAAAAATCGAGTAGGAAGAATATGAAAATTTTCTTCCTACTCGATTATATCCGTATCCGAACAATTTTTACTACTTTTGTAAATCCTTGTTTCTTGAAAAAATGGGTTGCGTAAAACTGCACATATTAGACCAACAGTATAAAAACACTGAATTAAAGGTAAGTTACACCAACAAAGAACTGACCTCGAAAAATAGTGTTGTAAATCTGCGTAGGCGTACGCTTGTGAATAGGATTGACCCAGATGGACGGGACTGGTATTATGATAAGGATGATACACGGCAATTCAACCCAGTTTTAAATAAATATTATCAGGTCAGAGTATTACAAGAGGGGCAAACTTATATTAGTGCGACTGATATTGTGAAAAATAAAAAAGGGAGAGTAATCGAAGAATATCGTAAAGATGGAAGTATCATGTATGCGAATGAATCAAGTGGATATGCGCGTGTTTGGAATAATTCTAAAAAACAGGTAATGAAGAGATGGGGGTAGCTACAGATGATGGTGTTTCGGTTCTGCCAAGTTATAAAAATGACGGTAGTACAGCAACTCCTGAATATTATGATTACTCTTGGAAGAACGGAGATTTATTTGACCCTGTTACTGGAAAAACTCAACCTACACTTGGAACAGTGCACACCCATCCTGATCCTGGCACAGGAGATCCTACCGCTAGTGTCTATGACGTGCAGTATTTTTCTAACGCTACACCCGATAAAGTTTTATGGTAATGGGGCATGATGGTAAGGTGCATATGTACCGTGCTTATGGTCGAAGCCAATACTACGCAATTATTTTACCATCTATAGGAGGTCTTAAACCCACAATACAAGGTTTAATGGGTGATTATCAAATGAAAGCATTACTTAAAAATAATAGAAAATGAAACAAACGATTTTACTCATAGTTTTAATAGTTTGTGTGTTTTATACAAGTTGCAATTCTCCAAGTAATAATAAAGTCTGTATGGATTTTCAAATTCATTCCATGGAGGAAGTTTTTTTTAATGAGCAGATGGATAGTTTTTTGACGGCTTTTTTGGACGAAACTCAAGAAAAAGGTTGCATTTACGAACTGTATGTGGATAAAAAAAACATGGATGAATATCAATTATCGTTACTTTGTGGTCGTGGTAATAATATTCTTTTTCGAAAGCGCTCTGTAAATTACACCGTGATAAGAAGTGAAACCATTTATATTTATTCTGGCATAGAAGATTTCGTCAATAAAGATACTCTTAGTATCAATCCCAGGTCTGTTATGCCAGAATATCTTCATGCTTGGTACAAGATTATTTTGCCAGACACGAGCTATGTAGTTAAAGTAAATTCAATTATAATCAACCCATTTTGTACGGCAACACTAAGAAGGATTATTGAATTTGAACCACCAAATATTAGTCAACAATAATATGTGATAAATTATCGAATTAAAATAACATTGCCCTATTCAGAGGTAACTAATAAAAGACAATTGATGTCTATTATTTAAAAAGTGCAGATAATAGTTCTGATGTAGCTCCTCTATAGAGAAGCGAATCGATAAGTGAAGGTAAAAGTATTGGAGCTCAAACACAATTTGATTTTTCAGCAAAAAGCAAAAAAGAGTTTAAAGAAAGCACAAGCGTTCCAAATTCGGATTTTACTACCGTTGTACACGAAATACGACACTAATACGATTATGATACGGGAATATGAAAGATAGCCAAGGGAAAAGCGGAGCAAAAGACCCCGCAGAAAAACGAGCTGTAAACAACGGAAATCGTGCAAGAAAGATAAAAAAACTACCTAAAAGAATAACTTATGGAGAGGAAAAAATTCAAGGACTTGATTAGACTTTCTGCTTTGATTGTGGCATCAATAGGGATATTATGCTGTTCAGTAAAATCAAAGCTAATTTTTGAAAATTGCGAAATAAATTTATTAACGCAGGGCGATTCTATTGTACCTTCACAATATGGCTGTTTTGTTTTTTTCTGTAAAGGAATAAATAACAACGTCGTCAAATTACAGTACAAAGAGTTAACAGAAGTATATCAAAGTCAATTTAATAATTTAGATTACAATGACTTTTGATTCAAATTATTGAATCAAAAAATCACTATTGACGTAGGGGATAGGTACTATTTTCAGTTAGATGATAGTGTTTATTCAAAATACGGAAGTTGAGATTTTGACATGTTTTTAGGCTATTATTGTAAAAGTAATGAAGACGGAAGTTATCAATTAACAAAATCATTATCACAAAGCGAATTAAATACGTTCTCTTATTTACTCTTTACAAATGGTTATTTTGTTACTTTTGATGATAATGTTGGAGTATATCGTATTAATTTTAAGAAAAACATCTTTCGTTGTGAGTGAATTGTAAGCCCCCAAGAGTCTGTGCAAAAAAGACTTTCGGGATTCACTTTAATCCTGCGGGGTTTGTTTTTTCGGGGGAATTTTCGGACTGTTTCCCGCCCCTGCGAAGCGCCTGTGCTATTCCTCCAACGCCGAACAGCCTTTCGAGATGAGCGAAGAAGAACAGCAAACAGCTATAAAATACATGAAAGACAAAAATCCTCTTTGTGCATGTGCGAACTGTCAAAAGCCGAAAAACAGGCGGCACACACAGCATTATCCACCTGAAGACATTGAGTATGCTTATGATGACAATGGCAACCAAATTAAAGATTTGAATAAAGGAATCACTGCTATTAAATATAATTTATTAAATTTGCCAAGACGGATAAGCTTTAACGGGGTGAATAAGCCGGAAACTGAATATGTTTATTCCGCATCAGGTACTAAGCTATCAGTCATGCACCGTTCCTCTACAGAGAAGAGAACCGATTATGTTAGTTATGTGATTTATGAGAATGGCTCTTTGAAGTGTATTTGGGGCGATGGTGGATATATTGAAAGTGGACAATACCACTTTTACCTCTGCGACCACTTGGGGGATAACCGTGTTGTGGCTAAGGCAGATGGCTCGGCTGTTCAAACGAATCACTATTATCCTTATGGAATGACATTTGCTGAGATATGTAAGGAGTAATCCTATGAAATTTATTGATCCGGATGGGAGAAACCCTATATTTGCAATGTTTAGAGCCTATAGAGGATACAAGGCTTATAGGGCGGCAAGAATAGCATCTGTAACAACTGGAGTTGCAGATGCAGCAGCGGTAACCACAACAGTGGTTGTATCTTATAATTACAATTGTTTTCTAAATCCTGATCGAGCAGCAAAGGTGGAACAATCATTACTTGATGGAATTAGGGATGTTGTAAATCAAAATAATGCTGTTTCTCCAGAATATAATAACCAGCGAAAACGAGAAAGAGATGCAAGAGATGAACGTAACCAAGAGCAAGCGAATGTCGTCCAAAGTCTTGACGCAAATGTGTCAGGTGTTATGCCCAATAGAGCCGCTGCTCTTAAAAGAGATCTTAATGATGGGGAAGGAAAACAAAAATATAATTTGGAGTTTCTGCAACAGCTGTTGAATCTGTTAGTGAAGATACACAGCCTCAAAAACTGTATCACAACGACCTTCAGTGCAACTTGAAGTAAAACCTAAGGAACTACCACAGCGCAATATTTGGTGGCAATCAATTTTAAATTTATTCCGATGAAACATATTAATAACATAGCAGTATATGCAACTTTGATTTTTGCTGTTAAGAAAATGTTTTTTGGACAATTACATAGATTTGGGTATAGTAGACAAACACTATGGCATAGTTTTTTTTATATTACTATTGGTGTTGATCGGTTGTAAAACTTTCAATAAAATGAAAAATGGAAAATAAAAACTTAGTATATAGATTTTTTTATTACTCAAATATAATAGTAAATCGTCTTTTTTGGGGATATTTTTTTTTACTGTTTATATATCGTTTTTGTATAAGTGAAGATATTCCTTTATTATTATCTTATTTGTTTTTCCTTTTACTAGGAATATATTGGGGATATAAATTGGCAAGGAAAGCATATGATTATTTGAAAGCACATCAAGAAGAAAATGATTAAAGGTAATTTATGAGAATGGATCTTTGAAGTGTATTTGGGGCGATGGGGATATATTGTAGGCGAACAATATCACTTCTACCTCTGCGACCACTTGGGGAATAACCGTGTTGTGGCTAAGGCAGATGGCTCGGTTGTTCAAACGAATCACTATTATCCATATGGAATGATATTTGTTGAGAGCATCTTTATAGATAAACAGCCTTATAAGTATAACAATAAAGAATTGGAGATGGAGAATGGGTTGAATCTATATGATCATATCCATGAAGTATTTTGTAACCTCTAAACAATAGAATATGAAAACGATTGGGATATTTATCATTATACTTCTTTTGTCAAGTCAATTACGAGGACAAGAGAATAATCAATTGGAGAGCATGATTAAGGTGAGTTTGAATTCATATGTAGGGAAACTAAAAGAATCTTCAAATAGTACATATCCGTATTTTTCAATTGATAATTATCCTCCTCATTTTAAATTTGAAGATACCATACAAGGTATTCCTATCAACTATATTAACTTGCAAAACAGATCTGCATGTGAGAAAGAACTAAAAAAGGGGGTAGGAGTAATCTCTTTAACTAGATTGCAATTAGAGAAAACTAGCTTGAAAATAACTTTTGCCATGTACAATGCGAAAATTGAAGGAAAAAACCACCTCCATATGGCAGTTGTAGAATCAACGACTTTTGTTTATATATATTCTTGTGAAAAAGAGAGTTGGATTTTACAAGAAACTAAATACGGTGGCGTGTAATTTTTTAGCAAGATTACATTTACGTAGTACGAAAACCCTTTGAATTATAAATAGAATCCGTCCCCTTTGCCGAGTTTGTCAAATGAACAGTGTTTATGATATACTTTGAGATAGTAATTAATGTAACTTTCTGCATTGCTTGTCTATTCCAAAAACTCCAAAAAAGTTCATCCAATGAGGACTTTTATTTTCTCGAGGAGTGGCTAGCAACCTATTTTTTGTAGAAAATGAACTTACTGGTGCTTATCCTACAATTTTAGTGAATGTAAAGAGAATACAAGCTAATTTCGTCAAAAATAGTTTTTTAGCTAATAGGTTTGAGAAAAATATTTATCTTTGGGGAAACATTAACTAACTATGGACCAATTAAACAACGGAAAACAAGAGATTAACATTGAAAACGGAAAGAAAAAAGGGAGTCGGAAATTTGTAAAAAGAACGCTGGTTACGCTGCTATTGGCTTTGGCGGTATATGTGGTATACTCCATCGTCCATTTATTCGTTTCACCCGACCGCAACGTACAGCAGATCTATTTGGTTCCCGAGGACGCCGCTTTTATCATTCAATCATCGGCCCCTGTAGAAGACTGGGAAAAGTTTAGCCAAAGCGATACCTGGCAATGTTTGAAGAAAGCAAAATCCTTTGCGGAAGTCACCAAGAGTGTGGAAATGCTCGATTCGGTGGTCAAAAGCAATAGCGCGTTGTTGTCGCTTGTTGGTAAACGGGATGTGCTTATCTCACTCCATAAAACTCGTGCGAGGGACTGGGACTTTCTGATTGTAGTCGATATGCAGAAAGCGTCCAAAATGGATCTGTTGAAAGATCAACTCGAAACAGTACTCACAGTAGCCGGCAGCTCGGTCACTAACCGGACATACAACGGAATTAATATTCTGGAAATGCGTGATTTGGAAACACGCGATATCTTTTATACCGCATTTGTGGATAATCATCTGGTGGCTTCTTATACTTCCAAGCTTGTTGAGTCGGCCATCGATTCACGCAACAAACCTAAGATTGGGCTCGATCATGCGTTCATCGAAGCTGAAAAGAAGGTTGCCGGTAAAGGACTTATCCGGGTCTTTATCAATTACGCACGCTTGCCTCAGTTCATGAGCATTTATTTGGGTGAAAAGAACGATACATCGACCTGTTCAGTCAATCGATGGACTTTGCCGGACTTTATTTTAATACCGATAAGGTTCGTATGGAAATGAAAGGGTACACTTTGTGCAAAGATACCGCCGATCCCTATGTGGCAGCTTTGCTGAATTCGGGCAAACATTCGATGAAAGCGCATGAAATACTCTCCGGACGAACGGCGCTCTACACGAATATTGGCTTTAACAATCCGGTGACTTTTGTCAAGGAGCTGGAAGAAGCGCTTGCAGTTCATGACAAACAGTTGCATGATACGTATAAAAGCTCGCGGAAGAAGATCGAAGGATTATTCGGAATCTCATTAGAAGAAAACTTCCTGAGTTGGATGTCGGGAGAGTTTGCCGTTACACAATCCGAACCCGGATTGTTGGGACGCGAGCCTGAACTGATTTTGGCTATTCGAGCTAAGAATATCAAAGATGCCCGAAAGAACATGGAGTTTATCGAAAAGAAGATCAGACGCCGTACTCCGGTTAAGATTAAAACAGTCAACTACAAAGACTTCGATATTAACTATGTCGAAATGAAGGGATTCTTCCGTCTCTTTTTCGGAAAACTGTTTGATAAGTTTGAGAAGCCCTATTATACCTATGTGGACGATTACGTGGTTTTCAGCAATAAGGCAGCCTCTCTGCTTTCTTTTGTAGAAGACTATGAGCAGAAGAATCTCTTGAAGAATAATCCGGGTTTTAAAAACGCACTCTCGTATTTGAAGTCAAATTCTACGATTTTCCTATATACAGACATCAATAAGTTCTACCCATTGCTGAAGCCAATGATGAATGTAGCTACATGGAATGAGATCGAATCGAATAAAGACGTGCTCTATTCGTTCCCTTACTGGACTATGCAAGTAGTGGGAGATGGTAGTTCCGCTTCCTTACAGTATGTGATGGACTACAAACCGTACAAGCCCGAAGAATCTGTTGTCGTTGCCAGTGATGAAGCCGATGAGGAGATGAACGAAGATGCTGAAACCGAAAAGGAGCAGATGAGCGAACTGAAGCGTTTCTATATCGAGAAATTTCAGGGAAATGTTTTGCGAGAGTTTTATCCGGAAGGAGCGTTGAAAAGCGAAGCTGAAGTGAAGGGAGGAAAGCGCCACGGACGTTATCGCGAATATTATGAAAACGGTAAACTGAAGTCGCGTGGAAAATATTCGAATAACCAGCCTAAAGGTACATGGAAGTATTATTCCGAGGAAGGTAAGTTCGAGAGTAAAGAGAAATTTTGATTTCAAATTCCTGATTCACGCTGTGAATTTATATAGTATAAACTAAATTAAGATGTTATGAAAAACTATTTATTATTAGCTGTTTGTTTGTCGTTCACGTTGATGCTTTCGCCAACCGAACTGTTTGCTCAGCAAAAAGTTACCCGGATTGGGCTTACAAAAGCTGCTACCCTGACAACGAAAGGTTTTATTGATAAGAAGTCGGTCTTTAGCACGACTGCCTTGGATAGCCTTCTGAAGACCGACGACTACGTTATGCTTATTTCTTCTTACGAAGGATGTATGCCGTGTGAATGGCTTCGGACGAGTGATATTTTCGAGAATTACCCGATCACACCCTACTATACCGACTTTCTTTTAGGGGATATGAATCAAGCTATTCCATATACTTTTTTCGTGACCGGTTTTCCAACTTGTTTCTTTTTTGATAAAAAAGGAGAGATTGTCGCTGTAACTTCGGGAGTTGCCAACTATGGCGAAAAACTCGACAAGATCGTCAAAGATAAGGAACCGATCTGTGAGCATGAAATAGAGGGGATTTCCAAAGAACTATTGCTGCCTTTCTTAAATTATTCCTATAAAGCAAGTAGTGCGTACATAAACAAAGAGATGTCCGATGTGTACAAGTACGCTAATAAGGCCTTGGAGATTTGTCCCAACTTCTACAATAAATATCTGCTATATCAATATTACTTAAATGAGAAGAATCTCGAATCTGCCAATAAATACAAAAAGTCGGCACTCGACGATGCCGGCAGACTAGATCAGATTATCTATAAGAAACTGATAAAAGAACTGACGGGAGAAACCGAGTAATAGGCTGTAAAACAAAAGATAGAGAGCTTGCAGGATTTGCTGCCGGCTCTCTTACTATCACTACTTGCCAACATAGAACGAATCGTTTCGGAATCCATTTTCTGCACATAGACTAGTGCTTTTAATGCAAAAGTAAAAGCAGCCAAAGTCCTTTTTGTCATTTTGGTGCATGCAGTGGCTACAGAGCGGTATCGTCCTCTTGATAGTACATGCTAACTGCAATTAGTACGAGCCTATCCGCTTTGCTAATAGGGATACGCGTAAGGGCAGGTCAACGAATAAGGTTGCGTAATTTTTCAATGCAACAATCATTTTTTTTAGAGGTATAGCTGTGAGTGGGAGTTGATGACACGTTCTCCCTGTTTATCTTAATAATATATACATATGTATAAAAGGTGATCCCTAATTAGCCCGGTGCCCAGGAGTAGGGTAGCTAAAAAACAAAAGCAATGAAGAAAAGTAAAACTTAACTTCATTGCTTTGAATTTTCAAAAAAGAGTGTGCTTTGTGATAAAGTAAACTTTACAGGCCTTTATTCTCGCGGCACGTCTCCTTAATATAATTAGTATCTACGGCCGTATCCACCGCCATTACCGCCACCACGGTTGTAACCACCGCCGCCATGACCGTATCCACCGCCATTGCTTCTTTCAGTTCTTGGGCGAGCAACGTTTACTGAAATAGTTTTTCCTTCGAAATCAGTATTGTTTAGCTCGTCGATAGCCTTTTGGCCTTCGCTGTCGTCTGGCATTTCTACAAAGCCAAAGCCGCGTGAGCGTCCAGTTTCACGATCTGTAATAATTTTAGCAGAAGTAACTTCTCCGTACGTTGCAAATAATTCCTGTAAATTTTCGCTTTCTGTGCTAAAATTTAAATTCGATACATAAATGTTCATCTTTTCGTTTTTAATGTAATTAATTATTGTTTTTATTTCTCTAGAACGATTTTCACGGCATTCATACCTCTATCGCCTCGCTCTAATTCATAACTTACTTTATTGCCTTCGGCTATATTAGCCGGAGCGTTGCTAATGTGAAAGAAGTATTTTTCTGTGTTGGTTGTATTTTTAATGAATCCAAAACCTTTATCAGGATTGAAAAAATCAACGCGTCCAATCAATGGAACTTCTTCCACGAATTCTTTTTTAGGAGTTGACACTTCAATATTCTCGATCTCGATTTCTTGTTTCTTATTCGGATCGGGAGGAGTGTCAGTTATCATGCCATTCTCATCAACATAAGCGATCATATCATCAAATGATCCGCTTGCACTAGCTTTACGTTCTTCTTTACGCTTCAGCTTTTCTTGTTTTTTCTGTTCTTTTTTCTTTTGTAATTCTCTTTTGTTAAATGATACTGCCATGGGCTATTTTTCTTATTTTTTAGGTGATTTCTCAATTAATATTTTTGCAATAATTTCATTGCAAAAATAATTTATTCTTCAGTCTTTTCAAAGTAATTGTCTGATAACTCACTTGTTAGACCTTATTTTTAAAATTCTCAAAAATGTGCTATATCCATTACTCAGCACTCTTTTGAGAGTATATAATAAAACAAAAGTTGATTTTGATTTCGATTTTGACGATGGGTAGGTCCGTAAGACAAAAACGGATCAAATTGCTGTCAAGAAAGATTTAGCATAAACTTCGTTTGTTTATCTCGCAAAGATAAGGAATTAACTTGACTTTAACTATTTTTCTACCAGTATTTTTAAAAAGATGCGATCTTTAACATATTGATGCATGCCTAGATTTATTTAGACCTTTGATTTGTCAATGAGTTTGTCTGATTCGCATCTTTTCATTGTATCCACAAATCTTTGGCATTTTCGTTTGTCTCTTTCCGCGATTTGCAGTATCTTGCACCCTTATTTATAAAGAAGTTTCAATTAAGGGGAATTGTTAGATGCCTATGGATAATCATATTGTAATTATGGCAGGCGGCATAGGAAGTCGTTTTTGGCCTATGAGTACACCGGAATGCCCAAAGCAGTTTATAGATGTGATGGGATGTGGTAAAACATTGATTCAATTGACAGTGGATCGTTTCAAGGGAATCTGTCCGCAAGAGAATGTGTGGGTAGTTACCTCGGAAAAGTATGTAAGTATTGTACGGGAACAGTTGCCCGAGATACCCGAAAGCAATATCCTGGCCGAACCTTGTGCCCGAAATACCGCTCCATGTATAGCGTATGCCTGCTGGAAAATTAAAAAGAAACATCCGAATGCCAATGTCGTGGTGACACCTTCCGACGCGTTAGTCATCGATACGGCTGAGTTTCGGAGAATAGTAGAAAAAGCACTTCACTTTACGGCAGAGAGTAGTGCCATTGCCACGTTAGGCGTTCGTCCAACCCGCCCTGAAACCGGATACGGTTACATTGCGGCAGGGGATGCGATCTTGGCTGACAAAGAGATTTTGAAAGTAGACGCATTCAAAGAGAAACCGGATAAGGATACAGCTGAAGCCTATCTGTCGGCAGGCAATTACTTCTGGAATGCCGGAATATTTGTTTGGAACGTACGTACGATTACTGCCGTGATGCGTGTATACGCACCCGGTATTGCTCAGATATTCGATCGGCTTTTCCCCGATCTCTATACCGAAAGAGAAGATGAAGTAATCCGAAAGTTTTTCCCAACTTGCGAAAGCATCTCCATCGACTATGCTGTGATGGAGAAGGCTGAAGAAATTTACCTTCTGCCGGCATCGTTCGGATGGTCGGATCTCGGAACCTGGGGAGCACTTCACGGTTTATTGCCTCGTGACAATTCCGGAAACGCCGTTATCGGGCAGGATGTGCGCCTATATGAAAGCAAGAATTGCATCGTACATGCAAGCGAAGAAAAACGAGTTGTGGTGCAAGGACTCGATGGTTATATCATTGCCGAAAAAGACAATACCCTGTTGATCTGTCGCTTGGAAGAAGAACAGCGTATCAAGGAATTTTCTCAATAAAGGGCCTTCCAATCAGTGGCCTGTCTACTGGCAACTGCCTGAATGTATCATATCACTTCCATTTTGTATTTCAAGGTTGGAAATGATACATTCAGGCTTTTGTTTTTTCTATTTAATCTTTATTTTAGCCTACCGAATTCTTAAATTATAATGGATTATGAAGAAACTACTTTTGTTAGCCTTTTGCTTATCGACTACTTTCCCCCTTTTCGCTTGGGAAAAGGAGGTTCTGATTTCTACTGCAAATACCTCTTTACTACTGTCCGCACCGAATAAGGGCGAGTTGAAGTTTATCTACTACGGAGATAAGATAAAACCGGAACAAATCGGTTCGATCATGGAGGCGAGTCTGCCAGATACTCGTTCGGCTTATCCCGTTTTTGGCGTTGAATGTACGGCAGAAGCCGCTTTGCAGGTGCAACATGGAGATGGAAATATGTCCTTAGATCTCGTCGTTACAGGTGTTCAGACCAAAGAAGAACCCGAATTTAGCCTGACTCAAATAACAACATGCGACAAGGTATATCCTTTCGAGGTGAAAATGATGTATAAAGCCTATCGAAACTCCGATATAATTGAGACTTGGACCGAAATATCTCATACCGAGAAGAAAGAAGTCAAGTTGCAACAGTTCGCTTCGGCTTATCTGCCGGTGCGCAAGAACGATGTTTGGATCTCTCATCTCTATGGTACTTGGGCAAATGAAAGTAAGGTTGTGGCCGAACCGCTGCTTCCGGGTATGAAAGTAATCAAGAATAAGGATGGAGTCCGTAATTCGCATACAAGCCATGCCGAGGTGATGATCTCATTGGATGGTAAACCACAGGAGGCGTATGGACGGGTTATTGGAGCCGCTCTTTGTTGGGGAGGAAACTTTAGCTTGCGTTTTGATACGGATGATACGAACTATCATTCGTTCTTTGCCGGAATCAACGAAGATGCTTCCGCATATAGTCTGGCTCCTAAAGAAGTGTTTGTTACCCCTGAACTGGCGCTGACTTATAGTGATGAAGGCTTGGGTGGCGTAAGTCGTAACTTCCATCATTGGGCTCGAAATGGTAAGGTGCACGGTGGAAAGAAACAACGCGATGTCCTGTTGAATAGTTGGGAGGGAGTTTACTTCGACATCACCGAGCAAGGGATGGACCAGATGATGGGTGATATAGCGATATGGGTGGCGAACTTTTTGTGATGGACGACGGCTGGTTTGGCGATAAATATCCCCGCAAGAGCGACAACTCATCTTTAGGGGATTGGACGGTAGATACCCATAAACTTCCTCATGGCATAGACGGTCTGGTGAAGGCTGCTAAGAAACACGGTATTAAGTTCGGGATATGGTTGGAACCCGAAATGACAAACAACGTAAGCGAACTATATGAGAAGCATCCCGACTGGATCATCCGTCAGTCCAATCGCGAACCACGGCCAGGGCGAGGAGGAACTCAATTGGTGTTGGACGTATCGAATCCGAAAGTGCAGGATTTCATGTATCAGCTTGTCGATAAATTGATGACTGACAATCCGGATGTTGCCTACATTAAATGGGATGCGAACATGAACATCTCCAACTATGGTTCTTCGTATTTAACTGCCGATAAACAATCACATCTTTATATTGACTACCAACGTGGCTTGCGCCGGGTGATGGAGCGAATCCGGGCGAAGTATCCCGATTTAGTGATCCAAGCTTGTGCCAGCGGGGGTGGGCGTGCGAACTATGGAGTACTGCCCAACTTCGAAGAATTCTGGGTAAGTGATAACACTGAAGCCTTGCAGCGTATCTATATGCAGTGGGGGACTTCCTATTTCTTCCCCGCCGTCGCCATGGGAGCCCACGTCGGTTCGTCGCCTAATCATCAGACGGGACGTGCGTTACCTTTAAAACTTCGCTTTGATGTAGCAATGACCGGTCGCCTGGGGATGGAGATGCAACCTAAAAACATGACGGAAGAGGAGCGTGTCTTTGCCCGGAAAGCGATTGAGACTTATAAACAAATTCGTCCGGTTATTCAGCAAGGCGATTTGTATCGTCTTATTTCTCCCTACGATGATCTAGGAGTGGCTTCATTGATGTATATTACTCCTGAAAAGGAACGGGCCGTGTTTTTCGCTTTCAAAACCATGCATTATCAGGGACAGATAATTCCCCGTTTCCGCATGGCCGGCTTAGAGACGAACAAGCAATATTGCCTGACTGAACTGAATGTAGAAGCAAAGATCCGCTTGCCGTAGAAGGGAAAGTGTTTAGTGGCGCTCTCCTAATGAATACGGGCATTGAACTTCCTTTGCCACGCGAATATGCTAGTCGTGTGTTAGAACTGGTGGAAGTCAGATAGTATTTTATTAGCTTCGCTGATAAGCTTGTGGCGTCATTCCCGTCTTTCTTTTGAAGTATTTGCAGAAGAAGGACGGGTTGGGGAAATTCAGCTCATCAGCTATTTGATAGATCAGCAGATTACTGCATTTCAACATCACTTTAGCTTCTTGTATCACCGATTGATCGATCCAGTCCATAACGGTTTGCTGGCTGTTTTGTCGGATGACGGTATTTAGATAACGGGGAGTGAGGCAAAGCTTGTCGGCGTAAAAGCCAACCGTACGCTCTGTCTTGCTATATATATTGACTAATGAGATAAAGCGTTGGAAAATGTCTTGCTGCCTCGTCAAGTGTTCATCGTAGACTTGCTGGTGGTTAGCTTTAATAAAGTATTCGATGTTATACAGTAAACTCACCAGCAAATGCTGGATTACCTCTCTTCGGAATATCTTCTCTTGCATAATTTTCCACATCAGCAGGTAGAACTCTTCGATCTGTTGATGTTCCTCATCCGATAAGTAGATTAATAGGAGGCGTTTGTGGTTCAGGAGGTGGGTCAAAAAGTCCTCTTTACTTTGTATCGGAAGGAAGTCAGCGTGTATAGCCATCATTTGTGCATCGAAATCAGCCGACATTTCATTCATTTGGATAATCGAATTAGGAGCAACCAAGGCAATCATGCCCTTTTGATACGTATATTCTATCAAATTGATGGAGACACGTGCCGTACCTCTTTGTATAAATGCAATACGCCCTTCTTTGATTCGATAAGGCTGTCCGAATTTTAACAAGAAGGGTTCTAGATGGGTGATGCTATTCACGAAACCAAAATTAGAGGTAATGAAGCGAAACTCACTGTGTGGGTCGATAATCTTTTCCTCTATGTTCTTGAGTCCAAAGTCTAAAGGTTCTTTTTGTTCCATTTTTGTCCACTTTTCCCGCAAATATAATAATTTTGGGATATGCTTCGGGATTTTTTCTTATAAATCGAACTAATGGAACATAATAACCAACTTGTGGACTGTGGAAATATACTCCAAACGCTTACCTTTGCCTATAGAATAATAGTTAGAAGATAGATATATGAAAAGAATGATTTTCAGTCTCTTTTGGTTGTGTTCCGTTACAGGAATGTACGGACAGATTACATTGAAAGAGTGTCAGCGGAAAACGCAGGAAAACTATCCCTTGGTACGTCAATACGGACTGATTGAGAAGACAAAGGAGTATAGTCTGGCTAATGCTGCCAAGGGCTATTTACCTCAGTTTGCTCTTTCGGCTAAAGCTTCGTACCAGAGTGATGTAACGGAAATTCCGATCAAAATGGCAGGGATCGATATCAAAGGATTGCCCAAAGATCAATATCAGGTTCTATTAGAACTGCAACAGAACATTTGGGATGGCGGAGGAATCCGGATGAAGAAGAAGCAAACCGAGGCGAATGCGGAAGTAGATAAAGAAAAGCTGAATGTAGATATGTACGCACTTAATGAGCGGGTGAACGATCTGTATTTCGGAATCTTGCTACTTGGCGAACAATTGGAACAAAACGCGTTGCTTCAGGAAGACCTGGCGCGGAGCTTCCGACAGATAACGGCTTATGTAGAAAATGGTATTGCCAATCAGGCCGACTTGGATGCTGTAAAGGTGGAAGAACTGAATACACGGCAAAAACGTGTGGAGCTTGCTTCGCTTCGCCTAGCCTATATGCAGATGCTTTCGTTGTTGGTAGGCGAGAAGTTGCCCGATGAAGCTGTTCTTGAAAAACCTTACGGGAAGAAACTGTTTCGGCAGCCAGTGAAATACGCCGGCCGGAACTGACTTGGTTCGATGTACAGAAAACAAGTTTGCAGGTACGCGAGAAAGCACTCGATGTAGGCTATATGCCCCATTTCGGACTCTTTGTTCAGGGAGCTTACGGCAACCCGGGCTTGAATATGTTGAAAGATAAGTTTGCTCCTTATTATATAGCAGGTGTTCGTTTGTCGTGGAACTTCGGAAGTCTGTATACGCTCAAAAACGACCGGCGGGTTATAGAAAACAGCCGTCGTCAGTTAGATAGCAACCGGGATGTATTTCTTTTCAATACACGTTTGCAAATGACACAGCAGGATCATGCCATCCGTTCGATGGAGAAACAGATGCAAGACGATGACGAAATAATTCGTTTGCGGAGTAATATTCGTAAAGCCGCCGAAGCTAAGGTTGCCAACGGAACCTTAACGGTGACCGAAATGCTGCGGGAAATAACCAACGAAAGCCTGTCCAAGCAAACGAAAGCCTTGCATGAGATCCAATTACTGATGAATATTTATCAACTGAAATATACTACAAACCATGAATAAGAAGAATTGCCTTATGAAACAAACGATATACAATGTAGGGGTCGGAGGTATGTTATTGCTTTTGGCTTCCTGTGGAAACGGATTACCCGTTTATGATGCGACCGGTACGTTTGAAAGTACGGAAGTAACGGTTTCGGCCGAGGCATCCGGCAAGCTACTTCATTTGAATCTGGAAGAAGGTACCCGGTTGCAAGTGGGCGAGGAGGTAGGGCTTATCGATACCGTTCAGCTCTACTTAACGAAGATGCAGTTGGGAGCAAGTTTGAAGTCAGTGGAAAGTCAACGGCCGGATTTGGCGAAACAGATTGCAGCTACTAAACAACAGATTGCCACAGCACAGCGAGAGAAGCGCAGAGTGCAGAATCTATTGGAAGCAGGAGCCGCTAACCGCAAACAGTTGGACGATTGGGATGCCCAGATCGCGCTGCTCGAACGTGAGCTTACTGCCCAGACATCATCTCTTATGAATAGTACGAACAGCCTGACCGAACAAGGGAAATCGGTGATTGTGCAGGTCGCTCAAGTAGAAGATCAGTTGAGCAAATGCCATGTTCAGTCGCCTATAAACGGAACCGTGCTGGCTAAATATACCGAAGCGGGCGAATTGGCTTCGGTTGGCAAACCTCTGTTTAAGGTAGCCGACATTGACCGCATGTACTTGCGTGCCTATATCACTTCGGAACAGTTGGCTCATGTGAAGTTGGGCGACCAAGTAACGGTTTACTCCGACTATGGAGCTGCCGAACAAAAAGCGTATGAAGGTGCGGTTACCTGGATATCCGACCGATCGGAATTTACGCCCAAAACGATTCTGACAAAAGACGAACGGGCTAATTTGGTGTATGCCGTCAAAATAGCGGTGAAGAATGACGGCTATCTGAAAATAGGTATGTACGGAGGAGCGAAATGGAAGAAGTAGACACGCTCGTTGTAGCGACCAATATCAGTAAAACTTACGGTAAGGTAGAAGCTTTGAAAGGCGTCTCCTTTACGGTGAATCGGGGAGAAATCTTCGGACTGATAGGACCCGACGGCGCCGGCAAGAGTACCATGTTTCGCATCTTGACCACCTTACTACTGGCGGATAGCGGAGCGGCTACGGTTGGCGGGTTGGATGTGGTGAAAGACTACAAACAAATACGCCGGCAGATTGGGTATATGCCGGGGAAATTTTCTCTTTACCAAGATCTTACGGTGGAAGAGAACCTGGAATTCTTCGCGACCGTATTTCATACTACCATTCAAGAAAACTACGATTTGATAAAAGATATCTATCAGCAGATAGAACCTTTTAAGAAACGGCGGGCAGGTGCCCTGTCGGGTGGCATGAAACAGAAGTTGGCTTTGAGTTGTGCGCTGATTCATAAACCCGAAATCTTGTTTCTCGATGAGCCAACTACCGGAGTCGATCCTGTTTCGCGTAAAGAGTTCTGGCAGATGTTGCAAAACTTGCGTCAGCAGGGAATTACCATCATTGTATCGACCCCCATCATGGACGAAGCTCGCCAGTGCGACCGGATCGCTTTTATCAACAACGGGCAGATTCATGGAATTGATGTTCCCGAAGAGATATTGAATCGTTTTGCCGATATCCTCTGTCCGCCTTCTTTGGCGCGTGAAGAGGGGAAGGGCGAAGGGACAACTCCGGTGATTGAAGTGGAAGGATTGACGAAGTGCTTTGGCTCGTTTACGGCCGTAGATCATATCTCTTTCCAAGTGAAACGTGGAGAAATATTTGGTTTTCTTGGGGCTAATGGCGCGGGGAAGACTACGGCTATGCGGATGTTGTGCGGATTGAGCAAACCGACTTCGGGGGTTGGAAAGATCGGCGGATTCGATATTTGCAAAGATGCGGAGCAGGTGAAGAAACATATTGGCTATATGAGCCAGAAGTTTTCTTTGTACGAGGATTTGAAAGTGTGGGAGAATATCCGCTTGTTCGCCGGTATTTATGGAATGAAGGAGAAAGATATTGCCGAGAAAACGGATAAATTGCTGGAACGTCTCGGCCTTACCGCCGAACGAAACACTTTGGTGAAGAGTCTTCCATTAGGATGGAAACAGAAACTGGCTTTCTCGGTTTCTATATTTCATGAGCCTAAGATCGTCTTTCTCGATGAGCCTACAGGAGGTGTAGAACCTGCTACCCGACGACAGTTCTGGGAGTTGATCTATCAGGCTGCCGATCGTGGGATTACCATATTTGTAACTACCCACTATATGGATGAAGCGGAGTACTGCAACCGCATTTCCATCATGGTAGATGGACAAATCAAAGCACTCGATACGCCCGATAATCTAAAGAGGCAGTTCGGCGTGTCGACCATGGATGATGTTTTCCAACAACTGGCCCGCGATGCGGTGCGTAAAGCTGACTGAAAATGAAACAATTTATCGCGTTCGTAAAGAAAGAGTTTTATCACATCTTCCGCGATCGGCGGACGATGCTGATCTTATTGGGAATGCCGGTGGTACAAATTATTCTGTTCGGCTTTGCCATTACGACTGAAGTCCGGAATGTGCGGATGGGCGTGCTCGATCCGTCCAACGATGAGATCACACGAAAGATTATAGATCGTTTGGATGCCAGTGAGTATTTTAATGTAACCAGCCTGTATCACACACCGAAGGAAGTGGAAAAGGCCTTTGGTAAGGGAGATATTGATATGGCAATTGTGTTTACCGATCGCTTCACCGACCGTTTGTATACCGGAGAAGCTTGCGTACAGCTGATTGCCGATGCCACTGACCCCAACATGGCTACTACCCAAACCAATTACGCTTCGGGTGTAATTGCCGCAGCCGGCAAAGAACTCTTGCCACCGGGAATAAATACGGCTGGATTGACACCGGATATTAAATTGCTGTACAATCCGCAAATGAAGAGTGCTTATAATTTTGTACCGGGTGTGATGGGGCTTATCTTGATGTTGATCTGTGCGATGATGACTTCCATCTCGATTGTACGTGAAAAGGAAACGGGTACAATGGAAGTGCTGTTGGTATCGCCAATGAAGCCATTATTCATCATTCTGGCTAAGGCTGTGCCCTACTTTGTGCTTTCCTTTGTCAACCTGATAACTATCTTATTACTTTCGGTTTTTGTGCTGAATGTTCCGATTGCAGGAAGTTTGTTTTGGTTGGTTGTCGTGTCTTTATTGTTCATTTTCGTTTCGCTGGCGTTGGGCTTGTTATTCTCGTCCATAACGCGTACGCAGGTGGCGGCTATGCTTGCTTCGGGATTGGTCTTGCTTATGCCTACCATGATTTTGTCGGGAATGATTTTCCCCATCGAAAGCATGCCGTTGTTTCTGCAATGGATTTCGGACATAATACCGGCACGCTGGTATATTCAGGCCATTCGTAAATTGATGATCGAAGGAGTTTCGGTAGTCTTTGTTGTAAAGGAAATCGGGATTCTGAGTCTCATGGCGGTTGTATTGATTACGATTAGTTTTAAGAAATTTAAGCATAGGTTAGCATGATAAAGTTCCTGATTGAAAAAGAGTTTAAGCAATTACTTCGCAACTCGTTCTTGCCGAAGCTGATTCTGATATTTCCATGCATGATCATGCTGTTGATGCCTTGGGCTGTAAATATGGAGATCAAAAACGTCCGGTTGAATATTGTGGATAATGATCATTCTACCATATCGACAAGATTGGTGGAGAAAATCGCCTCTTCCAGCTACTTCCACCTGGTGGAATTGCCGTCTTCGTATCAGGGAGCTTTAGCTAATATTGAGTCTGGGGATGCGGATATTGTTATGGAGATTCCGCAAGACTTGGAACGCGACTGGACAAATGGTGAGCAAGCGCATATCTTGATTGCCGCCAATGCTACAAATGGCACAAAGGGAGGGTTGGGAAGTTCTTATCTGGCTACCATTGTGAACAACTATTCCCAAGAACTTCGTAGCGAGCATCCCGTTAACGCAACAGGTGTATATCCATCGATTAGCCTGAACACGCAGAACTTGTTTAACCCCGATCTGAACTATAAACTGTATATGATTCCGGCATTGATGGTTATGTTGCTGACCTTGATTTGCGGTTTTCTTCCTGCCCTGAACGTGGTGAGTGAAAAAGAAATCGGAACCATCGAACAGATTAATGTAACGCCTGTTCCTAAGTTTACCTTTATTCTGGCTAAATTGTTGCCGTATTGGTTGGTGGGTTTTGTTGTACTGACGTTAGCCTTTGCTTGGGCATGGGCACTTTACGGCATTGTTCCTGTGGGACATTTCGGTGTGATTTACTTCTTTGCCATTTTCTTTGTGTTGACTATGTCCGGATTGGGCTTGGTGATCTCGAATTATTCGGCCACGATGCAGCAAGCCATGTTCGTCATGTGGTTCTTCATGATGATTCTTATGCTGATGAGCGGACTCTTTACGCCTGACAGAAGTATGCCCGGCTGGGCACAGGTGATTACTGACTTCAACCCCTTGAAGTATTTCATGGAAGTGTTGCGTATGGTGTACCTCAAAGGAAGTGGTATTGCCGATTTACTGCCCCAATTGGGCGTTTTACTTCTATTTACTTTCACAGCCAATGTATGGGCGGTGTTGAGTTACCGGAAGAATCATTGATTGGCGCAGTTAGTGATGACAAATAAAAGCCGCTCTTCCATAATGGAAAGAGCGGCTTTCTAATTCTATCTCACCCCATTGGCGGGTAGTAAATGTTGGTTTACTTAATTTCAATCTGCTTTTGAGCTTTTTTTACTTCTTCTTCAGATCGTTTGGGTAATGTAATGTTCAAAACGCCATTGTCTACAGCAGCGGCTATTTTCTCTTTTTCCACATTCTCCGGTAAAATCATGGTTTGCTGGAACTTCGAGTAAGAGAATTCACGACGCAGATAGCGTCCGTCTTTTTTCTCTTCCTTGTTTTCGGTCTTCTTCTCCATGCTAATCACGAGGTTGTTGTCTTCATCAATGCGCACATTGAAGTCATCCTTCGTCATTCCCGGAGCTGCCAATTCGAGTTTGTATTCGTTTTCAGTTTCAAATACATTAATGGCAGGTGCGGTTGCATTTGCTTTTACCATCCAATCGTTATCAAAGAAATCATTAAAGATACTTGGTAACCAACTTTGAGTTCTTCTAACAGGCATCATAATTTAGTCTCCTATCTTTTAAGTTAAACATTCGATAAAATCGCGAACGACGGTTTTCTCAAACTTCCGGTGAAGGAAAGCGATGTTTCACTTTCGCCATCTGTTTTCGAACCGCTGTTCATTTAGTATAGCGCAAACTTTGTGCCAAGGGATTTTTAGATTTCGATTTGACTATTTGTCATTTTGGAGTGACAAATTTTCCTATTTTATGCCTTTTTGCTATTGATGCCTAACTTAAATGATAAGAGGGTGCGTTAAACTGATTATTTACTTCGCGCGAATCAGTTTGAATCTCAACCGTAGCGTTTGGCGGTTTTCATCATAATCGTAACTGAATATTTTGAAAGTACCGACTTCGGAGGTATTGGCAACGTGTGTTCCTATGCAGGCACAGGCGTCATAGTCGCCAATGCGGACAATGCGCAATGTTTCGCTGGCATCGTCGGGCAACTTACTCAGATCGACAATCTCTTTGGCCTGTTCGTGCGTCATGAACTCGATCGTTACCGGCAGATGTCGGCTTATCTCTTCGTTCACTTTATCTTCGATCTGCTGTATTTGCTCCGATGTAGGGCAGGAGCTGAGTTCGTAGTCGCATTTACTTTTCTTCCGTTCGATGTGCGCGTTACGCGAACGCGGGCATCCGAAGGCTCTGACCATAGTGGCGTTCAGCAGATGTTCCGCAGTGTGCATAGGCGAAATTGATAGATCCTGAAACTTGGGGCTTGCTTCGTTTATTTCCATGATGGGGCTTTTTGTGCAAAAATATATAATTGTTGGCTTAAAACAATCGAATGAGCGAACCTATTTGCGTGTGCTTCTCGAATACCCTGCTTGTTTCTTCCCATGGAACAGGTATTTCGACCGATTGTTATAAACTCTTTTGATAGGCAATACGAGGCGTACCGTTCGTAGTATAAATGATTCCACATTCTTTGAAACCATCTTTTGTCAAGGCACTTTGCATCACCACATTATCCTGATGCGTATCTACACGTATATTCCCGCAACACTTGAAGCACCATTCGATGCAATGGTGGAAAAGCCCTTTTTGCCGGCCGTTGGAAGCAATTCGGTGAAGTGTACCGTAGGGATTATCATTCAGCCATTTGCCATTCTCTATCTTGCGGTAGGTAGGATCTTCCCCGATGATGAAACAAAAGGTGCCCACTAGTTCACCTTGCTCATTCTCACAAACGAAACTATGGTTAGCGATTATTTCCTGTAACATGAACTCTTCGCTTGGGTATCCGTCAATCCATTGATTTGGGTTGCCGTTTTCCTGCATAAAAGCTCTGGCAAAATCATAAATCTCCATGATTCTCTTTAAATCAGTCTTTTCAGTGGGTCGGATATACATACTGTTTTTTATATGGTTTGATGAGAATTGTCGTTACTTCCCTTGCTTGCCTATGACAAAGTGTTCGCCCAGAAACCTCGGCTTTTTGCCTGTTGCCAGGTCAGCGAACATCTTTACGCGGGCAAAGAGTTCGCGTAGTTGGGTTTTGAAACCGGCATACGCGCTAACATCGTCGGCATTGAATCCGATGGCTTCTATACCGTTTCGTTCGGCAAGATAAATAGCGCGTTCGTTGTGGAACTTTTGAGATATGACGGTAAGCTTGTTTTGTCCAAAGACGAGCTTGGCTCTTACTACGGAATCCAGCGTTCGCAGTCCGGCATAATCGAGATAAATGGCTTGTAGAGGGACACCTTTGCGGATTAACGCTTGTTTCATCTCCTCGGGTTCGTTGTAATCGTCCCTTCGTTTGTCGCCACTTATCAAAATGTAATCGATCTTTCGCGCCTTATACAGATTGGCGGTTGCCTGAATGCGATAATCGAAATATAGATTGTTGTTGCCGTTCTTGAGTTTCGGTGAAGTGCCAAGCAATAACCCCACAGAATTGTGGGGCATTTCAGTCACCTGACTATACAGTTTTTGCACGGCATTCTTTTTAATCAGCCGGTTGCAAACAAGGATACTCACGATGCAAAGAAAGACAAAAGAGAGAAAGATATAAATTAGTTTTCGTTTCATTTCTTATTAAAAAGTTCGCTTGTGTAGTCGAGAGAGCGGCTGATGTCGAAATACAATTGGGTTCCCGGAAAGTATTCGCTGCTTTCAAACTCCATCAGGTCACAATTGTTTATCAGGGCTTGTGACTTTAGTTTTCCGACTCTAAAAAATATATACATTAGTTGATACTCATCAGCCACACAAATCACTTTAATAGCTGTTTCTTCAGATTTTCCATCACCGCTCAACGATATTGTAGTGAGTAAGGCCGCATATTGTTTGGCATATCCTCTTGTTTCGTTGGAATCTTTTTGAAGCATGCTCCCCAACTCGTACAAGTGATAGAGTAATTGCAAAGATACCGGATTACTCTTTAAATGTTCCTGAGCGGCACTGTAGGCTTCTTCGTACTTCTTTGCCTTTGTTAATTCAAAGAAATCGGAAAATGTATTCATACTTCCTTGATATGCAGACGTAAAAGAGTAGCCATAGTATACAGTTGCATAATCTTGACGCGTTAGTAAAGAGTCATTGGCTTGAAAACGCTGCATTAGTTCCTGGAACTCAGTAGGGTGAGTGGTTACATATTCTTTGATAGTGGGGTAGTCTATCTCCAACGTCTCCTGTGCAAAAACGGTATTGCTTAAGCAGAGAAACCCGATCAGAAAACACAAACTTAGTTTCTTCATGGTACTATCTTTTAAATGTAATATAAGCAAAAATACTTTATTTATTTGAAAAAACCAATAGTCCTGCGGTAAAATTTTCATCTTTTCAAGAGATAAGAAACCAAGCGGATTTATCCCCTCAAAACGTCTAGATAGATTCTAAAAAGATCGGGTTCTTTCAATACAACGATCTAGGTGAATTTAAAAAAGATCTAGATGATTTCTGAGACTCGCCCGTTCGTTAAATAAGAATTCTCTTGCATCTATTAATGTAATAACTTGCATTGAATGATGTAGTTACTTTCTTGAGTCATTTGTTAACGCATTTTTTTTGGATTTCATTATCTCGATTATGCTGTGTTGTAACTCTGGTGTCCGGATAACGTTTCTTGGGGCTGGAAAAACTTTCGGATGGTTGAAAATGAAATCCCATATTGATATAATAAAACTTCCCTGAACAATTCACACTTTAAACAAGCGGAGTCATCCAGGGAAGTCGTGGATCATGAGAAAATTATTTCATCTTAAAATTGCTTCTGACGGTTGTAATGGCGGAACTCTGAGGATTTACCGACCTTCGGGTACAATAATCAAATTCTACAGACTTTTCGCCGTTGAATGATTGCCATTTCAGTTTCAGTTTGACCGTTTTCCCTTTCGTATCGGGAAGTCCGTCTAGTTTGAAAGCAACCAACGCATCAGCTTTTTCTCCGTATATATCCCCGTATGCATGATGCCTGAATTCCACTTCGTAAGGATTCTCGGGGTCTTGTCCCAGTAACAAATTGACGAAGTGTGGCTTCCGGTTTCCTCCCCATAAGGTCCGAAAGCGAAGAGTCAGATAACCGTCTTCTGCAATCGTTACCCAATCTTTTACTATTTCTACGGGATCTGTACCATATACCTTGTCGTTGTCATCTCCCAGATCAGGAGCGATGGACTTGGTGAGGATGCTGTCAATCCAGTTTATTTGTATTGCTTTGTTGTATATTCCACTGGGCTTGTCCACTTCTTCATAATTGACTAGTGCTCGTACTTCTTTATCTCCGTATGGGGAAGCGGATAAATTTACCGGTAACAGGGTTGTACTGTCGTCCAACTGTAAGAAGAAGGTCTCGTCGATACTCGACTTTACCGTGACAAGTGCCTTGGGATATCTGTTGTAGTAATAATTGTTATTGTCATCATCGTCCAGACATGACTGTAAACCGATGGAACTGATAATTGCCGTTGCAGTTATCAGGGTTTTGTAAAAGAATGAACTACTTTTCATTATATACTTTTTTAGGTTAAATAATAATCTACTTATCACTTAAATGATTTTATTCCGAAAAGACTGCATCGTGAAGAGTTAAATATAGTAATATGCATACCGGGTGACTTACTGTTTATTATTCTTTTATTCGGTTGTGTTCAGAAAATGGTAGTATACATTCTCTTTTTATTTTAATTTATTATCAATGTATCTATTTGATTATTAGCAATGAAGCTTTTTTTAACATGAGCGATGTGCAGTAATTTCAAGATGCATCCGTTTTTTTAATGAAATCAGCTGATGAAATAATAACTATTTTTTTTACTAAATTTTTAAATTAAAGGAAATGAAAAAAGAATTTAAACTAAACCGTTTATTTGTATTCATGTTGGTACTTGGATGTTCTTTTAGCTTTACGGCTTGTAATGATGACGACGATCCTACTTGGGAAAAACCCGATGTGATTTCACCTGCTGCTATGTTCGGTGATTATACCGGAAAAATGAATATCCTCACTGTATCACCGACAGAAAGCGAAGGTCTGGAAGGAGAGGAAGAAACTCCGGCCGGCTTGGATATTTCAGCGAAAGTGAATAATGACACCGTTTATTTTGAGAACTTTCCGATAAAGGATATTGTGCTCTCTATTGTAAATGACGAAGAAACAGCTGATAAGATAATTGAGGCGGTGGGTAATGTAAAGTATAAAATTGGTTATACACCTACACTTACGGAAGCCAAAGACAGTGTGAAATTTGTGCTTGATCCGAAACCGTTGAAACTTGCTGTATCCATTCCGTCTGGAGACGAAGATGTAGAAGATCAGACTTTAAACATTGAAGTAAAAGTTTCTCAGTCAGAAGGCGGCAACTATGAATTGAAGACCACTAAGCTGAAATTCAAATTCAATGCAGAAAAAGTAATGTTGGATGAAGGCGAAGGTCAGGTCGATCTTCCGAATTTTACTCCGACAACTTTCGATTTACTAATGGAAAAAACTGAAAAATAATTGATTTATTGAATAAGTATTGTATTTAAAACAAAAGGGAGACCATTTGTGAAGAAAGACGGTTTCCCTTTGTTTATTTCAATAGTCATAAAACGCAGATGCTAATTCACCTAAAGCTCTGTAATGAGCAAGTCGGGACGATTTTGCTGCTAACTATTTCCTATTTGATTCTTGTTTAAGGCATTATTTAATGGGTATTACCATATTCCATGAATTGCTTGCATTTTCAAATCCGCCGGGCCCATCCATTGTAGCGAAAAAGGCATGGGTCATTTTTCCGTTTTCATCAAATAAGAGAAATGAGCGTTCCAATTGCCCTTGTTTTTCAACTTTTCCGTCTTCCCATTCTACGGTGAGTGAGTAGGATTTTGGATCTTTATTGACTGTCCAGTGAATACCATCTTCGGAGTATGCCATAACTCCTCCACCTCGTTCACCTGTGTATTTGCCTACCTGATCTTTGAATATAACATGGTATCCTCTTTTATCTTTCCATAGAAAAGGATCTTCTGCTTCGCCTTGTCCATCTATTTGGAATATAGGTTGATCATTATTTAGTACTGTGTACGGTCCTTCTATGGATGGAGCATAAGCTATGCCCAAAGCCATCTGGGAGTGTTTCCCATTCTGGGTATGCGCGCGTCCTTTAAAAATCATCATAACCGAACCGTCTTCCTGAATAATGGGAGAGGGATTGGATGTCAGATAACTATAGAAAGTATTGGCTTTCGTTTTTAAAATCGGTTCATCAAGTCGTTTCCATGGGCCGTAAGGCGAATCGGCTATGGCTAAACCGATACGTTTGCTCGAACGGGCTACGGTGCACCAAGGACTGCTTAGAGTCAATTCATCATAAGTAGGTTCCGCAAAAGGGTGAGTAGAGCCCATGTAGATAAGGTAATATTTATGGTTGTGCTTTAAAATCCGTGGATTATGAGTAGATCGTCCATCCCAGTATTGCGCACCTCGTGCCGGTAATGCTACGTCACTAAAATTATATGGACCTTGGGGAGTATCTGATACTGCATGCACAATTTCCGAAGCTACCATCCAGCCCGGATGAAAACGCAATGTTTTAGGAAATCGGGATACAAACATATGATATTTCCCATCACCTCCTTTTGTTACAGAACTTCCCCATACCCAGTAACCTTCAGATTGAAATGCGGGAGTGCGAATGGCTCTCTCTAAATGATGGAATAGCTCATTGGTGGAATTCTGTTTTAATTCTATCAGATTATTAATCTTTTGTGCATAAACTGTATTAGAAACCAAGATCAATAGTAAAAGGTATATTTTCATAATTAAATAGTTTAATGTATCCATATTGGATGTGACAAATGTAGAGAGATTTGGAGTTAGCTATGTGTGTGTGGAGTACATTTGAGCTGCTGTATGAATACAACGCGTCTTCTTTAAAGCTTTAATAGGAGGGAGTTACTCGACAACATATGGAAACTTTTCAGGTTGTATCTCAATAGAGGGATAGAAACGTTGGATTAAATCCTTAGAGGGGGATTTCAATTCAGATAATTCAACCGCTTTGTCTCCATACTTTAGATACTTAATATGGAAAGTTGAATCTAATTTTACTCTCCATTTAGAAAATAAACTAGCTTTAAATTTAGTCGATCCGGAAACGTCCTTTTTATAAGTAGTGAGTAGTAGCGTGTCTTTTTCCAAATTGAGTTCCAATTTCTGAATATAAGTAGCAGATTCTGTATTTGCGAGGAATAAAACACCATCATCCTTCTGATAGAATAGATTCACAAGCTGATCCTGTTTTTGATTGCACGAGAAACATAAACAAGAAAAAACGAATAATAATGCTATTACCTTGATTGTTTTCATAGATACTCGCTAGATTAAAGTTGTTTGTATTCTCAAATATAGATATAGTTCTCTGGACGCTCAACAATGTGGAGAATCTTTAGATAATTTTAAGAACCTAGAATTATATAATAAAGATGCGTTGAGAAAATAGTTATTTGTATTCAAAATCAGCAGAGTGATCAGCAACTGATGCGTGTGAGTGGTGTTACTTCATCTAGCCGTTACGAGCGTATAGGGCAAAAAAAAGGAGCAACGCCTTGCTCCAACCTTTGTTAACCTTAAATCTAATACTATGAAAAACACAGTGCAAAGATACGGACTTCTGCGAAATCTGCAAGTAATTACCCTTTAATAAGTGTTTTTATAACACTTATTAGTAAAAGAACCTATGCCCTTAACGCTTATTTGGGATCGTTCCTCTGAAAACCTGGATCCTGAAGTTATCTATTTACCCCCAATGGTGGAGAGTACCTCCACGAATAGATTTATAAAATGATGGACCTAATATCGGAGTGTACTCGAGCCGGATCACGCGATCCGGCTTCGCAAATTTGACGTGGCAACCGGAAAAGTCATAAATCCGACAAGATGAGGAACGTTCTCGTTTTCATAATAATAGATTAAGATTTTATGTAAATAAAGCTTTTCCTCACTTCAATCTAAGTAATCAAGAGGTTTTTTGTAGAAAGTAAACTTATCGAAGCGTTTTGAAAATAAAAGGTCCGATCATAACTCCCAAGCTCTTTCGAAAGTGCGTATGACTTATATAAATACATATTATAAGCGTAAACATATATGTATGTTTCATAACATGGCTGGTAAATAATAATTAAATATCTTTATTTCAATAGTTATACTTATATTTGTAAAAATAGGAAACGACAAAATAGATTGTTATAGAAAAGGGAAAAGTGCCCTGTGATTTCTTTGCTACTATGCACCTTGGGGAGGGCTTAACTGCCTTTATACATAAACTTTCCGTCTATTTTGATCTCGTTAAAAGTAATGAGCGCAAACTAATGTTTCAAGCTTTGCATCATACAGGTGGTGTAAATAAATACATTTATGAAGACTTAATTGAAAAATTGAATAGAGATGAATAAGAAAAAAGCGTTTTACTTCTGTTTTATACTCCTTCCTATCTGTTTTTCCGAACTATCGGTGTGGAAGTTGAATGCACAAACTGTAAAGCAAGACCTTCTCTCCGCCAGTGGAGTGATCAAGGACACCGAAAATCTTCCTATTTCTTTTGCTTCTGTAATCGTATTAACGACGAGTCAACCGGGAAAAGTTTTTCGGACAGCCGCTTGCGATACGTATGGAAAGTTCGAAATTCCCTTACCGAAAGGCAAATACAAGCTTAAGATAACTTGTGTAGGGTATAAAGAACAAATACGAAACATCGAACTTGACTCCGAACCGATCAAGTTGGGGCAGATTACGCTTAAAATAGATCAAATTCAGCTTGATGAAGTCACCATCCGGCCGTTAGTAGAGAAGAACGCCCGGGAAGTGATTTATAATATTACCGCTGATTCAACACGTGCTACATCGAGCATGTTGGATATATTGGGACGAGTACCTTTTTTATCGGTTATTGACGACCGGATCGTAGCTGAAAATGATCCACTGAAGAGTGTGATAGTACTTCGCAACGGACGTAAGGATGCACTCTTTTCCGGTGGAAGTTCACTGAACGAGGTATTGCGAAAGTTGCCTGCAATGGGGTTTACCAATGTTAAGATTCTGCTTGATAAACCTGAAAAGTATAAGGAATATGACTATGTGATAACGGTGACCCCGGATAAAACTCAGCGTTTGTTTGGAGCGGTTGGCGAATCACTCGCTTCCTTTCGTCTGGACAGAAACCTGAATCTTTCACAGCGAGTGACGGCAAGCTCAGACAAAACCCGAATAGCAAGCTCTATCGGATATTCATGGGATAAGCCTTTGCATACGGAAAATATCTCTTCCACGCAGGGAACGAATTATTCGTTGCTGGATAATGAGCGGGTCGAGAATAAAACGGATGCATATAGTGGTAATATAAATATTAGTCGTGACCTGTCGGCTAGAGACTTTCTCAGTGGTAGCTTTTCGGTTAGGAAGAGGGACAATTATACCGATAGATATGCTAAAACGGAGTTTCAATCGAATGAGCAGCCTGGTTCTTCGATAAATAACCGCACGTCTTCAAGTGTAAAAAACTGTATATGGGAGGGAGCATTGGCTTATCATCTGGATATAAAGCCAGATAAGAAGGAACTTAATGCGTCTTATGTCTTTAAAACTTCGCCAACGAATACCAGGCAGGACCAACTTCGGGAAAATACCGATACAGAGAACGCTGCATCTACACTAAAAGATACCCGTGAGCATGAATACAGCCATTATTTTTCGTTGATTTACACGGATAAGTTAACTCCTAAATTAACGCTTACCGGAAAGGGCTCTTGGTTGATGGCAAGTAACGATAGGGAAACACATAAGTATGATACCTCTTTCGAGGAAGAAATAGAAGACCTCAATGCTTATGATTATTTCAAACGCCCTATCAATCGTTTGGATGCCTTATTGGCTGTGTCATGGCTTGCTACCCGTAACATGAACCTGACTGCGGAAATAAATCCGGACTATATGCTCAATACATCCAAGGTTCAAATGATTTCCGGAACCGATGAAGCACTTTATTACAAACAACAAAAGAGTGTAGTTCGTTTTAATCTTTTATAAATCAGCGATTAAAAGTGTTTTTATAAAGATGCAGGTAACGATATAGTAGTGGAAGTTCAGCTACACATTGCATTGCTCTGCATAATTTCAAATATCTCTGTAACACAAAGGTAAGCAATGTTTTTGATGCTTCCAAGTTAATCATAGCATATTTATAGAAGGGTTGACAATTAATTGTCAGCCCTTTTTTATCCGATATCCTCTGTCATTCTATCAGTCTCTTTTTTAAGAAGGAGAATTGCGTGTATTCCCCTTTCTATCCTGATGAAGAAAAAATATTCTGAAAATTCACATTGATACCAAGTGAGTTACAAGGAAAATGTGGGGCTGGCGGTTACCGTCAGCCCTATTTTTCATGCCTAATTTTGAAAACTTTGCAACCGAAGAAAGAAAAATAACCCATTAGAACAAAGGAATATTGTATGGAAGAGAACAGAAATGATATTGAGATACTCAAAGCAATGATAAAGGACAACTTTGAGGAACAACGAAAACTGATTGCCAAGCTGGAAACGGCTCTGGAAGCAGTAACCAGTTTCAACGGTAAGCAAATGCTGGACAGCCGGGATATGCGCCTGATGCTGAAAGTATGCGACCGGACACTGATCCGCTGGCGTAATTCCGGGAAACTCCCATTTTTCAAACTCAGCGGCAAGATTTACTTCTGGGCTTCTGACGTATATAAATTCCTGAGAGAAGAATGTCTAAACGAAGATTTCATATCCGATTCTATTAACTCATAAATAAAAATTCACATGGAAAATCAAAGTAAAGTAATCGTCATAGAACGAAACAAATTCGCAGCACTCGTCAAATCACACCGCAAATGCCTCCAGATGCTGAACATCCTGACTTACATCTACACAGTTAAGGAAGTAAGCCTTACCCTGACCTTGCAGGAAATCTGTGAAGTCCTGCACATGACTCCCGAAGAAGTGGAGATACAGCGACAGAAAGGATATATCCGCTTCACGACACAGAAAGGGATGACCGTCTATGAAATCACGGACCTGCTCCGATTGGAAAATATGCTGGAGATGGGGAGCATCTATCGTAAGATCGACAAAAAAGTAATGAACCTCGAACCTCTAAATAATGAATAAACAATGAAAGAAGAAGAGCAAGACAAGAAACAGCGGAAGCGTCTGGTACACGCTTCCCTGTTTAGTGGATTCGGCGCCCCAGACCTGGCTGCCGAATGAATGGGATGGCAGAATGCCTTCCATTGCGAGATAGACGATTTTTGTAATACCATTCTAAATTACTGGTTTAAAGATGCGAAAAGTTATACAGATGTCACAACGACAGATTTCAGGGAATGGAGAGGAAAAATCAATGTCCTTACAGGAGGTTTTCCTTGTCAACCATTCTCCGTCGCAGGCCAAAGAAAGGGAGCGGATGATAACCGCTATCTCTGGCCTCACATGCTCAGGGCCATACATGAGATCAGGCCCGATTGGGTCATTGGTGAGAACGTTGCTGGCATCCTCACGATGGTACAGCCCGGTCAGGAGACTGAAGTGGGAAGTCAATCCACTCTATTCGGAGAGAGTGAGCCTGTATTTAAAAGACGACAGCAATATGTTGTTGAAACCATTTGCCGTGATCTTGAACGCGAAGGATATTCCGTCCAGCCGGTACTTATACCGGCTTGTTCCGTCGGTGCACCTCACAGACGGGATAGAGTTTGGTTTATTGCCCACCGTGACGGCACAGGACTACAAGCGCAGGGGGCCGGGCAGCAGGCAGCAGGGACTACCGGAGATAATCCATGGAATGCTTCTGCCAACGCCAGTGGCAACAGAGATACACCATGCCGAAAGAGTCAGGAAATGGAAATCGATGAATTTATCCTCACCCCATGCCCAGATAGCCGGAGAGAAGAATCCCAACGGCCTGACGGATTTTCTGGACTTTTACGGGATACTACCGGAACCGATACCGGACAATACTGAGCTGGAAAACACGGACGGGAACAATCTGGAAGAATCGATCCTACAATGGCTGGCAGAAGGACAAGTGATGCCGACACCGACAGCGCGGGATTGGAAAGGCGCACCTTCACTGGAGAACCTGAAGAAACGGGGAAAGATACCACAGAAGAACAGCCTTCCGGATTTCTTCGCCCGGACTGGAAAGAGTTTCCAACTCAATCCCCTGTTTGTAGCCGAGATGATGGGCTTTCCACCCGATTGGACGGTATCTCCTTTTCTCGGTGAAGACAGGCATCCATTAAAGGATACGGGAACGCTATCGTCCCCCAGGTAGTCTACGAGATATTTAAAGCAATAGAAGAAACCTATAAATTAAACAGTCATGAATAAAGTATCGATATTTGAACATCCCGAGTTCGGACGCATCCGGACACTGGAAATTGACGGGAAAATATGGTTCTGCGCCTCGGATGTTGCCGCCGCACTTGGCTACTCCAATCCGAGAGATGCCGTCGTAAGACATTGTAAACCAATGGGTGTCGTGGTTTACGACACCCCTACACGCAGTGCCGTCCAGAAAATCAAGTACATCAGCGAAGGAAACGTATACCGCTGATTGCCGGTAGCAAGCTGCCTTCCGCTGAGAAATTCGAAAGCTGGATATTTGATGAACTGGTTCCCGAAACACTAAAGAACGGTGGCTATCTTCTTAAGAAGAATGGCGAAACGGATAATGAACTGCTTGCGCGTGCCATATTGCTCGCACAGAACCGTATAAAAGAGCGAGACAGCCGTATTTCAGCATTGGAGAAGGAGAACAACTATGCTATCCTGAAACTCAAGCTACAGGCCCCAAAAGTTCAGTATTACGACAAAGTCCTGCAATCCCAAAGCACCTACACGACCACACAGATAGCGAAAGAATTGGGAATGACTGCCGGAATGTTGAACAAGCGGCTCCGATGGGCAGGCATCCAGTTCCGTCAATCCGGTCAGTGGCTGCTCAAAGCTCCTTACCAGAATCAAGGCTATACAGCAACCCGGACCCATGTATGGGAAAGCCGCACAGGAGAAACAGGCACGGCCATGTTGACGGTCTGGACGGAAAAGGGCCGGTTATTCATACATTATCTTTTTGAGGCTTATCTGGTATAGCCGGAATATAAGACCGGGATAAATAAAAAAGCTACTGAAACAAAAATTCAGTAGCTTTTTTATTGCTTTCAATTGATACTATCTCAACCGTGGTCCCGTTTTCTTCTTTTCTTTCACAGGCACAATTTCTTGTCGGGGTGCTTCTTGCGGCCTTATTCTTTCACTTACAGTCTCACTCTGAAGAAGCCTGTTTAAATACCGGAGGTCCTTCAGTAACTCCTGTTTGCATTCCATCTCCAGGGAATGGGCCATATTCGACATCGGGTTGGTACTTTTCTTGACAAGCGGACCGTTCAGGAGATCTTCTTCTATATACAGGGTACAACGCTTCAAATAGCCTTCAATGTCCTTCGGCGTTTCAGCGGTATCAATCGCCTCCTGAATGGCCTTATAATTCTTATCCATATAACAGGCCTTATACAAGTCATCGGCATGCCAGTCAAAGAAATGAAGATAGTTTTTTCCCAGTTGCTGGTTATACTCTTTTATATCGCTTTCCACAACCCCTTTCTTCTTGTCAAGATATTGCTGCAATTGTTCGATCCTTAAATCACTTTTATCCATTGTTGTCCGATTTATAGTTCCATGTCCGTTTCAGTTTCGCTCTGAAAGGATATATCCAGTTCTCTTTCCTGATGGAAATTATCCGCTATCACGAATTTAATTTCCGCATTCTTGCTGCTTCGGTTATGATAGAAGAGCGTGAATACCTGGCGGCAGGGATCGCTGTCATCCAACTCCGCTATCGAATCCAACGGTTGCATCTCCCGGTTCACCAGATAGACCTTCTTCTTGTCGTACACCTCGCCGCTACCCTCCATCTGTATATAACCGATTTGATAGCCGGCTTCCTCATAGTTTCCGCTACGATTGAGTGTCAGACGAATCTCCACGGTCTCATCCGGGGAAATGGTCTTCTGGAGATACCAGGACGTTAGCGAGAAATCATAAGCCTGCTGTACTTCCAATTTATCATCACAGCCACCCAGCAGGCAAAGCAATGTGAGCATGATACCACTTATTATTAATTTCATCTTCATGATTTTACGTATTACTAAATGAATAATTTACTTGATTGAGTCCGTTGTCGGCTAACGCCTGATGCCCGTTTTTATCTTTCTTTCAGGCGGCTCTTCTCTCTTCTTTTCTGTTTTATTAGCCGTCTGTTGCAAATTCTCTTCGGGAGGCGTTTGCGCAAGGATATTCGCGAATTCCCGGTAATCCCTAACTAACTGCTGCATACACTCCAACTTCAGGAAATGGGCAACATTCGTTGTCCGGCTGGAACTGTTACAATCCACCTGACCGTTCAACAGTTTGTTCTCACAGTAAGCAATGTTGTCCTCAACAATATTCCAAACCGTATCCATGCCCTTTGCCCCGTCCACCGCCTGCCGGAGTATCTTATAACACCCGGACATAAAATGAGACTTATACAGGCTCTCCGCATTCCATTCGAAAAAGTGTAGGAAATTCTCATTCATCTTCTTGCTTTGTTCACGTATGTTCCGGTCTTCCCGGTTTATTTTCATATCCAGCCAATGAAGCATCTCATCCACGTTCCAATTGCCTTGTTCCATACTGTTGCTGCTAATTGAAAATGTACTTGACACCGACAGCTGCCACCGTGTGGAAATTCCCCACGGATGATCCGAAGAATATCCTCTGGCGGACATTGAAAAGAAAAACCAGCCTGTCGGAAAGGAACGCCTCCATCTCGAAAGCCGGGGCAAAACCATAAATGAAGCATCCGTCATTCTTTAAAGTCGCCCCGTCATAGAGCAGCTTGCAGTTCCAGTTGGTCGTCTCATAACCCGCCAGAGCGGAAAGACCGGCAGAGAAGAACACGTTCTTACCACGGTCCGAGATGAACGGCACGAAATAACCTACCTCCCCGGTAAACTGCGCTTTGGGGATCGCAACATCCTTATAGGAATAGTGCTTTTTCACATAATCCGCCCCGAACAGCCAGCGGGAATGGTTCCGGTTATACCGACTCAGAGCCAGTCCGACCTGGAAATTACCATGCAGATGCTTCACATTTGAACCGAAGTCGTCTACACCGCCTAACGTAAGCTGGATACCTTTCTGCCCCGGCAGGTAACGCTGGGCAAAAGATTTGCCTGCCACAAAGGGCAGACAAATGCATAACAAAATAAATAAAACTCTTTTCATGATTACTCACCGATTAATTCATTCACAATACGCGCGTCCACCAGGTCACTGTTCTCAATATAGAACCGCTGGTGACGGCCTCCCCCTTTCTCGTAAATTTCCACTTCCAGCAACTTGTCGTCAGGAATGACAATTTTCGGAAAGGCATACACGATCCGTCCCGTGCTCTTTCCTTCGATGCGTGTCAGGGCATTGAGCGTGCGTACCGGTTCAATATAAGTTTCCTGCTGAGCCGTCCTTTTGGCTATCTTCTTATCCACTATCTTAAATCGCACGAAATCCACATCGAAAGGCACATTGGAATTGTTCGTCAGGGAAACATGGAAGAAGATCAGGTCCTTATGCACATAAATGCCCTTTAAAAGAGCCTGCATCCCGAACTGCCTGCATCCGATATGCTTCACGTCCCTACGGTCCAGCCGGTGGATGGTGTACATCACGCTGGCAATGACCGTCGGATCTTCCTCGCCCAGTTCCGTGACACGGATGGAGCTGCCTCCTTTCTTTTCTCCCTCGTCCGGGTTCATCCACTGGTCCATATTGATATTCAGTGTGGAAGGCTCTTCCTTATAAACGACATTGAAGGAAAAGAAAGAGCCGTCTCCTGTAATCACGGAGAAGTTCGTCTCTCCCGGAAACTCCTTCACCGCCGCTTTGACACGTACCACGTTCTCGACTCCGTCAGCCTTGCCTGCGATGATATTGTTACTGCCCAAATCCACGTAGCGCACTTCCGAAGGGAAGAGGATATGCACCGTCTTCCCAAAAGTGACCTCTATTTTATAAGGGATGATATGCTGGCCCGCCGTCAGAATCCTGACGGGATTTACCGGCCTTTCCTCCTGTGAAAAACCGGATACCGAGGCCAGAACAGCCATCAAGAATGCTATAACTATTTTCATTGTCTTGTCTTTTTTATTAAAGTGAATAATCCGTTATTGTCTCTTTGTGACCAGCAGCACCTTATATCCGGCTTTCAGTGTCACCTTGACCGCGCGAACCCGTCCGGTGATCAACCGCGTGCCGCCCTGCATGACTCCGCGCGTCAGGTCCATGACCACCTGCTGTCCGGCAGAACGTGCAAACGAAACGCTGTTTCCCATGCTCTCGCTGACCGTTCCAGCCGCATCCTTTGCCGCATTGCGGGTTTCCGATCCGGGAACGAAAATACCTTTCTGCCCGTCTATATCGTAAGTCGCCAACTGAACAGGAATGATATTCCCGGCATACTCGATGCTGCTGATCAGGATATCCAGACGCTCTCCCTGTATGACCGCCGCACCTGTTACCAGACTGTTCTCCGGAACGGTAATGTTGCCGGCTTGTAGAGGTTGCAGCAACCGGAGTTTTACCCTGCCTCCCTGTTCAATGATCTGGTTCTCCGAAATGCAGGCGGCGATGGTATTCGTCCCCATTTGGTAGCTGTTCCCGACAGCAGTATTAAAACCGTAATTCCTCTCGACAGTAAGCGAAGCGATATAGGCGGAATCCGTAACAGGTTGTGAAAGGCCGGAGGTCGTCTGATACTCCGCCCGCTGAACCGGAACAGTTTCCGTGGGTTCTTTTCCGACAGCTTTCTCCTGGACCGTATCCTTATCCGGGTTCAGATACTTTGCCGCCATCTTGTAGGACCGCTCCATCAGTTCTTCTCGGGTAGCCGCCTTGTTCTTCTCCTTTTCCGCCTCTTCCAGCTTTTTGTTCAGTTCATCTACTTTTCTTTCCAAATCGCTGTTTGCCGTCTCTTTGGGAGTCTCATAGAAGTCATTCAACTGCCCGGAGATTTGCTCGTAGGTATTAACGGACTGTTGCAACCGGTCTCCGTCCTTTTCTTTTTCACCGGTATCGGATGCCCCCTTTCCTTCGTTCATTAATGTCCCGGCAAGCTGCTCCAACGACTTCATCCGGCTTTCTTCCTCCACTTCCGCCTGTTGCTTCTCATAGGCAGCGGTCTTCTTATCCACCAGTTTGGCAGTGGTAGGTTCGGGTACGTTCACATTGAATCCTGAATTTCCGGGGGCTTCCGTCTCGTTTTCCTTGCCGGAGGGGGCAAATATTCAGTACATGACTCCCAGGAAGACCAGCACAAAGGCCGGAATCACAATGAACTTCCTTCTTTTTTCCATCTCTTCCGGTGTGAGCACCTTCTTCTCTTTTTCAGGTTCTTCCTTCAAGGCTCTGCCGTTTTCCGGCTGTACCGCCGTTTCTTCTGCCGCTTCGGGCTTTTCCAAATCTTTATCTTCCATTACTCGTTGGTTTTAGGGTGATACATTATACTGTCTTTATCCGCCCGGTGGAGGGAGTCCACCGGATGGACAAACGGCAACTCCTTTTGTGTGCCGTGAGAGAGAAAACGCCCGAAAGCGCGTGCTACGGTGATACCACATAGAACGGTACTGGTAACCAGCATGCCCACAAGCACTCCCTTACGCTCTTTTTCGGACAGCTCCTCGCAAACGTTCTTCAGTTTTTCGCTGATCTCTGTCTTTATCTTCCTGCTTTTCATTACCTTAATATATTAGCGTTCAACGGTCCTTATATCCCTGTTTTCCAAAATCTCAAAGCGTTCCGCCATGAAGCCTTGCGGATTATTATCCGACCTGACTGTACTCTGCAGGAAGCAACGGGTGACCAGGGAACGCTCGGTGATATTGCTGTTTCGGATAATCATCTGCCGGGCAAAGGTGGTGATCCGGTACGGATAGTTATCGAAATCACACTGCATGCTGTCTACCAGGACAGTCTGGTTAATATTACCGCTGATCAGACGATTATAATAGCCTTTCTCGTTCCAATCCCGGTAATAACTATAAAGACTCTTGTCCGCCAGATACATGGCCCGGTTGATATTGGATTCGATAGCGGCCTTATCGGGAGCCAGCGTAAAGAACAGTTCATGCATGCGGCGCACATGCTCGCGGGCCTCCACCGGACGGTTCAATGCCGCATCTTGGGATAACGCCACTATGAGTGACTTGCCCTGATCCAATACATATACTTTCTCCCGTTGCTGGTTAGCAAAGAGGTAGGACTTTCAGATGGCATACGTAGTCAGTGAGGCACAAATACCCAGAAAGACCAACGTGAACAGGCGGATCTGCCTGAACGAGGATTCGATGTTTTTAAAACTTTTAAATTCCATAATTTTATGTTTTTTCAATTTCTACTTTTTCAATAATACGGCACCGACATTTCCCGTCGAAGCACCCGCCGCAGCACCGGCTACATTGGTCACCTTGGATGTCGTATTGTTGACATTCCGGTTATAGGCACTCATACCTCCCGCTTGGACAATCCAGTTCGAAACAGTGGGCACACAAAAATATCCGATAATGCCGATGACCATGAATATCAGATAGATGGCCGAGGAACCGTCCACGTCAATGACACTCATCGGATCGGCCATCAGGTTCATCTCTTCCTGCAGGATTAGCGTCTGTATCTTGCAAGCATCGCCCCGAAGAGATCAGCCACCGGTAGCCAGAGATAGACACTGATATAGCGTGCCAGCCATTGGACAAGCGTGTTCTGCAGTCCGTCAAAAACACTCAGGGCAAAGGCTATCGGTCCCAAAATGCTTAGGACTATCAGGAAAAAGGTACGGATCGTGTCGATGACCAGCGAAGCGGACTGGAAGAGAATCTCCAGCAATTTGCGCATGACCATCTGGACAATACCTTGCAGGGAGAAGGCATACGAAACCTCATACATGGTCTGCAAGGCCGTATGCTCCTCCTCACTCCAGCCCATGTTATCCAGTTCCGCATCCAGCTCCTCATTGGAAGCAAAGACACGTCCGGTCATCATCGTCTTAGCCATCATGTCCGCACGGAGCTTGTCCTTCTCCTGCTGGTACTTCTGCAAGTCGAAGGTCTGGTCACGGAGCAGCATTCCGGTTCCCTGAACGATGGGGCTAAAGATACCGTTGAGAGTTCCCAGCACCATCACGTCAAAGAAAAGGATACACATGCCCAGGACAAAAGGCCGTAACATCGAAAAGACATCGATGGGCTCCGCACGGGAGAGCGACTGCCAGACACGGTAAGCGATATAGAACAAAGCTCCTAATGCAGCGAGTGCCATCGCCATGTCCATCATCGGGTGGCAGAGTTTGGTCATCGTATCATAGAGATTCCGAAGAATCTGGTGCATATTTTCAAATGAAATGGATAATAATACCATAATTGATTCTTTTAAAATTGTAGACTACCAATAACGCTCATCCTTGCCGTACAGGTCAAATACCTGTTGCTGCTCGTTCTTCTCCTTGGCACGCAGGTAGGATACATGCAGGTTCTTGCGGGTGTAGTAGTTGGCCAATTCCTTGTAATGTGTCATTTCCCTGTATACCCGGTTCACCAGGTCAATGCGTTCCTTGTCGTTCATGGACATGCCGGTGGGATTGATGATATTCTTCAGCTCGGTAATGCTGCGGCTGCTCTTCTTCATGATGGTGTTATAACCGGCAGCTATCGCATTCAGCTCCCGCTGGCTGAAATTCTTGTCGGTTAGCATCTTGCCGAAATTGTTCACGTAAATCTCGGAGATATCACCGAGCATCAGGACGGACTCCTTGACTTTCTCGCTGCCGCTGATCAGGTCGTTCACTTTGCGCAGCTTGTCGTAATACTCACGCCCCTGCTCGAAAATCTTTGAGGTCTCCTTCCATGTGGAGAGGGCATTCTGCGCCGTTTCCGAGGTCTCCACTATTTCGTTGACACTGTTCACGATACCCTGGACGAGGTTGCCCGGATCGGACACCACCCACTGTGCCTGTACGCTTGCCGGTACTATAAAGGCCGACAGGACAAACAACATGCTTATAATTCTCTTTCTCATTGCTTCTTTATTTTAATCGTTTATTTTTTCTTTTTCTTCTCACTTGCCAACATTCGGATAGCCTGCTCCATATTGCCGCCCAGCTTCTCTGTCATTTGTGTGACTTCCAGTTTTTCGGTTTCTTCCGTGGTATAGGTGAGATACTCCTCGACAGAGGTTTCTGTGGCATAGACAGCGGACCGGACACCTCCCAAGCCTATTCAAACCTCCTTATACTTCCGTGCCGGATCGTTGGACTGATTGATAGACAATATCTGCCCTTTCTCTTTGTCGGTCAATCCGAGCAGGGACTGTACGGAGTCAAACTTGTTAATATACTTTCGCTGATCCAGCAGAATCTTACAATCGGCATTGTTGATAATGGTGTCTTTGATAATGGGACTTGATACAATATCGTCCAGTTCTTGAGTGACGACAACGGCCTCACCAAAATACTTTCTAACCGTTTTGTGTAGGCTAAGCACCCAGCGCCTTATCATATTTCTATGGTAGGTTTCCAAATGCTCGCCCCCGAACCGGACTTACACCTCTCAGCGTATCCGGCTCTCCACTAATTTCAGTCTATCTTTCCGTCATGTATCTTCTTGTGACAACTCCTGCACACGGCAATCGTCTTGCGTTTACGGGCAATCATGTGTCGTTCCCAGCTTTCCTTTCCCTGCAAGTTCTTTAGTTTCCTTACATGGTGCATAACAAGGTCGTCTGTCGCTCCACATAATTCACACTCACGGGCTTTCAGCCTTTCAACAAGGCTTGTCCGCCCCGCAGTATAAATTGTTCGTGGCATAATGTCACATTCCGATTTATAGGTGGGCTTCTTTCGTTTGAAGCCACCGTCGTAAAAGTATCTTTCCTTTACACCAGTTTTAGTCATGTGCGTTACGATAAACCTACCGTTCTTACGATATTTCTTGTTTACCTTACGTGTTCGGCACTTATATTTGCCTGCAAACGTTTTGTACATGCTGTATTCCATGATGTACTTGAAATTATTCAAGGCATGGGCGCAGTTGTTGGCTATGGAGTAGTAATTATAGAACCCCACGATTTCCCGATTATAACTATCAAGGATTTCAAGGTCGTCATTGAATATCAGTCCCGATTTACATTTCGGTTTCCATATTTCCTTTCCGTTACGGTTTGTCAGTTCCAATACTCCCCAATCGAAAAGTTTTTTACGGACTGTTTCCGTACTGACATTCAAGCAGACCCTTTTACCATAGGTTCTTCTCAATCTACCCCGTTTATCCCGTCTTTGGTCATTGGACTTTCTTACAGTGATTTCATATCCGAGAAACTTGGCCGGTCTTTCCGTGTGAGTGACAAGTGTCTTTTCATCGGACAGCTCCAATGCCAGTCTGTCAGCAAGGAAGTTTTTAATATCTTCTTTTATCTGTTGCGCATCCTGCTTGCTTCCGATAATTCCCACAAGAAAATCATCTGCATATCTTGCATATTTCATTCTTCTGTAATCGGCATCCATTTCTTCGCCGTTGGGATATTTAGCCCGTCCTTGTTCTATTGCTTTCAGTTCAAGGATTAGCTTTGTCCTTTGCCTTTCGTCTTTTACGAACTTCAATCTTCGCACAATACGTTTTCTTGCATTGCCAAAGTCCATACTTTCTCTACTGAATTTTCGTTTCTTCCCTTTGTCGAATTTGGCTGTGTATTCCTTTATATACTTATCCAGCTTGTCAAGGTATATATTAGCCAATATCGGGCTGATGATACCCCCTTGCGGTGTGCCACTGTAAGTATTGTGGAATTGCCAGTCTTCGATATATCCCGCTTTCATAAACTTGCGTATCAATCGGATGAAGCGTTCATCCGCAATACGCTCCAAGAGAATGTTTATCAATACATCATGGTTTATATTATCAAAGAAGCCTTTTATGTCTCCCTCCACAAACCATTTTGCACCATTAAACTCCTTTTGGATATGAGTTAATGCAGTATGGCAGCTTCGATTGGGACGGAAACCATGCGAGGTGTATTCAAAATTTCCCTCGTATATGGCTTCCAGTACCATTCTTACTACTTCTTGTATCAACTTGTCATTGAAAGTCGGCACGCCAAGAGGTCTTTTCTTACCGTTTTTCTTCGGTATGTACACCCTCTTTGACGGTTGGGGCTGGTACGTTTCATCTTTTAACGTATCAATCAACTTTTCAATTCGTTTCAGGCTCATGTTGTCAATGGTCTGACCGTCTGAACCTTTAGTCATGTTACCCTCTTTAGCGTAGATACGCTGATAGGCAACGTAGAACATTTCCTCATTGAACAAAATTCTGTAAAGACGTTCAAACTTATAGCTTGCATCCTTACTGTGTTCTGATAGACTGTTTAATACTCTTTCTGGACTTCTCATAATGTCTCTCACATTTTCCGTTAATTGTATTAATAATTAGCTGCTTCCCTTCGCCATGTACAAGGCGTTACCTTGCTCAAACTACTATGGAAGCTCCGTTACCACTCCGAATTTTCATAGGTCGAACCTAATAGCCTTTCGGCACTTCGGGATAGGTAATCCCCGTTTATTACATCGTAACTGTTGGCATGATAGATTGTCGGATACGACTTCCGTCCTTTACTCGCTTACTGCGGTTGTGTCGTGATAAGTTCTTGCTACCTTCATTCCTATACACTGAAGTAGTATCACGATATGGCGATTGATAGTTACCTTACGCCATAGCCTCAAGGGGGACCATTCGGACTATCGTTCAATCAATTCGGACTTTATCCTCATATCTATCTTTTCATCTCGCCATTCAGTCGCAGTTTGGTAACTAACTGACTTATGACTTTTCCGACATGCTACACTCCCTGCTCGGTTAAGTTTTCCCGAAACAGATAAGTCGGCTGATGATAGGTCATTTTCAAAGAACACTTTCCTAATCTCTTGCCAAAGAGATATTTACGATGCAACCTTTACGGGCGCACATAAAAACTTTATATAGTCAGCCATGCCTTCACGTGCGATTGCCTTCCAAGCCTCCTCTACAACTATCATCTTTCGCACCCCATGCAAACGTCTCATTTTGTTTATGAAAGCCTCCATAATGATGACAGTGACTACCGGAAAAAGAATTTTATGCTCCTTAATTTCGTCAATTTCAAATACCACAAAACGCTTGTTCAACAGGTCGAGCTGCTCGTCGGAGTTCAGCAGATAATCGTACTCTCCACCACGATAATAAGGAGCCAATACATTCAGAAAGTTAGTGAGATCGAAATCCTTCTCGCGGTAATGCTTCTCCTCCAGTATTCCACGGAACTCTCCCTGTACGAACTCGTAGAAAGTATTAAAGGAAGGAACCAGCTCATTGTCCTCCTTTATCTTTTCAAGGAACAGGTTAACCGCCATTGAGAGTGCTACTTCCTCGGCACGGGTAATGACTTCCGTATCCCTTTTCCAGAGCGACATGATCAGCGTTTTAATGGACTCTTTCTTTTCCAGGTCAAAGACCTTGTCTTCGGTGAAAAATGGATTAAAAGCTATCGGATGTTTTTCACTATACGTATAATATATGCCATCCTCACCGTTTGTGCGCTGGTGAATCAGGTCACATAATCCCTTGTAACTGTTACCGATGTCGATCAATATAATGTGGGTATTCTGTTCCCAATACTGTCTCACAAGATGGTTCATAAAAAATGACTTGCCCGAACCGGAAGGCCCGATGACCAGCTTGTTACGGTTGGTTGTAATACCACGACGCATCGGTTCGTCCGAAATATCCAGATGCAGGGGCTTCCCGTTTGTCCGGTCTGCCATCTTGATACCGAATGGCGACAGGGAATCCGCATAGTTCGTCTCTTCCGTAAAGAAGCAGACTCCCTGTTCGACGAAAGTGAAAAAGGACTCCTCGGAAGGGAAATCGCCTTCGCCTCCCGGAATACCTGCCCAATACAAGGCAGGTGCGTCAATGGTATTATAACGGGGCTTGCATCCCATCAGGGCCAGAGCAGAACCGGTATCGTTCTTTATCACCTTGAGCTTCTCCCGGCTGTCCGACCATGCCATGACATTGCAATGGCAACGGATGGCGGTCAGCCCGAAGGAATGCGCCTCGTCCAGGTAGGCATCAATCCACTGCTTGTTAAGTTGGTTGGCTCGGCTGTATTTGGAAAGCGAGTGCATGTTGCGTGCCGTCTTCTCAAAGCGTTGCAGGATTTCTGCCGAATCATCGATGAACAGGAACTGGTTGTAAATATGGTTACAGGAGAGCATTAGCCCCACCGGAGCGGCAAAACTTAGACGGCAGTCGCTGCGGTCGGTGGAGTATTTCTCATACCGGGTATCCGTCTGGACACTGCCGGGAAGATCATCCACGTCGGAAAGCGTATGCACGCAGAGCGTATTGTCCCCGATGCGCATCTTGGACGCGCTCATCTGTATATCCTTCAGGGTGGTCGTGTCCTGCTGTGATAGAGAAAAATACTTTTCAATCAATCCGGCCTGCTGTGGTGTGCCGACTATCTCATCGGTGGTCAACCGCTCCAGACGGATAAAGGCCGAGTCATTCAGGATGCGCTCGAACTGGTCGACACTCTCCAAAAACAGGCTGACCGTTTCTTTGTCCCGGACTTCCTTCGGAATTATATTCCCCCGGCAGAGGATGGAGAAATTGCTCTGGCTGCGGCTGCGTTCCTTAGTCGTCTTGGTGATAAACAGGTAAGAGAAATGATTTAGGAAAGGCCGTTCATTAAAATGAAGTTCGAAAGAACGGTCCAAAAAACTCATCCCGTCTTTCTGCGTGTCGGCCTTGTAATTTTCTTTCAGAAACCAGTCCTGGCGGTGTACTATCGTATAATTCGGCAGTACCTTGACTGCCTTTGTTCATGTGCCGTGCATGGATGCATAATCTGCGGAAGTGACCGTGAACAGCTCCGGAAGAAAGACCTTGAAGCCGATGGTCACGTCCGCGTCTTTGGAGAGAATGCACCCTTCCTCCACGGACAGGATTGGAAACTTACTTTCCAGCGTTGCGGCTTTTAATATATTTCTCATGAATGCGTTTTTTAAATAAGGAAGATATACGTTTGCGATTGATGATATAGGACGGGTGGTACTTGACTGCGGCCAGCTTCATCAGGCCGTTGGGACCATACTTCTTGTTCAGGTGGAACACCCCGAAGATCAGAGAGAAAGCGGAGAGGACACCGAAACCGATACAGAACCACCGGTCAATACCTATCATATAGAAGATGACGAACAGCAGGAAAATGGCCAGCAAGCCCCCGACAAAAAAGTACAGGTATTGTGCCTGCAAGCCGTTGAATTCCACGTTGCGTCCGATTCCCTTGTTGATATTGTATTCCATAGCCTGCTATATTACAGGAAGAAGGAACGAAGGACTGTCGCCGCGACGATGAGGAAGACGCAGGCTCCAAACCAGCTCCCGGCGGTTTTACCGGTGTCGGGGTCGCCGCTACT